>NZ_JBXALN010000008.1:0-331750 GCF_058799535.1 Pseudomonas sp. GW822-FHT06D10 | reverse complement strand
CATCGCCGATGGTAGTGTGGGGTTTCCCCATGTGAGAGTAGGTCATCGTCAAGATTAAATTCCGAAACCCCAACTGCACATGCAGTTGGGGTTTTGTTTTTGCACGTGGAAAATTTGCTCTTATTCGCAAACAAATTTGCACAGTTATTTTCGGATTGGAACACTAGAATAACCGTTACTTTCTCCACTCCCAGAGCCTTCTATGCCAGATCCGGTTGACGCCCCCGGGTTGTCAGAATTACCACTGGACGACCTGGTTGCCTGCCATGAATGCGACTTGCTGATGCGCAAGCCCAAGCTCGCCCTCGGTGAGAAAGCCCAGTGCCCTCGTTGTGGCTATGAGCTCTACGCGCACCGGCACAATGTGGTCGAACGCAGCCTGGCCCTGGTGATCGCGGCCTTGTTGCTCTATGTGCCGGCGAACTTTCTACCCATCATGCAGCTCAATCTACTGGGACAGTCTTCCGAGGACACGGTCTGGAGCGGTGTGCAGGGGCTGTTCGACACCGGGATGGAAGGCGTGGCGGTGGTGGTGTTCCTGTGCAGCATGGGCATTCCCCTGCTCAAGTTGATTTGTCAGCTTTTAGTCCTGCTGAGTATTCGTTGGGACATCGGCCGCAGTTACGGCCTGCTGCTCTATCGCATTTATCATCATCTGCGCGACTGGGGCATGCTCGAGGTCTACCTGATGGGGGTGCTGGTGGCCATCGTCAAGTTGGCCGACATGGCATCCATTACCGTGGGCCTGGGCCTGGTGTGTTTTATCAGTCTGTTGTTGGTGCAGGTCTGGCTGGAGGTGGTGATGTCGCCTCACCAGATCTGGCAAGCGTTATCGGGAGAGGACATACATGCGGGCGATTGAGGCAGGCATTCTGATCTGTACTGAATGCCACGAGTTGAATCGGCAGGAGGCTGACAGCGAAGAGCAGACCTGCACTCGCTGCGGGGCCATGGTTCATCCTCGTCGCCCCAATAGCATACTGCGCACCTGGGCGTTGCTGCTCACCGCCGCGATCCTCTACATCCCGGCCAACGTGCTGCCGATCATGACCGTCAGTTCCCTGGGCCAGGGTGACCCCAGCACCATCATGTCCGGGGTCATCCAGCTGGTGCAGCACGGCATGTTTCCCATCGCTGCGGTGGTGTTCGTCGCCAGTATCCTGGTGCCCACCTTCAAGCTGGTGGGCATTGCCCTGTTGTTGTTTTCGGTGCAACGTCACCAGCCGCTCTCGGCCCGACAGCGGATCATCATGTACCGCTTTATCGAGTTCATCGGCCGCTGGTCGATGCTGGATATCTTTGTCATCGCCATCCTGGTGGCGGTGGTCAACTTTGGCCGGCTGGCCAGCATCGAGGCCAATCTCGGTGCGGTTGCCTTTGCCAGCGTGGTGATTCTGACCATGCTGGCTGCAGTAACTTTCGATCCCCGACTGATCTGGGATAACACGGAGTCGGACGACGACCATGAGTGATTTGCCTACCGCCAAAACCCGCCCGGCCTCCAACTGGTCGGCTATCTGGGTATTGCCCCTGATTGCCCTGATCATCGGCGGCTGGCTGGGCTGGCGTGCCTACAGCCAGACCGGTATCGAGATCCAGTTGCGCTTTGAAAGCGGCGAGGGGATCCAGGCCAACAAGACTGAAGTGGTCTACAAGGGCATGCCCGTAGGTAAGGTCAAAACCCTGGCTCTGGACGATGAGGGCAACTCCAAGGGAGTGATTGCCACGGTCGAGATGAACAAGGACGTCGAACAGTACCTGAAGACCAACACCCGCTTCTGGCTGGTCAAACCCAGTGTCAGCCTGGCCGGGATCACTGGCCTGGAAACCCTGGTCTCGGGCAACTACATCGCCGTCAGCCCCGGGGATGGCGAGCCGAGCCGCAAGTTCAAGGCCCTGGCCGAAGAGCCTCCTTTATCTGATGCCAAACCGGGCCTGCACCTGACCATCAAGGCCGAGCGCCTGGGGTCGCTGAACCGTGGCAGCCCAGTGTTCTACAAGCAGATCCAGGTTGGCCAGATCAAGAGCTTCCTGCTCTCCGAAGACCAGAACACGGTAGAGCTCAAGGTCTATATCGAGCCCACCTATGCCAATCTGGTGCGCAAGCACACACGTTTCTGGAACGCCAGCGGCATCAGCATCGACGCCAACCTGTCCGGGGTAAAAGTACGCAGCGAGTCCCTGTCCAGCATCGTCGCCGGGGGGATCGCCTTTGCCACGCCGGAGAATCGCAAGGACAGCCCGCCCACCGACCCAAGCCTGCCGTTCCGTCTGTATGAGGACTTCGACGCCGCCCAGGCCGGGATCCGGGTCAAGGTCAAGCTCACCGATTTCGAAGGCCTGCAGGCCGGGCGCACCCCGGTGATGTACAAGGGCATCCAGGTGGGCAGCCTGAAAGCCCTGAAGGTCGACTCCGACCTGAGCAGCGCCACCGCCGAGCTGACTCTCGATCCCCTGGCCGAGGATTACCTGGTCCAGGGCACCCAGTTCTGGACCGTCAAGCCTTCGATCTCCCTGGCCGGCATCACCGGTCTTGAGGCCCTGGTCAAGGGTAACTACATCGCTATCCGTCCCGGCGACAAGGGCGCCGCGCCCCAGCGCGAGTTCGAGGCCCGGGCCAAGGCCCCGCCGCTGGACCTGCGTGCCCCCGGCCTGCACATGGTGCTGTTCACCGACAACCTGGGGTCGCTGGATGTCGGCAGCCCGATTCTCTATAAACAGGTCAAGGTCGGGTCGGTGCAGAGCTACCAGTTCTCCCACACCCGCAAGCAACTGGTGATCGGCGTCCACATCGAGAAGGAATATGAAGGCCTGGTCAACGGTTCGACGCGCTTCTGGAACGTCAGTGGCATCACCCTGACCGGGGGCCTGACCGGTGGTATCCAGATCAAGAGCGAGTCGCTGCAAAGCCTGATGGCGGGTGGCATCGCCTTCGAGACCCCGCTGCCCAACGTGCCGCTGAAAAAGCGCATTCCACGTTTCCGCCTGTTCGCCAACCAGGAGGAGGCGGCGCAGCGCGGCACCCTGGTGAGCATCAAGGTTGATCGCGCCGACGGCTTGCGGGCCGGCACGCCTGTACGCTTCAAGGGCCTGGACGTGGGCAAGCTGGAAGAAGTGACCCTCAGCGCCGACATGCAATCGGTCATGCTCAAGGCGCGGATCACCGAAGTGCCCGAGCGCATCGCCCGGGTCGGCAGCCAGTTCTGGGTGGTCAAGCCGGAGTTGGGCCTGATGAAGACCTCGAACCTGGAAACCCTGGTCACCGGCCAATACATCGAGGTCCAGCCTGCGACGAAGAGCCAGGGCGTGCAGACCAGTTTTGTCGCCTTGCCGCAACCGCCGGAAGCCAGCGTTCAGGAAGCCGGCCTGAGCCTGGTGTTGAGCGCTGCTCGGCGTGGCTCGCTGAAAGTCGGAGTGCCGGTAACCTACCGCGAAGTGGCGGTGGGCAAGGTGACCGGTTACGAGCTGGGCCAGACGGCCGATCGGGTACTGATCCACATCCTCATCGAACCCAAGTACGCACCGCTGGTTCGCAGTGGTACGCGCTTCTGGAACAGCAGTGGATTTGGTGTCGACTTTGGCCTGTTCAAAGGGGCGACGGTGCGTACCGAATCCCTGGAGACCCTGATCCAGGGGGGGATTGCCTTCGCGACGCCGGATGGCGAGCGCATGGGCAACCCGGCGCGGCCTCAGCAGACCTTCCCGCTGTTCGACAAGTTCGAAGAGGAATGGCTGACCTGGGCACCGAAGATCCCCCTGGGCAAATAACCTTCCTGTAGGAGCCGGCTTGCCGGCGAAGAGGCCCTCAGCCCTGCGTCGCGCCAGAGGACGCCTTCGCTGGCAAGCCAGCTCCTACAACAGCTTTCCCATAAAAAAGGCCGCGCTCGGAAGAGCGCGGCCTTTTTCGTTGCAGCGTTACGAAATCAGACTTCGTCCAGCTCCGCTTCTGCTTCCGGCTCTGCGTTCAGCACGGCCTTGACCTGATCGTGACGACGGATGAACTTCCAATCGGCCTCGTCGATGTAGATGCCGTTCGGTCCGCTGCCACCTTCCAGGTCGATGGCCACTTGGGCGGAAACCTGGGGCTTCACACTGGCCAGGATTGGCACGAAGCCCAGTTGCAGGCTGGTTTCCAGCAGCGCCGCCTGGTTGCGCTCGTCGATGTCCGCCGCCTCGTCGAGGTAGTAAGGCAGGCGGATGCGCCCGGCCTGGTCGCGGTCCATCAAGTGCAGCAACAGGTACATGTTGGTCAGCGCCTTGATGGTCATGGTGGTGCCGTTGGACGCCGCGCCATCGATGTCGGTGTGGATGACCGGCTGGCCGTTGACCTTGGTGATCTCGAACGCCAGTTCGAACAGGTCCTTGAGGCCCAGCTGGTTGTGGTTGGCCGCCACCAGCCGCGCCAGGTACTCCTTGGCTTCTTCGTTCTTGTTGTCCTGCTCGGCGCTCTGGCTCAGGTCGAACACCGACAGGGTCTCGCCTTCTTCGTATTGCCCGGCGCTGTGGATGATCTGGTCGATGTGCTTGAGGGCTTCCTTGTTCGGCGCCAGGACGATACGGAAGCTCTGCAGGTTGGACACCTGGCGCTTGTTGATCTCGCGGTTGAACAGCGCCAGCTGGTGTTCCAGGCTGTCGTAGTCGCTGCGGATATTGCGCAGGGTCCGGGCGATATCGGTGACCGCGGCGCGGCGCGCCTTGCCCAGGGTCAGGGCTTCGTCGGTGCGGTGGGCATAGGCGTTGATCAGCAGCTGCAGGCGCCGCTCTACGTCATCCTCGCTGTCGAACTTGGCCACGCCCTTGAGGCGCACCTGGGCATACAGTGCCTCGATCTGCCCGTCGACCCGCTGCAAGCCCTGCCAGCTGTCCTGGTAGTCGTTGAGCAATGGCAGCAGGTTGTCCATGGAATCGTCCACCGGGTCCATGAACGGCGTGCCGAAGGGCAGGTCTGCCGGCAGCAGCTGACGGCGACGCAGAGCGTCGTCCAGGGTGCGCTGCTTGGCTTCCATGTCGGCGATCTGCCGGCCCACCAGTTGCAGCTTCGCAGACAACTGCTGGACGCGCTCGGTGAAGGCGTCGCTGGAGCGCTTGAGTTCGTCCTGGGCGGCCTCCATCTGTGCCAGCTGCTCCAGCTTCTCGCCTTCCTCGGCGCTCAGAGTCTGAGCGCGGCGGAAGTCTTCCAGGGCCTTCTGGGCATCCAGTACCTGTTGGTACAGGGCTTCGGTCTGGGTCTTGCTGGCGGCGCGGTCGGCGGCCACGGCGGCCTGGGTCTTGAGCTGTTTGAGCTCTTTTTCCAGGCGTTCTTTCTGATCCCGCAGGGCGGCGCGGTCGGCCAGGGCCTGCAAGGCTGGCGGTTCGATGTGGGAGATGTCGATCGACAGCCCCGGCACTTCGAAGCGCTCGCCCTTGAAGCCGTCGAGGATCAGCTCCACCGACTTCACCCACTCGCCGTTGTCGTCCAGGGCAATGCCGTGTTCGCCCAGGGGCAGGCTGAACAGCGCGCTGTTGAACAGGCGCATCAGGCGCTCCACGTCCTGCTGGGAGAACTCTTCCCGCAGGCGGGCGTAGCTGTTGTTGTCGGCATGATCGAGCTGCTGCTTCACCGACTTCAGGCGTTTTTCCAGGTCCCGCAGGCGCTCTTCCAGGTCTTCGGCGGAGAATTGCCGGGACTGGGCCAGGGCGCCGGCCAGCTCGTCGTGAGCATCCTTGGCCGCCAGCAGTTGCTGTTCCAGGACCTTGACGTCATCCACCAGGGCGAAGCGGTGCTTGAGCACCGACAGCTCACCCAGCCAGCGCTGGGTACCGGTGATTTCCCGCTCCAGGCGCATCATTTCCTGGGTGCTGCTGCGCTGGTCGTTCTGCAGCGCGTCCTGCTCGTTGCGGTAATGCTCGGCCTGGATAGTCAGCTCTTCCTTGCGGGCGCCGGCGTAGTCCGACCAGGTGCCCAGCAGCGAGTCCAGCAACGGCGACAGGCGATGCAGCTTGCCCCGCAGAATGTCCCGCTGTTTCACGCCGTTGGCCAGGGCCTCCACCAGGGGGCCGGCGGCCACCAGGGAGTTGTAGTCCTGCTCCATGCGTCGTACGTCGCGGAAAGCTTCGTCGCACGCGGCGATGTAGTCGACGCTGCCGGAGCGCAGGCTGTGCTCGAAGGCGTCGAGGAACAGCTGCTTGAGCTTGGCCGCGGTGATTTCGCGCATGTGCAGCAGGTTGATGAACAACGCGCGGAAGGTCTTCAGGCTTTGCTCGCTGGTGGAGCGCAGCGGGATCAGGGTCAGGTCCAGGGGGATCGAGGTGTGGCCGCCCACCAGCAGGCGCCGCAGTTCATCGGGCTTGAGCTCATAGGCCTTGAGGCCCTGGCGCTCCAGGTTGGTGAACAGCTCTTTCTGCCGCAGGCAGGTGTCGTCCTTCTGGTAGTGCGCCAGGTCCAGCTGCCCGGCGTAGGCGAAGAACTGGTGGCCGAAACCGCCGCCCGGGCCGCGCCCGACCACGCCGATCACATGGGGGCCGTGGGGCAGCGAGACTTCCACCAGGATGTAGCTGGTGTCGGAAGCGAAGTAGAAGCGCCGGGATTGTTCCAGGCTGTACTTGCCGAAGCTCATGTCCGACATGCGTGCCAGGATCGGGAATTGCAGGGCGTTGATGGATGCCGACTTGCCCAGGTTGTTGGCCCCGTACACCGACAGCGGCTCTTCCAGGGGGAACAGGCCGAGGCTGTAGCCGGCGGTGTTCAGTAGGGCAAAGCGGCGGATGCCGTAGCGTTCCTTGCTCATGCGTCGAGCTCCTGTTCTTCGGCGATGGCTCGGGCCAGCGCGTCTTCTTCACTTTCTTCGGACTCGTCGAATTCGCTCAGGTCCAGCGGGTCATCGGTCTGCAGCAGTTTTTCGTCGCTGTCGTCGTCCACCAGCACCGGGGTCGGCAGCGGCAGCACGCTGTGCAGGCTGGCGGCCAGGTCGCGGTCCTGCTGGACCGACAGGCAGACATCGAGGAAGCGGTGCATCGGCGGCAGGAAGCGATAGATCCCCGGCTCCTCGGCGGCAAAACCCAGCTGGGTCATGCGGCGCATGATCTTCTCTTCCAGCTCTTCCTGGGTCTGCACTTCGGCCTGGATGAACAGGTCGCGGTATTTTTCCAGCAGCGACGGCAGTTCGTCGCGGCCCAGGCTGCCGCCGTCGAGCACGGCGATCGGGTCGCGGCCCTGGTCGGCCAGGTGCTCCACCAGGATGAAGGTGAACAGCGCCAGGCGCTGGGCGGTCTTGTTCACCTGGGCGGCGGCGTTGTCCGGCACGAAGTAGTAGAAGCCGCGGGTATCGCACACCAGCTCGAAGCCCAGGGCCTTGAACAGGGTGCGGTACTGGTCCTGGAAGTTCGACAGTTGGGCGTACAGCTCCGGGTCGCGGCGGCTGACGTGGTAACCCTTGAACAGCTCGCGGAAGATCGGCGCCAGCTGGGACAGTTCGGAAAGATCAAGATGCATTGGCGTTGCTCGCAGAATGCTCGGCGGCGTCATCGCGGGCCGAGAGCAGGGCGAAGGAGCGCAGGCTGACCTGGTGCTCCTGGGTGTGGTAGTCGCGGCGTTCGAGGCGCTCGCGCTTGAAGCGTTTTTCCCGGGACAGGCGCGAGAACCAGTACAGCAGTTCGTCGGTGGCGCCATCGGGCTCCTGGTCCAGCAGCCAGCTCATCAGGTCCGGCATCGGCAGGGCGTCTTCGCAGCGCTCGAGCATTTCCCGGACCGTGCGCGGTGCCTTGGGGGCCACGCCCTTGTGGGTCTTGTGGGCCTTGGGGAAGCGCGCGGGCTTGGGTTCGAAGCGGGCCAGGGCGTAGACATAGGCTTCCACCTGGCCGGAGCTGCCGAGGAAGGTGCTTTGCGGACGGGTGAACATCGGCATGGCGGCCTGGGGCACGGCGTCGATGCCCTTGCGGCGGATGGCCGACAGGGCCAGGGCCGCGCCGCGGGTCACGGCGTTATGACGGCGCGCCTCCTCACGCAGCGGCAGCAGCAGTTCCCGGGCGTGGCGCAGGGTCAGTTGGGCGCTGGTCTGCATTTCCAGGATCCGCGCGTGGGTGCGCAGCAGCATGTCGTCGTCCACCAGGTGGCCCAGGCGCTGCTGTTCGGTGAGCATGCGCAGCAGGACGTTCTCCACCTTGCGCACGCCCTGTTCGAAGGCGCCGTCGGCGTTCACCAGTTGGATCATCGGTTCGACGTATTCGTCCCAGGTGGCCAGCACCTCGGCATAGCGCTGGCGCAGGGGGATCTGCCGGTCGCTGGTCTTGGCCCGCTCGGCAACGGCCACCAGGGCCTGTTCGTCGTTGGCGAGCTTCTTCAGGACATCGCGCACGCGCATGTCCAGCAGCCGCAGCTGGCGCGCCAGGTCGTTGCCGTCGCGCACGTCGAAGGCGTCCTGGATGTAACCGGCCAGGCGCTCGAGGTGGCGCAGGTAGGCTTCGATCTCCAGGCACAGGCCCAGGCGGTGCTCACGGCGCAGGTAGGCGAGGAAGTCGTGGATCTGCGCATTGAGCTCGAAACGGTTCGGGCTTTTCGCCACCGGGACCAGGATGTCCAGGCGTATCCATACGTCCAGCAGGTGGGTGATGTCCTGGGGCGTGCTGTCCAGTTGTTGGGCAGCCAGCTGTGAACGCAGTTCGGCAAGACTCAGGGTGCCTTGGTCGAAGTGCTCGCACAGCGGCTCCAGAAGTGCCCAGTGTTCGGCGAGGGCGCGCAAGACGCGCTTGGGTTCGATCATCGGAATGGCCGGCTGGTTGGCAATGAAAAGCGGCGATTGTACTGCATCAGGGGGCTGACGATTCACCCCCAGGTCCAGGTATGAGACGGACAGTCGCTTTTGTGCGCAATCAACTGCGGGCGATCTTCGGCGAAGGACGGTAGAATCCCCCACCTCAGTTATCCACAAGTGGCCGACCTTTGCTTATCGAGTCCCGTCGTCGCGCTTATCTGTCCGCCATGCAGGTGGTCAGTTGGCTGCCGCGCAGCGAATTGCCCTTTGCCGCCCCTTCGCGCCCCGAGTTGCTGGCCCTGCCGGAACCGGAGGTGGAGGCGCCGCCTGCCCCTGTGGTCGAGGCCAAGGCCCCCGCGGCGCCGGCGGCAAGGAACGTCGAACGGCCGAAGATCGAGGTGCCGCGCCCCTCCACCGCCCCTGCGCGCCCAGCCAGCAAGGCGCTGACCGAGGGCGAAGAGGCCCCGGCCCCGGTGGTCAAGGCCCCGGTGGTACCGCCGCCACGTTTTGCCCTGCAGTTGCTGCGGGCCGGCCGTTGCCTGCTGCTGGTGGAGTTACCCACAGGCGAAGCCTTCCAGAGCCGCGACCCGGCCTACCTGTTGCTCAAGGACATGCTGCGCGCCGCCGGCCTGCCGGACAGCCCGCAGATCCTCGCCGAGCCGGTGCGCTGGCCGATGCTGACCCGGGGCAACCTGGACCAGGGCCCCGAGGCTGCGCGGGATTTCGTCCAGGCCTTTGTCGGCGTGCGGATCGAGCAGGAACCCTGTGTCTGCCTGTGGCTGATCGGCCTGCCGGCGGTGCGATTTGCCGGCGAGGCGAATGCCGAATCCTACAACCGCGAACTCCAGGTCGAAGGCCTGGGTTCGGCCTGGGCCCTGCCTGGCCTGGAACTATTGATGGAAGAGCCACAGCGTAAGGCTGATGTCTGGCAAGCCATGCGTCGCTTGATGACGCGCTGGAAAAGCACTGATGAGCAAAATGACCAATGAGTGACGCGTTGACCTTCCGCCTGGCCACCGAAGCGGACCTGGATAGCATCCTGAAAATCGAATATGCGGCGTTCAGCCACCCCTGGACCCGGGGCATTTTCATGGATGCCTTCAAGTCCTACGAGGTCTGGCTGATGTTCGAAGGCAGCCAGCAAGTGGGCCACGGGGTGATCCAGGTGATCATCGACGAAGCGCATCTGCTGAACATCACCGTCAAGCCGGAAAGCCAGGGCCGCGGCCTGGGCCTGCGGTTGCTGGAAGAGCTGATGAAGCGCGCCTACCAGAAGGACGCCCGGGAGTGTTTCCTGGAAGTGCGCTCCAGCAACCAGACCGCCTATCGGTTATACGAGCGTTATGGCTTCAATGAAGTGGGGCGCCGCCGCGACTACTACCCGGCGGTAGGCGGTCGCGAAGACGCCCTGGTCATGGCCTGCACGCTGGTCGACTGAGCCTTTAACCGCACGCGGGCCAATGTAGGCGCTGGCTTGCCAGCGAAGGCGCCATTCGGGGCGATGCACGGCTTGAGGGCCTCTTCGCCGGCAAGCCGGCTCCTGCGGGAGAGCGCGCCATTGAATGCGGTGCAGGGCTCAGGGCTTGCCGTCCAGCGGGTCGCGGCGGGCCAGTTCGGCTTCATCCAGGCCATTGCCGCCACCAATGTTCTCTTCTTCGACAATACTCAGGTCCCAGTCGGCCGGTTTGTCGGCACCGGCCTCATGGGCGGAGCGGGCGCCGTCTTCGCGGATCAGGGTTTCCGGGCTCAGGTCATCATCGCTTGCACCGTCGTCCGTGACGCGGTTGCTGGCGCGGGCGGCGGGTTCGTCGTCATCGAAATGCAGCTCCTCCATGGAGCCCATGCGGTCCTGATCGTCGTCGATGGGTTCGGGCTGGGGGGCGTTGTAGGGGCGTCGTGATTCGTTCATGGCGATTACTCATACTTCGGGACTGGATAAAGGGTGGACCCTTGCACGCCCCTGAAGATTCCCCCGCAAGGGATGGCCGGTATCTGTAGCAATAGGCGTGACCTCGACGGGCGGCCGTCTGTCAAAGCAGTGCATCATTCTTGAGGCTTCACAGCATGAACGAACTACAAGATCTGATTGATAACAACGAGCGTTGGGCCGAAGCGATCAAGCAGGAAGATCCGGACTTCTTCTCCAAACTGGCTCGCCAGCAGACCCCGGAATACCTGTGGATCGGCTGTTCGGACGCGCGGGTGCCGGCCAACGAGATCGTCGGCATGCTGCCGGGCGATCTGTTCGTGCACCGCAATGTGGCCAACGTGGTACTGCACACCGACCTCAATTGCCTGTCGGTGATCCAGTACGCGGTGGATGTACTCAAGGTCAAGCACATCCTGGTTACCGGCCACTACGGCTGTGGCGGCGTGCGCGCCTCTATGCAGGATCGCCAGCTGGGCCTGATCGACGGCTGGCTGCGTTCGATCCGCGACCTGTACTACGAGCACCGTGAAGCGCTGGGGCAGTTGCCCACGGAAGAAGAGCGGGTCGACCGTCTGTGCGAACTGAACGTGATCCAGCAGGTGGCCAACGTCGGCCATACCAGCATCGTGCAGAACGCCTGGCATCGCGGGCAGAGCCTGTCGATCCACGGTTGCATCTACGGCATCAAGGACGGTCGCTGGAAGAGCCTGAACGCCACCATCAGCGGCTTCGAGCAGTTGCCGCCGCAGTATCGGCTGCGTCCGGTAGGCGCGGTCTGATCGTCGCTGGCCGCAGGCGGCGATAGGGCGCAGGCTTGCGGGCTCTGTCAGAGCACCGCGACCCTGCGGGTCGATCGCAGCCTGCGGCAGCGGCTACAGGTTGAGCGGCCGGCTCAGAGGTGCGGTACCTCGGTGCTTGGCGCCGGTGCCGGGGCCTTGAGCTGGTTGAGCTGGGTCTTGACCGGTGCACTGGTGCATTTGGCCGCGGCTTGCTGCTCGCTCAGCTTGCGCACCGAGGTGTAGAACAGCTCGCAGGTCTGCACTTTCTGCGTCACCTGCCAGGTCTGGGTGCAACTGCCGAGCAGGGTGCTCGGGTCCGTCCCCGGCTTGCTGCCCATGCCGGCCTGCCAGCAGGCCGCGCTCAGGTCCTGGCCCATCACTTTCAACCCCGCGGCATCGGCCTTGGCCTGGTCATCGTCGTAATTCGCCGGGTCTGCCGCGTACCAGATATAGCTCGGGTGGTTGGAGCCCAGCACCGGCACCTTGACCCCCTCGCTGGGGCTGATCTGTGCCAGGCCCAGCACATTCACCGTGACCCCGTACTGCTGTTTGAGCCAATTGCGCACCGGTGCGCCGAAGGCCACCATCGGCAGGGCCGCGCCGCTGGTGCTCTGGCTGACCTGCTTGACCATGCTGGTCTGGTAGCTGTTGAAGTAGCTGTAGACCCCCTCCAGGTCCTTGCCGGCACTCGATGGCGCGGCAATCGGCGCGATGTCGACGATGGTCTGGTAGGCCGGGGTCTGCTCGGCGGCGATGCCGTTGGCCGTCAACAGGGTTGCCCAGCGGTCGGTGGTGGCCGACTCCAGATAGTCCTGGGCCTGGGTCAATGAATAGTCCGGCGGGAAGTGCAGCAGCTCGACGCTCTTGCGGTTTTCCAGGGCCATGCCCAGGGGCAGGAACAGGTACCAGCTGTAGGCCCATTTGCCATCGGCATTGAGCTGGCTGGCGCCCTTGTAGGCCAGGTCGCCGGCATCCAGCAGGGCACTCAGGGGCTTGTCGTAGCCGTCCGGCACACCGCTGATGGAGGCCAGGACCTTGTCGCCGGTGGTCTTGACACTGACTTTTGCAGCGCTGTAGCCGTCACGCTGCACGCTCTGGGTCAGGTAGTGAGCCACCGTCTCCTCCAGGGTCCAGTTGCGATAGCAGATCACGTTGCAGTTGTTGGGGTAGGCGAAGAGTTGGGTGACGCGCTGGGGGCTGCCCAGATCGACTTCGACATCGGCCTGTGCCGTCGCGCTCAGGGCAGCAGCGGTCAGCGCCAGGGTCATTCCTGCGAATTTGAACATGCTCAGATCCTTTTCAGCGTGAACCCCTTCGAAGGGGGGGCAGGACATACTGAAACAGCACCGAGCGGAGAAACAGCCGGGAGTGAAAAAATATCCATTGCCCCGGCCGCGCAGGGTTCAACCAGGCATGAGGCGCGTCCAGGGAAACCCCGGGGCATGGAGCTGACAGACCCGGATGACCACGATCATGACGACCAGATAGATCGGCTGCCAGGGGCTGAAGTGATTCCAGTGCAAGGCGCCCAGCCAGGGGCTGCGGGCACAGAAATCCGGGTCCGGCTGGCCGATGCGCCGCGAATGCAGCAGGCCGATCAGCACAAAGCCCAGGTAGGCCAGTATCCCCAGGGCCCCCAGCCAATAGCCGAACAGGCCCAGCATGACCGCTTGCGGCACCCCGTGGCGCAGCACCAGCCAGTGCTGGTGCGGATTCAGGCGCTTGGGCACCAGGCGCTCGCTCAACCACAGGTCGATGGCCAGCAGGCGGGCGATCGCAGGGGCCCAGGTGTTGAGCAGGATCAGCCCGAAAAGCGCCAGGACACCCCCACAGAACAGCCCCATCATCACTGCAAGTTCTTTGCTGTGTTGGGGCTTGTCCATGAAGTACAGGCTCAGGGCCAACCCCATGGCGACCCCTGACCTGATCCAGCTGTCCACGCCCTGCGGACGCGGCATCAGGTTCTGCCAGAAAAACACATCGCTGCGAGGCAGCCGCTCCAGCAGCGCCGGGAAACGCGAGGCCAGGGTCTGCGACAGTTCCATGCAGGCCTGCCAATGTTCGTCTTCGAAGTGCCGGGTCAGGGCGACCTGGCGACGTCGGGGCATGGGGTTCAGCAGCAGGCGAGCCGCAGCAACGTCCGGCGTCGCTTCGCCGGGTTCCCCGGCCTTGGCCAGCAGCTCCTGATAGAAGGCCTCCTGCTGGCAGCGCTCGATCAGCGACTGCCAGAGCCACGCCGGTTCAGGGGTGTTGCCACGGCTTTCGTCCCAGCCGAACACCTGGCATACCCGATCGAACAAGGGTACCTGCCAGGCTTGCTGCTGCAGCAACTGCAGCATTTCATGCTGCCAGTTCTGGCGATGATCGAAGATCCGCAGCCAGGGTTGTGCGCAGTAGCTCGTCAGGCGTTCGAGGAAGGCCCGCTCCTGGCCGGCTTGCAGCAACGCTTCCAGCGTCCGGCGGTATTCCTGCAACAGCGTCTTGACCAGGAATGCCTCTTGCCAGGCCTCCATGGGCGGTTGTTGCCAGGGTGTCAGCCAGTCCAGATGCTCGGCGGCCCAGCCGATGATCGCGGCGTATTGCTCGGGGTGGGCGCAGCACGCCACCAGCAGGCGCTGCAGGAAATCGTCCTCGCAGCCCTGCTGCCGAGCCTGTTGCCAGCGCTCTGGCAGGTTCTCGACGCTCAGCCCCTTGAGCAGCGGCAATGCGCTAGTGGCTGGAGCGGGTAGGGGGGCGGGATCCTGCGGGGCGGGCGGGACCCAGTCCGCCAGCGGTTCGACGGACAGGGGGACGTCTTCAAGCAGGCTGGCCCATTGCTGGGCCTGGGAAGGGCCCCTCGGCGTTGGCCGCGGGGCGGCCGCGTCCATCTCTATCAGGCCCGACCAGGCCTGCAGGTTGTCCGGGGGCGGTGCCTTAGTGGAGGCGGCCTGGATCACCGCGACTTCATCCGCGATCTCTTCCCGCCAGCGGGCCAGTTGCAGCGCCCGCTCATAGGCTTCACGCAGGCGCTGGAAGCCTTCGGCATCCTCGTCCGGACGGGTGATCTTCAACTGCCGGGCATAGCTGCGCTTGATGCTGCGTTCGTCGGCGTCCTCGGGCAACTCCAGCAGGGACCAGCAATCCATGTTGCCGCTCCTCAGTGCCAGTGGCCGTTTTCCAGGTGTTGCAGTTGTTCACTGAGCTGGCTGCGCACTTCGCGGATCTTGCGCTCGTCCTGGGTTTCCAGCACTTGCTGGAATTGCCCGGCCCAATAGCCGATCTGTTCGCGCAACTCCCCCAGGCTCTCCTGATACAGGCGTTCCAGTCGGGCGCTGAGCAGCGTGTTGACCTGCTGGTCGCGGGGGTGAATCTTCAATTGCGCCAGGGCCTTGAGGCGCTCCTGGATTTCTTCCGGAGTCAGCACGCCGGGGTTGTTTTCGATCACCAGGGAATGGCTTTCCCCGGTCAGCGGGATGCTCACCTGAGCTTCCAGCAGGCCGTTGATGTCGTAGGTGAAGCGCACGTCCAGCGAGACTTCGCCGGCGGGGCGCTTGGGCACGCGCATTTCCAGCTGGCCCAGAGCGACGTTGTCGCGCACCAGGCGGCTTTCGCCCTGGAAGATCTTCAGCAGCACCTGCTCCTGGTTGTCATGCAGGGTCTGCACGGTCTTGACCCGGCTTACCGGCACCACGCTGTTGCGCTCGATGATCGGCAGGTAGTGCCCGCTCTCGATCTGGTTGCCGTATTGCTGGGAGGTCTCGATCCCCAGGGTGTAGGAGCAGACGTCGGTCAGCACTACTTCTTCCAGGGCCGCCGAGCGTGCCTTGAGGGCCGCCTGGACCGCCGCGCCCTGGGCCACCACCTGGTCGGGATCGAGGCTGATGGAGGGAAAGCGCCCGAACAGCCCTGCCGCCAGCTTGCGCACCAGGGGCATGCGGGTGGCGCCGCCCACCAGGAGGATTTCATCCAGGTCGCTGACGCGGATCCGTGCATCGCGCAGGGCGCGTTCGATGGGCGCCCGCAGGCGTTCCAGCAGCGGCGCATAGAGGCTGGCCAGTTGCGCCTGGGTGATGCTCTGGGTCCATTGCCGGCCATCGACCCGCAGGCTGAATTCGGTGCTGGGCTCCTGGCCGAGGGCGCGGCGCACGCGCTCGGCTTCCCGGCGCAGTGCCTGGAGCACGCTCTGGCGTTCGGGAAAGCCCGCGGCCTGGGCCTGCTGTTCGAGGAAGTGTTCCAGCAGCAGGTTGTCGAAGTCCTCGCCGCCGAGGAAGTTGTCGCCGGCGCTGGCGCGGACTTCCATGACCCCGTCGAACAGCTCCAGGATCGACACGTCGAAGGTGCCGCCACCGAGGTCGAAGACCAGGAACGAGGTTTCCCGGTCACGCTGGTGCAGGCCGTAGGCCAGGGCTGCGGCGGTGGGTTCGTTGATCAGTTTTTCCACCTTGAGCCCGGCCAGTTCGCCGGCAATCCGCGTGGCCTTGCGCTGGGCATCGCTGAAGTAGGCTGGCACGCTGATCACCGCTTCCTCCACCGGTTCGCCATAGGCCCGCTCAACGTCTTCCTTGAGGCTCTTGAGCACCAGGGCCGAGAGTTCTTCGGGGCGGTAGGTACGTTCCCCCAGGCGCACTTCGGTGGCGCTGCCCATGTAGCGCTTGAACAGCGCCGTGGTGAGCTGCGGGTGCGTGTGCAGGCGCTCCCTGGCGGCTTGCCCCACCAGGATCCGGCCTTCGTCGTCCAGGCCCACCACGCTGGGGGTGAGCAGTTCGCCGAGGGCATTGGGCACCAGCTCGCTGGCGGTTTCGCGCCAGACCGCGACCAGGCTGTTGGTGGTCCCCAGGTCGATACCTACGATCATGACGACGAACTCCCTTTCCAATCGGAAAACAGATGAAACAAATAGGTGGCGCGCAGGATATTACCCGCCGGGTGGATGGGTAAAGTGGGTGATGTTATATGGCTATCATTTGTGCCGGTGCCGCAGAACCGAAGCCGGGCTTGGGTTTCGGTTCTGCGGTGGCAGGTGGGCCCGTTGCGGGCCCGGCCGGGGTCAGGCCGTGAAGTGCAGGGCGTTGGTCAGGTCGCCCATGGGCTTCTGGCCCCGGGCGATCATGGCCTGGTCACGTTCCTTGATGCCGTCCAGGGTTTCCAACTGGAACACCCGGGTGATCAGCCGCAGGATCGAGGCGGTGTCGTACACCGTGTGGTCCACCGTGCCCTTGCGGGCGAACGGCGATACCACCAGCGCCGGAATCCGCGTGCCCGGGCCCCAGCGGTCGCCCTGGGGCGGCGCCACGTGGTCCCACCAGCCGCCGTTTTCGTCAACGGTGACGATCACCACCATGTTTTTCCACTGCGGGCTTTCCCGCAGCACTTTCAATGCCCGGTCGATATGCCGGTCGCCGGCGGCCACGTCGGCATAGCCGGCGTGCAGGTTGAGGTTGCCCTGGGGCTTGTAGAAGGTCACCGCCGGCAGCTTGCCGGCCTCGGCATCGGCGAAGAACTTGTTGGTGCTCGACTCATCGCCCAGGCCGCCGTCGCGCAGGCGCTTGGCCCGTTCGGCGGGGTTTTCCGGGCCCTGGCGCACGAAGTAGTTGAAGGGTTGGTGGTGGTACTGGAAGTTGGGGATCTTGGGAATCCCGCCGGAATCCTTGAACTGCTCCAGGGTCGCCTGCCAGGCGCCGCCGTACCAGGCCCAGTCGACGTTCTTTTTCGACAGCTTGTCGCCGATGTGTTCGTGGGTTTGAGGCACCAGTACGCTGGGCAGGTCCGGCTTGGCGTAGTCCGGGCGCTCCGGGTCGCGGATCCAGGTCGGCCAGTAGGGCGGGGCCATGGTATTGACCGCGTAACCGTCCGGGGTCAGGGCGCTGGGACCGAACTGCGGAGCGCCGTCCATGGCACTGGCCGGGGACTTGTCCAGGGGCTTGAGGCGGGTGCCCTTGGGGTCGTCGCCCTGCAGGGTGGCGATCTGCGACTTGGCCACCGAGTTGGCGGCATCGGGGTAGAACGGCACCTTGGCGCTGATCAGGTACTGGTGGTTGAGGAACGAGCCACCGAATGCCCCCTGGAAGAAGTTGTCGCAGAGCACGAACTCCCGAGCCACGTCCCACAGGCGCAGGGAGTAGCGGGTCTGGGCGTAGTGGCCCATGGTCAGGGCGCCGGAGTCGGCCCAGGCCACGAAGCTGTCGTTCTTGCCGCCGTTGATCTGCATCTGGTTCTGGTAGAACACGTGCCACAGGTCGCGGGTCACCAGGCCCAGGGGCAGGTCCTCGCCACTGGGCCCCTTGAGGGCGAAGGGGGCATTGGGCAGGTTTTCCTGGAACTGGGTTTCCACCGGGTAGGTGATGCCGTCCAGGGTCTGCGGGCCCACCTGGAGAATGCCGCCCCAGATCGGCGGCAGTTTCTGCAACAGGTTGCCGTCGCGGTCGCGCTGCTGGAAGTCTTCGGGCTTGAGGGCCGAGAGCGGTTTCTCCACCCCGGGAAAGTTGGCGAACAGGTTGTTGAAGCTGCGGTTCTCGGCGAACAGTACCACTACGTTCTTCACCTGCGCCTGCAGCGTCTTGTCCAGTTCGGCCGGGGACAAGAGGCGTTCCACCGGCGGTTTGCCTCCTGGCTCGCCGGGCTGGCCGCAGGCGCTCAGGGTGGCGCCGACCCCCAGAACCGCAACGCCGCCTAGGAAGCGGCGGCGGCTGGTATCGGTAGGCTGGTCGGTGGCGGATTCGGGGGTGTCGCGCAGGTCGGTATCGTCGCTCATGTCGGCTCCTTGCTCGGCTCTCTGAGGATTCGTTACAAAGTATTTCGGTCGCACGTTAACAACCGAATATGACGCAAAGGCTACAGGAATGCGGCACGGCCTGGCTGTCTGGGCCCTGGATAAATCTGCGATTGGGCCGACGGGCCGTTATCCACAGGCCCGCTGTGCAGCGGGCCTGTGGCTCTGTCAGGGAATGACTGGCGGCAGGTAGGACAGGGTGGTCCCCAGGGCCCAGAGCAGCACCAGCACCAGGGGCGCATGCACCAGCAACTGGACAAAGGAGAAGCCGATCAGGTCCCGGGCCTTCAAGCCCAGCACCCCCAGCAGCGGCAGCATGTAGAAGGGGTTGATCAGGTTCGGCAGGGCCTCGGCGGCGTTGTAGATCTGTACCGCCCAGCCCAGGTGGTACTGCAGGTCATTGGCCACCTGCATCACGTAGGGCGCCTCGATGATCCACTTGCCGCCGCCCGAAGGAATGAAGAAGCCCAGCACCGCCGAGTACAGCCCCATCAGCAGCGCGTAGGTGTCGTGGGAAGCGATCTGCACGAAGAAGGTCGAGATGTGGTGGGCCAGGGTCTGGCCATCCACGCCCTTGACCACGGTCATCAGCGCGGCGATCGAACCGTATAGCGGGAACTGGATCAGCACCCCGGTGGTGGTGGGCACTGCCCGGGCCACGGCATCAAGGAAGCTGCGCGGGCGCCAGTGCAGCAGGGCGCCGGCCATCAGGAACAGGAAGTTGTAGGTGTTGAGCCCGGAGATCGCGGTGATCGCCGGTTTGGTGGCGAACTCGTGATACAGCCAGCCGGCCGCCAGCAGCGCCAGGAGAAGGGTCAGCAGCGGGCTGTATTCCAGCCATTCGCCAGGGCGGGTCCGGGGTTGCGGCTTGGGCATGCTGAAACTCGGGTCGACCCCGCAGGCCTGGGCATCCCGGGCGCTGCCGGGGCCGGGCGCCGTGGCGTAGGCGACGATCAGCGAGACCACCACCAGGGCCAGCAGCAGGACGCCGGATTGCCAGAGAAAGATGGTCTGGGTGAAGGGAATGACCCCGGTGATGGCCAGGATCG
Source organism: Pseudomonas sp. GW822-FHT06D10 (assembly GCF_058799535.1). NCBI lineage: Bacteria > Pseudomonadati > Pseudomonadota > Gammaproteobacteria > Pseudomonadales > Pseudomonadaceae > Pseudomonas > Pseudomonas sp. GW822-FHT06D10. The sequence goes on along the minus strand of NZ_JBXALN010000008.1, from coordinate 312,515 downwards.
ACGGTGGCAGGCTGCCGGGGTTGGCCTGCAACTGCGCCGCCGAAGACGACAGCCCCAGGGCCCAGACCGCGCCCAGGCCCAGGTAGGCGGCAGCGCCGGCGGCGCGGTAGTCCATGCGCAGTTCGGTACGCCGGGCCAGGGCCCGCACCAGCAGGCCACCGAACACCAGGGACAGGCCCCAGTTGAGCAGGGAGGCGACCATGGAAATCAGCGCCACCCAGGCCACCGCCGAGCGGCCGTTCCTGGGAATGCGCGCCAGCTTGTCGATCAGCTTCACCGCCGGCGGCGAGCTGGCTACCACATAGCCGCCAATGACCACGAAGGCCATCTGCATGGTGAAGGGGATCAGGCTCCAGAAGCCGTCGCCAAACGCCATGGCGGCATCGGTGGGCTTGGCGCCCATGGCCAGTGTGGCCAGGGCAACGATGATCACCGCCAGCGCGGCGAACACCCAGGAGTCGGGAAACCAGCGTTCGGCCCAGTTCGAGCAGCGCAGGGCAAAGCGGGCGGAGCGGCTATCTTGAATATCAGCGGCCACGTGAGTACCTCGGATTTCTTATGTTTATAAGGAGGTCGGCCGCCCCAGGCAGAGGCGGCCGAGAACTGTGCAAGAATGCGGCAATTGCCACGGACTGCAAAGGATCTCAACGCCCATGTCATTCTCCCCCGAAGAACGCGCCGCACTGCTCAAGGTCAAGGGTGTCGGTTCTACCGTGGTCGCTCGCCTGGAACAACTGGGCATCACTTCCCTGGCCCAGCTGGCCGCCGCCGATGCCCTGCACATCGTCACCCAGGCTTCGGCCCTGGTGGGTTCCAGTTGCTGGAAGAACAGCCCCCAGGCCCGCGCGGCGATCCAGGCGGCGATCGCCATGGCCAAAGGCAACTGAAGCGGTGCAGCGCCACCCGCCTTTCGCCTATCAGGCGGTCTACCGCTACCTGTCGCGGTGGATCGACAACGCCGCCAGCGATCAGGAGCAACGCCTGCCGTCATTGCGCGAACTGGCGCAGCGGCTGAAGGTTTCCCTGTCCACCATCAAGTACGCCTACGCCCTGCTGGAAGACGAGGGGCGCATCTGTTCGCGGCCGCGCCAGGGCTATTTCACCCGGGCCCTGGCCGCCGCGACCGTGCCCGAGACCGGTGAGGATCTGCTCGACAACCTCTATGCCCAGGCCCGCCTGCCGGGGCGCCTGGCGCTGTGCAGCGATGCGCCGGCGATGCTGCTGTCGCTGGAGCAACCCTTGCTGATGACCGAGCGCGAACTGGCCCGCCAGTACCCGCGCAACCAGGCACCGCTGTACCAGCCCCTGGGCGAGCAGGAGCTGCGCAGCGAACTGGCCCGGCGCTACACCTGCTCCAGCCGCGACTACTGGCAGGCCGACCAGGTGTTCCTGGGGGCCGATCTGCACAGCGTGGTGGAGTTGGCGTTGCGGGCGCTGGACCTGGACGGCGGCGTGGTGCTGGTGGAGTCCCCGTGTTCCTGGGCGATCCTGCGCCAGTTGCGGGCGGCGCGCCTGCGGATTATCGAGCTGCCCCTGGATGCCGGCGGGCGCTTCGATCTGCAGCAGGTGCAAGCGCTGCTTCAGCGCGAGCCGGTGCGCCTGGCGGTGTTCTCCTCGACGGTGAACATCCCCCACGGCAGCCTGATGCCCGCCGCCGACAAGCAGCAGCTGTGCCGCTGGTTCGCCGAGCGGGGGATCTGGCTGCTGGAGAACGACAGCTACGGAGCATTCAGCTTCGTGCCCGGCGCTGCTCGCTATCGGGATTTCGCCGATCCCGAGCGCCTGCTGGTGTTCGCCAGCCTGGACAAGGCCATCGGCGCCGAGGCGCCCTTGAGCTACGTGCTGAGCCGCAGCCTGGGCCCGGCCTTGCAGCGCCAGTGCCTGGAGCGGCGCTTTCGCCTGTCGCCGATCCGCCAGAAGGCCGTGGCCCGGCTCTTGAGTTCCGGTCGCGTAGACCAGCACGTGCTGAAACTGCGGGGCATGCTGCAACAGCGGATGAAGCAGTTGCAGCAACTGCTGGACGAGCAGGCCGGCGGGCTGTTGCATGCGCCGCTTGCCGCCGGCGGCGCGACCTTGTGGGTCGAAGCCAGGCGCCCGGTGCCGATGACCCGGGTCTACGAGCGCCTGCTGGCCGACGGCATCGTCATCGCCCCGGGGGCGATCTTCAGCCAGCAGGGCTTGTGGCAGCAGCACCTGCGCCTGAGCTTCACCCTGGACTGGAGCAAGGATATCCAGGGCGCCCTCGGGCAGTTGGCGCGGGCGGTGAGTCAGGCTTCCTGAACCACCCCATAACAATGCTGCAACTGCGGAAAGGCCTGCTCCCGAACCTCTGCGGCGAAGCGTTCGCAGGCCTGGCTGATCAGGGCGCCGGCATCGGCGTATTGCTTGACGAAACGCGGCACCTGGGGCCCGCCCAGCCCCAGCAGGTCTTCGGTCACCAGTACCTGGCCGTCGCAGGCCGGGGAGGCGCCGATGCCAATGGTCGGCATCGGCGAGAAGTCGCTGATGCGCCGCGCCAGGGGCTCCGCAACCCCTTCCAGCAACAGGCTGAAGGCGCCGGCCTCGAGGTGGGCCCGGGCATCTTCCTCGATCTTGCGGGCCGCCTCGCTGTCGAGCCCCTGGGCCTTGAACCCGCCCATCTGGTTGACGAACTGCGGCATCAGGCCGATATGCGCCATCACCGGAATGCCCCGCTGCACCAGGAACTCCACGGTGGGCGCCAGGGCCCGGCCGCCCTCCAGCTTGAGGGCGGCGCAACCGGTGCGGGCCATCACCTCGGCGCAATTGCGGTAGGCCTGTTGCGGGGATTCCTGGTAGCTGCCGAAGGGCATGTCGGCAATCACGCAGGCCAGGCGGCTGCCGGCCACCACCGCGCGGGTGTGGGCGATGATTTCCGCCAGGCTCATGTCCAGGGTCGAGGTGCGCCCGTAACCGACCATGGCGGTGGAATCACCGATCAGGATGAAATCCACGAAGGGGTCCATCAGCCGCGCCATGTGGCTGGTATAGGCGGTGAGGGAAACGATCTTCTGCCGGCCTTTCATGGCCACCAGTTGCGGGACGCTCAGGCGCTGGGTGCGGGTATGGCTGCTCATGACGACTTTCCTGATTCTGCTTGGGTGGGAAAGTGCCCGATTATTGGCCTGGCGCGCGGCCGTTCAAGGTACAGAAAACCCCGGAAAACCAACCCAGGGCCGGGAACGGGTTGTTCCCCGGATCTTTTGCGTAGACCATGAGCGCCTTTGCTTTGTGCTGCCATCGAGTTGCTTTATGACCCCTTCCACTGAGTCGTCGCCGGCGCGCTTTTCCCGCTCCGACTACAAGACCCTGGGCCTGGCCGCCCTGGGCGGTGCCCTGGAAATCTACGACTTCATCATCTTCGTATTTTTCGCCCTGACCCTGAGCCAGCTGTTCTTTCCCCCGGAAATGCCCGAGTGGCTGCGCCTGCTGCAGAGCTTCGGGATCTTCGTCACCGGCTACCTGGCCCGGCCCCTGGGCGGCATCCTCATGGCCCATTTCGCCGACCGCCTGGGGCGCAAGAAGGTCTTCAGCCTGAGCATCCTGATGATGGCGCTGCCCTGCCTGCTGATCGGCATCATGCCGACCTATGCCCAGATCGGTTATTTCGCGCCCTTGCTGCTGCTGGCGCTGCGGGTGCTGCAAGGTGCCGCCGTGGGCGGCGAAGTGCCCAGCGCCTGGGTGTTCGTCGCCGAGCACGCGCCGCGGGCCCATCGCGGTTATGCCCTGGGCTTTCTCCAGGCCGGGCTGACCTTCGGCTACCTGCTGGGCGCCCTGACCGCGACCTTGCTGGCGCGGGTCTTCAGCCCCGAGGAAATCCTCGACCACGCCTGGCGCTATCCCTTCCTGCTGGGCGGCGTGTTCGGCGTGATCGGCGTCTGGCTGCGCCGCTGGTTGAGCGAAACCCCGGTGTTCGTGGCGCTGCAGCACCAGCGCGATGCCGCCGCCGAACTGCCCCTGCGCACCGTGTTACGGGAACACCGGCTGGCGATCCTGCCGGCGCTGATCCTCACCTGCGTGCTGACCTCGGCGGTGGTGGTGTTCGTGGTCATCACCCCGACCATGATGCAAAAAAGCTTCGGCATGAGCGCCAGCCACACTTTTGCCCTGAGCAGCCTAGGGATTGTCTTTCTCAACATCGGTTGCGTGCTGGCGGGGCTGATCGTCGACCGCCTCGGCGCCTGGCGCACGGTGATGCTCTATAGCCTGCTGCTGCCACTGGGCATCGCCGTGCTCTATGGCTGCCTGATCAGCGGCGGCGCCTGGATCGGCCTGGCCTATGCCATCGCCGGCCTGGGCTGCGGCGTGGTGGGGGCGGTGCCGTCGGTGATGGTGGGCCTGTTTCCGGCGAGGATTCGCGTGTCGGGGATCTCATTCACCTACAACATCGCCTATGCCCTCTGGGCCAGTACCACGCCGTTGCTGCTGATCGCCCTGATGCCCTGGAGCCCCTGGATCTGCGTGATCTACTGCGCAGTGATGGGAGCGGTGGGAGTCGTCAGCGCCGGTTACTTCGGCGGCCGTGTGGGTGAGGAAGGGCCAGCGGCGGCGAGAGAAAGCTGCATGGCTGACCAACGCTAGGACTTTTCTTCGGCCTGCTGTGATTCAGCGAAGCGGCGAGCTAGAGCCTTCACCACAACGCCTCTTGATCCCGCGTGAAACCGGGCTGAAAAAGGGCTTTCAGCCCCCGGTTTTTTCCCGCTAATCTCCCGGAACGCGCGGCCTGCGCTTGGGTTTCCGGGAGCTGTCTTGATTCGTTCGACGCTGTGTTCCTTGCGAAATTTCTCCGCCTTGGCGCCACTGTTACAAGTGGCACTGATGAGCTTCGTGCTGGGGTTGGTGTTTGCCCTGATCCAGGCCTGGACCTGCACGCAACTGGACTACGGCCTGGAGGGCGCCAGCCCCGACAGCTTGCGCGCCCGGGTGATCGCAGTGGAGGCCGGGGCGTTGCTGGTGGAGGAACTCGACACCGGGGAGCGCCAGCGCTTGCGCCTGAACCGTGAACTGACCCGGCTCCAGCTGCCACTCGCTCAACTGCCGGGGCAGACCCTGGGTCTCCGCCACCTGCGGGGGTACCTGCTCAGTTGTAGTCGCGACGATCAACCCGGGTGCAGCGCCCTGTGTTCCAGCGCGGCAGAGTGCCAGCAGCGCCTGCGCCAGGGCGACTCGTGTGTTGGCCTGCTGGGCTTTGCCTGGCTCGTCAGCCTGATCTGCGGGCTGCTGCATGGCTTGGGGCATCGACCGTTCTGGCAGCGAGCGGGCTCCTGAGGCCGCTTTCGCGGGCAAGCCCGTTCCTGCAGGTGCTCCGGCTTGCCGGCGAAGAGCCCCCCGGGCCTGCTGTCATTCGGGCAGCAGTTGTTCCAGATAGCGGGTGCGTTCGGTGCTCAGGCGGGTCACGCAGAGGTTGATCAGGGTCACATGGGCCGGCTTGCCCGGTTCCACTTCGAAGGCCTCCAGCACGCAGGTGCTGTCGCGGTATTTGATCCAGGCGCGTTGGGCGTTCTTCAATTTGCCGAGGTATTCCTGTTCTTGCAGCAGGCTGCTGGGGTACAGGTTGTGCACCCGGACCAGCAGCGCCTGATAGCTCTGGTTGAGTGCGGCGTCGGCCCGCTCCTTGTCCTGCTGGGCGCAGCGGTCGACCTGTTCGCTGACGCTGATGTGCTCGCAATCCAGCGCTGCGGCCTGGGCAGGCGCCCAACCAGCGGCGCCTGCAATTACGGCGATGACGAGGCCAAAGATCCAGGGCTGATAAGGCATGTCGGTCCCTTGCGCTGAGAATGAAGCGGGCATTCTACAGCGCTGTTCCCAATGCAGAAGGGCTGGCCTGCCCACCACGGCCAGCGGTTATTGCAACCAGTGCCAGAGCAGCAGCGTCCCCACCAGCCCGACCACGGAAACAATGGTCTGCAGCACCGACCAGACCCAGAGTGTCTGCTTGAGTTGCAGGCCGAAATACTCGCGCACCATCCAGAACCCGGCGTCGTTCACGTGGCAGAAGAACACCGAGCCGGCGCCGATGGCCAGCGCCACCAGGGAGCTTTGGGTGGCGGCCAGACCGGCCATCATCGGCGCCAGGATGCCGGCGGTCGTGGTGGTGGCCACGGTAGCCGAGCCGGTGGCCTGGCGCAGGGCCACGGCGATCAGCCAGGCCAGGAGGATATAGGGCAGGTGCGCGCCTTCGGCCACCTTGCTGATGGTCTGGCTGACCCCGGCATCCAGCAGCGTCTGTTTGAGCCCGCCGCCGGCGCCAATGGTCAGCAGCAGCACGGCAATCGGTGCCAGGCTTTTGCGCAGGGTGTTGCCCACCTGGTCCCGGGCCATGCCGTTGGCCCAGCCCAGGCAGATCACCGCGGCGATCACCGCCAGGCCCAGGGCGATCAGGGGTTCGCCGAGAAATTTCAGGGTCAGGGCCAGGGTGTTCTCCGGGCTCATGGCGACCTTGGCCAGGGTGCTGCCGAGCATCAGCAGCACCGGCAGCACAATGATCAGCAGCGACACGCCGAAGCCCGGCTGGCGCGGGGCCTTGGGCGCAGCACTGAACAGCGCGCCGAGCTCCGCCGGTTCGCTGACCTGCAGGCGCTTGGACAACCAGTTGCCATACAGCGGGCCGGCCAGGATCACCGCCGGCACGGCCAGGCACAAGCCCAGCAGCATGGTCAGGCCGAGGTCGGCGTGCAGGGCGCTGACGGCGATCAGCGGGCCCGGGTGCGGGGGCATCAGCGCGTGCAGGGTGGTCATCCCGGCCAGGGCCGGAATGGCGATTTTCAGCAGCGGCAGGCCCGAGCGGCGGGCCATGACGAAAATGATCGGCACCATCATCACCAGCCCCACTTCAAAGAACAGCGGCAGGCCGATGACCATCGCCACCAGGGCCATGACCCAGGGCAGCGACTTGCCCTTGCCCAGGCCCAGCAAGGTCGAGGCGATGCGGTCGGCGGCGCCGGACTCGGCCATCAATGCGCCGAGCATCGAGCCCAGGGCAATGATGATCCCGGCCTCGCCGAGAATCGCCCCGGCGCCCTTGCTGAAGGCCTTGGCCACTTCCTCCGGCGGCAGGCCTGCGCCCACCCCGGCAATGAAGGTACCGATCAGGATCGACAGGAACGGCGGCAGTTTGGTGGCGCTGATCAGCACAATGATGCTGGCGATGGCCACCAGGCAGCAGATGATCAGGCGGGTGTCGTGGACCATCCAGGCGGCAGTCGATACATCCAAGGCGGGACTCCTCAATCGGCTATTTTTATCTGTTACGTTTTGTTTCACTTTTTCGGGAGCATACCCGAGGCGCCCGCCGCAGAGGGCTTATGCGCACTTTTGGTGCATTCGTTAGCCGGCTAACTATGGGCCTGACCTGGATAACCGGCAGATAACCGGCAGATGACAATTCGCTTATCCAGCCCTGGGCACCTGGCCAATCGAACTATCATCAGAGCCACGCTTTACCAGCCAACCGAGGATCTCTCATGGGCGCAGGACACAGTCACGGCCAGGTACGGGCCGGGCATGAACGCAAGTTGTGGATGGCCCTGGGGCTGACCGGCAGCTTCATGCTCGCCGAGGTCATCGGGGCCTTTGTCACCGGCAGCCTGGCGCTGCTGTCGGATGCCGCGCACATGCTCACCGATACCCTGGCGCTGGCCATCTCCCTGGTGGCGATCCAGGTCGCCAAGCGCCCGGCGGACCGCAAGCGTACTTTCGGTTATGCGCGCTTCGAGATCCTCGCCGCGGCGTTCAACGCCCTGCTGCTGTTCGTGGTGGCGTTCTACATTCTGTTCGAGGCCTGGCAACGCCTGCAGGCACCGGCCGAGATCCAGTCCACGGCAATGCTGGTGATCGCGGTGCTGGGGCTGATCGTCAACCTGATCTCCATGGGCCTGCTGGCCTCCGGCAGCAGCCAGAGCCTCAACGTCAAGGGTGCATACCTGGAGGTGTGGAGCGACATGCTCGGTTCACTGGGGGTGATCATCGCCGCGTTGGTGATCATGTTTACCGGTTGGGGCTGGGTCGATTCCCTGGTGGCCGCGGCCATCGGCCTGTGGGTGTTGCCTCGGACCTGGACCCTGCTCAAGGAGAGCATGAACGTGCTGCTGCAAGGGGTGCCGGACGGGGTCGACATCGACCAGGTGGAGCAGGCCATACGCCAGGTGCCGGGGATCAGCGAGGTGCACGACCTGCATATCTGGGCCCTGACCAGCGGCAAGAACGTGCTTAGCGCGCATCTGGTGGCGCACCTGCAAGGGCGGGATGAACAGGCGATCCTGGCCGAGGTCACCGAGCTGCTGCAGGAGCGCTTCGACATTGCCCACGTCACCTTGCAGGTGGAGCAGGTAGGGTTTCATGAGCAGGTGCATGAACATTGAGGGAGCCGCGCTTGCGTCTTGTGCAGGAGCCGGCTTGCCGGCGAACACGGCCGTGCCTCAGTCGCGTTCTTCAAGGACATAACCCACACCGCGCAGGGTGTGGATCAGCTTGCGTTCGAAAGGGTCGTCGATCTTCGCCCGCAGGCGGCGGATCGAGACTTCCACCACATTGGTGTCACAGTCGAAATTCATGTCCCAGACAAAGGAAATGATCTGGGTCCGCGACAGCACCACGCCGCTCTGGCGCATCAGCAGGTGCAGCAGGGCGAACTCCTTGGTGGTCAGGTCGATGCGCTGCTTGCCGCGAAAGGCCCGGTGCCGGCCCTGGTCCAGCTCCAGGTCGGCGACCCGCAGCACATCCGGCACCGGCGCCTGTTCGCTGCGGCGCATCAGGGTGCGGACCCGGGCCAGCAATTCCGGAAACTGGAACGGCTTGACCAGGTAATCGTCGGCGCCCAGGTCCAGGCCACGGATCTTGTCCGCCAGCCGGCCCTGGGCGGTGAGCATCATCACCCGGGTGCTGCTGTCCTGGCGGATCTGCCCGAGCACGCCCCAGCCGTCGATGTGCGGCAGGTTGATGTCGAGGATCACCAGGTCGTACGCATGCTGGCGAGTCAGGTGCAGGCCATCCGCGCCGTTGTTGGCGCAATCCACCACGTAGCCACTTTCAGTCAGCCCCTGATGCAGGTAGTCAGCGGTCTTGGGTTCGTCTTCGATGACCAGAATACGCATGAAAATGAGGTTCTCGGCAGATGGGAGACAGTAACGAAAAGACGCGAATAATCAGCGGGCCAATGCTCGAAAGTTGTGCGGCCCCGTGCCGTATTCGTGTTCTTTAAAGTTCGCTTGCTGGCACTTGAAAAGTGCTCTTGATGTTCACTTCGAATAGCCGGATGTTAATACAGAACCTTGAGCCAGAGCCTTTGCTAACGGATTTGTAATCTTTGCGCCACCCTGCTGATAAGCACTGAAAGTTACAGTTGGCCGAACTTGAAACTCTCCCTGTCAATGGGCGAACTGCTGCAGTTTCATATCGGCCGGAACTCCCGTGGATAAGCGTCGATATGGTGCGCTGCAACTTCGCAGACACTTTGCCTCCATAGGGGCCGGAACTTGTTATGCCGACTTTCCCGAGAATATCTGCCCGGGCAGCACGCACCTGCGTCCTGACCCTGTTGCTGGCCCTGGCGAGCCAATCTGCAAGCGCCGTCGAGCAACCGCTGTTGAGCCTGGACAGCGCCCTGGCCCGAGCCTTTGCCAACAACCCTGAACTGGCCGCCGCACGCTGGGAGATCGACATCGCCCAGGGCGCCCGCCAGCAGGCCGGGCTCATCCCCAACCCGGTGCTGTCGGTGGACGCCGAGGACACCCGCCGGGATTCGCGCACCACTTCGGTCAAGCTCAGCCAGGCCCTGGAGCTGGGGGGCAAGCGCGGAGCACGGATCGACGTGGCCAGTCGCGGTCAGGAGCTGGCGGCCCTGGAGCTGGAGCGGCGTCGCAACCAGTTGCGTGCGGATGTTCTGGATGCCTATTACGCGGCGCTGCGGGCCCAGGAGCGCACCCAACTGGCCGGGCGCTCCCTGGCCCTGGCCGAACGGGGCGTGGCGGTAGCCCAGGGCCGGGTCAACGCCGGCAAGGCCTCGCCGGTGGAAGCCACCCGTGCCCAGGTGCAACTGGCCGAGGTGCGCCTGGAACTGAACCGGGGGCAGATGGAGCAGGACAATGCCTACCGACGCCTGGCCATGGTCACTGGCGCGGCCACCAGCGACTTTGCCGGGGTGCAGGAGCAGCCCCTGGCGCTGGCGGCGCTGCCGGCCCCGGCACAGTTGCTTGGCCGCCTGCCGGAAACCACCGAACTGCGCCTGGCGGAGCAGGAAGTGGTGCAGCGCGAGGCGTCCCTGGGGCTGGAGAAGGCCCAGCGCATTCCCGACCTGGACGTCAGCGTGGGCAGCCAGTACGACGCCAGCGCCCGGGAGCGGGTCAACCTGGTAGGGCTGTCGATGCCTTTGCCGCTGTTCAATCGCAACCAGGGCAACGTGCTGTCCGCCGCCCGCCGCGCCGACCAGGCCCGGGACCTGCGCAACGCCACCGAATTGCGCTTGCGTACCGAAACCCGCCAGGCCCTGGAACAGTGGAACACCGCCCGGGGCGAGGTGCAGTCCTTCAACCAGACCATCCTGCCCGCCGCCCAGCGTGCGGTGGACAGCGCCACCCAGGGCTTCGAGATGGGCAAGTTCAGCTTTCTCGACGTTCTCGATGCTCAACGCACCCTGATCGGCGCGCGCACCCAGTACCTCGCCGCGGTGGCGCAAACCACCGATGCCTGGGTACGGATCGAGCGCATCTACGGCGACCTCAGCCGTTGGTGAAACCCTGGCTGATGGGCCTGGCGTGCCTTGCCGCGTTGCTGGTGAGCGACTGCAGTGGCGCACCCCCGACAGCCCCCGAAGACCCACCCGCGCATTGGTGCGTGCATGAGCTGCATCGGGCCATTGGTCAATGGCTGTTTCCCTCTACCCCGTAAGGCAGCGCCTGGCGCTACCGACCCTCGATCGATTCAGGAGTCCCCATGGATAAAAAACGCAGCCTTGTTCTGGCCAGCACGGCAGTGGTCGGCCTCGGGCTGGCGGCCTTGCTGCTGCCGGGCCTGTTCGCCAGCCCGGCAACGGTGCCCCAGGCCGAGGAGGCCGGGCACGGCGCCCAGGAGCCCGAGGGCCATCTGGAACTCAGCCCGGAACAGATCCAGGCCGCCGGCATCGAGCTGGCCGCAGCCGGTCCGCGGCGCCTCAACCGGGTACTCAGCCTGCCGGGAGAGATCCGCTTCGACGAGGACCGTACCTCGCACATCGTGCCCCGGGCCGCCGGTGTGGTGGAGTCGGTACAGGTCAACCTCGGCCAGGCGGTCAAGCGCGGCGAACTGCTGGCGGTGATCGCCAGCCAGCAGATCTCCGATCAGCGCAGCGAGCTGGCCGCCGCCGGGCGGCGGGTGGAACTGGCCCGTACCACCTTCCAGCGCGAGCGCCAGTTGTGGGTCGACCAGATCTCCGCCGAGCAGGATTACCTGCTGGCACGCCAGGCCCTGCAAGAGGCGGAAATCGCCCTCAACAATGCCCGGCAGAAGATGAATGCCCTGAGCGGCAGCGCCCAGTTGGTGGGCGGCAACCGCTATGAAATGCGCGCGCCGTTCGACGGTGTGGTGGTGGAAAAACACCTGAGCGTGGGCGAAGTGGTGGGCGAAAGCAGCGCCGCGTTCACCCTCTCGGACCTGTCCCGGGTCTGGGCCACCTTCGGCGTGTTTCCCAAGGACCTGGACAAGGTCCGGGTCGGCCAGCCGGTGCAGGTCAGCTCCAGTGAGCTGGGGACCCAGGTCCAGGGCCAGGTGGCCTACGTCGGCAGCCTGCTGGGGGAACAGACCCGCACCGCCACGGTGCGGGTGACCCTGGCCAACCCCAATGACGCCTGGCGCCCGGGGCTGTTCGTCTCGGTACAGGTGGCCACCGAAGCCTTCGACGCACCGGTCAGCGTGCCGCAGACGGCGATCCAGACCGTGGAAGACCGGCCCTCGGTGTTCGTCCGCGTGGCCGAGGGGTTCCAGGCCACGCCTGTGGTCACCGGGGCCAGCCAGGACGGTTTTGTCGAGATCCGTGAGGGCCTCGAAGCCGGGGCCCAGGTAGCCGCCCGCGGCAGCTTTACCCTCAAGTCCGAACTGGGCAAGGGCGCGGCCGACCACGGCCATTGATCGGCCTCATCAGAGAGTGACTTCCCATGTTTGAACGCATCATTCAATTCGCCATCGAGCAGCGCATCATCGTCCTGCTGGCGGTGCTGCTGATGGCCGGCGTCGGCATCGCCAGCTACCAGAAGCTGCCGATCGACGCGGTGCCGGACATCACCAACGTCCAGGTGCAGATCAACTCCGCGGCGCCGGGGTTCTCGCCCCTGGAAACCGAACAGCGCATCACCTTTCCCATCGAGACGGCCATGGCCGGCCTGCCGGGGTTGCAGCAGAGCCGGTCGCTGTCGCGCTCGGGGTTGTCCCAGGTAACCGTGATCTTCAAGGACGGCACCGACCTGTTCTTCGCCCGCCAACTGGTCAACGAGCGCCTGCAAGTGGCTCGCGAGCAATTGCCCGATGGTGTCGAGGCAGTGATGGGGCCGATTTCCACCGGGCTCGGGGAGATCTTCCTGTGGACCGTGGAGGCCGAGGAGGGCGCCCGCAAGGAGGATGGCACGCCCTACACCCCCACCGACCTGCGGGTGATCCAGGACTGGATCATCAAGCCGCAACTGCGCAACGTGCAGGGCGTGGCCGAGATCAACACCATCGGCGGCTTTGCCAAGGAGTACCAGATTGCCCCGGATCCCAAGCGCCTGGCGGCCTACAAGCTGACCCTGAGCGACCTGGTGACGGCCCTGGAGCGCAACAACGCCAACGTCGGCGCCGGCTACATCGAGCGCAGCGGCGAGCAGTTGCTGATCCGCGCGCCGGGGCAACTGGCGTCCATCGAGGACATCGCCAACATCGTCATCAGCAGCAGCGACGGCACGCCGATCCGCGTGCGCAACGTGGCCGACGTGCAGATCGGCCGCGAGTTGCGCACCGGCGCGGCCACCGAGAATGGCCGGGAAGTGGTGCTGGGCACCGTGTTCATGCTGATCGGCGAGAACAGCCGTACTGTGTCCCAGGCGGTGGCGAAAAAACTTGAGGAGATCAACCGCTCGCTGCCCGAAGGCGTGGTGGCGGTCACGGTGTACGACCGCACCAACCTGGTGGAAAAGGCTATCGCCACGGTGAAGAAGAACCTCTTCGAGGGCGCGCTGCTGGTGATCGTGATTCTGTTCCTGTTCCTGGGCAATATCCGCGCGGCGCTGATCACCGCCCTGGTGATCCCGCTGTCCATGCTGTTCACCTTCACCGGCATGTTCAGCAACAAGGTCAGCGCCAACCTGATGAGCCTCGGTGCCCTGGACTTCGGCATCATCGTCGACGGCGCGGTGGTCATCGTCGAGAATGCCATCCGCCGCCTGGCCCATGCCCAGCAGCACCACGGGCGCATGCTGACCCGCTCCGAACGCCTGCATGAAGTCTTTGCCGCGGCCAAGGAAGCCCGGCGCGCGCTGATCTTCGGCCAGTTGATCATCATGGTGGTGTACCTGCCGATCTTTGCCCTTACCGGGGTGGCCGGGAAAATGTTCCACCCCATGGCCTTCACTGTGGTCATGGCGTTGCTGGGGGCGATGATTCTCTCGGTGACCTTCGTTCCGGCGGCCATCGCTCTGTTCGTCACCGGCAAGGTCAAGGAAGAGGAAAACCTGCTGATGCGCAGCGCCAAGCGCGGCTACGCCCCGGTGCTGGACTGGGTGATGGCCCGGCGTGGCCTGACCTTCGCCCTGGCGGGCTTGATCCTCGCCGGCAGTGCGCTGCTGGCCAGCCGTATGGGCAGTGAATTCATCCCCAGCCTCAGCGAAGGCGACTTTGCCCAGCAGGCCCTGCGGGTGCCCGGCACCAGCCTCACTCAGTCGGTGGACATGCAGCAGCGCCTGGAGAAAACCCTGCTGGCGCAAGTGCCGGAGATCGAGCGGGTGTTCGCCCGCACCGGCACCGCGGAGATCGCCTCGGACCCGATGCCGCCGAATATTTCCGACAGCTACCTGATGCTCAAGCCCAAGGCCCAGTGGCCGGACCCGAACAAGTCGCGAGAGGCGCTGATCGCTGATATCCAGCGTGCCAGTGCCCTGGTGCCGGGCAGCGCCTACGAGCTGTCGCAGCCGATCCAGCTGCGTTTCAACGAGCTGATTTCCGGGGTGCGCAGCGATGTTGCGGTGAAGGTGTTTGGCGATGACATGGCGGTGCTGAACAAGACCGCCACGCAAATTGCCACGGCCTTGCAGAGCTTGCCTGGCGCCTCGGAAGTCAAGGTCGAGCAGACCTCGGGGCTGCCGGTGCTGACCATCAATATCGACCGCGACAAGGCCGCGCGTTTCGGCCTCAACGTGGGGGACGTGCAAGACACCATCGCCGTTGCGGTGGGCGGGCGCCAGGCCGGCACCCTGTACGAAGGCGACCGGCGCTTCGATATGGTGGTACGCCTGTCCGATCAACTGCGCACCGATATCGACGGCCTGTCCCGGCTGCTGATTCCCATACCGGCGACGGCGGGCACGGCCAACGGGCAGATCGGCTTCATCGCCCTGTCGGAAGTGGCCAGCCTCGATCTGGTGCTGGGCCCCAATCAGGTCAGCCGGGAAAACGGCAAGCGCCTGGTGATCGTCAGCGCCAACGTGCGCGGGCGGGATATCGGCTCCTTCGTCGAAGAGGCAACGGGCCTGATTGCCGAGAAGGTCAAAGTCCCGGCCGGCTACTGGACGACGTGGGGCGGTCAGTTCGAACAATTGCAGGAAGCCTCCCAGCGCCTGCAGGTGGTGGTGCCGGTGGCCTTGCTGCTGGTGTTCGGGCTGCTGTTCATGATGTTCAACAACCTCAAGGATGGCCTGCTGGTGTTCACCGGGATTCCCTTCGCCCTGACCGGCGGGATCATGGCCCTGTGGCTGCGGGACATACCGCTGTCGATCTCGGCGGGGGTGGGCTTCATTGCCTTGTCCGGGGTCGCCGTGCTCAACGGCCTGGTGATGATTGCCTTTATCCGTAACCTGCGAGAGGAAGGGCGCTCGTTGTCCCTGGCGATTCATGAAGGCGCCCTGACCCGACTGCGCCCGGTACTGATGACCGCCCTGGTGGCCTCCCTGGGCTTCATCCCCATGGCCCTGGCCACCGGCACCGGCGCCGAAGTGCAACGGCCCCTGGCCACGGTAGTGATTGGCGGCATCCTGTCCTCCACCATCCTCACCTTGCTGGTGCTGCCTGCCCTGTACCAATGGGCGCATCGCAGGGAAGAAGACTGATCGCTTGCCGCTTCTTGTAGCCGCTGCCGCAGGCAGCGGCTACAGGTGTCAGTCCTGCGGCAATTGTCGGGCAAAAAAAAGCGCCCCAAGGGGGCGCTAAAAATTCATCTCTTTCCAAAGGAGCATCAGAAAAAACGCTTCAAGAGATGAATGTGCTCGGTAGGCAATCGCTGTCAGATGTCTTCTTCGGCCGTGGTGGGCGCAGAAGCATCGCGAGGGGCTTTGCCGGTGCTGCCGGTGGCGGCTGTTTCCTGGTTGGCGTCGCCGTGGATCTGTTCCTGGCTGGCCAGGAAAGCTTCGCGGACCTGCTGTGGGCGTTCGCTGCCATCAGCGGCCCAGGTGGCGGAGCTGGTTGTGGCCAGTAGGCCGATCAATAACAGTTGGGTTGGGCGCATGGGCTTCTCCTGACACGTTGGGCGGCCGTGAAAAACACGGTGGCTGCCAGTGTGTCCGGGAGTATATGAAGGCCAACCTAACGAGAAGGTGAGGCCGATATTACAGTTCTGAAAGGCATGAGTCTGTGAAGAAGTTTTAACACCGGGCAGGCCTGGCGCCTGCCCGGAGCCGTTCTCTAGAGCAGGGCCAGGGGGTACTCGACGATCAGGCGGAACTCTTCCAGATCGGATTCGAACTGGCTCGAACGAATGGTCGCCTGGCGGATGCGCAGGGACAGATCCTTGAGGCTGCCGCCCTGGAACACGTACTTGGCTTCGATATCCCGCTCCCAGCGGCGCTGGTCGGTCAGTGGGTCACCCGCCGCATCGCGGCGCATGTACACCGAGTTGGCGTGGCTGTAGTCGGCGCCGCTGCCGCGGGCGTAACGGGTCATGAACGACAGGCCGGGAATGCCCAGGGGCTGCATGTCGAGGTCGTAGCGGACCATCCACGAGCGTTCCTTGGGCGAGTTGAAGTCGCTGTACTGGATCGAGTTGTCGAGGAAGATCGAGTCCGATTGGCGCAGGTAGTCGAAGTCGTCGTTGCCGTTGTTGCGCTGATGCGACAGGGCCAGGGTATGGGCGCCGTAGGTGGCGCCGACCTTGGCGCTCCAGATGTTGTTGTCGAACTCGCCCAGGAGTTTCTTGCCCTCATCGACGGCCTTGTAATAGTTGAAGCCGCTGAACAGGCTCAGCTGGTCGGACAGCGGGTAGTTGCCCGCGACGCCGAAGTAGTACTGGTCCCAGGCGTCCTTCAGGCGGCTGCTGTAGAGGCTGAAGTTGAGATTGGAATTGAGCCGGTAGTCGCCGCCGAAGTAGCCGACCCAGGGCGAGTCCACCTTGCCGGCGTAGAAGGTGGCGAAGCCATCGCGCATGCCACTGCTGTCGGGCTGGCTCATGGCATGCAGGCGCCCGCCCTGCAGGTTGAGGCCGTCGATGCTGGTGTTCTCCAGGGTCACCCCGCGAAAGCTTTCCGGCAGCAGGCGGGAGTCGCCGTAGTGCACCACGGGGGTCTTGGGAAACACATCGCCGACTTTCACCACGGTATCCAGGGCTCGCATTTTCACCGCCCCCCCAGCCTTGCCGTAGCTGTCGGCGGGCCGGTTGTCGTGGTTCAGCGGCAGCATGCCGAAGGAGCCACCGCCGCCGCTGCGGCCGGTGCCCGAGTCGAGCTTGAGGCCGTACATGGCAAAGGCATCGAGGCCAAAGCCCACCGTGCCCTGGGTGAAGCCTGATTCGAACTGGCCGATCAGGCCCTGAGCCCAGGCTTCGGAATAGCCGTTGCCGGTGGGGCTGGACTGGCCCTTGCGGTCGTCGCGGTTGAAGTAGAAGTTGCGCAGCAGCAGGTCGAGGCGGCTGCCTTCGACAAAGCCTTCGGGCCGTTCCTCGGCGGCCACTGCCGCCATAGGACTGAGCCCCAGTACCGCAGCGAGCACGGACAGGGACAAGGGGGGATTGATACGCATGGGGGTCGCTCCTGAGTGTTGGCAGCTATCAACTTTTATATCGCCAGAGGCGTTCTTATTGGGCTCGACCGGCAGGCGTCGCAACGCCTGCCCAGTCGCTGTCGATAGTTGCAAACGGCAGATAACGGCGGGGTGACCCGGTCATTACAATTGTGCAAGAAAGCCGTCCAGGGCCCGGGCCAAAACCCCGACGGGCCGGGGGTTATCCCGGGTAGGGCGGGCTGTCGGCAGCGCCCATTACAGATAAGTAATCTGCCCGCGATCATCCTGACAGGGTCGGTTGCTTATCCTCGCTGGCGTCAACTGGACGAGGAAACTGTGATGAAAGCAATCAACCTGAGTCTCGCCGCGCTGCTGTTGAGCCTGGCTTCCCTGGTGCAGGCCGAAGGGGGAGGCGACCGTACGTTCGCCCGGGCCATGGTGGAAAACCAGAAGGCCATGGAGCGCTATGCGGCGAACCAGGGCAAGCCGGCGCCAGTGGTGCAGGCGTACCGCTACGGCATGAAGCTGGATGTCGCCAAGGTGGTCAACGTGACCCCGCCGATCAAGTCCTGCGAGGTGGTGCCTTCGCGCATGACGTATGAGGATTCTGCCGGCCAGCTCAAGACCATCGAGTACCAGGTCATGGGCCAGTGCCGCAAAAACGGCAGTTGATGGGCCGCCGGCGCTGCTGTGCCGGGCCCGCAGGGGTGGGGCCGGCCAGCGTGGCTGCACTCAGTCGTTGCCGGAGCCGGGGTGCAGGGCGACGATCATGTCCACTTCCACCGAGGCATTCTTGGGCAATTGATAGACCCCCACCGAGGTCCGGGTGTGTACGCCGGCGTCGGCAAAGATCGAATAGAGGACTGCGGAGGCGCCGTCCGCCACTTCGCTCTGCTGGGTGAAGTCCGCCGCACTCTGGACATAGACGTTTATCCGCAGGATGCGCTTGATCCGCTGCAGGTCGCCGAGCATCTGCTCGAGGATCGCCAGGGCCCGCAGGGTGCAGATCTGCGCCCCGTGCCGGGCCTGCTCCAGGGATGTTTCGGCACCGACCCGGCCAACCACCATCACGGTATTGTCGATACGCGGGATCTGCCCGCTGACATACACCTCATCGCCATTGCGCACCGCCGGCACGTAATTGCCGCCAATGCGCATCTCGCCTTCGAAACTGTGTCCGACCTGTGCTGCGGCCTGCTGGAAAAGTGCCTTGCGTGATGCATTCATAGTCCAACTCCGTCGATCGCCCTGGAATTTCCCGTCGCCGACTATACGCGCTCCTTGGTTGCGCGAAATCCCCGGCTGCGGGCCCGAATTCCGCGGCCTTGCTGGCCGCGGAATTATTTTTGTCAGACAAGCCTTAATGGCTATTAAGAAAAATCTTTCAGGGCCGATGTTAGGCCCAAAGCAGTCCACTTTTTCAGCCCCCCCGGTACATCCTCATGTTCAATAAACGCTTGAAGCAGGAGTTGTCGACTCTACGCGAAGAACTTTCGAGCCTTCAGCAAGTGAAGGAGAGCCTTGAAAGCGAGATGCTCGTCATCAACCTGAGCGCCGATGGACGGATTCAGTCGGTCAATCACAATTTCGCCCAGGAAATGCTCTACAAGACTGGCGATCTGGTGGGCCGGGCCCTGGAGGACATCGTCCCGGAACACGTCAAGCATGATGAGTTTCACCTGCGGTTCAAGGCGACCCTGACCCGGGGCGAACACTTTGCCGGGGCGGTGCGGCTGCTGCGCGGCAATGGCCAGGAAGCCTGGCTGCGTTCCATCTCCCAGCCGGTTCGCGACTCCGAGGGGCGGATCAAGTATTTCGCGATCTTCTCCAGCGACCTGACCCGCACCATCGAGGCCTCTCGGGAGCACGAGAACCTGATTGGCGCGCTGATGCGTTCCACCGCGCTGATCGAGTTCGACCTCAACGGCAACGTGCTGACGGCCAATGACCGCTTCCTTTCCAGCATGGGCTACAGCCTGGCGCAGATTCAGGGCAAGCATCACCGCATCTTCTGCGAGCCGGAGGAGTACAACAGCCAGGCCTACCAGGCCTTCTGGAAACGCCTGAACGCCGGGGAGTTCATCGCCGAGCGCTTCAAGCGCATCGACGCTCATGGCCGGGTGGTCTGGCTGGAGGCTTCCTACAACCCGGTCATGGACGCCAACAACAAACTCTACAAAGTGGTGAAGTTCGCCACCGTGATCACCGACCAGGTGAACCAGGAACTGGCCGTGGCCGAGGCGGCTAGCATTGCCTACAACACCTCGTTGCAGACCGACAATAGCGCCCAGCGCGGTACCACGGTGGTTACCGAGGCGGTGAACGTGATGCGCGATCTGGCCAAGCACATGCAGGAGGCCGGCGAAGGCATTGGCGCCCTCAACGAGCAATCCCTGGTGATCGGCAGCATCGTCAAGACCATCAGCGGGATTGCCGAACAGACCAACCTGCTGGCGCTCAACGCGGCCATCGAGGCGGCCCGGGCCGGTGAGCAGGGACGTGGTTTCGCCGTGGTGGCCGATGAAGTCCGGCAACTGGCCTCGCGCACCAGCAAGGCCACCGAGGAAATCGTCGGCGTGGTGCGCCAGAACCAGGACATGGCCCGCGAAGCCGTGGAACTGATGGCCGAAGGCAAGCTGCAGGCCGAGCAGGGGCTAGCCCTGGCGGCGGAAGCCGGCACCGTGATCGTCGAGATCCAGGACGGCGCGCAGAAGGTGGTCAGCGCGGTCGGCCAGTTCGCCAACCAACTGTCCTCCTGATTGCTCCCCAGCACAGTGCTCCCGCCACGGGGCACTGTGGGTTTCAGGGCGGCATCGACCAGCCCCGGCGCCCTTGGCGCCATTCATTTCCCACGCTGAAACACTCGGGCATGACCGATAGGGCCCCGGGCGACGGCTGCGCCCAAGAAAAACCAAGAAATTTCCTAGAGGCTTGTAGGAAGTGTCTGGAAAGCGCCGCGAGGCTTGGAGAAAGCCCAAACTGCGCCGATGGCTAGGGGTTGTTGTATCCACTCCTAGTCTGTCGGTGTATCCATGTTCAACAAACGTTTGAAGCAGCAACTTGCCACCCTGAGCGATGAGCTGAACGCTCTGCAGCAATTCAAGGCCTGCCTGGAAAGCCAGGTGCTCAATCTCGAACTCGATGGCGAGGGAGCCATCCGCCGGGCCAACCAGAACTTCATCCAGGCCCTGGAACTCGATGGCCAGCCACTGGCCGGCGTGGCCCTGGAGAGCATCATCTCGCGCCACCCTCAGGCTGTGCCGTTGTATCGCGAATTCAAGGCGGCCCTGGGGCGCAACGAAAGCTACACCGGCCAATTGCGCCTGCAACGCGGAGGCGGCCGCGAGGCCTGGCTGCAGGTCTGCGTGCAGCCGATCCGCGATGGCGCCGGGCGGCTCGATCATTACAACCTGATCTGCACCGACCAGAGCGCTTCGGTGGAAAGTGCCTGCGAGCATGAAAACCTGATGGCGGCGCTGCTGCGCTCCTCTGCGGTGATCGAGTTCGACCTGCAAGGCCGGGTGCTGACGGCCAACTCGCGGTTTCTTGCCTGCATGGGCTACCGGCTGGATGAGGTCCAGGGCCAGAACCACCGCCTGTTCTGTGAGCCGCAGGAATACGAAGGGCCCGGCTACCAGGAGTTCTGGGCACGGTTGAACGCCGGCGAATACATCGCCCAGCGGTTCAAGCGCATCGACAGCCAGGGGCGGGTGGTGTGGCTCGACGCTTCCTACAACCCGGTGGTGGACGCCAGTGGCCAGCTCTACAAAGTGGTGAAGTTCGCCATCCTGATCACCGATCAGGTGAACCAGGAGCAACGGGTAGCCGAGGCGGCGGACATCGCCTACAGCATCTCCCGACAGACCGACACCAGCGCCCAGCGTGGCTCGGCGGTGGTCACCGAGACCCTGGACGTGATGCGTGACCTGGCTACCTGCATGCAGCAGGCCGGGGACGGCATCGAAGCCCTGAACGATCAGTCCCTGGTGATAGCGAGCATCGTCAAGACCATCAGCGGGATTGCCGAACAGACCAACCTGCTGGCCCTCAATGCGGCCATCGAAGCGGCCCGGGCCGGTGAACAGGGACGGGGTTTTGCGGTGGTCGCCGATGAGGTCCGGCAACTGGCCTCGCGCACCAGCAACGCCACCGACGAGATCGTCGGCGTGGTGCGCCAGAACCAGGACATGGCCCGCTCGGCGGTGGAATTGATGGCCGAGGGCCGGCAGCAGGCGGAGCAGGGCCTGACCCTGGCAGCGGAGGCCGGCACGGTCATCGTCGAGATTCAGGACGGTGCGCAGAAAGTGGTCAGTGCGGTCGGCCAGTTCGCCAACCAGCTGTCGGCCTGAGGGCGTGGGCGTGCGCCTTGGGGGCGCACGCCCGGGTTGCTAGCGTTGCGCAGGCCCATGGCACTCGTAGTGCAAGCGGTCGAACCACTCGCCGTGCAACAGGAAGCTGCGCCGCGAATGGCCGTAGCAAGAGAAGCCGCAGGCTTCCAGCACCCGCACCGAACCGGTGTTCTGCGGCCGCGCATTGGCTTCGATGCGGCTCAGTTGCAGTTCGTCGAAGGCACGCAGCAGCACCAGTTGCACCGCAGTGCGGGCAATGCCGCGGCCGTTGAAGCGGGCGCCGACCCGGTAGCCCAGTTCCGCGCAATTGAAGTAGGGGCGCTGCACCCGATGCAGGTTGACGCGCCCCACCAGCACTGCGTTGTCGCGGATCAGGAACTGATAGCCGCGGTCTGCCTCGGCATCCTCGCACGCCTGGTTTATGGCTTCGGCGACCCCTTCGCGGGAGTAGTAGGTGGCAGGCCGGGCGTTGATCGAGGCTTCGAAGAACGCTCGGTTTTCCCCTTCGAAGGCCAGCAGGTCATCCAGGTCGTCGAGGTGGGGAGCGCTGATGTGCAGGTGGGTCATGGTGCCAGTGCCTCAATCCGTGAAGGCGCTTTCTTCTCACGATCCGCGGGTGTTCAGCAAGCCTCCAGGTGCGGTTTGATCAGTTCGGCGAACCATTCGATGAACACGTTGAGGCGGCGCGAGCGATGGCGCCGGTCGGGGTATAGCGCGCAGATATCCATGGGCGCCACCGGCAGTTCACGGAGTACCTGCACCAGCTCGCCACGGTCCAGCAGGTGCTGCACGTCGAAGCGTGGCACCTGGATCAGCCCCAGCCCCTGACGGCAGCAGGCGATGTAGTTCTCGACGTTGTTGACGATCACCCGGCTGGGCAGCCCCAGCAGGTGCTCGCGACCTTCCAGCAGGTATTCCCAGGGCTGCTCGCGGCCGGTGTCCGGGGAGGCATAACCGACCATCCACTGGCCGTTCTGCAGGTCCTGGGGGGTGTGTGGCTCCCCCTGTTCGGCCAGGTAGGCGGGGCTGGCGCAGTTGATCAGCGCCAGTTGCCCCAGTGGGCGGGCGACCAGGCTGCTGTCGGCCAGGCTGCCGACGCGGATCGCGCAGTCGATGCCTTCCTGGACCAGGTCGATGCTGCGATCGCTGGCGCCCAGGGCCAGTTGCAGGCCGGGGTATTGCGCCAGCCATCGGGGCAGGGCGGGGACGATCAGGCGCCGGGCGATACGGCTGGGCACATCGATGTTCAAGCGCCCGCTGACGTCTATCTGGCGGTGGTGGAACAACTGGTTGAGTTCGGCGGCGTCTGCCAGCAGGCGCCGCGCCCGTTCCAGCAGAATGGCGCCGTCGGCGGTCAACTGCACGTGGCGGGTGGTGCGGTGCAGCAGTCGGGTGCCGAGGCCGGTTTCCAGTTGCTGCACGGCGGAAGAGACGGTGGCCCGTGGCAGTTCCAGGGCATGGGCAGCCTTGATGAAGCTACCCATGTCGGCCACCTGGATGAACACGCGGTATTGCTCAAGCTTATCCATCGTTTGAACGATCCTGGTTCGGGGGCGCCTGACGGCAGTGGATCGCAGCATCGGCCGAGGCGATCGATGCTGCGGCTCGGCAGGCCAATTTACCCCTTGGGCGCCAGGATTACTTGGTGGTGTAGCCGCCGTTGATCAGTAAGGTCTGGCCAGTGATCCACCAGCCTTCGGTGACCAGGTGGCGAATGAAGGGCACCACGTCCTCGATATCGGTGAGCCCGGTCTTGCTCGAAGGCGACAGGGCTGCGGCGCTCTTGTGGTACGCCACGGCGTCGGCGCCTTCGGCCGGGTAGAAGAATGGGGTATCCATGGGCCCGGGGCCGACGGCAGTCACTGAAATGCCGCGGGCACCGAACTCCTTGGCCGCGGCCCGGGTGAAGTGTTCCACCGGCGCCTTGGAGCCGCCATAGGCGGCATAGAACGGAGTGAAGGCCCCCAGCAGCGAAGTCACCAGGGTCACCAGTTTGCCGTTGTCCTCCAGGTGCTTGCCGGCTTCCTTGATAAAGAAGAAGGCGCTCTTGGCATTGACCGCGAACATCTGGTCGTATTCGTCCTCGCTGATTTCAATGATGGGTTTCTTCAGCACCTTGCCCACGGTGTTGATGGCGATGTCGATCTTGCCGAAGCGCGCCTTGGCCTCGTTGAACAGTTGCTCCACGGCACTGGCGCGGGTGAGGTCGGCCTGCCACGCCTGGGCCTCCACGCCCAGGGCCTTGAGTGCCGCCACCGTGGCCTCGGCGTCGGCCCCGCTGGCGTTGCTGTTGTAGTGCACGGCCACCGCCCGCGCACCGTGGCTGGCCAGGTCGCGGGCAATCAGGCCGCCGAGGTTCTTCACGCCACCGGCGATCAGCACGACTTTGTTGTTCAGGGAGTGATCGGTCATGGCGCGGGTCCTTCAACAATTGGGGTGAAGGCTGAGTCTAGTGTCTGCACCGCTGTTGATAAGCCGTCGGCGGCTGGACGGATTATCCAGAAAATCCGGCCAATGACCTTGCCTGCCGGCGGCCGCGATGGGGCTACAATCGCAGTTTTTTTCAGGAGCCAGTCATGTCCGATCTTCGTCGCCCGGTACCGCTGGACAAGGCGTACCGCTTGCTCAACCACGGCCCAACGGTGCTGGTCAGCGCAGCCCATGGCGGGCAGCGCAACATCATGGCCGCGGCCTGGGCCATGCCCCTGGATTTCGAGCCGCCGAAAGTCGCCGTGGTGCTCGACAAGTCCACCTGGACCCGACAACTGCTGGAGGCCTCGGGCACCTTCGTGCTCAATGTGCCTTGCGTGGCCCAGGTGGATATCGTGCAGAGCCTGGGCAACAGCTCCGGGCTTGAGCTGAGCCAGGGCGGTAGCGACAAGTTCGCCGCCTACGATCTGCAGGCCTTTGCCGGCGAGCAACTGGCGGCGCCGCTGCTGGAAGGTTGCGTGGCCTGGCTGGAATGCCGGCTGCTGCCCGAGCCCCACAACCACCAGCAGTACGACCTGTTCCTTGGCGAAGTGATTGCCGCCCAGGCCGATGCCCGGGTGTTCAGCGAAGGGCGCTGGCACTTCGACGGGCACGACCGGCTGCGTACCCTGCACCATGTTGCGGGTGGGCATTTCCTGACCATCGGTGACGCCGTTGACGGTCGGCAACTGCCCCAGGTCGGAGAAGCTTGAGCCGACCCCCGATGCACTTTTTTTCAAGGAGTGAACATGCACGAAGTCTTTCAGCGTCTAGTGAGCCTGCTGGACAGCCACCAGGCGCGCTATCGGGTGATTTTTCACCCGGCCGAAGGGCAGTCGGCGCGGGTTGCCGAGATCCGCGGCACTGAACCTGGGCAGGGGGCCAAGGCCATGCTCTGCAGCCTCAAGGGCACAGACGAGGTGTATGGGCTGGTGATTCTCAGCGGCGACCAGAAGCTGGACATGAAAAAGGTCGGCGCGGCCCTGGGGGGCAAGAAGGCGCAACTGGTATCGCCGGAGCTGGCCAGGGAACTGACTGGTTGCGTGATCGGCGCCATTGCTCCGCTGAGTTTCGATCCGCGCATCCGGCTGATCGTCGACCCGCAACTGACCTCCCGCTACAGCGAGATCGCCTTCAACGCCGGGCGCCTGGATGCCTCCATGGTGCTCGATACCCAGGACTACCTGAGGGTCGCCCAGCCGCTGCTGCTGAGCGTGACCCGGGACCTGGAGAGCGACAGCGCCCAGCCCGGTTGAAGGCGGCTACCAGCTCAACCGAGCCAGGGCCTCGGCAAAGGCGGTGAGCTTCGGCGAGCACTGGCGCGAGGGCGGATACACCAGCGACAGCTCGCGGCTGCGCCCGGCATGCTCCTGCAGCACCGGCACCAGTTGGCCGGTGTCCAGGGCTTCGCGTACCGCGAACTCCATCAACTGGGCAATGCCGAAGCCGCCGAGCACCGCGTCCACCAGGGCATCGCCGATATCGAAAATCAGCCGGCCCTGGACGGCCAGGTCCAGGGGCTTGCCCTGGTCCATGAACTGCCAGTCCACCAGCCGACCGCTGCGCAGGTTACGCACGGCCAGGCAGTTGTGCTGCTGCAGGTCGGCCAGGTGCCGGGGCGTGCCATGGCGTTCCAGGTAGCCTGGCGCCGCCACCGTGACCCAGCGCAGGGGAGCCAGGGGCCGGGCAATGAGGCGCTGGTCCTGGATCACCCCGGTGCGCACCACCGCGTCGAAACCTTCATCGATGATGTCCACCACCCGGTCGGTCATCACCGCTTCGATGCTCAGCGCCGGGTGCTGGGCCGTCAGATCGCCGATCACCGGCATCACCACCTTGCGCCCGAACAGTGACGGGGTACTGATCTTCAACATTCCACTGGGGGATTCGCGGCGGTCCAGCAGCAGGTGTTCGGCGTGGGCCAGTTCCGCCAGCAGGGGCGCGGCGCGCTCGACCAGCACCTGGCCGTCCGGGGTCAGGCTGACACTGCGGGTGTTGCGTTGCAGCAGGCGGACCCCGAGCTGCTGTTCCAGGCGGGAAATGGCTCGGGACAGGCCGGACTGGGTCAGCCCCAGGTCACCGGCGGCACGGGTGAAACTGCGGGTTTCGGCAACCCGGACCAGCAGGCGAAGGGCGTTCAGATCCATGATTAAAGTCATTACTGAAAGAGAGAATGGCTTGTTTATCATTTAAACGGCATCGATGACACTGGCCGCCGGTTATTTCCACACAAGGATCTTCGCGATGTCCGCGACCCCGTTAGCCAAGCCGTCGGGCTGGATGCTGTTACTGCTGGCCACCGCGCAATTGATCATCGCCCTGGACGCCACCATCGTGTTTGTCGCCCTGCCGGAAATCGGCAGCCACCTGGGCTTTTCCGCCCAGCAGTTGCAATGGGTGGTCAGCGCCTACAGCGTGGCTTTCGGTGGTTTCCTGTTGCTGGGCGGACGGGCGGCGGACCTCCTGGGCAAGCGGCGTTTCTACATCGTCGGCCAGTCTTTGTACGCCCTGGCCTCGCTGGCCGGCGGCCTGGGCGGCAGCGCGCTGCTGCTGGTGCTGGCCCGGGCGGTGCAGGGCGTGGGCGGGGCAATGCTGTTCCCCGCGACCCTGGCCCTGATCAACACCTGGTACGCCGAGGGGCCGGCGCGCAACCGGGCCTTTGCGGTGTGGAGCGCGGCCTCGGCGGCAGGGCTGGCCCTGGGGGCGCTGCTGGGCGGGGTGCTGACCCAGTACTGGGGCTGGGAGGCGGTGTTCCTGGTCAACGTGCCCCTGGCTGGGGCCTGTGCGTTGCTGGCCCGGCGCTGGATACCCGCCGACCCTGCGCGCCAGCGCGGCCGTCAGTTCGACTTGCGCGGCGCGCTGACCGTGACCCTGGGTGGCACCCTGCTGGTGTTTTCCATCGTCCAGGGCCCGGAGTGGGGCTGGAGCGCCCCGGCGACCCTGGGCTGCCTGGCGTTGTCCCTGGCCCTGCTCGGGTTGTTCGTGCGCCTTGAACAGCGTAGCGCCGACCCGCTGATGCCCCTGCGCCTGCTGGGTTATCCACAACTGCGCATGGCCATGGTGATTACCGCGCTGTTCATGAGCAGCTTCGGCGTGCAGTACTACTTCCTCAGCCTGTATTTCCAGCAGGTCTATCAGTTCAGTGTGTTGCAGAGCGGACTGGCGTTCCTGCCCTCGACCCTGCTGTGCACCGCCGGGATCTGGGTCGCGGAGCGGGCCCTGCTGCGCGTAGGCTTGCGGGCGACCCTGGTCAGCGGCTTGCTGCTCGGGGCGCTGGGCATCAGCCTGATGTACCTGGCCCTGCCGGGCAGTAGCGGCTTTGTCGGCCTGCTGCCGGGGATCGTGATCATGAGCATCGGCCAGGGCATGACCTGGACCTCGATGTGGGTCTCGGCCGGGCAGGGTATCGCGGCGTCCGAGCAAGGGGTGGCTGCGGGCGTGGCCTCCACCAGCCAGCAGATCGGCGGCGCCCTGGGGCTGGCGCTGCTGGTGTCCCTGGCCAACACCTTGAGCGCCGGCGGCAATCAGGCCTATGGCATCGAGATGGCTACCGCCGCCAGCGCCCTGCTGGCGCTGTTCGGGGCCTTGCTGGCGCTGCGCCTGCCCCGGGCTGGAGTGGCCTTGCCGGCCTGTTCCGTGGCCCAGGGCTGAGGGCGTCAGCCATGGGCCTGTGGCAGGTGGCGGCGCACCGCCCACAGCACCCCGGCCAGGAGCAACAGGGCGGCGCTGCTTTGCAGCAGGCTGGGCAGGTGCTGCAGGCAGATGAAGCCATAGAGCAGGGCGAACAGGGTCTCGAACACGATCAATTGGCCGCTCAGGGTCAACGGCAGGCGCCGGGTCGAGGCATTCCACATGCGATTGCCGAACCAGGAGCCGAGCACCGCGCTGGACAGGCTCAGGCCCCAGAACAGCATCCAGCGCTGCTCGCTGGCCTCGGCCCGGGTGCCGGGCAATGAGAACCCGTCCGCCAGCAGCCAGACCAAGGCGCTCATCAGCCCAGTGGTAATGCCCCACAGGGTCGACCACTGGCTGCTGTTGAAACGGCTGCCTTTGAGGTAGCGGGCGTTGTCGGTGGCAAACCAGGTCCAGCACAGCAAGGCGCCGAAGGCGCAGAGCAGGCCCAGGGCGCGCTGGCCCAGTTCCACCGAATCGCTGTGGGCGGTGAGCAAGGTGTCGAGGTTGATGCAGCAGATGCCGGCGAACACCAGCAGCAAGGGCCAGCGCAGCCGGCGCAGGGGCACAGCATCGGCATCACCGCGGCCAGCCAGGGTGATGGTCAGCGGCAGCAAGCCGACGATCAGTGCGGTGCTGGCTACGCCGGCCCACTGGATGGCGCTGGCCAGGAGCATGAAATAGATCAGGTTGCCGGTCAGCGCCAGCTTCACCAACAGCACGGCATCGCCCCAGGTCAGGCGTTGCAGCAGCTCCCGGGCCTGGGGCGCAGCCAGGAGCAGGGAGAATGCACCGTAGAGGCTGAAGCGCGCACAACTGAGCAGCAACGGGCTGAACTCAGGCAGCAGGCTGGGCACCACAATCGCCAGGCCCCAGACCGCACCGGCCAGGGCGGCATAAGCAACTCCACGTTTCATGCAAACACTCGTACCTATTCATCAAGTTGCGCAGGCTAGTCATTGCTGACCGGATGGACAAAGGATATATAGGCACCTACCTATTCTCCTGGGGAATGCCTTGTGAGCCGCTTCGCCCGTCATCTGCCGCCGCTGGAAACCCTGGTCACCTTCGAGGCGGTGGGCCGCAACGCCAGCTTCACCCGTGCGGCCACCGAGCTGTGCCTGACCCAGAGCGCGGTGAGCAAGCAGATCCGCGCCCTGGAGCTGTCGCTCAAGACCGAACTGTTCGAGCGCCAGGCCCGGGGGGTGAAGCTCACCGCCAGCGGCGCCTCGCTGTTCGTCGAGGTCAGCACCCAGCTCGAAGCCTTGCTGCGCAGCGTCAGCCGCCTGCGGGCCGGGCGCGACGCCAATACCATCACCGTGCAATGCACCCACGCGGTGGCGCAGTTCTGGCTGTTCCCGCGCCTGCTGGCATTCAACAAGCAGCACCCGGACATCACCGTGAGCATCCATGCCAACAACGACATGGACGAGTCCAGCGTGGCCGAGCATGACTTCGGCATTCTCTATGGTGCGGGGCACTGGTCGTCCCTGGCGGCGGTATCGCTGTTCGCCGAGATGGTCTACCCGATCGTCAGCCGGCGCCTGGAGCTGCCTGTGGTCAAGGAGCTGGCGCAACTGGCCGAACTGCCGTTGATCCAGCTGGACGCCTCGGAGTGGAACTGCATCGACTGGCGGGACTGGTTC
Source organism: Pseudomonas sp. GW822-FHT06D10 (assembly GCF_058799535.1). Lineage (NCBI taxonomy): Bacteria > Pseudomonadati > Pseudomonadota > Gammaproteobacteria > Pseudomonadales > Pseudomonadaceae > Pseudomonas > Pseudomonas sp. GW822-FHT06D10. Next base: position 283,216 of record NZ_JBXALN010000008.1, on the reverse strand, counting down.
CATCATTTCGGGCTGGACTACAGCGCGCCACCGGGGGCCCTGGGGTTCAACCAGCTGACCCTGATGTTCAGCGCGGTGCAGCAGGGCATGGGCGTGGGGCTGGGCTGGGATTTCATGGCCAGCCAGTTGGTGGCCCAGGGCGAGTTGCTGCGGGTTGGCGAGTGGGCGTTCCGCACCGGGCAGGCGGATTTTCTGGTGCATCCGCGGCACAAGCGCCTGTCCGCCAGCGGCCAGTTGTTTCGCGACTGGCTGGTGGCCCAGGCGGCTGAATGAGCGCCCGGGGCTCAATGGCCAGCCCCGGGCTATGGGTCAGAGGCTGGCGCGCGGCACGCTGAAGCGGAACTCGCTGCCCTTGCCCACTTCGCTGTGGGCTTCGATCTTGCCGCCGTGGGCGTGGATGATGCCCTGGGTGATGTACAGCCCCAGGCCGGTGCCGTTGGGGTTGCCTTCCTTCATGGTCCAGTAGCGGTCGAAAATGAATGGCAACTGGTCGGTGGGAATGCCCTCCCCGGAGTCGCGCACGCTGAACACGATCTGCTCGCCGTCGGACATCGCCACCACCCCGACCTTGCCCTGTTTGGGGGTGAACTTGATGGCGTTGCCCACCAGGTTCGACAGCACCTGGAACAGGCGCTCGGGGTCGGCGTTGATCCTGAGGTCCGGTTCGGCGTGGAAGCTGATGTCGATGGCCTTGTCCAGGGCCAGTGGCGCCAGCAATGAATAGGCCTCTTCGAACATCTGGCTGACGTCCAGCGGCTGCGGGGCGATGCTGTAGCGCCCGGCCTCGATCTTGGAGGTGTCCAGCAGGTCTTCCAGCAGGTTGTTCATGCGGCTGGCGGCCTGCTGCATGGTGTCGATGGCCGAGGAAATGCGCCGTGAGGTATGCGGGCCATCGGAACTGAAGGCCTTCTGCATCATGCCGCAGAGCATGGAGATCACGGTCATCGGGTTGCGCAGGTCGTGGGACACCACCGCCACCAGTTCGTCCCGGGCGCGCACGGCCTGTTGCTCGCGCAGCACCTGGCGCGCCAGGTCGTGCTCCAGGGCCGAGCGACGCAGGTCATTGGCGGCGAAGCGGTCGCCGTGGCTCCACTTGGTGGAGATCCCGGCCATCTCCACTTTCCAGATCTCGAACGAGGTGCGCGGCCGCAGGCGCAGGCCGGCGTCGGAGTTTTCCAGGTCCAGGGGCTTTTGCGGGTTGCCGCTCCAGTTGATGTTTTCCTTCACTTCCGGGCGGAACCACAGCACACCGTTATCCACAGGCTTGGGCAGGGTCATGGCCAGGACCCCGCTGGCCACCTGTTGATAACTCGCCGCCGGCGGGTAGACGCTGGCCAGGTGATGGCTGGCGAACACCGCCTGCCCGGTACCTTGCAGCCAGCGGTGCAGGGCGCGGATTTCGTCCTGGGGCGGGCAGTTGCCGAAACAGTGCAGTTGCTTGTCTTCGATGATTGCCACGCCACCGGCCTGGGTCAGCTCCAGCAGCAGTTGCGGCACCTGGGTCAGGCCGTCGAAGACGCTGTCGGGGGTGTCGCGCATGGCCTGGTCGAGGCTGGCCAGGGCGGCGACTTTCTCTTCCCGCTGGCGGCTGATATCCAGGGCTTCCATGGCGCTGATCTGCAACGACAGCACCTGGCCGATGGTCTGGCAGGCAATGCGCAGCTCGTGGGGCACCAGCAGCGGCTGGCGGTTGCCGCAACTGATCAGGCCCCAGAGCTGGTCGCCCTTGAGCAGGGAAATGCTCATGGAGGACAGCACGCCCATGTTCTTCATGTACTGGCAGTGGATCGGCGACACGCTGCGCAGGGTGGCGAAGCTCAGGTCCAGGGCCTGCTGAGTGTCCGGGCGCAGTGCCGGTAGCAGGGGCACCGGCTGGTAATCGGCGTTGGGGATGATCCGCAGCCAGTTGCTGCGGTACAGCTCGCGGGCTTGCTGCGGAATGTCCGAGGCCGGGAAGAACAGGCCATTGAACACTTCCATGGTGGGGCGGGTGGCTTCGGCGATCACCTGGCCGTGGCCTTCCTCTTCGAAGCGGTAGATCAACACCCGGTCGTAGCCGGTCATCGCCTGGATTTCGCTGACGCTGATGGCGTACAGCTCATTCAGGGTCTTGGCCGTCTGCAAGCGCCGCAGCAGGCGCCCCAGGTTCTCGGTCTGCTCTTTCAGGTGCTGGGGCTGCAGGTGTTCGAGCTGGATTTCCAGCTCCAGCATCAGCACTCCCTGGTGGCGATGCAGCAAGCCTTCGAAGCGCGCGCCATTGACGGCCAGGTGCAGCGGTGGCGCATCGGACAACCGCGGCAGTTGCAGCACCTCGCGGATGCGCTGGCCGTCGGTGTCTCCCAGCAGTTGCTCCAGGGGCTGGCCGAGGACCTGCGCGGCAGGCTGGCCCAGCAGGGCCTCGACGTTGGCGCTGATCTGCTGGATGCGCAGGTCCGGCTCCGACAGCGTCAGCAGCACGCCATGGGGCTGGATCGCACCGGGGGAGCGGATTGGCTCATCGGCGCAGTTGGCCAGCAGTTGTTCGAAGGCTTGGGCGTCTTGTGGGGTCATAGCAGCACCTCGCGGCTGTCGAGCCAGTGCTCGAAACAGGCAAATGTAGATTGCGCGGCGCGGACCACTTGTTGTCGTGCGCTCGCGTCCTCGGGCATGCGCCCCAGGTAGTCGAGAAAATCTTTCCAGCGCCGCCCGGTGGCGGCGCCATACACGTCGAGGAAAGCCCCGCCGTTATCCCCGTGCAGGTCCAGGCGCTGGGCCATTTCCCGGCGCAGGATCTGTCCGCCCAGGGTCGCGCCCTCCAGTACATAGAGGGCGCCCAGGCACGCGCCGGGGCTGGCCAGTGCGGGCAGATGGTCGCAGCGGGGCAGGGCGTCGATGCGCTCCGGGGCCAGGCCCAGGGCCTGCAGGTCGCCGGCCAGGGCCGGGGTCTTGCAGCGCTGCTCCGGGTCGTAGCCGGCAGGGATCAGGCCGCTGTCATGCAGGGCCGCCTCCAGGGGCTGATAGAAGCCGAAATAGGCCTGGATCAGGCGCTGGTACCAGGCCGCATCGAGGTGCTCGGAGAAGAACGGCAGGCGCTTTTCCAGGGCCACGTGCAAGGTCGCGGTGCCGGCGCGCAGGTCTTGAAGCAGGGTGGGGGCGGTGGTGTCTTGGTGCGGTTTGGGCATTCAGGGGTCAGGGGTCGCAACAGGTAATGGACGCGCCATGGGCGTCATCGAAAGCTGGGACCAGGCTGTAGTCCCTGCACTAGAGCCATCGCACAGAAAAATAAGAGCGTCACTCTACCTGTGCTTTTTGCACTGACGTACAGTTTTTGACGCACCATTGGTCGGCCAAGGGTAGTCGATCGATGACGTGTTGCTGTGTCTGACTGTGTTCAAGAGGCAGAAATTCCTTTTTCCGTCTCGCAGGTTCAGCGGTGAGGATCAGATCCAGACGTCGTTCTGGGCGGTGCGTTCGCCACCTTGATCGCCGGTGTTGAGCACGCCCTTGGGTTCGATCAGCAGCAGTTTGACCTCCTGCTCGGCCCAGGGTTTGTGCTCGACGCCCTTGGGCACCACGAACATCTCGCCACTGCCGATGGCCACCCGGCCGTCACGGAAGTCGATGTACAACTGGCCGTCGAGCACGATGAAGGTTTCATCGGTGTCGGCGTGGGAGTGCCAGACGAATTCGCCCTGCAACTTGGAGATCTTGAACTGGTAGTCGTTCATCTCGGCGATCACCTTGGGGGTCCAGTGTTCGCTGAACAGGCCGAGTTTGCTGGCGAAGTTGATGCTCTGGTAGGCGTCTTGCGGGGCAGGGTTTTGCATGGTGTGGTCCACCTCAGTGATGAATGAGCGCTGAGGGTAAACAGCCAGGGGCCAGGGCTTCTTGAACGATCGTGTGTGGCCTCAGCGGCCGAGCATCTTCAGCCAGCGCGCCGGTGGCAGGCCGTAGGTCTGGCGAAACTGCCGGGTCATGTGGCTCTGGTCGGTGAAGCCGGCGATCAGTGCGGCGTTGGCCAGGGTCTGGCCCTGCACCAGCAGCGCGCGGACCAGGTCCAGGCGGCGCATGCTCAGGTATCGGTAGGGGCTGGTGCCGAACAGCAGGCGAAAATCCCGGGACAGGCTCCAGCGGTCGCGCCCACTGTGGGCCGCCAGTTCCTCCAGGGTCAGGGTGCGGTCCAGGGCGCTGTGGATGTATTCCCGGGCCCGCTCGGCCGCCACATAGTCGAAACGTTGCCGTGATTGGGCGACCCCGGAGACGCTGTTCAGGGCATGGGCCAGATCGAACAGGGCGTCTTCCTGTTCCAGCGGGTCCAGGGGGCTGTCGACCCCACGCAGCAGGGCCTCGGTGGCGGCAAACAGCCGCGGGTCGTTGGACAGGCCGCCAGTAATGAAGGGCAGCGGCTGGCCGCCGAGGATCTGCTGGATCAGCGCCGGCTCGACATACAGCATGCGGTAGTGAAAGCCGTCGTGGGTGCCGGCCTCGCCGTCGTGGGCTTCGTCGGGGTGCAGGACCATGGTGGCGCCGGGCAGGCTGTGGCGCCAGCCGCCGCGGTACTGGAAGCTCTGCACCCCGTGCAGGGTGCGGCCGATGGCGTAGGTGTCATGGCGGTGCATGTCATAGCCATGGCCGGCGAAATACGCCTCGATGCGCTCCAGGCCCCGGGCGGGCGGCGCGCGGTGAACCCAGTCGGTGACAGCTGCGGGTTTGGCCATGGAACGGTCCTGATGGATGAAACCAAGGGCCGTACGTTAACTCAGGGGCGCGCTGGCTGTCTTGCCCCTCGGTTCTACGCCGTAGCGGTTCTGCCGGAAGAAGGGCGGCTTGCAGGAGGGTTCCGGCGCTGCACGATGGCTTGTTGCCTGAGCCGGGTTGCGAGGCCAATCGGCGGTTGCCTGGGCAGGCGCGAGTGGAGTAGCGTCGTTCCCCCGGACCCTCTTCATGGCCATCTGTTCCCATGTACGCCTCACACCTGGTTTACCTCGCCCCGTTGTTGTCGCTGGCTCTGCTCTGGAGCGTGGCGGTGATCACCCCCGGGCCGAACTTTTTCACCACTGCACAACTGGCGGCGGGCTGTTCGCGGCGCCATGGCCTGTTCGCCGCCCTGGGGGTGGCCAGCGGCACCGTGCTCTGGGGGCTGGCGGGAGGCTTGGGCATCAAATCGCTGTTCAGCGCGGCGCCGGCGCTGTTCGTGTTGTTCAAGGTTGCCGGTGGCTGTTACCTGATCTACCTGGGGCTCAAGCAGTTCAAGCGCAAGCCGGCCCTGGAGACCCCGACCACCGATGGCGCGAGCCATGCTGCGCGCAGCCTGTTCTCGGCCTACCGGCTGGGCTTTCTCGGCAACATGACCAACCCCAAGTCGGCGCTGTTCGTGGCCACCATTTTTGCCACGTCGATGCCGGCCTCCCCGCCACCTCTGCTACTGGGGCTGGCGGTGCTGACCATGGCCGGCCTGTCGCTGTCCTGGTACTGCTGCGTAGCGCTGTTTTTCGCCAGCAGCCGGGTGGCCGGGTTCTATGCCCGGGCCCGGCGCTGGCTGGACCGCCTGGCCGGTGGTTGCTATGTGCTGTTCGGCGGGCATCTGCTGGCCAATCGCTGAACGGCCGGTGCCTTGCGCCGGCCAGTATCCGCCCCCCAAAAAGGACGACCCGTCCCCGTATCAGGAGACTGAACATGGCTGTTGTTTTTCGCCCGGTGGCAGAGGCGGACATTCCGCGGATCTGCAGTTTCGTGGGCAATCCCCAGGAGCTGTATTTCTTCTTTCCCGCCGCCACCTGGCCGCTGACCCACGAGCAGTTGCGCGACTCCATCGCTCAGCGCAGCGACTCGACGGTGATCGAGCGTGACGGGCAGGTAGTGGGCTTTGCCAACTTCTACCGCTGGGCCAAGGGCGGCACCTGTACCATCGGCAATGTCATCGTCGACCCAGAGGTGCGCGGCGCGGGCCTGGCGGCGCAATTGATCGGGCAGATGATCCACATCGCCCACAGCAAGCACCAGGCCAGCGAGGTGACGCTGTCGTGCTTCAACAGCAACGTGGCGGGGTTGCTGCTCTATCCGAAGCTGGGCTTTGTGCCGTTCGCCATCGAAGAGCGCAAGAACAAGGAGCAGGAGCGAGTGGCGCTGATCCATTTGCGCTACAGCCCCCAGCTGAATTGAAGAACCGTCAGCAATCATTTTTTCAACGGGAAGCAGTCATGAGCAAGTTGCGGGTCGGGATTATTTTTGGTGGCCGTTCGGCCGAACACGAAGTGTCGCTGCAGTCGGCGCGCAATATCGTCGATGCCCTGGATCGCACGCGTTTCGAGCCGGTGCTGATCGGCATCGACAAACAGGGGCACTGGCACCTCAACGACACCTCGAACTACCTGATCAACCAGGAAAACCCGGCGCTGATCGCCCTCAACCAGTCCAATCGCGAACTGGCGGTGGTGCCGGGCAAGGCCAGCCAGCAACTGGTGGAAACCTCCAGCCAGGAACTGCTGGGGCATGTCGATGTGATCTTCCCCATCGTCCACGGCACCCTGGGCGAAGACGGTTGCCTGCAGGGCCTGCTGCGCATGGCCGACCTGCCCTTTGTCGGCTCCGATGTGCTGGGCTCGGCGGTGTGCATGGACAAGGACATCAGCAAGCGCCTGCTGCGCGACGCCGGGCTGGCGGTGACCCCGTTCATCACCCTGACCCGGGCCACCCGTGCTCGCTACGGTTTTGCCTTGGCCCGGGAAACACTCGGCCTGCCGCTGTTCGTCAAGCCGGCCAACCAGGGTTCATCGGTGGGGGTGAGCAAGGTCGACAACGAGGCCGAATACGAGGCCGCGGTGGAACTGGCCCTGGGCTTCGATCACAAGGTGCTGGTGGAGTCGGCAGTGCGTGGGCGGGAAATCGAATGCGCGGTGCTGGGCAACGACCAGCCCATTGCCAGTGGTTGCGGCGAGATCGTGGTCAGCAACGGTTTCTATTCCTACGACAGCAAGTACATCGACGGGGAGGCGGCCCAGGTGCTGGTGCCGGCGGACATCAGCATCGAGCACAGCGAGCGCATTCGGGCCCTGGCCGTCGAGGCATTCCAGGTGCTGGGCTGCTCCGGGCTGGCTCGGGTCGATGTGTTTCTCACCGATGAGGGGGAGGTGCTGATCAACGAAATCAACTCGCTGCCGGGCTTCACCCGGATCAGCATGTACCCCAAACTTTGGCAGGCCACCGGCATGAGCTACAGCGAGCTGGTGAGCCGCCTGATCGAGCTGGCGCTGGAGCGTCACGCTGAACGGCAAGGGCTGAAAATCAACCGCTGAAGCGGATCATCGTGGTTAAGGACGTGACGAATGAGTTCGGCAACAGATGCATCGGTTTATCTTTTTTCCTACGGCACCCTGCAAGACAAGGCGGTGCAGATCGCCAACTTTGGCCGTGAGTTGAGTGGCAGCGCGGATGCCATGCTTGGCTACGAACAGAGCTGGGTGGAAATCACCGACCCCGAGGTGCTGGCGGCCAGCGGCAAGACCCATCATCCGATCCTGCGCCCGGGGGCGGCGGACAGCGCGCCGATTCCCGGCACCGTGTTCTGCATCACCCCCGAGGAGCTGGCAGCGGCCGACAGCTATGAAGTCTCGGACTACAAGCGGGTCAGCGTGACCCTGGCCTCAGGCATCCAGGCCTGGGTCTACGTCAGCGCCTGAGTCTTCGGCTCACTCCGGCGGCAGCATCACCCCGATGCACGCCAGGGCCAGCAGCACCGCCCCGAGCACGATGAACACGTAGTTCAGCGGCGTGAAACGGGCGTTGCTGCGGCCTTCGGGATCTTTCGCGGCGGCATTCAGACCGCGCTGGCCGAGCCAGGTGATCCACGCCAGTACCGGCAGCAGCGCCAGGCTGGCAATGTCGGTCACCGGGTAGCCGATATTCTTGCGCGACAGCGCGTCCACCACGTTGTTGATGATCACCCCCACCACAAACAGGGTTGCCAGTTCACCGGGCCGCCAGTCATGGCTGCGGCCGTCGCGCTTGAGCGTCGCATCGGCTTCGCGGTACAGCGCATGGGTGAAGAAGATCGCGAAGAAGGCCCGGGCCACCGGCCACAGCTCCTGGCCGCTGGCGTGCCTGAACTGATGCCAGTTCTTGTAGGCCCAGTACACCTGGTAGATGCCGAAGGTGAGGATGTACAGGGTCAGGAACTTGGCCTTGGACACCACGTAGAACGGCTGTTGCGCCGCTTCGGGCGAGGGGGCGACCAGATCCGCCTGGGGCGGGGCATAGAGGTTGTCAGACACGGGCACTCCTTGGGTTGGGCCTGAGGGGGGAGGCAACGTTAGCTCAGGTTGCTGGCCAAGAACCAGCAGGGGCTCGGTGGCCGAGCGGAACCGGGTTCAGGCCCGAGGTGGATCCGCTGGCCGAACGTAGTGAATATCCCATTCACTTTCACCCACCTGAACAAAACCCAGGCGTCGATAAAAACGATTCGAGTCACTGCCGCGCAACGCATCCAGGTGGATGGGTAGCTGCTCTTTGGCGGAGCGTTCCAAAAGCTGCTCCAAGGCCTTGGCGCCGAGGCCCCGCCCTTGGAATTGCGGTAAGACGTACAGGTGCTGCAGGCGCAGATGATCACCGTGTGATTGGCTCTGGATAAAGCCTGCGGGCTGTCCGTCACTGAGGATGAAGTGGCAGCGTTCGGCCGCGAAGCTTGCGGCAAAACGCTCCCGGGCCCGCTGCGGATCGAAGCGCCCCAGGCGCTCAAGGCTTTCGCGCATCGCCGCGATGCGCATCTGGACCAGGGTTTCCAGGTCGCTCAGGGAGGTTGGGAGTAGTGCACTCTCGAGGTTCATGTCCGGCCGATCCACGAGTACTGGAAGGCCTTGGCTTCACCCCGGTGCCCGCGTCGACGATAGCTGGCCAGGGCCGGGGTCGAGCAGTAGGTGCACAGCTCGCTGATTTCGATCTGTTCATCACTGATTCCAGCGGCGTGCAGCAAGTGCACGGCATAGCGGCTCAGGTCGAACCACAGGGAATCGGCCTGGGTCGGTTGCGGTGGCGGAATCTGCGGCGGCAGCAGCGGGGCCGGTTGCTCACGGCTCCAGGGGGCCTGTGCGGCCGGCCACAGCGGGTCCTGAGTGGCGGACAGGGTGTCGATGAAATCGGCGCTGACTTCATAGCAGCAGGGTTTGATCGATGGGCCGATGGCCACCCGCAATTGCTGTGGGGTGATGCCCTTGCTGGCGAAGTGTTGCAGCACATTGGCGATGATCCCGCCATGCAGGCCTTTCCAGCCGCCGTGCACTGCCGCGACCCAGGAACCGTCCTCGCTGCTGATCAGCAACGGCAGGCAATCGGCGGTGACCACTGCGATGGGCCGGCTGGAATGGGTGAGTACCGCATCGCCGCGGATGATTCCGCTGGGTAGCGTGGTACTGGCTTGCACCACCTCGCCGCTGTGGATCTGCGAGCAGAAGAACAGGTTGGCCGGCAGGGCGGCGCCGAGGGTCGAAAACCCATGACGGATGCCGGATATCTGGTTCAACACACCTGCCTGGAAACTCATCGGGCCTTCGCTCGGTAACCTGGGAATGGCTGCAGAGCATAGCGGTATCCGAGGTACTTTTGCTGACAGACAACGCTGGATAGGCCGGGGCAGACCAGCGGTAGCCTGCTGGTCGGCCCCTTCACCGGGCGTTTCAGGCGCTCAGCGGGATATACAGTTCCACCACGCTGTCCGGGTGCATGGGCCCCAGAAAGCGCTCGCCGGTGTACTCGAACTCCACCGCGTCGATGGGCATCAGCCCGGCGGCGGGCAACCACTCGCTGTAGGCGGCGCGAAAGGTTTCCGGCAGGGTGGCCACGCTGCCGTGATGCTCGACTCGCGCGTAATGGCGGGCAGGGATTTCCAGCTCCACCATGCCGGGCACCAGGGGCGCGTCGGCGGCGACCGGCAGGCCGGCCACATAACGCCACTGGCCGTCTTCCAGGGGCTGGCAGATGCCATAGGTGCCCACCGGCTCGGCCAGGCGCTGGATCTCCTGTTCCCGAGGTTCGAAACGTTGCCAGAGCTCGGCGATGGTGCCCGGGTCGTCCTGCTGCCAGGCCATGCCGATGATCCGCTGCGGCGCCAGGAATACCTTCTGTGGTGTCTGCGCGGCTGGGGGTTGGCGCTGCGGCTGGGCCAGGTAGCGCTGCAGATGGCCCAGTACTTTCTGGCTGCGGGCGATCTCGCTTTGCAACTGCCGGGCATGCGCCTGCAGTGACTGCTGCATGTGCAGCACGCTGTCCAGGCCGCCCTGGTCCGCCAGAGTGCGGATGTCTTCCAGGGACATGCCCAACTGCCGCAGCCAGACGATGCGCCCCAGGGTCACGATCTGTTCCGGGCTGTAATAGCGGTAGCGGTTGTCTCGGCCGGTGAGGGCCGGGGTGAACAGGCCGATGCTGTCGTAATGGCGCAGGGTCTTGGTGGTAAGGCCGTGGCAGCGGGCCATTTGTCCGATGGTGAGCATGGAGCGTCCTTGGTGTTGTTGGGCTGCCAGGCAGGTTGAGCCTTTACCCAAGGGCAAGCTCAAGTCCGGCAGCACGGCTCAGGACGATTTGATCGGCTTGATCAGGCTCTCGGCGGGAATGCCGAACAGCTGGTGCAGTTTCCAGATCATGGGCAGGGTCAGCGCGCGCTTGCCGTTGAGCACTTCATAGACGCGGTTGGTGCGGCCGATGGCCGGCGCCAGGTCGGCGGCGGACAAGCCGGATTGCTCCATGCGGAACTTGATCGCCTCGATCGGGTTGGGCAGGTCCAGGGGAAACTGCCTGGCCTCGTATGCCTGGATCAGGGTGATCATCACATCGAAGTAATCGCCTTCAGGTGTCCCAGGCTGCGGTTCGTTGTCGAACAGGGGCGAGACGCTTTTCAGTGCGGCGCGGTAGTCCTGGTCGGTGTGGATGGGGCGGATGTTCATGCGGGTTGCTCCATGTCTACGCTGTCGGCGTCAATGGCATCGTACTGCTGGTGGGTACCTACGAACTTGATGTACAGCGCGCCGAAGCGATAGGCCACGGCAACGATCAGTCGATACTCATTCCCCTTGATGTTGAAGACCACCCTGCGGCTTTTGAGAATGCTCGCGTTGCGATACTGGTCCTTGATCTGCGCAGGGTTGGACCACTCGGCTTTCCTTGCTTCATCGACCCAGGCCAGCAAGGGCTGTTCTGCGTCCGGGTACTTCTCCCAGAAGGCCTTCAACTGACTGACTGCAATAATTCTCATGGCGTGATCCTAGTCCCGTCCTGGGACTTAAACAAGTCGCTGAGTGCGTCAAGCGATGTACGGACAGATCGCTGGATCTGCCCGCGCAGGCGACGTTGGTTCAGGGACGATCAGGTCATGCAGAGAGCGTGGCGTGCACGTCGTCCATCAGTGCCTTGCCCATCTCTGCCAGGTAGTGTGCCGCCCAAGCATAGCGGTCGCACCGCGGCTCCATGGCGGCCTCCAGGGTGAATTGCTTTGCCAGATGCAACAGGGTCGAGGCGTGTTCCAGGGCGTCGTTGATCGGCACGTCGGCATTCACCCGAAACAGCGGATGCAGGTGCTCGCCGCATTGGGAAAAGCGGATTTCACCGAGGGTGGTCAGGGGCGATTGAGTGGTCATCGGGCACCTCCGGTTTTTTGTGACGGGAGGTATTGGAGAAACAGATTGCAGAAGCAGTTCATGGTCACGACTCCTTGATTCGAAGGACCGTCACCGTCTGCCGCCAAGCAGATCAGGGTGGCGGATTGCGCAGGATTGGCGGACCGGGAATCAAGGAACCGGCGAACCCGAAGGTTCTCCCACGCAACCCGCCATAACGCAGGTATGCGGGCGCAAAAAAAGCGCCTGCATGTGGGTGGGGCGCTGTTGCGCCTCGATTCTATCAGGCCGCCAAGCCTGTTCGCTGATTTTGCAGCGACGGTCGAACCATAGGTTGGAGTAGGGGGCGTCGCAACGGCATTACTGCGACATTTTGTGAACCAACCCTGTAGCCGCTGCCGCAGGCTGCGAACGACCGGAACGGTCGCAGCGATCTCCCAGGCGCCGAAGGCCCTTCGGTCCTTGTCGCAGCCTGCGGCAGCGGCTACAGAAAGCCCTGTTTCGCCATCTCACTGGTCGCCGCCCAACCCAGCCCCTGATACAGCGGCTTGCCAGCCTCGGTCGCATGCAGCACGGCAAAGCCCAGCCCGCGCTGGCTGAACTCGGCCTCCGCCAGTTTCATCAGCGCCGAAGCCAGGCCGCGGCGCCGGTAGGCCGGTTCGACGTAGACGTTGAGTACGTAGCCGCGCTGATCCTGGGTTGGATGGGAAGGGTGGGGCGGCCAGTCGATGCTCATCAGGCCGATGCTGGCCACGCTCTGCTCGGCGTCCATCAAGGCGAAGCCGTAGTAGCGACCGTCCTCCAGGCGTTCACGCAACCAGGGCCGAAAGTGCTCGGTCATCACCTGCAAGGTGGAGAGGTCCTTACCCGCATCGAGAAACATCGCCTGGCGATGGCGGCAGATCAGTTCAAGGTCCTGGGGCGTCAGGCGGCGTGGGCTCAGGCCCGGAATATCAAGGTCGGCTGCAATCTTGTTCATCGTCGGTTCCTCGGTGGACAGGGACGATGCTAGGGCAGATCCAAAGGTCGGATCAGACACAGACCGCCGCAAAATCTTGCATACAGAGCCCTCGTTCACCGCCCACAAAAAAGGGCCAGCCTCACGGCCAGCCCCTGGGTTCATCCGATTACTCTCAATCCCCCAGCGCTTCCCCTTCGCGCCGCGGGTCGGCGCCGCCGGCCCAGGAGGCCTTGCCCTGTGCATCACGCACGCGAACGATGGCCTGGGTACCGCTGGTCATGTCGATCTCGTTTACCTCATGTCCCTGAGCTTGCAGTGCCTGTTTCAGGGCCGGGCTGAACTGGCCCTTCTCCAGTTCGGTCGGCCCGTTGCGGCTGCCGAAGTTGGGCAGGCCGACGGCGGCTTGCGGGTCGAGGTTCCAGTCGAGCATGCCGACCACCGACTTGGCCACGTACTCGATGATCTGCGAGCCGCCGGGGGAGCCGACGCTGGCCAGCAGTTCGCCGCTGGCGCGGTCGAAGACCAGGGTTGGCGCCATGGACGAGCGCGGACGCTTGCCCGGTTGGACGCGGTTGGCCACCGGCTGGCCGTTTTCCTCGGGAATGAACGAGAAGTCGGTCATCTGGTTGTTGAGCATGAAGCCCTGGACCATCAGGTGCGAGCCGAAGGCCGCTTCCACCGTGGTGGTCATCGATACGGCGCCGCCCAGGTCATCCACTGCCACCACTTGCGAGGTGGAGATGCGCATTGGCGAACGGTCCGGTGCATAGGCCACCTGGATGCCCTGGGGCTTGCCCGGTTCGGCCTTGCCCATGCTGCGCTCGCCAATCAGTGCGGCACGCTTGGCCAGGTAGTCCGGGGCGATCAGGCCGGCCACCGGCACGGGCACAAAGTCGCTGTCGGCCACGTACAGGCCACGGTCGGCATAGGCCAGGCGCTCGGCTTCGGCAATCAGGTGCACCGCTTGTGGCGCTGGCTCCAGGCCGGCGGGCAGGTTGGTTTTCTGCGGCTTGAGGTTGGCCAGGGTGTAGCGCGGGTCGCGCTGTTCCAGGGCCTGCAGGGTGCCGAGTATCTGCGCCACCGCCACGCCGCCGGAGGAGGGCGGCGGCATGCCGCACACCTGCCAGCGCTTGTAGTCGCTGCACAGCGGCGCGCGTTCCTTGGCGCGGTAGCCTTGCAGGTCGTTGAGCGACAGGCTGCCGGGGTTGGCGTGGCCCTGGACCTTGGCGACGATTTCCGCGGCCACCGGGCCCTTGTACAGGGCATCCGGGCCTTCCTCGGCGATGCGTTTGAGCACCGCGGCCAGTGGTGGGTTTTTCAGCAAGGTGCCCACGGCTTTCGGCGTGCCGTCGGCATTCAGGAAGTACGCGGCCATGTCCGGCGAGCGTGCCAGGAAAGGATCGGCGCTGATCATGCTGTGCAGCCGTGGCGAGATGGCGAAGCCTTGCTCGGCCAGGCGGATCGCCGGTTCGAACAATTGCGCCCAGGGCAGGCGCCCGTGTTTCTGGTGGGCCATTTCCAGGGCCCGCAGCACGCCCGGGGTGCCGACCGAGCGTCCACCGATCTGCGCCTGGGGGAAGGCCATGGGCTTGCCGTCCGCCTGCAGGAAGAGCTTCTCGGTGGCGCCGGCCGGCGCGGTTTCCCGCCCGTCATAGGTGCGCACGGCCTTGCCGTCCCAGAGCACGATCATCGCGCCGCCGCCAATCCCCGAGGACTGCGGTTCCACCAGGGTCAGCACGGCCTGCATGGCAATCGCCGCGTCGATGGCCGAGCCGCCCTTGCGCAGCATTTCGCGCCCGGCCTCGGCGGCCAGCGGGTTGGCAGCGGCGGCCATGTGCTTGTCGGCATGGCGAGTCTGCATGTCGGTGCGGTAGCCCGAGGCGATTTCCGGGGCGGCAGGCAGAGCGTTGGAAGAAGGCGGGTTGTGGCAGGCGCCAAGGCTGAGGGCGGCAGCCAGCAGGCTGAGGCCGAGCAGTTGGCGGTGACGGGGAGGGAAGTTCGAGAACACGCGTTGAGCTCCGTTCACAGGGAAATGAGGGGTCGTCCGTGCGGGGGAATGTACAGCAGTGGCGCCGGCAGTTGGACCCGGATGTAGCCCTGGGCACGAGGCTGGAGGGGGCCATCTCCCCTGTACATGGGGTCGCAGGCAGTCTTTCACCCGGCCGTCGATTGATCTGAGTCAGGGCGGGAGGGGGGCGTTGGGTACAGGGTGAAACAAACTATAAGCCTGATGAGGGGACGTCATGCACCGTTGTAAGTGGTTACTTGTTTTCGGATTGCTGTTGGGGGGGGAGGTCAGGGGGGAAACGCCAAGCGAACCGATCCAGCCGGTACAGCCGGTGAAGATCACCGATGTGGCCAAGGTGGAGCTGGGCAAGCAGTTGTTCTTCGACCCGCGCCTGTCCAAGTCCGGTTTCATATCCTGCAACTCCTGCCACAACCTGAGCATGGGCGGCAGCGACAACCTGCCCACCTCCATTGGCCACAACTGGCACCAGGGGCCGATCAACTCGCCCACGGTGCTCAACTCCGGCATGAGCGTCGCGCAGTTCTGGGACGGCCGCGCGGCCACGCTTCAGGAACAGGCCGGTGGCCCCATCGCCAACCCGGGGGAGATGGGCTTCACCCATGACCTGGCGGTGGACGTGCTGCGTTCCATTCCCCAGTACCGGGCCTCCTTCAAGCAGGTCTACGGCGACGACGGCATCAAGTTTGACGACGTGACCAACGCCATCGCTGCGTTCGAAGAAACCCTGGTTACCCCCAATGCGCCGTTCGACCGCTGGCTCAAGGGCGACAAGGCGGCCATCAGCCCCTCCGCGCTCAAGGGCTATCAACTGTTCAAGTCCATCGGCTGCGTGGCTTGCCACAACGGCGAGGCGGTGGGCGGTGGCTCATTCCAGAAGATGGGCATGATCGAGCCCTATGTCACCCAGAACCCGGCCCAGGGCGTGGCCGGGCTGACCGGCAAGGATGCCGACCGCATGCTGTTCAAGGTGCCGACCCTGCGCAACGTGGCGCTGACCTATCCCTACTTCCACGACGGCGCCTACTGGAAGCTGGAAGAGGCGGTGGACGTGATGGCCCGTCTGCAACTGGGACGCAAGCTGGGTACCGAGGAGGTCAGCCAGATCGTGGCCTTCCTTGAAACCCTGACCGGTGACCAGCCGGACTTCAAGCTGCCGATCCTGCCGCCGTCCTCGGCGCAGACACCGCATCCGCAGCCGTTCAACTGAGCAAAAAAAACCGCAGCCTGCTGCGGTTTTTCAAGCCCCACGTGCTGGGTCAGCCCTGCTTGGCCCCAGTGGCACAATTGAACCGGTCATCGATGGGTGCTTGGCGAGCGGGTTCGAAGTAGCCAGGTGTACGAGTGCTATCGGTGCGTTGCCAGCGTTGTGGGTAAGACAGCATCGAGTAGGGCGAGTGGTCCTTGAGCGTCTCGTAGTTCAAGGACAGGTCGATCTGTGCGGCGCCGTGCAGGAGGGGGCCTTCGATCGAAAGGACGGAGCCGGTCAGCCAGGTTCGCTCAGGGCTTTCCAGGTACCTGGGCGCGGTGATGCGCAGCCAGGTACGCCCGGCATCCTGGGAAAAGTACAGGCGCGGCAAGCCGGCCCCGCCCTTGCTGAAGCCCGGTCCTTGGGCAATCGGAATCACCAGGTAATTGGAGTTGGCAGCATCGATCATCAAGTGCGAACCACGGCCATGCACGGTGATGCCGTTGAATGAGCCAAAGGGTGCAACCGGGGTGTGGATGCCGAGCCGGGTGTCGGTGTAGTGCACCATGTCGCCACTGCTGGCGATGACCGGCGAGGAACCGTTGCAGAGCTTGAAGGTGGTCCGGTCGATCTCGAAAAAGCGTGATGAATCGATGCGGTAGATGACCCGGCCGGGCAGGTACTGGATCGGCTCGGGAGCGCTGCAGGCCCCAAGTACCCCGCACGAGATCAGTAACAGCAGCTTCCTTGCCCACATGAGAAAACGACTCCTTGTTCCTGCCTGAATGCAGGGGCTGGCGTTTATGACATCCCTGGGGGCTTGGCGCAACACTGGCCATGGCGGGCCAGCGTTGCGCTGATGTTGCGGCGCCCTCTCAGGGCTTCATCTGCCAGGCCGTCGAGCTGGCCGCGGCCTTGAACTTGGCCCGATTTTCCGGAGTCGCCGGCGGTTCGGAGTCGCCGAAGATCGCCTTCAGCCAATGGCCATCGGTGGGGTTGGGGAAGAGGATGAACTTGCGGCCGAACTGCTCCTTGTCCTCGGTCATCAGGCTGCTGCGCTGCTTGACGTCGGCCACGTAGTACTTGCGTTTGAAGTCGTTGAGGTTGTCGCCCAGCATCAGCACCACGTTGTGGTCCTTGGCGATCTCCTGCTGCCGCGGCTCCTTGTTGGAGCTGTCGCGGTACACCGTCAGGTGCTGCTCATCGGCATAGGGCAGCTGGTTCTTGCGCAGGTTGGCCAGGGCGTATTCGTAGGTCTTTTCGCCCTGGTCGCGGCTGGTGACGTAGAACACTTCGACACCCTTGGACTGGGCGTACTTGAGGAACTCCACGGCGCCCGGGGTGGCCACCGGGCCATTGTCGGCGACCCATTTGTCCCAGGCCTCGTCGTCGAAGAACTCCTTGCCCGAATTGATCATGTAGCCCCAGTAGCTGTTGCTGCTGAGCACGGTGTCGTCAACGTCGCTGATGATCGCCAGTGGCCGCTCGCCGGCCTTGTGTTCCTGCAGGGCGCGGTCCAGTTGCAGGCGGGCGATGTTGAAGCCCTGGTAGTACAGCGCCTCGAATTCGGCGGCGGTTTGCTTCCAGGCCACGGCGGCGGTCAGCAGGTTGGAGGGCGGGGTAGGAGCCTGCTCGGCGAAGGTCGGGGTACAGGTGATTGCCAGGAGCGAGAACAGCCAGGGAGCGACCGCGGTTCGGGTGATTTTTGTTTTCATTTTCGAGCCCTTGAAGTGAGGATTGCGCAGCTCTCACAAACACTGCCGGAGTGTTCTATCCCAGCCAGTGGCGGTGCTCAATGCGGGTGTCGCGTTTGTGGATCAATGCGGCGTAATCCCCGGTACTTTTTCGCGGGCATAAAAAAACGGCCTACCTTGCGGTAAGCCGTTTTTAGTACTTGGTGGCTACACAGGGACTTGAACCCCGGACCCCAGCATTATGAATGCTATGCTCTAACCAACTGAGCTATGTAGCCAAGTGGCGCGCATTATTCGCTCGGAACGACAATGCGTCAAGCGTTTTTATAAAAAAATTATCTACGCTATCAACCGTTTATCCCTTCCCCCCGAAAATCAGTGGCGATGGGCAGCGCTGGAACCAGCGGCTGGCCTGTTCGTAGGCGTGGGCCAGTTGCAGGACGGCGAAGTCGGCCTGGTGTCGGCCGATGATCTGCAAGCCCATGGGCAGGCCGTTGGCATTGAAGCCGGCCTGCACGCTGGCCACCGGGCAGCCGGACAAGGTGCCGGGAATCACCACCTCCATCCAGCGGTGGTAGGTGTCCATGGCCACGCCTTCGATGTTGCGCGGCCAGGGTATGTTCTTGTCGAAGGGGAAGACCTGGGCGCTGGGCAGCAGCAGGTAGTCGAAGCGTTCGAACAGTTTTGAAATGGCGCGGTACCAGTCGCTGCGGATCACCGAGGCTTCGAACACCTGGCTGGCGCAGAGCTTGAGGCCGTTCTCCACTTCCCAGATGGCTTCCGTCTTGAGTTGTGAGCGCTTATGCGGGTCGGCATAGGCGCCGCCCAGGGACCCGGCGACCATCCAGTGGCGCAGGGTGCGCCAGCTGCTCCACAGGCGCTCGGGGGCGAAGTCGGGGCTGGCGGGTTCTACGCTGCAGCCCAGGCTGCGGAAATCGCCCAAGGCCTTTTCGCAGAGCTCCAGCAGGCCCTTTTCCATTGGCAGGTAGCCGTTGAAGTCCCCCAGCCAACCCAGGCGCGCACCCTTGAAGTCGCGCTCCAGCGGGGCGGCGAAGCCCTGGCCGGACTCGGCGATGGACAGCGGCGCCCGCGCATCGCCCCCGGCCTGCACCGACAGCAGCAGGGCCGCGTCGCGCACGCTGCGGGCCATGGGGCCTTCGTAGCCGAGCTGGTCGATGAACAGGTCGCTGCTGTCGTCGAAGGGCACCCGGCCCTGGGACGGGCGGAAGCCGAAGATGTTGTTGAAAGCCGCCGGGTTGCGCAGCGAACCCATCATGTCGCTGCCGTCGGCCACCGGTACCAGGTGCAGGGCCAGGGCTGCGGCGGCGCCGCCACTGCTGCCGCCGGCGGTCTTGCTCGGGTCATAGGCACAGCCGGTGGCGCCGAACAGCGGGTTGTAGGTCTGGGAGCCGAGGCCGAATTCCGGGGTGTTGCTCTTGCCGATCAGGATCGCCCCGGCGGCCTTGATCCGTTCCACCATGATGCCGTCGCGCTCTGGGATGAAATCCCGGTACAGCGGCGAACCCAGGGTGGTGCGGATGCCCCGGGTCAGGGACAGGTCCTTGATCGCGTGGGGCAGGCCGTGCATCCAGCCGCGATATTCGCCACGGGCCAGTTCGGCGTCGCGCCGGTCGGCCTCGGCCAGCAGGGCTTCGGCCGGTTGCAGGCTGACCAGGGCATTGACCAGGGGGTTGTAGTGCTCGATGTGGGCAAGGTAGGTCTGCATCACTTCCCGGCAGGAAACCTGACGCAGGCGGATACGCTCGGCGAGTTCATGGGCCTGAAGCAGGACCAGTTCGCTGGGGGGCTTGGCGATCATGGCAGGAGGGCCTTTCAAACGGCTTTAGAAACGCCCCGGCATCCAGGCCGGGGCGGCAAGTCAACGCTGCTCAGCGCATCAGGTTGGTCCACAGGCGGTCGGCAAGGCGGATTGCGCCTTCGCCACAGGTCTGGCTGAAGACCACCTTGGTACCCTCGGGAATGTGCAGCTCGGGAGCATCCTTCAACCCGGCGTCGAGGAAGGGTTCGACGCCCTTGATCGGGCTCTGGTGCTTGAGGAAGTTCTGGGTCATGGCAGCGTTCTCAGGCTGGCTGAGGAAGGCGATGAAGGCCTTGGCGTTCGCCGGGTTCTTGCTGCCCTTGGGGATGACCATGTTGTCCACCCAGGCCAGCACGCCTTCTTTCGGGTAGAGATATTTCAGGCCGGGCTTCATCTCCCGGGCGCGCATCGACGAGCCGCCCCAGAACATCGACATGTCGATTTCCCCGGCCGCCAGGTTCTCGCGGATCGCCCCGGCCTTGGAGCTGTAGGTCTTGACGAAGGGCTTCTGCGCCTTGAGCAGGCCAAGGATCTGCTGCATCTGCTTGGGGTCTTCGCTGCACAGTGGAATGTTCAGGTACAGGCTGGCCATGTCGATCACTTCGCTCACCGAGTCGAACATGTTGATCCGCCCCTGCAGCTCCGCTGGCGGCTCGTAGAGCACCTTGTAGCTGTCGCTCGGGCCTTTGTAGCGTTCGCCGTTGAGCACCACGCTGGTGGTGCCCCAGATGAAGGGCACCGAGTAGGCGCCTTCCGGGTCCCAGGTCGGGTTCTTCAGGTTGTCGACCACGCTGGCGTAATAGGGCTGCTTGGCCGGGTCGAAGCGCTCCAGCAACTGTTCCTTGATCAGGATCGGGATGAACTGGTGGGACGGGATCGCCACGTCATAACCGGTGCCGCCCTGTTTCAGCTTGGCCAGCAGGGTTTCGTTGGAGTCGTAGGAGTCCACCGTGACCTCGATACCGGTCTGCTTCTGGAACTTGGCGAGGATTTCCGGCGAAAAGTAGCCGCTCCAGCTCACGACGTTGAGTTTCTCGGCGGCCTGCACCGCCAGTGGCAGGCTCAGCAACAACGAGGTACCCAGGCTTGCGATCAACTTGCTCATGTCATTTCCCCAAGGTCAGTGGAAGGTTCAAGCGTGTTTCTTGCTCAGCAGATAAGAGAGGCTGACGAACAGCACCGAGACGCCGAGGATCAGCGTCGACACGGCATTGACGTCGGGTGTCACGCCCATGCGCAACAGGCCGAAGATGAAGATCGGCAGGGTGGTGGTGCCGGCCTGGGACACCATCATCGAGATCACGAAGTTATCCAGGGAGACGATGAAGGCCAGCATCAGCCCGGAGACGATCCCCGGCATCAGCAGCGGCAGGGTCACCTTGCGGAAGGTGCGCCAGGGGCCGGCGTACAGGTCTGCCGCCGCATGCTCCAGGGACAGGTCCATGTCGTTGAGGCGGGCGCGGATCGGCAAATAGGCGAAGGGGATGCAGAACACCGTGTGGGCGATGATCAGGTTGCCGTAGCCCAGGGACAGCCCCAGGGTGGAGAACAGCGCCAGGGTGGCCACGCCGACGACGATTTCCGGCAGCACCAGGGGCAGCATGATGGCGCCCATGGACAGTTGCAGGCCCTTGAACTTCGCCCCGCGTGAGGTGCCCAGGGCCGCCAGGGTGGCGATGGCGGTGGCCGCCATGCAGGCGCACACGGCGATCAGCAGGCTGTTGCCTGCCGCCTGGCGCAGGGCCTGGTTGGCGAACGCCGCGCGGTACCAGTCGAGGCTGAAGCCGCTCCACACCGTGGCCGACTGGTTGGCGTTGAAGGAGAACACCACCAGCACCAGGATCGGCGCGTAGAGGTACAGGTAGAACAGGAAGCTGAAACCGCCGAAGCCGGGAAAGTCCTGGACACCGAGGCCGTTGCGCTTGAACAGGCGGATCATCATGCACCCTCCTGAAGGGTTTTCTGGCGCTGGGCGCGCAGGGCGTAGACGGTCAGTACCAGCATCACCGCGGCCATCAGCACCAGCGACAGGGCTGCGCCGAAGGGCCAGTTACGGGCATCGCTGAACTGCCGGAAGATCAGGTTGCCAAGCATCATCCGGGTGCCGCCCCCCAGCAGTTCCGGGGCGATCATCGCCCCCAGGCAGGGCACGAAAGTCAGGATCGCCCCGGCGAAAATTCCCGGCTTGGCAATGGGCAGCACCACCTTGCGCAGGGTCCGAATGCGTCCGGCGTAGAGGTCCTGGGCCGCTTCCAGCAGGCGGGTGTCCATCTTTTCCAGGGTGGCGTAGATCGGCAGCACCACGAAGGGCGCGTAGGTGTAGACCAGCCCCAGCAGCACCGCACCGTCGGTATAGAGCAACTGCAACGGCTCGTGGATGACCCCCAGGCCCATCAGGCTGTTGTTGATCACCCCGGTGTTGCGCAGCAGCAGGATCCAGGCGTAGGTGCGGATCAACAGGTTGGCCCAGAACGGCACGGTGATCAGGAAGATCAGCAGGCCGCGGCGCTGCACTGGCTGCATGGCCAGCCACACCGCTACCGGAAAACCGATCAGCAGGGTGATCACCGTGGTCAGCCCGGCGATGCCGATCGAGCGCAGGGCGATCAGCAGGTAGGAGTCGGCGAAGGCCAGGCTGTCGTCCAGTTGCCGTTCGAACAGCAGGGAGGTGTAGGCGTCGCTGCTGAAGACCTTGTTCACCCCGCCGTAGGGGTTGGCTTCCATCAACGAATAGCCGATGACGATAAGGATCGGCACGATCAGGAACAGGCCGATGGCCACCAGGGCCGGGCTGACCCCGAGAAAGCTGCGCAGGGCCTTGCGCCGTTCCAGGTGCTGGGAAATCGAAGAAGCGTGCATGGCGAATCCTCGTGGTCAATCCAGCAGGACGCTGGCGCTGCCGCGTTCGAACAGCAGCCCGGCGCTGCTGCCTACGCTCAGGCGCGGGTGGTGTTCGAGGCTGTTGGGCGTGCGCACGGTGAGGCGTGTGCCGTCGCCGAGGCTGACCTGGTATTGCAGGTCGGTGCCCAGGTAGATCAGTGCTTCGATGCGGCACGCCAGGGCGCCTTGCGAGGCATCACCACGCAGGTGCAAGCGCTCGGGGCGCACCGACAGGGTGACCTGCTGGCCGACCTTGGCGGTGGTGCAGGGTTGCGCCGGCAGCGCCTGCCCGGCGGGCCCGCTGAACCAGGCCAGGCCCGCTTCGACACGGCTGACCGTGGCCGGGATGAAGTTGGTTTCACCGATGAAGTCGGCGACGAAGCGATTGCGCGGCTGCTCGTAGATTTCTTCCGGGCGACCCACCTGTTGCACTTCGCCTTCGGAGAGCACGGCGATGCGGTCGGACAGGGTCAGGGCTTCTTCCTGGTCGTGGGTGACGAAGATGAAGGTGATACCGGTCTTGGCCTGGATGGCCTTGAGTTCTTCGCGCATGGCCTGGCGCAGCTTGAGGTCCAGGGCCGACAGCGGCTCGTCCAGCAGCAGTACCTTGGGGTGGGGGGCCAGGGCCCGGGCCAGGGCGATGCGTTGCTGCTGGCCGCCGGACAGCTGGTTGGGCTTGCGCGCCGCAAAGCGCTCCATCTGCACCAGGGCCAGCATCTCGCGCACCCGCTCGGCGATCTGCGCCTTGCTCAATACCTGGCCCATAGGGCGCGATTCCAGGCCGAAGGCCAGGTTCTCGGCCAGGGTCATGTGGGGGAACAGTGCGTAATGCTGGAACACCGTGTTCACCGGGCGCTCGAAGGGCGGCCGGTCGGCGATGTTCTCGCCATAGAGAAGGATCTCGCCCTGGGTCGGGAACTCGAACCCGGCGATCATCCGCAAGAGGGTGGTCTTGCCACAGCCCGAGGGGCCGAGAAGGGTGAAGAATTCGTTGTCGCGGATATCCAGGTCGATGTTCTTCAGGGCCACCGGGCCGCTGTGTGGATCGCCGTAGACCTTGCGCACTGAACGGATGGACACCGCCAGCGTTTGCAGCGCATGCAGGGCATTCATGCCTTACCTCCGATTCCCCCATGAGCTGTCGTGCAGGCCATGGATCTTGTTTTTCTTGGGCAGGATCGAAATGTGTCGGGTGCGTGGAAAGCTTGTCTTTGCAGGCTTTGCGCGGGTTTTACCGGGTTCTGCTGGGGCTGATTATCAGTGAGGGGTTGCGGGGGCGAAACATCAATTTTAACATACCGGCTGTTAAAAAATTTAATAGCAAGAGGCGGGCGAAATCATGGTCGAGCAGCGTTTGCCACCGTTGAATGCAGTGCGTGCTTTTGATGCCGCCGCCCGTCTTGGCAGCTATGTCGAAGCCTCCAGGGCCTTGCATGTGACCCAGCCGGCCATCGGCCGCCACGTGAAGCTGCTGGAGGACTGGCTCGGGGTGCAGCTGTTCGAGCGCACGTCCCGCGGGGTGAACCTGACCCCGGCGGGGGAGAAGTACCACCGCAAGATCGCCGCCGCCCTGCAACTGATCATCGAGGCCGGGCGCGAGGTACAGCCCAGGGCTGCCGAGCGCTGGCTGCGGATCATGGTCGTGCCGGGGTTTGCCAAGCGCTGGCTGACCCCGCGCCTGGAGGCGCTGCGCCACGTGCGCCCGGGCCTGAAGTTCGCCATCGAGCCGAACTCGACCTTTAGCGAAGTGGATGCCAAGAGCAGCGACCTGGGGATCGCCTACGGCCTGGACGGGCAATACGCCGAGTCCCGGGTCAGCCTGATCTGCCCCCGGGTGTTTCCCATCTGCACCCCGGCCTACCTGGCCAGTATCGAGGTGATTCGCGAGCCGGCGGACCTGGCCCGCCATGAGTTGATCCACTTCGATGACGGCGAGTGGTGGAACATGTGGTTCGCCGCCAATGGCCTGGATATCCAGCTCACGTCCGACCTGATCTACGTGAACAACGACCATGCGCTGTCGGTGGCGGAAAGCGGCGGTGGTATTGCCCTGGCCAACGAAGTGCTGGTGCGCGAGGAGCTCAAGGCCGGCACCCTGGTGCGGGTGCTGGAAGACCAGGTGCAGCTGGAAAGCTACCGGGTGCTGACCCCGGCCAGCGAGTGGTCGGAGGACGTGGAATGGTTTATCCAGTGGCTCAAGGCCGAGCTGGAAGCGGATTTCCCCGAGGCGCGAATCGGGGTTCGTTAGCAAGCTAATGGGATGGCGCGACTGCACCGAAAAATGGCACATTGACGCACCTGCCCCTGTGCACCCACCCGTTGTACGGAAAATCCTATGGCTAGCAGCAACTCCCCGAGCGTCGCCGCGACGGCTTCCCCGGCTTCGCAAAGCAGTCCCCTGGTCCTGCGCATCATTGGTGCGGTGGCCCTGGCGCACCTGATCAACGACTTGATCCAGGCAGTGCTGCCGGCGATCTACCCGATGCTCAAGGACAGCTACGGCCTGACCTTCACCCAGGTCGGCCTGATTACCCTGACCTTCCAGCTGACCGCGTCGCTGTTGCAGCCCTGGGTCGGCTACTACACCGACCGCCGGCCTCAACCTTTCCTGCTGCCGGCGGGAATGATCTGCACCCTGATCGGCATCCTGATGATGTCCCAGGTCGGCAGCTTTCCCTTGATCCTGCTGGCAGCAGCATTGATCGGCATTGGCTCCTCGACCTTCCATCCGGAGGCTTCGCGGGTCGCGCGGCTGGCCTCGGGCGGGCGCTATGGCCTGGCCCAGTCGAGCTTTCAGGTCGGCGGCAATGCCGGCACCGCCTTCGGCCCCTTGCTGGCTGCGGCCATCATCATTCCCTACGGCCAGGGCAATGTGGCCTGGTTCGGCCTGTTCGCGCTGTTTGCCCTGGTGGTGCTGTACGCCATCAGCCGCTGGTATGCCAACCACCTGCGCCTGTACAAGCTCAAGCAGGGCCAGGCGGCGACTCACGGCCTGTCCAGGAACCGGGTGATCAGCGCCCTGGTGGTCCTCGGGCTGCTGGTGTTTTCCAAGTATTTCTACATGGCCAGCTTCACCAGCTACTTCACCTTCTACCTGATCGAGAAATTCGACCTGTCGGTGGCCAGCTCGCAACTGCATCTGTTCCTGTTCCTGGGAGCCGTGGCGGCGGGAACCTTCTTCGGCGGCCCGATCGGCGACAAGATCGGGCGCAAGGCAGTGATCTGGTTCTCGATCCTCGGGGTGGCGCCGTTCACTCTGTTGCTGCCCCATGTCGACCTGTTCTGGACCAGCGTCCTGAGCGTGGTGATCGGTTTTATCCTGGCCTCGGCATTCTCCGCCATCGTGGTGTACGCCCAGGAACTGGTGCCGGGCAACGTTGGCATGATCGCCGGGGTGTTCTTCGGCCTGATGTTCGGTTTTGGCGGGATCGGTGCGGCGCTGCTGGGGCACCTGGCGGACATTCATGGCATCGAGTATGTGTACTACCTGTGCTCGTTCCTGCCGCTGTTCGGGGTGCTGGCGATCTTCCTGCCGCGTACCCGCAAAGCCTGATGGCTTGAGGCGTGCTGGCGATAGAACGCCCGGGGTTCTGGCCCCGGGCTTTTTTTTGCCTGGGCTTCAGCCGCCCTGGCGGGTGTGCCCGGTGCCTTGGCGAAAGGCGTTGGGTGTCTGGCCGCCGAGGCGCTTGAAGAAGCGGGAAAAGTAGGTGGGGTCGCTGAAGCCCAGGTTGTCCGAGAGCTGGCTGATGCTGATGTTGGTGTAGATCAGGTTGCGCTTGGCCTCCAGCATCAGGCGCTGGTGGATGATCTGCAACGCGGTCTGCCCGGCCAGTTCCCGGCACAGGGTATTGAGGTGCACGCTGGACAGGCCGATGCGATGGGCCAGGGCTTCCACCGTCGGGTGCTCCTGGTAATGCTGCTCCACCAGCTTGATGAAGTGCCCCAGCAGTTGCTGGTTGCGCTCGCTGCGGTTGCTGGGCGTCACGTTCTGCTGGCGTCGGCGGCTGATCCACACCAGCAGTACGTTGACCAGCGAATGCAGCAGCAGGTCCCGCGCCGAGGCGCTGCCTTCGTACTCCTCCAGCAAGGTCTTGAACAGGCTGTTGAGGCGCTGCCGGTCACGGCCCACCGGGTAGCGCCCGGCCGCGGCCAGGACCGCCAGGGGCGCCCCCAGCTGGCTTTCCAGCTGGGCCACTAGCGGCGCACCCAGGGTCAGCACGTAGCCCTCGATGTTCTCGGAAAACTGAAAGCCGTGGACCATCAGCGGCGGCACCACCTGGATGGTTGCTTCGCGCACGTCCTCGCGGCGCCCTTCGACTTCCACCAGGGCCTGTCCGCTTTGCACATAGAGCAGTTGATACAGGTCGGCGTGGCGGTGCGGCTTGATCTCCCAGTGGTGCAGGCTGCTGCGCTTGGGGATGGATTCGCAGTGCAACAGGTCCGGAGTCGGCCAGGCCTGGTTTTCGCCGTAGAGCTTGAATACGGGGATGCTGGAGCGACTGGCTTTCATCGGGCGCGGCCCTGGGGGTGAGGGGTTGGAATGCTCGATAATCGAACGCTGTTTTCAAAAGTGCATTTTTACGGTGGTTAATCACCATTTTTTGCGATTTTTGTCGGCAAAAATGCAGGGGTACAACAATAACCATAAATTCCGGATTTCGCCTGCACGGTGACTGGAATGCCCTTATGAGACGACAACAATGAAAACTCAGGTTGCGATTATCGGCGCCGGACCTTCCGGCCTTCTGCTGGGCCAACTGCTGCACAAGGCCGGCATCGACACCGTGATTGTCGAGCGCCAGACCCCGGACTACGTGCTGGGCCGCATCCGTGCCGGTGTGCTGGAGCAGGGCACCGTGGACATGCTGCGCGAGGCCGGTGTGGCCCGCCGCATGGACGCTGAAGGCCTGGTCCATGAAGGGGTGGAGCTGCTGATGGGCGGCAAGCGCGTGCGCATCGACCTCAAGGCCCTGACCGGCGGCAAGACGGTGATGGTCTATGGCCAGACCGAAGTCACCCGCGACCTGATGGAGGCCCGCGCTGCCTGCGCAGCGCCGATCATCTATTCGGCGGACAAGGTGCAGCCCCATGACATGAAGGGCGCGCAGCCCTATATCACCTATGAAAAAGACGGCCAGCTACAGCGCATCGACTGCGATTACATCGCCGGCTGCGACGGTTTTCATGGCGTGGCACGCAAGAGCATCCCCGAAGACGTGCTGAGCCACTACGAGCGCGAATACCCCTTCGGCTGGCTGGGGCTGCTGTCCGATACCCCACCGGTCAATCACGAACTGATCTATGGGCAGCATGAACGTGGTTTCGTGCTGTGCAGCCAGCGCTCCCTGACCCGCAGCCGCTACTACCTGCAAGTGCCGCTGAGCGACAAGGTCGAGGACTGGTCCGACGAGCGCTTCTGGAACGAGCTCAAGGCCCGTCTGCCAGAAGAGGTGGCGGCTGACCTGGTGACCGGGCCAGCGCTGGAGAAAAGCATCGCGCCGCTGCGCAGCTATGTGGTGGAGCCCATGCAGTACGGCAAGCTGTTCCTGGTGGGGGACGCGGCCCATATCGTTCCGCCTACCGGTGCCAAGGGCCTGAACCTGGCGGCCTCCGATGTGTGCTACCTGTACCGGATCCTGGTCAAGGTCTACCGCGAAGGGCGTACCGAGCTGCTGGAAAAGTATTCCGAACTGGCCTTGCGCCGGGTGTGGAAGGGCGAACGCTTCAGCTGGTTCATGACCAATCTGCTGCACGATTTCGGCGACCGGCAGGATGCCTGGGACCACAAGATGCAGCAGGCCGATCGTGAATATTTCCTCAACTCCCACGCTGGCCTGGTGAACATTGCCGAGAACTATGTGGGCCTGCCTTACGAAGAAATCTGCTGAGCCCACGACCCTGAAGCGACCCGCATGCAGTGGGCCGTTTCAGGGCGCTGCCTGCAACGGGCGGCAAGCCGTAATGTAACAGTGCGGAAACATTCCTATTTATAAATGATATTCATTAGCATTACACTCCGATCCCTCTCTCCCTTGATGCACCATCCGGGTGCATTGAATCGACAAGGATCGTTTGTAATGAAAGTCAGCTCCTGCCTGTTCAATTCGCTTCTGCTCAGCGCCGGTGTCGGCCTGCTGGCCCCGCTGGCGCAGGCCGGCGATGCGGTTGAAGAGGCCAAGCCTGCATCGTTGGAACTGGATACCGCCTTTGTCACGGCTACTGGCGGCGCCACGGATCTCAAGGATGCCCCGGCCAGTGTCAGCGTCATCACCCGCGAGGAAATCGAGCGCCAGCCGGTCTATGACCTCAATACCCTGCTGCGCCGGGTGCCGGGGGTGACCGGTGGTTTCGGCCCGGTGGGCGAGCAGTCGAAGATCAAGCTGCGGGGGCTGGACGACAAGTACACGCTGATCCTGGTGGATGGCAAGCGGATCGGCAGTTCCGCGGACCTGAGTTATCGCCGCGACCTGGCGCGCCAGGACCTGAACTGGATCTCGCCGAACATGATCGAGCGCATCGAGATCGTCCGCGGGCCTATGTCGTCGCTGTATGGTTCGGACGCCATGGGCGGGGTGATCAATATCATCACCCGCAAGGTCTCGCGGACCTGGACCGGCTCGGCCAGCACCAATATCACCGTGCCCAAGGATTCCGACCGCGGCCAGACCACTCAGTACAGCGTGAATGCGGCAGGTCCGCTGACAGAATCCCTGGGGCTGCGCCTGGGGGCCAACGTCACGCGTCGGGCTGCGGATGAGGTAGAGGCGCGGCGCGATGCCCAGGGCGATTTCATGTACGACGATGGCGCGGGCGGCTCCAAGGATCAGAGCGTGAATGCACTGCTGGACTGGCAGATCAACCAGGAGCAGAGCCTGTCCTTCGAGGCGGTGCATGGCGTTGAGCATTCCTGGGCATCAAAGAAGACCTTTGGTGACTGGAGCGAGACCGTTGGTGGCGCCTTCGGCCCCAGCCGCCTGACCCGCGACAGCTACATTCTGTCCCATACCGGCGACTGGAGCTTTGGCACCTCGAAGCTCGATGCCTACCTGAACAAGTACCGCAACGACCTTGACCTGGGCAAAGCCAACTCGGAAGAGAAGATCGTCGAGGGCAGCCTGAATATTCCCTTCCAATTGCTGTTGGACCAGCGCCTGACGGTGGGCGGGCAATGGAAGCGTGAAGAGCTGACCAACACCGATACCCTGGGCACGGTACCCGTGGATTATCAGGGCGCGCCGGTCAGTGGCTCGACCTTGAAGGGCGATTACTCGGCGGCCTTTATCGAGGATGAACTGTTCCTGCTGGACAACCTGTCCCTGACCCTGGGCAACCGCTTCGACCACAGCGACAAGTACGGTAACCACAACAGCCCGCGGGCGTATGTGGTCTATCACCCGCACCCGGACTGGACCGTGCGTGGCGGTGTTTCCAAGGGTTTTCGTGCGCCAAGCCTGAAGGAGGGCAGTGCGGGGGCGGCTACCGAATCCGCAGGTCGGGGCTGTGGTTCGTTACGGCCGTTGGGCTATGTCACTGGTAGTTGCTGGATGGCGGGCAATCCGAACCTGACACCGGAAACCAGCACCAACAAGGAAATCGGCCTTTCGTTCGACCACGATGGCTGGGAAGCGGGCCTGACCTACTTCCACACCGATTTCACCGACAAGATCGAATACGGCCCGTTGGGCCAGTACCAGGGCCGCTGGTGGACCATGCTGGAAAACGTCGACAAGGCCCGTACCCGTGGCTGGGAAGGCACCGCCCGGGTTCCGCTGGGCGACTCCGTGAACTGGCGCACCAACGCCACCTACATGCTGGAAAGCAAGAACCTGTCCACCGGTGAAGACCTGATCAGTTCACCCAAACTGTCGGCATTCAGTGCGCTGGACTGGCAGGTCACCGACCGTCTGAGCACCGAGCTTTCGGCTCAGCACGTCGGCAAGCAGCGGGGCCTGGGCAATGATTTCGTGCAGTCCTACACCACCTACGACCTGACGGCAAACCTGGCGCTGACCAAGTGGCTGACCCTGAATGGCGGCGTGCAGAACCTGCTGGATAAAGACCTGCGGGATGGATCGACCAACTTCTACGTGCCCGGGCGGGCGTTCTTCGCGGGGGCGACCACTTACTTCTGAGGCCGCTGGATGTAGCGGGGGGAATCAGCCCCATTGCGCGGCAATGGGGCTGAAGGGGCATTACACGTTGAAGCGGAAGTGCATCACGTCGCCGTCCTTGACGATGTATTCCTTGCCTTCCAGGCGCCATTTACCGGCTTCCTTGGCTCCGGCTTCACCCTTGAACTGGATGAAGTCGTTGTAGGCGATGACTTCGGCGCGGATGAAGCCTTTTTCGAAGTCGGTGTGGATCACCGCGGCCGCTTGGGGCGCGGTAGCACCGACACGCACGGTCCAGGCGCGGACTTCCTTCACACCTGCGGTGAAGTAGGTCTGCAGGTTGAGCATTTCGTAGCCGGCGCGGATCACCCGGTTCAGGCCGGGCTCTTCCAGGCCCAGGGCCTCGAGGAACATGTCCTTTTCTTCGCCGTCTTCAAGTTCGGCGATTTCCGCTTCGATCTTGTTGCACACCGGCACCACCATGGCGCCTTCTTCTTCGGCGATGGCCTTGACCACGTCCAGCAGCGGGTTGTTCTCGAAGCCGTCTTCGGCAACGTTGGCGATGTACATCACCGGCTTGGTGGTCAGCAGGTGGAAGCCGCGGATGATCAGCTTCTCGTCGGCGCTCATGTCCTTCATCAGGCTGCGGGCTGGCTTGCCTTCGGTGAAGTGGGCGATCAGCTGTTCCAGCAGGGCTTTCTGGGCCACGGCATCCTTGTCACCGCCCTTGGCGTTGCGGGCGACTTTCTGCAGTTGCTTCTCGCAGCTGTCGAGGTCGGCAAAGATCAGTTCCAGGTCGATGATTTCGATGTCGCGCTTGGGATCGACGCTGTTGGACACGTGGATCACGTTGTCGTCTTCGAAGCAGCGGACCACATGGGCGATGGCGTCGGTTTCGCGGATGTTGGCCAGGAACTTGTTGCCCAGGCCTTCACCTTTCGAAGCACCGGCCACCAGGCCGGCGATGTCGACGAACTCCATGGTGGTGGGCAGCACGCGCTCGGGCACGACGATGGCGGCCAGGGCGTCCAGGCGCGGGTCGGGCATCGGCACGATACCGCTGTTGGGCTCGATGGTGCAGAAGGGGAAGTTCTCGGCCGCGATCCCGGATTTGGTCAGGGCGTTGAACAGGGTGGACTTGCCGACGTTAGGCAGGCCGACGATGCCGCAATTGAATCCCATGGTGTATTCCCCGAGGAGTAGAGTCAGGCCTTCTGGCTGTGCAGGTTTTTCATCGCGCGGTTCCATTCACCGGCGAAGATATCCGGCAGCACGCCGAGGGCAAAATCGATGCTGGCATCGAGTTTTTCCTGTTCGGCGCGTGGCGCACGACCCAGGACAAAGTTTGAAACCATACTGGCAACGCCCGGATGGCCGATGCCGAGCCGCAGGCGGTGAAAGGTATTCTGATTACCGAGCTGCGCGATGATGTCCCGCAGTCCGTTGTGCCCGCCATGGCCGCCGCCGGTCTTGAGCTTGGCGACGCCTGGCGGCAAGTCGAGTTCGTCGTGGGCCACCAGGATCTCTTCCGGCTTGATGCGGAAGAAGCCGGCAAGCGCCGCCACGGCCTGGCCGCTGCGGTTCATGTAGGTGGTGGGAATCAACAGACGAATGTCCTGACCCTGGTGACTGAAGCGCCCGGTCAGGCCGAAATATTTGCGATCGGCGACAAGGTTGATCCCTTGTTTTTCGGCGATGCGCTCAACAAAAAGGGCCCCTGCGTTATGCCGGGTCTGTTCGTATTCGGTGCCTGGATTACCCAGGCCAACGATCAGTTTGATGGCAGTCACGATAGGGGCCCTTCTTTGGAGTGGTGGATGACATCGCCGCAACCGGTGCTACGGCGAAAGTGGACGACAAGAGCTGGGTTGCCTTGCGGCAAACTTCGCGTTCTCGCCCGCTTTCTCGCTACGTTCCAGTCCGCGATGTACTCCGCTTAACTCCCGCGTCAGAGTGAATTACTCTGCAGCGCCTTCTGCAGCTTCTGGAGCAACACGTGGAGCGTGGACGTTGGCTACTGCCAGGTCGTTGCCGTGTGCCAGGGCCACGAATTCAACGCCCTTAGGGGCCTTGATGTCGGACAGGTGAACAATGGTGCCGATTTCAGCGTCAGCCAGGTCGACTTCGATGAACTCAGGCAGGTCTTTGGGCAGGCAGGAAACTTCGATTTCCGCGATGACGTGCGAGATCTCGCCGCCTTTCTTGACCGGAGCAGCTTCGTTGATGAAGTGCACTGGAACGATGGCGGTCAGTTTCTGACCAGCAACCACGCGAACGAAGTCAGCGTGCATCACGTGGCCTTTGGCCGGGTGACGTTGCAGGGCCTTGATCACGACGTTCTGCTTGGTGCCACCAACGTTCAGTTCGATGATGTGGCTGTAGGCAGCTTCGTTTTCCAGCAGCTTGGCAACTTCTTTGGCCAGCATGCTGATGGATTCAGGGGCTTTGTCGCCACCGTAAACTACAGCTGGAACCAGGCTTGCGAGACGACGCAGGCGGCGGCTCGCACCTTTCCCCAGGTCGGAACGCACTTCAGCATTCAGAGTAAAATCGTTCATGTTGTATCTCCAAAATAACCACACTCGCCCCAGCGTTTGCGACCAGCGCTAAAGGCGATATGGGCAAAAAAGCCCCGTCCCAACACAGGTTGGGACGGGGCGCTTTTCGTCATCGGGATGTTCTGCCAGGGACGGGCCCTAGCGGAACATCGCGCTGATCGATTCTTCGTTGCTGATACGGCGAACCGCCTCGGCAACTACCGGTGCGATATCCAGTTGACGGATACGCGCACAGGCTTGTGCTGCAGCGGACAGCGGGATGGTGTTGGTCACCACCAGCTCGTCCAGCACGGAATTTTCAATGTTCTCGATGGCCCGACCCGACAGCACAGGGTGTGTGCAGTAGGCAAAGACCTTGGCTGCGCCATGCTCTTTCAGGGCCTTGGCCGCGTGGCACAGGGTGCCGGCGGTATCGACCATGTCATCGACCAGAATGCAGGTGCGCCCTTCGACGTCGCCGATGATATGCATCACTTCGGAGTGATTGGCTTTCTCACGACGCTTGTCGATGATCCCGAGATCAACGCCCAGGGACTTGGCCACGGCACGTGCACGCACGACGCCGCCAATGTCCGGGGACACGATCATCAGGTTCTCGAAACGCTGATCTTCGATGTCATCCACCAGAACCGGGGAGCCGTAGATGTTATCTACCGGAATATCGAAGAAGCCCTGAATCTGGTCAGCATGCAGATCAACCGTGAGAACACGGTCGATGCCGACTACGGTGAGCATGTCAGCGACGACTTTCGCGCTGATAGCCACACGTGCGGAACGCGGACGGCGATCCTGACGGGCATAACCAAAATAAGGAATAACAGCAGTGATACGAGTAGCTGAGGAACGGCGGAAGGCGTCGGCCATCACCACGAGTTCCATCAGGTTATCGTTGGTCGGAGCGCAAGTCGGCTGAATAATGAAGACGTCTTTACCGCGGACATTTTCATTGATCTCGGCAGTAATTTCGCCGTCGGAAAACTTTCCAACAGAGATGTCACCGAGAGGGATATGCAGCTGACGTACGACACGCCGAGCCAGATCGGGGTTAGCGTTCCCCGTAAAGACCATCATCTTGGACACGCGCAGTACCTGAAGGCTGAGGGTATACCTGGATGAGTATAGGAAAATGGCAGGGGCGGCTGGATTCGAACCAACGCATGGCAGGATCAAAACCTGCTGCCTTACCGCTTGGCGACGCCCCTGTATCTGTTGCTTCGAATGCCTTGCACTCGGTTCCTTTAGAGCAGACTTTGCAGCTTGCGATGCAACATCGAAACGTTGCTTCCTTTGGCTACAAACCCTGTAAGGGTCTCTGTAAGAAGGGCCGAGACTTTATCAGCTTCAGCTTTGCTTGGGAAGCCCCCAAACACACAACTTCCAGTTCCAGTCAGTTTTGCTTCGGTAAATTTACCTAGCAAATTCAATGCGTTACGTACTTCTGGATAACGCCTTGCGACTACCGGAAGGCAGTCGTTTCTGCTGTTTCCCTTGGGAACGGGGCGCACTTTAATGGGCGCGGTGTTCCGTGTCAACAAAGGATCTGAAAAAATTTCTGCTGTACTAACAGACACTTGCGGGACCAGTACCAGATACCAGGGTTCTTCGGGATATTCAGGGGTCAGTTTTTCCCCCACACCTTCGGCGAAGGCAGCATGCCCGCGGACGAAAACCGGAACATCGGCGCCCAGGGTCAGCCCCAGTGCGGCCAGTCGGTCTTCGTCCCAGCCCAGTTGCCACAAGTGATTGAGGCCCAGCAGGGTGGTGGCGGCATTCGAACTGCCGCCGCCGATGCCGCCGCCCATGGGCAGGACCTTGTCGATCCAGATGTCGATGCCCTGGGTGCAACCCGATTGTTCCTGGAGTTTCTTCGCCGCCTTGACGATCAGGTTGCTGTCGTGGGGCACGCCTTCGAACGCGGTGTGCAGGCGAATCACGCCGTCATCGCGCAGGGCGAAAGTGATTTCATCGCCGTAGTCGAGAAACTGGAACAGGGTCTGCAGCTCGTGATAGCCATCTTCACGGCGACCGAGGATGTGCAGCATCAGATTGAGTTTGGCCGGGGAGGGCAGGGTCAGTTTTTCCACGGACATTTCATTGCCCCAGCTTGCGCGGCAGCCATTCCTTGATCACCAGGGTGACGTCAAGGTCGCTGCCGTGCAGTTTGATCCGCTCGGGCAGCCAATAGCCGTTCTGCTGCGAGTAGCTGCTGTATTCCACCTGCCAGCCATCTTGCTCCAGGCTCGCCAGATGGCTGTCGCCGTCCAGGGTCAGGCGGCTTTTGCTGTCGGGCGCGGGCAGGCCGCGAACCCACCAGGCCAGGTGCGAGACCGGCAGCTTCCAGCCCAGCTGTTCTTCCAGCAGGGTTTCCGGGCTTGCGGATTCATAGCGACCCTGGTTGGCCACTTCCAGGCTGACCTGGCCGGGACGACCGGTGAGTCGTGCGGCGCCACGGCCCAGCGGGCCTGACAGGCGGATGTCGTAGTAGTCCTGGCGTTGCAGCCAGAACAGCGTGCCGCTGCCGGAATCCTTGGGGGCACGAATGCCGATCTTGCCGTTGATCTGCCAGCCGTCGAGGCCGGTCAGTTGATCCTTGTGCAAGCGCCATTGCGCAGGGTTGCCCTGGCCCTGGACGGACTCGCGGGCACCGAAGCCGGCGCAGCCGGCCAGCAGGGCGATAAAGCTGAAAACAATAAAGTGGCGCAAAAACATGGTCTTAAAGAGTCTCTGATCCGGTCAGGCGTTTGATGGTGCCGCGTAGCACGGGGCTGTCGGGCTGATCCTTGAGGAACTTGCTCCAGATCTGCTTGGCCTCGCGCTGCTTGCCGTTGTTCCACAGCACTTCACCCAGGTGCGCCGCCACTTCCTGATCGGGGAAGCGTTCCAGGGCCTGGCGCAGCAGACGTTCGGCTTCGTCCAGGTTCCCCAGGCGGAAATTCACCCAGCCCAGGCTGTCGAGGACGGCCGGGTCTTCCGGAGTCAGCTGGTGGGCTTGCTCGATCAGGGTCTTGGCTTCGGCATAGCGTGTAGTGCGGTCAGACAAGGTGTAGCCCAGGGCGTTCAATGCCATGGCATTGTCCGGTTCGCGCTGGATGATCAGGCGCAGATCCTTTTCCATCTGCGCCAGGTCATTGCGTTTTTCCGCCTGCATGGCGCGGGTGTACAGCAGGTTCATGTCGTCGGGGTATTGCTGCAGGGCCTGCTGGATGACTTTCCAGGCGCGCTCGCCCTGGTTGTTCGCCGACAGGGTCTCGACTTCGATCAGGTACAGCTGGATGGCGTAGTCGGGTTGGGCGTCGCGGGCCGCCACCAGGCGTTTTTGCGCCTCGTCGGTGCGGCCGTTGTTCATCAGGATATCGGCCTGGCGCAACTGTGCGGGCAGGTAGTCATTGCCCGGGCCGACCTGGCCGTATTCGATCAAGGCCCCTTGCGGGTCGTTGAGCTCTTCGGCGATCCGGCCCAGGTTCAGGTGCGCGGAATCTTCGTGGCTTTCACGGGCAATCAGGTCTTCCAGGTAGCCCTTGGCTTCTTCCCAGGCCTTGGCCTCCAGGCAGACGAGTGCCAGGGAATAGCGCAGTTCGTCATCTTCCGGATATTGCTGGACCAGACTGGAGAACTGGGTCTTGGCATCCTCCATGCGGTCCTGTTCCACCAGCATGCGGGCGTAGGTCAGGCGCAGGCGCTTGTCGTCCGGGTACTTGCGGATGCTTTTTTCCAGCAGCGGCAGGGCTTCTTTACCGCGGTTCAGGCTTTGCAGCAGGCGGGCGCGCAGCAGCAATGGCGCAACTTCGCCGTCTTCCGGTGGGTTCTGTTCCAGCAGGGCCAGGGCTTCCTTGGCGTCGCCGTCCTGTTGCATGAGCAAGGCCTTGCCGAAAATCAACTGGCTGTTGTGCGGGTGTTTCTGCAGCAGGCGGTCGAAGCTTTTCATCAGGCCGTTGCGCGTGTCCTGGTCGGTATCGGCTGCGGACAGGGCAAGAAAGTCGAAGTGGGTATCGCCCTTGCCTTGCAGGACCTTCTCCATATAGACCATCGAGTCGTCATAGCGCCCGGCCCGGGCCAGCTGGATCGCGGCGGCTCGCTGCGCTTCCAGGTCGTCGGGGGCGTTTTTCGCCCAGATCAGCGACGTGTCCAGGGCAGCCTGGTCGGCGCCCAGGTACTCGGCGATGCGAAAGGCCCGCTCGGAGATGCCCGGATCCTGGGTGTTGATGGCCTGGGTCACGTAGTTGTCCAGGGCAATGTCGAAACGATTGCGCTGGCCCGCGAGTTCAGCGCTCAGCAGGCTGAAGACGGTGTCTTCGCTGAACGAGGAATAGACCTTGGGCTTTTCAGGGGCGGAGGTGCTGTCTTCCACCGGCGACGTAGCGTCCGATGAAACGGGTGCCAGAGATTGGCAACCGCTGAGGAAGACAAAGGCGAGGAGCAACGCGGAAGATCTATTCATATAGGAAGAGGGCGACTAACCTGCGGTCGGATCATCATGACACAAGCCTTCGGCCAAACATAACCGAGACTCAACGGGATGCCAGAACAGAGGCAGTCTATTAGTTTCTGCGCGAAAACTGCCTGCGCTTCGACCATGCTGCGCGCTGGGCGGCCTTGGCGCTACGCAGAAACAGGCTCGAAATGCTCATTTAGGCCCCTAAACTCCGCTTCCTCGCCTGTTTTCGCCTTGCCTGATCTTCGCTCGGCGAGTTTTGGCACAAAACTAGGACAATAGTCGGCGGTAGTTGTTCTGAGTCGGGCGAAGTAGGACAATTGCCGGCTTCTCGACATCATCAGCGACCTTGAATGGCCTTCCTTGCACTCGGTATTAACCACAAGACTGCTTCTGTAGACGTCCGCGAGCGCGTGGCCTTTACCCCTGAGCAGTTGGTTGAGGCCTTGCAGCAGCTCTGCCGACTCACCGACAGCCGCGAAGCTGCGATCCTCTCCACCTGCAATCGCAGTGAGCTCTATATAGAACAGGATCATCTTTCTGCGGATGTGGTGCTGCGCTGGCTGGCGGAATATCACCATTTGAGCCTAGACGAGCTGCGCGCCAGTGCCTACGTGCATGAGGACGATGCGGCAGTTCGTCACATGATGCGGGTGGCGTCGGGGCTGGATTCGCTGGTGCTGGGCGAGCCACAGATTCTCGGGCAGATGAAGTCCGCCTACGCCGTGGCCCGCGAGGCCGGCACCGTCGGGCCGCTGCTGGGCCGGCTGTTCCAGGCCACATTCAGCGCCGCCAAGCAGGTGCGCACCGACACCGCCATCGGTGAGAACCCGGTGTCCGTGGCTTTCGCCGCGGTGAGCCTGGCAAAACAGATTTTCAGCGACCTGCAACGCAGCCAGGCACTG
Source organism: Pseudomonas sp. GW822-FHT06D10 (assembly GCF_058799535.1). NCBI lineage: Bacteria > Pseudomonadati > Pseudomonadota > Gammaproteobacteria > Pseudomonadales > Pseudomonadaceae > Pseudomonas > Pseudomonas sp. GW822-FHT06D10. The sequence continues at coordinate 245,062 of NZ_JBXALN010000008.1, read as the reverse complement.
CTGATCGGCGCCGGGGAGACCATCACCCTGGTGGCCCGGCACCTGCACGACCTGGGAGTCAAGCGTATCGTGGTGGCCAACCGTACCCTGGAGCGCGCCAGCCTCCTGGCGGAGCAATTCGGTGCCCACGCCGTGCTGCTCTCGGATATTCCCCAGGAACTGGTGCACAGCGATATCGTCATCAGTTCCACCGCCAGCCAGTTGCCGATCCTCGGCAAGGGCGCAGTGGAAAGTGCCTTGAAGCTGCGCAAGCACAAGCCGATTTTCATGGTGGACATCGCCGTTCCCCGGGATATCGAGCCAGAAGTCGGCGAGTTGGACGACGTTTACCTCTATACCGTCGACGACTTGCACGAAGTGGTGGCGGAAAACCTCAAGAGCCGCCAGGGCGCGGCCCAGGCCGCCGAGGAACTGGTGAACATCGGCGCCGAGGATTTCATGGTGCGCCTGCGGGAACTGGCGGCGGTGGATGTGCTCAAGGCCTATCGTCAGCAGAGCGAACGCCTGCGCGATGAAGAACTGCAGAAAGCCCTGCGCATGCTGGCCAACGGCAGCGGCGCCGAGGACGTGCTGGCCCAGTTGGCCCGCGGCCTGACCAATAAACTGTTGCACGCGCCGAGCGTGCAGTTGAAAAAGCTCTCCGCCGAAGGCCGCCTCGATGCGCTGGCCATGGCCCAAGAACTCTTTGCCCTCGGTGAGGGCTCATCGGATAAAACCCCGTAATGAAAGCGTCACTGCTCAGTAAGCTGGACATTCTCCAGGATCGTTTCGAGGAACTGACCGCCTTGCTCGGCGATGCTGAGGTCATTTCCGATCAGGCCAAGTTCCGCGCCTATTCCAAGGAATACGCGGAAGTCGAGCCGATCGTGGCTACTTATAAACAGGTGCTCAAGGTCCAGGCGGACCTTGAAGGCGCCCAGGCGCTGCTCAAGGACAACGACCCGGACCTGCGGGAAATGGCCGCCGAGGAAGTGCGCGAGGCCAAGGAACAACTGGCCGACCTGGAAAGCAGCCTGCAGCGCATGCTGCTGCCCAAGGACCCCAACGACGGGCGCAATGTGTTCCTGGAAATCCGTGCCGGCACCGGCGGCGACGAGGCGGCGATCTTCTCCGGCGACCTGTTCCGCATGTATTCCCGTTACGCCGAGCGGCGCGGCTGGCGGCTGGAGATCCTCTCGGAAAACGAGGGTGAGCACGGCGGCTATAAGGAAGTCATTGCCCGGGTCGAAGGCGAGAGCGTCTACGGCAAGCTGAAGTTCGAATCCGGCGCGCATCGCGTGCAGCGAGTGCCGGCCACCGAGTCCCAGGGCCGCATCCACACTTCGGCCTGCACCGTGGCAGTACTGCCCGAGCCGGATGAACAGGAAGCCATCGAGATCAACCCGGCGGACCTGCGCATCGACACCTATCGCTCCTCGGGTGCCGGTGGCCAGCACGTGAACAAGACCGACTCGGCGATCCGCATCACCCACATCCCTTCGGGGATCGTGGTGGAGTGCCAGGAAGAGCGTTCCCAGCACAAGAATCGGGCGCGGGCCATGTCCTGGCTGTCGGCCAAGCTCAACGACCAGCAGACCAGTGCCGCGGCCAATGCCATTGCCAGCGAGCGCAAGTTGCTGGTGGGCTCGGGGGACCGTTCCGAGCGCATCCGCACTTACAACTTCCCCCAGGGCCGGGTCACCGATCACCGCATCAACCTGACCCTGTATTCCCTGGACGAAATCCTCGCCGGGGGCGTGGAAGCCGTCATCGAGCCGTTGCTGGCTGAATATCAGGCCGATCAACTTGCGGCATTGGGTGAGTAAATGACCATCATCGCCAGCCTGCTGCGCGCAGCCCAACTGCCCGACTCGCCGACCCCGCGCCTGGATGCCGAGCTGCTCCTGGCCGCGGCCCTGGGAAAGCCCCGCAGCTTTCTCCACACCTGGCCGGAGCGCATCGTGCCCAGCGAGGCGGCCCTGGTGTTCACCGACTACCTGCAGCGACGCCGCTCCGGCGAGCCGGTGGCCTATATCCTTGGCCAGCAGGGCTTCTGGAAGCTCGACCTGGAGGTGGCGCCCCACACCCTGATCCCGCGCCCCGACACCGAACTACTGGTGGAAGCGGCGCTGGAACTGTTGCCCGCGACCCCAGCCACGGTCCTTGACCTGGGCACCGGCAGTGGTGCCATCGCCCTGGCCCTGGCCAGCGAGCGCCCGGCCTGGCAGGTCACGGCGGTGGACCGGGTACTGGAAGCCGTGGCCCTGGCCGAACGCAACCGCCAGCGCCTGCAACTGGACAACGTCAGCGTGCTCAGCAGCCACTGGTTCAGCTCCATTGAGTCCCGGCGCTTTGATCTGATCATCAGCAACCCGCCCTACATTGCCGAAGCCGACCCCCATCTGGTGGCCGGCGACGTGCGTTTCGAGCCGGAAAGCGCCCTGGTGGCGGGCAAGGATGGCCTGGACGACCTGCGCCTGATCGTCGCCCAGGCTTCGCAGCACCTGGAGGCCGGTGGCTGGCTGATGCTGGAGCACGGTTACGATCAGGCCGCGGCGGTCCGCGAGTTGCTGGCTGCCCAGGGGTTCATCGAAGTCCACAGCCGGGTCGACCTCGGTGGGCATGAGCGCATCAGCCTGGGGTGCCGGCCGTGCTGACCGACCAGGAGCTGTTGCGCTATAGCCGACAGATTCTGTTGCAGCATGTCGATATCGACGGCCAGCTGCGCCTCAAGGAAAGCCGCGTGCTGATCGTCGGCCTCGGCGGTCTCGGTGCTCCCGCAGCCTTGTACCTGGCGGCGGCGGGGGTTGGTGAGCTGCACCTGGCCGACTTCGACAGCGTGGACCTGACCAACCTGCAACGCCAGATCATCCACGACAGCCACAGCGTCGGGGTCAGCAAGGTGGACTCGGCCATCAGTCGCCTGTCTGCCCTCAACCCGGAGGTCCGCCTGGTGCCCCATTGCCAGGCGCTGGATGTCGATACCCTGGCCGCTGCCGTGGTGGCGGTGGACCTGGTGCTCGATTGCTCCGACAACTTCAGTACCCGCGAGGCGGTGAACGCCGCTTGCGTGGTGGCCGGCAAGCCCCTGGTCAGCGGTGCGGCGATCCGCCTGGAAGGGCAATTGTCGGTCTTCGACCCGCGGCGCCCGGAAAGCCCTTGCTACCACTGTCTATACGGGCATGGCAGCGAAGCCGAACTGACCTGCAGCGAAGCCGGGGTGCTCGGCCCGCTGGTGGGCACCGTGGGCAGCCTGCAGGCCCTGGAAGCCCTGAAACTGCTGGCCGGGTTTGGCGAGCCGCTGGTGGGCCGGTTGTTGTTGATCGATGCCCTGGGCACGCGCTTTCGCGAGTTGCGGGTCAAGCGCGATCCGGGGTGCAGCGTCTGTGGTACCCATCGTGAGTGAAGCGCCGATCGGGGTGTTCGACTCCGGCGTCGGCGGCCTCTCGGTGCTGGCGGAAATACAACAGTTGCTGCCCCACGAGTCGCTGCTGTACTTCGGCGACTGCGGGCATATTCCCTATGGCGAAAAGACCCCGGAGTTCATTCGCCAGCGTTGCAGCCTGATGGCCCGGTTCTTTCGTGAACAGGGCGCCAAGGCCCTGGTGCTGGCCTGCAACACTGCTACCGTGGCCGGAGTGGCCGACCTGCGCCGCGATTATCCGGACTGGCCCATCGTTGGCATGGAGCCTGCGGTCAAGCCGGCGGCGGCCGCGACCCGCAGCGGCGTGGTCGGTGTGCTGGCCACCACCGGCACCTTGCAGAGTGCCAAGTTCGCCGCCTTGCTCGACCGTTTCGCCACTGATGTGAAGGTCGTCACGCAGCCCTGCCCGGGGCTGGTGGAGATGATCGAGAATGGCGACTTGCACAGTGCCGCTCTGCGCCAACTGTTGCACGGCTACCTCGAGCCTCTGCTGGCTGCCGGCTGCGACACCATTATCCTGGGCTGCACCCATTATCCGTTTCTCAAGCCGCTGCTGGCGCAGATGCTGCCCGGGCCTATCAGCCTGATCGATACCGGCGCCGCGGTTGCCCGGCAATTGCAGCGGCTGCTCGACGAAGGCGATCTGCGTGCCCAGGGGCCAGCCCGGAAAACCTGTTTCTGGACCAGTGGCGATGTCCCGCACTTTGCCCGGGTGCTGCCTCTGTTGTGGAAAGAATCTGCTGAAGTCCTGCCTTTGCAGTTGTGAAAAAATCGTGAAAAATCCCTTCGCTGGCGCTGAACTTCTGAATGCGCGCTGGCTTCTATAGCCTATCCACAGGGTTGTACAACACCATATAAAACCGTTCGAAAAGGATGTTCCTGATGAAGCGACTGTTGTGTTTGGCTGCACTTGCGGCCGGGTTGTTGGGGCACAGTTTTTCCGCGCAGGCGGCCGGAGTCGAGTTCTCCGTGGGGCAAACCGGCGATTCGACCCAGGCCTATCGGCTGGGTATGCAATGGGATTGGGACAAGAGCTGGCTGCAAAGTGACGTCGGCCGTCTCACGGGTTACTGGAGCGGCGCCTACACCTATTGGGATGGCGACAAGACCTCCAGCAACCACAGCCTGTCGTTCTCCCCGGTGCTGGTCTACGAATTCGCCGGGGCCAGCGTCAAGCCCTACATCGAGGCCGGCATCGGGGTAGCGGCCTTTGCCCATACCCAGGTCGAGGACAACAAGCTGGGGTCATCCTTCCAGTTCGAAGACCGCATCGGTTTCGGCCTGCGCTTCGCCGGTGGCCATGAAGTCGGTATCCGCGCCACGCACTACTCCAACGCCGGCATCAAGACCCCCAACGACGGTATCGAAAGCTACGCGCTGCATTACACGATGCCGCTCTAAGGCCGCTATCAGCGATACGCCGTGGCAATTCCCCGGCGTTCGCTCAAGCAATCGGCCTCGCCCAGCTCGAACTCGCGACAGATCAGCGGTCGCAGCTCATAGATGCTGCAACGCATGCTGTCGCGGTCCAGCGCCGCGCACCAGCCGTCATCCAGGCGGCGCATGACTTCCCCTCCCCAATCGTCGGTATCGATAAAGCGCTCGGGCACCCCGGTGTCGGTGATCAGCATGACCTCCAGCTGGCAGCAGCAGGCGGCGCAGGTGGAGCAACTGACGGCGGGTTCGGCGGCGATGGAGGTAACGGGGATGGTGGTCATAGGCGCGCAGTGTAAGGCAGTGAGCCCGGGCTGTGTTAAAGCCCGGACGGATGCTCAGTCTCCGGTGACCAGTGGCGGCTCTTGCGGTGCCGGCCGCGCGAGCACGTGCAGCAGCGGCAATAGCAGCGCCCAGAGCAGCCCCAGGCCGAGCAGGGTGGGGCCGGTGCCGTAGGGAAAGGTCACTCCCGCCAGGCGCCCCCCGGCGTAGTAGGAAAGCGGCCCGCCCAATGCCCCCAGCACACACCCCAGCCACCAGGGCCGGGCGCTCCAGGCCAGGCCATGGCGCAGTGTGGTGGCCAGCAGGGCCCAGAGCAGCATCAGCCACAAGGGCACCAGCAGGCTGACTTGCTGGAACTGAAACACCCCGAGCCAACTGAGGAAGCTGTCCAGGGCGATGCCGATCAGGGCAATGCCGACGATCATCGGGCCTTCGTCGGCCCAGCGGCCGATCCAGTGCAGATGCGCCAGCAGGATCGCCACCCCCAGCAGCAGCCAGAGGCTGTCGCCGCTGAGCACGCAGATGAACCAGCCCAGCTGGAACAGCAGGGCATTGACCAGTTGCCTAGGCATCGAGGCGCCCGAGCACTGGTTGTGGCGCGGCCGCAGGTTTGGCCAGCAGCAGTTGGGCGGTGCCAATGCTGCGTTCCAGGAAGCCGCCTTCGCAATAGCACAGGTAGAACTCCCAGAGCCGCAGGAAGTATTCGTCGTAGCCCAGTTCGCCGAGACGGCCATGGGCGCGGCGAAAGTTCTCGTGCCACAGGCGCAGGGTGCGGGCGTAATGCAGGCCGAAGTCCTCCATGTGCAGCAGGTTCATGTCGGTGTCGCGGCTGACCACTTCGAGCATCTTCTGTACGCAGGGCAGGGCGCCACCGGGAAAGATGTAGCGCTGGATGAAATCCACGCCATTTTTCGCCTGCTCATAGCGCTGGTCGCGAATGGTGATGGCCTGTAGCAGCATCAGGCCGTTGCTCTTGAGCAGGTGCGCGCATTGCTTGAAGTAGGTGGGCAGGAAGCGGTGGCCCACGGCTTCGATCATCTCGATCGACACCAGCTTGTCGTACTGGCCGCGCAGGTCGCGGTAATCCTCCAGCAGCAGGGTTACCCGGTCCTGCAGGCCGGCGGCCTCTATCCGCTGCCGGGTATAGGCGAACTGCTCCCTGGACAGGGTCGTGGTGGTCACCCGGCAGCCGTAGTGTTGCGCGGCATACAGGGCCATGCTGCCCCAGCCGGTGCCGATCTCCAGCAGGTGGTCCTCGGGCTTGAGCGCCAGCTTCTGGCAGATGCGTTGCAGCTTGTTCAGCTGGGCCTGCTCCAGGCTGTCTTCGGCGCTGCGAAACTGCGCGGCGGAATACATCATGGTGGGGTCGAGGAACTGCTCGAACAGCTCGTTGCCCAGGTCGTAGTGGGCCGCGATGTTTTTCTGCGAGCCCTTGCGGGTATTGCGGTTGAGCCAGTGCAGGCCGCGGATCAGCGGCCGGCCCAGTTTCGCCAGGCCTCCTTCCATGGCGTCCAGCACGTCCAGGTTGCTGACGAACACGCGGATCACCGCGGTCAGGTCCGGGGTGCTCCAGTAGCCGTGGATGAATGCCTCGCCGGCGCCGATCGAGCCGCTGCTGGCCACCAGGCCCCAGGCGCTGGAGTCGTGGATGTGGATTTCCCCCAGCAGGGCGGCACCACTGCTGCCGAACACCAGGCGTTCGCCCTCTTCGCAGACCACCAGTTGGCCGTGCCTGAGCTGCGCCAGTTGCCGCAGCACGCCACGGCGCAGCAGGCTGGCGGTGAGGCTGTGGGTGCTGAGCAAGGGGGTTCTGGCCGAGATGCTAGAGGATTTCATGGCGGCGATCCTTGGGTTGTACGGCGGCTGTGCGATAGGCGCCAACGGCGGCCCGATGGGGGAAAAAGCGCATGCCCTTGGCGGCCAGGCGCAGGGCCTGCCAGTAGATCGCCAGGCAGGTCTTGGCGGTCATCCATGGAAAATGTCGCAGGTACTGGTGCAGGCTGCGTCGATCCAGGGGCTGGCGTTGCAGGTTGAGGGTGGCGTCGAACACCTTGAGCTCGCCCTGCCAGTCGGCCATGTGCACGCCCAGCCGCTCGGCCGGCGGGCTGAAGCTCATGCGGTACTCCAGATCCCGGGGCAGGAATGGCGATACGTGGAAGGCCTTGGCCACGGCGAAGTGCTGGTGCTCGGGCGTTGTGGCAGTGCCCGGGCGGGCCGGCAGTACATAGTGATAGCGCTCGCGCCAGGGGGTGTTGGTGACTTCGCAGAGAATCGCCGCCAGTTGCCCGTTGGCCTCGAAGCAATAGAAGAAGCTCACCGGATTGAACGCCAGCCCCCAGCTGCGCACCTGGGTCAGCAGGCGTATTGCGCCGCTGGGGGCATGGCCGATGGCCGCGGCCACCTGTTGGCGTACCGCGTCGATCAGGCGCATGCCCTGCCCGGTGAAGGTCGGCAGGTAGTCGCTTTCACGGAAGGCGAAGGGCGCGAAACGGCTGCGGCCTGCCAGGGGCGAGAGCCCCAGTACCGCTTCCTGCTCGTCCAGGTCCAGGTACAGCAGGCCGATCCGGTAGCGGAAGGCATGGTCCTTGGGGGCGAAGCGCCGGTGGCTGATCCAGCCGTTGTACAGGGCGCTGTTCACAGTTGCTCTCCAAAGGCCTGGGCCACGCGCAAGGCGCTGACCACGCCGTCTTCATGGAAGCCGTTGGCCCAGTAGGCTCCGCAATAGAAGCTGTGGTGCGCGCCCTGCAGTTCGCCCCAGCGCGCTTGTGCGGCCAGCGCGCCGAGACTGTATTGCGGGTGGGCGTAGGTGTAGCGGGCAAGAATCTTCGAAGGGTCGATGGCGGCGCTCTGGTTGAGGCTGACGCAGAAGGTACTGCTGCTTTGCAGGCCCTGGAGAATGTTCATGTCGTAGGTCACGGCTGCGGCCTTTTCGGCGCTGGCGTCGAGGCGGTAGTTCCAGCTGGCCCAGGCCAGGCGCCGGCGTGGCAGCAGGCGGGTGTCGGTGTGCAGCACCACGTCGTTGTCGGCGTAGGGCAGGGCCTGGAGGATTTCCTGTTCAGCGACGCTCGGGCTGGACAGCAGTTGCAGGGCCTGGTCGCTGTGGCAGGCGAACACCACCTTGTCGAAGCGCTCGCTGCCGGCGTCGCTGTGGATAAGTACGCCCTGCTCATCGCGTTCGACCCGCCGCACCGGGCAGTCGAGATGGATGTGCTGGCGAAAGCTTGCGGTCAGCGGCTCGATGTAACGGCTGGAGCCACCTTCGATCACGCACCATTGCGGGCGGTTGCTCACCGAGAGCAAGCCGTGGTTCTTGAAGAAGCGCACGAAGAATTGCAAAGGGAAACCGAGCATCTGCCCCGGCGACATCGACCAGATCGCTGCGCCCATGGGCACGATGTAGTGGCGGATAAAACGCTCGCCGTAGCCCTGGCTTTGCAGGTACTGGCCCAGGGTGGTGTCGGCGGCGATGCGTTGTTGCAGCAGGTCCTGCTGGGAGGCCCGGTTGAAGCGCAGGATGTCCCGCAGCATGCCCCAGAACCCCGGTGACAGCAGGTTACGCCGCTGGGCGAAGAGGCTGTTGAGGTTGTTGCCGTTGTACTCCAGCCCGGAGGCTGGGTCGCACACCGAAAAGCTCATCTCGGTGGCTTTGTAGCGCACCCCGAGCTGCTTCAGCAGGCGAATGAAGTTGGGGTAGGTCCAGTCGTTGAAGACGATGAAGCCTGTGTCCACGGCCTGGGTCTCGCCATTGAGGCTGACGTTCACGGTGTGGGTATGGCCGCCGATCCAACTGCCGGCCTCGTAGACCCGGATGTCATGCCGGCGGTTGAGCACATAGGCGCAGGTCAGGCCAGCGATGCCGCTGCCGATGATGGCGATTTTCACGATGTTTCCCCGCTACGGGCCAGGCGCCTGGCAATGCCCAGTTGCAGGCGGCCGGGCAGCCAGGCCAAGAGCTTGAGGCCGAAGATGAACAGACCTGGGAAGGCGATCTCCAGGGGGCGCCTGCCCAGATGCCGGTGGATATGCCGGGCGGCCTGTTCGGCGGTCCAGCGCATGGGCATCGGGAAATCGTTGCGTGCGGTCAGTGGCGTGTCGACAAAACCCGGGCTGACCAGGGTCACGTCGATGCCTTCGGCAGCAAGATCGATACGCAGGGACTGCAGCAGATAGCGCAGCGCCGCCTTGGAGGCGCCATAGGCACCGGCCCGGGGCAGTGGCAAACAGGTCACCGAACTGGCCACGCCCACCAGGTACGGGCGATTGCCTGCGCGCAACAGCGGTAGTGCGGCCTCGATGCAGTAGCTGGCGGCCAGCAGGTTGGTGTTCAGCACCCGTTCGATCAGCGCTGCGTCGAACTGCTGTACCTCGATGTATTCGCAGGTCCCGGCATTCAGGATCACCGTGTCCAGGGCGCCCCAGGCCTGGGCGATGCGCTTGCCGATCTCGCGTACCTGCAAGGCATCGGTGAGGTCGCCGGGCACCACCAGCACTCGGCCCGGATAGCGCTTGGCCAGGGCCTCCAGGGGCTCGCGGGAACGGGCGCTGAGCGCCAGCTGGGCCCCGGCCTTGAGCAGTTCTTCGGCCAGGGCTGCGCCGATGCCGCTGCTGGCACCGGTGAGCCAGACCCTTCGTGGCATGGCAGGCTTCATCCGAGCCTCCGTTTCAGCCAGGCGATCATCGCCCCGAGTAGCGGCAAGTGTTCATAGAGCAGGGCACCGGCGTCGAAATAGTCGCGGTGGCGGTAGACCCTGGCGTCGCGCCATTGCAGGTACGAGCAGCCCGCCACCTGGATCAGGCCGCCGCCGTTGAGGCGCGGGTGGCGGTAGCTCATGGTCCAGCGCAGGTAGCCCTGGCCCTCGGCGCACAGGTCGCTGCCGTGGAAGTCAAAGCGCAGCTCACGGACGTTGGCGTAGAGCTCGGCGAAGTAGCCGCGCAACTGAGCCAGCCCCTGGACCTCGTGCAGAGGATCGGTGAACTGGATGTCATCGCTGTAGAGCTGCTCCAGCCGGTCGAGATTGTGCCGGTCGAGGGCGGCGAACTCCCGGGCGAAGTTGTCGAGAAAGTCACTCATGGCTCACCCCTGCATCCATTCGCGCGGGCAGCGCCTTGAACGCCGCCAGGGCCCGCTCCCGGGAGCGTGAAAGATCGACGATCGGCGCCGGGTAGCCAGGCACGCCGAACAGGCCGCCCATGGCCGCCGGGTTGTGGATATCTTTTTTGTTCAGCCCCGCCAGTTGCGGCAGCCAGTGCTTGATGAAGCGCCCCTCACTGTCGAACTTCTGCGACTGGCTGATGGGGTTGAAGATGCGGAAGTAGGGCGCCGAATCGGTGCCGGTGGACGAGCTCCACTGCCAGCCGCCGTTGTTGGCCGCCAGGTCGCCGTCGATCAGGTGGCGCATGAAGAAACGCTCGCCCTCGCGCCAGTCGATCAGCAGGTTCTTGGTCAGGAACATCGCCACCACCATGCGCAGGCGGTTATGCATCCAGCCGGTCTCCAGCAGCTGGCGCATGGCAGCATCGATGATCGGCAGGCCGGTGCGGGCCTCCTGCCAGGCCACCAGTTCCTCGGGGGCATGGCGCCATTTCACCGCCTCGGTTTCCGGGCGAAAGGCCCGGTTCCGGGACACCCGTGGGTAGCCCACCAGGATGTGTTTGTAGAACTCGCGCCAGAGCAGTTCGTTGATCCAGGTGACGGCCCCGGGGCTGCCGCTTTCAAACTCGCCCTGGTTGCCGCGCAAGGCGGCGTGCAGGCACTGGCGGGGCGAGATCACGCCGGCGGCGAGGTAGGGCGAAAGCTGGCTGGTGCCGGGTTTGGCCGGGAAGTCGCGTTCGCTCTGGTAGTAGTGGATCTGTTCATCGCTGAACTGCTCCAGGCGCCTTTGCGCCTCGTCCTCGCCGGCGGGCCACAGCTCGCGCAGGGCTTGGGTGGGGCTGGGAAAGCCTTCGACCTGCTGCGGGAGCGGATCGGCGTTGATCGACAGCGGCAACTGAGCCCCGGGTGCCTTCACCAGGGCCGGCAGTGCGGTCTGCAGGCGGCTGTAGCAGACCTTGCGAAACTGGCTGAAGACCTGGAAGTAGCCGCCGCTCTTGGTCAGTACGCTGCCGGGCTGGAACAGCAATTGGTCGAGATGACCCTGGACGCTGATTCCGGCGTGTTGCAGGGCCTGGGTTACGGCCGCATCGCGGCGGCTTTCGTGGATGCCGTATTCCTGGTTGAAGTGCAGCATCTGCACCTGCAATTGCCGGCACAGTTCAAGCAGGACCTGAGGCGCCTGCTCCCAGGTGGCGGCGCTGCGGATCAGCAGCGGGATATTCAGGCGGCCCAGGGCGGTGCTCAGCGACTGCAGGTTACGCAGCCAGAAATCGATCTTGCAGGGTGCATCGTCATGGGCCAGCCACTGCTCCGGGCTCAGCAGATACACCGCTACGGCCGCGCCCCGCTGGGCGGCGGCGCTCAGGGCGGTGTTGTCATGTAGGCGCAGGTCGCTGCGCAGCCAGATCAATTGCATATCGGTTCCCGGATCAGAAAAGTCCTCGCTCGAGCAGTAGCTGGCAGGCCGCTATCGGGTCCTGGGCCAGGTACAGATCGGCGATTTCAGTGGTACATACGGACCACTGGGCGGGGTGGATGCACACCGCGGGTCCGACGATGAATTTTTTGCAGGCCACGCCGCTGAGCAGCCTGGGCAACTGGGCGGGGTTGAGTGCCTTGCCGGAATACAGCAGCAGGCCCCGGGCCTGCAGGCGTTCGGTGGCCAGGGCCAGTTCGCCGCCGGGCAGCGGCCAGTCGAAGACCTCCACCGGGCAGTCGGCGTTACTGGCCAGCCAGGCGGTGAGCCACAGGTGCGGCTCCAGTGGCAGGTCCGACTGGTTGACCAGCAACAGCGGGGCGCCCTGCACTTGGCGGTTGTTGTGATAGATCCGGGCGCCGAGCTTGCTGCGCAGCCAGGAGTAGAAGAACACCTGTTCCATCTGGCTGCCGAACTGGCCTTGCCAGCGCTGTTGCAGTTCCGCCAGCAGCGGCATCAACAGGTGCTCGCACAGGGTCCGTGGCGGGTACAGCGCCATGGCCTGATTGAAGGTGTCGTCGACCTTGCGCTCGGCCAACTGGCTGATGGCCCGGGCGAGGGCGGCGCGCAGGTGCAGCCAGTCATTCTCCACCTGGGGGCTGGAGCTGGTGTCGCTGTCCAGCAAGGGCTTGACCTGGCTCACCGCAACCCCTCGATTGAGCCAGGTGAGGATGGTCAGGATCTGCTGCACCTGCTCGCTGGAATACAGCCGGTGGCCCTTGGGCGTGCGCCGGGGCACGATCAGCCCGTAGCGGCGCTCCCAGGCCCGCAAGGTGACTGCGTTGACACCGGTCTGGCGCGCCACCTCGCGGATCGGCAGCCAGCCCTGTTCCTGGCAGTCGGTATCCGGGGCGGTGTCTTCGTCGACCGCTGGGGGGAAGAGTTTCATGGCTCAGATCGCGTTGCGCAGGCTGAGGTCTTCGGGGTGCGGCTGCAGGTACAGTTGCTGGGCAATGTAGGGATCGGGGTTCTGGCGCAAGTGGTGCTTGAGCAGGGTCAGGGGCACCACCAGCGGCACGATGCCCTGGCGGTACTGGCTGATGAGGCGTTGCATTTCCTGCTTGTCCTCGCTGCTGATGGCCCGCTTGAAGTAGCCACTGATGTGCTGCAGCACATTGCTGTGGGTGCCACGGGTGGCGCAGCGGCTCAGCGCTTCCATCAACTGGCTGAAGTAGCGTGGGCCGATCAGCGTCGCATCGCCCTTGCCCATGCTGCCCAACAGATTGCCCAGGGCCTTGTACTGTTCGGGGTGATGGGCCATCAGCAGGTATTTGCAGCGTGAGTGGAAGTCGGTGAGGGCACGGCGGCTGAGCCCTTGCTGAACCAGGGCCTGCCAGTCGCGATAGACGAACACCCGGGTCAGGAAGTTCTCCCGCAGCACCGGGTCATTCAGGCGTCCGGCTTCCTCCACGGGCAGGTCCGGGTGCCGGGCGCAGAAGGCCTGGGCGTAGATGCCGCGCCCGCCGCTGCGATGGGGAATGCCGTTGGCCTGGTACACCTTGACTCGCTCCAGGCCGCAAGAAGGGGAGCTCTGCATGAAGATGTAGCCGCAGATATCTCCCAACTGGCCCGCCATGTGTTCGGCGTAGTCGGCCAGGGGCTGGGTGACGTCCAGGCTGCTGTCCCGTGTGCCTGTGGCCCGTGGCTGTTCGGGGGGGCCTACCAGGCGAATCGGCTCCCGGGGCGTGCCCAGGCCGATGGCGACTTCCGGGCACAGGGGCACGAAATCGAAGTAGTCGCACAGCACCCGGCTGCACAAGCGAGATTCCTTGTGCCCGCCGTTGTAGCGGACCTCGACGCCCATCAGGCAGGCGCTGATGGCGATTTTCGGCTTGGCAGACATGGTTCAACCTCCGGGTATACCTGTACAAGAACGGTGGCTTGTACAACTTTTATCCATCATAGAATTAAAGTTGTACAAGTCAAATTATTTGTATAGGTATCCGCCGACGCGGATGCGCCAGGTTATTGCCAGCCCATGTGCCAGTCGCGCTCGTTCTGCAGGGTCTGCCAGCTCAGGCGCTGGCTGCGTCGGGTGAGCACCGCCTGCAATTCGATGTCCAGCACGGTGCCTTGTTCATCGCAGAACAGCTCGGTAACCAGGAAGTGTTTCTCACGGTGTTGCGGGTGGGCTGCTGTCCACTTCGACAGCAGCAGTTTGCGCGGGTTGAGGCGATTCACTGCAGGCTCTCGTGGAGCCGGCGCGCGGCCTCCTGCCCGCTCAGCCAGGCGCCTTCGACGCGGCCGGACAGGCACCAGTCGCCGCAAACGTACAGGCCCAGATCGGCGTCGGCCAGGGCGCCCCATTCATGGCTGGTGGCCGGGCGGGCGTAGAGCCAGCGGTGGGCCAGGCTGAAGGTCGGGGCGGGCATGACGCTGTGCAGCAGCTCGGCGAAGGCACCGTGCAGTTGTTCGGTCACGGCTTCTTTCGAGAGGTCGATGTGCTGCCGGCTCCAGGCGCTGGTGGCATGCAGGACCCAGGTGTCGAGGTGGCTGTCGCGCCCGGGCTTGCTGCGGTTGCGGGCCAGCCAGTCCAGCGGGCTGTCCTGCACGAAGCAGCCTTCCATGGGGGTTTCCAGAGGGGTATCGAAGGCCAGGGCGACGGCCCAGGTTGGGTCCATTTTCACCCCGGCGGCGACACCCGCAAGCTTCGGCGCGGCGGCCAGCAGGGCAGTGGCCTGTGGTGCCGGCGTGGCGATCACGACGTGGCTGAAAGGGCCGTGGGTGAAACCTTCGGCGTCCTGCAGATGCCAATGCTGTTCGCCGCGGAAGACTTCGGTGATGCGGCAGGCGAAGTGGGCCTCGAGGTCGCCGATCAGCGCGCGGGTGATGGCGCTCATGCGGGGAGTGCCGACCCAGCGGGTCTGTTCATCCGGCGAGGGGCTGAGCTGGCCGCCGTGGGAGTTGTAGAGTTGTGGCGTCCATTCGGCGACCCAGCCCTTGGCTTGCCAGCGCTGGACTTCGGTGACGAAACGACGGTCACGGGCGGTAAAGTACTGGGCTCCCAGGTCCAGGCTGCCGGCATCGCTGCGTTTGCTCGACATGCGCCCGCCGCTGCCGCGGCTTTTGTCGAAAAGGTGGACGGTATGCCCGGCATCTCGTAGCGCCTGGGCGGCGGAGAGTCCGGCGATGCCGGTACCAATGATTGCGATGGGTACTGTCATAGGGGCCTCGTTTACCTTTCTGTACAGATTACGCCGCCGCCAAAACCTGTACAATATTGTTTTTTGGTATAGCTTTCGGCGTCATCGGTTGTTCAGGTTGTCTATCGTTAAAACACAGCCTGTCCGATTGAAAAGATCCCTGCTTATAAAAATAGACTAGTGATTCGGGTAAAACGCCACGCGAGGAAGATGTCATGCATATATTGCTGACCGGCGGTACTGGTTTGATCGGGCGTGCCCTGTGTCGTCACTGGCAGGCCCAGGGTCACCAGTTGAGTGTATGGACTCGCCAACCCGATAAGGTTGCCGCCCTGTGCGGTCCCCAGGTGCGGGCTGTCAAGACGCTGCAAGAGCTGGACCAGATCCCGGTGGACGCGGTGATCAACCTGGCCGGGGCGCCGATCGCCGATCGGCCCTGGAGCCACAAGCGCAAGGCGCTGCTTTGGCACAGCCGCATCGCCCTGACCGAAACCCTGTTGGCCTGGCTCGAAAGCCGCGAACACAAACCCGGTGTGCTGGTGTCGGGCTCGGCGGTGGGCTGGTACGGCGACGGTGGCGAACGGGAACTGAGCGAGGATTCGCCCCCGGTCAACGAGGACTTTGCCAGCCAGTTGTGCATTGCCTGGGAAGAAACTGCCCAGCGCGCCGAAGCCATGGGCGTGCGTGTGGTGCTGGTGCGCACCGGTTTGGTGCTGTCGCCCGAGGGCGGCTTTTTGTCGCGCCTGCTGCTGCCCTTCAAGCTGGGGCTGGGCGGGCCGATCGGCAACGGCCGGCAATGGATGCCGTGGATTCATATCGACGATCAAATCGCCCTGATTGATTTTCTTGTGCATCAGCCTGGGGCGCAGGGTCCTTATAATGCCTGCGCGCCAAAACCGGTGCGCAACCGCGAGTTCGCCAAGACCTTGGGGCGGGTGCTGCACCGGCCTGCACTGATACCGCTGCCGGCGTTTTTCCTGCGCCTGGCCTTGGGTGAATTGTCGTTGCTGTTGCTGGGAGGCCAGCGTGCCGTTCCCGCGCGGTTGCTGGAAGCGGGTTTCACTTTCCAGTTCACTGATTTGCCTGCGGCCCTGGACGCCTGTGTCCAGCCGCCTCTGAAATAGGACGTTGCATGACCGATCACGCGTTGCTCCTGGTCAACCTGGGTTCGCCGGCTTCCACTTCGGTGGCGGACGTGCGCAGCTACCTCAACCAATTCCTCATGGACCCTTATGTGATCGACCTGCCCTGGCCGGTCCGACGTTTGCTGGTGTCGCTGATCCTGATCAAGCGGCCAGAGCAATCGGCCCACGCCTACGCGTCGATCTGGTGGGAAGAGGGTTCGCCGCTGGTGGTGCTCAGCCGGCGTCTGCAGAAGGTAATGAGCGAGCAGTGGAAGCAGGGCCCGGTAGAGTTGGCCATGCGCTACGGCGAGCCTTCGATCGAGTCCGTGCTGCTCAAGCTGGTGGCCCAGGGGCAACGCAAGATCACCCTGGCCCCGCTGTATCCACAGTTTGCCGACAGCACGGTCACCACCGTGGTCGAGGAGGCCAGGCGTGTGGTACGCGAGCATAAGCTGGACGTGCAATTCAGCGTGCTGCAACCCTTCTACGATCAACCCGAGTACATCGAGGCGTTGGTGGCCAGCACCCGGCCGCACCTGCAACAGCCTTTCGATCATCTGCTGCTGAGTTTCCACGGCCTGCCCGAGCGGCACTTGAACAAGCTCAACCCGGGGCACTCCCTCGATGGTGCCGGGGACTGCTGCGCAGAGTCATCGCCCCAGGTGCTTGCCAACTGTTATCGCGGCCAGTGTTTCCGTACCGCCAGGGCCTTCGCCCAGCAGATGGGCCTGGCCGACGGGCAATGGTCGGTTTCCTTCCAGTCACGGTTGGGGCGAGCGAAATGGATCGAGCCCTACACCGAGGCACGCCTTGATGAACTGGGTAAACAAGGGGTGAAGAAGCTGCTGGTGATGTGCCCGGCATTTGTCGCCGACTGCATCGAAACCCTGGAGGAGATCGGTGATCGCGGTCGCGAGCAGTTTCGCGAGGCGGGAGGGGAGGACCTGGTGTTGATCCCTTGCCTGAATGACGACCCACAATGGGCCAAGGCCTTGAACGCCTTGTGCGAGCGAGCGCCGCTGGCGTTGTAAATAGCTTCGCCGGCAAGCCGGCTCCTGCGTGGGAGACAGCTTGCCGGCGAAGGGTTCTCTAGATCAACGGCTCATCGGCCTTCTTGTTCTTCCAGCCGTCGTTCCCCGGCAGCACCAGGTTCAGCACGATGGCGACAACGGCGCACAGGGCGATGCCCTTGAGGCCGAAGTCATCCGGACCGGTACCGGTTCCCACCAGCACGCCGCCAATGCCGAACACCAGGGTCACCGAGACGATCACCAGGTTGCGGGCTTCGCCCAGGTCGATCTTGTGGCGGATCAGGGTGTTCATCCCCACTGCGGCGATCGAGCCGAACAGCAGGCAGAGAATCCCGCCCATCACTGGCACCGGGATGCTTTGCAGCAGCGCGCCGAACTTGCCGATAAAGGCCAGGGTGATGGCGAAGACCGCCGCCCAGGTCATGATTTTCGGGTTGTAGTTCTTAGTCAGCATCACCGCGCCAGTGACTTCGGCGTAGGTGGTGTTGGGCGGCCCGCCGAACAGGCCGGCAGCGGTGGTGGCGATGCCGTCACCGAACAGGGTGCGGTGCAGGCCGGGCTTCTTCAGGTAGTCGCGGCCGGTGACGCTGCCGACCGCAATCACGCCACCGATGTGCTCGATGGCCGGTGCCAGGGCGACCGGGACGATGAACAGGATCGCCTGCCAGTTGAACTCCGGTGCGGTGAAGTGCGGCAGCGCCAGCCAGGGGGCGGCGGCGATCTTCGCGGTGTCCACCACGCCGAAGTAGAACGACAGGGCAAACCCCACCAGCACGCCGGAAATGATCGGCACCAGGCGAAAGATGCCTTTGCCGAACACCGCGACGATCAGGGTGGTGAGCAGCGCCGGCATCGAGATCATCATCGCCGTCTGGTAATGAATCAGCTCGCTGCCGTCACCGGCCTTGCCCATGGCCATGTTGGCGGCGATGGGGGCCATGGCCAGGCCGATGGAAATGATCACCGGGCCAATGACCACCGGCGGCAGCAGGCGGTCGATGAAACCGGTGCCCTTGATCTTCACGGCCAGGCCGAGAAAGGTGTAGACGAAGCCCGCCGCCATTACCCCGCCCATGGTCGCGGCGAGGCCGAACTGGCCCTTGGCGAGAATGATCGGGGTGATGAAGGCAAAGCTCGACGCCAGGAAGACCGGCACCTGGCGCCCGGTCACCACCTGGAACAACAGAGTCCCGAGACCCGCCGTGAACAGCGCCACGTTCGGGTCGAGACCGGTGATCAGCGGCATCAACACCAGGGCACCGAAGGCCACGAAGAGCATCTGGGCGCCAGACAGTACCTGGCGCCAGAGCGGATCGTTGAACTCGTCCTGCATGATCAGGAATCCTTCTGCTTGGTGCCGAAGATCTTGTCACCGGCATCACCCAGGCCAGGAATGATGTAGCCATGCTCGTTGAGCTTCTGATCGATGGAAGCGGTGTAGATGGTCACGTCCGGGTGCGCCTGCTCGACGGCGGCGATGCCCTCGGGGGCGGCCACCAGGACCATGGCGCGGATGTCACGGCAGCCGGCCTTTTTCAACAGGTCGATGGTGGCGACCATGGAACTGCCGGTGGCCAGCATCGGGTCGATGATCATCGCCAGGCGCTCGTCGATTTCCGGTACCAGTTTTTCCAGGTAGGTGTGGGCTTGCAGGGTTTCCTCATTGCGGGCCACGCCTACGGCGCTGACCTTGGCGCCCGGGATCAGGCTCAGCACGCCTTCGAGCATGCCGATGCCGGCACGCAGGATCGGTACCACGGTAATCTTCTTGCCGGCGATCTTCTCGACCTGGACAGGGCCGCACCAGCCTGGAATCTCGTAGCTTTCCAGGGGCAGGTCTTTGGTGGCTTCGTACGTCAGCAGGGCACCGACTTCCTGAGCGAGCTCGCGAAAGTTCTTCGTGCTAATGTCTGCGCGGCGCATAAGGCCAAGTTTGTGTCGGATCAGCGGATGGCGGATCTCACGGATGGGCATAGGGAAAGGCTCCGGCGGCGGGCAAAAAAAACGGCCTAGATTAATCTATCCGGGGTTGTTGTCCTATAGACATAAAGTACGTTAGTCCAGAAACGCTTGATCTGACCGGGCCGGATGCGTACCTTTGCCCGCTTTTCCGAAACTGCCACCCCTTGGAGAGCGCCATGTCCGCTGATCTCGAGCATATCCGTCAAATCATGCGCGAGGCTGACTGCCTGTACACCGAAGCTGAAGTCGAGGCGGCCATCGCCCGGGTCGGTGCACAAATCACTGAAGAACTGGCTGAGCGCAATCCGGTGGTATTCTGCGTCATGAACGGTGGCCTGATCTTCGCGGGCAAGCTGCTGACCCACCTGCGCTTTCCCCTGGAAGCCTCCTACCTGCACGCTACCCGCTACCGCAACGAAACCAGCGGCGGTGAGCTGTTCTGGAAGTCCAAGCCGGAAGTCTCCTTTATCGACCGCGACGTGCTGATCATCGACGACATCCTCGATGAAGGTCACACCCTGGGTGCGATCATCGACTTCTGCAAACACGCCGGCGCCCGCGCCGTGCACACGGCCGTGCTGATCGACAAGGACCACGACCGCAAGGCCCGTCCGGACCTCAAGGCCGACTACATGGGCCTGCCTTGCGTGGACCGCTACGTGTTCGGCTACGGCATGGACTACAAGGGCTACTGGCGTAACGCTGCCGGCATTTATGCCGTGAAGGGCATGTAAGCGATGACCGGGCCGAGCTTTCTCGATCAAGCGTTGTTCAGCGACCTGGCTGAGAAAGCCGCGGCCAACCCCCGCGGTCGTCAGCACCACAACTTCCATGCCATGGAAGAGCCTTGCCACCGCATGGCGGTGGGGCTGCAACCCTCCACTTATGTTCCGCCGCATCGCCACCTGAGTGCTGACAAGGCCGAGACCCTGCTGGTGCTCAAGGGGCGCCTGGGCGTGCTGATTTTCGATGAAGCGGGCCAGGTCCAGGGCAAGCGGGTGCTGCAGGCCGGCGGCGACTGCGTCGGTGTGGACTTGCCGGCCGGGGTTTTCCACGGCCTGGTGGTGCTGGAGCCCGACAGCCTGATGTTCGAATGCAAGGCCGGCCCTTATCGCCCAGTGGGCGAGGGTGAGCAGGCCAGTTGGGCGCCCCGTGAAGGCGAGCCCGGCGTGGCCGAATACCAGGCCTGGATGCGCGCCCAGTTCGACTGAACAGGCCCGCGCCCGTGACAGCGGCCTACCGTCGATAACGGTGCAAGATTTGCGGTAAAAACCCGTGCTAGAGTGCTCGGCCCTTGTCTGGAGCCTGTCATGAGCCTGTTGATTCGCAGTAGCGCGGCCCTTCTTCTGTGCTTGAGCCTGCCCCTGGCAGCCGCCCCGGCCCCCTTGCACGGGCAGTTCCTGCCTCCCGATGATCTGACCCTGCGCGACAGCGTCCCGCAACAGCAGCAGTTGTTGCAGGTCACCGAGTATTCGGTGGTGATCGGCAGCCAGCGCCAATCGAACCAGCAACCGATTCCCGTGACTTCGCCAGTGTGGGTGCGGCTCAAGGGCAAGCCGTTGAACAAGGGCGCCACCATCAGCCAGGTGCTGGTGAACTTCGACGGTGAAAGCAAAAGCCTGAAAAAGCCGCAGTTCGATGCCAAGAGCCGGACCCTGACCCTGTATTACCCGCTGGCCCAGTACCGTGCGGTGATGGACCTGTTGCGCAACGACACGGTGTATTGCCAGTTCCTCAGCTATGCCAACGGGCACATCTGGGCTGACCTGCATACCGGCAGCGTGCGTTCGCGTTGAGGCCATATGCGGGCTGGGGGTAAACTGCCCGCCCCGTGAAATGTCTGCGAGCTGGAGTCGGCAATGCGTAAAGATAAGAAACAAGTGATTGGTGACGAGATCAGCGACGAGCAGATCAAGTTGTTCCTCGATTTCGAGCCGGTCGATGCAACTTCGCCGTCCCTGCACAAGCTGATCAAGGCCTATCGTGGCCTGCGCATCGATGATTTCGAACGCTTCCTGACCTTCTTCGTCGAAGCCGGTTTCGACCTGGATGGCAAGGATGAGCACGGCCAGAGCTTCGTCGACCTGATCCGCGATCAGCGCAACGCCGCCGACTACATCGAGCTGATGGACAACGCCCGCGGCTGATCTTCTCGCCAGGCATAAAAAAACGCCCCGTCCTGCGAAGGACGGGGCGTTTTTCATTCAGCGCGGATCAGGCGCAGCTTTCGGTTTCCTTGCTTGGCTCGACCAGCTCCAGGCTCAGGTTGTTTTCGCTGTTGATCTGGTGGTACAGCGTTGCGTCGGTTTCCAGGACCTTTTCTCGTGCCGGGAAGATTTCCTTGAGCTTGGCAGCCCATTCGCCGCTGGCCTTGGCCGGGAAGCATCGCTCGATCAGCTCCAGCATGATCGAAACGGTTACCGAGGCACCTGGCGAGGCGCCGAGCAGGGCGGCCAGAGAGCCGTCCTTGGCTGCCACCAGTTCGGTACCGAACTGCAGGATGCCGCCTTTCTTCGGATCCTTCTTGATGATCTGCACCCGCTGGCCGGCCACTTCCAGGCGCCAGTCCTCGGCCTTGGCCTCGGGGTAGAAGCGGCGCAGGGATTCCAGGCGCTGCTCCATGGACTGCATGACTTCGCTGACCAGGTACTTGGTCAGGTCCATGTTGTCCCGGGCCACGGCCAGCATCGGGCCGATGTTGCCGGCGCGTACCGACATCGGCAGGTCGAGGAACGAGCCGTGCTTGAGGAACTTGGTGGTAAAGCCGGCATAAGGCCCGAACAGCAGGGACTTCTTGCCTTCGACCACGCGGGTGTCCAGGTGCGGCACGGACATCGGTGGCGAGCCCACGGCCGCCTGGCTGTAGACCTTGGCCTGGTGCTGCTTGACCACTTCCGGGTTGTCGCAACGCAGCCACTGGCCGCTCACCGGGAAACCGCCGAAGCCCTTGCTCTCCTCGATGCCCGAGGCCTGCAGCAGGGGCAGGGCCGCGCCACCGGCGCCGAGGAACACGAACTTGGCGTCGACTTCGCGGGTACTGCCGCTGTTGACGTCCTTGATGCTCACGGTCCAGCCGTTGGCCTTGTTGCGCTTGAGGCCAGTGACACGCTTGCAGTACTTGACCTGGGCATCGGGAGCGCTGGTCAGGTGCTTGAGCAACTGGTTGGTCAGGGCGCCGAAGTTGACGTCGGTACCGTTGAGCACGCGAGTGGCGGCGATGGTTTCGTCCGCTGGGCGGCCCGGCATCATCAGCGGCATCCACTCGGCCATCTTGGCCTTGTCTTCGGTGTATTCCATGTCCGCGAAGGCATGGTGCTGGCTCAGTACTTCAAAGCGTTTCTTGAGGAAGGAAACGCCTTTTTCGCCCTGTACGAAGCTCAGGTGCGGCACGGGGCTGATGAAGGACTTGGACGAGCCGAAGGTGCCTTTCTTGGTCAGGTAGGACCAGAACTGCTTCGACACCTCGAACTGGGTGTTGATGTGCACGGCTTTCTTGATGTCGATGCTGCCATCGGCGGCCTGTGGCGTGTAGTTCAGCTCACAGAGGCCGGCGTGGCCGGTACCGGCGTTGTTCCACGGGTTGGAACTTTCCGCGGCACCCGAATCCATCAGCTCGACGACTTCCAGCTTGATCGCGGGGTCGAGCTCTTTGAGCAGTACAGCAAGGGTGGCACTCATGATGCCGGCCCCGACCAATACGACGTCTACTGCTTCGTTATGCGCCATTAACGCGTCTCCAAAATCTGCAGCACCAAATTGACGGCATGGCTGCCAGGAGTGACGGGGCGGTTCACGTAATGCCCCAGGTTACCCATGGCCAGGATCGCCATGTCCGAATCTTCGCAATTTTTTGCAACTACCACGGACGCTGCCAACCGGGCCTCAAGGTGCGTATGAACGCATCTCGGGGAGCCTCGGGCAATTCGACTTATGGTCGATACATCCGCTCGTGCAACCAAATCCGTCAGCGGACAGGCTTCAAGCACCAGTTCTTGAGGAGTGCTCGGTCCTGTGTAATCGGGCTGTTGTAGAGGCCAATGGTGCCAGTTCAGACGCAAAACTATTCATTTGCTCGCCACACTCTTGTGAAGTTGTGAAAACCCGTTTTTTCACGCTCTTTTGAAGACGTGAACCTCAAAAAAGGGCTGCCTCAGCCTGGCACCTGGCCCGCGCGGTGATGCCGGCAAAGGATGCGGGCACGACGGGCAAACAGCTTTAAGTGGCCGAGCAACGGCAGCTCTGCAGTTTCGCGAAAAGTGGAGGTTTGCAAGGTGAACAGCAAGCACGCCAGCTTCACTCGAACTGTGTGGGCGGCTCTCTGTGGGCGGTGCGGGGTGCCAAAGCAGTGGCGTTGGCGGTACTGCGAGGCCCGATCAGGAGACGTCCTTATAATCGGGGGGAGATTGTAACGAAGAAATGCGCAGAAATGATCCTGTTTCGCGACTTTTATTAGGCTTTTGGTCAGGTGGCCAGTATCGGTTGCACCCGGGAGCGAGCGCAGCGCGGGCTGACCCGGGCGCTGGCGGGCAGAGCCTGGTGCAACCAGTTCAGGCGAATTTCCTGGATTTCCACCCAGCCATCGCCTACCGGGGCCAGCAGGCAGTGCTTAAAGGCCTGGCAACGTCCCTGGTTGTCCAGCAGGGCGAAGCTGCGAAACTGTTGACGGGGGGCGAACAGGGAACGGAGGAAGTTCATGACCAGGTACCTGAATGTGTCATTGACGATAAGAATGCCCTTGAGCCGTTACATCATGATGTATTGCCAGTGAACGGCAGGTTACAGGAACCCGGTTGTACGGGACCTGTCTGAGTCTTGACTAAGTCATGCCTGGCGCTGGTTTGCCGTCCTTGTGCACCGCTATACTGCGGGCCTGTTTGTGCCTGATTCCTGGAGAGATGAGCATGTTGCAACGCCTGTTGTTCGGTTTGATCACTGTGACCAGCCTGTCGCTGGTGGGTTGCGCCCACAGCCCGCAACAACTCAGCCCGGAGCCCAAGCTCACTGCCCAGCTGGCGCCTGTCGGCCATGGCCAGCCGGTGGTGGTGAAAGTGGTTGATGGACGTCCTTCGCCGACCCTGGGCACCCGTGGTGGCCTGTACCCGGAAACCAGTGCCATCACCGTGCAGAGCGCGCAGATCCTGCCCAAGCTGCAGGCCCAGGCCGAAGCGGCAGTGCGCCTGCTGGGCTTTACCCCGACCGCCGGTGGTACCAACGCCCCTCAGTTGACCGTGACCCTGGCCGAGCTCAAGTACCAGTCGCCTAAAGAAGGCCTGTACGTGACCGAAGCCACCATCGGTGCCACCTTCCGCTCGGATGTGCAGAACGCCAACCGTCGTTACAGCGGCCGTTACGGTGCTTCCCTGGACCAGCGTTTCGGCATGGCGCCGAACCAGGACACCAACACCAAGCTGGTGGGTGATGTGCTCAGCGATGCCTTGACCCGTCTGTTCAAGGATCCGACCGTGGGCCAGATCCTCGGCGAGTAACCCGCGCCTGGCCGGGGTTTGAGCCCTGGCCAAGCAACGAAAAAGCCCGGCTGCCTGATAGCGCGCCGGGCTTTTTTATGGGCGCGGATCAGGCCGCCTCGACGTAGAAGTCCAGCATGCTGACGCCCGTCAGCAGGTCTGTTTCCGGCAGGTCCGCGTGCTGGTGCCCGCCCAGGGCGCAATACACCAGCCAGTGCCGGTCCTGCACGTTGAACGCCAGGGCGCCCACCAGCGCCTGCTGTTCTTCACTGGGGGCGATCAGGTAAAGGCGGTCCTGGTTTTCGGCGTGCAGCATGACAAGCTCCGTGGGTTTCGAGGGGCGACAGACTGGCTTGTTTAGATGACGAAAAGATGACGCTTTAAATTAATGGACCGGCGTCTCGTTACTGGTCGGAAAGCTCCCCGCGTTTTGTCGGGGATTGAGTAGAATCCGCGCCGCGGGTGCACTCGACGGCCCGTATACGGCTTTCCTCCGAGGTTCATGATGTCGCTGCAACTGATCTGGTCGATGTTCAACGCCCATCCCGCCAAACTGATCAACCTGCTTGCCCTGCTGTTCGCCTGCCCAGGCAGCTGGCTGCTGCACGCCACCCGCCGTCGTGAACTGCGGGCCCTGGCCAATCTGGCCGTGCAGAGCGAGGGACGGGCGGTGGATCAGCCGCTGCTGATGCTGGATCCCGCAACCTTGCGCATCAATAGATTTTTCTACCGCTTCGGCTTCGCCTGCCTTGGCCTGGCGTTGCTGGTGTCCTGGATCAGCACCCGGTTCTGATCAACCCCCAGGTTGCAGAAACGACAACGGCGCCCGCAGGCGCCGTTGTGCTTTCCAGTCCGGCCGTTACAGCGCCAGACCGGCCTTGACCCGATACTGGTTGCGCACCGGATTGGCGTATTGCAGTACTAGGTACGGCCGGTGTTCTGCCGGGCAGGCATCCAGCCGGCGCTGCCATTCCTGTTCGGCCTTGGCCAGCTCCTGGGCCGGGAAGACCTCGGCGGCCGTTGGCACCTGCAGTTGTGGATCGGCATCGCTCCACTGGGCATAGGCCAGGTAGTGCACCGGGAACAGGCGGTAGCCGCCGAGGATCTGCCGGTCCATTTCCATGGCCAGTTGCTTGGTGTCCTCGAAGGATTCGCTGATGGGCGCGGCGAAGTTCACGTGGACCCGGCCTTTATAGCCGGTGATGCCCTTGGCGATGCTCACGTCATCCTCGCCTGGTGCCTTGGTATAGGTGCCGGTGGTGGCGCGGATGTACAGCTCGCGGGCCTTGGCCTGGTCGCAGGGGTCGTATTCGTAGCTGATGGACACCGGTGTCAGGTTCAACGACTGGATGACCTCGCCGAACGGCTCGTCCTTGCGGCTCATGTGGAACATCTTGAGGATCGCCGACTCGGTGCGATCGTCGCCATCCTTGGCCCGGCCCTCGGCCTGTGCGATCCAGATCGACTGGCCGTCGTTGCGGATCGAATGGTTGATATAGGCCGACAGCAGCTGGTAGGCCGCGAGCTTTTCCCGGCGACCGCTGATGGAACGGTGCACGATGAAACTCTTGTTCAGACGCATCAGGTCGCTGACAAACGGCTTCTGCAGCAGGTTGTCGCCAATGGCGATGCGTGGCGTCGGCAGGCCGGCGTGGTACACCGCGTAGTTGACGAAGGCCGGGTCCATGACGATGTCGCGGTGGTTGGCCAGGAACACATAGGCGGTGCCCGACTTGAACTGCTCGACGCCGGTGTAGGTCACGCCGTCGGTGGCCCGCTCGATGGTGTGGTCGACGTAGAATTCGACCTTGTCCTGCAGGGTGGCCACCGAAGTGACCCCGGCAAACTCACGGCGCAGGCGGTGAGCGATCAGGGGTTTGAGCAGCCAGCCGAAAGTCTTGGCAAAACGCGGGAAGCGAAAGTGGGTGAGGATATCTAGAAACGCCTTGTCACCGAGCAGCCGGGCCAGCACCGCTGGTACTTCGCTGTCGTGGTAAGGTCGGATGGCATCGAATTCGCCCATCATGCTCTCTTGTTAGAAACGGCTAGGGTAAGAAAAGGTTCGGATCGAAAAAAAGCCGGGCACGGTCTGAAAATTCAGCTCAAACAAAAAAAGCCCTGCAAATAGACCGGCGATTATACGCATAAGTCACTCTGGAGACGGCGATGCTGGAAACCGACCATTATCAGTGCCCTTACTGTGGCGAACAGGCAGAGGCGGTGCTGGACCTGTCTGGCGGCGACCAGACCTATATCGAAGACTGCCCGGTGTGCTGCCGGCCCATTGTATTCACCCTGCAAACCGACGGTCGGGAATGGATGCTCGACGTTCACAGTGAAAACGACTGAATGGGGAGTGGCCCTTATGCAGCGCATCTACGAGCCGGAAAACCTGCTGGAAGGCGAGTTGCTCCAGTGCATGCTGGCCAGCGAGGGGATCGAGGCCCATCTGCAGGGGCGCGATCTGTTGGGCGGGGCAGGGGAGCTGCCGCTGTTCGGGCTGCTGGGGCTGTCGGTGGAAAACCACCAGGCGCAACAGGCGCGAGAGCTGATCGCTGCGTACAATGCGGCCCTGCCGTTGCCCTTTGATGAACCGGACAATTTTGCCGGGGTGCTGGTCTGTTAGGCTGAGCGCCGATTTGCCGAGAGTTGTATTGCCCCATGTGTGGACGTTATGCCCTGTTTCGCTGGAACCCCGCGTTTGCCGCCTTGCCGGGATTTCCCGCCGACCAGAAGGCGCAGTGGAACATCTCGCCCAATGATTCGGTGCTGATCCAGCGCGCGGAAAACGGCCAGCGCACCCTGGCCCGGGCCCGCTGGGGGCTGACACCGCCGTGGCTCACGGACCTTTCCCGGACGCCCGCCCATGCCCGGGCGGAAACCCTGGCGGAGCAGCCGATGTTTCGCCAGGCCTTTCGCGAGCGGCGCTGCCTGCTGCCGGCCAATGGTTTCTACGAATGGCGCGGCGGCACCCGCAAGCGCCCCTACTGGCTGACGCCGGGGGAAGGTTCGTCGATCTTTTTTGCCGCGATATGGGAGGCCTACCCGGTGCAGGAGCAGGTCTGGCTGAGCACTGCAGTGGTAACCCAGGCGGCTTCCAATCTGCGTCGCCCGCTGATCCTCGATGCCGCCGGCCAGCAAGCCTGGCTCGATCCAGAAACCCCCTTGCATGCCCTGCAAGCCTTGCTGGCCAGCCCGCCGGCAGCCCTGCGCGAGCGGGTCCTGGCCAACCTGGTCAATGACCCCAAGCTCAACGGCCCCGAGTGCCTGACCCCCGCCTGAAGCATCAACTGCAGGAGCTGGCTGCAGGAGCTGGCTTGCCAGCGAAGAGGCCCCTGGTTTGCTGTCCAAGCCAGGATCGCTTTCGCCGGCAAGCCGGCTCCTGCAGGTCCGTGATTAGACTTTGAACTGGTTGATCAGGCGTCGTTGCTGTTCGGCGAGCTTGGTCAGCCCGGCGCTGGCCGCACTGGACTCATCGGCGCCGCCCGCCACTTCATTGGCCACCTGGCCGATATTGATCACATTGCGGTTGATGTCCTCGGCCACCGCGCTCTGCTCCTCGGCGGCGCTGGCGATCTGGGTGTTCATGTCGTTGATCACCGACACCGCCTGGGTGATGGTTTCCAGGGCCTGGGCCGCCTTGGCCGCGTGTTCCACGCTCTGGTCGGTCTTGTGCTGGCTGTCCTCCATTACCCGCACCACTTCCCGGGTGCCCTGCTGCAGTTGCTGGATCATCGACTGGATTTCTTCGGTGGCCTGTTGGGTTTTCTGCGCCAGGTTGCGCACCTCGTCGGCAACCACCGCAAAGCCCCTGCCTTGCTCGCCGGCCCGCGCCGCCTCGATTGCCGCGTTAAGCGCCAGCAGGTTGGTCTGCTCGGCAATCCCGCGAATGGCGATGAGGATGGCGTTGATGTTCTCGCTGTCCTTGGCCAGGGTCTGCACCACGCCCACCGCACGGCCGATTTCCTCGGCCAGGGCGCCGATGGCGCTGGAGGTGTCGCGCACGATCTGCATGCCCTGGCTGGCGGCCTGGTCGGCGTGGCTGGCGGCTTGCGCGGCCTGGGTGGCATTGCGCGCGACGTCCTGGGCGGTGGCGGTCATTTCGTGCACCGCGGTGGCTACCTGATCGATTTCAACCATTTGCTTGTGCACGCCCTGGTTGGTGCGAATGGCGATGTCTGCGGTGTGTTCCGAAGAATCGCTGACGCTCTGAACCGAGGTCACCACTTGGCTGATCATCGCCTGCAGCTTGGCCAAAAAGGTGTTGAAGCCTTTGGCGATGGAGCCCAGCTCGTCAGCGCGATCGCTGGTCAGGCGTCGGGTCAGGTCGCCTTCGCCCTGAGCGATGTCGTCGAGCATTGCCACCATCTGCCGCAGCGGCCGGGCAATGCCGTGGCCCACCAGCCAGATCACCAGCAAGCCGAGGCCGGCAATCACCAGCCCGACCATGGCCATGCCGAAGGTGTCGGCCTTGCGTTGTTCGGCCAGGTCACCTTGCAGTTTGTCGAGGTCGGCCATCACCGCGCTCAGCGGCAGTTGCAGCATCAGGGTCCAGTGCGCATCGGTCTGGCCGATGCCGAAGGGCAGGTACAGGCTGATGGTGCCGTTGGCCTGGTCGACGTCGTAGGTCACTTCGCCGCGCTTGAGGCTGGACAGCTTGGTCAGTGCGTCACTGCTGAGCACGTCGCTGACTTTTTCACCGAACTTGCTCGAGTCCTTGGTATAGGCGACCAGGCGACCGTTACCGCCGATCAGGGCCATGTGCCCGGCGCCACCGTAGAGCTTCTGGTTGGCGCCCACCAGCATGTCCTGGATGAAGTTCACTGACAGGTCGGCACCCACGATGCCCTGGAACTTGCCGTTGAGCAGGATCGGCTGAATAAAGGAGGCCAGCATCACCACCTTGTCGCCGACCTTGTAGGGAGCGGGATCGATGGCGCAAGGCTTTAGGCTGTCCTGGGAGCAGAGGTAGTACTCGCTGGCGCGCACGCCGGTGGAAAGCAGGGTCCGATCATTGACGTCGGCCAGTTTGTCCAGGCCCAGGCTGCCGTCTTCATTGCGGAACCACCAGGGCAGGAAGCGGCCGTTTGCTGCATCGATACCCACCACCGAGGTGCCTACGTAGGCAGCGTCGTCATGGTCGATGGCGCCGGGTTCCCAGCCAATGTACGCACCCAGGATCTTCGGGTTCTGGGTGACGTTTTCCTTGATCAGGGCAATCAGCTGTTCACGGCTCAGGCTCAGCCCGGCATGGCCTTGCGGGTCCTGGGTGCCCATCAGCGCATTGACCCGCACCAGGCCGCCGGCGATCAGCAGGGGCGCTTCCAGTTCGCGCTGGATCTGGCTGACCTGGGTCTGCGCCAGGCCGCTCAGGCGTTGTTCGATGACCTGTTCGAACTGGGCCTGGGTACGGTCTTGCACCATCTGCTGGGTCCTGGCCCCGGAGAACAGGGCGTACAGCACCAGGGCTGCAACCACGCTGAGAACGATGGCGCCGGCCAGGGCGGCGACGGAAAACTGGATCGACTTGAACTTCATAGAGGCTCCGGGCGCAGGAATTTAGGTCTGCCGAGCTGTATCGGCCGCTGCAGCGCTGGCCATTAGCCTTACACGGAAAAATGACTGTTTCAGGGAGCTTGATGTCGTTCTTGGCGAGCTGTGGGGGTAACCCGGGCGGGATTTGCGGGAGGAATGAATTTTCTCCTGCAAGGCAAATATGTATCTGAAATGCGACCGATTGCTGTTTTTACATCTGGCGCGGATACATTTCCGCCCTTAGGATACGCGCCACGTTTTCAGGGAGGTTTCATGATGAAGAAGTCATTGGTCGTATGTGCATTGAGTGCCGCAGTGCTGCTCAGCGGTTGTGAAACGGTCAATACCACCAGCGGTGGCGTGGTCGGTGTGGATCGCAAGCAATCCATGTTCAGCATGGTTTCCAGCGCTGAAGTGAACCAGTCCTATGCCCAGTCCTATCAGCAGACTCTGGGTGAAGCAAGCAGCCAGGGCGTACTGGACAAGACCAGCGCCAACGCCAAGCGCCTGCAGGTCATTGCCAACCGCCTGATTGCCCAGGCGCCGACTTTCCGCCCCGACTGCGCGCAGTGGAAATGGGAAGTCAACCTGATCAAGAGCGACGAGCTCAACGCCAACTGCGGTCCTGGCGGCAAGATCATTTTCTACTCCGGGCTGATCGAGAAGCTCAAACTCACCGACGATGAAATCGCCGCGGTCATGGGCCATGAAATTGCCCACGCCCTGCGCGAGCACGGTCGCGAAGCCATGTCCAAGCAGTACGCGGTCGGTGCCGGCAAGCAGATCGCCACCTTGTTCGGCGTTCCGCAGGAAACCGTAGCCCTGGGTGACAACGGGGTGAACCTGCTGATGACCCTGCCCAACAGCCGCGAGAATGAAAACGAAGCGGACCTGATCGGCCTGGAACTGGCCGCCCGTGCCGGTTACAACCCGAATGCGGCCATCAGCCTGTGGAACAAGATGGGCCAGGCTGCCGGTGGCTCCGCGCCGCCCGAGTTCATGAGCACTCACCCGGCTTCCACCAGCCGTATCGCTTCCTTGCAGGCGGCGATTCCCAAGGTGATGCCGCTGTATCAGGCCGCCAAGAAGTCCTGATCCCTTCGCGTCATTGTCGATGACGCTGTCGCCGACAAGCCGGCTCCTACGGGTTGCGTAGGGCCAGCTTGCCGGCGATTTCTTTTATACCCAGCCGCTGATCTGCATGGCCTTGTACACCGCCACCACGGCGAGGATGAAGAAGGCCGACGCCGCCAGGCGACGGATCAGGGTCAGGGGCAGCTTGTCTGCGGCGAAGTTGCCTGCCAGGACCACCGGTACGTTGGCAATCAGCATGCCCAGGGTGGTACCGATGATCACCAGCCACAGGTCCGGGTACTGCGCCGCCAGCATGACGGTGGCGACCTGGGTCTTGTCACCGATTTCTGCCAGGAAGAAGGCGATCAGGGTGGTCAGGAAAGGGCCGAACTTGCGTGCGGTATTGGCTTCGTCGTCGTCCATCTTGTCCGGTACCAGGGTCCACAGCGCGGTGGCGGTGAAGCTGGCGGCGAGGATCCAGTGCAGGGTCGAGTCCGAGAAGAAGCTGCCGAACCAGGCGCCTACCGCACCGGCCGCCGCATGGTTGGCCAGGGTCGCGGCAACGATGCCGGCGATGATCGGCCAGGGTTTGCGAAAACGTGCGGCGAGAATCAGGGCAAGCAGTTGCGTCTTGTCGCCGATTTCGGCCAAGGCAACGATTGCGGTGGGAACGAGCAGGGAGTCCAGCATCATCAGGGTTTTCCTAAGGGGCGGGTCGACACGGCTATGACACGTACAGCCTTCCCGCCCCGGGTAAGGTGTGCGTGTCATAGGTCTTGTCAAACCCTGCGGTCCGTCTGTGCGGACTCTTGGGTCGCATGCGCCATGGTCTGTTGACCAAGTATGTTGACGCATGCCGGACGAGCGTGGCGCTCGTGGGAGACTACTCCCCTAGGACGGAGCGGATTCTGCCTAGGCAAAACCCTTTCGGCAAGCCTTGTTTGCGAAAAAGGATTTCAGCCGCGCTTGGCCCGATAAATGCGAAAGCCCTGGCCTTCGGCCTTGATCGCACAGGGCCCCAGGTGCTCTTCGATCAGCGGCTGGTAGCGCAGGAAGCTGTTGGCAACTACTCGCAGTTCTCCACCTTTTTGCAGATGTTTGGCTGCTTTTCGCAGCAGGTTTTCCGTTGCCTGGTAGTCGGTATGGACCCCGGTGTGGAAGGGCGGATTGGTCAGGATGCCGTTCAGCCCCATGGGCGCGGCGTCGATTCCGTCACCGGTCAGCACCTCGGCTTCCAGGCCGTTGGCCGCCAGGGTCAGGCGGCTGCTGGCGGCGGCGAAGGCGTCCACATCCAGCAGGGTCACGCGGCTGTCCGGGTAGCGGCGTTTCACGGTGGCCCCTAGCACTCCGGCACCGCAGCCGAAGTCCAGCAGGTGGCCGGCGGGCAGGTGGTCCAGGTGCTCCAGCAGCAGCGCGGTGCCGCGATCCAGCCGGCCATGGCTGAACACCCCCGGCAGGCTGATGACTTTCAGCGGGCCTTCGGCCAGCGGCAGTTCGTACTCCTGGGCCAGGCTCTGCAGGGTGAGCGGTTCGGGAGCATTGGCCACCGTGACCTGCCACAGCTGGCAGTGCCGGGCGCTATCGAGCTTGCGCGGCTTGCCGAAGGGGTTGAGTTGCTTGGCCGCACTCTCCACGCCGCTGCGCTTCTCGCCCACCAGGTACAGTTCACGCCCGGCCAGGCGCGAGGCCAGGGCGTTGAGCAGGTAGTCGGTCAGGTCCTTGGATTTGGGCAGGAACAGCACGGCGCTGTCGAAGGATTGGGCCGGTGCGTCTACGCCAAAGTGACTGCGGCCGGGAAAGCGCGCCTCCAGGGCTGCCTGGTCGCCGGCGTGCCAGCTCCAGCCCCGGGCATTGGGCAGGCGGCCCAGCAGATCGTCGGCGGCCAGGCCGGCCAGCAGCAGTGAGCCTTGAAACAATTCAGCCTGACGCAACAGTACTTCACTGCGTGTGTCCATGATCCGCCCCCGAAAAAAGTGGCGAAGTTTATCAACTCACGACCCGCAGCGGGGCGCCGCTGAAGAAGGCGTGGGCGTTTTGCGTCAATTGACCGACGATTCGCTGGCGGGCCTCGCGGCTGCCCCAGGCGTTGTGTGGAGTGACGATCAGGCGCGGAATGTCGCCGGCCAGCAGGGGGGTGCCAGCCACCGGGGGTTCGACGCTGAGCACATCGGTGGCCGCACCACCCAGGTGACCATTGCGCAATGCATCGGCCAGGGCCTGTTCATCGATCAGCCCGCCGCGGGCGGTGTTGACCACCAGGGCTCCGGGCTTGAGCAGGGCCAGCTCCGGGGCACCGATAAAGTGGCGGGTGTGCTCGTTGAGGGGGCAGTGCAGGGTCAGGGCGTCCACTTGCGGCAGCAGTTCCTTCAGCGGCAGGCGGTCCGGGCGGGTCGGGCGGCCTGGAATCTGCCCCAGCAGCACACGCATGCCAAAGGCTTCGGCCAGGCGGGCCACCGCGCTGCCCAGTTCGCCATTGCCCAGCAGGCCCAGGGTCTTGCCCGCCAGTTCGATGATCGGGTAGTCCAGCAGGCAGAACTGACTGGCCTGTTGCCAGCGCCCGGCGGCCACGGCCTGTTGGTAATCGGCGACCCGGGTGGCCAGGTTGAGCAGCAGCATCAGGGTGTGCTGGGCCACCGAGGGAGTGCCGTAGCCCTGGCAGTTGCTGACGGTGATCCCCTGCTTGCGGGCTGCGGCCAGGTCGACATTGTTGGTGCCGGTGGCGGCCACCAGGATCAGTTGCAGGTCGGGGCAGGCGGCCAGGGTTTCGGCTGTCAGTGCCACCTTGTTGCTGATGGCCACCTGGGCGCCCTGCAGGCGTTCGGTGACCTGTTCCGGCGCTGTGTGGGCATGTACTTGCAGAGAGCTGAAACTGTCATGCAGCGCACCCAGGTCCAGGTCACCGAGGTCCAGTGAGCTGTGATCGAGGAAGACGGCGCGGCGATTGTTAGTCATGAACTGTACCTTTTGCACGAGGGTTCTAAGGCGTAATCTGCCGAGCCTAACAGATGAAATAATTAGACATACACAGGAGCCTGCATGTACTTCACCGAGTTCTTGACCGTTGCCCTCATCCATCTTCTGGCAGTGGCCAGCCCCGGCCCGGACTTCGCCGTGGTGGTGCGTGAAAGCGTGACCCACGGCCGTCGAGCCGGCACCTGGACCGCGCTGGGCGTGGGCTGCGCAATCTTCCTGCACGTGGGTTACTCGCTGCTGGGGATCGGCCTGATCGTTTCCCAGTCCATCGTCCTGTTCAACGCACTGAAGTGGCTGGCAGCGGCCTACCTGCTGTACATCGGCTACAAGGCCCTGCGTGCCCAGCCGGCCAAACCGGCGGCCGACGACTTGCACAAGGAGGCCGGGGTCCGCACCGCGCGTGGGGCCTTCACTTCAGGCTTTGTCACCAATGGCCTGAACCCCAAGGCGACGCTGTTCTTTCTCTCGCTGTTCACCGTGGTGATCAACCCGCATACGCCGCTGGCGATCCAGGCCGGGTATGGCGTGTATCTGGCGGTGGCCACCGCTGTGTGGTTCTGTCTGGTGGCCATGCTCTTCAGCCAGCAGCGGGTTCGTGCCGGCTTTGCCCGCATGGGCCACTGGTTCGACCGCACCATGGGCGCAGTACTGATCGCCATCGGCGTGAAGCTGGCCTTCACCGAGATGCATTGATTGCGCTGAGCTGATTCAGGGCCGCCACGTAATGCCGTGGCGTATCCCCGAGCAAACGGCAGAACATCGCGCTGAAGGCCCGGGCGCTGCCGTATCCCAGCGAGTCGGCCACGCTGTGCACGCTTTCCCCGGCGAGCAGGCGTGGCAGAGCTTCCATCAGGCGCACCTGCTGGCGCCAGGCATTGAAATTCATCTGCACCTGCTGCTGGAACAGCCTCGCCAGGGTTCGTGAACTGGCGCCGACCTGCTGCGCCCAGTCTTCCAGGGTGTGGGGGTGATCCGGGGTCTGTATCAGGGTCCGGCAGATGGCTTGCAAGCGCCGGTCCTGGGGCATGGGAATGTGCAGCGGAAGGTTTTCCAGGGCGGCGATTTCTTCCAGCATCAATTGCTGGATCAAGGGGTTTTCCGCTTGTTCCGGACCTTGCACGGCACGCAGGATCAACTCCCGCAGCAGCGGTGTGACCGCCAGGACGCAGCATTGGCGCAATGCGGGCGCTGACAGCTCCGGGTCGATGAACACAGAGCGCATGCGCACCTCGCCGACCATGAAGATTTCATGCTCCACCAGTGGCGGGATCCACACCGCCCGGCTCGGTGGGATCACCCAGGCGCCCTGGGCGGTGACCAGGCGCATGGTGCCGCAGGCGGCGTAGAGAAACTGCGCCTCGCGATGGCGGTGCAACGGTTGGTGCGCGGCGTCGGGGTAGTCCCGGGGATAGGCGCTGACCGGCCCATGGTGGAAGTGGTCGATTAACATGTCCGGTCCAATGACTTTGTTGTCAGAAATGCGGTGGATTGCCAAATTAGCATAGGCGGCACAACAACCAACCCCCGGTGTGTCGCCATGAATCAAGCCCGAAACGTCATCCGCTACGTCAACGCCGCCCATGTCATCGATCACATGTTCATGCTGATCTTTCCCGCTGCCGTGCTGGGCATGACCCAGGCCTTTGGCCTGGACTATGCCGGGCTGATCGGTCTGTCCCTGGGCGGTTTCATCGCCTTTGGCGCCTGTTCGCTACCGGCCGGTTGGCTGGGGGATCACTGGAGTCGGCGGCAGATGATGCTGCTGTTCTTCTTCGGCATCGGTGGCGCCTCGATCCTCACCGGGCTCAGTAATAGCCCGAGCATGCTGGTGATCGGGCTGACCCTGATGGGAATATTCGCCGCTATCTATCATCCGGTCGGCACCGCGATGCTGGTGGCCTATGCGCAGAATCGCGGGCGCGAGATCGGCATCAACGGTATGTGGGGCAACCTCGGCGTGGCCTTCTCGGCCTTGATTACCGGCTTGCTGGTGGCGCGGTTCGGCTGGCGCTCGGCGTTCATCCTGCCAGGGGGCGTGGCCATCCTTCTGGGTGTCGGCTTTGCCTGGCAGGTGCGTGACGAGCCTGCCCCCGCACGCGCCCATGTGCCGCTCAAGGGCAAG
The DNA here is from genome assembly GCF_058799535.1 of Pseudomonas sp. GW822-FHT06D10. Classification (NCBI taxonomy): domain Bacteria; kingdom Pseudomonadati; phylum Pseudomonadota; class Gammaproteobacteria; order Pseudomonadales; family Pseudomonadaceae; genus Pseudomonas; species Pseudomonas sp. GW822-FHT06D10. The sequence continues at coordinate 208,945 of NZ_JBXALN010000008.1, read as the reverse complement.
GGCGGGCAGCAGATCTCCATGCTCCTGGTGTTCGGCGTGCTGGCCCTGGCCACAGCCACTGGCGGGGTGGTCTTCAACGCCACCACCATGACTTACCCGAAGCTGTTCCAGGAACGCCTGCATGAACTGTTCACCTCGCCGCAGACCCTGGGGGTGGTGGTCAGCCTGGCCTATGCCTTCGGCGCAGTGGCGCAGTTGTTGATCGGCCGGGTATTGCACCGCTTCAGCCTGAAGTGGCCGTTCATCATTTTGACCCTGCTCCAGGCCCCGTTGCTGCTGGCGATGGCCGACAGCCAGGGTTGGGGCGTGATCGTCCTGGGTGCGGCCTTCATGTTCGTGGTGTTCGGCCAGGTCACGGTGAACGATGCCATGGTCGCCAACTTCGTTGCGCCCCAGTGGCAGTCGCGAGTCTTCGCCTTGCGTTACTGCTTGTCGTTCGGTGCCAGTGCCACGGCGATTCCATTGATTGCTCTGGTGGAACCGCGTCAGGGCCTGAGCGGCCTGTACCTGGTTCTGGCGGGTGTCGCGGCGCTGACGTTTGCCGCGGCGCTGGCCTTTCCCCGCACCCCCGCGGAAGCGGCAGTGGGGCAAAGCGCCTGAGGTCGTGCAGGGCCGTAACAATACTGGCCTGAAGCTAGTATTTGTGCGGCCCTGCAAATCATTCCTTTGGCTGATTTAGCGGGCGCGCAGGAGCTCTAGAGTGGTTATCCTCCAGTCACGACCGAGCCGTCAGAAAAGGGATTCTTATGTTGCAGACTCGCGTTATTCCTCCCGCCGAAGGCGCCTACCAATACCCACTTCTGATCAAGCGCTTGCTGATGTCCGGCACCCGCTACGAAAAAACCCGCGAGATCATCTACCGTGACCAGTTGCGCTACACCTATCCGACCCTGATCGAGCGGGTGGCGCGCCTGGCCAATGTGCTGACCGCGGCCGGGGTCAAGGCGGGGGACACCGTGGCGGTCATGGACTGGGACAGCCATCGCTACCTGGAGTGCATGTTTGCCATCCCGATGATCGGTGCGGTGATCCACACCATCAACGTGCGTCTGTCGCCGGAGCAGATTCTCTACACCATGAACCATGCCGAGGACCGCTTCGTGTTGGTCAACAGCGAGTTCGTCGGCCTGTACCAGGCGATTGCCGGGCACCTGACCACGGTGGAGAAAACCCTGCTGCTCACCGATGCCCCGGAGAAAACCGCCGAGTTGCCGAACCTGGTGGGCGAGTACGAGACCTTGCTCGCCGCGGCCAGCCCCCAGTACGCGTTCGAGGATTTCGACGAGAACTCGGTGGCCACCACCTTCTACACCACCGGCACCACCGGCAACCCCAAGGGCGTGTACTTCACCCACCGCCAGCTGGTGCTGCACACCCTGGGGGTGTCCACCATCATGGGGGCCATCGACAGCGTGCGCCTGCTGGGCACCAACGATGTGTACATGCCCATCACCCCGATGTTCCACGTGCACGCCTGGGGCTTGCCGTACGTGGCCACCATGCTCGGGCTCAAGCAGGTCTATCCCGGGCGCTACGACCCGGAGTACCTGGTGGAGCTGTGGCGCCGGGAGAAGGTCACCTTCTCTCACTGCGTGCCGACCATCCTGCAGATGGTGCTCAATGCCAAGGGGGCCCAGGGTACGGATTTCGGCGGCTGGAAGATCGTCATCGGCGGCAGTGCGCTGAACCGCGCGCTGTACGAGGCGGCCAAGGCCAAGGGCATCCAGCTGACGGCTGCCTACGGCATGTCGGAAACCGGACCGCTGGTGTCCTGTGCACACCTGAACGATGAACTGATGGCGGGCAGCGAGGACGAGCGCACCACCTACCGCATCAAGGCCGGAGTACCGGGGCCGCTGGTGGAGGCGGCGATCATCGATGCCGAAGGCAACTTCCTCCCGGCGGACGGCGAGGCCCAGGGCGAGCTGGTGCTGCGGGCGCCCTGGCTGAGCGAAGGTTATTTCAACGAGCCGCAAAAAGGCGCCGAGCTCTGGGAAGGCGGCTGGCTGCATACCGGTGACGTGGCGACCCTGGACAGCATGGGGGTGATCGACATCCGCGACCGGATCAAGGACGTGATCAAGACCGGTGGCGAGTGGATCTCCTCCCTGGACCTGGAGGACCTCATCAGCCGCCACGTGGCGGTACGTGAAGTAGCAGTGGTGGGCATCGCCGATCCGCAGTGGGGCGAACGCCCATTCGCCCTGCTGGTCATCCGCGAGGGCCATGAGATTGGCGCCCGCGAGCTCAAGGAACACCTCAAGCCCTTCGTCGAGCTGGGCCACCTGAGCAAGTGGGCGATTCCCAGTCAGATCGCCCTTGTTACTGAAATTCCCAAGACCAGCGTTGGCAAGCTCGACAAGAAGCGCATCCGCGTCGACATCAGCGAGTGGCAAGCCAGCAACAGCACCTTCCTCTCCACGCTCTGAGCGTCCCCGGCCGTGCCCGCTCGGGCACGGCACGCCCACCCGGCAAGCCTTTGCCTTGTGCTCACGGATTTTTCAGTCATTCTTGCCGCGCCGTTTTTCAAAGGTTATGGCAAAGGGCTGTTCCAGTGCGGTGGGTGGCTGCAAATCACACTTTAGAGGGATCAAGCAGTAATCCCTGCTGGATATAGTCCGTTCACGGATTTTTCTGAACAACGGAGCATTGTGGGGTGCTCGCGCCACGCAACTTCGGAGCCGGGACAAGTGTTCATTCAACCGGTATTCGAAGCGTTTTCAGAAAAGCGTACTGCCATAACAATAATGCACATGGAGTAGCGTCGATGACATCAGCAAACCAGTTCTGGCGCCGGGCGAAACTGCCCCTGGCCGTCGGTCTCGCCTCCACGCTCGCCGGGCCGGCATTCGGCGTCAGCTTCAACATCGGTGAAATCGAAGGCAGCTTCGATTCGTCCCTGTCGGTGGGGGCCAGCTGGTCGACCGCCGGGCGCAACAAGGACCTGATCGGGGTCAACAACGGCGGCAAGGGCCTGTCCCAGACCACCGATGACGGCCACTTGAACTTCAACAAGGGCCAGACCTTCTCGAAGATCTTCAAGGGTATCCATGACCTGGAATTGAAGTACGGCGATACCGGTGTGTTTGTCCGTGGCAAGTACTGGTATGACTTCAAGCTCAAAGACGAAGACATGGACTTCAAGAACATCAGCGACAACAACCGCAAGGAAGGCGCCAAGTCTTCCGGCGGTCAGATCCTCGATGCCTTCGTCTATCACAACTACTCCATTGCCGATGAGCCAGGTTCGGTGCGCTTCGGTAAGCAGGTGGTGAGCTGGGGCGAAAGTACCTTCATCGGTGGCGGTATCAACTCGATCAACCCCATCGATGTGTCGGCGTTCCGCCGTCCTGGCGCCGAGATCAAGGAAGGCCTGATCCCGGTCAACATGTTCTACATCTCCCAGAACCTGACCGAGAACCTGTCAGCCGAAGCCTTCTACCAGCTGGAATGGGACCAGACCGTTACCGATAACTGCGGCACCTTCTTCTCGCAGCCGGACAACATTTCCGATGGCTGTGACGACAACCTGCGCCTGCTGGCCAAGCGTTCGACCATCACCGCCACGGCGCCGGGGCGCGCGGCCCTGGCCGCGATGCAGGCTCGTGGCGTCGACGTCAACGAAGAAGGCACGCTGGTGCGCCGCAGTGGCGACCGCGATGCCCGTGACAGCGGCCAGTTCGGCGCGGCGTTCCACTACAACTTCGAGCCGCTGGACACCGAGTTCGGTGCCTACTTCATGAACTATCACAGCCGGGCGCCGATTTTCAGTGCCACGGCAGCTCCACAGTCGGCTTACGACATCGCAGCAGGATTCGGCACCCTGGCGCCGGTATGGATCGCCGGTAATTCGAAGTACTTCGTTGAGTATCCAGAAGACATTCGCCTGTACGGCTTGAGCTTCTCCACCACCCTGCCTACGGGGACCGCATGGAGTGGTGAAATCAGCTACCGGCCGAATGCGCCTGTGCAACTCAACTCTACCGATATTCTCTATTCCGCCGTTCGACCTCTGAAGGGGGCATACACCAACGCCTCTCTGCTTGAAGGTGTAGCGGGGCAGGACCTCAATGGCTATCGCCGCAAGGAAATCACTCAGTTCCAGACTACCTTCACGCACTTCTTCGATCAGGTCATGGGCGCCAGCCGTCTGACGCTGGTAGGGGAGGTGGGGGTTACCCACGTCGGTGGCCTTGAGAGCAAGTCGGATGTCCGCTATGGACGTGATCCGGTGTTTGGTCCTGGCGCCTTGCCAGCCACCGGCGGGCAAAACACCTGTCGTGCGCTTAACTCCACCACCATCGCCGGTGCGGGTCCTGGTGCAGATGCCAGCAATGTCAGCGCCAACTGCAACAACGATGGCTTCACCACCGCCACCTCCTGGGGCTACCGCGGCCGTGCCATCTGGGAATACCCGGATGTGTTCGCTGGTGTGAACCTCAAGCCGAACGTGGCTTGGTCCCATGACGTCAAGGGTTACTCGCCAGGTCCTGGCGGCAACTTCGAAGAAGGCCGCAAGGCCATCAGCCTGGGGCTGGATGCCGAGTACCAGAACACCTACACCGCGAGCCTGGCCTACACCAACTTCTTCGGTGGCGACTACAGCACCGTGGATGACCGGGACTTCCTCGCCTTGAGCGTTGGCGTGAACTTCTAAGCACACTGCATTTTCAGGAAGAACAACAATATGAAAATCACCAAGAGTCTGTTGCACGTCGGTGTGCTGGGACTGTCACTGCTGGCCACCGGGGTCATGGCCGCGGTCTCGGCCGATGAAGCCGCCAAGCTGGGTACCAGCCTGACGCCGATGGGCGCGGAAATGGCCGGCAATGCCGCCGGCACCATTCCGGCCTGGAAGCCACTGGCGACCAATGCTGGCACCGTGGATAGCAAGGGTTTCCTGTCCAACCCCTACGGCAGCGAGCAGCCGCTGTTCACCATCACCGCGCAGAACGTCGAGCAGTACAAGGACAAGCTGGCGCCGGGGCAGTATGCGATGTTCAAGCGCTACCCGGAAACCTTCAAGATGCCGGTCTACCCGTCCCATCGCGGGGCCACCGTGCCGGCTGACGTGTTCGCCGCGATCAAGCGCAACGCTACCAGCACCAACCTGGTGTCCGGCGGCAACGGCCTGGAGAACTTCGAAACCGCGATTCCGTTCCCGATCCCGAAAAGCGGCGTGGAAGTCATCTGGAACCACATCACCCGCTATCGCGGTGGCAGTGTGACCCGCCTAGTGACCCAGGCTACGCCACAGGCCAACGGCTCCTACAGCCTGGTGTACTTCCAGGACCAGTTCGTGTTCCGCGACAAGATGAAGGACTACGATCCGAAAAACCCGGGCAACATCCTGTTCTACTTCAAGCAGAAAGTGACCGCGCCAGCGCGCCTGGCCGGTGGCGTGCTGCTGGTGCACGAAACCCTCGACCAAGTGAAGGAGCCGCGTTCGGCCTGGGTCTACAACGCGGGTCAGCGCCGCGTACGCCGCGCCCCGCAAGTGTCCTATGACGGCCCGGGTACCGCTGCCGACGGCCTGCGTACTTCCGACAACCTGGACATGTACAACGGTGCGCCGGATCGCTACGACTGGAAGCTGGAAGGCAAGAAGGAGATGTACATCGCTTCCGACAGCTACAAGCTCGACTCGCCGACCCTGAAGTACGCCGACATCATCAAGGCCGGCCACATCAACCAGGACCTGGCTCGCTATGAACTGCGCCGGGTCTGGCATGTGGTGGCAACCTTGAAGGAAGGCCAGCGCCACATCTACGCCAAGCGTGACTTCTACATCGACGAAGACACCTGGCAGGCCGCGGTGATCGACCACTACGACGGTCGTGGCCAGCTGTGGCGCGTGGCCGAGGCTCACGCCGAGAACTACTACGACAAGCAAGTGCCGTGGTACGCCCTGGAAACCCTCTACGACCTGCAGTCCGGCCGTTACCTGGCCCTGGGCATGAAGAACGAAGAGAAACAGGCCTACGACTTCGGTTTCACCGCCACCACCAGCGATTTCACCCCAGCCGCCCTGCGTCAGGACGGGGTTCGCTGAGCCGCTGCAAATAGAGGCCGCATCCTCGGAAAAAGCCCCGACCTGGTTCGGGGCTTTTTTTTGCCTGAGGCCCGGCCTTGGAATCCATCGGGGTACAGACGGTTTTCTCTAAGCTAATTAGCCACTTAATCAATAAATAAACGAAATATCCTTCAATCATTCGGAGTTATCTGACCAATTTGCTCATAGTCTTTTTCGCCCGAATGGTCGCAAAAATCTTCAACAGGTGGCCTTTTACCGCTAGTCTGCGGACATCTGCTACGCCGACAACCGTACATCAATAAGAGTTGGCCATGACTGACCTGTCCCCCCTGCAACGGCCTGCCAGCGCGGTGATCCCCGCTCTGGAGGGGCGTTTTTATCGACCCCCCCTGCCCGATGGATACGTGCAGCGGCCGCGTCTTTGCGAGCGCCTGGGCGCCGGGTTGAAGGGGCGATTGCTGCTGGTCTGTGCGCCTGCCGGGTTTGGCAAGAGCTCGCTGGCCGTGGAGTTTTGCCAGGGCCTGCCGGATAACTGGCAGAGCCTGTGGCTGGGGTTGAGCCGCCGGGACAGCGATCCCGGGCGCTTCCTCGAGCGTCTGTTGGCCGGTCTGCAGCAGTACTTTCCCCAATTGGGACGGCAGTCCCTGGGCCTGTTGAAAATGCGTCAGCGCCACCAGCCCTTCGCCTTTGAAGAGTGGCTGGACGGCCTGCTGGATGAGCTGGCGGTGCAATTGACCGGTGCCAGTCCGTTATTGCTGGTGCTGGACGACTATCACCTGGCCCAGGGGCCGGTCCTCGATCGTTGCCTGCAGTTTTTTCTCAATCACCTGCCCGATGGCTTGCTGGTGCTGGTCACCAGCCGCCAACGCCCGGACTGGCACCTGGCGCGGCTGCGGTTGTCCCGGCAACTGCTGGAGCTGCACGAGCAGGATTTGCGCCTGACCCACGACGAGTCCCTGAGCCTGCTCGACCGGCACAGCAGTTCGCTGCGCGGCGAAGCCCTGGAAAACCTGATTCAGCGCAGTGAAGGCTGGGTGGCCGGGCTGCGTTTCTGGTTGCTGGCGGCATCCGAGGCGGGAGCCGGGGGCGCGCTACCCCAGGGCCTGCATGGCGGGGAAGGGCTGATCCGCGACTACCTGCTGGAAGAGGTCATCGACTGCCTGCCCGCCGAAGTGCAGTCATTCCTGTATGACACGGCGCCCCAGGAGCGGTTTTGCGCCGAGCTGTGCGATGCCCTGCGCGAAGCCCATGACAGCGCCGAGATCCTGGGTTTCCTCCAGGCCCACCAGGTATTCCTGGTGCCCCTGGATGAGCACGGCCATTGGTATCGTTATCACCACCTGTTTTCCGACCTGCTGCGCAGCCGGCCCACGGCCAATGCCCTGGTGCCAGCGGCCAGCCTGCACCTGCGCGCCTGTCGCTGGTTCAACGCCCAGGGGCTGCTCGACGAAGCGGTGGAGCAGGCGCTGCGCGCCGGACACCTGGACGTGGCGGCCAACCTGGTGCAGAACCTGTCCGAAGAGCAACTACTGGCGGAACAGAACGTCGGCATGCTGCTGCGCTGGAAGATGGACCTGCCCGACAGCCTGCTGATCAGCACGCCGCGGCTGATCGTGCTCTACAGCTGGGCCCTGGGCCTGGCCTGTCAGCTGGATGCGGCGGAGGAACTGGCCAATCACCTGAGTCGTTTCCTGCCGGCCCCTTCGGCCACGGCGCAGAAGTCGATGTTGGCGCAATGGCTGGCCCTGAGCGGGATCATCGCCCGTGGCCGCGGCCAGCGGGAAAACACCCTGGCCTATTGCAGCGAGGCCCTGGAAAGCCTGCCGCCCAAACGTTATGGGCAGCGCCTGATGTGCCTGTCGACCTTGTCCAACCTGGCCATTACCGATGCCGATCTGTGGCGGGCCCGCAGCCTCAATCGCGAATCCCTGGAGCTGGCGCAACGGGTCGGCAATCCGTTGTTCGAAGCCCTGGCCCACTACGACCGTGCCCGGGTCCTGCAGGCCCGCGGCGAAGTGCTGCGGGCGCAGGAGGAGGTACACCAGGGACTGCGGCGCTTGCAGGGCCTGTCGGCCCAACGGTTGTATGCGGTGCGGGCCCGGCTGACCCTGTATGACGGTTATCTGCTGACCCTGCGTGCCCAGCCCGAGGCCGGCCTGTTGCGCTTGCAGGCCGGCCTGGTGGAGGCCCGGGCCTGTCGCGATATCAGCGTGCTGATCGGTCACTGCGTGATCGCCAAGCAGGAAGGCCTGGGTGGCGAGTTCTCCCGAGCCTTCGCCGAGCTGGCGGAAGCCGAGCGCTTGATGCACATCTGGGACGTGCCACCGATCTATTACCTGGCAATGATCACCCTGGTGAAATGCGAGCTGTGGCTGGCCCAGGGGCGTACCGATCTGGCCGAAGCCTGGCTGGCCCGCCTGGGCCAGACCTACACCGGCGAACAGGCGGCGGCGCCACCGGAATTCCACCCGCAACTGCCGTTGCACATCGAATTGCAGCAAGCCCAGCTTGAAAGCATCAAGGGCGATCTGGGCCGGGCGGAGCAGCGCTTGAATCGGTTGGTCGAACATGGCCAGCAAAGCGGCCGGCAGTTGCTGAGCGTGATGGCCCTGACCCAGAAAGCCGCACTGTTGCTGGCGGCCGGTCGCGGTCCGCAGGCCCGCCAGGACCTGGCCCAGGCTCTGGAGGCCGGGGTTGGAGGCGCGATGCAGCCGTTCATGGCATTGCTCCATGGCCATCCCGGTTGGATGCGTGAGCAGTTGCAGCAGGGCGTATCGACAGCGCTGACCCAGGCATTGCTGGAGCGGTTGCCGGCAGCATCGCGTGAGCCTCAGGAGATCGCAGCCCATAACGAGTCCTTGAGCTCCCGAGAGCTTTCAGTGTTGCAGTTGATCGCCCAGGGCTGCTCCAACCAGGAAATCAGCGAGCGCCTGTTCATCTCGTTGCATACGGTGAAGACCCATGCCAGCCATATCAACAGCAAGCTGGGGGTAGAGCGCCGGACCCAGGCCGTGGCCCGGGCCCAGGAGCTGGGGTTGCTGGGGTAGGCGCTGCGCCACTGGCTGCCGGGGCTAGCGGGCCAGGTGCTCCTTGCAGTAGTCGGCGAACAACCGCGCCGGCTTGGTCAATTGGCCACGTTTGAGCCAGGCGGCCACCAGGCCTGAACCTGTGACGTCCTCGACAATGTCGACACACACCACCGGCTTGCCATCGTAGGAAAAAGGCGAGTGGGGGCGGGTGACCAGGATCGAGAAACCGAAGCCCTGGCCGACCATCCCGCGCACCATCTCGATGGACGGTGAGCTGAAGGCAATCTGCGGCGTCAGCCCCAGTTCTTCGAACAGGCTGACGAAATAGGTGCGGCTCGGTTGCACGTCCAGCAGGATCATCGGCTCCAGGCACAGGTCGCGCAGCGATACCTGGGGCTGCTTGGCGTAGCGATGGCCGGCCGGCAGCAAGGCGTAAGGCCGTTGCGGCGGCATCAGTGGCTCGGTTTCGATGGTGCCGTCCAGGTCATGCTCATAGAGGATCGCCAGATCGAACGCGCCACCGGTCAGGCCCTGTACCAGTTCCTGCTGCTCGCCATCACGGATGCGGATTTCCACCCCGGGATAGAGCGCGCTGAAGCCGGCGATCAGTTGTGGCAGGTACAACGGTGCCACGGTTTCGAAGCAGCCGATGTCGATCTGCCCGGCGACCACGTCGTTGTCTGCCAGGGCGTTCTGCTCGAACTCCTTGGCCATGCGCAGCAGCTCCTGGGCCTTGCGGTAGAAACGTGCCCCGCTGGGGGTCAGGGAGACGCCGAGAGCATGGTGACGAATCAGCAATTGCACGCCGAAGCTGTCCTCCAGGCCCTTGATGGCTGTGGAGATCGACGGCTGGGCGATGTACAGCTTGCGTGATGCCTCGGCGACGCTGCCGCACTCGACGGTGGTGATGAAGTACTTCAGTTGACGCAGATTGTAGGCAGCCACAGCGAACCTCGTTCTTTGCCCGGGCACGGGGGAAGGGCGGCCGGGTCAGGGTGACCCGGGACTTGCATGCATCACCGCGCATGCAGTGCGCTTGATGCAAGCAAGTTACGCACCGGCAAGGCTCCCCCGGCGTGTTTTTTTGTCCCGCAACAATACTCACAAGTGCCGGGAGGGAGGGCATGACCAAGGCAGTTTTTTCATCGCTTGCGAGCACATTTTTCCTCGCTTGGCTTCAGGCACTCTCCTCGCCGGGGTCGGCGGGCGGGGCTTCCTCGGTCGGGGTGGCGTCGAAGTCCAGGGTGACGCTGAAGCGTTGCTCCTCCACCAGCACATCGATGCGCCAGCCCAGGCGGGCACACAACTGGCGCATCAGTTCCAGGCCTAGGCCGTAGCCGTAGTCGCTGGAAGGCTCGATCTGCTTGGCTTCGCGGATGCGGTTGAGAATGCGCAGGCGCGGGTAGTCGAAGTGGATCTCGATGGTGCCGTCATCGGCATATTGCAGGGCATTGCGCAGGAAGTTGCCGACCACGATTCGGCAGGCGGTCAGGGGCAGGCGGCAGGGCGTGGTGCTGATGTCCAGGGTCAGTTCGATATCCCGTGTCCCGATCAGGTAGCGCTGCTCCTGGATCAGCTCGTTGACCAGCCCGCTCATGTCGATGGGCTCCTCGGGCAGGGCTTCGGGCAGCTCGCGGCTCATCCACAGCAAGGTCTCGGCGATGCGCTGCATGTTCAGCACCGAGCGTTCGATACGTTGCAGGGGCGGCGGCAGGGCGCCGCCGGATTGCAGGGTCAGCAGCTCGATATTGGCCTTGAGCACTGCCAGCGGGGTACGCAGTTCATGGCTGGTGTAGCGTAGCAGCCGACCTTCACGCAGGCTGGCTGCCTGGACCTGTTGGATGCTCTGGGCCAGGGCGTCGGCCAGCATATTGAATTCCTTGAAGCTGAAATTGGGCCGTTCGCCGGCCACCGTGTCGGGGTCCTTGAGGGTACTGGACCACTGGGACAGGCGGCCCAGGGGCCGCACCAGCCACCAGACCAGCAGGGCAATGATGATCAGCGCCGGTATGAACACCGCCAGGCTGATGAAAATCACCCCGTGCAGTTCACGGTCCAGGTAGGCATCGGACAGTGGCGTCTCGACTTCGCCGCCTTCTTCCTGGTCATGGTCGACGTCGTACATGTACAGGGTCTTGCCGTCCGCCAGGGGTTGGGCAAGGATCGCCCGGCCTTCATCGTCGTCATCGGAATCCAGGTCGCCAAAGACCTGGACTGCACCGAAGGACAGGCTCGGGGGCGTGTCCAGCAATTGGCGGACCTTCTCGGGCAGCGCCTCCTTGCCGATGACGCTGGTATAGAAATAGTTGTGCGGCGGCGGGGTCGTGGGGTCCTTGTTGTAGTGCCTGGCGAAGTACTGGGCTTCTTCCTCCATCATCGCGCTGGCGGTGTAGAGCAGGCCGCGGACGCTGTATTCCGGCAGCAGCAGACTGTAGATCAGCAGTACCACGGCAATCAGCAGCAGGAAGCTGCCGCTGATCACCCATTTCAAACTAAGGCCGTTACGCATGTGACCTCAGCTGTATGCCAATACCGGGAAGGGTGTGGATCAGGGGCTGGTCGAAGGACTTGTCCACAGTCTTGCGCAGCCGATGCATATGCACCTTGAGGGTGTTGCTGTCGGGCGGCTCGTCGCCCCAGATCGTCGCCTCCAGGCGTTCCCGGGTGACAGGTTCGGGGCTGGCGCGCATCAGGCATTCCAGCAGGGTCCAGCAGATGGGCGACAGGTGCAGTTCCTGGCCGGCGCGGCTGACCTTGCGGGTGGTCAGCTCCATCACCAGGTCGGCCACCTGCAGGCGGCTGGCCTGGCCGCTGCGGCGCAGGCTCAGGGCGCGGATCCTGGCCACCAGCTCGGCCAGTTCGAAGGGCTTGACCAGATAATCGTCGGCACCGGCGGCAAAGCTGGCGAGCTTGTCCGACAGGGCATCCAGCGAGGTGAGCATGAGGATGGGGGTCTGGCTGCCGTGTTGGCGCAGTTGTTCGCACAGCTGCTGGCCGTCCAGCCGCGGCAGCATGATGTCCAGGAGGATCACGTCGTAATGCTGGCTCAGGGCCAGGTTAAGGCCGGTCTGGCCGTTGCTGGCGTGGTCGCAGACGATGCCGCCGATTTCCAGGTACTCGATGACGGTATTGGCCAGGTCGAGGTTGTCCTCGACCAGCAGCAGGTGAATATGCACGGAAACGTCCCCTTGGACCCTTGGCACTCGATGGGCCGAAGGATAGCGGAAGCCGAGGCCTTTCCATTGATGTTTACCCGCTGTTAACCCGGCGCTCTCTAAGCTCAGGCTCTTCTTAACTGCAGAGCGCGGCACAGCCATGAACCTGTCTTCAGTGCTCAAAGGCATCCTGCTGGTGTTGATTCTTCTCGGCCTGATGGCTTGCGTCCTGCCGTCCGGGGCACCCATGGTGCGCCTTGGGGACGGTGGCCCCTTGAGCTTGTTCCTGCTGGGGCATGACCTGCAACAGGCGGAGGCCGAGCATGTCGCGGGCATCGTCTGACGATAGCGGCGCCGGCTACACCGACCAGTTGGTGCTGTGTCTGATGCTGATCCTGTGTGTATCGATTTCCCTGGGTGCCTATATCGTGCGTTTCAACGCCCAGATCGACCGCCAGCGCGAGCTGTCGCCGGTGCACTTGCTGGAGTGTGGTCAGGGGCGAGGGGCCTTTATCGTCGACCCCCATGGCCGGCTTAGCAGCAGCGACAATTGCTACCTGGTGGACGAAGACGACTAGCCTCGCCGCCTGGCAGCGCCCAGAATGATCCGCCTTCGAGTTCCAGCGCAAGAAACGAGGTTCTTGCGCTGAAATCTCGTTCTACAGTGCAGGCGTACTGAGATAAAGGCGGCGAACCCCAGGGTTGCCGGCCTGATTTCCCTGGCGGATTGAAGGAGAACTGCGATGTCCTGCGTATTCAAGAAAATGGCGTCCCCGGTTGGCCAACTGACCCTGGTCGCCCGGGGAGCGAAGCTGGCGGCGATTCTGTGGGAGCACGAGCGGCAGAACCGAGTGCGCCTGGGCCCACTGCAGGAAGCCGCGGAGCATCCACTGTTGCTGGAGACCGAGCGCCAGTTGCGCGAATACTTTGCCGGTACCCGCGAGCGTTTCGAGCTTGAGCTGGACTTTGTCGGCACCGAGTTCCAGCGCCAGGTCTGGCAAGCCCTGCTGACCATTCCTTTCGGCGAGACCCGCAGTTACAGCCAGATCGCCCGACAGATCGGCAATCCCACTGCAGTGCGTGCGGTAGGGGCGGCCAATGGGCGTAATCCGATCTCGATCGTCGCCCCCTGCCACCGGGTGATCGGCGCCTCGGGCAGCCTCACCGGTTTCGCCGGCGGTCTTGAGGCCAAGCAGTTCCTGTTGGCACTGGAAGGCGAGGAGACGTTGCAGCTGGCGTTCTGAGTAAGCAGTGGCGGCGAGCTGTGACAGAATGGCCCATCGATTTTTCTGGAGCCTTCCCATGGACGCCGCCAAGCCCAGCCTCATCCGCGAAACCTTCCCCGTCGGCCCGCTGCAGTGCAACTGCACCATCATTGGCGACCCGCTGACCAAGAAAGCCATAGTCGTCGATCCGGGCGGCAACCCCGACCTGATCATGGCGCGCCTGGACGCACTGGGCCTGAAGGTGGTGAGCATCATCCATACCCATGCCCATCTGGATCACTTCCTGGCCTCCGGGCAGATGAAGGAAAAGACCGGCGCCACCCTGCACTTGCACAAGGACGACCAGTTTCTCTGGGACAACCTTGAGATGCAGTGCAGCATGTTCGGCGTGCCCTACACCCCTGTGCCGTCCCCGGATCGCTGGCTGGGTGATGACGAAGAGTTGGCCTGCGGTTGCGGCGTGGCCTTGCACACTCCAGGGCATACCCCAGGTTCCATGAGCTTTTGGTTTTCCGAGGCTAAGCTTTTGATAGCCGGCGACACGCTGTTCAAACGCGGGGTCGGGCGCACGGATTTGTGGGGTGGCGACCAGGCCACGCTGGTGCGTTCGATCAAGCAGCGTCTCTATACCCTCGACGAAGACGCCACAGTGGTTGCCGGGCACGGCCCAGACACCCGGCTGGGAGATGAGATGCGTCAGAACCCGTTCGTGCGAGCCTGACTATTTGCCCGTTGGTTCACGGAATTTTTGCCGTTCTGCGTGTTCCAACGCCGGCAAAGGTCTATTGCCAACGTCCGCTGCACCACAGAATGCAAAATGTAGGAGCTTTCCATGTTCACCTCACGTCGTTTGATTGTTGTCGCTACTGCTGTGGCCTTGTTGTCCGGCTGCGCTTCGCCTAACCCCTATGACAACCAGGGGCAGGCCGACGGCGGCTCGTCTGGCATGAGTAAAACCGCCAAGTACGGTGGGCTGGGAGCCTTGGCCGGTGCGTTGGCTGGTGCTGCCATCGACCACAACAACCGTGGCAAGGGGGCCCTGATCGGTGCAGCAGTGGTCGGTGCTTCCGCTGCAGGTTATGGCTACTACGCTGACCAGCAGGAGAAAAAACTGCGCGCCAGCATGGCTAACACCGGGGTCGAGGTGCAGCGCCAGGGCGATCAGATCAAGCTGATCATGCCGGGCAACATCACCTTCGCCACTGACTCGGCGAATATCGCGCCCAGCTTCTACCAGCCCCTGAACAACCTGGCCAACTCCCTGCGTGAGTTCAACCAGAACCAGATCGAGATTGTTGGCTATACCGACAGCACCGGCAGCCGTCAGCACAACATGGATCTGTCCCAGCGTCGCGCCCAGAGCGTAGCGACCTACCTGACGTCCCAGGGGGTCAGCGGTTCCAACCTGTCCGCTCGTGGCGCCGGTCCGGACAACCCGATCGCCAGCAACGCCGATGTCAACGGCCGTGCGCAGAACCGTCGGGTCGAGGTCAACCTCAAGGCGATTCCGGGCCAGCAATACCAGCAACCGAACCAGCAGTACCAGCAGCCCTATCAGCAGCAAGGTCAGCAATACCAGCAGTATCCCTGACCGGACTGGCTGAACCCCAGGCATAAAAAAGCCCGCCCGATGCAGATCGGGCGGGCTTTTTTAATGGCTGAGGCGTATTACTTCTTCAGGCCATATTGTTCGTCGAGCATGCCTGGGGCATTCGGCGTCTTCGGCGCGTAGTCCCGTGGTGGTTCCTGGTCCCGTGGAGGGGTCAGGCGCTCACGTGGAGCCTGCACCGACTCCGAGTGCAAGGCGGCCAGCAGGCGCTGGCGGGTCAGTTCGTCCAAGGCCAGGCGATTGGCGCCCTCGGCGAGGTGATCCTGCACTTCCTGGTAACTCTGGGTCAGTTTCTTGACCAGGGTTGCGGTGCTGTTGAAGTGAGTGACCACTTCATTCTGATAATTGTCGAAACGTTCCTGAATATCATCCAACTGACGCTGCGTGCGGTTAGGCGCGGCATTGGGCAGCAGGCGAGCGACCAGGAATCCAATGGCGACACCCGCGACCAGGGCAAGAGTCGGCAACAACCAAACTAAGAGCGAGTGTTCCACGAGTCCTTCCTCTATAAACGGCTTTGCTTTACGTTAACGGCTCGAACCTGCGCTGTATACCGCGATTCACTCGCAATAGATTGGCACAGACCATTTGCTAGACGAGTCGACCCCCTTCGAGGTCACGGAGTTCCTTCCTTGCTTATGCGTGAAACCCCTGTAGTGATTGCCGGCCCGGTGGGCCAACTGGAAGCCCTGTATCTGCAGGTGCCCGATGCACGTGGGATGGCGCTGATCTGCCACCCCAATCCGGTGCAGGGCGGCACCATGCTCAATAAGGTGGTATCCACCCTGCAGCGCACTGCGCGGGATGCCGGCCTGACCACCCTGCGCTTCAACTACCGTGGCGTGGGCGCCAGTGAAGGCAGCCACGACATGGGCAGCGGTGAAGTCGACGATGCCCAGGCGGCTGCCCAGTGGTTGCAGGCCCAGCATCCGCAACTGCCCTTGACCCTGTTCGGGTTCTCCTTTGGCGGTTTTGTCGCGGCCAGCCTTGGCGGGCGTCTGGAAGGCCAGGGCACGCAGCTCAAGCACTTGTTCATGGTGGCGCCGGCAGTCACTCGCCTGCGTGATAGCGACCTGCTGCCGCAGAACTGCCCGTTGACCCTGATCCAGCCGGAAACCGATGAGGTCATCGACCCTCAGGCGGTCTACGACTGGTCCGACGCGCTTGTTCGCCCCCATGAGCTGCTGAAAGTGGCAGAATGCGGGCACTTTTTTCATGGCAAGCTCACCGATCTGAAAGATCTGGTGCTGCCGCGACTTTCGAATTGATAGCAGTCTGATAAGCGATTACCCATGACTACTCGTACGCGTATCCTCACCGGCATCACCACCACCGGCACCCCGCACCTGGGCAACTATGCCGGTGCGATCCGCCCGGCGATCGTCGCCAGCCGCGACAGCAATGCCGATTCCTTCTACTTTCTGGCCGACTACCACGCACTGATCAAGTGCGATGACCCGCTGCGTATCCAGCGTTCGCGCCAGGAAATCGCCGCCACCTGGCTGGCCGGTGGCCTGGATGTGGAGCGCGTGACTTTCTATCGCCAGTCGGACATCCCTGAGATCCCGGAGCTGACCTGGCTGTTGACCTGCGTGGCGGCCAAGGGGCTGCTCAACCGTGCCCATGCCTATAAGGCTTCGGTGGACAAGAATGTCGAGGCCGGTGAAGACCCGGACGCCGGCATCACCATGGGCTTGTACAGCTACCCGGTACTGATGGCGGCGGACATCCTGATGTTCAACGCGCACAAGGTGCCGGTGGGCCGCGACCAGATCCAGCACGTGGAAATGGCCCGGGACATTGGCCAGCGTTTCAACCACCTGTTCGGCCAGGGCAAGGAGTTCTTCACCATGCCCGAGGCGCTGATCGAGGAAAGCGTTGCCACCTTGCCAGGCCTCGATGGCCGCAAGATGTCCAAGAGTTACGACAACACCATCCCGCTGTTCACCAGCGCCAAGGACATGAAGGACGCGATCTCGCGGATCGTCACCGACTCCAAGGCGCCAGGCGAGGCCAAGGATCCGGACAACTCTCATTTGTTCACCCTGTACCAGGCGTTCTCCACCCCTGCGCAAGCCGCCGAGTTCCGCAGCGAGCTGCTTCAGGGCCTGGGTTGGGGCGAAGCCAAGAACCGCCTGTTCCAATTGCTGGATGCCGAACTGGGCGAAGCCCGCGAGCGTTATCACCAACTGATCGCACGCCCTTCGGACCTGGAAGACATCTTGCGTGCCGGCGCCGTCAAGGCCCGTGCCGTGGCCACGCCGTTCCTCAACGAACTGCGCGAAGCCGTGGGCCTGCGCTCTTTCGCCGCCCAGGTACAGGTGGCAGCCACCACCAAGAAAAAAGCCGCCAAGGCCGCGCGTTTCATTAGCTTTCGCGAGGATGACGGCAGCTTCCGTTTCCGTTTGCTGTCGGCCGATGGCGAGCAACTGCTGCTGTCGCGCAATTTCGCTGATGGCAAGGCTGCAGGTGCTGTCACCAAGCAACTGCAATCGGGCCAGGAGCTGGATCTGCGGACCGAGGGCAATGCATTCGGTATCTGGCTGGACGGCGCCTGTGTGGCGGACAGCCCGGACTTTGCCGATGCCAGCGCCCGTGATGCGGCTGTAGATGCACTGCGCATTGCTCTGACCCCGGCGCAGGACTAATCGGCATCTTCCCGACCAAGGGCTGATTGCCATTCCCCAGGGCCGTCGCTAAAGTGACGGCCCGTTTTTGTTGCCTTGCTAACGAATTATGACGCCCCTAGAACGATACCAAGCAGATCTGAAACGCCCGGATTTCTTTCATGATGCGGCACAGGAAACGGCTGTGCGTCATCTGCAGCGCCTGTATGACGATCTGATCGCGGCCGAGCAAAACAAGCCGGGCCTGCTCGGCAAGCTCTTTGGCAAGAAGGACCAGACGCCGGTCAAGGGTCTGTATTTCTGGGGTGGAGTGGGGCGCGGTAAGACCTATCTGGTGGACACCTTCTTCGAAGCCTTGCCGTTCAAGGAAAAGGTACGCACGCACTTTCACCGTTTCATGAAGCGCGTACACGAAGAAATGAAAACCCTGGGCGGTGAGAAGAACCCGTTGACCATCATCGCCAAGCGTTTCTCGCAAGAGGCGCGGGTGATCTGCTTCGACGAATTCTTCGTGTCTGACATTACTGACGCGATGATTCTTGGCACCCTCATGGAGGAGCTGTTCAAGAATGGCGTGACCCTGGTCGCCACCTCGAACATCGTCCCCGACGGCTTGTACAAGGATGGCTTGCAGCGCGCGCGCTTCCTGCCGGCGATTGCCCTGATCAAGCAGAACACCGAGATCGTCAACGTCGACAGCGGTGTCGACTACCGCCTGCGTCATCTGGAGCAGGCGGAGCTGTTCCACTATCCATTGAACGAAGAAGCACAGGAAAGCTTGCGCAAGAGCTTCCGGGCGTTGACGCCGGAGTGCACCCAGGCGGTGGAAAACGATGTGTTGATCATCGAGAATCGCGAGATCCGCGCATTGCGTACCTGCGATGATGTGGCCTGGTTCGACTTCCGGGAACTGTGCGACGGCCCGCGCAGCCAGAACGACTACATCGAGCTGGGCAAGATCTTCCATGCCGTGTTGCTCAGTGGCGTGGAGCAGATGAGCGTCACCACCGACGACATCGCTCGGCGCTTTATCAACATGGTCGACGAGTTCTACGACCGCAACGTCAAGCTGATCATTTCTGCCGAGGTCGAACTCAAGGACCTCTACACCGGTGGCCGCCTGACGTTCGAGTTCCAGCGCACCCTTAGCCGCCTGCTGGAGATGCAGTCCCACGAGTTCCTGTCGCGGGCGCACAAGCCATAAGCATTGCCAGATGAAAAAGGGCCTGCATTGCAGGCCCTTTTTTTATGCCGCCTGTTGCTGGAACTGTTGGCGGTACTGGTTGGGTGAAAGTTCGGTGTGCTGGCGGAACAGTCGGGCGAAGAAACTGGCGTCGTCGTAGCCGACTTCGTAGCTGATGGTCTTGATGCTCTTGCGCGTTCCCGAGAGCAGGCCCTTGGCGGTTTCGATGCGCAGGCGCTGCAGGTAATGCAGGGGCTTGTCGCCGGTGGCGGTCTGGAAACGGCGCATGAAGTTGCGAATGCTCATGCCGTGCTCGCGGGCCACGTCCTCGAAGCGGAACTTGTCGGCGAAGTGCTCTTCGAGCCAGTGCTGGATCTGCAGGATGATCACGTCCTGATGCAGCTTCTGGCCGCCGAAGCCGATGCGCCCTGGGGCGTAGCTGCGCTGTACTTCATAGAGAATGTCCCGGGCCACGGCCTGGGCCACGTTGGCACCGCAGAAGCGTTCGATCAGGTAGATGTACAGATCGCAGGCCGAGGTGGTACCGCCCGCGCAGTAGAGGTTGTCGGCGTCGGTCAGGTGCTTGTCCTGATTGAGCTGGACCTTGGGGAAGCGCTCATTGAAGGCGCTGAAGAAGCGCCAGTAGGTAGTGGCTTCCTTGCCATCGAGCAAGCCGGCTTCCGCCAGCCAGAATACCCCGGTGGCTTCGCCGCAGAGCACCGCGCCGCGAGCGTGCTGGGCGCGCAGCCAGGGCAGGATCTGCGGGTAACGCTGGCACAGGGTGTCGAAGTCGTCCCAGAACGCCGGGAGGATGATGATATCGGTGTCTTCCAGCGGGCCGTCCACTGGCATGATCACGTCGCTGAAACTGCATACGGGTTGACCGTCGGGGCTGACCAGGCGGGTTTCGAACGCCGGGGTCAGGCCTTGGCCCAGTTGTTTGCCGTAGCGCAGGCTGGCCAGATGGAAGAAATCCTTGGCTTGCATGAGGGTGGAAGCGAAAACCCGGTCGATAGCCAGGATGCTGACGCGCCGCAAGGGCGTGGAGGTTTGGTTAGACATAATTCAATTGTTCTTATAGGGGAAAGTGGTCACCAGACGGCTGGATCGTCTTATTTTTTGTCGGATGTGTCCAGTGTCCCGTGCAGGTGGCTAGCCTTAGGCTCTGGCAGCCAACCCATGATCAATAACCATCACAGGTGCCTGCATGATCCCTAGAACCTTGTTCAGCTCCGAGCACGAACTCTTCCGTGACAGCGTGCGTACATTCCTTGAGAAAGAGGCAGTGCCCTTCCATGGAGAATGGGAAAAACAGGGCTATATCGACCGTCAGTTGTGGAGCAAGGCGGGGGAGGCCGGAATGCTGTGTTCGCACATTCCCGAGGAATACGGCGGCCTGGGGGCGGACTTTCTCTACAGCGCGGTGGTGATCGAGGAGATTGGCCGGCTGGGGCTGACGGGCATTGGTTTTTCCCTGCATTCGGACATTGTCGCGCCCTACATCCTGCATTACGGCAGTGAGTCGCTGAAGCACAAGTACCTGCCCCGGCTGGTCTCGGGGGAAATGGTCACGGCCATTGCCATGACCGAGCCGGGGGCGGGCTCCGACCTGCAAGGGGTGAAGACCACGGCAGTGCTCGACGGCGACGAATACGTGATCAATGGTTCCAAGACCTTTATTACCAACGGCTACCTGGCGGACCTGGTGATAGTCGTGGCCAAGACCGATCCCAAGGCCGGAGCCAAGGGCACCAGCCTGTTTCTGGTTGAGGCCGATACTCCCGGGTTCTCCAAGGGCAAGCGCCTGGAAAAGGTGGGAATGAAGGCTCAGGACACCTCCGAGCTGTTCTTCCAGGATGTGCGAGTACCCAAGGAGAATCTGCTGGGGCAGGCTGGGGCAGGTTTTGCCTATTTGATGCAGGAGTTGCCCCAGGAGCGCCTGACCGTGGCCATTGGCGGCCTGGCCAGTGCCGAGGCTGCATTGCAGTGGACCCTGGAATACACCCGCGAACGCAAAGCCTTTGGCAAGGCAATTGCCGATTTCCAGAACAGCCGTTTCAAGCTGGCGGAAATGGCCACGGAAATTCAGATCGGCCGGGTATTTGTCGATCGCTGCCTGGAGCTGCACTTGCAGGGCAAGCTCGATGTGCCGACGGCGGCCATGGCCAAGTACTGGGGGACTGACCTGCAGTGCAAGGTGCTTGATGAATGCGTGCAGTTGCACGGCGGCTACGGCTTCATGTGGGAGTACCCGGTGGCCCGGGCCTGGGCCGATGCCCGGGTGCAGCGCATTTATGCCGGGACCAACGAGATCATGAAGGAGATCATTGCCCGCTCACTATAGGAAGCGGGCCGCAGGCGAAGGGTGCGAAGCGGGTTTGCGACGTATCCATTCGCTGGCAGGCCAGCAACTGTGGGCCGATTAAGGCGCGGGGTTGGGGTGATCCTTGTGGATTGCCTCGATCCCGGCGAGGACCTCATCCGACAACTTCAAGGCGGCGCTGGCGATGTTGCTGTCCAGCTGTTCCAGAGTGGTGGCGCCGATGATGTTGCTGGTCACGAACGGCTGTTGAGTGACGAAGGCCAGGGCCATTTGTGCCGGATCCAGGCCGTGCTCGCGGGCCAGCGCCACATAGCGGCTGCAGGCCGCTTCCGACTGAGGGTTGAAGTAGCGGCTGAAGCGGCTGTAGAGGCTCAGCCGTGCCTTGGCTGGCCGCGCGCCGCCTTCGTACTTGCCGGACAGGTAGCCAAAGGCCAGGGGAGAGTAGGCCAGCAGGCCGCATTGTTCACGAATGGCTATTTCCGCCAGGCCTACTTCGAAGCTGCGGTTGAGCAGGTTGTAGGGGTTCTGGATCGAAACCGCTCGCGGCCAGCCACGGCTCTCGGCCAGGGCAAGGAACTTCATGGTGCCCCATGGCGTTTCGTTGGACAGGCCGATATGGCGGATCTTGCCGGCCTTGACCTGCTCGTCCAGAGCTTCGAGGGTTTCTTCCAGCGGAGTGAAGTCTTCATCGGCCTGGTGCTTGTAGCCCAGTTGGCCGAAGAAGTTGGTGCTGCGCTCGGGCCAGTGCAGTTGGTACAGGTCGATCCAGTCGGTCTGCAGGCGCTTGAGGCTGGCATCCACGGCTTCGACTATATGCTTGCGGTTGTGCTTGAGCTGTTTGTCGCGAATGTAGTCGATGGTGTTGCCCGGACCTGCGATCTTGCTGGCCAGGACCCAGT
Organism: Pseudomonas sp. GW822-FHT06D10; assembly: GCF_058799535.1. NCBI lineage: Bacteria > Pseudomonadati > Pseudomonadota > Gammaproteobacteria > Pseudomonadales > Pseudomonadaceae > Pseudomonas > Pseudomonas sp. GW822-FHT06D10. Next base: position 186,860 of record NZ_JBXALN010000008.1, on the reverse strand, counting down.
CGGCGCGGTCGCCGCGCTGCTTGAACCAGTTGCCGATATAGCGCTCGGTGGTGGTGTAGGTTTCGGCCTTTGGCGGCACCGGGTACATCTCGGCAGTGTCGATGAAGTTGATTCCGGCGTTCTTGGCCCGCTCGATCTGAGCGAAGGCTTCAGCCTCGGTGTTCTGCTCGCCCCAGGTCATGGTGCCCAGGCAAATTGCACTCACATTCAGATCGGTTCGGCCCAGCTGGCGGTAGTCCATCGGGTGCTCCCTTGGCAAAACAATCATAAAAGCAGGTTGAAATTTTTTTCGCAATCTGCATAATTCGGCAGCTCTTTCTGCAGTGGAAGTGATGCGCCGCCTGCCGAAGAATCTTGCCGTATATCAGACGCGCTGACCCGAGCCCCCGATAGCGTCTGTGTCCGGCTGCCTTTGACCTTGTCAAAGTAAGCACTATTCAGTAAGATCCGCCGTCTATTTTGCTGGGCGGCCCCTGAGGCTATAAAGAATGAAAACTTTTACTGCTAAACCGGAAACAGTAAAGCGCGACTGGTTCGTCGTCGACGCTGCTGGTCAGACCCTGGGTCGTCTGGCCACCGAAATCGCGAGCCGTCTGCGTGGCAAGCACAAGCCTGAGTACACTCCTCACGTTGACACCGGCGACTACATCGTCGTAATCAATGCCGAGCAGGTACGTGTTACTGGCGCTAAAACCACTGACAAAATGTACTACTCCCACTCCGGTTTCCCGGGCGGCATCAAGTCGATCAACTTCGAAAAGCTGATCGCCAAAGCCCCTGAGCGCGTGATCGAGACCGCGGTAAAAGGCATGCTGCCTAAGAACCCGCTGGGTCGCGACATGTACCGTAAGCTGAAAGTCTATGCGGGCGCTGCACACCCTCATACTGCTCAGCAGCCCCAAGAACTGAAGATTTAACGGAATAGTTCATTATGTCGGCGACTCAAAATTACGGCACTGGCCGTCGCAAGACTGCAACCGCACGCGTTTTCCTGCGTCCGGGCACTGGCAACATCTCGATCAACAACCGTTCCTTGGATAACTTCTTCGGTCGCGAAACTGCCCGCATGGTAGTTCGTCAACCGCTGGAGCTGACCGAGACCGTTGAGAAGTTCGATATCTACGTCACCGTTATCGGCGGCGGTGTAAGTGGTCAAGCTGGCGCAATCCGCCACGGTATCACTCGCGCTCTGATGGATTACGACGAAACTCTGCGCAGCGCGCTGCGTAAAGCTGGTTTCGTAACCCGTGACGCACGTGAAGTTGAACGTAAGAAAGTGGGTCTGCGTAAAGCGCGTAAGCGTCCGCAATACTCCAAGCGTTAATTCGCTACTGCGTTCAAAAACGCCCAGTCTCCTCGCGGAGCTGGGCGTTTTTTATTGTCTAGAATTTGCTCTGTGACAACTTGCCACATCCGCGGAGGCCCTATACTGCAAGGCTTCGGGCCGGCTCGGCTTGGTAATTACCTTGTCAGAATAGGGGCTTTTCATTACCATTCGGCAAAATTTTTATAAGTTCAGATTTTTACTTAGTAGATGCCTGATTTAACAGGCCACAAAGCTGATGGGAGAGGACTGAATGAGCAATGACGGCGTGAATGCAGGCCGGCGTCGCTTCCTAGTAGCAGCCACATCCGTGGTGGGTGCTGCTGGAGCGGTGGGGGCTGCGGTCCCGTTCGTGGGGTCATGGTTTCCCAGTGCCAAGGCGAAAGCCGCAGGTGCACCGGTGAAGGTGAATATCAGCAAGATCGACCCAGGTCAGCAGATGATTGCTGAATGGCGTGGTCAGCCGGTATTCATCGTCCGCCGTACCGAGGAAATCCTGGGGAATCTTAAAAAGATCGAGGGCCAGTTGTCTGACCCTGACTCCAAGAACTCAGTACAACCAACCTACGTCGACCCGGAAGTGCGTTCGATCAAGCCAGAGATTCTGCTGCTGATCGGTATCTGCACCCACCTGGGCTGTTCTCCGACCTTCCGTCCTGAAGTGGCGCCCGCGGATCTGGGCAAGGACTGGGTAGGTGGCTATTTCTGCCCTTGCCACGGTTCCCACTACGATCTGGCTGGTCGCGTCTACAAGTCGCAACCTGCGCCTTTGAACCTGCCAGTACCCCCGCATTCCTATGAGTCGGATGACATCATCGTCATTGGCGTCGACACGGAGAAAGCGTGATGAGCAAGTTCATGGATTGGGTTGATGCGCGCTTCCCCGCGACCAAGATGTGGGAAGACCATCTCAGCAAGTATTACGCTCCGAAGAACTTCAACTTCTTCTATTTCTTTGGCTCCCTGGCGCTGCTGGTTCTGGTCAACCAGATCGTAACCGGTGTCTGGCTGACCATGAGCTACACCCCTTCGGCGGAAGAGGCCTTCGCTTCCGTTGAATACATCATGCGCGACGTCGAGTACGGCGCGATCCTGCGTCTGCTCCACTCCACCGGCGCTTCGGCGTTCTTCATCGTGGTCTATCTGCACATGTTCCGTGGCCTGCTCTACGGTTCCTACCAGAAGCCCCGTGAGCTGGTGTGGCTGTTCGGCATGCTGATCTACCTGGCACTGATGGCCGAGGCCTTCATGGGCTACCTGCTGCCGTGGGGCCAGATGTCCTACTGGGGCGCCCAGGTGATCATCTCGCTGTTCGGTGCGATCCCGGTCATCGGCGACGACCTGACTCAGTGGATCCGCGGTGACTACCTGATTTCCGGTATCACCCTGAACCGCTTCTTCGCCTTGCACGTTGTTGCCCTGCCGATCGTGATCCTCGGTCTGGTGGTGCTGCACATCCTGGCACTGCACGAAGTGGGTTCGAACAACCCGGATGGCGTCGACATCAAGAAGAACAAGGATGAGAACGGCATCCCGCTGGATGGTATTCCTTTCCACCCTTACTACACCGTGAAGGATATCGTCGGCGTAGTGGTGTTCCTCTTCATCTTCTGCTCGATCGTGTTCTTCTTCCCGGAAATGGGTGGCTACTTCCTCGAGAAGCCGAACTTCGAACAGGCCAACCCGTTCAAGACGCCTGAGCACATTGCTCCGGTTTGGTACTTCACCCCGTTCTACGCGATCCTGCGTGCGGTGCCGGACAAGCTCATGGGCGTCATTGCCATGGGGGCTGCCATTGCCGTGCTGTTCGTGCTGCCTTGGCTGGACCGTAGCCCGGTCAAGTCCATGCGCTACAAAGGCTGGCTGAGCAAGATCTGGCTGCTGGTGTTCTGCATCTCGTTCGTGATCCTGGGTGTGCTGGGTGTATTGGCACCGACTCCGGGCCGTACGCTGCTGTCGCAGGTATGTACCTTCCTGTACTTCGCCTACTTCATTCTGATGCCGTTCTACACCAGGCTCGAGAAGACCAAACCGGTTCCGGAAAGGGTGACTGGCTGATGAAAAAGCTATTTGCTGTACTGATTCTTGCTGCTATGCCTGTATTGTCTTTCGCGGCCGAGCACGGCGGACCTGAGTTGGAGAAGGTCGATATCGACCTGGCCGACAAAGCAGCCCTGCAAGACGGCGCGCGTACCTTTGCCAACTACTGCATGGGCTGCCACAGCGCCAAGTTCCAGCGTTATGAGCGGGTTGCCGACGATCTGGGCATTCCTCACGATCTGATGTTGAGCAAGCTGGTCTTCACCGGCGCCAAGATCGGTGACCACATGAACATCGGCATGCAGCCGGCAGATGCCAAGACTTGGTTCGGCGCTGCGCCACCGGATCTGACTCTGGTGGCCCGTGTGCGGGGTACCGACTGGCTCTATGGCTACCTCAAGTCCTTCTATGAGGACCCGGCGCGCCCTTGGGGTGTGAATAACAAGGTTTTCCCGAACGTGGGCATGCCTAACGTTCTGGTTGGCCTGCAGGGTCGCCAGATGATCGGTTGCAAGCAGGTGCAGATCGTCGAAGACGGCAAGAAGCAATACGATCCACTGACCGGCACGCCGCTGACTCATGAAGCCTGTGACCAGCTGACCATCAAGGAGAACACCGGGACTCTCAACGAGGCTCAGTTCGACGAGAAGGTCAAGAACCTGGTGACCTTCCTGGCTTACTCGGCCAACCCGGTCAAGCTGCAGCACCAGCGCATCGGTACCTACGTACTGCTGTACCTGGCCTTCTTCTTCGTGTTCGCCTATCTGCTCAAGCGCGAATACTGGAAGGATGTGCATTGATAGCGTTTTAAGCATCAGTTGTTGAACGTGCGCGCCCAAGGGCGTCTCTGAAACTGTAACAACCCTGTATCATTCGGGGGTTACCAGAGGCGCCCTGAGGGCGCGCTCGTTTTTTCTGCTTCCGATAATTTCAACAAGCGAGGAGGATCGCCATGGGCGTGACCAATCGGTTGGCCTGTTACTCCGACCCCGCCGACCACTATTCCCACCGGGTGCGCATTGTGCTCGCAGAGAAGGGTGTCAGCGCCGAGATCATCAGTGTGGAGGCGGGGCGTCAGCCGCCGAAGCTGATCGAAGTGAACCCTTATGGGAGCTTGCCAACGCTGGTCGACCGCGACCTGGCGTTGTGGGAGTCGACAGTGGTGATGGAGTACCTGGATGAGCGTTATCCGCATCCGCCACTGCTGCCGGTTTATCCTGTGGCGCGAGCCAACAGCCGTCTGCTGATACACCGGATCCAGCGTGACTGGTGCGGGCAAGTGGATCTGATTCTTGATCCGCGGACCAAGGAGGCTGCTCGAGTGCAGGCGCGCAAGGAATTGCGTGAAAGCCTGACGGGTGTTTCTCCTTTGTTTGCCGACAAGCCATTTTTCCTCAGTGAGGAACAAAGTCTGGTGGACTGCTGCCTACTGCCCATACTCTGGAGATTGCCGGTCCTGGGTATCGAACTGCCGCGGCAGGCCAAGCCGTTGCTTGATTATATGGAACGCCAATTTGCGCGTGAGGCTTTCCAGGCGAGTCTGTCTGGTGTCGAACGCGATATGCGCTGAGGCTTAAGGAGCCGCTATGAACTCCAGTCGACCTTATCTGGTCCGCGCGCTCTATGAGTGGATTGTGGACAACGATTGCACCCCACACATGCTGGTCAATTCCGACTATCCGGCAGTGCAGGTGCCCCAGGGCTTTGCCAGTGATGGGCAGATCGTCCTGAACATTTCTCCCAGTGCCGTGCGTCATCTGCATATGGATAACGACGTAGTGACCTTCGAAGGGCGCTTCGGTGGTGTGCCGCACAGCCTGCATGTGCCGGTTGCGGCGATCCTGGGGATCTATGCCCGTGAGAATGGCCAGGGCATGGTCTTCGATCTGGAGTCGCCTCTGGATGAAGAGGATGATCTCGAGCCGGATGACGACCTGCCGCCACCGGACAGTGAGCCGCCGCGCCCCAGTGGCCGGCCCAGCTTGAAAGTGGTCAAGTAATAAAAAAGGCGATCCATCCGGATCGCCTTTTTTGTATCTCGCGGTTGTGTATCAGTCGATGTATTCGAACAGTTTGACGATCTTCTGCACGCCGGACACGCCTTGAACCAGGTTGGTGGCCTGGGTGGCCTCCTGTTGGGTCAGCAAGCCCAGCAGGTAGACGATGCCGTTCTCGGTCACCACCTTGATTCGCGAGGCGGGCACGCTGGCGTCGGTGAGCATCTGGGTCTTGATCTTGGTGGTCAGCCAGCCATCGTTCTGGCGGGCCAGGAAGCCGGAAGGTGGCAGTACCTGCAGTTCGTTGTGCACCTTCTTGACGCGCTGCACTTCGCTGGCGGCCTGTTCGGCCATGGCCTTGAGGTCCGGGCGGGGTGTTTGTCCGGCCAGCAGGACGATGCCGTTGAAGCTGGTGACAACGATGTGCGAGTTGTTTTCCAGGTCAGGGCTGGCTTTGGCGACGTTGACGGCGACTTTGGTCTCGATCAGCGAGTCGTCGATCTTGCTGCCAAAGGTACGGGTGCCGCGGTCATCATCGATGGGTTTGTCGCGGGTGGCGGTAATCACCGAGCTGCAACCAGTGATGCTCAGGCACAAGGTCAAGGCCAGGAGGCCAAGGCGATTAGGGGTCATTCTTCACTCCCGAACAATTGGCTGTCGATCAGATCGCAGAGGCAATGGATCGCCAGCAGGTGGACTTCTTGAATGCGTGCAGTGACGGTGGCCGGTACGCGGATCTCGACATCTTCAGGCAGCAGCAGGGAAGCCATGCCGCCGCCGTCACGACCGGTCAATGCTACGACAATCATTTCGCGATCATGTGCGGCCTGGATCGCCTGAATAATGTTTGCGGAGTTGCCGCTGGTGGAAATCGCCAGCAATACGTCGCCGGGCTGGCCCAGGGCGCGGATCTGCTTGGAGAAGACTTCGTTGTAGCTGTAGTCGTTGGCGATCGAGGTAATGGTAGAGCTGTCGGTAGTCAGGGCAATGGCCGGTAGGCTCGGGCGTTCGCGCTCGAAGCGGTTGAGCAGTTCGGAGGAGAAATGCTGGGCATCGCCGGCGGAGCCACCGTTGCCGCAAGAGAGCATCTTGCCCTCGTTCAGCAGGGCGTTGACCATGACCTGGCTGGCTTGCTCGATGTGCGGTGCAAGTACGTCCATCGCCTGTTGCTTGGTGTCGATACTGGCCTGAAAAAGCTGGCGAATTCGGGATTGCATGTCCATCTGTGTGACCTTAAGTGGCGCGGCTTGGTGGCACGTAAATGTGCAGCCCGCAAAGCAAAGAGCAAAAAAGTTGAGTGAAAATGGGTGCGGCCTGAGGGCTTCTTTCAGCTGTCGAAGGCATTGCGTAGCCAGTTCAAGCGGGCTTCTGCACCCGAGGCGCCGTCAATGGCGACCACGTCGAAACGGCAAGGATGGCTGGACCAGCGTGATTCGCTTTGCAGGAAAAGCTGCGCGGCAAGGATCAGTTTTTGACGCTTGCGCCCATCGATACTGCCCAGTGCGCCACCCCATTGCGTGTGTTTTCTGTAGCGGACTTCGACGAATACTACTGTATCGCCGTCAAGCATGACCAGATCAAGCTCGCCGCGTTTACACAACCAGTTCTGCGCCAGCAGGCGCAGTCCGTGCTGTTGGAGATGCCGAAGCGCTTGGCTTTCGGCATCTCGTCCGCTGTGCTGGCTTGATCCTTGGAGCATTAGCGCGGCGTGTCGGGCAGGCGGGTCACCTGGCCCCCGACGAACTTGGCCCATGGCAGCTGACGCTCGATGCGTTGCCCGGCAGCCATGCCCAGGCTGCCGGATTCACCTTCTATCCGGCTGTCTGGCAGGGCCTTGAGTTGGCCCAGGCGTGGCGCCAATCGATAGGCGTCGACGCCCATGGCATACAGGCGCCCTAGGCTGCCGCCGGCTTGCGGCCATTGTGCGGTGACCTGGCGGCGCAGCGGGCCGTTGGCATCCAGCAGCCATGGCGTTTCGCAGAACATCACGCCGTTCATGTCGTTGTACTGGTTCTGGTCGCCGCTGGCGCTGAACACATTGGAGGTGGCGTAGACCGGTACATCACCAGCGTATTGGAAGTTCAAGGTCGGCTTGATCTGCTGAGCCTGTTGCGGAGTGGCGGCGAGGAAAATGAACTCGATATCCTGGCGACGTGATGGCTGTGCGGCTACCTGGGTGCCTACGGTGCTCTGCAGGCTCTTGGCGCGGCCTTCACTCTGGCGCAGCTGGAACAGGTCGGCAATCTGCTGTGCCAGGGCGACGGGCTGATCGACGCGTTCGATACCGATTACGCTACCACCGTTGGCTTCCCAATCCTGACGGAATGCCTTGAGCACGCGATCGCCCCATTCGCCTTTCGGAACCAGAGCGGCGGCGCGGTGCAGGCCATCGGCGCGGGCGCGACGGGAAACCTCGCGGGCTTCGTCTTCGGCTGCCAGGCCGAACTGGAACAACTGCGCCGGGCCTTGTTCACCTTCGCTGTAATTCAGGGCCAGGGTGGTGATCGGCAGTTGCGGGCGAGCGGCAAGTTGTTTGACCAGGGGCTTTTCCAGTGGGCCGACGACCAGTTGCACGCCAGCGGCCTGAGCCTTGCGGTAGAAGTCATCCAGCGAGCTTAGGCGCGAGCTGTCATAGAACTCGATGCTGGGTGGATTCTGTCCGGCTTGCTGAGCCTGGTAGTGAGCAGCCATGAAACCTTCGCGCAGTGCTTTGGAAACCGATGCGAGGGGGCCGTCCTGTGGCAGCAGCAAGGCAATTTTCGATACCGGCTGACTGGCCAGTTCCTTGAGCTTGATCAGGGGTTGAGGCAGTTGAATGGCAGCCGGGTGCTTTGGATTCTGGGCGCGCCAGGTATCGATGGCTGCCTGCTGCTGTTCCAGGGTGCCGGCGCTCTTGACTGCCAGGGCCAGGCTCATCCAGCCGGCCAGGTCGTCATTGCCGGCAGGCTGCAACTGATCGGTCGGCAGGGCGGCAATCAGTGCCCAGATGGCTTCGTGGTTTTTGGCTGCTGCATCATCCTTGAGCAAGGGCGCGATAACGATGCGCTCTTTGGCGGCGGCCAATGTCTGGCCGTCGGCTTCCAGTGCGCGAGCATGAACGCTGCCGGTGCGAATCTGTTGAGCTGCCGGCAGTTCGCTCAGGTGTTGCAGGCTTGGATGGCTCAGTGCGGTGAGGGCAGCCTTTGGCTGGTTGCGCACCAGGGCCAGCTCTGCGGACAGGGTGCTGGCGAAGATTTGCTGGGCAGGCTTGAGTTGATCCAGCGGCACTTGCTGCAGGATTTGTCCGGCGCGTCCGGCATTGCCTTGACGATACGCCAGGTCGGCGGCGCTCAGGCGCAGCAGGGCTGCTTTTTCCGGAGTTTTGCTGGTGGCGGCCTGTTCGAGCAGTTGCTCGATACTGGCATCCGGTGTCCGTGGAAGTTCGCCAAGGCTGGAAGAGGGCGAGCTGGCGCAAGCCACCAGAAGGGTAGCCAGGCAGAGGGCAAGAAACAGCCGCAGGCAAGCGATCATGTAAGTGTTCCTGATACTCGATCAAATGAGCGTGGAATTGTACCCAAGCGCTGGCTGGGGTGCGATGTTACTGGCGATAAACCGTCGATTTAGCTCAAGCAAATGTTGCGTGGCTGCCTGAAAGGTCGCAGCGCAGCGCCATACCGGCTGATCGCAAGGCGTATTGAGAATGCTTCAACGCGCTACAATGGCGCTTTTGCCGATCAAGAGGTGTGCGCTTTGACTGCTCCAGGTCCTTTGAATTCCGCTGCTGGCTCGCTTTATGTGGTGGCGACGCCCATCGGCAACCTGGACGATATCAGCGCCCGGGCCTTGAAGCTGTTGCGCGAGGTGTCGCTGATCGCTGCCGAAGATACCCGGCATTCCCAGCGCCTGATGCAGCATTTTGGTATTTCCACGCCCCTGGCTGCCTGCCATGAGCACAACGAGCGTGATGAGGGCAGTCGCTTCATTACTCGTCTGCTGGCTGGGGATAATGTCGCCTTGATCTCCGATGCGGGCACACCGCTGATTTCCGATCCCGGCTACCACCTGGTGCGCCAGGCGCGGGCGGCGGGTATCAACGTGGTTCCAGTACCGGGGGCCTGTGCTCTGATCGCGGCGTTGTCGGCGGCGGGCTTGCCTTCAGACCGGTTCATCTTCGAAGGCTTTCTGCCGGCCAAGGCGGTCGGGCGCAGGGCGCGCCTGGAAGCGGTCAAGGAAGAGCCACGTACGCTGATTTTCTATGAGGCGCCGCATCGCATACTTGAATGCCTGCAGGATATGGAGTCGGTATTGGGTGGTGAGCGGCCGGCATTGCTGGCGCGTGAATTGACCAAGACCTTCGAGACCCTGAAGGGGCTGCCACTTTCCGAGCTGCGCCAATTCGTCGAGTCCGACAGCAATCAGCAGCGTGGGGAGTGCGTGGTGCTGGTCGCGGGATGGACAGCACCGGAAAGTGATGAGGCGATCAGTAGTGAGTCGATGCGTATCCTCGACCTGTTGCTCAAGGAAATGCCGCTGAAGCGGGCTGCTGCTTTGGCTGCGGAAATCACTGGCGAGCGCAAGAATGTGTTGTATCAGGTGGCCCTGGATAAACAGAAAGAACAATAAATTGCGTAGCAGGGTGGCCAAAGGCTTTTAGCGCTTGTTCTTCGTTCGCTCTGCCGTTAACCTGCGCGGCGGAGAGTCGATTGGACAGTCGCTGCCCTCTATGAAAATTAGAGGGGGGAGGAAAGTCCGGGCTCCATAGGGCGGAGTGCCAGGTAATGCCTGGGGGGCGTGAGCCTACGGAAAGTGCCACAGAAAATAACCGCCTAAGCACTTCGGTGCCGGTAAGGGTGAAAAGGTGCGGTAAGAGCGCACCGCACGTCTGGTAACAGTTCGTGGCTAGGTAAACCCCACTCGGAGCAAGACCAAATAGGGTTCCAAGGCGTGGCCCGCGCTGGAACCGGGTAGGTTGCTAAAGATGTCCAGTGATGGCCATCGTAGAGGAATGACTGTCCTCGACAGAACCCGGCTTACAGATCGACTCTCCACCTTTTCCCTCCCTGCTTGAATCAATAGCAGAAGCGTTTTTGTAATACCGAAAAAATCTTACTCTTAATAAATTACTTTAACTTCGCGCTGCAGCTTATTGAGCTGTCGGAAGTTGATGCTCTGAAACACCCTTCGAATTCTCGTTACCTCTCCTTTAAGTCTCCTAAATCTCCGTTCTATAAGGCTTTTCCGTCGCCGCGCGCCTTGACGGTGGTGTGGGCGCATTCCTATAGTGTGCGCAAGTGGCGGAAAGTGGCATGAAGTGGGTTTTTTGAGCGCAAAACGCTAAAATTTGGAGAAACGCTGACGTGTTTCGCGGAGCTAACGCTATCAGTCTCGATGCAAAAGGCCGTCTCGCCATGCCGAGCCGGTATCGTGACGAGCTCGTTTCGCGAAGTTCCGGGCAGTTAATCGTCACCATCGATGCCGTTGATCCCTGTTTGTGTGTTTACCCCCTCGATGAGTGGGAACTGATTGAAACCAAGCTGCGCGCACTGCCTTCTCTTCGCGAAGAGAACCGTCGTTTGCAGCGTTTGCTGATTGGTAACGCCGTCGATCTTGAACTCGATGGCAGTGGTCGTTTTCTGGTGCCGCCGCGCCTGCGTGAATATGCCAAGTTGGATAAGCGCGCAATGCTGGTGGGCCAACTGAACAAGTTCCAATTGTGGGACGAGGATGCCTGGAATGCTGTTTCCGCAGCGGACCTGGCAGCTATTCAACAACCGGGCGCCATGCCTGATGAACTGCGTGATTTGATCCTGTGACTATTGATAGCGGCTTTAACCACATCACCGTACTGCTTGACGAAGCCGTCGAGGCTCTCGCCGTACGTCCTGATGGCTGCTATCTGGATGGCACCTTCGGGCGTGGCGGGCATAGTCGGCTGATTCTCAGCAAGCTCGGGCCCCAGGGGCGCCTCCTCGGATTCGACAAGGATCCCCAGGCGATTGCCACCGGGCAAGCGCTAGCGGCCGAAGACGGCCGCTTTGTCGTTGTACAGCGCAGTTTCGCCGAGCTCGGTTCGGAAGTTGCCGAACGCGGCCTGGCGGGCAAGGTCAGCGGTGTCCTGCTGGATCTGGGGGTGTCTTCGCCGCAGCTGGACGACCCTGAGCGCGGCTTCAGTTTTCTCAATGACGGCCCGCTGGATATGCGCATGGACCCGACTCGCGGCATCAGTGCTGCGCAGTTCATCGCCACCGCTCCGGTAGAGGAAATTGCCCGTGTATTCAAGGAGTACGGCGAGGAGCGTTTCTCCGGTCGCATGGCGCGAGCCGTGGTCGAGCGCCGCGAGATCCAGCCGTTCGAGCGTACCGCCGATCTGGCTGAAGTGTTGAAAGTCGCCAACCCGGCTTGGGAGAAGGGCAAGAACCCGGCTACCCGTGCTTTCCAGGGGCTGCGCATTCACGTCAACAATGAACTGGGTGATCTCGAGGCTGGCCTTGAGGCTGCATTGGAGTCCCTGGAAGTGGGTGGTCGCCTGGTGGTGATCAGCTTCCACTCCCTGGAAGACCGCATCGTCAAATTGTTCATGCGTCGTCTGGTCAAGGGCGAATCGGACAACCTGCCGCGCAATCTGCCGGTACGTTTCGAAGCCTTTGTGCCGAAAATCAAGATCCACGGCAAAGCGCAGTTCGCCTCCGAGGCAGAGCTCAAGGCCAACCCGCGTGCCCGCAGTGCCGTCATGCGCGTCGCGGAGAAGCTTCGGTGAGCAAGCTTTTCGCCAAGCCACTTCCGGGCGGAAGCTTTTTCATGTTCCTGCTATTCGTCGGCGTTCTGGTTTCCGCGATTGCGGTGTCCTACAGCGCCCACTGGAACCGTCAGTTGCTCAATACGCTGTACGGCGAGTTGAGCGTGCGTGACAAAGCCCAGGCCGAATGGGGCCGTCTTATTCTTGAGCAAAGCACCTGGACTGCTCACAGCCGCATTGAAGTGCTGGCCACCGAACAGTTGAAAATGCACATTCCCGGCGCGGCCGAAGTCCGCATGGTGGCGCCATGAAGCTCGAAGGCGCGCTCTATCCATGGCGTTTCCGTGTAGTGCTGGGTTTGCTGGCGGTCATGGTGTCGGCGATTGCCTGGCGCATCATCGACCTGCAAGTGGTCGACCGTGACTTCCTCAAGGGGCAGGGCGATGCACGCAGTGTCCGGCACATTCCGATTCCCGCGCACCGCGGTCTGATCACCGATCGCAATGGCGAGCCTCTGGCCGTCAGTACGCCCGTGACCACCCTCTGGGCCAATGCCAAGGAAATGCAGCTGGCCAAGGACCGCTGGCCGGCGCTGGCCATGGCACTTGGCCAAGACCCGAAAGCCCTGGCCGAGCGGCTTGAAGCCCAGGCCAATAAAGAATTCATCTATCTGGTCCGAGGCCTGACGCCTGAACAGGGCCAGTCCGTATTGGATCTTAAGGTCCCCGGTGTCTATGGCATCGAGGAGTTCCGACGCTTCTATCCAGCCGGCGAAGTAACCGCGCACATGGTGGGTTTCACCGATATCGACGACCGCGGTCGCGAAGGGGTGGAACTGGCCTACGACGAATGGCTCGCAGGGGTTCCGGGCAAGCGCCAGGTGATCAAGGACCGGCGCGGCAGGCTGATCAAGGACGTCCAGGTCACCAAGAACGCCAAGGCCGGCAAGCCCTTGGCGTTGTCGATTGACCTGCGCCTGCAATACCTGGCCAATCGCGAGCTGCGCAACGCCATCGTCGAGAACGGTGCCAAGGCTGGCAGCCTGGTGATCATGGATGTGAAGACCGGCGAGATCCTGGCCATGGTCAACCAGCCGACCTACAACCCGAACAACCGGCGCAACCTGCAGCCGGCGATGATGCGCAACCGGGCGATGATCGACGTATTCGAGCCTGGCTCGACCATGAAAGCGATCTCCATGAGCGCCGCGCTGGAAACCGGACGCTGGAAGCCCAGCGATACCGTCGAGGTCTACCCGGGCACCCTGCAGTTGGGCAAATACACCATCCGTGACGTTTCCAAGACCGAAGGTCCGGTACTCGACCTGACCGGCATCCTGATCAACTCCAGTAACGTCGGCATGAGTAAGGTGGCCTTCGATATCGGCGGCGAAACCATTTTCCGCCTGGCACAGAAAATCGGTCTGGGCCAGGACACGGGGCTCGGCTTCCCTGGTGAACGGGTCGGCAACCTGCCGAATTACCGTGAATGGCGCAAGGCGGAAACCGCGACCCTGTCCTATGGCTACGGCCTGTCGGTGACCGCGATCCAGCTGGTGCACGCCTTTTCCGCATTGGCCAACAACGGCCGTATTGCGCCGCTGACACTGATCAAGTCCGACAAGACTCCGCAGACCACCCAGGTGATTCCGGAAAATGTCGCCAAGACCATGCAGGGCATGCTGCAGCAAGTGATCGAGGCCCCGCGCGGAGTATTCCGTGCACAGGTTCCGGCCTATCACGTGGCTGGCAAGAGTGGTACTGCGCGCAAGACTTCGGTGGGTACCAAGGGCTACGCCGAGAACTCCTACCGCTCGCTGTTCGCCGGCTTCGGTCCGATGAGTGATCCACGCTACGCCATCGTGGTGGTGATCGACGAACCGAGCAAAGCCGGTTACTTCGGTGGCCTGGTATCGGCGCCGGTGTTCAGCAAAGTGATGTCCGGCACCCTGCGCTTGATGAACATCACCCCGGACAACCTGCCGACCACGCAGCAGGCCAACGCCGCATCCGGCACCCCTGTACGAGCCAATGGAGGGCGCGGCTGATGTCTCTTAGCCTGAACAAGATTTTCGCCCACGCCGGTCGCGACCTGCTGATTCGTGAGTTGACCCTGGACAGCCGTAACGTGCGGGCCGGGGACCTGTTTCTTGCGGTGCCCGGCGCCAAGTTCGATGGGCGTGCGCACATTGCCGATGCCCTGCAGCGCGGCGCTGCAGCGGTGGCTTATGAAGTGGAAGGGGCAACTGTGTTGCCGCTGACCGATGTACCGCTGATTCCGGTCAAGGGCCTGGCGGCGCAGCTGTCGGACATAGCCGGGCGCTTCTATGGTGACCCGAGCCGCCAGTTGAACCTGGTGGGCGTGACCGGCACCAACGGCAAGACCAGCGTTACCCAACTGGTGGCTCAGGCCCTGGACCTGCTGGGCCAGCGTTGTGGCCTGGTAGGTACCCTGGGGACCGGGTTTCATGGCGCGCTGCAAAGCGGCATGCACACCACGCCGAACCCGATTGCCGTGCAGGCCACCCTGGCGGACCTGAAGAACGCAGGAGCCAAGGCGGTGGCCATGGAGGTCTCGTCCCATGGCCTGGATCAGGGGCGCGTGGCGGCACTGGCTTTCGATGTGGCGGTGCTGACCAACCTGTCCCGTGACCATCTGGATTACCACGGGACCATGGAAGCCTATGGCGCAGCCAAGGCCAAGCTCTTTGCCTGGAACGACCTGCGTTGCCGGGTGATCAACCTCGACGACGATTTTGGCCGGCAACTGGCGGCGGACAAACACGAGTCGCGACTGATCACTTACAGCCTGGAAGACGCCGCTGCCTATCTGTACTGCCGCGAAGCGCGTTTTGACGATGATGGCGTGCGCGCGACCCTGGTGACCCCGCAGGGTGAGCACCACCTGCGCAGTTGCCTGCTCGGGCGTTTCAACCTGAGCAACGTGCTGGCTGCGGTAGGTGCGTTGCTGGGTCTTGAGTACGCGCTGGACGAAATTCTTGCGGTCCTGCCCAAGCTTGAAGGCCCCGCCGGACGAATGCAGCGCCTGGGTGGCGGTACTCAGCCGCTGGTGGTGGTGGATTACGCCCACACCCCGGATGCCCTGGAAAAAGTCTTGCTGGCCCTGCGTCCGCACGCCAAGGGCCGCCTGCTGTGCCTGTTCGGTTGTGGCGGTGACCGGGACCGCGGCAAGCGTCCGTTGATGGCTGAGGTGGTCGAGCGTCTGGCCGACGGTGTGCTGGTGACTGATGACAACCCACGCAGCGAAGACCCGGCCCAAATCTTCGACGATATTCGTGCCGGCTTCAGCGCGGCAGAAAAGGTGGAATTCGTAGCCGGTCGCGGGTTGGCCATTGCTCGCCTGATCGCTTCCGCGTCGGCGGATGACGTGGTGGTGCTAGCCGGTAAAGGCCATGAGGATTACCAGGAAATAAACGGCCAGCGACATGATTTTTCTGATCTCGCCGAGGCGGACAAAGCCTTGACCGCGTGGGAGGTGGGCCATGCTTAAAGCCCTGCAACTCAGTGAAGTCTCGGCTCCATTGGACGCCCGCCTGATCGCGGGCGATGCTCGTTTTAGCGGCGTCAGTATCGATAGCCGGGCGATTCAGGCCGGCCAACTGTTTATTGCTCTTACCGGCCCACGCTTTGACGGCCACGATTACTTGAATGAAGTGGCGGCCAAGGGCGCCGTGGCGGCGTTGGTTGAACGTGAGGTTCCCGACAGCACGCTGCCGCAACTGCTGGTCAAGGACACTCGCCTGGCGCTGGGACAGTTGGGTGCGCTCAATCGCGCCGCGTTCAGCCGCCCGGTCGCTGCGGTAACCGGCTCCAGCGGCAAGACCACGGTCAAGGAAATGCTTGCCAGCATCCTGCGCACCCGTGGTCCGGTACACGCTACTCGGGGCAACCTGAACAATGACCTGGGTGCGCCCCTGACCCTGCTGGAACTGGCCCCGGAACACACAGCCGCAGTGATAGAGCTGGGCGCTTCGCGCATCGGCGAGATTGCCTACACCGTGGCCATGACTCGCCCCCACGTAGCGATCATCAACAACGCCGGCACCGCTCATGTCGGTGAGTTTGGCGGGCCGGAGAAGATTGTCGAGGCCAAGGGGGAAATCCTGGAAGGCCTCGATAGCGCCGGGATCGCCGTGCTCAACCTGGACGACAAGGCTTTCCCTATCTGGAAGGCCCGTGCTGCCGGCCGTCAGGTACTGAGCTTCGCCCTGACTGACAGCTCTGCCGATTTCTTTGCCTCCGATATCGGTCGCGATGCCCGTGGCTGCCCATCCTTCAAGTTGCACAGCCCCAAGGGTGTGGAGGCGGTGCAATTGAACCTGCTGGGCACCCATAACGTTGCCAATGCCCTGGCTGCGGCAGCCGCGGCCCACGCCATGGGCATCTCGCTGTTCGGCATCGTCACCGGCCTGAATGCGGTGCAGCCGGTCAAAGGGCGTACCGTCGCCCAACTGGCCAAGAACGGCATGCGGGTCATTGATGACACTTACAACGCAAACCCCACCTCAATGTGCGCCGCCGTTGATATACTCGCCGGCTTTTCCGGCCGCACCGTCCTGGTGCTCGGAGACATCGGCGAGTTGGGCGAGTGGGCGGAGCAGGGGCACCGCGAAGTAGGTGCATATGCCGCTGGCAAGGTTTCGGCCCTCTACGCCGTAGGCCCGATGATGGCTCATGCCGTTGCCGCCTTCGGCGAGCACGCGCGCCACTTCGCCAGCCAGGCTGACCTGATTGCCGCCCTGGGCGTCGAGCAAGACCCAAATACCACCATTTTGATCAAAGGATCGCGCAGCGCGGTGATGGAAAACATCGTCGCGGCTTTGTGCGGCTCCAGTACGGAGAAACATTGATGCTGCTGCTGCTAGCGGAGTACCTGCAACAGTTCTACAAAGGCTTCGCGGTCTTTCAGTACCTGACCCTGCGCGGGATCCTCGGGGTACTGACTGCGCTGTCTTTGGCGCTGTGCCTGGGTCCGTGGATGATCCGTACTCTGCAGAACCGCCAGATCGGCCAGTCCGTGCGTAACGATGGTCCGCAATCTCACCTGTCCAAATCGGGCACACCGACCATGGGCGGCGCGCTGATTCTCTCGGCCATCGGTATCAGCACCCTGTTGTGGGCCGACCTGCGCAACCACTATGTGTGGGTCGTGCTGCTGGTGACCCTGGCCTTTGGTGCCATCGGCTGGGTCGACGACTATCGCAAGGTGATCGAGAAGAATTCCCGTGGCCTGCCCAGCCGCTGGAAGTATTTCTGGCAATCGGTGTTCGGCCTGGGCGCGGCGATCTTCCTTTATATGACTGCCCAGAGTCCGGTGGAAACCACTCTGCTGATCCCGATGCTCAAGGACGTGAGCATTCCCCTTGGCATCGGCTTCGTGGTCCTGACCTATTTCGTCATCGTCGGTTCGAGCAACGCGGTCAACCTGACCGATGGCCTCGATGGCCTGGCGATCATGCCTACGGTGATGGTGGGCGGTGCGCTGGGGATCTTCTGCTACCTGTCGGGTAACGTGAAGTTCGCCGAATACCTGCTGATTCCCTATGTCCCCGGGGCGGGAGAGCTGATTGTCTTCTGTGGTGCGCTGATTGGCGCGGGCCTGGGCTTCTTGTGGTTCAACACTTACCCGGCGCAGGTGTTCATGGGTGATGTTGGCGCCCTGGCGCTGGGCGCGGCCCTGGGCACTATCGCGGTCATCGTCCGTCAGGAAATCGTTCTGTTCATCATGGGCGGCGTGTTCGTGATGGAAACCCTGTCCGTGGTGATCCAGGTTGCCTCCTTCAAGTTGACCGGCCGCCGTGTGTTTCGCATGGCGCCGATTCACCACCATTTTGAACTCAAGGGCTGGCCCGAGCCGCGCGTGATCGTCCGTTTCTGGATCATCACCGTGATTCTGGTGCTGATCGGCCTTGCCACCCTGAAGCTGAGGTAGAACGAGTGTCTCTGATCGCTTCTGACCACTTCCGCATCGTTGTCGGCCTCGGCAAGAGCGGCATGTCCCTGGTTCGCTTCCTGGCGAGCCGGGGCGTTGCCTTTGCGGTGGCCGATACGCGGGAAAATCCACCTGAGCTGGCCACGCTGCGGCGTGACTACCCGCAGGTGGAGGTGCGTTGTGGCGAGCTGGACGTGGACTTCCTGTGCCGTGCCGACGAACTCTACGTGAGCCCCGGCCTGGCCCTGGCGACCCCGGCCCTGCAGGCTGCTGCTGCCCGTGGGGTGAAATTGTCCGGTGATATCGAGCTGTTCGCGCGTAACGCAAAGGCACCGATCGTGGCAATCAGTGGTTCCAACGCCAAGAGCACCGTGACCACCCTGGTGGGCGAGATGGCAGCGGCGGCGGGCAAGCGCGTGGCGGTCGGCGGCAACCTCGGGACCCCGGCCCTGGACCTGCTCAGCGATGACGTCGAGCTGTACGTGATGGAGCTGTCCAGCTTCCAGCTGGAGACCACCGACCAGTTGGGCGCCGAAGTGGCCACCGTGCTCAACATCAGCGAAGACCACATGGACCGTTACAGCGGCCTGCCGGCCTACCACCTGGCCAAGCACCGGATCTTCCGTGGCGCCCGGCAGGTGGTGTTCAACCGCCAGGACGCTCTGACCCGGCCATTGATCGGTGAAGGCCTGCCATGCTGGACCTTCGGCCTGAGCAAGCCTGATTTCAAGGCCTTCGGCCTGCGCGAAGAGGATGGCGAGAAGTACCTGGCCTTCGAGTTCCAGAACCTGATGCCCGTGCGCGAGCTGAAGATCCGCGGCGCCCATAACCAGTCCAACGCCCTGGCAGCCTTGGCCCTGGGTCATGCAGTGGGCTTGCCGTTCGACGCCATGCTCGCGGCGCTGCGCACTTTCGCCGGCCTCGAGCATCGCTGCCAATGGGTCCGCGATCTGGATGGCGTGGCGTACTACAACGACTCCAAGGCCACCAACGTGGGCGCCGCCCTGGCGGCCATCGAAGGCCTTGGCGCCGACATCGAAGGCAAGATCGTGCTGATCGCCGGTGGTGACGGCAAGGGCGCCGACTTCAAGGATCTGCGCGGCCCGGTGGCGGCCAACTGCCGCGCGGTGATCCTGATGGGGCGCGACTCCGATCAGATCGGCGAAGCCATCGGTGACGCCGTGCCGCTGATTCGTGTCGGCTCGCTGCAGGAAGCCGTGGAGCAATGCCGCGCCACTGCCCAGCCCGGTGATGTGGTGCTGCTGTCGCCGGCCTGCGCCAGTTTCGACATGTTCAAGAACTACGAAGACCGTGGCCACCAGTTCGTCCGCGTTGTGGAGGAGCTGGCATGAACCTGAGAAACATCATCAAGCCCTATCCATCGCCGATCATCACCGGTCGGGGCATCGACCTCGATTTCCCGATGCTCGCCGGTTGCCTGACCCTGCTCGGCCTGGGCCTGGTCATGATTGCCTCGGCCTCCACTGAAGTGGCGGCGGCGCAGTCGGGCAGCGCCCTGTACTACATGATTCGCCACCTGATCTACATCCTGCTGGGCCTGGGGGCCTGCATCGTCACCATGATGATCCCGATCGCCACCTGGCAGCGCCTGGGCTGGTTGATGCTGATCGGTGCCTTCGGCCTGCTGGTGATGGTGATCATTCCGGGGATCGGCCGGGAAGTGAACGGTTCGATGCGCTGGATCGGCTTCAGCTTTTTCAACGTCCAGCCTTCCGAGATCGCCAAGGTGTTCGTGGTGATCTACCTCGCCGGTTACCTGGTGCGGCGCCAGAAAGAAGTGCGCGAGAGCTGGATGGGCTTCTTCAAGCCGTTCATCGTGCTGCTGCCCATGGCTGGCCTGCTGCTGATGGAGCCGGACTTCGGCGCCACTGTCGTAATGATGGGCGCCGCTGCGGCCATGCTGTTCCTGGGAGGGGTCGGGCTGTTCCGGTTTTCCCTGATGGTGGTGCTGGCGGTTGCAGCGGTGGTGCTGCTGATCCAGATGCAACCCTATCGTATGGCACGTCTGACCAACTTCGCCGACCCCTGGGCCGACCAGTTCGGTGCCGGCTACCAGCTGTCCCAGGCGTTGATCGCCTTTGGTCGCGGCGAGTGGCTGGGCGTCGGCCTGGGCAACAGCGTGCAGAAACAGTTCTACCTGCCGGAGGCTCATACAGACTTCGTGTTCTCGGTACTGGCTGAAGAGCTGGGCGCCGTCGGTTCGCTGTGCACGGTAGCGCTGTTCGTCTTTGTCTGTATCCGCGGCATGTACATCGGCCTGTGGGCGGAAAAGGCCAAGCAGTTCTTTGCCGCCTATGTCGCCTACGGCCTGTCGTTTCTGTGGATTGGTCAATTCCTGATCAACATCGGGGTGAATGTCGGCCTGTTGCCGACCAAGGGCCTGACCTTGCCTTTTCTCAGTTATGGCGGCAGCTCGCTGGTGATCTGCTGCGCCTGTCTGGGGTTGTTGCTGCGTATCGAATGGGAGAGCAGGACCCACCTGGGCAGTGAAGAGATGGAGTTCAGTGAAAGTGACTTTGCCGAGGAGCCGAGCCATGGGCGCTAATGTCCTGATCATGGCCGGCGGCACCGGAGGCCACGTGTTCCCGGCACTGGCCTGCGCCCGCGAGTTCCAGGCCCGTGGCTACACCGTGCATTGGCTGGGCACCCCGCGTGGCATCGAAAACGATCTGGTGCCTGCGGCCGGGCTGCCGTTGCACCTGATCAACGTCAGCGGTTTGCGGGGCAAGGGCAAGCTGTCCCTGCTCAAGGCGCCGTTCGTGTTGATCAAGGCCGTGCTCCAGGCGCGGCGGGTCATTCGCCAGTTGAAGCCGGTCTGTGTCCTGGGTTTTGGCGGTTATGTGACCGGCCCTGGTGGAGTTGCCGCGAAGTTGTCCGGGGTGCCGGTCATCGTTCACGAACAGAACGCCGTGGCCGGTACCGCCAATCGGCTGCTGGTGCCGTTGGCTGCCCGAGTCTGCGAAGCTTTCCCGGACACCTTCGGTGCCTCGCAAAGCCGGCGCACCACGGGCAACCCGGTACGCACCGAACTGTTCCTCGAAACACCGCGCGAGGCTCTGGCCGGACGCAAGGCGCGTTTGCTGATCCTGGGCGGAAGCCTGGGCGCAGAGCCGTTGAACAAGCTGTTGCCGGAAGCCTTGGCACAGGTCGCCCCCGAGCTGCGCCCGGAGGTGTTCCACCAGGCCGGCAAAAACCACGATGAAGTCACTGCAGAGCGCTATCGCGCCGCCGGCGTCGAGGCGCAGGTGCAGCCCTTTATCAAAGACATGGCCCAAGCCTATGGCTGGGCCGACCTGGTGGTCTGTCGCGCAGGCGCGTTGACCGTCAGCGAACTGGCTGCCGCCGGTCTGCCCTCGATGCTGGTGCCTTTGCCCCACGCGATCGACGACCACCAGACCCGTAATGCCGAATATTTGGCTCGTGAAGGTGCTGCCTTCCTGATGCCGCAAAGAACGACTGGTGCTGCGGACCTTGCCGCTCGCCTGACAGAGGTTTTGATGCAACCAGAACGACTCGACAACATGGCCCAGGCCGCCCGCCGCCTGGCCAAGCCCGGCGCCACCCACGACGTAGTGAATATCTGCCTGGAGGTGGCCCATGGTTGAGAATCAGAAAGCCATGCCGCAGCCGGAAATGCGCCGCATCCGCCGCATCCACTTCGTCGGTATCGGCGGCGTGGGCATGTGCGGGATTGCTGAAGTGCTGCTGAACCTGGGCTACCAGGTATCCGGTTCCGACCTCAAGGCATCGCCGGTTACCGAGCGCCTGGAGTCCTTTGGCGCACAGATTTTCATCGGCCACCGCGCCGAGAACGCTGCCAATGCCGATGTGCTGGTGGTTTCCAGCGCCGTGAACACCTCCAACCCGGAAGTCGCCACTGCTCTGGAACGGCGTATTCCAGTGGTGCCACGGGCGGAAATGCTCGCCGAACTGATGCGCTACCGTCACGGCGTGGCCGTGGCCGGCACCCACGGCAAGACCACCACCACCAGCCTGCTGGCCTCGGTATTCGCCGCTGGCGGCCTGGACCCGACGTTCGTCATCGGCGGGCGGCTGAATGCAGCGGGCACCAATGCACAACTGGGCACCAGCCGTTACCTGATTGCCGAAGCCGACGAAAGCGATGCCAGCTTCCTGCACCTGCAACCGCTGGTGGCTGTGGTCACCAACATCGACGCCGACCATATGGCGACCTACGACGGTGACTTCAACAAACTGAAGAAAACCTTTGTCGACTTCCTGCACAACCTGCCGTTCTACGGGCTGGCGGTGATGTGCCTGGACGATCCGGTAGTGCGCGAGATCCTGCCGCAGGTCAAGCGTCCGACCGTGACCTACGGCTTCAGCGAAGAAGCCGACGTGCGCGCCATCAATGTACGCCAGCAAGGCATGCAGACCTTCTTCACCGTACTGCGTCGCGACCGCGAGCCGCTGGACGTGTCGGTGAACATGCCGGGCAACCACAACGTGCTGAACTCCCTGGCGACCATCTGTATCGCCACCGACGAAGGCATCAGCGATGAAGCCATTGTCCAGGGCCTGTCGGGCTTCCAGGGTGTGGGCCGACGCTTCCAGGTCTACGGCGAACTGCCGGTGGAAGGGGGCAACGTGATGCTGGTGGACGACTACGGTCACCACCCGACCGAAGTCGCTGCGGTGATCAAGGCCGTGCGCGGTGGCTGGCCGGAACGCCGCCTGGTGATGGTCTACCAGCCGCACCGTTTCAGCCGTACCCGCGACCTGTACGACGACTTCGTGCAGGTACTGGCCGATGCCAACGTATTGCTGCTGATGGAGGTCTACCCGGCCGGCGAAGAGCCGATCCCGGGCGCCGACAGCCGTCAGTTGTGCCACAGCATCCGTCAGCGTGGCCAACTGGACCCGATCTACATCGAGCGTGGGGTCGACCTGGCACCGCTGGTCAAGCCGTTGCTGCGCGCCGGTGACATCCTGCTGTGTCAGGGTGCCGGTGACATTGGTGGCCTGGCGCCAAAACTGCTCGGCAGCCCGCTGTTCGCCGGTGCTGTAGCCGCTGGCAAGGGGGCGAAATGACCGCTGCCTACGCCAACCTGTTCTCTACCGTGAAACCGAGCGATTTCGGTCGCGTCGCCGTTCTTTACGGTGGCAAGAGCGCCGAACGCGAAGTGTCGCTCAAGTCCGGCAAGGCCGTGCTTGAAGCGCTGCAGAGCGGCGGTGTGAACGCCTTCGGCATCGACGTCGGCGATGATCTGCTGCAACGTCTCTTGAGCGAGAAGATCGACCGTGCCTTCATCATTCTCCACGGTCGTGGCGGTGAAGACGGCAGTATGCAAGGGCTGCTGGAGTGCCTGGGGATTCCTTACACTGGCAGCGGCATCCTCGCTTCGGCCCTGGCCATGGACAAACTGCGTACCAAGCAGGTCTGGCACAGCCTGGGCATTCCGACGCCGCGCCACGCCGTATTGAGCTCCGAGGCCGATTGTATTTCCGCGGTGGCGGAACTGGGCCTGCCTTTGATCGTCAAACCGGCTCATGAAGGCTCCAGTATCGGTATGGCCAAGGTGACTTCCGCGTCCGAATTGATCGACGCATGGAAGGCGGCCAGTACCTACGATTCGCAAGTGTTGGTCGAGCAATGGATCCAGGGTCCGGAGTTCACCATCGCGACCCTGCGTGACCAGGTGCTACCACCCATCGCCCTGGGCACTCCCCACACATTTTACGACTACGACGCCAAGTACCTGGCTTCCGATACCCAGTACCGGATCCCGTGCGGGCTCGACAGCTCCAAGGAACAGGAACTCATGGAACTCACGGCGAAAGCCTGTGAGGCGCTCGGTATCGCCGGTTGGGCACGTGCCGACGTGATGCAGGACGCCCAGGGGCAGTTCTGGTTCCTGGAAGTGAATACCGCTCCGGGCATGACCGATCACAGTCTGGTTCCGATGGCGGCCCGCGCGGCCGGCCTGGATTTCCAGCAACTGGTATTGGCCATCCTGGCAGCCAGTCTTGAGGCGAGAGGTTAAGTCCATGCAAGGCGCGTCGCTTCGTCATCAGCAACCCGCACCCGGCCGCAAGCCGGTGCCGCGGGGTGCCAGCCGAATGGTGGCCAAAGAGCCGATGTCGGCGCGCCTGCCGAAAGCCAACTTCGGCTTTCTGAAAAGCCTGTTCTGGCCGGTGCTGCTGGTGGCTCTGGGGTTTGGCACCTATGAAGGGGCCCAGCGCCTGCTGCCGTACGCCGACCGCCCGATCACCAAGATCGCGGTGCAGGGGGACTTGAGCTACATCAGCCAGCAGGCGGTGCAGCAGCGGATCGCGCCTTATGTCGCGGCGAGCTTCTTCACCATCGACCTGGCGAGCATGCGCACCGAACTGGAGCAGATGCCCTGGATCGCCCACGCCGAGGTACGTCGGGTGTGGCCGGACCAAGTGGTGATTCGCCTGGAAGAACAACTGCCGGTGGCCCGCTGGGGCGACGAGGCGCTGTTGAACAACCAGGGCCAGGCCTTCACCCCGCGTGAACTGGCGAACTATGAGCACTTGCCGCAGTTGTTCGGGCCGCAGCGGGCCCAGCAGCAAGTGATGCAGCAGTATCAGGTGTTGAGCCAGATGCTGCGGCCGCTGGGCTTTTCGATCGCCCGTCTGGAGCTGCGCGAGCGCGGCAGCTGGTTCCTGACCACCGGCGCCGGCAGTGCCGGCCCGGGTATCGAACTGCTCCTGGGCCGCGATCACCTGGTGGAGAAGATGCGCCGCTTCATTGCCATTTATGAAAAAACGCTGAAAGAACAGATCACGAACATCGCGCGCATCGATCTGCGCTACGCCAACGGCCTGGCCGTCGGCTGGCGCGATCCGGCGGCACCCACGACGGCGCAACCTGCCGTCGCGAAGAATTAAGAAGAGGCAGGACCATGGCAAATGTGCAAAGCGGCAAAATGATCGTCGGCCTGGATATCGGTACCTCCAAGGTTGTGGCGCTGGTGGGCGAAGTCGCGGCCGATGGCTCGCTGGAAATCGTCGGCATCGGCACCCATCCCTCCCGTGGCCTGAAGAAGGGCGTGGTGGTGAATATCGAATCCACCGTGCAGTCGATCCAGCGTGCGGTGGAAGAGGCGCAACTGATGGCGGGCTGCCGTATCCACTCGGCGTTCGTCGGTGTGGCGGGCAATCACATCCGCAGCCTGAACTCCCACGGCATCGTGGCGATTCGCGACCGTGAAGTCAGTTCGGCGGACCTGGAGCGGGTCCTCGACGCTGCCCAGGCCGTGGCGATCCCGGCTGACCAGCGGGTTCTGCACACCCTGCCGCAGGATTACGTGATCGACAACCAGGAAGGCGTGCGTGAACCCCTGGGCATGTCCGGCGTACGCCTGGAGGCCAAGGTGCACGTGGTCACCTGTGCAGTGAATGCCGCGCAGAATATCGAAAAATGCGTGCGCCGCTGCGGCCTGGAAATCGACGACATCATCCTCGAGCAGCTGGCTTCGGCCTACTCGGTGCTCACCGACGACGAGAAAGAGCTGGGCGTGTGCCTGGTGGACATCGGCGGCGGCACCACCGACATGGCGATCTTCACCGAAGGCGCGATCCGCCACACCGCGGTGATTCCGATTGCCGGCGACCAGGTGACCAACGACATCGCCATGGCCCTGCGTACCCCGACCCAGTACGCCGAGGAAATCAAGATCCGTTACGCCTGCGCCCTGGCCAAGCTGGCCGGTGCCGGCGAAACCATCAAGGTGCCAAGCGTTGGCGACCGCCCACCGCGCGAACTGTCGCGCCAGGCCCTGGCCGAGGTGGTCGAACCGCGTTACGACGAACTGTTCACCCTGATCCAGGCCGAACTGCGCCGCAGTGGCTACGAAGACCTGATCCCGGCGGGCATCGTGCTCACTGGCGGCACTTCGAAGATGGAAGGCGCGGTAGAACTGGCCGAGGAAATTTTCCACATGCCGGTTCGCCTGGGCGTGCCCCACAGTGTCAAGGGCCTGTCCGACGTGGTGCGCAACCCGATCTATTCCACCGGTGTCGGCTTGCTGCTGTACGGGCTGCAGAAACAGTCCGACGGCATCTCGTTCTCCGGCATCGGCAGCCGCGACAGCTACAGCAGCGACGAGCCCAAGGCGGCACTGCTCGATCGCATCAAGAGCTGGGTGCAGGGCAACTTCTAAAGATTTACCGCAACACCGTTTCAAAGCAGTAGGCAGTAGGCGAAAAACTAGAGAAATGAAAGGAGAGGGAAAATGTTCGAACTCGTAGACAACATCCCGCAAAGTCCGGTAATCAAGGTTATCGGTGTTGGCGGTGGCGGCGGCAACGCGGTCAATCACATGGTCAAGAGCAACATCGAAGGCGTCGAGTTCATCTGCGCCAACACCGATGCTCAAGCGCTGAAAAACATCGGCGCGCGGACCATCCTGCAACTGGGTACCGGCGTGACCAAGGGCCTGGGTGCGGGTGCCAATCCGGAAGTCGGCCGTCAAGCCGCCCTGGAAGACCGCGAGCGTATCGCTGAAGTACTGGCGGGCACCAACATGGTGTTCATCACCACCGGCATGGGCGGCGGTACCGGTACCGGTGCGGCGCCGATCATTGCTGAAGTGGCCAAGGAAATGGGCATCCTCACCGTTGCGGTGGTGACCCGTCCGTTCCCGTTCGAAGGCCGCAAGCGCATGCAGATCGCCGATGAGGGCATCCGCGCGCTGAGCGAAAGCGTCGACTCGTTGATCACCATCCCCAACGAGAAACTGCTGACCATCCTCGGCAAGGACGCCAGCCTGCTGTCGGCTTTCGCCAAGGCGGACGACGTGTTGGCCGGTGCCGTTCGCGGTATTTCCGACATCATCAAGCGTCCGGGCATGATCAACGTCGACTTCGCCGACGTACGTACCGTGATGAGCGAAATGGGCATGGCGATGATGGGCACTGGCTGCGCCAGCGGTCCGAACCGTGCACGTGAAGCCACTGAAGCGGCGATCCGCAACCCGCTGCTGGAAGACGTGAACCTGGAAGGCGCACGCGGCATCCTGGTGAACATCACCGCCGGTCCGGACTTGTCCCTGGGCGAGTACTCCGACGTGGGTAGCATCATCGAGGCCTTCGCTTCCGAACACGCCATGGTCAAGGTCGGTACCGTTATCGATCCGGACATGCGTGACGAGCTGCATGTAACCGTAGTGGCCACCGGCCTGGGCGCAAAAATCGAGAAGCCTGTGAAGGTCATCGACAACACCGTCCAGACTTCCATGTCCGCCCAGTCGCAAGCGCCAGCCCCTGCTCGCCAGGAACTGCCGTCGGTGAACTACCGTGACCTGGACCGTCCGACCGTCATGCGCAATCAGGCGCAGTCGAACGCGGCGACCGCGGCGAAGCTGAATCCGCAAGATGATCTGGACTACCTGGACATCCCGGCATTCCTGCGTCGTCAGGCCGATTGATGGAATGCATCAGGGGTATTAGGGTGATTGGTGTTCAGCAAAGGCATGGTCTGCTATTATCGCCAGCCTTTGTTGATACCAGTTCGCAATTTGCGCTGAAGCGGCCCAAGCCATGATTAAACAACGCACCCTGAAGAATATTATCCGTGCCACAGGTGTAGGCCTGCATTCCGGGGAGAAGGTATACCTGACCCTCAAGCCTGCGCCTGTCGACACCGGCATTGTGTTTTGTCGTGCCGACCTGGACCCTGTGGTGCAGATTCCTGCTCGCGCGGAAAATGTTGGCGAAACCACGATGTCGACCACTCTGGTCAACGGTGACGTCAAAGTGGACACGGTGGAGCACTTGCTCTCGGCCATGGCTGGCCTGGGCATCGATAACGCCTACGTCGAGCTCTCCGCGTCTGAAGTCCCGATCATGGATGGCAGTGCCGGACCCTTCGTATTCCTGATTCAATCTGCTGGCCTCGAAGAACAGGACGCAGCTAAAAAGTTCATCCGCATCCTTCGTGAAGTGACCGTGGAAGACGGCGACAAGCGCGCCACTTTCGTGCCTTTCGATGGTTTTAAAGTGAGCTTCGAGATCGATTTCGATCACCCGGTTTTCCGTGACCGCACCCAGAGTGCAAGCGTGGACTTCTCCAGTACTTCGTTTGTAAAAGAAGTCAGCCGCGCCCGTACCTTTGGTTTCATGAGTGATATCGAGTACCTGCGCAAGCACAACCTCGCACTCGGCGGCAGCGTGGAAAACGCAATTGTGGTCGATTCGGATGGCGTACTGAATGAAGACGGTCTTCGCTACGAAGACGAATTCGTCAAGCACAAGATCCTGGATGCAATTGGCGACCTCTACCTGCTGGGCAACAGCCTGATAGGTGAGTTCAAAGGCTTCAAGTCGGGCCATGCACTGAACAACCAGCTACTGCGCAAGTTGATTGAGCAGAAAGATGCCTGGGAAGTCGTGACCTTCGAAGATGCCAGCACTGCACCGATCTCTTACATGCGTCCGGTTGCGGCCGTGTAAGTCACTCTCTCTTTCCTTTTGTTTTTGAAGGCCATCCCCCCGGATGGCCTTTTTTTATGCCTGCGGTTTCAAGCGCCGCGCTTGGAGCCGCCCTGGGACATGTTGGAAACAACCCGGTTGCGCCCGCTGTACTTGGCCTGATACAGCGCCTTGTCGGCGTCGCTCACCCATTGTTCAAGACCGATATCGGGGTTACCCGACCAGGTGTTGATGCCAATGCTCACGGTCAGCGGCGCGGCGTGTTCGCTGATGGCCGGCAAGGCGGCGATGCTGGTGCGGATCTTCTCGGCGAGTACGGCGGCGCCGGCACTGTCGGTACCTGGCAGGATGACCGCAAACTCCTCGCCGCCATAGCGCGCCGCCAGGTCCGATGGGCGCCCGACGCAGGCGCCAATGCTCTGTGCCACCGCACGCAAGGCCTGGTCCCCCAGCGGATGGCCGAAGCGGTCGTTGAAGGATTTGAAGTGATCGACATCGACCATCAATAGCGACAACGGCAGGTTGGCGCGCCGGGCCCGCGACCATTCGTTGCCCAGCACCTGGTCCAGGGTACGGCGATTGGCCAGGCCGGTGAGGGCATCGACGGCTGCCAGGCGCGCCAGTTCCTGCTCGGCGCTCTGCCGGCGCCGCAGTTCGCGGCACAACTGCCAGGTCAGCCAGAACAGGGCGATGCAAAGGGCGCCAGTGGCGCCGCTGATCAGCACCGCGGTGCGTTGCCAGGCTCCGAAGACCTCGTCGATGGACAGCGCGACAATCACGATCAGCGGCAGATCGCCGACCTGGGAAAAGGTGTACAGCCGCTGCTTCTGATCAACGCTGGAGACGCTGCTGAAGCTGCCGTTGCCTTCGCGCAGAATGCGGACGAAGTTGGGGCGGCTGCTGAAGTTCTTGCCTATCAGGTCGTCTGCCAGCGGCGGTTGCTGGGCCAGCAGAACGCCGTCGCGGCTCACCAGGTTGATCGTACCGTTGCGACCGATATCCAGATTTCTGAACAGCTCGTTGAAGTAGCTCAGGCGCATGGCCGCTTCGGCCACCCCGATGAACTGGCCATGCTCGTCGCTGAGCCGGCGGCTGAAGCTGATCCGCCAGTCGTGATCGGCGGTGCGCGCGCGGAACGGCGGGCTGATCATCATCCTCGGGTCCGGATTGTCGATGTGCGATCGAAAGTACTCGCGATCGGCGTAGTTGCCCGTGCGCGGCACGACCGAGGCCGAGTCGGCCAGCACGTCGCCGTGCCTGTCCAGCAGCAGGATGTCGCCCTTGTAGGGCGCTGCGGTGGCCCGGTCGAACAGCGCCAGGTGACGTATGGCCGCCGAAACATCCTTCAGATCGTCGCGTTGCGCGGCACTGATCAGTCCCTTGAGAGACAGGTCGTAGAGCTCGACGTTGCGCAATACATCGGCGTCGATCAGTTGCACGATGTTGTTGGCGGCACGTGTGGCAGCCTGTTCGGCAGCGGCGTGTTCGCGGATCAACAGGTAGGTGACGATGCCGAGAATGGCTACAACGATCAGCGAGCTGGAGAGGATCAGCAGGCGCTCGGTATTTGACGCGATCTTCCCTGTGCGGGGTGTCGCACTACTCACGTTCATGATTTTGATTTCTGCTGCGTCGACAGTTTTGAGTCTAGTGTGGACGTGGGCTACAGAAATCGGTCACGCCTGCGCGCTTGTATAAATCTCCGATAAAAAAAAGACCAGCAAAACATGCTGGTCTTTTTGTTTGAGTAGCTTAGAAGACGTTGATCGGGTAGTCGACGATCACCCGGTATTCGTCGGTGTCGTTGTCCAGCGCGCCGTAGCCGTTGCCGCCACGGTTGGTGGCCCACTGCAGGCGTACGGCGAGGTCCTTGGCGCTGCCGCCCTGCACCACGTACTTGAGGTCCAGGTCGCGCTCCCAGTGCTTGGCGTTCTTGCCGTCGGCGCTGTACCAACTGGCATAGCCGCGGCTGGCCGGATCGACCTTGGTCAGGTCCAGCTCGCCGCGCGAGTAGGACAGCGCCGAAGTCAGGCCCGGCAGGCCGAGACCGGCAAAGTCATAGGCGTACTTGAGCTTCCACGAACGCTCGTTGGGGCCGTTGAAGTCCGAATACTGCTGGGAGTTGTCCAGGTAGATGCTGTCGCCCTGGGCGATGTAGTCGAACGGTGTGTTGCCGTTGACCCGCTGATAGGCCGCGGTGACGCTGTGGTTACCCACGCCGACGGTGAAGTGCAGGCTGTAGGTGTTGTTGTCGATGTTGCCCAGCAGCGCCTGGCCGGTGTCCTGGGTGTGATAGAAGTGCAGGCCCGGGTTGAGGCTGACCAGTTCGTTGACCGCGTAGGTGTAGTCCAGGTCGTAGTAGTACTGGTTCCAGATGTCCTTGAGTTCGGACGCGTAGAGGCTGCTGGTCAGCCCTGGCACGCCGCTCCAGGCCACGCCGGCCCAGTTCAGGTGCAGGCTCTCGTCGCCCTCGCGCAGGCTGCCGTAGGAAGTACCGATGCGCTTGTGTCCGCTCTGGTTGTACGGCTTGGTGAAGCTGGCCTGGCCGCCCTCGATCAACCAGCCGTCGAAGCTGTGGTTGGTCAGGCTCACGCCGCGGAAGGTCTGGGGCAGCATGCGGCTCATGCCGCCGGCGATCACCGGGTTGTTGAGGAACAGGTCGCCAGCCTTGAGCTCGGTATCGAAGGCCCGCATTTTCAAGGTGGCGCCGGCGGTGGAAAACGAGCCGGGTGCCTTGTGCCGGCCATCGTCGCTGATAGGCAGGATGCTCGACTTGGTGGTGCCGCCGCCACCGTCCAGCTTGAGGCCGAGCATGGCGTTGGCATCAAGGCCGAAACCCACGGTGCCCTGGGTGTAGCCCGACTCGAAGACGCCGAGAAAACCCTGGCCCCATTCGATGTTGTCCTTGCTCTGCTGCAGGCGGTTGCGGTTCATGTAGTAGTTGCGGGCGTTGAGCTTGAGGCTCGAACCCTCGACAAAACCCTCGGCCTTGGTTTCTTCGGCCGCTTGCCCGAGTGTCGGGATCGTTGCGGCGATTGCAATGAACAGGGGGCTGATCTTCAGTGAGGTCTTGAACAACGTTTAGCTCCTTTGGTGAACGACAATGGCTTCTTATTGTGAATTCGGGTGTTTCTTGTTCTGGGTATGACGAGTGTGCCGAGGGTTTCCATACGGCAAAAAAAAGCCGCTGAACTCAGCGGCTTTAAGACAACTTACTCCCGGGTTGAAAGCAGAGAAGTTGTCGAGGGAAACAAGTCGGAAGCGTGGATCAACTGTCTTTCTGAGTGTCGCTCTTGCTTTGCTCGGCAGTGATCTTCTGGGCTTTCTGAGTGTTTTGCTGCTGGGCTGCCTGGGCGATCTGGGCTTGTTCGAAAGCGGCGGCGCGTGCGGCATTTCTTGCCACGAATCCCTGGGATTCTTCGGCCATGGCCATTGGTGCCACGAACAGGGAAGACAAAACGAACGCGCTGGCGATACCCATACTGTTGGACATTTCTGAAGACCTTCTTGCAGAGCAAGTTCAATTCGGTGCGACAAAAATATAACCACGTGGCTGCTGGAAAAAGAGCCGAACAGGATAAGGACTGTTACAAAAAAAACAATAGTAGGAGCTGGCTTGCCAGCGAACGCGCCCTATCGCCTTGCGCCGGATGTGTTGACGCCTTCGCCGGCAAGCCGGCTCCTACAGAATCCGAGAATCCGAGAATCCCGAGTCAGAGAGGCAGGTACAGGCCGAAAGTATTGATGCCCCGGTCACTGCGCACGAACACATCGCCGCCATGCATCAGGGCGATGGCCTTGACGATGGCCAGCCCCAGGCCGTGATTGGCACCGCTGTTGCTGCGCGAGGCATCCACCCGGTAGAAACGCTCGAACAGCCGTGGCAGGTGTTCACTGGCAATGTCCTGCCCCGGGTTGCTGACGGCGATCGCCACCTGGTGTTCCTGGACCTCGATCCGCACCTGGATCACTTCCCCGGCTGCGGTGTGCTGCACCGCGTTGCTCAGCAGGTTGATCAGGGCCCGGCGCAGGTGGGCAACCTCGATCCGCACCTGGGCATCGCCCTGGACCTCGACCCTGACCTGGGCGTCTTCGAGGATGAAGTCCAGGTAGTCCAGGGTCGTTGCCACTTCCGCCGCCAGGGAACTGGTGGTGAGCTTGGTGGCCTTGCTGCCCTGGTCGGCACTGGCCAGGAACAGCATGTCGTTGATGATCGAACGCAGCCGCTCCAGCTCTTCGAGGTTCGATTGCAGTACCTCGAAGTAATGCTCCGCCGAGCGCCCCCGGGTCAGGGCGACCTGGGTCTGGCCGATCAGGTTGGTCAGGGGCGAGCGCAGTTCGTGGGCCACATCGGCGTTGAACGACTCCAGGCGCGAGTAGGCGTGTTCGACCCGTTCCAACGTGGAGTTGAAGGAGTTGACGAACTGCTTCAGCTCCGGCGGCAGTGGCGACAATTGCAGGCGCCCGGACAGCCGTGGCGGTGCCAGGCGCTGGGCTTCCTGGGAGAGCTTGATCAGCGGCTTGAGGCCGATCCGCGCCACCCAGTAGCCCAGGGCCGAGGCCAGCAGCACGCCGACAATGGCCAGGCCGATCAGGGCCATCAGCAACTGATGCTGGGTCTGGTGGAAGGTGTCGGTGTCGATGGCGATCAGAAAGCGCAGGGCCGGGCGCTGTTCCTTGGCCGGCAACTGGCTGACCAGGACTTTCAGCGGATAGGGGTGATCGCTCAGGTTCAGGTCACGCATGCCCAGGGGGCCTTGGGCGAATTCGCGGATCTGCGCGTCGGGGTTGCCGTATTCATAGCCGGGGTCGCCGCTGATGGCCCAGAAGCGGATGCGCTTGTCTTCCTCGCTCAGCAGCTTGAGCTTGGCGTTGATCTTGGCCCAGTGCTCGGGGTTGCCGTAGCGGGTCAGGGCCGACTCCAGCACGCTGTAGCGCGCATCCAGTTCGGCTTCCGGGAGCAGCCCCAGGCCCTTGTCCACCTGCTGGTAGAGGGCCCCGCCAATCAGCAGGAAGATCAGCAGCGCCACCAGAGTGAACAGCCCGCTCAGGCGCAGGGCGATGGAGTTACTCGGCACCGCGGCTCTCCAGCACATAGCCCATGCCACGGATGGTGTGCAGCAGTTTCTGTTCGAAGGGGCCGTCGAGCTTGGCCCGCAGGCGCTTGATCGCCACTTCGACGACATTCGCGTCGCTGTCGAAATTGATGTCCCAGACCATTTCCGCGATGGCGGTCTTGGACAGGATCTCGCCCTGGCGCCGGGCCAGCACGCTGAGCAGGGAAAACTCCTTGGCGGTCAGGTCCAGGCGGCTGCCGGCACGGCTGGCCTTGCGGCTGATCAGGTCGATCCACAGGTCGGCGATGCTGATCTGCACCGGCTCATGCCCACCGCTGCGACGGGTCAGGGCTTGCAGGCGCGCCACCAGCTCAAGGAAGGAGAAGGGCTTGCCCAGGTAGTCGTCGGCGCCATCGCGCAGGCCCTTGATGCGGTCCTCCACGCGTTCGCGGGCGGTGAGCATGATCACTGGGGTCTGCTTGCGCGCACGCAGTGCTCGCAATACGCCAAAGCCATCCAGGCCGGGCAGCATCACATCCAGCACTATCACGGCATAGTCGCCCTCCAGAGCCATGTGCAGGCCTTCGACGCCCTCCCGGGCCAGGTCGACGGTGTAGCCTTGCTCGGTCAACCCGCGGTGCAGGTAATCGGCCGTTTTTTCTTCGTCTTCGATAATCAGAACGCGCATGACCCGCCTCAGGTAGTGGTGGCCGGCAACAGGGCCGGCTGGGGCCGGTGGAACAGCCGCTCAAGCCACAAGTATATGACCGGCGTGGTGAACAGCGTCAGGGCCTGGCTGACCAGCAGGCCGCCCACCACGGCAATCCCTAGGGGCTGGCGCAGTTCGGCGCCGGCGCCGTAGCCGAGCATCAGCGGCAGGGCACCGAGCAGGGCGGCCAGGGTGGTCATGATGATCGGCCGGAAGCGGGTGATGCAGGCTTGGTAGATCGCCTCCTCGGGAGGCAGGCCGCCGTGGCGCTGGGCTTCCAGGGCAAAGTCGATCATCAGGATGCCGTTCTTCTTGACGATGCCGATCAGCAGCACCAGGCCGATCAGCGCCATGATGGAAAAGTCCTGGCCGCACAGCCAGAGCATCAGCAAGGCGCCCAGCCCGGCCGAGGGCAGGGTGGAAATGATGGTCAAGGGATGCACGAAGCTTTCGTACAGCACCCCGAGAATGATGTACACCGCCACCAGCGCCGCCAGGATCAGGTACGGCTGGCTGGCCAGCGAGCTCTGGAAGGCCTGGGCCGCGCCCTGGAAATTGCCGCTGATGGCCGTTGGCATGCCGATCTCGCTCTTGGCCTGGTTGAGCAGGATGACCGCATCGCCCAGGGCCACGCCGGGGGCCAGGTTGAAGGACAGGTTGGCCGCCGGGAACATGCCGTCGTGGGCAATCGACAGCGGGCCGATGGTGGGCGCATCGAAGCGCGCCAGGGCAGAGAGCGGGACCATTTCTCCGGTCAGCGGCGAGCGCAGGTAGAAGTAGTTGAGGCTCTCGGCCTTGCCCCGTTGCTGGGTGTCGAGTTCAAGGATCACGTTGTACTGGTTGATCTCGGTCTGGAACTCGTTGATCTGGCGCTGGCCGAAGGCGTCGTACAGTGCCTCGTCGACATCGCTGGCGGTAAGGCCGAAACGCGCGGCAGCCGTGCGATCGATATGGATGTGGGTGATGCTGCCGCCCAGTTGCAGGTCGTTGGAGATGTCACGGAAGGCCGGGTTGCTGCGCAGCTTTTCCGTCAGGCGCTGGGTCCAGGTGCTCAGGGTCGGGCCGTCGTTGCTTTTCAGTACGTACTGGTACTGGGCGCGGCTGGGACCAGAGCTGAGGTTGATGTCCTGGCCGGCCCGCAGGTACAGGACAATGCCGGGCACCTTCATCAGTTGCGGGCGGATGCGGTCGATGAAGGCACTGGCAGACACGTCCCGGTCGCCACGGTTCTTGAGGGAAATCCAGAAACGGCCGTTGGCGATGGTCTGGTTGCTGCCCGAGACCCCCACCGAGTGGGAGAAGGCCTGCACTGCCGGGTCGGCGGCGACGATCTCGGCCAGCGCCTGGTGCTTTTTCACCATGTCCGGGTAGGAAATGTCCGCCGCAGCCTCGGTAGTACCGAGCACGAAGCCGGTGTCCTGCACGGGGAAGAAGCCCTTGGGGATCAGGATATAACCGGCAATGGCCATGCTCAGGGTCAGGCCGAAGATTCCCAGCATCAGTTTCTGATGGGCCAGGGCCTTGCGCAGGCCGCGCTCGTAGACCGCCAGCAGGCGCTCGCCGAAGCCCGGCTTGGCATGGGCCGGGTGCACCGGCGCGCGCATGAACAGGGCCGCCAGGGTGGGGGCCAGGGTCAGCGAGACCACCACCGAAATCATGATGGTGGAAGTGGCGGTCAGGGCGAACTCCTTGAACAGCCGGCCCACCACGCCGCCCATGAACAGCAGGGGAATGAACGCCGCCACCAGGGAGAAGCTGATGGAGACCACGGTGAAGCCGATCTCGCCGGCGCCCTTGATTGCCGCCTCGCGCATGCCGTCGCCGGCTTCCAGGTGGCGGTGGATGTTCTCCACCACGACGATGGCGTCATCCACCACAAAGCCCACGGCCACGACAATGGCCACCAGGGTCAGGTTGTTCAGGCTGAAGCCCAGCACGTACATCAAGGCGAAACTGGCGGTCAGGGACACGCCCAGCACCGCGGAGACGATCAGGGTCGCCGACCACTGGCGCAGGAACAGCGCCATCACCGCCACCACCAGCAGCACGGCGATCAGCAGGGTGATCTCCACTTCGTGCAATGAGGCGCGGATGGTCTGGGTCCGGTCCACCAGCACCTTGACCTGCACCGAGGCCGGGAGCATGGCCTCCAGGCCTGGCAGGGCAGCCTGGATGCGGTCCACGGTCTCGACGATATTGGCCCCGGGCTGGCGCGAGATCACCAGGTTGACCCCCGGTTGGTCGCCGGACCAGGCCTGGACGTAGGCATCTTCCGAACCGTTGACTACCCGCGCCACATCCTGCAGGTGCACGGGGGCACCGTCCTTGTAGGAAACGATCAACTGGCCGTATTCCTCGGGATGGAACAACTGGTCGTTGGTGGACAGGGTGGAGATGCTCGACTCGCCGTACAGTGCACCCTTGGCCAGGTTGAGGCTGGTCTGCTGGATCGCCAGGCGGATGTCGGCCAGGGTCAGGCCAATGGCCGCCAGTTTGTCCGCCGAAGCCTGGACCCGGATCGCCGGGCGCTGCTGGCCGGTGATGTTGATCTGGCCGACCCCGTCGATCTGGCTGATCTGTCGGGCCAGCAGGGTTTCCGCGTAGTCACTGAGCTCGGTGCCGGGCATCTGCGTCGAACTGATGCTGAGGATCAGCACCGGGCTGTCCGCCGGGTTGACCTTCTTCCAGGTGGGCAGGGTGGGCATGTCCTTGGGCAACTTGCCAGCGGCGGTGTTGATCGCCGCCTGCACTTCCTGGGCGGCGGTGTCGATGCTCTTGTTCAAGGTGAACTGCAGGGTCAGCAAGGACGAGCCCAGGGCGCTGCTGGAGGTCATCTGGGTCATGCCGGGAATGGCGCTGAATTGCACCTCCAGGGGCGTGGCCACGGAAGAGGCCATGGTGTCCGGGCTGGCACCGGGCAGGGCGGCGGACACCTGGATGGTCGGGAACTCGGCCTCTGGCAGCGGAGCCACCGGCAGGCGCGGGAAGGCAATGGCGCCCAACAGTACCAGGGCGAAGGTCAGCAGGACGGTGGCGACCGGATGGTCGACGCACCAGGCGGACACCGAGCCATGGCCCTTCATGGCTGGGGCTCCGTCGCCTGTACCACCTGAGGTGGATCGCTCAATACCTGGACCTGGGAGCCGGGCTTGAGCCGCGACTGGCCGTCACTGACCAGCACATCGCCAGCCTGAACCCCGGAGATGATGTTCAACCCGCTGTCCTGATACACCACCTGCACCGGCACGACTTCCACCTGCTGGCCCTTGACCCGGTACACGAAGTGCTGGTCCAGGCCGCGCTGGACCACGGTCGGCGGTACGGTGAGGGCGTTCTGGTCCAGGGCGGTCTGGATTTTCACCGTCACCAGTTGCCCGGGCCACAGCTGCTGCTGGGCGTTGCTGAACTCCGCCTTGGCGCGGATGGTGCCGGTCCCGGCGTTGATCTGGTTGTCGATCAGGGTCAGGTGCCCGTTGCCCAGCAGGGCCCCGGCGCTGTTGCTGTCAGCGCCGAGGAAGGCCTTGACCGCCGCCGGGTCCTGGGCGCGGATCAGTTGCTGCAGGGTTGGCAGCATTTGCTGGGGCAGGGAAAACTCCACGGCAATCGGGTCGATCTGGGTCACCGAGAACAGGCCCTGGGTATCGCTCATGCGCAGGAAGTTGCCTTCATCAACGGTACGAATCCCCACCCGGCCGCTGACGGGAGAGCGGATCTGAGTGTAGGAAAGCTGTACCTGAGCGGCATCAATGGCAGCCTGGTTACCCTGGGCCGTGGCGTTGAGCTGATTGACCAGGGCCACTTGCTGGTCATAGGTCTGCTTCGAGATGCCGTCATCCACCGACAGTAGCTTGTAGCGCTTGAGGTTGATCTGGGCCACCTGCAACTGGGCCTGGTTCTGCGCCAGCTGGGCCCGGGCCTGATCGAGGTTGGCGCGTATCGAACGATCATCGATGGTCGCCAGCAGGTCGCCGGTCTTGACCAGTTGCCCCTCCTTGACCAGCAGCCGGGTCAGGATGCCATCCACCTGTGGGCGAATCACCACGCTGTGCAGCGACAGTACCGTGCCGATGCCGCTGGCGTAACGCGGCACATCCTGCTGGTGCACGCTGACCACCCGTACCGGAATTGCCGTGGGCGCGGCCAGCCTGGCGGTGGCGGGCTTGTTCAGGAACCACGCGACACCGGCGATGAGCACCACGAGTACCGCTGCGGTCACGACTGTTTTCTTGGCAATGGGCATGGGGAGAGAGCGCCGGGCAATGATGTCGGAAGGATGGCCATGATCTGGGCACAGTTATAGCCCGACAACCCGGTCAGCACCGTGACGGCCAGCTGTCAGCGCTGTCAGAAAACTCCCGGTGGGCCCCGATCAAAGATGGTTGGCGCACAGGTATACTGGCGCCCACTGCGGCCTGCACCCCGGCGCGGATTTCCTTTCTCTCCTGGAGTTTCCATGACTTCCCCTGCACAACCCGCTGCGGATGACGCCCTGAACGTCGACCCGGCCGCCGACGCAACCGCTACCGACACCCCGAGCACGGCGGCGATCCCGGCGTTCAAGTTTCCCTTCAAGCCTTCCGAGTTTGCTCCTGCCAAGAATGCCCAGCAGCCCTGGTACAAAAATGGTGCCAGCAACGGACACACCAAGACCCCCGGCGCAGCGCCTCCCGGCAC
The DNA here is from genome assembly GCF_058799535.1 of Pseudomonas sp. GW822-FHT06D10. NCBI lineage: Bacteria > Pseudomonadati > Pseudomonadota > Gammaproteobacteria > Pseudomonadales > Pseudomonadaceae > Pseudomonas > Pseudomonas sp. GW822-FHT06D10. The sequence continues at coordinate 147,952 of NZ_JBXALN010000008.1, read as the reverse complement.
TCGTCGCTCCATGGGCAAACGCTGATATCGCCGACATTCGCAGAAAAAATCCCGATTTGCGCTTTTTTAATCGCAATGATGGCTAATTGCTTTAAACCTGAGCTGGATCAGTATTTGTGGCATCAGTGCGCTTAGAGTCAGCAGCCCTGCCGACTCCACCCAACACATACGAGCGCGCTATCCATGAAGATCAACCTTCCGGTTACTGGGCGAAACGTGGACTTTGCCCCTGATGCGAATATCCTTTCGACCACTGATCTGACTAGCGCAATCACCTACGCCAACCCTGATTTCATCAAGATCAGTGGCTACAGCCGTGAGGAGTTGCTGGGCTCGCCGCATAACCTGTTGCGCCACCCGGACATGCCCTCCGCGGCCTTCGCCCACATGTGGCGCACCCTCAAGCGCGGCCGTTCGTGGATGGGCATGGTCAAGAACCGTTGCAAGAACGGCGATCACTATTGGGTCAGTGCCTATGTCACGCCCGTGACCCGCGATGGCCAGGCGGTGGAATACCAGTCGGTGCGCACCAAACCCAGCGTCCGTCAGATCGAGGCGGCGGAGCGGGCCTATGCCCAGCTCAACGGTGCCGGCCCCTCGTGGTGGAGCCTGTTGCCGGTGATCAGCCTGCGGTTGCGTCTCTGGGCCTCCATCAGCGCCGGCTTCATCGGCAGCTACGGCGTTTCAGTGTGGCTGCTGCCCGAATCCTGGATGGTCCAGGGGGCCGTGATGGCCATGGGGTGGTGCCTGAGCCTGACGGCGGTCGGCGTGCAAGCGCGGCCACTGGATCGATTGGCCGAGCGCGCCCGGCAGATCGGTGACAACCCCTTGAGCCAGGGCATCTATACCGGCCGTACCGACGAGTTCGGGCGCATCGAGTTCGCCCTGCAGATGCTCGAAGCCCAGGTGGGCGCGGTAGTGGGGCGCATCGGCGATGCGTCCCAGCGCCTGGAGGGGCATGCCGCGGAACTGGTGGAGCATCTGCACAGCAGCCACAACAGCACCCTGGAACAGCAGGCGGAAACCGATCAGGTGGCGGCGGCCATTCACCAGATGGCGGCCAGCGTCGCCGAGGTTGCCACCCATGCCCAGCAGGCCTCGGTGGCGGCAGACCAGGCGGAAAGCGAAACCCGTGAGGGCCACCTGCTGGTGGGCGAAAGCCGCAGTGCGGTGCTGCGCCTGGCCAGCGAGCTGGAGCGGGCTACCGAGGTCATCCATCAACTGGAAAGCCATAGCACCGACATTTCCGGGGTGCTGGAGGTGATCCGCAGCATCGCCGAGCAGACCAACCTGCTGGCCCTGAATGCGGCAATCGAGGCGGCGCGGGCCGGGGAGCAGGGCCGGGGTTTTGCCGTGGTCGCCGATGAAGTGCGCGGGCTGGCCCAGCGCACCCAGGATTCCACCAACGAGATCCAGCGCATGATCAGCACCCTGCAAATGGGCGCGCGCAATGCGGTGGAGGCCATGCAGCACAGCAGCCAGCACCTGGAGAGCAGTGTCGACCAGGCCAAGCGCGCGGCGGTGGCCCTGGACGGCATCAGCCAGCGGGTCAACCAGATTACCGAGATGAGCTTGCAGATCGCCGCAGCGGTGGAAGAGCAGAGCGCAGTCAGCGAGGACATCAACCGCAACATCATCGGCATTCGCAATGCCTGTGAGGCGACCGTCAGTGCCGGCCAGCTCAGCCACGTCAACTCAGGCGACGTGGCCGGGCTGGCGGGGGACTTGCGGCAACTGGCCCTGGAGTTCTGGCACAAGCGCGGCTAGGGCTGTTCGCCGACCCGCCGTTGTCCGCGGCTCAGGCGGCGCGCAGGGAAATGAAGGCGTAGTCCAGAGGCGTTTCACTGACCACCTGGGCACCGGCGGCCTGGACCTGACCGGCGATATCGTCTCCGGACAGGTGAAAGCGCCAGGGCTGGCCCGGTGCTCCGGGTGGTGCAGCCTGGACCTGGTCGATGGCGTTAGCCAGGGCGCCCATGTCCGGCAGGTAAGCGGTGAAACCGTCGCCCTTTAGCGCTGTGGTGCGAATGCCCAGCAAGGCGCAAATGGCTTCCTTGGTGTGGATGTCGTCACGGTCGGCCTGGCGCGAGCGGCGGATCAGCTCGGCCAGCTCCTGATCCACCAGTTCATTCCCCAGAATCAGTTGCGGGCCCTGTTCCCAGGATTCCGGCGGGCATTCCTTGGCCTGCGGGTTGAGGGGAATGTGCGGATTGATTTCCATGGGATAGATGCGGCACACCAGTGGCCGGCGCTGGTAGATGCGGCACAGCTGGTCTTCGTCAAGATTCCGGCAGGGGCCGACGTTGTAGGCGGCGAAGGTGATCGCCACATAGGCTTCGGTGGCGCCACTGCGGACCCGGCAGGAACGGCGTTCGGCGTGCTCGCGCTGCTGCACCGGCAGCCCCAGGCCATTGCCGAGGAAGGCTTCCACCAGAATGATCACCTGGCCGCCGTCGGCCGCCCAGTCACGGGCTTCCAGCAGGGTCAGGGGCACGTGGTGATCGTTGCAGCATTTGCCGCAGCCGACGCAGGAAAACTGAGTGTTCATTGCACGAAGCGCCTTGTGGATCAGCAGGAGTCAAGTGGGAAAACCGTCATGGACGCTACCCGGGGCTATGCCGAAGCAAGTTATGCGCCATTCACCGGGCCTTGAGGGCCGGCCGGATCGAGTCCCACTCGCTGACCGCAGCCTGGCCGGTCTGCCTGTTGTACAGGCACAATTCGATGCCCGATTGGCCGCGCATGTGTTTCTGCGGGTAGCGGCCTTGCAGCAACAGGGCGCTGACGCCGACCTGGTCGGGAAATTGCGCGATGGTTCCCACGGGTTTGGGGTTTTGCAGGCCGCTGGCCTGGGTACAGCTGATTCGGATGGCCTGCTCCAGGGCGGCCCAGGCATCGTCGCTGGAGGCGCTGGCCTGGCCGGTGAGGGTGGCCAGGCAGAGCAGGCACAGAGTCTTGGCGTTCATGGGGGCGGCTCCTTGGGGCGCAGGGGCTTTGGGATCGCCGGGGCTGATCCGGCCGTTCGCAGCCTTCGGCGGCGGCTACAGGATAGTGACCGGCGGATCAGTCGAGGGTTTCGTGACGCACGATGTACATGCCGACGCGTTCGTAGAGGCGCCGGGCCCCCAGGTTGCCTTCCAGTACCCGCAGATCGGCGCAGCCTTCCCGGCGTTCGGCGAACAGGATGAAGGCTTGTTGCAGCAAGGCGCGCCCCAGGCCCTGGCCGCGCGCGCGCGGGTGTACCACCAGGTCCTTGATGTAGGCGCTGGTCCAGCACTGGGCGACGCCGATCACGCCTTCGGCATCCCGGGCCACCAGGCACAGTTCGGGGTCGTATTCGGCATCGCTCTCGAAGGCCTGGCGCCAGCTGTCCAGCACCGGGACGTCGCCGCCACCGTCCTGGTAGCCCAGATGCATCAACTGATGCACAGCCTGCGCGTGCTCGGGGCTGTAGTTGTGCACAGTGATGCCGGCAGGCCACTGCGGCGCTGCCAATGGGGCAGTGAGATCGCGGCGCATCAACAAACAGTGGATCTGGCTCATGCCTCAGGCGCCCTGGGTGGCAATGGTCTTGGCTGCGTCGATCAGGCAGCGGGTCAGTTCTGGCGAGGAAAACTTGGTGAGCACGGCGTTGGCACCGGCCACACGGGCTTTCTCGCTGTTCATGGCGCTGTCCAGGGAGGTGTGCAGCAGCACGTAGAGGTGAGAGAAGTCCGGGGTTTCCCGCAGGGTGCGGGTCAGGGCGTAGCCGTCCATCTCCGACATCTCGATGTCCGAGACAATCAGGTTGATCTCGTTGGCCGTGCCTTGCAGTTCCAGCAGGCAGTCGATGGCTTCCTTGGCGCTGCGGGCGGTGTGGCATTGCAGGCCGAGGTTGCGCAAGGTGTGTACCGATTGCTGCAGTGCCACCTGGCTGTCGTCCACCACCAGGATCCGCGCGTTGCCCAGGGCTTCGGCGTCTTCCATGCTCAGCTCGGTGGGCGCCATCTCGATTTGGGCCGGGGCGATGCCATGGATCACTTTCTCGATATCCAGTACCTGCACCAGGGTGCCGTCCACTTGGGTCACCCCGGTGATGTAGGACTTGAGGCCGCCGGAACCGAAGGGTGGTGGACGGATATCGGTGGTCAGGCAATGCACGATCTTGCTCACGGCCTGCACGTGCAGGCCCTGTTTGGAGCGGCTGACGTCAGTGACGATCAGGCAGCCGCTGTCGGGGTCGGCCAGGGGCCGCTCGCCGATGGCCCGGCTGAGGTCGATCACCGACAGCGAGTTGCCCCGCAGGGTGGCGATGCCTTTCACGTGGGGGTGGGATTCGGGCAGCTTGGTCAGCGGCGGGCAGGGAATGATCTCACTGACTTTAAGCAGGTTGATTGCCATCAGCTTGCCGCTGCGCAAGGTAAACAGCAGAAGCGATAGCGAATCTGCGCGGGCTTTGTTGGAGGACATAAAAACCTTCTCTGGAGAAAATTGGCTCGTGGCACGGGCCACGGACAACCATTGATAACGGGTTATCGACGTGTTCAGGGCTGGCTTTAGCGGTGTTCCCGCTTTCCGTCGGCGGCGCGACCCTGGCCGGCAAGCCGGCTCCTGCAGAGGGGCGGGGCGCTTTGTCGGCGCTGGCGTTTACCGCAGGCCCAGGCGCTTGGCCAGGCGGCTCAGGTTGGCCCTGTCCAAGCCTAGCTCACGGGCGGCGCTGGCCCAGTTGTGCTGGTGCCGCTCCAGGCAACTGCTGATCAGTTGGCGCTGGTAGTGGTCGGTGGCCTGGCGCAGGTCGCCGGCTACGGCAGGCATGGCCTGGGTTGCACCAGCAGGCTCGACGGGGGCGCTGGTTCTTTCGCTGGCCCGGGGCAGGTCCAGATCGCCGGCATCCAGGCTGAGGATCTTCGGTCGCTCGGGGTGGTTGCCCAGCGCTTTCAGAGCGCTGCGCCCGATCAAGTGCTCCAGCTCGCGAACGTTGCCCGGCCAGTGGTAGGCCAGCAGCGCCTGTTGCGCCTCAACGCTCAGGCGCAGGCTGCCCAGGCCCATGCGCGAGCGGTTCTGTTCCAGGAAGTAGCCACTGAGCAGCAGCACATCGCGGCCGCGCTCGCGCAGTGCCGGCACCCGTAGGGGGTAGACGCTGAGACGGTGGTAGAAGTCGGCACGATAGCGGCCGTTGCGCACTTCTTCCGCCAGATCGCGGTTGGTGGCGGCAATCAGGCGCACGTCGACCCGATGCTCCTGGTCCGACCCCAGGCGTTGCAGTTGGCCGCTTTGCAGCACCCGCAGCAGTTTGGCCTGCACTGTCAGCGACAACTCGCCCACTTCATCGAGAAACAGCGTGCCGCCATTGGCCAGTTCGAATTTTCCCCGGCGATCCTGGGTGGCCCCGGTGAAGGCGCCGCGCACGTGGCCGAACAGCTCGCTCTCCACCAGGGTGTCGGGCAGGGCCGCGCAGTTGAGGCTGATGATCGGCTGCTCGGCCCGGGGCGAAGCCGCGTGGATAGCCTGGGCGACCAGTTCCTTGCCGACGCCGGTTTCTCCGGTGATCAGCACCGTCAGGTCGCTGCCGCCCACCAGCTTGATTTCCTCCAGCAAGCGTTTGTGGGCCTTGCTCTGGCCGATCATCTCGCGGTTCTGCCCACTGGCCTGGCGATAGACCTCGGCCCGCTGGTGCTCGTTTTCGGCGCGCTGGGCCAGGCGTTCGATGCGCTGGGCGGCGCTGACCGTTGCGGCGGCGAGGCTGGCGAAGGCTTGCAGGGCATCCAGCTCGATGGGTTCGAAGCGCTGCGGGTCCAGGGCATCGAGGGTCAGCAGGCCCCAGGGGCGCTCGTCGACGAACAGCGGGCAGCCCATGCAGTCATGCACTTCCAGGTGATCATCGAGCCCTTCCACCAGGCCGTCGTAGGGGTCGGGCAAGTCGCTGTCGCTGGCAAAGCGGGTCGGGCCCGGGCTGCCGAGCAGGGCGGCGAAGCGCGGATGCTCGCTGACCTTGAAACGGCGGCCCAGGGTGTCGGTGCTCAAGCCATTGACCGCCAGGGGCACCAGCCACTCGCCATCCAGGCGCAGCAGTGCAGTGGCATCGCAGGGCAGCAGGGCGCGCAGAGCTTCCAGCAGGCGGCGATAGCGCTCGCCTTCGGGCAGTTCGCGGGACAGGTCGGTGACCAGGGGAAGCAGGGCGGTGAGCAGGGATTTTGCAGTCATAATGACTCCGTGGTGTCTTAATGACTATAAAAGACAGAGTGTCTTTATGACTATATTTATTTTAACTTGTTGATATTTAACGTATTTATTTCTGGCACGAAAACTGATTGGGCATAGGAAACCTGCAAGCAGTCATAAAGTCCAGGAGTTGTCCTTATGCTAAGCGTTCAAGATCGTGCCATTATCAAAGCCACTGTGCCCCTGCTCGAAAGCGGCGGCGAAGCCCTGATTACCCACTTCTACCGGATGATGCTCTCCGAGTACCCGCAAGTGCGGCCACTGTTCAACCAGGCGCATCAGGCCAGCGGCGATCAGCCCAGGGCCTTGGCCAATGGTGTTCTGATGTATGCACGGCACATCGACCAACTGGACCAGTTGGGGGACCTGGTGGCCAAGATCATCAACAAGCACGTCGCCTTGCAGATCCTTCCGGAACATTACCCCATCGTTGGCGGTTGCCTGCTGCGGGCCATTTCCGAAGTGCTGGGCAGCGAGATCGCCACCCAGGAAGTGATCGATGCCTGGGCCGCCGCCTATAACCAGCTGGCGGATATCCTGATCGGCGCCGAGGCGGCGATCTACGACGAGAAAGCCCAGGCCCCCGGCGGCTGGCGCGGTGCCCGTGAGTTCCGGCTGGTGCAGAAGGTGGAAGAAAGCGCGGAAATCACCTCCTTTTATTTCGAACCGCTGGACCAGGGGCCGATCCTCGCCGCTGAACCGGGGCAGTACATCGGTTTGCAGCTCTTTATAGGGGGCGAGGAAATCCGTCGTAACTACTCCCTCTCGGCACTTTCCAACCAGGGCCAGTACCGCATCAGCGTCAAGCGCGAAACCGGCGGCGTGGCCTCCAACTACCTGCATGACCAATGCCCGGTGGGCAGCAGCGTCATGCTGTTCCCTCCTGCGGGGGAGTTCACCCTGGCGGCCAGCGACAAACCGCTGGTGCTGATCAGCGGCGGGGTGGGCATCACTCCAACCCTGCCGATGCTGGAGGCGGCGCTGGCCACCGAGCGTCCGGTGCATTTCATCCACTGCGCCCGCAACGGCCAGGTGCATGCCTTTCGCAACTGGGTCGATGAACTGGCCCAGCGGTATCCACAGCTCAAGCGCTTCTATTGCTACGCCGAGGATGACGGTGTCAGCCCGGCGGCGGACAAGCTGGGCATGCTGACCCGCGAGCAACTGGCCGAGTGGCTGCCGGAGCAACGCGACCTGGACGCCTACTTCCTCGGGCCCAAGGGTTTCATGGCCGCGGTCAAGCGCCACCTTCAGGCCCTGGGCATTCCCGAGCAGCAGAGCCGCTATGAGTTCTTCGGTCCGGCAGCGGCCCTGGAATAACCACCCCGGCCGGCTCCCCACGGGCGCCGGCCTTTTCTCTCTCCCCTTCGTTTCATGTGACTCCGGCATTCGCTGATTTTCCCGAAACCGCCTTTATTCTCGGCGTATTTGGTATGGCGGTTAATCCACTCTTAACCTGCTTGTCGCTATTGTCCGCAACTGGCAAAGCGCCCGAAGCCGCGTTGCAGTGGCGCTGTACGTCCCTGCATTCAAAGGTCATGTTCAACGTGTAGACTTCCCGGCAGCCGGGTGTGCCTCTGCGAGCATTGGCCTGCACGCGATCGACGGGTTCATCGAAGACAATCTCGGTCTGCCGCCTCGGGTCTCGGGGGCAGGCTGAACACAACAGAAAAAGGAATAGGGATGAGTGACGACAGACTGGGTTTGGGACGCGAGCGGCGTTTCCTGGTGCTGCTGGGGATTATTTGCCTGGCACTGATCGGCGGAGCCCTGTACATGCAGGTGGTGCTGGGCGAGGCGCCGTGCCCGCTGTGCATCCTGCAGCGTTATGCCTTGCTGCTGATTGCACTGTTTGCCTTCATCGGCGCGGCGATGAGTTCGCGACGTGGGGTCACGGTCATGGAAACCCTGGTGGTCATCTGCGCCCTCGCCGGCGCGGGCGTGGCCGGGCACCATGTGTACACCCAGTTCTACCCCTCGGTGAGCTGTGGCATCGATGTACTGCAGCCGATTGTCGACAGCCTGCCATTGGCCAAGATCTTCCCGCTGGGCTTTCAGGTCGACGGTTTCTGCTCCACGCCGTACCCGCCGATCCTCGGTCTGTCCCTGGCCCAGTGGGCGCTGGTGGCGTTCGTGCTGACGGTGATCCTGGTGCCTCTGGGTGTGGTGCGCAATCGCAAGAAAACCTACTGATTCACTCGTAAAAGCCCCGGCCCTCCGATGGGGGGCCGGGGCTTTTTTGTGCCGTTCATTCGGCACCTGAAAAGTCCGTGATTTGCGGCAAGCGCAGGCGCGGCAAAAGTGCGACATGTTGTCACAGTGCCGCGGTCGAAGAGGGGCGGTCGAGTCGCTGCAACAGACTGCATTCTGGCGCGCTGGTTCAATGAGAGCCTGTCAGTTTGTGTACGCGAGCCTGTCGACCGAGAACCATAGCCTGCTATCGATACAAATCTTCACAGCGCCCGTTTTACAAGGGGTGAAGCCTGATGGAAGGCGGCCCTCAGGGGGGATCGAGAGTCCTGGAAGGGGGGTGTTTCAGGTCCTTTTTGGGGCTTTTTGTTGCAAATGAAAATCGCTATGATTGCGATCCTTCGCAACAATCATGAGGGATTGTTGCGCCATGGGATAAAAATTATTTCGGGATAAGACATGGTTTATAAAACGCGACATATCTACAATCGCCCGCACTGAATTTCCGACGCTGCTCAACCCTGAGCACACGAGGACGGTCGAGGGGCGGATAGAGCGCTCCATGCGACTGCGGGTGTCGGCGCCTTCCAAACTTCCGCACCAAATGGAATTGGTCTGTAACAAGGCCTTTGACCACGAGATCGAATAAGAACCACTGCTAGCCCGGGATGTGTCGTTGAGCGCTTAACGCAACGGGCAGGCCCTTATTCAATTGAAGAAAAATGCCAACCCTTGGCAGGGTGAAGTGTTGGCGATCAAAACCCAACTGCATTGCGCAAGCTGCTTTAGAGGTCGTGAGATGAGTAAAAACAGGTACCCCAGATTACTAGGCTTATTGCCGCTGCTCGGCATGTTAATGCTGGGAGGCTGCAAGTGGACCTTGCTCGATCCCAAGGGTCAGGTCGGTCTGGATGAACGAAACCTGATCATCACGGCAACCATCCTGATGCTGCTGGTGGTTGTGCCGGTCATCATCATGACCTTCGCCTTCGCCTGGAAATACCGCGCCTCCAACAAGGACGCGACCTACGCGCCGAAGTGGTCCCACTCCACCAAGATCGAGATCGCGGTGTGGCTGGTTCCGGTGCTCATCATCATTGCCCTGGGTTATGTCACCTACAAGTCGACCCACGCCCTGGACCCGTACCGTCCGCTGGATTCCGACGTCAAGCCAGTGACCATCGAAGTGGTCGCCATGGACTGGAAGTGGCTGTTCATCTATCCCGACCAAGGGATCGCCACCGTCAACAAGATCGTTTTCCCGGCCCATACCCCGGTGAACTTCCGCGTGACCTCCGACACCGTGATGAACTCGTTCTTCATCCCGGGCCTGGGCGGCCAGATCTACGCGATGGCGGGCATGACCACCAAGCTGCACCTGATTGCCAACCAGAACACCGAACTTGAAGGTATCTCCGCCAACTACAGCGGCGCGGGTTTCACCGGCATGAAGTTCAAAGCGATCGCTACCAGTCAGGAAGATTTCGACGCCTGGGTAAACGAAGTCAAGAAGGCACCTAAACAGCTGGACACCGCTGAATACGAAGCCCTTTCCAAGCCAAGCCAGAACAATCCTGTAGAGCTCTACTCCGCCTACGCGCCAAACCTGTTCCAGACCGTCATCGACAAGTATGAAGGCATGAAACCGGGCAAGCCGCTCAAGCACGAGAAGAAAGAAAAGGAAGTGGCCGCAACGGAAGGGATGGACGTGAGTTCGCATTCAGCTGCCGGGGCAGAGGAGTAAACGATGTTTGGTAAATTAAGTCTGGAAGCGATTCCGTTCCACGAGCCGATTGTCATGGTCACCGTTGCCATGATTCTGCTCGGTGGCGTGGCGCTGTTCGCGGCAATCACCTACTTCAAGAAGTGGACCTATCTGTGGACCGAGTGGCTGACGTCCGTCGACCACAAGAAAATCGGTGTGATGTACATCATCGTCGCCATGGTCATGCTGCTGCGTGGTTTTGCCGACGCCATCATGATGCGTACCCAGCTGGCCATGGCCACCGAGGGTTCGCCTGGCTACCTGCCACCTGAACACTATGACCAGATCTTCACCGCCCACGGTGTGATCATGATCATCTTCATGGCGATGCCATTCTTCACCGGCCTGATGAACCTTGTCGTGCCGCTGCAGATCGGCGCGCGTGACGTGGCCTATCCGTTCCTCAACTCCCTGAGCTTCTGGCTGCTGGTTTCGGGCGTGGTGCTGATCAACCTGTCCCTGGGCGTTGGCGAATTCGCCAAGACCGGCTGGGTTGCCTATCCGCCGCTGTCGGGCTTGCAATACAGTCCGGGCGTGGGTGTGGACTACTACATCTGGGCGCTACAGCTATCAGGGCTGGGAACAACGCTAACGGGGGTCAACTTCCTGGCCACCGTGCTGAAAATGCGTACCCCGGGCATGAAGATGATGGACATGCCGATCTTCACCTGGACCTGCACCTGGGCCAACGTGCTGATCGTGGCTTCATTCCCGATCCTCACCGCTACCCTGGCACTGCTGACGCTTGACCGTTACATGGATTTCCACATTTTCACCAATGAACTTGGTGGCAATCCAATGATGTACGTGAACCTGTTCTGGGCCTGGGGTCACCCCGAGGTGTACATCCTGATCCTGCCGGCGTTCGGTATCTTCTCTGAAGTGATCTCGACCTTCTCCGGCAAGCGCCTGTTCGGCCACCATTCGATGATCTACGCTTCCGGCGCGATCTCGGTACTGGGCTTCATGGTCTGGCTGCACCACTTCTTCACCATGGGTTCGGGGGCCAGCGTCAACGCCTTCTTCGGCCTGGCGACGATGCTGATCTCGATTCCGACGGGGGTGAAGCTGTTCAACTGGCTGTTCACCATCTACCACGGCCGTCTGCGCATCACCAGCCAGGTTCTGTGGACCCTGGGCTTCATGGTGACCTTCGCCATCGGCGGCATGACCGGCGTACTGCTGGCCATTCCGGGTGCCGACTTCGTTCTGCACAACAGCCTGTTCGTGATCGCTCACTTCCACAACGTGATCATCGGCGGCGCGGTATTCGGCTACATCGCCGGCTTCAGCTTCTACTTCCCGAAAGCCTTCGGCTTCAAGCTGCATGAAGGTTGGGGCAAGGCTGCGTTCTGGTTCTGGATCTCCGGCTTCTTCGTCGCGTTCATGCCGCTCTATGCACTGGGCTTCATGGGCATGACCCGTCGTCTGAACGCCACCACCAACCCTGAGTGGGTGCCGTACCTGTACGTCGCCATGGTGGGTGCGGTGATGATCGCCGTGGGTATCGCCTGCCAGCTGATCCAGCTGTACGTCAGCGTGCGTGACCGCAAGCAGAACATGTGTGTATCCGGCGACCCTTGGAACGCCCACACCCTGGAATGGTCGACCTCGTCGCCACCTCCGTTCTACAACTTCGCGGTACTGCCGAAAGCCGAAGGCATCGATCCGTTTACCGAAGCCAAGGAAAACGGCACTGCCTACGCGCAGCCTGGCCGCTACCAGCCGATCCACATGCCCAACAACACCGCTACCGGTCTGGTCATGGGTGCTCTGCTGACCGTGTTCGGTTTCGCCATGATCTGGCACATCTGGTGGCTGGCCATCGCAAGCCTGGCCGGCACCGTGATCTATTTCGCGATCCACGCTGCCCGTGATGATCAAGGCTACATGGTGCCGGTCGAAACGATCGAGCGCATCGAAGCCGAACAGCACAAGCGTCTGGTATCGGAGAACAAGATCCCGGCTACCCGTGTTGAAACCTCGTTGGAACAGGCTTAATCCATGTCGAACTTAGTGACCAATGCTGGACACGCCCATGTCGATGACCATGGGCACGATGACCATCACCACGACTCGGGCGAGATGACCGTATTCGGTTTCTGGCTCTACCTGATGACCGACTGCATTCTGTTTGCGTCGATCTTCGCGGTATACGCGGTACTGGTTAACAACGTAGCGGGTGGCCCGTCGGGCCACGACATCTTCGAACTGCCATACGTACTGGGTGAAACCGCCCTGCTGCTGTTCAGTTCGATCACCTACGGCTTCGCCATGCTGGCGTTCTTCCGGGGCAACAAGAAGCAGGTACTGGGCTGGTTGGCCATGACCTTCCTGTTCGGCCTGGGCTTCATCGGCATGGAGATCAACGAGTTCCATCTGCTGATCTCCGAAGGCTATGGCCCTAGCCGTTCCGGCTTCCTGTCCGGGTTCTTCACCCTGGTCGGTACCCACGGTCTGCACGTGACCAGCGGTCTGATCTGGATGGCGATCATGATGTACCAGGTGCAGAAAAACGGCCTGACGGCGACCAACAAGACCCGTCTGAGCTGCCTGAGCCTGTTCTGGCACTTCCTGGACGTGGTGTGGATCTGCGTATTCACCGTTGTTTACCTGATGGGGACTATGTAAATGGCCAACACACACTCCCACGACGAAGCCGGTCACGGCAGCGTCAAGTCCTACGCCATCGGCTTCATCCTGTCGGTCATCCTGACACTGATCCCGTTCGGTCTGGTGATGTACCCATCGCTGCCCAAAGACGTGACCCTGTGGATCGTCCTGGCGTTCGCAGTCATCCAGGTGCTGGTGCACCTGGTGTACTTCCTGCACCTGGACCGTTCCGAAGCACAGCGCAACAACGTGGTGGCGTTCATCTTCGCCGCGTTGGTCATTGTTCTGCTGGTTGGTCTGTCGTTGTGGATCATGTTCAGCATCCACACCGTCATGATGGCGAAGTGAGGTAAACCCGATGTCGCTCAAGCACTTTATCCAAATCACCAAACCGGGGATCATTTTCGGTAACGTGCTTTCTGTGGCAGGCGGGTTCTTCCTGGCCTCGAAAGGGCATGTCGATCTGGCCATTTTCCTGGCCGCCATGATCGGCACCTCGCTGGTGGTAGCGTCCGGTTGCGTGTTCAACAACTGCATCGACCGTGACATCGACCTGAAGATGGAGCGCACCAAGAACCGCGTGCTGGTCCAGGGCCTGATTTCCCTGGAAGTGGCACTGGTCTATGCCTCTATCCTCGGTGTCGCCGGCGTCGCCCTGCTGTACTACGTGGCCAACCCGTTGGCCGCGTTGTTCGCGGTAATCGGCTTTGTCATCTACGTCGGCTTCTACAGCCTGTACCTCAAGCGCAAGTCGGTTCACGGCACGCTGGTGGGCAGTCTGTCCGGAGCCATGCCGCCAGTGATCGGCTATGTCGCGGTCAGCAACAGCTTCGACATGGCTGCGCTGACCCTGCTGGTGATGTTCAGCCTGTGGCAGATGCCGCATTCCTACGCCATCGCGATCTTCCGCTTCAACGATTACCTGGCCGCATCGATTCCGGTGCTGCCAGTGAAGCGTGGCATCCGCGTGGCCAAGAAGCACATCCTGCTCTACATCCTGGCATTCCTGGTGGCGACCCTGATGCTGACCTTCAGCGGTTACGCCGGCATGAGCTACCTGGCGGTAGCGGCGGCCATGGGCATGTACTGGTTGTACATGGCCTGGACCGGCTACAAGGCAGTGGATGACACCGTGTGGGCGCGCAAGCTCTTCGTGTTCTCGATCTTCACCATCACCGCGCTGAGCGTGATGATGTCGGTGGATTTCAAGGCCCCGACCGAGCTCCTGCTGACCTACGCACACTAAGCTGTCCAGGCCACAGGAAAAGCCCCGCCTTCGTAAGAAGCGCGGGGCTTTTTTCATTGCGCTGGGTTGATGGTCACATCATTTAAAGTTTTTCGGCCCGAAGGCCTGGCCTGGCCGGGTAAAATGCGCCGTTCGTGGATAGAACCTGAGTGGATGCAATGGAAAACCGTATTGAACTGTACGACTCGAAGGCGCGCTATGGCGTCATCAGTCGCGGACTGCACTGGGCCATGGCCCTGGCCTTTGCCTGGATCTACAGCACCACCAGTGCGCATTACCTGCTGGCCGATTCGGCCCTGGACAAGTTCCTCTGGCCGACCCACAAGCAAGTCGGCCTGCTGTTGATGGCCCTGCTGCTGGTGCGTGTGGTCTGGAGCCTGTTGAACCGTCATCGCCGGCCGCCGAGCCTCAACCTTGCAGCAACCCTGGGGCATGGGCTGCTGTATGCCGGGATGTTTGCCATTCCGTTTCTCGGCCTGTTGCGTCAGTACGGCTCGGGTCGCGCCTTTTCCGCCTTCGGTCTGCCGGTAATGAACGGCTTCGACGGGCCGAAGATCCAGTGGATGACCGAACTGGGCAACAATTTCCACAGCCTCCTGGGCTGGACCCTGCTGGTGCTGATCGTCGGCCATGTGGCGGCGCTGATCCTGCACTGCATCAAGGGCCAGGGGCATATTCTGCGGCGCATGGCCGGCAGTGCACGCTCGGCGTGAGCCGCGCACCCGAACACGGAAAAGCCCCGCCTTCGACAGACGCGCGGGGTATTTTATTGAGAGCCCTTGCGTGGGCTGCCCAACTATTCAAATGACCCAACTCATGCAGGAAGCAGAATGATGAAGAAAACAGCGGTTATCGTGTTCAGCGGCGGACAGGATTCGACAACCTGTCTGATCCACGCCTTGCCGCTCTATGACGAAGTGCACTGCATTACGTTCGACTATGGCCAGCGGCACCACGCGGAAATCGAGACCGCGCAGCGGCTATCCAAGCAGTTGGGGGCGACCGTGCACAAAGTGCTGGACGCTTCGTTGCTCAACGAACTGGCGATCAGCAGCCTCACTCGGGACAACATTCCGGTGCCCACGGTGAACAGCTCAGGCGAGAGCTTGCCCAGTACCTTTGTACCCGGAAGAAATATCCTGTTCCTTACCCTGGCCTCTATCTACGCCTATCAGGTAAAAGCCGAGACCGTGATTACCGGAGTGTGCGAGACCGATTTCTCGGGTTACCCCGATTGCCGCGATGAATTTGTAAAGGCCTTGAACAAGGCCCTCGAACTGGGCATGGAGTACAAGTTGCGCCTCGAGACTCCGCTGATGTGGCTGAACAAGGCAGAAACCTGGGCCCTGGCGGACTACCACAATCAACTGGAGCTGGTTCGCGAGCAAACCCTGACTTGCTACAACGGCATCATGGGCAGTGGCTGCGCCAACTGCGACGCCTGCAATCTGCGGGCAAAAGGCTTGAACGCTTATCTGGAGAACAAGACGCAAGTCATGGATAGCCTGAAGAGCAAGATGGGTCTGAAGTGAGGATTTGAGCCGCTTGCTGCCCTTGGAGCCCAACACTGAACCTGCCTGGCAGATAGGTGTTGAGCTCCGGCGTTGCTCTACAAACAGCGATCGATCATTTTGCCTGGCTATCCGTTATGTATCTCTTGAACAGTGATCGTGCGCCATAGGCGGGCAATATATTGAAGAATGCAAAACAGACCTTGATCGCGATCTGAACATAAATCATGTTCAGGATGTCGTTGTTTTGCATGGCTCCATAGAATGCGATGTAGCAAAACACGAAGCTGTCGATGATGACCGCAAACAAGGTGCTGAGGAATATCCGCAGAAATAGGAATCTGGAGTTTGTGAGTTCCTTTATCTTGCACAGCAAATATGAGTTTATGTTTTCAGAAACAAGGAAGGAAACGGAAGACGCTACCAGTACAGACGACACCTGGATAATAACGTCGTTATAAGGTGTATCGAGTTTCCAGCCTGGAAGCCCGGGGAGAAACGTGGACGCGTAGAGCAGGATGATGATCATGGCGTTGCTTGCAAATGCAAACAGAATGGCTCTTCTGGCGAGCCTGAGTCCGAAGTTCTCGTTCAGCAGGTCAACGATCAGGAATGTCAGAGGGTACAGAAAGGTGCCCGGGGTAATAATGATGTCGAGGGACTCAAGGTAGATCGGCTTTGTTGCAGCGATGCTGGTGAAAATATAAAAGGTAAAGAGCAGCAGGTTGAGGATGATGTAGATCATCCATGAGTTTTCATTGCGGTCGTTCAAGTCGTATGCAGTAAGTGTTCCTCCTTGGGAGTAGAACTTTTTATACAGGTTTTTAACTTCCATTTTGTTCAAGTTATCCATTATTTCGCTGTTCACTACTTCGCTCAGCTTTATTTTTATGACCTTGCCGGTGTCGATGATCATGATCACGGCCAGGTTTTTATTGTTCTCAAACCCCAGAAGCTTGTACTTGCTGTTCTCGATATCACCTTCATAGGCAGTCATTGAAGCGTTCCTCAATGATATCGCCGACGACAGATATACGATCCGGGTCGAAGACGACCTCGTTCATGATCAACAGTTTCCTGGTCTGTTTGTCGTAAGCCAGTTTTTCCTTTTCATCGCTGATCGTCCCCTTTTGCACGATCAACAGGCCGCCGACCTCATACATGCCCTTGATATCGTTTTCCAGGCGCACGGCTATCAAGTTGCAGGATGTACCGAAGTAGTAGGTCAATGGGAAACAAGTGGCGAGTTCGCCAATACGTTTATCCATGTTGACCATCAACTGGCTTTCCTTGAGGATCGGAACAGCAGCCGGGTTCATGTTCCCTTGCGGGGAAATGCTGCTTTCGATGATCTCCTTCTCTTCAAAGTCGACGGTTTCTATTTCCTCATAGGAAATACCGAAGAAGTCGGAGATTTTTCGAATGGTGGACTGCTGGACGTTGCTGACCTTGCCTTCCAGGATGTTGTATATGGTTGTTCTGGTCAGGCCACTGGCGTTGCATAAAGACAGTTGTGTCTCTCCGCGACTTTTAATCAGGTATTTGATATTGCTTTTTAAATACTCTGTTCTTTCTCTTCTGTGCATCAAATGCCTCACCATTTCCTTATAGTCGTAATGCATCGAATTTTTTAGCGTTCACATCGCGCATGACATCGATTGCCTGGCGCCAATAGCGGGATCACTGTGGCAGAAGCCTGTCAGTTGCTTTTGTGTTGTCTGGTAATTCGCTAGTGCTCCTTTAGCCAGCCTGTATCCGTCCTGGGATACTTCGCTACGGGGACTGTGGGCGATCAAGTCGCTGAGAGGGGCCGGTTTGCACGGGGCCGCAGCGGACAAGTGTTGCATGCGTCAGCCATGACAATAA
Source organism: Pseudomonas sp. GW822-FHT06D10 (assembly GCF_058799535.1). Taxonomy (NCBI): domain Bacteria; kingdom Pseudomonadati; phylum Pseudomonadota; class Gammaproteobacteria; order Pseudomonadales; family Pseudomonadaceae; genus Pseudomonas; species Pseudomonas sp. GW822-FHT06D10. Next base: position 130,560 of record NZ_JBXALN010000008.1, on the reverse strand, counting down.
AGCCCCAGGGGGTGGGCATCACCACTCCCGCCCTGAGGCTTGCACCGGCAAGGCTGCGCCGATGTCTTTTTACTTCAAAAAAGAAGCATTTAACTTTGAGGATGTTTAATTTTTTGATTAATTCTGTTACGCCTTATACAGTCTTGACCCAGGGCCCGGATCAGCCCGATTCACACCAACGAACGTAAAACCCAGGAAGCACGCCCTCGTTCGTGGCGCGCAGCACTCAAGGAAGGGGCACAGATTTATGGCAGCCGATACCGAACCACTGAGGAACCAGGCCGACTTGCTGCGATGTGGCTTGGCGGACCTGCGAACAGAAGACGCCGAGCTGGCCAGGATCCTGGACGCTGAAGTAAGCCGGCAACAACGCACGCTTTCCCTGGTTTCATCCTCCTGTGCAGCCACCCCCAGAAGCCTTGCCGCCTCGGCCTCGGCGCTGGTCAACGTGACGGCGCAGGGGGTTGCGGGCAAACGCCATCACGCCGGGTGCGAAAACGTCGATCTGGTGGAATCCCTGGCGATCCGCAGGGCACGGGAGCTGTTTGCCGCGCAATACGCCGCGGTGCAATCGCACTCGGCCTCGAACGCCAACTACCAGGTGTTGTCCGCGCTGCTTGAGCCGGGGGACACCCTGCTCGGGATGGCCCTGGATCATGGCGGCGACCTGACCCACGGCAGCTCCCTCGCTTTTACCGGTGCCCACTACAAGGCGATCCGCTACGGCACCACGGCCCAGGGCACCATCGACTACCAGGAGGTACGTCAACTGGCGATGGCCCACCGCCCGCGCATCATCATCTGTGGGGCAACGGCTTATTCGCGGGTCGTGGACTTCCAGCGTTTTCGCGACATTGCCGATGAAGCCGGGGCCATCGTCCTTGCCGACATCTCCCATATCGCCGGTCTGGTTGCCACGGGGCGTCATCCGAGCCCGATCGATGTGGCGCACGTCACCACCACTTGCACCCACAAACAGCTCGCCGGGCCACGCGGCGGCCTGATTCTTTCCGGGCGGGACGCGGACACCAAGGTGCCCGGCCTGAGGTCGAGCTTTCGTCGGGTGCTCGACCAGGCAGTTTTCCCCGGGATGCAGGGGGCGCCTGCAGTCAACATGATCGCCGCCAAGGCGGCCGCGCTGGGCTATGCCATGTCTGCACAGTTCGATGCCTACATGGGGCGGATTCGCGCCACGGCGGATGAAATGGCCTGCGCGTTCATGGCGCGGGACTACGAGGTAATGGGCGGCGGGACGGAAAACCACACGATCCTGTTGCGCTTGCCTAAGGGCATCAGCGGCTCCCTCGCCGAATCGGCATTGGAAAAGTGCGGAATCATCGTCAGCAAAAAACGCGCACCGGGGGAGACTCGATCGTCATTTGCCGCCAATGGCTTGTGTATCGGCACGGGCTCCATCGCACAGCGCTATGTGGACCCCCAGGGGTGCCGGCAGATCGTCGACCTGGTGTGCCGGATACTGGATCAGCTGCAGCCGCGGGGCGAGCAGCCATACGTTCTGGAGCCCGCGCAGCAGGAGCGCTTCCGGCTGGAGACCGAGGCGTTGTGTGCGATGTACCCCATCCTTGAGTACGGGGATCGCTGAAGAAAAAAAGCCCCGTCTTCACGCTGGAATACGGGGCTTTTCAGGTCTGCAGAAGGCTGTGCTGGCGCTTCGCGAGCAAGCTCGCTCCTGCAGCGGCGGGTTACAGCTGTTGTTGCGCGCTGTAGCCTTCGAACGCAGTCTGCTGCTGGATCGCGGTAACGATGTTCTTGCGGGTGGCCTGCTGTTCGTTGCCATCCTTGTCGAGGAACATCTCGCTTTCCAGTTCCGCCTCGTCGCCTTCGCCGACAAAGCTGAAGCCGAGGAATTCGAAGGCTTCACGGTCGACGTTGGCCTTGGAGCGCGGGCGCATCGGCAGGGTGACGCTGACGCCGTCCTTGCTGATGGCGAACACTTCCATTTCCTTCTTCGGACGCGCCTTGCTCTTGCCGCCGCTGGGGTTGCTGATGGCCTGGTGGGTCTGGTTCAGCACCTTCAGGGCCAGGCCGTAGACCAGCTCCTGGAAATCCGGATCCTCCTTGTAGCTGGAGAGAATCCGGCTGATGGGGAATTTCTTGCTCAGGTCTTCCAGGGCGGCGAGGTCGGCGGCCTCGGCGTCTTTGAGCTGCTTGAGCTGGCCCATGAGTTCATAGGCGGTGTCGTCGTCAAAGCGGTCGTGGGCCTGGCGAATCGCTGCGCGCAGTTCGCGAATCTGGTCACTTTCTTTCGAGGTGTGGAAGGCGTCGAGCACCATCTCGCTGATGGTCTTGGCCTGGGACACGTGTTGTGAAAGATGAATGGCGTTTTCGTATTCGGCCTTGTTGGACAGGGCGACTACGGATTCTTCGGTGTTGGAATCAGGCATTGAACATCCACTACTTGGTTTAACAGGTTTGAGGCGCGAAAGGCCCAGGGGGATTTTCGGGGGCGCCTAATCTATTGGACCCGGGCCCTATTGTCACGGACCAAGCGACGGCCCGGCAGCCGCGCCTCTTTCAGACCGGCCTTCGCGCCACAGATTCCCTGTCGTTCAAAGCACTTGTGTATCGCTGACCCCAGCCTCCAGTTCCTGGCGCAGATCGCTGCCCCGGCGGGCGATGAATACCAATTGCGCGGCATGCTCGGTGGGCTGATCGGCGGCCAGGGTGAACTGGCTGCGGTTGCCCACATGCTGCAACCAATAAGGTTGTTCATTGCCTTCAAGGCGCACCAGGCCCTTGAGGCGCAGCAGGTCGGCGGGCAGGCGCGCCAGCCAGTCCCGCAAAGCCTTGGGTTGCAGCGGTCGCGAGCTTTTCCACACCCAGCTTTCGAACAACTGGTCGTGGGCCTGGGGCAGGGCCTTGAACAGCACTTCGGTGGAGCGCACCGGCGGCGCCAGCAGCAGCTCGGGGGGCAGCTCGGCCTGCACCGTGTCGAATACCGGGGCGCGATTGCCGAGGCTGGCGCGGATGCTCTGCAATTGCTCGGCGCTCACCAGGTCGGCCTTGTTCAGCAGCACCCAGTCGGCGCAGGCCACCTGGGCTCGGGACAGGCGGGCCATTTCCCCTTCCAGGTCCTGGTAGCCGCTGGCGTCCACCAGGGTGATCACCGCGTCCAGGTGCAGGCGGTTGCGCAGTTGCGGGTAGCCGATGGTCTGCACGATGCGCTGCGGGTCGGAGACGCCGCTGCACTCGATGACAATTCGCTCCAGGGCCGGGCGCAGCTTGGACAGGCTCACCAGTTGCGCCAGCAGGTCCTCCTGCACGGTGCAGCAGATGCAGCCGTTCTGCAGGCTGTACACCGCGTCGGTGACCTCGGCGATGATCGCCGCATCGATGTTCAGCTCGCCGAAATCGTTGACGATCACCGCCAGCCGGCCGCTGTCGGCGCGTTGCACCATGCGGTTGAGCAGGGTGGTCTTGCCGGCGCCGAGAAAGCCTGCAACCACGGTTACCGGGATGCTCGGGGTGCTGTTCATTATTCCTTGCCCTCGATCACCGGTGGCAGGCCTTCCCACACCGCTTGCAGCGGGGTGTCGCTGAAGGTGCCCTGGCGGTCGTAGACCAGTTGCCCCTCGACGAAGGTCAGTTGCACCTGGGTGTGGTGGATGTAGTTGCGTGCGCCCTGGGCGAACAGGTCGCGGTCGAGGACGATCAGGTCCGCCGACTTGCCGGCCTCCAGGCTGCCGGTCAGGTGTTCCAGGCCCATAGCGTGGGCGCCGTTGAGGGTCGCTACTTGCAGGGCCTGTTCCAGGCTGATGGGGTCACCGAAGGTGTCGGGTTCCTGGTTCCACGGGTTCTGCCGGGTGACCATGGTTTCCAGGGCCAGCCATGGATCGATGGACGCCACCGGCCAGTCGGTGCCGAACACCGCGATGCCACCGGCTGCCAGCACGCCCTTGAAGTCATAGATGCGCTTGAGGCGTTCCTGGCCGTAGCCGGAGCGCGCGCCGCTGGCGAATGGCGTCGGGTACCAGGCTGCCGGAGAGAACTCGGCGATCACGTCCAGGGCCTGGAAGCGCTTGAGGTTGCCCGGGTGCAGCAGGGTGCTGTGGGCGCACTGGTGACGGATGCCGCTGTTGCCGTTGCGCCGCCGGGCCTCGGCCACGGCATCGAGGAACACGTCGGAGGCGCCGTCGCCGGTGCAGTGGGCGATCACCCGCAGGCCGCGCTTGTCCATGTCCACCACCATGTCGGTGATGTGTTCCGGGGTCAGGTTGAGCTTGCCGCGCCAGCTCGACTCTTCCGGCCAGGGGGTCAGCAGGTAGGAGGACTTGGGCTCCACGGTGCCATCGAAGTGGAACTTCACCGCGTTGGCACTCAGGCGCGCGCTGCGATAGAAATGCCGCTCGCCACTGAGCAGTTCCCAGCGCCGGCGCACCGGGAAGATGTCGTCCTGCCAACTGATGGCGGCTTCCACCCGCAGGGTCAGCTCGCCGGCATCGTCCAGTTCCTTGAGGGCCTGCAGGCGGTTTTCGCAGACGTGCACGTACTTGGTGGCGGTGACCCCGCGAGAGGTCTGGAAGTGCACGCCATCGCGATAGGCACGGCGCAGCACCGACACCGGAGTCGGCGGCATGGCGGCATGGATCAGGGCGTAGGCCCCGTCGATCAACAAGCCGTTGGGTTCGCCGGTCAGCTCGTCGCGCTCCAGGTAGCCGTTGCGCGGGTCGCTGGTGTGGCGGTCGATGCCGGCCAGTTCCAGGGCCTTGGAGTTGACCATCATGGTCCCCCACATGCGGTCCAGCAGGGCCACCGGGCGGTCCGGCATGACGCTGTCGAGCCATTCGCGGCCCGGGGTCAGCCCGGCCTCGCGGAAGGTGTAGCGCACCCAGTACTGGCCGTAGATCCAGCCGTCGCCGGGATGGCTGTCGGCATAGGCGTGGATCGCGGCTGCCAGTTGCTCCGGGGTCGGGTCTTCGATGCCCACGTCCAGGTCGTCGGCGTAGCGCGGGGCCAGGGCCAGGTCCGGGTGGGTGTGCATGTCATGCAGGCCGGGCATGCAGAAGGCCCCGTCCAGATCGTGCTGGCGGGTGTTGGGGCCGATCAGCGAAGCCAGGGAGGCGAGGCTGCCCACCGCGATCAGCTTGCCCTGGCGGATGGCCACGGCGTCGGCCCAGGGCTGGGCCGGATCGAGGGTGTACATCCGGCCGTTGTGCAGCACCAGTTCAGCGTATTGATCGACGGCGCTATGGGTGGAGTTGAATTGGTCGGAAGCGGTCACGGGGTCAACCTCTCAAGCAGGGGGCCCTTCAAAGGTGGGCAAAAAAGTAAGGCGCAGCAGTGTTCTTGTCGGAGGTACCAGGGCCGCTGGGCGGCCCGGGTCATGCATTCAGCGTTGTGCGCCCAGGGTTTCGACAAAGCCGGCAATGCGCTGGCAGGCGTCCTTGAGCACCTCGTCGGCGACGGTGAAGGAGATCCGCACGAAGCCTTCGGCACTGGCGCCGAAAGCCTGGGCGTCGAGCACCGAGACCCCGGTGGCGCGGAACAGCTGCCAGGCGAAATCCATGCTCGACAGGCCGGTGCGGCGTACGTCCACCAGCATGAACATCCCGGCTTCCGGCTCGCGGCAGTCCAGCAGTTGCACCTGCTTGAGGCCCGCCACCACCAGGTCGCGGCGCCGGCGATAGACCTCGCGGGCGCTGCCGATCACTTCTTCATCGAGTTCCAGGGCCTTGAGCGCGGCTTCCTGGATAAACCCCGGCAGGCCGTAGAGCATGCACAGCAAGAGGTTGTCCAGATGCCCGACCAGGGCCGGCGGGGCGATCACCCAGCCCACGCGCCAACCGGTCATGGCATGGGTTTTCGACAGGCTGTTGAGGATTACCGTGCGCTCGGCCATGCCCGGCAGCGAAGCGATGCTCAGGTGTTCGCGGTCGTAGGTCAGTTGCCCGTAGACCTCGTCGGAGATCACCCAGAGGTCATGCTTGCGCGCCACCTCGGCCACGGCTTCCAGCTCCTCACGGCTGTAGACGTTGCCGGTGGGGTTGCACGGGGTGGCCAGGGCAATGCCGCGAGTCTTGTTGGTGAGCGCCGCTTCCAGGGCCGCGGCGGTCAGGCGAAAGCCATTGGCCGCCGGCTGCTGGACGCAGGCGATCTGCGCCCCCGAGGCGTGGATGCAGGCCTCGTAGGTCAGGTACATGGGTTCTGGCACCAGCACTTCGTCGCCGCTGCTGAACAGGCACAGCGATGTGGCGAACAAGCCGTTCTGCGCACCCGCCACCAGCGCCACGTTGTCGGCGCTGACCTCGATGCCCAGCAGGCGGCGCTGCTTGGCGGCGATGGCCTCACGCAGGGCCGGGCGGCCGAGGACGTGGGTGTAGTGGGTGTCGCCTTGCTCCAGGGCGGCACTGGCGGCGGCGCTGATGCGCTCGTCGGTGGCGAAGTCCGGGTCGCCGACGCTGAGCACGATCACGTCTTCGCCGCGACCACGGGCCTCGATGGCTGCGTAGTGGATGTCCCAGGCGCTGACGGATTCGCCGCTGATGCGCTGTACGAAAGGTGAGTAACGCATGTTGTTCTCCTCACGGGCCTCGCTGCCCGCGCAATGAATGGGTTCAGGCCTGACGCTGGGGGACCTTGCCCAGGCGTGCGCACAGATGTTCGATGACAAAGGCCAGGACGATGTAGATCAGTGCCACGGCCAGCAGCGGCTCGTAGACTTTCAGGGTCTGTGCCCGTACCAGGTTGGCCGCGCCCAGCAGGTCGGTGACCGCCACGGTGGACGCCAGTGCAGTGGCCTTGAGCAGCAGCACACATTCCCCCACCAGGGTCGGGCGCACCAGTTCCAGGGCCCGGGGCAGCCACACCCGGCGCAGGGTCAGCCAGTGGCCCATGCCATAGGCGCGGGCGGCTTCCAGCTCGCCTCGTGGCACGGCCCGCAGGCCGCCACGCAGCACTTCGCCGACGTAGGCGCCGACACTCAGGGTCAGGGCCAAGGCCACATACCAGAAACCTTCGCGCAGGTAGGGCCAGAGAAAGCTGCCGCGGATCGGCGGGTAGGCGGCGAACAGGCTGCCGACCCCGTAATAGAGGATGTAGATCTGCACCAGCAGCGGGGTGCCGCGAAACACACTGATGTAGAACTGCATCGGCGCACGAATCAGAGGATTGCGCGACACCCGGCCCAGGCCCACCACTACTGCCAGGGCAAAGCCGCAGATTCCGCTCAGCAGCAGGAGCTTGAGGGTGATGCCCAGGCCGCGCAGCAGCTCGCTGGAAAAACCGTTGATCCAGGAAAAGTCCATCCGAGTCTCCTAGTGCTGGGGCAGCCAGCGGTTGGTGCGTCGTTCGAGCACGCGGAACACGCTGCCGGACACCAGGGTGATGACGAAATAGAAGGCCGCGACCGCCAGGTAGAACACCAGGTAATGCTTGGTGGAACCGGCCGCCTGTTTGCCCACCGAGAGCAGCTCGCTGTAGCCGACGATGCTGATCAGTGCGCTGTCCTTGACCAGCACCAGCCACAGGTTCGACAGCCCGGCCATGGCGTAGGGCAGCATGCTCGGCAACAGGATGCGCCGCACCAGCAGCCAGCGCTCGATGCCGTAGGCCCGGGCCGCTTCGATCTGACCGTGGGGGATGGCCTGGATCGCGCCACGGATGATCTCCGCCGAATAGGCGCCCTGGACGATGCCCAGCACCAGTACCGCGGCAATGAAGCCGTTGACCGTGACACTCGGCCGGTCCATGGCCGCCATGGCCATGTTCAGCAGGTCGGTACCGGCGTAGTACAGCAGCAGAATCAGCAGCAGTTCGGGCATGGCCCGGTACAGGGTGGTGTAGGCGTTGGCCAGCTTCACCAGCCAGCGCGGGCCCTTGAGCTTGATCATCGCCACCAGCAGGCCGATGCCCAGGCCGAGCACAAAGGCCCCGGCGGAAATCTGCAGGGACACCAGCGCGCCCTGGGCCAGGGCGCCGAGCCAGCCGTCGGCGACGAACAGTTGGGAAAGGTCGGACAGAGAAATCATGACGTATCCAGTCAACGCCGGCGGCCCGCGCAAACGGGCCGGCCGGACGGCTTAGTTGGCAGAAATGTCGACGCTGAAGTAGCGGCTGCGGATCTTGTCGTAGGTGCCATCGGCCTTGAGCGAGGCCAGGGCGGTGTTGATCCGCTGCTGCAGGGCGCTGTCACCCTTGCGCAGGCCGACCCCGATGCCGGAACCGAACAGCGGGTCCTTGGGCGCCAGGCCCTTGTCCGCCAGACCGGCGCCGGCCGCGGTCTTGAGGATCGGCTCGATGGTCAGGGCGTCGGCCAGCATCACGTCGATGCGCCCGCTCTGCAGGTCGGCGATCATGTCGTCCTGGGTGGTGTAGTAGCGCAGGGTCGAGGTCTTGCCGTAGTAGGTCTTGGCGAAGGTCGCGTTGGAGGTCGAACCCTGCACGCCGATCAGCTTGCCCTTGAGGCCTTCGGGGGTGGTGACCAGCTCCAGGCTCTGGTCGGCGACCCACATGGCCGGGGTCTGGTAGTAGGGCGCAGAGAAATCGATGACCTTTTCCCGTTCGTCGGTGATGCTCAGGGAGTTGAGGATGGCGTCGATCTGGCTCGATTGCAGGGCCGGGATCAGGCCGTCCCAGGCCACTTCCTTGAGTGGGCACTGGGCCTGCATGCGGTCGCACAGAGCCTTGATCAGCTCCGGTTCGAAGCCGCTCCAGTCGCCATTGCCGCTTTTCATCGAGAACGGCGGGTAGGGTTCCAGGGCGATGCCGAAGACGATCTTGTCGGCGGCCACGGCGTGGCTGGCCAGTGCACTGAACAGGCAACCGGTGGCGAGCACCTTGAGCAGGTTTTTCATGGCTTTACCCTTTATCGAAGTTGTTGTTTTCAAGGATTGAAGCGAAACGTCAGACGCGGTTTTCCTGAGCCATGACGAATTGCCGGCAGCGCTCGCTGACCGGGTTGAGGAACACTTGCTGGGGGGGCCCTTCTTCTTCCACCAGCCCCTGGTGAAGGAACATCACCTTGCTCGACACATCCCGGGCAAAGGCCATTTCGTGGGTCACCAGGATCATGGTACGGCCTTCCTCGGCGATGCCCTGGATGACCTTGAGCACTTCGCCCACCAGTTCCGGGTCCAGGGCCGAGGTCGGTTCGTCCATCAACAGCACCTGGGGGCGCATGGCCAGGGCCCGGGCGATGGCCACCCGCTGTTGCTGGCCGCCGGAGAGAAAGGAAGGGAAAGCGTCGCGCTTGTTGGCCAGGCCGACCTTTTCCAGCAGGTGCTCGGCATGGGCGATGGCGTCCTTGCGGTCTTCACCGAGGACATACACCGGCGCTTCGATGACGTTTTCCAGGACGGTGCGGTGAGGCCACAGGTTGAAGCTCTGGAACACCATGCTCAACTGGGTGCGCAGGCGCGCCACCTGGGCCGGGTCGGCGACCTGCGGGTTGCCGGCACGGTCGGTCCTGATGCGCACTTCTTCGCCATTGATGCGCAGGCTGCCGCTGCAGGGAATCTCCAGCAGGTTGATGCAGCGCAGCAGGGTGCTTTTGCCCGAGCCGCTGGAGCCGATCAACGACACCACTTCGCCTTCATTGGCGCGCAGGGCGATGCCCTTGAGCACGTGGTGATCGGCGTAGCTCTTGTGCAGATCATCGATCGCCACCACGGGATTGACGGAGTTGGGCTGCGATTGCAAGGGTCGACCCTCTTGTTATTGTGCGATGGCCGGGCAGTACCCGGCACAGGGTAGGGCTTGAGAATTAGCCATCGACGGCGGCGGGTCAATCGAGCATTTTTAGTGGGACACGGTAATTTTTTTCAGTAATGGGCTTTTTTTTCGGCGACGAGCAAGGCTATTGCCGGACGCCGATTGCAGCTATGGTGCTGCCACTCGTTTTTTTGTAGTCGAGGCATGATCGGTATGCGTTATCCCTCCATGACCGCGTTGCGCGCTCTGGACGCGGTGGCCCGCCTGGGCAGTGTCGCCGAGGCCGCCAATGAGCTGAACCTGACGCCCAGCGCCATCAGCCACCAGATCAAGAGCCTGGAGCAGACCCTGGGGTTTGCCCTGACCGAGCGCCAGGGCCGCAGCATTCGCATCACCTACCAGGGGGAGCGCTATGCCCGGGACATCCACCTGCTGCTGGCCAATATCCTCGAGGCCGGCCAGCGCTCCGATGGCCAGCAGGTCAGCGGCCGGCTGTGCATCAGCAGCCCGCCGGGGTTCGCTACCTATTGGCTGTGCACCCATATCGCCGAATTCCAGGCGCTGTATCCCCAGGTTGAACTGCAGTTGGTGTCGCCCCGCACTCCGGGGGACACCAGCGACAGCAGCGTCGATCTGTTCGTGGCCTATGGCATGGGCGACTGGCCCAACCAGCACGTGCAGAAGATCGTCTCCCTGCGCTATTTCCCGGTGTGCAGCCCGAGCCTGGTGAATGCCATGGGTGGCCTGAAAACCCTTGATGGCCTGGATCACGCCTTGCTCCTGCACATGATCGACTACTCCGACTGGCGGGTCTGGCTGGCGGCCGCCGGGGCGCCGAATGTCGACGTGCGCCGGGGCATCGTGTTTGCCGACGCGCACTTCGTGCAGTCGGCCTGCATCGCCGGCCAGGGCATTGCCATGGGCGACAACCTGATCAGCGGCGAAGCCCTGGCCCGGGGCCAACTGGTGCAGCCCTTCGGCACCGAGATCGAGTCCAATCGCGGCTACTACCTGGTGGCCGACCTGCTCAAATCCGAGCGGCCGGTGGTGCTGGCGTTCAGCGAGTGGGTCAAGTCCCAGCTGCAGGGCATCACCCGCTTGCACCCGGAAGCCCGTCGTAACGGCAAAGCGTGAATTTTATTGAGCAATCGCCGCGATTTTTTTCGATTGTTGCCCCTTGGGTGCAGCGACTAATGTCCCTCGACATCAGCCGGGCGCAGGGTGTCGCCCGCACATAAGAACAAGAGGAAGTAGTCGATGACCACCTGTGCGCAGTCCCTGGTTCGTTTGCTGGAAGGTTATGGCGTGGACACGGTATTCGGGATTCCCGGCGTGCACACCGTCGAGCTCTATCGCGGCCTGCACGGCAGCCGCTTGCGCCACGTCAGCCCACGGCATGAACAGGGGGCCGGGTTCATGGCCGACGGCTACGCCCGGGCCAGCGGCAAGCCTGGGGTGTGCTTCATCATCACTGGCCCTGGCATGACCAATATCCTCACGGCCATGGGCCAGGCCTATGCCGATTCGGTGCCGATGCTGGTGATCTCTACCGTCAACCGTCGCGAGCACCTGCGCCTGGGCCACGGCCACCTGCACGAACTGCCGGACCAGCGAGCAATGGTGGCCGGGGTCTGCGCCTTCAGCCACACCCTGCAAGCGCCTTCGGAGTTGCCGGAACTGCTGGCGCGGGCCTTTGCCGTATTCAAGTGCGCACGGCCGCGGCCGGTGCACATCGAGATTCCCCTGGACGTGCTGGAGATGTCCGCCGATAACCTCAACCTGATGCCCCGCAGCCTGCCTGGCGCGCCGGCGCCGGCCGGGGCTTCGATCGAGGCGGCGCTGGCCTTGCTCAACAGTGCCCACCGTCCGTTGATCCTGGCCGGCGGTGGTGCCCGGGGTTGCGCCGAGGTCCTGCGGCAATTGGCCGAGCGCCTGCAGGCGCCGGTGGCCCTGACCACCAACGCCCGCGGCCTGCTGCCTTGCGGGCACCCGCTGTTGCTCGATGGCGTGCAGTCCTCGGCCCATGGCCGGGCATTGATCGACGAAGCGGATGTGGTGCTCGCCGTGGGCACCGAGCTTGGGGAAACCGACTACGACTTCTTTGGCCTCGGGCCGCTGCGCTTCAAGGGTTCGCTGATTCGCCTGGACATCGACCCGATGCAGGTCATGGGCGTGCAGCGGGCCCATGTCGGCCTGGTGGGGGATGCCCTGGAAGGTTTGCAGGCACTGCTGGGCAAGGTGGCGCCTGCCAATTCCCGCGGGCGCTGGGCACTGGACAGCGTGCAACGTGTGAACCAGACCGAGCGTGCCGGCTGGACGCCCAAGCAGCAAGGCTTGCAGGGCCTGCTGGACCTGCTGCGGGACCATCTGGATGCCCCGATCCTGGTGGGCGACTCGACCCAGCCGGTGTACCAGGGCGCCTGTGGCTACCAGGCCCCGGCCCCGGCCAGCTGGTTCAACGCCGGCAGTGGTTACGGCACCCTGGGCTACGGCTTGCCGGCGGCCATGGGCGCCAAGCTGGCGCGGCCCGAGCGGCCTGTGGTGGCGCTTGTGGGGGACGGTGGCTTGCAGTTCGCCAGCGGCGAGCTGATCGCGGCCAAGGAAGCACAGATCGGCGTGATCCTGCTGGTGTGGAACAACCAGTGCTACGGCGAGATCCGCGACTACATGCAGGCGCGGGATATCGTGCCGCTGGGGGTGGACATCCTCACCCCGGACTTCCAGGCCATGGCCCGAAGCTTCCATGTGGCGCACCACCGCGCCGACTCCCCCGCGCAGCTGCAAGACCTGTTGCACACCCTCAAGGACACCCGCCAACCGGTGATGATTGAGGTCGATGCCGGCGCCTACCTGGCGCTGGACTGAACCCAAGCCGGGCACAAGGAGCGCGCTTTACAGGATGCAGGTGGGTTACATTGGCGGCGCCCGACCGGGCGCGCCTTGCCACTTGAGGATTCAGGGATGAATTGCATTTTCTGCCAGATTGCCGCCGGCACCTTGCCCGCCGCACTGGTGTACCGCGATGAGCACTGCATGGCCTTCATGGACGTGCATCCGCTGGGTGAAGGGCACCTGCTGCTGATCCCCCAGCAGCACGTAGAGAAGCTCGAGCAATTGCCCGGTTTCATCCGCCAGCACCTGTACCAGGTCTTCGATGGCCTGCTGGCGGCGCAACGGCGTGCCGGCTACGGCGTCGAAGGCACCCACCTGCTGGTCAATGACGGCCGCGCCACCAACCAGCACATTCCTCATGCGCACCTGCACTTGATCCCGCGCAAACGCGGCGATGGCCTGGGGTTTGCCGGGCGCTTGCTGCTGCATTTCACTGGCTTGTTCGGCCGCCGGACCCAACTGGAGGTGTTGCAGCAGCAGGCCACGAGCATCGCCGAGCAGGTGCGGGTGCCCTGGGTCAGTGAAACCCCGGTGGGTAACCGCTGATATGCACCTGAGCCGCGCGCTGGCGCTTGAATATGCCGAAACCCAATACCTGCGGGCCCGGGTCCAGGGGCTGGCGAGCCTGCCGGGCAACCCTTATCGAGCCTGCCTGTATGGTGAGCCGGTTTGTGGTGCCTTCGTCGTCGGCGGCAACCCCAGCCCGATGATGAACCGGGTACATGGCGACAGGGCACAGGATGCCCGGCGCCTGATCGATCTGCTGCAGAGCTGCGTGGCTTACGCCCCGGCGATCGCCTTGATCGCCGAGTCAGCCAAGGTTGTGCCCACTCTGGAGCTGCAAGGGCTGCCGTTGCAGCGCCTGAAGGGCTGGACTCATGGGCAGCTGTTCGCGCCTGTGGGCGAGATTGTGGCGCCACCTTCAGTGCTGGATATCGAGCCGGTGACCGCCTCGACGCTGGAAGTGTTCTGCATGTTGCACCGCGAAGGCTTCAATACCCCTGCGGCCGCTCGGCCGGCCACCCAGGCGGCCTTTGGTGGCTTGCTCAACGATGGGCGCGGGCATTTGTACCTGTTGCGGGAGCAGGGCGTTGCGGTGGCCGGCGCGGCGCTGTTCATCGCCGACAACGGCGTGGCGTACCTGGGCACCGCCTTTACCACCCGGGCCGCGCGGGGCCTGGGTTATCACCGGGCCCTGATCGCCCATCGCTTGCAGCAGGCTGCTGCTTTGGGGGCCCGGAGCGTGGCAGCCACCGCTCTGGTGAACTCGCAAAGCCGGCGCAACCTGGAGCACTGCGGCTTGCGCTTGTCTCACCTGCAAACCTTGTATCGGGCCGTGCCCTAGCGGGGGCTCTATGGCGCCGGGTCGAAGCGGATCGACTGCAGGATGGCCCCCAGGGTGGCGAAATCCTGGAAGAACCCTACGCTGTCGGCCACCACCTGACGCTGGCCGCTATCGATCACCGCCATCAGGCAGGTACCGCCAACGGCATGAAAGCCGGTTTCCTCATCGCTGATGCCGCAGGTCTGATAGGCCAGCAGGCCTTGCCAGCCGGGGCCACTTATCTCCTGTACCGGGCTGGGCTCGTCCCTGCCGGCGCTGCGCATCCAGACGCCGTTTTCCTGATAGAAGAACAAGCCCTCGGCGGCCTGCTCCAGGCTGCCCTGCTGCTGGCACAGGTGGAGGGTGTACTCCTCGTTTGGGCGTTTTTTCGGGTGATCCAGGGTGAGGCAGTTTTGCGTCTGGCTGAGCTTCCAGCCTTTGGGATACTGCAGGCTGAAACCTTGGCCTTGAAAGCGTGGAGAGCCCTTGGGCAATTCGGGTTCTCCGGCTTCCTCCTTCAAGGGTTCATACAGGCTGGGATCGCTGCGACAGGCGGACAGCGGGCGGGCCTTGGCCTTGTGCAATTGGTCGAGGCGATGAGTCTGTGGATCAGCGTTGGCGCTGACACACGCACAGCCGTAGCCGTAATGATTGTTGGTCCGCACCCATTGCTGATCGTTGAAGGTGGGCCACCCGCCCTCGGCCTGATAGCCGCCCTGGGTGGCGATTTCCCAGACGCCGTCGCGGTCGGTGAGGGTGGCATTGGCCGGGGTCGGGTTCTCGAACCAGCCACAACGGCGTTCGACCTTGGCCTGCGCGGCGCTGGCGGGCAAGGCAATCAGTACCAGGAGTGTGCAGATCAGGGCACGCTGAAACATGGAGCATCCTTGTTCGGGGGGAGGGACCGCAGTTTGTGCACGGGCATCAGTCTCAGCAGAGACCGAGGTCCTTGTTATTCAGTAGCGCCACTTGCGTACCAGGTCCTCTCCGTAGCGCTGGCTGATCAATGCTTCGGCAGCATCATCGTCGTCATACACCTCCGCCAGGCAGAACAGCATCAGCGCATCCAGGTACTCCTCGGGGGAGTCGAAGAAGCGTGTCAGCGCTATGCCTGTGTCGTGATCGAAGTAGTACACCACGCCGCTGTTTCGTTCAAAACAGAACATATTGCCGTTGCCCAAGTAGTCGCCGAAGGCGATCAGCTGTTGGGCCAGGGGCAGGTCCAGATCGGTCTCGGGGATGTCCACGATGCCGGGATAGGCTTCCAGCAGTGGCTGGATCGGGGTATGGCCGGGGCCGACGCTGCAAAGGATTTCCGCCAGGGACAGCACCCCCAGTTGCCGATGGTAGTCGCGCAGCGACCGCGGCAACGGGCAGCCCAGGCGTTGCTCCAGCGCCTGCAGGGCGTCCTCGCTGACAGGCGTCAATTCCGGTTCGTTGACGTGGCCTTCCCACAGCGCACCGTAGGCACCGATGACCGCCAGGTACCAGCTCAAGCGTGCAGCCTGATCGGGCAGGTCCGGCCAGGCCAGGGGAGGGCAGCCGGCGGGAGGCCAGTCGGCCGTAGCGTTGTGCTGTTCTGACATGAGGAGTCCTTAGATGAGTTGGAGGCAGAGGGCGATTATGTGCTACGGCGCTGGCATTTCAGGATGATGCTTGTGGGGTTGTTTTGCTGAAAAACCGGCACGTAGTCTGGCTCGACGCAGCTCTGGCAGAGGTTAAGTGGCGGTGGGTGGCCCAGGACATTTGGCCCCACCTATCCCTGGACCCTACGTAACGATTTTTTCGCCGAGCATCATAAAGAGCAACCAAGGCAGATGACGGCGGTTTAACGTCCGGAGAAAAAGCTATAGAAGCGCTCTCTAATGGCATAAAGCCGTGCGGAGGAGTTTAACAGAAGTTTGATTCTTTCCTTTAAGGGGGCTTCTGGGATGAAACATATTATCTTGGAAAAGCCAAGGTAGCGTAAAAGCTGTAAGAGAAATGCAATAAGAAGTGCTCTCTGTTTTTGTGGTGGAAGCTTTAATTTGTAGTTTTCGTAAAAATAAAATATTGCGCGCTGTCTAACCCACATTTGCTCATTTACTTGTGAGTAATTGACCCCGCGCTTATAGCTATTGTTTTCATGAATTCGATACGAAATCCCAATTGTTGGGGTGTGAGTTGCTTCTACAGAAGAGTAGCGTGCGTGGAGCATCATCCATACATCTTCATTTGGTAAGAAACTCGGAATCGGAAAAGCCAGTTGAGCAAACGAGCGATTAAATGCCATGCAGCCACCTGACTCAAGACCGAGTGTAGGGTTTTTTGGTAGTGTCATTGCATTGTATTTTGAGTCGGCAGAGAAAGACTTGAGTTTGCAATATGAAATCTGGGGTTTATCTACTGCCTGTATTGGTGCGATCCGTTCATGAATACTTTCTGCAATCAGTAAGTCGTCAGCAGCCAACAGGATAAAAACATCTCCAGAGGCATTCTCAAAGGCTAGGTTGAATGCTTGTGCTTTACCAACGCCCCCGCTTTTTATAAGTTTTACAAAGCTAAAGGCGAGCTCTTCTACAATGTTACAGGTTTCGTCATCTGAGCCGTCGTCGACAACAATAACCTCGTACTCAAGGTTGTTTATCTTTTCAATGGAGCGAAGCGCTGCCTCAATGAACAGTGCTTCATTTTTTGCAGGCATCAAAATACTTAGCATATTGTATCAACCATTTAAGAGTTTTTTACGTTGCTTGGAATGAAGTGTTTCACGGCATTGGTACAAAAGTATATGGCCGTAATAGAAAAGTTTTTATTCGAAGGATGCCTGTCGAAGTTTGTTTGGCGGCTTGTTTTACCCATGACCTCAGGGTTTCGTTTCTAATGAGACTCTCTAAATATACAAGCCGAAGTTGCAGGCCCGTTTCGCGGCAAGGTGGCTTATCGCTAATGTTGCCTGGCTGGTGTGCCATAAACTTTAGCCCCCGCAGGAACATCGCGATTTACAAAGCTCATGGCGCCGATAATCGCGCCGTCACCAATGCTGACGCCCATCTGAATGATCGAGTTGGGGCCTATGTAGACACCATCGCCTATTTTCGTGGGTTTTCGGCTGGCTTCAACTTGCCCCAAGGATGTACTCCACTCCACGGTGTGGTGAGTGTATATCTGCACTCCACAGCTGACGGACACGTAGCTTCCGATCTCCAACCCGCCGGAGCCGTCCAGCACCACATTGGGGCCAATCCAGGTGTTTTTTCCAACCTTTACATCACCCAGGATCAGCACGTTGTTGTAGCAGGATGTTCCTTCTCCAAATCCGTAGAATCTGGCCGTCTCCCAGCGATCCGAGAGCAGATCGTTTATCGAGACGTGTCTCTTGAACTTGGAGAATATATCGGCGCGTAATTGGTTGATTACTCTTTTTAGCTGTTGCAAAAGTGCTTCGTCAGGCTTTGATGAAGCTCCCGGGTCTTTAGGCGAATCAGTTTTAATCGTCATCACAGGTCTCACTTTTTCAATCTCAAGACTTGGCTGCCTTCTTCGGTTGGTTAACCGGATTTTGGCCAGGGTGCTTCAATCAGCGCAGTTCAAAGTTATGTTGATACCACCGGGTGAAGTTGATCCAGCGCCAGACTTGCCAAGAGAATGCAGCTTTTCCTGAGATGATTTTCTCGAATTCCTCAAGGATTTGTGGCTGGTTCAGGAATGGCAGTCCGAGATCAATCTTCAGCCAGCCCCGGATCTGTTCGGCCAGTTGCACCAGCCATACCTGTTCGGGTGTAGAGAAGCCGACCTTGTCCCTTCGGTCCAAGATGGCATCAGGAACTATTCCACGCATCGCTGCACGGAACACGGACTTGGTTTCTCCTGATTGCGAGATCAGATAGTTTTCTGGCAAGGAAAGCAGGAAGTCTGCCATGTCGGAGGTCAGGAACGGTACTCGACTCTCGATGGAGAAACGCATCGAATTACGATCGCCATGGCGCAACAGTGACTGTAGCCCGCGGTGGGTCAGTGAGAATGCCAGCTCGGAGGCCAGTTTGCGTCCGGGCAGATCGTAGGGTGATTTCTGTTGTGGATAACCTATGTGCACACCGGCGTCACGCAGCATCTGTGTATCTATCCACGAGGGACTGGCCTGCATGCCATTTCCACGTCTGAGCAAGTCGTACAAGGGGCCTTCGGCGCACTCGGCAACGACCGTCTTGAAGCAGTGCTTCAAGCTTCTGTCTGGCCATGTTGACCACTGCCTTGCGAAGTTCAGTGCCTGCCGGTAATGGCCCTGTTCGAGCATGCTCTTGATGCGCTTCCCCGGGTAGCCGTGGTAGCCGGCCAATAACTCATCGGCTCCCTGGCCATCGAGGGTTACCGTGATGGCGTTGTCTTTAGCCAGCTTGAAGACCCGGTACTGGGCGTAAATGCTGGTGCTGCCAAAGGGCTCACCTTGAGCGTGAATCATGTCATCCAGGTCAGTAGACAGTTCCTGAGGGCTGACCAGTACCTTGTGGGCCTTGGCGTTTACCTGAGCATTGACCAGATCGACCCAAGGCTCCTCTGATACGGCGCTATCGCGGGCGATATAGCTGAATGTATTGATAGCTGCATCCGGTTCGATCTTGCGCATGGCGCAAACCACCGCCGAAGAATCCAGTCCACCGGACAATGCCGCTCCCAGGGGAACGTCACTGCGTAGGTGCAGCTTGATGTTGTGCAGGAAGCGTTCGCGCAACTCATCAGCAGCAGAAGAGAAGCTCAGGGTCGAAGTTTGTTCTATTCGCGGTCGCCACCACTGTTGTGGTGCAGTGAGCTGGCCATTGGATAGATCAAGGTGTAGCAAGTGCCCAGGCATCAACTGATGCACATCTTCGAAGAAAGTTGCGGTTTGTGAGTCGTAGTCGCCATGCACCAGATAGTCGTAGGCGCGTTGCCAGTTGAGCTGAACCTTGTTCTGCTTCAGCGCTTTCAATGCCGGCATTTCTGAGGCGAAAAGAAAGTTATCGCCTTCCTGGGTGTAATAGAACGGCTTGATCCCGAATGGGTCGCGAATACAGGAAAGCCTATTTGCCGCACGGTCAAAAACCGCGAATGCAAACATTCCGCGCAAGCGTGCAAGGCAGTCGGCTCGCCATTGAATCCAGGCCGCTAGTAGCACTTCGGTATCGGAGTCCGACTGGAACACGTGCCCCAAGGCTTGCAACTCAGTACGCAATTCGCGGTAGTTGTAGATTTCGCCATTGAAGACGATGGAAAAAAGCTGGTCCTTGGAGTGCATCGGCTGATGGCCGGCTAAGGACAAGTCAATAATGGACAGGCGCGTGTGACCCAGCACTAGTTTGTTGGAGGCAACCGGCATCTCTTCGTAGCCGAAGTCATTCGGTCCACGATGGCGCAAGGTCTGAATGGCCGCGTCGATACTCTGGGAGTAAGAGTGGGTTTCGCTGACGGAGAAGAAACCGAGTATTCCACACATAAATTAGCTACTTCTTTGCGAAAAAAGTTTAAGGCGGCTACGGACCATCTGTCCGGCTTTACGTAGTTCTGAAACCTGAACAAGCCCCAAGGCTAAAAAAATCACTGCCGTACCGCTGATAAACATCAAGTTGACCAACCAACGCAAGTAGCTGTTCAGCTCTGAACCCAGTCGCAGCGCCAGAAATAGCGCCACGACCGTTGCAGTCATTGAGCCGCAGAGCGGCCACCACTTATGCGGCACCGGATACAGCCTCTGACTGCACAGCATATAGATAGCGAACGTCAGCGAACTTCCCAGGAGCATGGCGATAGCGGCGCCGCTGCCTCCTAAACGAGGAATCAAGATCAGTCCCAGGGCAATGTTGGCGATCAGGCCGGCAAGATTGATCCAGATGGTCATGTGGGTTTTTTTGGCGATGCTGATGCCAGGGGTAAAAATGTACATCTGGGCCAGGAGAATTGACGGCACCAGGAAGACAATCAACTTGGAGGCTGAGTAGTAGTCTGCGGTTGTCATCAGCACCAGGACGTCATGGGCAAACAGCCCAAGTGCCAAGTAGGTCAGTAATGCAAAGCCGCAGAACACTCTGAATATGCGCGCCAACTGCCTGGGAGTATCGGCCTCGCGGTAGTAGGTGTAGATCAACGGTGTCAAGGCCCCTTGGAAACCGACCATGACTAGGCTGACTACACTGGCCAACCTGACCGCGACACCATACAGACCGACTTCTCCGATCGACACAAAGTGGTTGATCAGCAGACGGTCGATATAGATGCTGGCAAGCACTGTCACACTGGCAGGGACCAAGGGGATGGAGAACGCCAGCATTTCCTTGAGCCGGGCCCAATCAAAGCGAAAACGAAAGCTCTGGCGCAGGTGGTACAGCCCGTAGACAGTGCCAATGATGACTCCGGCGCTCATGCCCCACAACAGCCCCGGCAAGCCCATTCCTGCGCCATAGGTGAGGAGTACGGCAGCTCCGGCAGTGACCAGGGAAACAATGATGCTGACGAGTGCATAGTGCTTGCTACGCAATTCCCAGCGGAACTGGTTCTGGATAAGGTTGAACAGACCATTGAAGAAAATATAGACAATGCCCACCCTGAAGGCAGCAGTCAGTCCTTCGCGCCCCATGATCCAGGTGGACAGCTCATCGGCGTAGGTCAGGGTGATTACGGCGAATAGCGAATAACACAACGCAGTGAACCAGAAGGCGGACGATGCATAGGCGCAACGGCGTTCAGGGTCTGTTTCCGCTGAATAGAAGCGTGCTATGCCCTGGGACACCTCCAGGGCAATGGTCAGTGCGATAAGGCCTGAGAAAACCAGCAGCAAGTCCAGAGAACCATAATCTTCCGGGCTCAGCACACGGGTGTACAGCGGCACCAGAAATAGCGCGAGCCCCTTCGAAAGCAGTGCGGGGATTGCGTAAATGACACTGTCTCGAACAAAGAGCTTGAACATAGGTCGGCAAAGCCCTAGCGGTTATCCTGGCGTGAAGGAAAGTAAAAGTACTTGATGAACAGGCGTTGAAGTTTGCCTTTTGCGGCAGCCAGGAGTATTGCCTTCTGCTCGGGCAGTGGTGGAAATTTATCGTGTTGGTCGTTCCAGATTTTGAAGTAGTTATTGATAAATGCGTCTTCGCTGTATTTTTCCTGCCAGAATCCCCAGCAAGCAGCCATGACGCTTTCCAGATAAGCACGTTCGGCCAGCAGTTTTTCCAGGCGCGAGGCCAGCAGGTTCGCATCAACAGGAAACTGAATGATGGGGGAGGCCGGCAAGCCAGTAAAAACATCATGGTTTCCTGAAACGATTGCACAGGATGCGGCAGCTCCCTCGATGCCGAACCGACCCGGCCAGGTGGATGGCTGGTCGACCACTATGTCGGCTGCCAGCAACATGTCGACCACTTGGTGATTGGGGATGTGCTCCAGCAGGTGAAACTCGAACTGGTAGCCCTTTTGTCGGAGCGTTTCCACCGCCTCAAGCACCAGGTCGGTTCGTTTTACTGCCCGGTTTGAGGGAGCGTGCACGATAACCGGAATCTCTCCCGGACGACGTGGGCTGGTCAGTAGCGACCTCTGGCTGAACGTGAAGTGCCCCAGCATCCCTGTTTGAAAGGTCGCCTGGTTCCTTGAGGAAAGGGTCTTGGCAAAGCGCTCGGCCATGAACTGGCGATAGTACTTTCTCAGCATGTCCACTAGGGGGAGTGCGGGATAGGGGCCAATCGCGATACCTGGCGTGTACTTGTCAAACAAGGCGTCCTGCAAGTGGCGGCAACGCACATCATCTCCGCAGTGCTGAACAACCAGATCCACGCCGGCGAGGCGATAGAGAATGTAGTCGAGGTTCAGCGCGAGCAGGCTGGTGCACCAGATGAACCAGGCCTGATCGGCGCGTAAGAGGATCCAGGGTAAATGTCGGGAGCGACAGAGTGGTTCGCTGAACAGGCGGATTTTCAGGGACAGGGCAGAGGCGCTTTGTGTGTCCGTTTCTCCGTAGAAGACACCAGCGTGGGAGCGGGCACTGCGCACGGTAATGTACTGCTTTGCCAATGCGGCAGACAGTTCGCTGATGTTGTTGGCAATTTCGTGTATGCCGACAAAGACATATTCAGGTTTTGCCGGTCGTTTGCTGCAACTGCGCTTGATTCTCAAGGCCAGGGCTGGCAGCAGGAATATGGCAAAGCAAAAAAACGAGAACAAAAAGAAGCATGCAGATTGGGCTATCTTGAAGATGATTTTCATTTTACGTCCTGTGCATTACTTCTTTCATGCTGACTCTGCAGCAATAGCAGCGCTGGGTCGGAGCTGCTATTGCCGGATCTTGATCGGGATGTTTCACACGGCGGCTTTATATATGAGGGGTCAAGGCTGTTACAACAAAATCATGCAAAGCAGCCTTGCATATACTCTTCCATATTCAACAGGGACCAGATCAACAGCCTTCTGTTCTGTTTTCCTGAAAGATGTTCCTCGACAAGTGAAGTCAGTGCGGACTGGTCAAAAACGTCATAGATATGTGCGTTTTTATTCAGTAACTTCCTTCTGACAAACTCCATGCTCTCGCCTTTGAACCAGCTGGAGTCTGGCGCGGAGAAGCCTTGCTTCTCAGCCCGGGCAACGTCGTCTGGGATGTAGCGTTTCATGACATCGCGGAAGATCTGCTTGCCGTCTCGGGCCTTTTCAAAGTATTTGCTGACCTTGTCGCCCTGATCGTTCTCGTTGATTCTTATGACGTCGGCCAGGTTGTTCAGCTTCAGGTGCACTGGGCAGCGCATGGCGAAATCAACCAGATCGTTGTCCAGGAATGGCACACGGCTTTCTAGGCCATGGGCCATGCTGAGCTTGTCTTCAACTACCAGCAAACCATGAAGGAAGGTCTTGGCTTCGAAATACAGCGAGTGGTTGATGTAGTCTTCCGGGGTGTACAGGTTGTCTGCGTGGTGTTTGAAGACATCGCGGAAGATGTCCCGGGTCCACACATGTTTTACATCTTTCCAGATCGGCGCAAAGACCTGCTTGATCTCATTGTTGGGAATCAGCCGCTGCCAGAATGCGTAGTACTTGTCGATGTAGTGTTCGAAGTCATCGTTGACCACAGCACGGTAGTAGCGCCATGGATAACCGCCAAACAATTCGTCGCCGCCGGCGCCGGACATGACTACCTTGACGAACTTGGAGGCCAGTTGTGCGGCGTAGTAGTTCGGGTAGCTCTGGCCCACTCGGGGTTCTTCCAGGTGCCAGGCCAGTTTGGGCAGGACTCTTTCCATGTCTCCGGCTTTCAGGACCATTTGATAATGTTCGGTCTTGAAGTGGTAGGACATGTATTCGGCTTTACTGCGCTCATCGAACCCCATCTCGATACCCGAGGCGGAGTTGAGGTCGAAACCACAGGTAAAGGTTTTCATGTAGGGGTAGGACTTGGCCGCTATTGCTGTGATCGAGCCGGAGTCCATCCCCCCGCTCAGATAACTGCCCAGTTCAACATCAGTCACCAGTTGCCGGTTGACGGCCTGTTGGAACAAACGGTCCAGCTCTTCGCGGTACTCTTCGTCGCTGGCTTTGACCTTGGGTTCCTGGAAGTTGTAATCCCAGTACTGGGTGAGTTGCAAAGCTGGGGTGCGCCGCTTCATATCCAGCACGGCATAGTGGCCGGCTGGTAACAGCTTCACATCATTGAGCAATGTCTTGTCGGTAAAGATGTTCTGAAAGGTGAAATATTCCAGCAGGGCTTCCTTGTCCAGGCTGCGCCGAAACTCGGGCATGGCCAGGATGGCTTTCTGTTCGGAGCCAAAGGCGAGGGTCTGCCCTTGTTGTGCGTAATAAAGCGGTTTGATGCCGTAGCGATCTCTGGCCAGCAACAACGTTTGTTCCTGACGGTCCCACAAGGCCAGGCCGAACATGCCGTTGAAGCGCTCCAGTGCTTGTGCCCCCCAGGCGATCAATGCATTGAGCACAACTTCAGTGTCGGTGCGTGAACGGAACTGGTAGCCCAGGGTTTCCAGTTCGGTGCGCAGTTCACGGAAGTTGTAGACCTCGCCGTTGTAGACCAGTACATAACGCTGGGAGAGGGAGGCGGCAGGCTGATGGCCGGCAGGAGACAGATCGATGATTGCTAGACGCCGATGACCCAGGCCTACGTTGCCTTCAATCCAATGCCCCTCACCATCGGGTCCACGATGGGCAATGGCATCCGTCATGCGCTGCAGAACTGCAGGCGATACCGGGTTGTTATCGAGATGGATGAGGCCGGTAATGCCGCACATGCGTTTTGATGCTCCTTTGAATCGAGGGGAGTGCAGTGGGGAATTCGCAGGTCTGCGTAGTTCCGTTGCCTGAAAAGGTCATCCCGCTCGAATGAGCGGGATGCAGGTGCTGTTACTCAGCGCAGTTGGCGAATGGCCTCGACTACATAGGCGTAGTCTTCTTCGCTCATCCTGTTGTGCAGTGGAATAGCCATGGTGTGATCGTTACAGTCACGGGCACCCGGGAAGTCTTCCGGCTTGAAGCCGAAACGTTCGCGGTAATAAGCCAGCATGTGCACGGCATGGGTGCCTGGGCGGGTAGAGATCCCTTTGGCCTGGAGAATTTCCATCATGTCGTTACGCGGCATCGGGGCTTTTTGCGGATCGATGTAGGTAACGAATGCTTGCCAGCCGTGGCGGCTGCCTTGCGGAGTGGTAGGGAGTCGCAGCCAGTCGATATCGGCCAGTTGCTCGCAGTAGTACTGAGCCCAGTGCTCACGTTCGTCGATAAAACCGTCCAGCTTGCCCAGTTGTACCAAGCCGATCGCACCTTGCAGGTCGGTCATTCGGTAGTTGAAGCCCAGCAGGTTGAATTCCGGCAGCAGATAGGGGCGAGGGCCCAGATGGCGCTGTTCTTCGGAGAGCGAGGCACCGTGGCTGCGCAATTGGCTCATGCGTTCCGCCAGCTCAGGGTTGCTGGTGGTGACCATGCCGCCTTCGCCGGTAGTAACCGATTTGCGGGGGTGGAAGGAAAATGCCGCAGCATCTCCCAGGCTGCCGGCAGGGCGGCCTTTCCAGTCTGCACCTGCTGCACAGGCGGCGTCTTCGATAATGGCGACCTGCGCAGGCAGCGCCTCTCGCAACGCATCGATATCCAGGCAACGGCCGAACAGATGCACGGCAATGACGGCTCGAGTCTTGTCGGTGACCTTGGCGGCGACCTGGCTGATATCCAGGTTGTAGGTCAGCGGGTCGATGTCGACGAATACCGGAGTGGCGCCGCAGTACAGCACCACGTTGGCGGTGGCGATCCAGGTGAAGGTCGGAACGATGACTTCATCGCCCGGACCGATATCCAGGCCGGCGAGCGCCAGGTGCAGGCCTGTGGTGCAAGAGGTCACTGCCAAGGCGTGAGGAACCTGATGGCGCTTGGCGAAGGCCTCTTCAAAGGCCGCCACTTTGGGGCCTTGAGTCAACCAGCCGGTCATCAGCGGTTCACGGGCTGCCTGCCATTCTTCTTCACCGGTGCTGGGTAGCGAGATCGCAATGTTGCGCTTTTCCATTGTATTTACTCCGCCCCGTGCGTGGTGCGCCAATCGATGAGTTTCTGCAGGCCTTCACGCAGTTCGTACTGGTAGGTGAACCCTAGTTCTTCAGCAGCCTTTTTCGGGCAGCCAATACGGTTCTGTACCATGCGACGGGCATCGTCAGCGCTGTAGGGGCGGTACTGGACAACCAGGTCAGACTCTTTCATGTCGAGAATGGTGTCGCACAGTTCCTTGATGCTGGTCTGTACGCCAGTGCCGACGTTATAGAACTGGTCGGTGACGTCCGCTTCCAGCGCCTTGACGTTGCAGCGAGCAACGTCTTCGACATAGATGAAGTCGTAAGCCTGGCTGCCGTCGCCGTTGATCACCGGACCTTCATTGGCATCGATCTTGTTCAACATGATCGGAATCACGCCGGTGTAGGCGGCTGTCTGGTCCTGGTGGGGGCCATAGACGTTCATATAGCGCAGGCCGACGTAGCTCAGGCCGTATCGGTCGTGGAAGGCGTGGCACATGGCTTCACCGGCAATCTTGGTGGAACCGTAGAAGTTGCGGTTGTTGAACGGATGATCTTCGGTCATCGGTACTTCCACTGCGTCGCCATATACCGAGGCGGACGAGGAGTAGACCAGACGCTTGATGTTGTTCTTCACACAAGCTTCAAGGACGTTGAACGTACCTTCGACGTTGACGTGGAAAGCCGTGCGTGGGAAGTCCTTGCAATGCAGCAGCCACATGGCAGCCAGGTGAATGACACCGTCCATGCCTTGCATGGCGTCATTGAGCAAGTCGATCTCGCGAACGTCACCGCCATTGGCGTATAGACGGCAGCGCGGATCCTTGAGCTGCTCAGAGATGTTGCTGAGCTTGCCACGGGCAAAGTTGTCATAAACCACAACTTCGGCCGCTCCGGCCTTGAGCAGTTCCGAAATCACAAAGCTACCAATGAATCCGGCGCCGCCGATGACCAGAACTTTTGAACCTTCGATTTTCATGCGTGTACTCCAATCAAATTTTGCTAGCGGTGACCAGTGCTTCAACAATGTGCGACTGATCTGATGCCGTCAGGTAAGGGTGCATCGGCAGACTCATGACCCGTGTTGCCACAACGTCACCCACAGGAAGCTGTGCGTGTTCGTCTTTCACCGCTGGCTGGAGATTTAGCGGAATAGGATAGTGAACGGCCGTAGGGACCCCGGATTGCTTGAGGTGCTGCTGCACAGCATCGCGATTGTCCACTTGTACGGTGAACTGTGCCCAAGCGCTGATATTGTGAGGTTCAATATAAGGTGCGCTGATACCCGCCTGTGCCAGGAGTCGTGCGTAATTCTGCGCGACTTGCTGGCGTAATTGAATCTCTTCCTCAAGGATCTCCAGCTTGGGCAGAAGAATGGCGGCTTGCAGAGTATCCAGGCGGCTGTTTACGCCGATGCGGATGTGGTGGTAGCGGCGGTCCTGACCGTGCCGCGCTACTTGGCGAATGATTGTCGCCAACTCTTCGTCATTGGTGAAAATTGCACCGCCATCACCATAGCAACCCAGGGGTTTGCTGGGGAAAAAGCTGGCGCAGGCGATGGTGCTCAGGTTGCAGGAGGCTCTGTTTTTGTAGCTGGCTCCGAAGCTCTGGGCGGCATCTTCTATAACGGGAAGAGAGTGCCTGCCAGCGATGGCGTTAATTGCATCAAAGTCGGCGCACTGCCCGTAAAGGGAGACTGGGATAATGGCTTTGGTGCGGGAAGTAATAGCCGCTTCCAGCAGGGCCGGGTCCAGGTTGTAGGTTTGCGGGTCGATGTCCACATAGACCGGCTTGGCACCCAGCAAGGCGACGGTTTCCGCTGTCGCTATATAGGTGAAGCCGGGAGTGATGACTTCATCGCCTGGACCTATGCCCAGAGCCATGAGCGCAATTTGCAGGGCATCGGTGCCGTTGGCGCAACTGATGCAGTACTTTGCTCCTGAATAAGCGGCCAGGCGCTCTTCCAATTCAGCCACTTCAGGGCCGAGGATGTATTGGCCGTGGGATAGAACGCGAGCGATACCCGCGTCAATCTTGTCTTTGAGGCGGGCTTGCTGGGTCTTCAGGTCGATGAATTCGATCATTTACTGTGCGTCCATTTTGCTCAGGTTGTTGCCGCGCAAGACATAGCGGGCGCCGGTATGCGGGCAATGGCATTCGGCTTCTCCCTTGACCGGCAGTTCGAGGCGTTCGCCAAACTCGCTCATCCAGCCCAGTTGTCGTGCAGGCACCCCAACCATCAGGGCGTAGGCCGGTACATCCTTGTTGATAACCGCACCCGCGCCGACGAAGGCGTATTCGCCGATGGTGACCCCGCAGACGATGGTGCAGTTAGCCCCCAGCGTGGCACCCTTTTTCACCAGGGTGTCGAGGTATTGATCCTTGCGCTCGATTAATGAGCGTGGGTTGTAGACATTGGTGAACACCATGCTTGGACCACAAAACACGCCCTCTTCCAGGGTGACGTTGTCATATACCGAGACATTGTTCTGGATCTTGCAATGATCACCGATGAGCACTTTGTTGCCGACGAAGACGTTCTGGCCAAGGGAAACCCCTTTGCCGATCTGGGCGCCTGGGCATACATGCACGAAATGCCAGACTCGTGAGCCTTCGCCGATCTGGGCGCCATCATCGACGATAGCGCTTGGGTGCTGGTAATGGCTCATGACGGTCAGACCAGGCGGGACAGGAAGGGGTGCCCTTCGTTGTCCTGAGCTCTGACAGGGCTCATGGTGCGAATAGTCTCGACGGTTTCCACGCAGTGCCGGGTATCTTCGATACCGTAGCCCTTGCCGTCGAGTACGGCTTGGTAGCTGACGGTATGGAGATCGGTAAAGCCTTCGGAAAACTCGATTTCCGCGCCGTCGACGGTGATCGAACGGTAGGTAGGTTTCTTGCCCTTGACCGACTCAGGCAGGTCGTTGGCATCGATGGAAAGGAACCAGCGTACCCGGGCGTTCTCATACTCCAGGTAGCCGCAGGCCTTGTCGGCATTGCTGAAATGCACAACGTTGCGCTGCAGCTTGCCGAAGATGAAGTGCAGCATGTCATAGAAATGCACGCCGATATTGGTTGCGACACCAAAGGATTTTCGAGGGTCGCCTTTCCAACTTTCCATGTACCAGCGGCCGCGGCTGGTGATGTAGGTCAGTTCCACTTCGTGCTTATGGGCACTAGGTTGCGACTGCACGCGGTTCTTCAGGTCGATGATCGCCTGATGGTGACGCAGTTGCAGGATGTTCCAAAGGCGCTTGCCGGTTTCGCGCTCGGTCAGGCTCAGGTCTTCCAGCAGCGCTGCGCTGGGTACCAGTGGCTTCTCGCAGATCACGTCGCATCCAAGGCGCAGGCCCGCGGTGATATGGGAGTGATGAAGGTAGTTGGGCGAGCAGATCGAAACGATATCCAGAGTGGTTGCCGGATCTCGTTTAAGACGCCAGGCGTGGTCGTAGAAACGCTCGAACTCAGTGAAGAATTCGCTTTGAGGCGAAAGGCTATCGATGATGCCGACGGAGTCGTTGATGTCGTAGGCACAAACCAGCTCATTGCCGGTGTCCTTGATGGCACGCATATGGCGCGGGGCGATGTAGCCGGCGGCGCCGATCAGGGCAAAGCGTTTCATGGAGTTCCTCGGAAAAGAGTTTCAGCTACCTTTGGCAGGACGCGCGAAACAGGGCTTCTCGGGCATTGCCCCCCTATTACGCGCATTTCCCTGCAATGGGTCGTGACTCGGTCAAGCCTTGATGACGTTGCTCGCAGCGGTACGGTATTTGCCGCGACTATCGATGATCAATTGCGCATGAGCCTTGATCAATTCGTAATCGAATTTGTCATGATCTGTCGCCAGTACCACTGCGTCGAATGCAGCCAGGTTCTGAGCAGTCAACGGTTCGCTGCTCAGTTCAAAATGGTGTTCGCGCATTTTTGGGAACACCGGAACATGTGGGTCGCTGTAGGCCACGATACCGCCCTTGGCCTCGATCAGCTCCATGATCTCTACGGATGGAGATTCACGCATGTCATCCACGTTCTTCTTGTAGGCGATGCCCAGAACCAGGACCTTGCAACCTTTGAGTGCCTTGCCGCTGTTGTTCAGGCCGTCCATCAGCTTGCTCAGAACGTACTCGGGCATTGCCTTGTTGACTTCACCGGACAATTCGATAAAGCGCGTATGCAGACCATATTCGCGAGCCTTCCAGGTCAGGTAGAAGGGGTCGATGGGAATGCAGTGGCCGCCCAGGCCGGGGCCAGGGTAATAGGCGGTGAAACCGAAGGGTTTGGTGGCTGCAGCATCGACGACTTCAAAGATGTCGATGCCCATGCGATCGGCCACGACTTTCATTTCATTGACCAGGCCGATATTGACTGCGCGGTGAATGTTCTCAAGCAGCTTGGTCATTTCCGCAGCTTTGGTGGAGCTTACAGGCACGACCTGGTCGATTGCCTGTTCATACAGCGCTATGCCTACTTCAAGGCAACCAGGCGTATGACCGCCTATGACCTTTGGAATAGTACGGGTTTCAAAGTTGGCGTTGCCCGGATCTTCCCGTTCAGGCGAATACACCAGGAAAATGTTCTCACCCACGACTAGACCATTCTCTTGCACGCGAGGCAGTAACTCCTCTTCCGTGGTTCCCGGATAGGTAGTGCTTTCCAAGGAGACCACTTGACCTGCACGCAGATATGGCTTGAGGGCATTGGTTGTGTTGATCACGAAGCTCATGTCCGGCTCGCGATATTTGTTCAGCGGTGTCGGCACGCAAAGGATCAGAGCATCACACTCACTGGCACGCTGAAAGTCGGTAGTCGCTTCAAACCCTGAGCTTCTGGCGTGGCTGATGTGTTCGCTGGCAATGTGTTCTATATAGCTACTGCCAGCGTTGAGCTTGGCTACCTTGGAGTCATCGATGTCGATACCCAGCACCCGGAAGCCGATAGCGTTGTAACGCAACATCAGCGGCAAGCCTACATAGCCTAGGCCTACGATGCCAATCAAGGCTTCCTTGTTCTTGAACTTGGCGATGCTGGTTTGTTTTTGGTCAGGCATTTGGGCTCCGATGTAATACCAGGGTTGATGCATGCAGCAGCTGTTCCGTTACTTTTTTTGCTGGAAGCGGGCTAAATAGTTCTTTCCCTTACACTCATGGACATCAGGCCTGTAAAGCGTGCGATGAACAGGCGATCAACTCATTTAACCCGCGCTTAAGCTGGCAAGAAACAGAATGCTCCATCGTCCGACAGCCAAGCAATCGGAGGTGTCGCTCGTGGTGTATGCAGCTAAATTGGGCGCGATTCTACACTGGCAAGGCGTCTCGAGCGACAGGTTGTAAGCATTTACTCCATTCCCAGTCTCCGTGCCGCTGGCTAGCTCCTGTCAATCGAGGAAAGTAAAATCTCCTTGCTGCTGTGGAAGCGCCTGTGGTCCCATCGCGGGCAATCAGCAAGGGTTCATGTTGCCGACAGGTTGCTGATGCTTCTTCCTTTGGGCTCGTTCATGAGTGCAGCTTCCGATGAGTGGCGATAGGCTAATTGAATCATCGTCCCGATGCTTTCCTTGGACGTAGCCGGGCATGCCGTGTTGGAAGGTATTTATTTTCACAGATTAGAAAGTGAACTCTTTGAAGTTATTAATTTTTTCTCAATACTTTAGTCCTGAGAACTTCATCATCAACGATATAGTTCGGACGCTAGTTGCTCAGGGGCACGAGGTAGTAGTTGCTACCGGGAAGCCTAATTATCCAGATGGTCGAATATTTACCGGATATCGTGCGTGGGGTTGTCAGCGCGAAAGTTATCTCGAATCTGTTGATGTGCTACGCGTTCCCCTTTGGCCCCGCGGAGAGGGGGGCGCGAAAAACATGGTACTTAACTACCTGTCGTTCGTATTTGCAGGTTTGATATTTTTTCCATGGATGTTACGCAAGCGTGAGTTCGATGCGATTCTGGTGTTCGCTCCTTCCCCCATCACCCAGGCGATTCCAGCGATTCCTATCAAGTGGTTGAAGGGCGCGCGGCTGGCCCTGTGGATTCAGGATCTGTGGCCAGAAAGTCTTGCGGCCACTGGATTTGTGAAAAACCCCTATCTGTTGAAGATGGTTGGCTGGATGGTGCGCGGAATATATGCAGGTTGTGATCGACTGTTGGTTCAATCCAATGCCTTTGTCGACTCGGTTGCCAGCTATGCGCCCAGGAATAAGATTACCTATTACCCGAACTCAGTGGATGCCCAGGCCTTCAATGCGGAAGTCGCAATTGACGAGTCTTTAACGCGGGTCCTTAACGACCACTTTTGCGTGGTGTTCGCTGGTAATCTCGGAACAGCTCAGGCCTTGGAGACATTACTGGAGGCAGCAAAGCAATTGCGTGATGAGCCAGGCATTCGGCTGGTGTTGATAGGCAGTGGCAGTCGGTTGGAATGGCTAAAGGAGCAGAAGCAGCTTCATGTGATGGACAATCTGATTCTTCCCGGACGTTTCCCTGCCTTGGCAATGCCGGCTGTCTTTGCACAGGCTGGCGCGTTGCTGGTGTCACTCAACGATGAAAGCATTTTTGCCCAGACTATCCCCAGCAAGGTCCAATCCTATTTGGCGGCTGGTAAACCAATCATTGCCAGTCTAGATGGTGAAGGTGCTCGGGTAATCCAGGAGGCGCGGGCCGGGCTGACCAGCCCAGCGGAGCAAGTGGCTCCACTGGTCGCCAACATACGTGAGATGTATGGCTTGAGCGATGCTCAACGTGAGGAAATGGGGCGTTGCGGACGGGACTACTTTGCCGCCCATTTTGAAATGGGCCAGCAAGTTCGGTATCTGGTCGAGCTGCTGGGGGCTTGATAGGCACTGGCTGGCATTGTGCTTTTCCAGGCAGTGCTATTTTTTGTCCGTTGCTGGACAATGTGCCGATTTTGAGAGGCTGATGGCCTTTCGGTCCCTTGTTGGTGCGGTCGGGATAAACTCAAGGTCTGAGTCATATTTATGAAGGTATTGGTGTTAGGTATTACCGGTATGTTGGGTAGTACTGTCTTTAAGGTGTTCAGTCAGGATCCACAGCATGAAGTCTGGGGCACGGTGCGCAGCCTGTCCGCCCTGCGACATTCTTCTGTAGCCGACCTTTCCCGCGTCCTGTCTGGTGTCGATGTGCTGGATCAGGATGCATTGACAGCTGCAATGCTTCGGGTCCGCCCGGATGTAGTGATCAACTGTGTAGGGCTGATCAAGCAACTTGCCGATGCCAAGGATCCGCTAACTGCGCTCCCAATCAATGCCATGCTGCCCCACAGGTTGGCGAAGCTTTGTGCTCTAAGTGGCGCACGCCTGCTGCATGTCAGTACCGACTGCGTGTTCTCCGGTCGTAAGGGGGGCTATCTGGAAACGGATGTTTCCGACGCTGAGGATCTGTACGGGAAGTCCAAGTACATAGGTGAACTGCATGAAGAGCCCCATGCGATCACCTTGAGAACGTCAATCATTGGTCATGAATTGAGCTCCGATCATTCTCTTGTGGATTGGTTTCTGAGTCAGCAAGGCAGTGTGCGAGGGTTTAGTCGTGCCATTTTTTCCGGGTTGCCTACAGTAGAGCTTGCCCGGGTGATGAAAGACTACGTCTTGCCGCATCCGCAACTTAATGGGCTGTATCATGTTGCTGCAGAGCCCATTGCCAAGTCCGATCTGTTGGCGCTGATTGCCCGGCAATATGAGAAGACAATTGATATACATCCAGATGCCAAACTAGTGATCGATCGTTCACTCAATAGCGAGCGATTTACTCATGCTACTGGATACAAGGCTCCATCCTGGCCTCAGCTCATTGAGCTGATGCATGCCAATCGCTAAAAAAATTGGAAGGTGTACATGTTCGACGACAAGGTATTGATGATCACCGGTGGAACCGGTTCTTTCGGTCATACGGTCCTCAAGCGTTTTCTCAATACCGCCGTGCGTGAAATTCGCATCTTCAGTCGCGATGAGAAGAAGCAAGAAGACATGCGAATTGCCCTGGCCAATGACAAGGTCAAATTCTATATAGGTGATGTTCGCAACTACGACAGCCTGGCCCAGGCCATGGTCGGCGTCGACTATATCTTTCATGCCGCGGCATTGAAGCAAGTACCGTCCTGTGAGTTCTATCCGATGGAGGCTGTACGTACCAACGTACTGGGGACCGAGAATGTCCTCAATGCCGCCATAGCTACCGGTGTCCAGCGGGTTGTCGTGCTAAGTACCGATAAAGCCGTCTATCCGATCAATGCCATGGGTATTTCCAAGGCGATGGCCGAGAAGCTGATGGTTGCCAAGTCGCGGATGATACCGG
Source organism: Pseudomonas sp. GW822-FHT06D10 (assembly GCF_058799535.1). Classification (NCBI taxonomy): domain Bacteria; kingdom Pseudomonadati; phylum Pseudomonadota; class Gammaproteobacteria; order Pseudomonadales; family Pseudomonadaceae; genus Pseudomonas; species Pseudomonas sp. GW822-FHT06D10. The sequence goes on along the minus strand of NZ_JBXALN010000008.1, from coordinate 96,882 downwards.
CCAAGGGGCCTATCATCTGTGCGACCCGCTACGGTAACGTCATGGCCTCTCGTGGTTCGGTGATTCCGCTTTTTGTCGATCAGTTGCGTTCGGATGAAGCTTTGACCGTGACCGATCCGGAAATGACTCGTTTTCTGATGTCCTTGGAAGATTCGGTCGATTTGGTTTTGCATGCTTTCGAGCATGCACAACAGGGCGATCTGTTTATCCAGAAGGCACCGGCATCCACCGTGGGGGATCTGGCTGAGGCGCTCAAGCAGCTTTTCGGCAAGAGCAATGAGGTCAGGGTTATTGGTACCCGTCACGGTGAGAAACTGTATGAGTCTCTAGTCTCCCGTGAAGAGATGGCTAAAGCCGAGGACATGGGGCGTTATTACCGGATACCTGCGGATAACCGCGACTTGAACTACAAGAAGTATTTTGTTGAAGGCGAGCAACGTATCTCCGAGCTCGACGACTACACCTCGCACAATACCTCGCGCCTCGACGTACCAGGCATCAAGGAGTTGCTGCTCAAGCTCGACTACATCAAGGAGCAACTCGATGCTTAAGGTCATGACACTGGTCGGTACCCGCCCCGAACTGATCAAGATGAGCCGGGTGATCGCCGAGTTGGACCGCCAAGTCAACCACATATTGGTGCATTCGGGGCAGAACTACGATTACGAGCTCAATCAGGTTTTCTTCGATGACCTGCAGATTCGCAAGCCGGATCACTTTCTCGGTGCAGCAGGGGAGACCGCTGCTCAGACTATCGCTGAAGTCATCGCCAAATCTGACGCGATCTTTGAGTTGGAAAAGCCCGATGCGCTACTCCTTTATGGCGATACCAATACCTGCCTGGCAGTCATCGCTGCAAAGCGCCGCAAAATTCCAGTGTTCCATATGGAGGCAGGCAACCGCTGCTTCGATCAACGAGTTCCAGAAGAGCTCAATCGCAAGGTGCTAGACCATCTCAGCGATATCAACATGGTATTGACTGAACATGCCCGTCGGTACCTCATCGCTGAGGGGATTCGTCCGGAAACCATCATCAAGACTGGTTCGCACATGCAAGAAGTCCTCGACTATTACATGCCGGGGATTGAAAGCTCGCAGGTGCTTGCCCGAAGTGGTCTGGAGCAGGACAAGTTCTTTGTCGTCAGTGCGCATCGTGAGGAGAACGTCGATACCGCTGACAACCTTCGGGACTTGCTGGATACCTTGCGGGCTCTGGCCAATCACTATGGGTTCCCACTGATCGTTTCGACTCACCCGCGCACCCGCAAGCGCCTTGAAGCGTTGGGGGAGAGCCTTGAACATCCTTTGATTCGCTTCGTCAAGCCTTTCGGCCTGCTGGATTACATCAAGTTGCAGATGTCGGCGTTCTGTGTGCTTTCCGATAGCGGCACCATTACCGAAGAGGCGTCGCTACTGAATCTGCCGGCGGTGACCTTGCGTAATGCTCACGAGCGTCCCGAAGGAATGGATGAAGGAACGCTGGTCATGAGCGGCCTCAAGCGAGAGTCGGTCATGGATGCTGTACGCGTTGTAACCAGCCAGCACTCTCGTGACCAGCGCAACGTTCCTCTGGTACAGGACTATCAAGGTGGTCCTGTTTCTCTGCAGGTGGTCCGTGTGGTTCTGAGCTACACCGACTACATCAACCGTACCGTATGGCGTAAAGACTGAGTTCAACAGGTTTAGCCGGAGCCTGAGGTGGGCTGCGGCTAAGACACTGTTGGTGGGAACAAGGTTTTTCTTGTTCCTGGTGTTGGACAGTCCGATATGACGTCTTTCAGCGCCTGTTTTTCGCGCAAATCTTCATGTCGGGACAAGGCGCAGCTCGCCAGCAATTTCCCCTGTTGTGTTGAAAAAAAAACGCCGGGAGCAGGTCCGGGGCCTGGAACTTCCGCCGGTATTTGCGGACAAATTCCTCCAGGGCAATGCCCGTCGGAAATTCGGTTTGCAAGCGCTGGTGATAGGCGTTCAGGCCGCTTTCCGGGGTGCCTGAACGCCGTTGCCGGAATGCGCTTGCGCCGCGGCAGTGGTTTTTCTGGAGGCAGGTTTCTTGTTATCGTGGCCTCCCTCTTTCACGGACGAATATCGAGACAGCCCATGGCTAACTCCACCCCGTCACGCTTCGGCAAGATCCTCCAGGGTCTGCTGTTCGCCCTGATCGGCATCGGCCTGTTGGTCATCGCCGTCAATCTCACTCTTGATCGCCGCGAGTTCCTCGCCAGTGCCCAGACCGCCGACGGTATCGTCAGCGATTTGAATGCCGGGGGGTCGCACCCCGAGATCGCCTTCACCAGCAGTACTGGTGAGAAGATTTCCTACCCCCAGGGTGGCTTTATCTTCGGCTACCAGAAGGACCAGCCGGTGCGGGTGTATTACCAGCCCGAGCGGCCGGCCAACAGCGCAATCATCGACGACCCGGCAGCACTCTGGGCCACCCCGGGTGTGCTCGGCCTGATCGGTCTGGTATTTACCCTGGCCGGCCTGGTGGGTGTCATCAGCCAGCGCGGACGAGCCACCCAACGAGCAAAAGGACTTTGACCCCATGAACCTCAGCATTCCGATTCCGGTCAACGAAAGTAAATGGCTGTACCAGACCGCCAGCGGCGGCGGCCTGACCGTAGCCCTAGTGGCGGGTAGCGGCGGCTCGATCATCCTGCGTTCACCCCAGGGCAAGGATGTCAGCTATCGCTACGGCGGCCTGGGGGTGGGCGCCGGTTTTGGTGCGCGCCTGCCGCGTTTCGGCAAGGTCAATATCCAGGTCAAGGGCAAGAGCGTTGGAGGCGCAGGCGCGGCGGAGGCTTTTCCCAGCACCGGTAAGGTGTTTGTTAGCGATGCTCTGCGCAGCAGCGACCTGACGGAGGACGACATCACCGGCCCTTGCATGTACACCGAAGTGGGTGCAGGGCTGGTGGTGGGTGGTTCGGCCACGGCCTTGCTGTTCGGCTTGGACCCCAAGCTGCTTGCTATGGCGGTGGCCCTCAACTCCAGCCCGGTGACCTCGATCATCGCTTCGTCCCGGGTCAACGAACAGTTGATGCGCTCGGCCAAGGGCGCGTTGGTGATGGCGGGGATGAACGCCGGCGTACAGGCAGGTGGTGGCGCGGCGATCTACATGGGCTATCTGTTCTAGCCACGGAGCCGGCGCGCCGGGAATCACAGGCGCGCCAGGCATTCCTGGAGAATATCCAGGCCCTCCTCGAAGATTTCAGGCTCGGTGGTCAAGGGCGCCAGCAGGCGAATGATGTGCCGCGACTTGCCGCTGGGCATCAGCAGCAGACCTGCATTCCGGGCGCTGCCTAGCAGCGTGCTCAGTTGCTCTGGCGCCGGTTCGCCCCGGGCATTGACCAACTCGATGCCGCGCATGGCTCCCACCCCCGTCAGGCGGCCCAGGAAGGGGCAGAGCCCACTGCTTTTCCAATGCTCATAGCGTTGCACGATCGCCCGCTCCTGGCGCTCGCCCCAGGCTTGCAGGTGCTCGTCGGTCATTTCATCCAGGGTCGCGAGCGCCGCCGCGCAGGCGATCGGGTTGCCCGAGTATGTGCCCCCCAGGCCGCCCTTGGGCAGCACGTCCAGCAATGCCTTGCGACCCACCACGGCGCCCAGTGGAACCCCGCCGCCAATGCTCTTGCCCAGCAGGATCAGGTCCGGCTCGATGCCCAGGCGGGAGAAGGCAAAACGCTGCCCGGTGCGGCCGAAGCCGGACTGGATCTCGTCGGCGATCAGCAAAATGCCATGTTCATCGCAGAAGCTGCGCAAGGCTCGGGCGAACGTGGCGTCCAGGGCCAGGAAGCCGCCTTCGCCTTGCACCGGCTCAAGGATGAAGCAGGCCACTTCCTGTACATCGATCTCCACGCTGAACAGCCGACGCAATGCTTTCAGCGCTTCTTCGCAACTGACGTCGTTGTCGGCGCTGGGGTAGGGCAGGTGGTACACAGGCCCGGGTAGTACACCGACCTTCTGCTTGTAGGGCGCCACCTTGCCGTTGAGGTTGAGGGTGGCCAGAGTGCGCCCATGGAAGCCTCCGTCAAAGGCGATCACCGCGCTGCGCCCGGTAGCTCCCCGCACGATCTTCAGGGCGTTTTCCGCGGCCTCGGCGCCGCTGTTGGTGAGCATGCCGCTGACCGGGTAACTCACCGGGATGAAGTTCGCCAGGCGCTGCATGAACTCGATGTAGGGCCCGTGAGGCGCAGCATTGAAGGCGTAGTGGGTGAGCCGGGTGGCCTGCTGCTGGATGGCTGAGACTATGCGTGGGTGGCAGTGCCCGAGGTTGAGCACGCCGATACCGCCGACAAAGTCGATGTAGCGCTTGCCATCGATGTCCCAGACCTCGGCGTTGCGTCCGTGGCTGAGGCGGATCGGGTGGACGGTGGAGATCGAACGGCTGATGTTCTCGTGGCTCATGGATGCGGGCTCTGGGTGCCGGAAACAAGCCGTTATCTAAGCCGGGGCCGGGGGCCCTGGACAAACGAAATAAAGTCGCCGGGTCAGTATGAAAATTCCCGATGTGCCGAAGCGGTTGTCTCAGTGCTGCTGGGCCTTGTGCCCATTACGCAAATGCCGCACCAGTGCCGCAAGAACCACCAGCGCTATCACCCCGAGGAAGATCGGCAGGCGATAGGGTTTCAGGTCGCCAAGAAAATGCTGCAAGGCTTCGCCGGCCCAGTAACCGGCGCTGACGAACAAGATGGCCCATACCGCAGCCCCCAGCACATTGAGCAGGGCGAAACGCCAGGGTGCCAGGCCACTGGCGCCGATCACCATCGGGCCCACCAGGCGCATGCCGTAGAGAAAGCGCACGGCGAACACCGAAGTCGAGGGGTAACGCCGGATCAGGCCCTGGACCCGTTCGATGGCCGCCTGGTGACGCTTGAGCTTGGGCAGCAGGCGCGCCCCGCCATAGCGCCCGGTCCAGAACAGCAATTGATCGCCGAGGATGCCTCCCAGGGTGGCCCAGCCGATCACCTGCAACCATTGCAAGGTGCCCTGGTGCGCGGCCATGCCGCCGAGGATCAGTACGGTTTCACCTTCCAGCAGGCAACCGATGAAAATCACCCAATAGCCGTAGGCGGCGATCAGCGCGTTAAGGTCGAGGTGTTCGAGCATGGTTATCCAGTTCCGTATTTGAAGTCCGCCATGACTTCGAGTCGTCATCCTGGCTTTGAGTGCCTTTTTTCTTGCGCCGCGGTGTAACGTCCAGGCTGCGCATCTGCGGGAGTTTGAACGGGTTCCCGGCTTGCGAGTCGAGAATCGGGTCTAGTGGGCACTGCTTGAGGCGCCGATCACGCCGTCTGCCCCAACAGCCATGCCCAGAACATCCCCGCGCCATACAACCCCAGCCCGAACACCGAATGCGCGATCAGGCTGCGCAGCCGGGCCACATTCGGTTTGGGCATCTTGCTCGCCGCCACTCCCGCGCCCATGCCCGGTTGCATCAGCAAGAACGGTGCAGCCACCGTCAGCACGCCAATGAGCAAGGCCGGTGCCAGGGTTGGCTGTTGTGCCCATTGCAGGCCGCAGGCCAGCAGCAACAGGGCGGCAAACAGGACGCCGATCAGATAGTGGGCCAGCCAGCCCAGGGCCCGTTCCCCCGGAACCGGGCCGGCTTGGGCAATGCTCTGGTGCAGGAACTGGCCCCGAGGAAAATGCCCGATCCAGCGTCCGACCATGGCCCAGTTGGGGCCAGGAATGTTCAACACTCGCGCCAGAAACAGCGTCCACAAATCAAGGACCAAGGTAGCGCCGACACCGATCAGCAGTGCCGGTAAAATCAACGCCATGAACTCATGCATAAAGACTCCTGGGTATGGATGGCTGCACTTCAGCCTCGGCTATGGGTGTGATAATGTTTCATTCAATAAAGTGATTGAATGATCAATAAAGCAGCAGGAGCTGTCAATGACCGATTCGATTTCCCCTCAACAGCCTCTGGCGGACATGGCCGAGCTGGCACGTATTCTCGGCCACCACCACCGCCTGATCCTGCTGGAGCACATTGCTCGTGGCGAGCAGCCGGTGGAGCGCCTGGTGGAAGCCTCGGGACTCTCGGTGGCCAACACCTCGCAACATTTGCAACAGCTGCGCCGGGGCGGTTTCGTGCAGACCCGGCGCGACGGCAAGCGGGTGCTCTATAGCCTCAGCCAGGGGCCGTTGGCCGCACTTCTGGGGGGCTTGCGCCAATACGTCGATTACAACCACGGGCAGATCCGTGAGCTGCTGGCCGACAGCGAGCAGCAGCCGGGGCGCCTGGAAGGCATCTCCCGGGAAGAGCTGCGCCAACGCCTGCAGGAGGGCGGCATGACCCTGCTGGACGTGCGCTCGCCGCAGGAGTTCGCCCTTGGGCATTTGCCGGGGGCAATCAATATCCCGGTGGAAGAGTTGGAGCAGCGTCTGGCCGAGTTGCCCGCGGGCCAGGAGTTGGTGGCTTACTGCCGCGGGCCCTACTGCGTGCTGTCACACAATGCCGCGGCCTTGCTTCGCGCCAAGGGTTTCAGGGTGCGGCGCCTGGACGATGGTTTCGTCGATTGGCAGGCCGCCGGCCTAGGGGTGGAAACCACCCGGTAAAAGTGTCGCAGAGTCGGCCATACAGGACATTGCCTATAGGGCCATGATCCATATCAACAGGGTTTTCAGAAAAATCCGCTACAAGGGCATCAGGCTCGGACCCACAAGGTATCGAGCCCCGGGCCTGTACCGTGAAGGCCGGGATAACCAATAAAAACCTTTGTGGATATCGGCCGAGGGGACCACCCCAGGCGGATTTTAAAGGAATAACCTGATGGCTTTTTCTCTGTCACGCCTGTGCCTTCTGGGCGCTGCGTTGCTCTGCGTACCCCTACTGCATGCCAGCGAGCCGACCCCGGCAGCGGCGGCCTCCACCCCAGATTCCGAGTTGATCCAGCGTGGCCAGTACGTGGCCCAGCTCGGCGACTGCATTGCCTGCCACACCGCCAAGGGCGGGGCCACCATGGCCGGTGGCCTGGAGCTGAAGACGCCCATGGGCACCATCTACTCCAGCAACATCACCCCGGATAAAGACACCGGTATCGGCAGCTACAGCTTCGAAGCATTCGACCGCGCCATGCGCGAAGGCGTAACCCCTGACGGCAGTCATTTGTACCCGGCCATGCCCTATCCGTCCTACGCCAAGATGACCGAAGAGGACATGCGCGCCCTCTACGCCTACCTGATGCACGGGGTGGAACCCGTAGCCCAGGGCAACCTGGAAGCCGACATGGGGTTCCCCTTCAACCAGCGCTGGGGCCTGTGGTTCTGGAACCTGGTGTTCGTCGACAAGCAGCCCTTCAAGCCTGACCCGGCCAAGGACGAACAGCTCAATCGCGGCGCCTACCTGGTCCAGGGCCTGGGCCACTGCGGTTCCTGCCATACCCCGCGGGGCATCGCCTTCCAGGAGAAGGCCATGAGCGACAGCGAATCCGGCGGCCAGCACTACCTGGCCGGCGAGACGGTGGAAGAGTGGCGAGCCCTGAGCCTGCGCAACCTGTGGACCGTGGAGGACACGGTGCAGTTGCTCAAGACCGGGCAGAACCGCTTTGCCACGGTGTCCGGCAACATGGCCGACGTGATCCACCACAGCACCCAGCATTTCACCGACGCCGACCTGACGGCCATCGCCGCGTACCTCAAGTCCCTGCCGGCCGGCAAAGATGACCTGCCCATGCCTTCGGTGGCACTGACCCCGGCGGCCCCGCCAAACAACCTGTTCACCTCCCGTGGCGGCCTGGGCTACGCGCAGTTTTGTTCCGACTGCCACCGCCAGGATGGCGCCGGCGTGCCGCAGATGTTCCCGTCCCTGGCCGGCAACCCCAGCGTCGCCTCGGCCAACCCGACTTCCTTGCTGCACATCACCCTGACCGGCTGGAAGACCGCCCAGACCGCCGCCCATCCACGGGTTTACACCATGCCCGGCTTTGCCCAGCTGGCCGATGGCGAGATCGCCGAGATCCTCAGTTTTGTCCGCAGCAGTTGGGGCAACAACGGCTCCGCCATCAGCGCCGAGCAAGTGAAGAAGATGCGGGCGCAACTGAGTCCGCAAGTGGAAAGCACTCTGTTCGAAACCCCGCGCCTGGCCAACCTGCTGGCGGCGCCGAATGCCGAACAAGTGGTGCGCGGCATGCGCCTGCACCTGGAAACCAAGGCCCTGCTGCCGGACAACGTCGGCAACTCGCTGAACTGCACCAGTTGCCACCTCAACGCCGGCACCGTGGCCGACGGTTCACCCTTTGTCGGCGTCTCGGCGTTCTTCCCCGGCTACGCGCCGCGGGCGGGCAAGACCATCACCCTGGAAGAGCGCATCAACGGCTGCTTCCGCCGCTCCATGCACGGCAAGCCGCTGCCGGTGAACGGCGCCGACATGCAAGCCATGGTGGCCTACTTCGAGTGGATGAAAATGAACACCCGCCCAGAAGACAAGGTGGCCGGGCGCGGTGTGGGCAAGATCGACCCGGCCCTCAAGCCCAATGCTGACAATGGCAAGCAGGTGTACGCCAAGCAATGCGCGGTGTGCCACGGCGCGGATGGCGAAGGCCTGAAACGCGCCGACGGCAGCCTGATCTTCCCGCCGCTGTGGGGCGATCAATCCTTCAACATCGGTGCCGGCATGGCCCGCACCTACACCGCGGCGGCCTTCGTCAAACGCAACATGCCGATTGGCTTCCACGAGAAGTTCCCCCTGGGCCAGGGCGGCCTCTCGGACCAGGAAGCCCTGGACGTGGCCGAATACTTCTCCCACCAGCCGCGCCCGGACTTCCCGGACAAGGTCAAGGACTGGCCCAACGGCGGCCGCCCGGCGGACGCCCGTTACTGAGGGCTTGACCCTGTAGTCGCCTTGAGCTGCGGCTACAGGCCCCCGCAGAAAAATCTGCCGGCGCGCCCTGGCGCCGAGGTAGGATTGCCATCCTTTGCGTCAGCCTTCGCTGTCGGTCCTTCAAGGATGAATCATGCGGTTTCGCTCGATCCTGTTGCTGAGCCTGTCCCTGGGGCTCAGCGGTTGTGCCTTTGTTTCCGCGCTCAAAGCGACCACCGTCAGCTACCGGGTGCCGGCCGATGCCGGTGACACCGCACTGATCCGCATCGTCGCCCAGGGGCTGGTGCGGGGTGTGCCCTACAGCGATTGCATCGACTGGCGCAAACCGAGCTCCGGGCTGATGGTTCGCCCCCATCGCGGCATTGCCAATCCCAATTTCCGCAACCTGGGCATTCCCATGACGGCCGCTACCGACCGCATGCGCCGCCAGGAGGGCTTTGGTGCCAACGAACTGAAGATCCCGGCCAATCGCCCGTTCGCCTTCATGTTCTACAACACTGAACCAGGGATGGATAAGGACTACCGCGCCGTTTGCGAGCAAAGCGTGACCTTCGTGCCCGAGGCCGGCGCCACCTATCAGATGGTGTTTCTCCAGGATCAGATGTGCACCGCCATGCTGCGCAAGATCGACGACAAGGGCGAGATGCTGCCGGAGCGGGTGGCGCTGCGGCCTACCGATTACTGCAGCGCCGATGCGCGCTAGGGCAAGAACCTAGGGGCCATAGTGCTTGCAGATTTCCTCCCAGATATAGGCGCCGCGAAAGCGGATCCAGCGGATGAACAAGCGATCGCGAAAGGCCTGCCAGCGGCTGCTGCGCCGCAGTGCCAGGCTATCCTCGATTTCCTCCAGCAAGGACTCCCGCTCGAAGCCGATCCAGATCTCCGGGATCACCGACATCAGGTTGATGTAGCACACCGGCGCCACCTCTTCGTAGAGAATGCGCTCCACCTCGGCACGGTCGTAGGCCTGGGTTTCCCGGGCGATGTAGGCGTAGTCCACCTCGTTGTCGACAAAGGCGTCCGAGAGCAGGTAGCGGATGGTATCTCGCTGTACCGGGGTGATCGGGCTTGAAGGCATGTTGGGGAGGGTCCTTCCTGGTGGCCGGCGACAGCGGATTCTATCTCGGCGCAATCATCCGTGTCGGCGCCGTGCCATTGGCATTGTGTTGATAGATCGCCACGGGCTGCCCCTGCTCATTGAAAAACACCTGGCCGATCCCCGACGAGTTCCACAGCCGCTCCCCGGCCTCGGCATGCTCGGGCACATGGGGCATCACCTTCATCCGCCGGCGCTTGGTGAACCAGTTCAACGGCGAGCGCGGCGAGTAGAGCCAACGGTTGAGGCGGTCGAACCATTCCAGCAGGGCGGCGGGGAATTCGTTCTTGATGCCGCTGCTGGTGATCTGCCAGATCCGCGGGCCGCCCTGGCGGTGGCGAATCAGCACTTCGTAGACGAAGGAGTAATGCACATCCCCCGAGAGAATCACGTAGCTGCCCGGGGTTCGCGAGTGGCGGAAGATGTTCAGGATCACCTGGGCGGAACCGCGATGGGCCATCCAGTTCTCCGCGTCCACCAGCAGCGGGTAGCCGCACCAACTGAAGACCTTCTGCACCGTTTCGATCAGCTTGACGCCGAAGATCGGCGCCGGTGAAACGATGATCGCCGAGGGGTGATCCAGCAGTTCATGTTGCAGTTCGCTCAGGGCTTCCCAGTCCAGCAAACCCGAGGGCTGGCCCAGGTTGGACTCGCTGCGCCAGCGCCGGGTGCGGGTGTCCAGCACCACCAGGGCCGGGGTGCTGGGCAATACGTATTGCCACTGCTGGAAACCCAGCAACTGGTCGATCAGGTCGTTTTGGGCCTGACATTCCAGCATGCGTTCCGGAGTTTGTGCCGTGGCGCTCAAGGCCCAGGTGTGTTCCAGCAGTTGGGCGAAGGCATCCGGGTTGTTGCCCCAGCCCTGGCACAGCATGTAAGCCAGCAGCGCGTTGCCGATGATGCGCTTGGAGAAGGGATGGCCGTAGGCGGTTTCTTCCCATTGGGCGCTGAGGTTCCAGTCGTCGGTGATGTCGTGGTCGTCGAAGATCATCAGGCACGACAGGTGGGCAAAGACCCGCGCGGCACCCTTCAGGCCCTGGACAAACTCGTCGATGCGCTGCTGTTCCCGGGTGTAGCGCGTCTGTTGTTCCGTTGTCAGTCGTGGCGGCTGTGGCGTGATCAGGGTCCAGGGCAGCGGCGACCAGACCAGCAGATACATGGCCAGCACCTCGGCGAACGTCACCAGGTGGTTGTCAGCGTTGCTGCTGGTGAAGATCGGCTTTTTCACCCCGCCGAAAAACCGCTCGCGCAGGGTTTCATTGCTCTTCAGCGCCGGGAGCAATTCGGCCCGCTGGTAGTAGCTGGCGCCATGGCGGTACAGCGCCTGACTGTCGGCCACTACGGCACCGTCCAACTCTTCATCGAACAGCTCGAGGCGCTCGATCAGGGCGTGGACGGCTCGCAGCATGGGCCCGGCCACATCGTCGGCGTACACCTGGTCGCCGCTCATCATCAACAAGGCCGGGCGTTGTGCAGGCTCGGGTTGTTGCGCCAGCAGGCGGTCGACGCAGAGCAAGCCGTCAGCGGACGGGTGATGGGGCTTGCGGCAGGAGCCGTGGAGCAGGTTGTCGATGCGGCTGTGGAGCACGAACTCCGGGGTCCCGGCATCGCCATACAGCAGGTGCGGCGCCCAATCGGCAATAGCCCGGGCGCTGTCCTCGGCATCGTTGATCAGCAGGTCATAGGCGATCGTCAGGTCCAGGGGCAGGGCATCGTCCAGTGCCACATCGATCAGATGGATAAAGGCATGGCGACCGACGGGAATGACCTGGCATTGCTGCGGGTCGAGGGCCAGATCCAGGGTCGTGCTGCCAGCGGGCTGCAGGCGCAGGGTAAGCGCCAACGCCCTGGAACCCACCAGCCACAGCACCAGCCGCGTCGGCTCCAGGCGGCGCAGCAACGGGCCGGCGAGAACAGGAGGCAGGGCAGTGGGTAGCGTGGTCGGGAGCATCTGCTGCGGGATCTCTAGCGGTTGCAAAGGGGGCGAAATGGTAGCGCAGCCGATGTCGAAGAAACGTCGGTTGCGCGGGCTGGAGCAAGGCTTTTGTATCCGATTATTTATGGGCGTTGGCCCGCATTGCCCGCAAGCTGATGTACCTGATTATCCAAGGCGTCCTGGCGAATCTGCGCCAGCATCCAATCGATAAACACCTGGGCTTCGGGGGCCGCATCACTGTCCAGCGCGTAGTAATAGCGGGTCAGGGGCTGGCGCAGGTCCGGCAAGGGGCAGATCAGGCGGCCGCTGGCCAGGTCCTTGGCCAGCAACGAGGCCGGGCACAGCGCCAGGCCCAGCCCGTCGACGCAGGCCTGGAGCACGAAGTGCATATGGTCGAAATGCAAGGTCGGCGAGGTGCGCAGCGGTTTCAGGCCGCAGTGTTCCAGCCACTTCTGCCAGTCGCTGGCGCGGGTGCGGCTGACCAGCAAGGTATGTCGCGACAGATCATCGGGGCTGTTCAGTGCTGTGCTGTGCAACAGCGACGGCGCTGCCACCACCAGGATTTCGTCTTCCAGCAGGCGTTGGGGTTGCAGCGTGGTTGCCCAGCCGGAGCGGCCACGGCGAATCACCAGGTCGAAGGTTTCCTTGGCGGGATCGGGGAGCAGGGTGCTGGTCACCACCTCCGGCTGGATCTGCGGGTACAGCGCCATGAACTGCGGCAAGCGGGGAATCAGCCAGCGCACCGCGAAGGACGGTCGCACATTGACGGTGACCTTGCGCAGGGCCGCGCCGCGGCGCAGGGAGGCGGCGGCATTGGCGATCTGGGCCAGGGCCACGCTGACCTGTTCATGGAAGGCTTGCCCGGCAGGGGTGAGCACCGACTGGCGGATGCGCCGTTCGAACAGCAGCACCCCCAGGTGCTCTTCCAGCAACTTGATATGGCGGCTCACCGCGCTGTGGCTCACATGCAGTTCTTCTGCGGCGCGGCTGAAACTCTCGTGGCGAGCAGCGGCGGCAAAGGCGCGGACGGCGTTCAGGGGCGGCAGGTCAGTGATCATGTGTCTAATTTAGTCACATGTATGGCGCAATTAAAGCGTTTGTCAGTGTCGCAACAGAAGGTCACGCTGAACGCCGTTCATGACCTGCCGGTTTGCCTGCCATGCCCGATACCCACGTCCGCACCACCGATAAGGCTTCCGCCCGCGCCGCCTCGATCCTCGGCCTGTGCCTGCCCGGCGACACCTTGCTCTACCTGTTGCTGCCCATGCAGCACGAGGCCTTCGGCGTGACCCTGGCCGAAGCCGGCCTGTTGCTGGCAGCCAACCGCCTGGTGCGGATCTTCGGCTACAGCCATGTGATGCGCTTCTACGCCCGGTGCGGTGATCGCCCGGTTTGCGTATTGGCCGCCGCCACCGCCGCACTCTGTGCCCTGGGCTACGCCACCTTGTCCGGCTTCTGGTGGCTGCTGCTGTTGCGCCTGGGCTGGGGCCTGACCTACGCGGCCCTCAACCTTTCAACCCAGGTCATGGCCACCGCCGAGCCCACGGGCGCCGCCCGCCGCACCGGCCGCTCCCGGGCGCTGATCGCCACCGGGCCGATGCTGGCCTTGCCCCTGGGCGCGCTGGTCAGCGTCGAATATGGCCCGCGAGTGATCTTCCTTCTTATGGCCCTGACGTCGCTGGTCGCCCTGCTCCTGGCCTTCGGCCTGCCGAGCAAACCCCATCCACTGGCCAGTTCCAGCCGCCGTTTTCAGCGCCCCGACAGCGTGGCGCTGTGGTCCTTTATCGAAGGGCTGGTGCTGGATGGTCTGTTCATCATTGGCCTGTCGCTGCAGGCCGAGCAGCTGATGGCGGGCAATGCGGTGCTGGTGGCGGGCGGGCTTCTGGCCCTGCGCTACGTTTCGGAAATGCTCCTGAGCTCCCTGGGCGGCCTCGCTGCACAACGCTGGGGCGCGACGCGGATGTTGATCGTCTTCTCCCTGCTGACCTCTGTGGCCCTGGTGGGCTTTGGTTGCCATTGGCTGATTGTCGGCGGTGCCCTGGTGCTGGTGTTGCGGGCCCTGCAATTGCCGCTGGTGGTCACGGTGGTTGCACAGCGGCATCCGGGGACGGGCAGGGTGCGGGCCCTGGCGGCCAATGCGGTGTGGCGGGATATCGGCGCCGGGGTCGGGCCCTTGATCGCCGGCTTGCTGCTGCCGGTGGCGTCCACGGTGTGGGTGTATTCGCTGGCGGCGGGGTGTCTGGCGGTGAGTGCGTTGGCGTGTCGAGAGGTTGGTGTTCGTGGGGAGGCGGGCAGACAGGCGTCTGCCGAAGAGACTTAGGGGCGCCTCTGTGGCCACGGCCAGTCAGATCAGTTAGCGGAGTTCTGTAGGGGCGAGCTTGCGCGCGATCGTCACGAGCAAGCTCGCCCCTACAGGCCTCAGGCCGAGGCCTTGTGTTCTTCTCCGCGTTCAATGCTCTGCGGCTGGCCCTGCTCGATCACCCAGCGCAGCAGGTCGGTCACCGACACCCGATGCTTGCGCTCCACCCACTCCATGCCCTCGGGGCTGTAGTGCTCGCTGTAGCGGGTCAGCACCAGGTGATTCTGGTCTTCAGACATGCGCAGGCTGACTTCGCGGCAATGCAGGCTGGCGTTGTCGAGCTTGGTCACGCGTTGCAGCAGCATCAGGGCGTGTTGTTCGCAGGTGGGCACGGGCAGCTCCTTTGCGGCAAGAGGGGCTGGGGCCGAGGCGGGTTTGAGCAGACGCATGGTCAGGGTTCTCCAGCAAGGGGAAGCCGATGCTGGCAGGTGAACCTTGCGCAAAGATGTCTGCTTTATTGCGTGGCTGAAGGTTTGTTACCACGTTGAAATATATGACGGGCCGCGCCGAATGGTTTTAGATAACGGCTCTTTCCGACCTTGAGTGATGCCTGCTGGTGAGCCGTCTTTTGATCGTGGACGACGACATTGAAGTCCTCGCTCTGCTGAAGAAATTTTTTGTCCAACAGGGCTACCAGGTGGCCGTGGCCACCGATGGCGCTTCGCTGTGGGCGGCTCTGGAGCGGGAGGTGCCGGACCTGATCATCCTCGACCTGATGCTCCCCGGCGACAACGGCCTGACCCTGTGCCAGCGCTTGCGCCAGCAGCACGCCACGCCGGTGATCATGCTTACCGCCATGGGCGAGTTGAGCGACCGGGTGGTGGGCCTGGAGATGGGCGCCGACGATTACCTGAGCAAGCCCTTCGATGCCCGCGAGCTGCTGGCCCGGGTACGGGCGGTGCTGCGCCGGGCCGGGGAGAACCGGCCGGCGAGCGCGGACGTGCCGCGGCCGCTGATCAAGTTCGCCGACTGGCAGCTGGACCTGACCCGCCGCGAACTGCGCTCGCCGGACCAGGTGATGATTCCGCTGTCGGCAGGGGAGTTCGACCTGCTGCTGGTGTTTGTCGAGCACCCGCAACGCATCCTCACCCGCGAGCAGCTGCTGGACCTGGCCCGGGGCCAGGCCCATGACGCCTTCGATCGCAGCATCGATGTCCAGGTCAGCCGCCTGCGGCGCAAGCTGGAGTTCGACACCAAGCGCCCGGCGATGATTCGCACGGTACGCAACGGCGGCTATCTGTTCACCCCCAGCGTGACCCGTCAGTGAAGCTGATCAAGCCCTTGTGGCGTTATCGCCTGCGCGACACCGTGGCGCGCTGGATCGCCCTGACCATCATCATGGCCATGCTCACGGCCCTGGCGTTCAATGCGCTGTTCGTGCAGTTGGCCGGGGTCTGGGCTTATCCGCCACTGGCGGAAACCGGGTTGCTGGAGAAGTCCGCGGCCATCGTGCGCATGGTCGAGGCCTCGGAGCCGGGCCAGCGCTCGCGGTTGGCGGCTTCGGTCAGTACCGATCACCTGAGCATTGTCTGGCAGGCGACACGGCAGGGCCTGGATCTGCCGCTGCTGGAAGACTCCGAATACCGCGACGGCTCCGAGGCGTTTCGCGCCTTGCTCGGCCCACCGCAGCGGCATATCGAGGCCTATCAGCCCAGCGACTGGCGAAGCGACCAAGGTCGCTACGCGCTGCTGGTGCAGTTGAGCGACCAAAGCTGGCTGATGTTTTCTTCGGCGTCACGCAGTTGGGGGCTGGAGGAGGGCACGCGCAACCTGATCGTAATTGCCCTGGTGCTGATTTCCACCGGCCTGGTGGCCTTGATCGCCACTCGCCGGCTGGCCAAGCCGCTGCAGCAGTTCGCCCAGGGCGCCCGGCGCTTTGCCGTGGACTTTCGCGCGCCGCCCATCGATCCGGTGGGGCCCCACGAGATCCGTCAGGCGATTCTTGCCTTCAACGCCATGCAGGCGCAGTTGCAGCACTTCATCAAGGACCGCACCCAGATGCTCGCGGCCATCTCCCATGACCTGCGCACACCGCTGACCCGCATGCGCCTGCGCGGTGAGTTCATCGAGGATGCCGACCAGCAGCAGCGCCTGTTCCGCGATGTGGACGAGATGCAGGCGATGATCAATTCGGCCCTGGAGTTCTTCCGCGACGATGCGCGGCTGGAGCAGGCCACCCATTTCGACCTGGCCGAACTGTTGCAGACCCTGGTGGACGACTACCGCGACCAGTCCATGGAAATCCTCTTCACCGGGCCGCCGCGTCTGGTGTATTGCGGCCGGCCCCTGGGGCTCAAGCGGGTGATGACCAACCTGCTGGACAACGCGCTCAAGTACGGTGCGCAGTCAGCCATCGTGCTGGAACAGGGGGCGGATCAGGTGCGGGTACGCGTGCTCGATCGTGGCCCGGGGATTCCACCCGAGGCTCTGGAACAGGTGTTTGCACCATTCTTCCGGCTGGAGAGCTCGCGCAACAAGAGCACCGGCGGCGTGGGCCTGGGGCTGTCGGCAGCACGGGCCATTGTCCGCGAACACGGCGGCGAGTTGCGGCTGTTCAATCGTGAGGGCGGTGGGCTGGAGGCGCGGGTGGAGTTGCCGCTGTAGCCGCTGCCGCAGTTGAGGGGTTGCGTCAGAGCTCCATTGCCTCCTGCCCTGGCCCGCTAGGCTTTTTTTCAAGCTGCCCGTAGCGTGACTTGCGCCATCCTGCATTTGCAGGATGGTTTCTGCCCTGGTGCGCCGGGATACTCGATCAGGCACTACCGCGCCCCTGGGCGCACCCTCGCCGAAACCGATAACAACAAGAACGGTGGGCACCATGAACGCAACCCTGGTCGTCCGGAACGCGCCTGCCGCCTGGACATTGATCGATCCGCCTGTGCAGTACCTGGCCCCGGGCCAAGGTTCTGAACATCACGTCTTCCGCTGTTCGTCCACTGGCATGTGCCAGACATCACGGCCTCAAGCGCCGCCCTGAGTTTGTCCTTCCTGCAATCGCACTTCTCTGTCTGTGGCCTCTGTCGCGGGCCGCTATTGCTCGTCCCAAAGAAAGGATCTGCTTCATGACTGGTAAACCTTTAGCCATGCTGGGCGCTATTTTGCTGATCGTCAGTCTTGGCACTCATGCGGCGCAGCCGCCGGTGCAGCCCTACCTGGCGCCTCAGGCGCTGGATCTGGCGGCCTTCCTGCCTCCACCACCATTTGCCGGCAGCTCCGAGGACCGCCAGGACCTGGAGGCCGTACTGCTGGTCCAGGGCCAACGCACGCCGCAGCAGGTGGCGCAGGCCAAACGCGACGATCATCTGAGCGACGCGGTATTTCCCTTTGCCGGGGAGATTTTCGGGCCGCAGTTCACTCTCGACCGGCACCCGCTGACTGCGCAGTTCTTCCGCCGCACCCTCAAGGACCTGGTGCAGACCCTGATGCCTGCCAAGGCCCATTTCGCCCGCCCCCGGCCTTATGAGCTGAGCGCCGAGGTAAAGCCGGTGCTGGCGCCGCCGATGGGCGAGTCCTACCCCAGCGGGCACACCATGGATGCCTACCTGAGCGCCATTCTCCTGGCGCGGATGGTCCCGGAAAAGCGTGACGAGCTGTTTGCACGGGCCGCTGCCGCGGGGCAAAGCCGAGTGGTGGCCGGGGTGCATTACCCCACGGACCTTGAGGGGGGGCGGATCTCGGCGGTGGCCCTGGCCGTCGAGCTGCTGCACAACCCTGAGGCCCTTGACGACTTCAACCGGGCCCGGCGCGAACTGCGCGCCACCCTGGCCCTGGATTGACCTCCTATCCCTGAGCGCCGGCTACGGGCGGCGCTCCTTCACTGACAAGGAACAGTGCCATGTTCGTGTATCGCACAAGCATTGTGCTGCTGGGGTTGTGGCTGGGCCCGGGCGGTATCAGCCAGGCTGGAGATGAGGACTGGGAGGAGCTGTTCACCGAGGGCGAGGCCCGGATGTTTTTCGATAACCAGTACTTCGCCCGGGATTACCGCAACGGGCCCAACAACAGTGGCCGTAACCGCTACAAACCGCGTAGTGAGCGCAATGGTTATCGCCAGGAGTGGGGCCAGTCGGTGCAGCTGTATTACCGTTCCGGTTTTACCCCCGGGCTTCTGGGCCTGGGGTTCGATGCCTTTGCCATGCAGGCCTTCAAGCTCGACAGTGGCGGTGGGCGCACCGGCACCGGCACCCTGGCGTTGGACGGCAAGGGGCATCCGCGGGACAGCCATGGCAAGGTTGGCGGTGCCCTCAAGCTCAAGGTGGCCGAGGCACAGCTGCGTTATGGCAATTTCACCACCCAGGCGCCGGTACTGGCGGCCAACAACAGCCGGATCATTCCCGGGATGGCCTACGGCTGGCAGTTGCAGCGCGACTGGGACGGGCTGAGCCTGGAAGCGGCGCGGCTGAGTGCCTTGTCCGGCCCCACCGAAAGCAGGGCCAGAGGCGGGATTTCCACGGTATACGGACGTTTGTCCGGGGCGCGGATCAATATCGACAGCGCCCAGTACCTGGGGCTGAACTACAAGGGCGAGCAGTGGCGCGGGGCTTATTACCTGGGGCAACTGGAGGACGTCTGGACCCAGCATTACCTCAACCTGGGCCACACCCTGGAACTGGCTGGCGAGCGCAGCCTGAGCAACACCTTCAACCTGTATCGCACCCGGGATAGCGGCGCCTCGTTGTTTGGCCCCATCGACAACCTGATCGCCTCCCACGCCCTGGCGTACCGTTTCGATGCCCATCGCTTGACCCTGGCCTACCAGCGCTCGTTTTCGGATACCCCGTTCGACTACATAGGTTTCGGAGACGGCCAGACCGGGCAATCCATCGTCCTGGCCAACTCCGCGTCCTACTCGGATTTCAACGGGCCACGGGAACGCTCCTGGCAATTGCGTTACGACCAGCGCCTGGCCTGGCTTGGGCTGCCGGACCTGAACCTGGGGCTGCGTTATCAGCGGGGCTGGGGAGTGGATGGCAGTCATGCCCCGGCCAACAGCATCTACCGTGGCCTGTATGGCGAAGATGGCCGTCATCACGAAACCGACCTGGATTTGAGCTACACCTTCAGCAGCGGTTGGCTGAAGGGCCTGCACCTGCGGGCCACGCAGATCTGGCACCGAGGCAACAGCGCCCAGGCCGATGGTTCCATCGACCAGTTGCGGATTCGCGTGCAGTATCCGCTGGCGCTGTTCTGAAGGGGCGGGGTGGGACTCAGGACCAGTCGAAGCAGAACAGCACCAGCCCTTCCACCGGTTCGTAGAACATCACGATCAGGTCGGCGCCGCTGATTCCGTAGTGGCTGGCCGGTACGCTGAGCGCGTGCTCGAAGCGCCGGCCAGCGGGGCTCAAGGGCCAGACGTCGATGTCGCCGCTGTCATCCGTGGCTTCGACGATGTCCATGGGAAATTCCACGGTTTCCACCCAGTTGCCATAGCCCTCGGCGATGCCGGCCATCTGGTCGATGAAGGTCATGTGGTAGTCGCTGTCCTCCGGCCAGGTCAGGCGGCCGAGTTCCTGGTAGCGCTGGCGCGAAGCCTGGTAGGTGGCGTGCTCTTGGGCGTAATGGCGTTGCAGGCTGGCCCGCACGTTGCGCCGGGGCTCGGGCAGATCGGCATTGCCCGGGTGCAGGAAGAAGTAGCGCGGGTCGCCGCACAGGCGGTAGCGGCCGTTCTCGATCTTGAAGCCGATCCAGTTGGTCTTCAGCAGTTCGCTGCCAAAGCCGCAGTCTGCCGTCAATTCGCCTACCAGCCCCTCATCGGGTTCGATGGGGCTCAGCAGGTGCAGGCGCCCGGACCAGCCGGGGTTGATCAGGTTGGCGTCGATGGACAGCAGCGGCAGCAGGTGCTCGGTTAGTTCCTGCTGGTCGGCGACGAACACCTCCTGGGCATCGGGGTAGGCGACGGCGCCGGCCGGCAGTTGTGTGCATTCCGGGGTCTGGATCGTGGGCATGCAGCGGGTCCTTGCTCAAACGGGAACAACAGGGAAAGAAGGCCGCGCCTCAGGCGCGGCTGTTACGGAAACTGCCGGGGGTAATGCCCACCACCTTCTTGAAGGCGCGGGTCATGTGGCTCTGATCGAAGAAGCCGCAGCTGAACGAGGCTTCCGCCAGGCTGGCACCGGTGCGCAGCAGGTTCTGCACCTGGGCCACGCGCTTCTGGATCTGGTAGCTGTGGGGCGAGACGCCGACGGTCTTCTTGAACACGCGGATCAGGTAAAGCGGGTCCATGTCCACCAGTTGCGCCAGTTCTTCCAGGGGAATGTGCCGGGCGTATTCGTCTTCGAGCTTCTTCTTGATGAACTTGACGGCGCTGCGCTCGGCGCTGGCGATGGCGGCAATGGGGGCGCCGCTGCGTTCGAAGAGTTGGGTCACCAGGTCCAGGAGGATGGATTCGCGCTCCAGGCTGGGTGGGGAATTTTCGATGATCTGGTGTTGCTGGAGGAAGGTCAGGGCAAAGCTGGGGTCCAGGTTCAGGGCATTCTGGAACAGATGGATGTGCTCGGCGCCGAAGCGGCCCTGGAAAATCACCCGGTTGACCCAGCCCGGGTCGAGGTAAAGCATGCGGTACATCCAGCCCTGGTCATGCCCGGGGAGGCCGTCATGAATTTCCCCCGGGGTGATGGTGACCACGCTGCCGGCGCTGCCCAGGTAGTAGCTGCCTCTATAGAAGAGTTTTTCCACCCCGCTGCTTATAACGCCTACTGCATACCGATCATGTGAATGCCTGCCAAAAGACTGAGTGCTGTAACGCGCCGATAACAACTCACAGTCGCCTTCTGGTATTCGCCAAAACTGCACGAAATCCTTGTCTGGCCTAAAGACTTTGCCGGGTTGGTGCTCATCCATGAGTTTGTCCAGTTTTGTGCAATACGTTGGAAAAGAGGGCCGCTAAATTTAGCACCCATTTCACAACGCGAGCTAGGGGAAGTGATGCCTACAAAACTAGTTATTGGGGATTACAAAAAGTCTTCATGGTCATTTCGTGCATGGCTGGTTCTTGTAACGGCAGACGTCTCCTTCGAGACCCTTCAGGTCAAGCTGGAGCAGGATGACACCCGCCAGCAGATCCTGCGCTATTCGCCCTCGGGCAAGGTGCCGGCACTGCTGCTGGACAAGGTGGTGATCAACGACAGCCTGGCCATCTGCGAGTACGTTGCCGGTGCCTATCCGGCGGCCAACCTGTGGCCCCAGGACCCGCTGGTCAAGGCCCAGGCCCGCGCTGCCGCGGCGGAAATGCACTCCGGGTTCGTCAACCTGCGTACCCAGATGTCCTTCGGCTTGAACACCGGCGATACCCCCGAGCCGCTGACCGCCGACACCCAGGAAGAGATCCAGCGGATCTTCGACATCTGGACCAACCTGCGCCACGCCAGCGGCTCCAAGCAGTTCCTGTGCGGCGACTTCGGCATCGTCGATGCCATGTTCGTACCGGTGGTGTTCCGCTTCCGTCGTTATGGCGTGGCGGTGCCGGCACAACTTCAGGCTTATGTCGAACAAGTTCTGGCCTACCCGCCAGTACAAAAGTGGCTGAAGTTGGCTGCGGAAGAAGTTTGAAAAAGCCCAAATATTTATAACGAATAACGCTAACTAAAAATTAATGGCTATTTGACGGAAGGCAGAAAAGACCCTGGTGTTTTTTCTGCTTTTTCGAGTCTGACTTTTGTTGCAGGAAGGGGAATTTATGAGTGTTCATAAAGTGACTGCCAAGGATGTTGGCCGTGAAGGGCAAGTTTACGACGTGATCGGCATCGGTTTTGGCCCGGCGAACATCGCCCTGGCCATCGCCATGGAAGAGATGGAATTTGCCGGCACCCGGCTGTTTCTCGAGCGTCACGCGAGCACTCAATGGCAGCCGGAGATGATGCTCTCCGGCAGCGATATCCAGAACCACCCGAGCCGTGATCTGGTAACGCCGCGCAACCCGCGTAGCCGCTACACCTTCACCAACTTCCTGTTCGAGAACGACCGCCTGTTCGAACACCTGAACCTGGGCCTGGAGTTCCCCCTGCGCAGCGAGTTCGCCGAGTACGTACGCTGGGTTGCCGGCTTTTTCGCCCGGGACGTGGCCTACAACCAGAGCGTGAGCCAGATCCAGGTCGACCCGGCCAGCAACCTCTACACCATCACCACCCAGGCCGGCGTGCAGTATCAGGCGCGCTCCGTGGTCCTGGCCCCGGGCCGCACCCCGGTGATTCCGCAGGTGTTCGCCAACGCCGCGGCGGACCGGGTGTTCCACCTGACCCAGTACCTGGGGCGTCTGGCCAGCCTGGCGCAGAAGGGTGAGCTCAAGCGCGTGGCGGTGGTCGGCGGCAGCCAGAGCGCCATCGAAATCATCCTGCACCTGCGCCACACCTACCCGAACCTGGAAATCGTCAGCGTGCAGCGCGGCTACGGCTTCCGCCTCAAGGACACCAGCCAGTTCAGCGAGCACGTGTACTTCCCGTCCTTCGTCGACCAGTACTACAACAGCTCCGCCGAGGCGAAGAAGAACATCAACCGCCACCTGCACTACACCAACTATTCCGCTGCCGATGCCGACGTAATCAAGGAACTCTACGTGGGCATGTATGAGGACAAGCTGCAGGGCCGCGAGCGCGTGATCATCAAGGGGCTCAGCGAGATCCAGGGCTGCACGCCGGACGGCGAGGGCTACAGCCTGTCGCTGCGCAACAGCAGCACCCACGCCACCGAGGAACTGGGCGGGCTGGACGCGATCGTCCTGGCCACGGGTTTTCGCAACCTCGGCACCGGCCCCCAGGAAGAGCGCTACCCGGCGATCCTCAAGGACCTGGCCGAACACCTGGAGAGCGACGCTCAGGGCGTGATCCGCATCGGGCGCGACTACAGCCTGGCCGCAGCCAAGGGCAGCCATCTGCCCGCGTTGTACCTCAATGGTCTGTGCGAATCCTCCCACGGCTATGGCGATGCCGGCTCCTTCAGCCTGCTGTCGCTGCGCTCGCGGGACATTTTCAACTCGCTGAACCAGCAACTGGGCCTGGCCCAGGCTGCAGAAAAGATCGCTTGAGCCGCTGCATCGAATCCTGAACCTCGACCCCTTTATGTGAGCAGGCAGCAATGGATATTTCAGAAATGGATGAGTTGGGCGTATTTGCGGATGTGGAGTCTTCGGCGCGCAGTTACTGCCGCAGCTTTCCGGTGGTCTTCGACCAGGCCCAGGGCAGTCATCTGTATGACCTGAAAGGCCAGGCCTATATCGACTTCCTGAGCTGCGCCGGGTCCGTGAACTATGGCCATAACCCCAAGGCGGTGAAGGCCGCGGTGATCGACTACCTGCAACGGGACGGCATCCAGGCTGCCCTGGACATGCACAGCCGGGCCAAGCAGGAGTTCATCTACAACTTCCGCAAGATCATCCTGGCGCCCCGGGCCCTGCCCTACAAAATGCAGTTCACCTCGCCCACCGGCACTAGCGTGGTGGAGTCGGCGGTCAAACTGGCGCGCAAGGTCACCGGGCGCCGGCACATCGTGGCCTTCACCAACGGCTTCCACGGCATGTCCAACACCTCCCTGGGGCTGACCGGCAACCGTGACAACCGCCAGCCAGGGGTCGATCCCTATGTGTTCCGCATGCCGTTCGACGGTTACCTGGAAGGCCTGGATTCCATCGCCTACTTCGAGCGCCTGGTCAAGGACAACAGTTCCGGCATGGACCTGCCGGCAGCGGTGATCTTGGAAACCATCCAGGGCGAAGGCGGGATCAACGTGGCTTCGGCAGAGTTTCTCCAGCGCCTGCGCCAGCTGACCGCCGAGCACGGCATCCTGCTGATCGTCGACGACATCCAGGCCGGCTGCGGCCGCACCGGGACCTTCTTCAGCTTCGAGCCCTCGGGCATCACCCCGGACATGGTGTGCCTGTCCAAGTCCCTCAGCGGCTACGGCTTGCCTTTCGCCCTGTTGCTGCATCGCCCGGAACTGGACCAATGGTCCCCTGGCGAGGACAACGGCACTTTCCGCGGCAACACCCTGGCCTTTGTCGCCGCCACCAAGACCGTGCAGGAGTTCTGGAGCGATGACCGCCTGGTCAAGCACATCCAGGCCAACGAAGCACAGCTCAAGGAGTGGCTGGCTGAGGTGACCGAACGCTTCGCCGGGCATATCAAGGATGTGCGCGGACGCGGGCTGTTCTACGGCATCGAGTTCCACGACCCGGCCCTGGCCGCCGCGGTGATGCGTGCCTGCTTCGCCCGCCGCCTGATCATCGAGCGCTGCGGTCCGGTGGACCAGGTACTCAAGCTGATGCCGGCGCTGACCATCAGCAGCGAAACGCTGCAGGCCGGCCTGGCGAGCATTTTCGACGCCATGCAACAGGTGCTGGAGCAGGGCAAGTTAAGTGACCCGGACCAGGACGTCGATCCTCTGGTCTTCATTAATGGAGTCGCGCATGTCGACTAATACCAACCGCGCCATCATCGAGCTGACCATTGGTGGCTTGATGCTCAGCCTGTCGGCGCTGGCCGTGGCCTTTGCCCACATCGGCGCCGGTGGGGCCGGGTTCTACCGCATGCTGTTCGCCTCGATCCTGTTCTTCCTGCTGCTCAAGGTGCGGCGCATCCCGGTGCTGCTCAAGAGCGCCAAGGCGCAGCTGTACACGGCCCTGGCCGGGGTGTTCCTGGCCATCGACCTGGTGCTCTGGCACCAGAGCATCTACATCGTCGGCCCCGGCATCGGCTCGATCCTGACCAACTGCCAGGTGTTCTTCATGACCCTGCTGGGGCTGTACCTGCTCAAGGAGAAGCCGTCGATCTACTTCCTGATCTCCATCACCCTGGCGTTTATCGGCCTGTACCTGTTGCTGCTGCCGGAAATGACCAGTGCAGTGGGCATCAAGGGTGTGGTCTATGGCGTGCTCTCGGGCCTGGCCTACGCCATTTGCGTGTATTTCCTCAAGGTCAACACGCAGTTGCCTGACGGTGGGGGCGACAAGATCGCACAGATGCTCAACCTGAGCCTGTGGGCCGCGCTGGTGCTGCTGGTGTATGCCCTGGCCATGGGGGAAAGCCTGGCCATCGTCGATGGGCAGACCCTGGTGATGCTGATCATCTACGGGGTGATGGTGCAATTCGTGGGCTGGTTGCTGGTCAACCGCTCCATCGGTGCCATCAGCCTGGGCCTGGCGGGGCTGATCCTGCTGCTGGAACCGGTGATCACCTACTTCGTCGATGTGGCGTTTCTCGGCAAGGCCAGCTCGGCGCTGCAGATCGCGGGTGCGCTGCTGACCATCTTTGCGGTGTACATCGGCTCTATCAAACCACCGGAGAAGGTGACGCCGGTGACCGAGGCTGCCTGAGGCCTCGAGCTGATCCCGTGCTCTGATTCATAGATCCGCTCGACTTTTGCTGCGCACAGACCCGCCTGTCTGCGCGCAGTTTTTTTTGCCCGGGATTCAGGCCGACAAGGCCAGGCGCGTGGCTCGCGGATCTGTCGCAGCCTGGGCCTGGGTGCCTTCATCCTCTTCCAGTACCCGCGAGGCGCGGCCCACCAGCAAGGGGTCCGGGGCGTGGGCGACTTTCAGGTCCTTGCCCGGGTAGTCCAGCTCGTGCAGGAAGTGGCGGATACAGTTGATTCGCGCGCGCTTCTTGTCATCGGACTTGATCACCGTCCAAGGGGCATCGGCGGTGTCGGTGTGGAAGAACATCGCCTGTTTGGCGGCGGTGTACTCGTCCCACTTGTCCAGGGACTTGATGTCGATGGGCGAGAGCTTCCAGTGCTTGAGCGGGTCGTCCCGACGGGAGATGAAGCGGCGCAGCTGTTCTTCGCGGTTCACCGAGAACCAGAACTTGAACATCAGGATGCCGCTGTTGCACAGCATGCGCTCCAGCTCCGGGGTCTGGCGCATGAACTCCAGGTATTGCAGGGGCGAGCAGAACTCCATCACCCGTTCCACCCCGGCGCGGTTGTACCAGGAGCGGTCGAAGAAGACCATTTCCCCGGCGGTGGGCAGGTGCTGGATATAGCGCTGGAAGTACCACTGGCCCTTTTCCTGTTCCGAGGGCTTTTCCAGGGCCACGATCCGCGCGCCGCGGGGGTTGAGGTGTTCCATGAAGCGCTTGATGGTGCCGCCCTTGCCAGCAGCGTCACGGCCTTCGAACAGCACCACGATGCGCTGCCCGGTTTCCTTGACCCAGCTTTGCACCTTGAGCAGTTCGATCTGCAGTTCGTTCTTGGCCTTTTCGTACTCGGCGCGGCGCATGCGGTTGCGGTACGGATAATTGCCCGGCAGCGCAGCGGACACGCTGTCTTCGTTGGAGCCGCGCGGCGCGCTGGCCACCTGCAGGGCCATGGGCTTCTGGCTGATGGCGCTGATCTCGGCCTCGGCGGCTTTCACCGGTGCAGCCTTGCTCGCTGTGCGTGGGCGACGCGGGCGCGGCGTTGCGGGTTTGCGCGGGGTGCTCTTGGCAGGGCTGGCGGAGCTGGCTTCCGGCAAGGCTTTGGGTTGGGTGCGGAGGGTGGATTCTTCACTCATATAAGGAGGGCCTGTGCGTCTCGTTCAAATGTTCACTTACAAGTGTATGGCCCTCAAACGTCGGCTCTTTGACCTCCATCAAGGATGTGCCCGAGAGATGCTTGTATCAGGCGCGCGGGGCCCTGGCGCCGGCTACGGAAGCAATTCCTGCTGATGCACCGCGAGCCTCGGGAATCCAATGCGAGTGTCGCCCCTGGCAGGGGGAGCGACATTCCTCGGAACCTGCATGGAAGGATGCTGAATATGGATACTGATACCGTTGTTCATTCAAGCCGCCGTCGTCTGGCGCGTCGCTGGCAAAGTCTGTTGCTGCTACTGGGCCTGGGTGCGCTGGCGCAATCGGCGCTCGCCATCAACGTGGCGTTTGACGGTTCCTGTGCCACCCAGGCTGACCGTACCGCGGTGAGCAATGCCGTGGCTGTCGCTACTACCTGGTCGACCAATGCCTACAACCAGGTCAACAACAATGAAGCGACCTTTCGCCGCAATCAGGACCTGGCCTACCGGACCTGGTTCGGTACCTTCAGCCAGGATCGCTACCAGCGGGTGCGTGCAGTGCTCGACGGGGTGCGTTTCAAGCTCAACAGTGGCAACACCCTGACGGCCTATTGCCGGGTCAACCCGAATGACCCTTGCGACGCGCCCGGGGATATCGCCGCCACCTACGTCAACGCCCGCGGGGACGTGCAGGCCTGGTTCTGCACGGCATTCTTTGCCCTGCCGCCGCGCGTGGGTTTCGATACCCAGGCCGGTACCGTGGTGCATGAACTGACCCATTCCATTGGCCACACCACCGATATCCCCGGCGCCTACGGCGTGGCGGGATCGCAGAACCTGGGAGCCAACCGCCCGAGCGACGCGGTGGAGAATGCCGACAACTACGAGTACTACGTGGAGGACTTGTACGACTGAGCAGGGCGGGGAAAGAGGCCCGTAACGGGAGGTGTGCGCCGTGCTGGCACTTTTCTGCAGGCGAAAAAAAAGACCTTGGATTTCAAGGTCTTTTTCATGTTTGGTGCCCCGAGGGAGACTGTCGGGCTCCATATAAAACGTGGCTTGCAGGCGAATAATACAATGAGGGATACATGAAGGGTTACACAAATGTGAATGCTGTCTCCTGCACGTACGACTATTCATTGTGTTGCGGTTGAAAGACGGTATCAATAGCTCCCACCGCCCTTCCTAGCACCGCAATCCTTGGTGCTGCGATCCCTCGAACATGTCACTTTACGTCTGGCCACTCGACAAGTGCCCAATTAACAAGTTCTTTTGCCCGGCGCTGGGTAAGAGATTTTTCCCAGAACTTAATGTAGTGCATGCTGCTCATATTGCTTTCAATAACTGGTCACTATTGAAGTTAATGAGTTTTTTAGAGCTGCGCATTGTTACAACGGATTCGCCCCATAAAAGCTTCGAGTAAACAGCTTTTTCTATTTCTAAACAAGAGTCAATGTCGAGAGAGCTGTAGGCTTTTATATGGTTTTCGTACTCGTGCGGGAAAGAACTCGCAATGTCCATATAAGGTATGGTTTTCAAATCGGTTACTTGAATAAATTTAGCCCCGGAGCCTTTTAGTAGTAAGGATTTTCCGTCTTCATTTGACATCACTACTCTCAAGTAGAATAGTATTTTTGGTAGTTCGCTATCTTGCGCTTTGATGAAAACTAAACAATCAGTGCTATTGTTGATGTCTTTGGTTTGAAATAGTCCAAAAGAAAGATGGGCGTTTCTAGAAACCCTTTGTACCGCAATACACAAGCTAGAGTCAGTGCGTTGGGTGAAGCTTCGCCAAAAGCCGTCTATAAAAGAATTTGAGTGGTGGCTTCCTGTGGATTTATAGTTTGACCTAATAGGCCCTCTGCCAATGGTGGAGATTCTCCCTAGAGGAAATGAGTTCTGCGATGTGAAGCTAGATAGAGTCTTGGTGCTTCTATAAAAAGAATGATCAAGCCTGTAGCCGTTCGCAATTAAATTTGCATTATTTACCTTTATGTCAGGCTGTTCTGTTAAATTTCGCAGTTTTACATGCTTCTGTCGAACGCCTTTTTTGAAAACAAGTAGGTAAAAAGCTCCTTCAATTTTGTCAAATATTCTCTCTGGCAATTGATACGAATAGATCACGGCTCCCTGGGTAAAAATCCATGCGCGTTCAGCGGATAACCTAGATGAATTAATAAGGGTGTCAGGAACGATGGCAATTAATGTGCCGTCTTTTTCAAGCATTTCAACGCATCGTTTAAAAAAAACGTATTCAATTGGTGCTTTGCGGTCGCCACACTGAATCCAGTTTTCTGAACGGCCAGAAAATGGTGGATTAGTTATGATTAAATCGAAGCTAGGTACATTCCTCGATTCGGACCAACAGACGAAATCAGCATTGATTAGAGATAGATCCGGATAAATTGCTTTAATCGCGTCAAGTCGCCGATGGTCGATATCTACCAGGGTAAGCTCTTCATGCAATTGTGACGGATAAAGCGCCCCCAATAGTGCCCCTTCACCGACAGCAGGCTCCAAAACCTTGCATGCGGACTTCGGTATATGTCGGCGAGCTAGTCTGACGACGGCCTGGGGCGTTTTGTGATAGTGCATCTTAAGGTACCAGGTAATGGTAGTAGTGGCGGCGACCTACGCCTCTGCTTCTGCCATTACGTTTGTTAGGGAGATCATATAAGAGTCGGACGGATTTCGGATTCTCCAATGTAAACAGAATGGACGCAATCGAATTCGGTTTTGTTCCCAATGGTACGACGTAATTTATCGTTTCTTTGTCGCTAGCTTTAGCCTTTCTTAAGGAGTTTAACGCATCAGTGCAACTGCTCGCGCTGCAGTACCCTATTCGTCCTCCTATAGATTGATCGCTCAATGCTTGCAAATTTCTTCGCATAGACCGGGACTCCCAGCCGGGCTTGAAAGCGGGTAAGCCGAAGTATATTCGAGCTTCATCACTGGAGATGTCATATGTTTCAATCGCGCTTTGCAGTCGTCCTCCTTCAAAACCGACGAAGATGATAAAGCGCCTAAAGTTTTCATCGTCGATAGGCATAGATACTGTTGGTATTCCTGCTCCCTCAAAACCAGAAATCTCGTTTGAGAGGGTGAAGTCTTCTTGTTCTAAGGCTTTGCTTTCTCCAGATGTATACTCTATTGGCTCGATATACAGAAGAACTATGCGTAATCCTGAGTGCGCATGAAGTGCTTTTAATATTAAAGCTAGCTCAGGAATGTCTAAGCTTGTAGAGTCTATTAGCACTGAACTTGGTTTGTTTTTTTCTATGTGCTCAGATAGTAAGTGGCACTCAATTGGTACCCCATCTATAACAACGTCTAAGGTTTCCTGCCGGTAAAGGAATAGTGACGTCGATTTGCATTCTTTTTTAACAAGCTCTGCAGAGTAATGCGATCTGTCGTCAATTGGCGTTCCGATAAATCCATGTGAAAACTCAAAGGGGAACGAGTATTCGTCGACGCTGTATGTTGACTTTAATTCAATCATAGTAGAGATGCTTGTTTTGGTTGGTTGGTTGCATCAACTACGTGCGAGAGACGGAGTTGTTTTCTCAGCTCTGGACTGATAGCGGTCTCTCCGTTTTGATACATCATTCGCAACGCGGACGCCTCGATTTCAATTTTTCTGCCTTTGCGGTAGCTGATTAGAAAGAATGGCGCGTATACGGGATTTAAAATATAGTCAAATGTAGCTGCAGATGCCGTTGACTTGTTCTTAGTGGACTCAATAGCTTTCAATACGCCCCATTTTTCCGCCTCTTTGAAAAATCGATCATCTTCTTCGGTTAGCGGTGCGTCATCTTCCTTGATACCGAAATGAGTAACTTCTGTTTCGCTCTGCGTCTCTTTGTCTTGGCAAAGTTGGAAAACTTTCCCTATTGCTTTGACAAAATTGCTCAGCTGAGTTCCTAGCGGGGTGAATCGATTGATCTCTTTGATTAGTTCTTCACTAGTGCTTCTTGCTGCTAGGTGTTGAAGCTTTCTGTCGACGGTGAAATTTTCTGAGAGTGAGTTGTCATCGATCAAGCTAAAAGCAGTTTTACACAGTTCGAGGAAGTGGCGAACGTTACCACCAGATAATGCGGAGTACACATCGAACCCGGAATAAAATGTACTGCTTGCTTTGTTTGCTCTGATAATTCGAAGATAGCAACCGATGAAGTTGTTGTGCTCCCACGCGGTCTTGTTAGTAAATTTATTTTCTGTTCCAAGCTCGAGCATTTTCAGCTGGTCATGAATATGCTGAATAGGCAGGCTCTTTCTGTATAGTAGAGATGTACAGACAATCATAGCTTTTCGGAATTTCGGCAGGAGAAAGTCTTCTACTGTTAAATCCGAGTTTCGCTGTTTTAAGGCGCTTTCGATTTCATAGATTAGTTTGTTGTAGTATCTTGGTGTTTCAAAAATTTCGTCCGCCAAATCTTGATGTGACCTACCTGGAAAAATATTGCTAATAATATTTTTACAGCTTTCTTCATATTCCTTTTGGTGCCTGTCGTCTAGCTTGTCTGGGTTAGAGCAAATAGAAAGGTCAATGCTGATATTTTTTGAGATTGTCGGCGAGGCCTCCGTCAATTTTTTCAGAAAAATTTCCGCTACAAAGGAATCGAACCCGCTTTTTTCAATTTCCGAATCTAGATTGATAATTGAGTAATCTGCTCTGTTTTCTAGCTTTTCATCACTGAGTGTCAGTGTTTCTGACATTCCGTTGAGTTTTATCGCAATATTAAAAATTATTGGTGGTTCTGAGTGCTTAATTCTGGTGTTAATTACTCTTTGTTGATATCCGAGCAGGTTTTCATACTCGTCAACATATACAGAAAACATGGTGTTCTTGAGGGGTGGTAGTAGATTGATGGTCGTTTCTACTATGTACTGCAGGAAAGATATTGGCAGTTTTTCTAAATTTTCAAGGCCGTGAACATTTTGTATGATTACTTCCGTTTGACGTATCCTGGAGTTGATCTCACGCATAACTGAAGAAAATGCTTCATCTGCAAATCCGAAATCTTTTGCTCCGTCGAATTTTAGCTCATCAATATCTTGTTGGCTGATTGCAGTATGGGTGCTTTCCATAATAGTTACTACGCTGGAAAGCACTTCTAAGCTAAGCTTGAGGTTTAAGTAGTGGTCAAATACAGGGAGCCAAGTTTCATCTTCAACTCCACGTTTCTGCATGAGTCTTAAAAATTGAGTGTCTGCTTTCCAATAAAGTCCAATTCTTTCAATTGCTCTGGCTGGAATGGAAGTGCGATTCTGAGAGAACTGACTGTGATAAGAGAGATATCGTAATAGCATTGTTTTACCACTACCCCGTCCGCCCTCTAAGCGCGTGGGCATCGTAGAAATGAGATCCACTCTATTGAAGAATCTGGGGATTACGAAATCATTCCATACATCCTTCCCTAGGTGCTCGGAGCGATTTTTAGTGAGGGAGTGTTTGACCTGAGATATTTCAGATGCGACCTTTTGCATAATTATCTCCTCACCAATGGGATAAAGTCGTCACTTTCATACCAGTATAACGGCAGGCTCGCATTTGGCGTCGCGTGGTAGTATGAAAAAGTAAGTGACATGTCGCTATATCCTTTTGCCATTTTTTTGTATAGACGCCTGTTTAGAACTTTTCTTGATACTTCAAGATAGAGATTTTCTAAGTCTTCGATTTGCGACATTTTTTCACTGGTGAAAAAACAGCAGTTCTTGTCCAGTATTTCTACCGGGCTAACCCTCACTAATTGATGGTCGTTGTTTAACTTGTCTATGCCATCTTGATGAGCTAGCAAAGGGATATACGAAAACCGAGCGTCCGCGAAATTCTGAAGATTCAATTTTTTTAAAAATTCCGACGCCTGTTGGCCTGTAGCCAATACATCATCGATAAAAACGAAATCTTTTATACCGTTTTCGTAATTTTCCTCTATGAGCCACGGCCATATCATATAGTCGTCATTTACACCTAAACTTCGTCTATACATTCGTGCGATCGATGGGCCACTTTTGGTGGGAGGGTCCGCATTACGAATCACGGGTACTATTCTTATTTCTTTGATTATGCTTTTAGAAGTAAAAGTTTTCAAAAAATCATCTCCGTTAATTACGGAGTTTGGGCAGTCGTATACCGCTAGAGGTAATGCACACTCTAATGCGCTTCTCAGGAGCGCTGTTGTTTGTTGGGCTGATCTATAAATCAGACTATCCAATAATAGTGCAGATAATAACTGTTCTGCTGGTGATTTGAAATTGCTGAGCCAACCATCAAGGTCGTTGTGAGAGATAGAGTCCCAGATTTTTTCGTCAATTAATAATTTTGCATATTGCTTAACTTTGAGCATGTACTCGGGGGTTTGATCTAGAAGATCTTTATAAGACGTCATTTTGGGTAAGCTTTCCTTTTCTCACTCTCACTGCGAAGTCAGTTGCGAGGGCAGGCCCTGAATTCGAGTTCTGCTGAATTCAACCGTTATCGCGTATGGCTGTTGCTCATCCACTTGGTTTCTTCAACTGCAACACGTTTACGGCGACTCGGATTTGATCTGGTGCTCAGGATGCAACTCCGAATTCAGGTGTGCAAACACTTTTATCAATCGACCAGTATTGACATCAATTGTCAATATTTTTGCCTGGTTTAGGTGGAGTCAAAACGAGGTGAGTAGGTTCGACCTTTTTGGAGGTTCGATCAAGGACGGACATGGCCCACAAGGCGCCCCTTGTACCCGATGGTAGCGAAGACTTTGTTGATTGTGTTTTCACTGATTGTTGGGTTCTTGGCACCTACGCCGGGAAACAGCCAGCGACTGCGGCCAGTCAGACAATGAAGTTCTTTCAATGCGGCAATGGCTTGATGGGGAAGAGGGCACAGGAAGTCCCGACGCATCTTCATCTTTGCCGCTGGTGTCGTCCAAGTGGCCTTATCGAGGTCGAACTCCTTCCATTCGGCCAAGCGAACCATGCCCGGTCGTGAGGCGGTCCAGATGCAAAGCCATGCAGCTGTTCGTGCCGTCAGCCTGCTGGGTGTGTTTTTAAGTGCTGTGAGAAATTCACCTAGCTCAGATTCGAGTAGGTGTGGGTGTTGTTGAGTCTTGGGAGCTTGAGCCGCCATATCCCGAAGTCGGCTTCCCGGGTCGTTCTCTGTGAGTCCTAAGCCGATAGCACGCCCAAATATCTGGTTGATCCAGGTGCGGCACTTTCCGCTACGTTGTGTGCATCTCGGGCTTCGATGGATGCTTGGAGTTCGGCGCAATCGGTGCGGGTGATTTCGTCGAGCGGTTTGTCTCCCAGTGCGGGGAGAATGTCCTTGCTGAGGTAGCTGCGGATTTTGTTGAGTGTTGAGGGAGCCAGTCCCTTTTCTTCTTTTGCCTTTAGCCAGGCGTCAGCAGCTGCTCTGAAGGTTCGTGTCTTGGCTGCATCTATGGCGGCCTTGGCAGATCGCTTTTGCTCAAGGGGATCAGCTCCGCTGCTTATGGTCTTGCGCAGGTCGGTAGCTTTTTCCCGGGCCAGTGCACCACTAACCTCGGGGTAACCCCCTAACCCCATCCAGGCCCAATTGCCCGCAGGACGTTTGTAACGGAGCTGCCAGGATTTGCCGCCATCAGGCTTGACCCTGAAGTACAGGCCGTTTCCGTCCAGCTCACGGTACTCTTTTGCTTCAGGTTCTAGCCCTGCAAGTGTGATGTCTGCCAGAGGGCGGCGCTTGATGTCTGCGCGCTTCATCCTTGTATCCCAAAGTTCGGTATTTTTCTCAGGATACAAGCAGGGATACAACGGATAAGGGGAGAAAGGAGTAGGCAGACAGGCACAAAAAAACCGGCCAAGTGGCCGGTTTCTCTGGGTCTGAGAGGCTGGTAGAGACTCTCAGATACTGCTATGTGGTGCCCCGAGGGAGACTCGAACTCCCACTTCTTGCGAAAACGGATTTTGAATCCGCCGCGTCTACCAATTCCGCCATCAGGGCTCAATGGCGGCGAAGTATAGAGAGGCGCTTACCGTTGGTCAATCGGCTTTCATGGTCAATTTTTGCTTAATCCGCTAAACTTTCCGGCCCTGCTAGACGAACCCCATCATGCGCGTTGCTGACTTTACCTTCGAGCTTCCTGATTCGCTGATCGCCCGCCATCCACTGGCCGAGCGTCGCGGCAGCCGTCTGTTGACCCTGGATGGGCCAACCGGCGCCTTGGCCCACCGTCAATTCACTGATTTGCTTGAGCATTTGCGTCCGGGCGATCTGATGGTGTTCAACAATACCCGGGTGATTCCGGCCCGTCTGTTCGGTCAGAAGGCTTCCGGCGGCAAGCTGGAAATCCTCGTCGAGCGGGTGCTGGACAGCCACCGTGTGCTGGCCCATGTGCGCTCCAGCAAGTCGCCCAAGCCTGGGTCGAAGATCCTCATCGACGGCGGTGGCGAAGCCGAGATGCTGGCGCGCCATGACACGCTCTTCGAGCTGGGCTTTGCCGAAGAAGTGCTGCCGCTGCTGGACCGGGTCGGGCACATGCCGTTGCCTCCTTATATAGACCGTCCGGATGAAGGCGCCGATCGCGAGCGTTACCAGACCGTGTACGCCCAGCGCCTGGGCGCGGTGGCGGCACCGACCGCCGGGCTGCATTTCGACCAGCCGCTGCTGGAGGCCATTGCCGCCAAGGGCGTGGAGACCGCATTCGTCACCCTGCACGTGGGGGCTGGCACCTTCCAGCCGGTGCGGGTCGAGCGCATCGAAGATCACCATATGCACCACGAGTGGCTGGAAGTCGGCCAGGACGTGGTGGATGCAGTCGCTGCGTGCCGGGCTCGCGGTGGCCGGGTGGTGGCAGTGGGCACCACCAGCGTGCGCTCCCTGGAAAGCGCCGCGCGCGATGGCGTGCTCAAGCCGTTCAGTGGCGACACCGACATCTTTATCTACCCGGGCCGGCCGTTCCATGTGGTCGATGCCCTGGTGACCAACTTCCATCTGCCGGAATCCACGCTGTTGATGCTGGTTTCGGCGTTCGCCGGCTATCCCGAAACCATGGCCGCCTATCGCGCCGCGGTGGAAAATGGATACCGCTTTTTCAGCTACGGTGATGCGATGTTCATCACCCGTAATCCCGCGCCGACCGCTCCCAAGGATCTGGCCCCCGAGGAAACTGTATGAGTCGCACTTGTCGTATGTCCTTCGAGCTCCTGGCCACTGATGGCAAGGCTCGTCGCGGTCGCCTGACCTTCCCCCGCGGCACGGTGGAAACCCCGGCCTTCATGCCGGTGGGCACCTATGGCACGGTCAAGGGCATGCTGCCGCGGGATATCGTCGCTACCGGCGCCGAAATCATCCTCGGCAACACCTTCCACCTGTGGCTGCGCCCGGGTACGGAAGTGATCAAGGCCCACGGTGACCTGCATGATTTCATGCAGTGGAAAGGCCCGATTCTGACCGACTCCGGCGGCTTCCAGGTGTTCAGCCTGGGTGCCATGCGCAAGATCAAGGAAGAGGGCGTGACCTTCGCCTCGCCGGTGGACGGCGCCAAGGTGTTCATGGGCCCGGAAGAGTCGATGCAAGTGCAGCGCGACCTGGGTTCGGACATCGTGATGATCTTCGATGAATGCACGCCGTACCCGGCTGATGAAGACGTGGCGCGAATCTCCATGGAGCTGTCCCTGCGCTGGGCCCAGCGCTCGAAGAATGCCCACGGCGACAACACCGCGGCGCTGTTCGGTATCGTCCAGGGCGGCATGCACCAGGACCTGCGCATGCGCTCCCTGGAAGGCCTGGACAAGATCGGCTTCGACGGCCTGGCCATTGGCGGCCTGTCGGTGGGCGAGCCCAAGCATGAAATGATCAAGGTCCTGGACTACCTGCCAGGCCAGATGCCAGCCGACAAACCTCGTTACCTTATGGGAGTTGGCAAGCCGGAAGATCTGGTTGAGGGTGTGCGCCGCGGTGTGGACATGTTCGATTGCGTGATGCCAACCCGCAATGCCCGCAATGGGCATCTGTTCATCGATACAGGCGTGCTGAAGATCCGTAACGCGTTCCATCGCCATGATGATTCGCCGCTGGACCCAACTTGTGATTGCTACACCTGCCAGAACTTCTCCCGTGCTTATCTGCACCACTTGGACAAGTGTGGGGAAATGCTCGGGAGTATGCTCAATACCATCCATAATTTGCGCCATTACCAGCGTCTTATGGCTGGTTTGCGCGAGGCTATTCAACAAGGTACATTGGCCGCCTTTGTCGATTCCTTCTATGCCAAACGCGGGTTACCCGTGCCGCCTTTAGAATAAGTTCTAAAGACGTTAAGACACTAATTCTGAAATTATCGGAGTGTTAAATGAGCTTTTTGATCCCTGCCGCGTATGCGGACGCCGCTGCACCTGCCGCTGCCGGTCCTGCTGGCACTGGTTTCGAGTGGATTTTCCTGGTCGGCTTCCTGGTCATCTTCTATCTGATGATCTGGCGCCCACAGGCCAAGCGCGCCAAAGAGCAGAAGAACCTGCTGGGTAGCCTGCAGAAAGGCGACGAAGTTGTGACCACCGGCGGTATTGCCGGCAAGATCAACAAAGTGACCGATGACTTCGTGGTTCTGGAAGTGTCGGACTCCGTTGAACTGAAGTTCCAGAAGGGCGCGATCGCTGCCACGCTGCCAAAAGGCACGCTGAAAGCGATCTAAGTTTCATCTTTTACCAATCGACGGGGCGCGCAAGGCGCCCCGCGTCATAAACGGGCGGCGTGATGCTGAACAAATATCCTCTGTGGAAGTACCTACTGATCCTGGCGGTGCTGGCGATCGGTTTTATTTATTCCGCTCCCAATCTATACCCTGATGATCCGGCCATTCAGGTCAGTGGCGCGAGTACCGCGTTGCAGGTCACTCAGGCGGATCTGGATCGTGCGAGCAAAGCGCTCACCGACGCCGGCATCAACGTCAAGGCTTCTTCCATTGCCGCCAACGGCAAGGGTGGCCTGCTGCGCTTGACCAACAAGGAAGACCAGCTTCCGGCCAAGGATGTAGTGCGCAAGGCGCTGGGCGATGACTATGTGGTGGCGTTGAACCTGGCGCAAACCACTCCGCAATGGCTGCGCAACCTCGGTGCGCACCCGATGAAACTGGGTCTGGACTTGTCCGGTGGTGTGCACTTCCTGCTGGAAGTGGACATGGACAAAGCCCTCGACGCCCGCCTGAAAGTCTATGAAGGCGACGTCAAGAGCCTGCTGCGCAAAGAGCGCCTGCGCTATCGCAGCCTGCCGCAGCTCAATGGCGCCATCCAGCTGGGCTTCAGCGATGAAGACAGCCGTGAGCAGGCCCGTTCGCTGATCCGCAAGAACTTCAATGATTTCGATATCGTACCGGCCGACCTCAATGGCCAACCGGTGCTGCGTCTGGCGATGACCCCAGCCAAGCTGGCGGAAATCCGCGAATACTCCATCAAGCAGAACTTGACCACCGTGCGTAACCGGGTCAATGAGCTGGGTGTGGCCGAGCCTCTGGTTCAGCGCCAGGGTGCCAACCGTATCGTGGTTGAGCTGCCGGGCGTGCAGGACACCGCTGAAGCCAAGCGGATCCTGGGCAAGACCGCCAACCTGGAGTTCCGTCTGGCCGCCGAGCCGGGTGCTTCCAAGGCGACTTCCGAGTCCTTCGAATTCCGTGAGGGCAATCGTCCTCCAGCGCAGATCGAGCGTGGCCTGATCATCACCGGTGACCAGGTGACCGATGCCCAGGCCGGTTACGACGAGCATGGCCGCCCGCAGGTGAACATCAAGCTTGATGGCCACGGTGGCGAGCTGATGAACCGTTCGACCCGCAGCAACGTCGGTCGCAGCATGGCGGTGATCTTCATCGAGCAGAAGCCGATCACCACCTATACCAAGCAGGTGGTCGACGGCGTCGAGAAGGACGTGCCGGTCCAGGCGTTCAAGGAAGAGAAGAAGATCATCAGCCTGGCGACCATCCAGTCGCCGCTGGGCAGTCAATTCCGTATCACTGGCCTCAATGGCCAGGGCGAATCCTCCGAACTGGCGCTGCTGTTGCGTGCCGGTGGTCTGGCGGCGCCGATGTACTTCGCTGAAGAGCGCACAATCGGTCCGAGCCTGGGTGCTGACAACATCACCAAGGGTATCGATGCGTCGCTGTGGGGCATGCTGTTCGTGTCGCTGTTCATCATCGCCATCTACCGCTTCTTCGGGGTGATCGCCACTGTGGCGCTGGCCTTGAACATGGTGTTGCTGCTGGCCCTGATGTCCCTGCTGGGGGCTACGCTGACCCTGCCGGGTATCGCCGGTATCGTGCTGACCATGGGCATGGCGGTGGACGCCAACGTGCTGATCTTCTCGCGGATACGTGAAGAGATCGCCGCCGGCATGACCGTGCAGCGAGCAATCAACGAAGGCTTCGGCCGGGCATTCACCGCGATTCTGGACTCCAACCTGACCACATTGCTGGTGGGTGGCATCCTCTTTGCCATGGGCACCGGCCCGGTCAAGGGCTTTGCGGTGACCATGTCCCTCGGGATCTTTACCTCGATGTTCACGGCCATCTGGCTGACCCGCGCGATGGTCAACCTGATCTTCGGCGGTCGTGACTTCAAGAAGTTGTGGATTTAAGGGGCTGCCATGTTACGTACTATTAACTTCATGGGCGTGCGCAACGTTGCGTTCGGCGTCACTGTGCTCCTTACCGTCCTGGCGTTGTTCAGCTGGTTCCATAAGGGCTTGAACTACGGTCTGGACTTCACCGGCGGTACGCTCATCGAGCTGACCTACGAACGTCCGGCGGATGTGATGAAGGTGCGTTCGCAACTGAACGACGCCGGTTATCACGAAGCCATTGTGCAGAGTTTCGGTGCGACCACCGACCTGCTGGTGCGGATGCCGGGTGAGGACCCGCAACTGGGTCACCAGGTGGCTGAAGCGCTGCAGAAGGTTGGCGGTGACAACCCGGCGCAGGTCAAGCGCGTCGAGTTCGTCGGCCCGCAGGTGGGTGAAGAGCTGCGCGACCAGGGTGGCCTCGGCATGCTCATGGCGCTGGGCGGCATCCTCATCTACCTGGCGTTCCGCTTCCAGTGGAAGTTCGCGGTCGGTGCCATCGTCTCGCTGATCCACGACGTGATCGTGACCGTGGGTATCCTCTCGTTTTTCCAGATCACCTTCGACCTGACGGTGCTGGCGGCGGTGCTGGCGATCATCGGTTACTCGCTTAACGACACCATCGTGGTGTTCGACCGGGTGCGTGAGAACTTCCGTGTGCTGCGCAAGGCCAGCCTGATCGAGAACATCAACATCTCGACCACCCAGACCCTGCTGCGCACCATGGCCACTTCGATCTCCACCCTGCTGGCGATCGTGGCCCTGCTGTTCTTCGGTGGCGACAACCTGTGGGGCTTCTCCATCGCCCTGTTCGTCGGTGTATTGGCGGGTACCTACTCGTCGATCTACATCGCCAACGTGGTGCTGATCTGGCTGAACCTGAACAGTGAAGACCTGATTCCTCCGGCCAATACCGAGAAGGAAGTGGACGACCGTCCTTGATGGCCTGACCTGTTCCGGCTGTCAGTTAAAAAGGCGCGAGTGTTGAACTCGCGTCTTTTTTTTTGCTCCAAGGCTGGGAGAAGCGCGGGCTTTTGACCCGCATGTATGGTCAGGAGGTTCACGTGAACAAGTCGTTGCTGGTTGGTGCGGTATTGGGTGCTGTCGGTGTCACCGCCGGGGGTGCTGTTGCCACCTACAGCCTGGTTAAAAGCGGCCCTGAGTATGCGCAAGTGCTGGCCGTTCAGCCGGTCAAGCAACAGATCAAGACCCCGCGGGAAGTCTGCAAGGACGTCGCCGTGACCCGGCAGCGCCCGGTCAAGGATGAGCATCAGATCCTGGGCACCGTGGCTGGCGCAGTGGGCGGTGGCCTGTTGGGCAGCATGATCGGTAATGGCAATGGCAAGAAACTCGCCACGGTTGCCGGTGCTGTTGGTGGGGGCTATGCGGGGAACAAGGTGCAGGAAGGCATGCAGGAGCGTGATACCTACACCACCACCCAGACTCGCTGTAACACGGTCAATGACATCAGTGACAAGATCGTTGGTTATGACGTGAAGTACGACCTGGGTGGCAAGCAGGGCCAGGTGCGTATGGATCGGGATCCGGGCAACCAGATTCCGGTGGATAAAGAAGGGCGCCTGATTCTCGGTCAGAACCAGAATCAGCCCGGCCAGTAACCCTCAACTGCAGGGGCTGTTTGCCGGCGAAGGCGATTTCAAGGTCCCATTCGCCGGCAAGCTGGCTTCTACGGCAATTGCGGGCATAAAAAAAGCACCCCTCGGGGTGCTTTTTTTGTCGCTGGTGCTTAGCGCTTCAGCGAAGCCGGCAGGTGCGGCTGGATGGCGGTCAGGACTGCCTTGAAGCATTTGGTGTTGCCGGCCACGACGTGGCCTTTTTCCAGGAAGTCGTGACCGCCGGTGAAGTCGCTCACCAGGCCGCCGGCTTCCTGGATCAGCAGGGCGCCTGCTGCCATGTCCCATTCGGACAGGCCCGATTCCCAGAAGGCGTCAAAGCGACCGGCGGCGACGTAGGCCAGGTCCAGGCTTGCTGCGCCAGCGCGACGGATGCCGGCAGTCTGGCCAACCAGGGCGCGGAACATGCCCAGGTAGTTGTCCAGGTTGTCCATCTGGTCGTCACGGAAGGGGAAGCCGGTGCCCAGCAGGGCGCCGTCCAGGCTGGTGCGGCCGCTGACCCGCAGGCGACGACCGTTCAGCTGGGCACCGCGGCCACGGCTGGCGGTGAATTCTTCCTGGCGAACCGGGTCCAGAACCACGGCGTGTTCCAGGCGGCCACGGTATTTGCAGGCGATGCTCACGGCAAAGTGCGGGATGCCGCGCAGGAAGTTGGTGGTGCCGTCCAGTGGGTCGATGATCCACAGGTAGTCTTCGCCTTCGCCGCTGCCGGCGTGCAGGCCGGTTTCTTCGCCGAGGATGGCGTGGGTCGGGTAGGCTTTGCGCAGCGCGTCGATGATCTTCTGCTCGGCAGCGCGATCAACTTCGGATACGTAGTCTTTGGCGTCTTTTTCGTCGACCTTGATGGTATCCAGGCGCTCGATGGAGCGGAAAATCAATTCACTGGCGCTGCGGGCGGCGCGCAGCGCGATATTCAGCATTGGCTGCATGGATAGGTCACCTAAGGTTGTTAAAGAAAGCCGAGCATTCTAGCAGAAAACTTTTGCAGATGAAGGTCGGCGTTCGCTTTGATTGCATTGATCCGCTGTGTGGCGCATTTCCTCAGCGGGTATTGGCCGCTCCTGTCACGGGCTCTCAATAAGGCAGCGGAATTGGCAGATGGTTATTTTTGAGGCGGTGGTGCAGCCTGTTCTGTAATATTTGCTCCCCCTTCCCGTGTCCGAGAGCGCCTCCCTTGCTGCAGAACATTCGTGTCGTCCTGGTCAATACCAGTCATCCGGGCAATATCGGCGGGGCTGCGCGTGCCATGAAGAACATGGGCTTGTCGCGGCTGGTGCTGGTGGAGCCGCGGGTATTTCCGTCCCATGAGGCGGATGCGCGGGCTTCTGGTGCCACCGATATTCTTGAAAATGCCCAGGTGGTGGCGACGCTGGAGGATGCTCTGGCGGGTTGCACCCTGGTGTTCGGCACCAGCGCTCGTGATCGGCGCATTCCCTGGCCGCTGCTGGATCCCCGCGAGTCGGGCCTCAAGGTCGTGGAGGAGGCCGGGCAGGGGGCGCAGATCGCTCTGGTGTTCGGTCGTGAAGACTCCGGCCTGACCAATGACGAACTGCAGCGATGTCATTTCCATGTGCATATCCCGTCGGATCCGGAGTTCAGCTCGTTGAACCTGGCCACGGCAGTGCAAGTGCTGACCTATGAAGTGCGCATGTCCTGGTTGGCGGCCCAGGGCCAGCCGAGCAAGGTGGAGAAGGATGAGGTGGCGTCGCCGCGCAGTGATGAGCTGGCAACCATGGATGAGCTGGAGCGGTTCTACGAGCACCTGCAGCAAACCCTGGTGGCCATCGACTTCCTCGATCCGGAGAAACCTCGACACTTGATGGCGCGCTTGCGTCGGTTGTACGGTCGCAGCTCGGTCAGCCGGGCGGAAATGAATATATTGCGAGGCATCCTCACGGAAACCCAGAAAGCGGCTCGTGGGGAGCTACAGAAGCGGAAGGATCAGTGATGTTCGAACGTCTGCGTGAAGATATCCAAAGTGTTTTCCATCGTGACCCGGCAGCGCGCAACGCCTTTGAGGTGCTGACCTGCTACCCGGGGATGCATGCGATCTGGATCCATCGCCTGTCCGGCGCCTTGTGGGGGATGGGCTGGAAGTGGCTGGCGCGGCTGGTCTCGAACTTCGGGCGCTGGCTGACCGGGATCGAGATTCATCCGGGGGCCAAGGTCGGTCGTCGCTTCTTTATTGACCATGGAATGGGCATCGTCATTGGCGAAACCGCCGAGATCGGTGATGACGTCACGCTTTACCAGGGGGTGACCCTGGGTGGCACCAGTTGGAATAAAGGCAAGCGCCACCCGACCCTGGAAGATGGTGTGGTGGTGGGGGCTGGCGCCAAGGTGCTGGGGCCGTTCACGGTCGGGGCCGGGGCCAAGGTCGGTTCCAATGCCGTGGTGACCAAGGCGGTGCCGGCCGGTGCGACCGTAGTGGGGATTCCGGGGCGGATCATCATGAAATCCAATGATGAGCAGGAAGCCAAGCGCAAGGCCATGGCGGAAAAGCTCGGCTTCGATGCCTATGGCGTCAGCGAAGACATGCCTGACCCCGTGGCGCGGGCCATTGGTCAGTTGCTTGATCACCTGCAAGCGGTCGATGGTCGTCTGGAGGGGATGTGTGGCGCGCTGAAGGATCTGGGCAGTGACTACTGCGCCAAGGACTTGCCTGCCCTGCGTGAAGAAGACTTTGCTGAAGTCAAGGGCAAGGGCGACAGCCAGGTCGGCTGATGCCCCGCAAACCGGCTTCTCCTGCAGGAGCCGGTTTGCCGGCGAAAAAGCCCCCGAGAGGCCATAAGCGACCCGCAGGTCAGTTGTTGCCATCGCGCTGTGCCATTACGTCGCAGACTTTGCTATGATTCGCGCGCTCTTTTGCGGGTAAATCCGACTAAAGTAGTTGGTCTTATAGTTGACCTGATTACTCGGGTATTGCATACTCGCCTCCATTCCGAAACTCCGTGGTACTTGTCCATGCGACTGACTACTAAAGGCCGATACGCCGTGACCGCCATGCTCGATCTGGCGTTGCACGCGCAACATGGCCCGGTCTCCCTGGCCGATATCTCCGAGCGCCAAGGCATTTCCCTGTCCTATCTCGAACAGCTTTTCGCCAAGTTGCGCCGTAGCAATCTGGTGTCCAGCGTCCGGGGTCCTGGTGGCGGCTATCAGTTGTCCCGCGACATGCAGGGGATCCAGGTGGCCCAGGTGATCGATGCGGTGAACGAATCGGTCGATGCAACCAAATGCCAGGGGCTGGGTGATTGCCATGCCGGCGACACCTGCCTGACGCACCACCTGTGGTGCGATCTGAGCCTGCAGATCCACGAATTTCTAAGCGGTATCAGCTTGGCTGACCTTGTCACTCGCCGTGAGGTGCAAGAAGTAGCCCAGCGTCAGGACCAGCGCCGTTGTAATGGCAAGGCGCCGCGCCTGGACAAGATTGAAGCGTCCGCCGTCGAATGACAGCCAAAGAGCTAGCGGCACGCCAGCCAGCCTGATTTAGGAGAGAGTCCATGAAATTGCCGATTTACCTTGATTACTCAGCGACCACCCCGGTTGATCCGCGCGTCGCGCAGAAAATGAGTGAATGCCTGCTGGTCGACGGGAACTTCGGTAACCCGGCGTCCCGCTCCCACGTGTTTGGCTGGAAAGCCGAAGAATCGGTGGAAAACGCCCGTCGCCAAGTGGCCGACCTGGTTAACGCCGACCCGCGTGAAATCGTCTGGACTTCCGGTGCTACCGAATCCGACAACCTGGCAATCAAGGGTGTCGCGCATTTCTACCACACCAAGGGCAAGCACCTGATCACCTCGAAGATCGAGCACAAGGCTGTCCTGGACACCATGCGCCAACTCGAGCGTGAAGGCTTCGAAGTGACCTACATCGAGCCGGGCGAAGACGGCCTCATCA
The DNA here is from genome assembly GCF_058799535.1 of Pseudomonas sp. GW822-FHT06D10. NCBI lineage: Bacteria > Pseudomonadati > Pseudomonadota > Gammaproteobacteria > Pseudomonadales > Pseudomonadaceae > Pseudomonas > Pseudomonas sp. GW822-FHT06D10. The sequence goes on along the minus strand of NZ_JBXALN010000008.1, from coordinate 52,090 downwards.
CTCCGGCCATGGTCGAAGCAGCCCTGCGTGACGACACCATCCTGGTTTCGATCATGCATGTGAACAACGAGATCGGCACCATCAACGACATCGCTGCCATCGGCGAACTGACCCGCTCCAAGGGCGTGTTGTTCCACGTCGACGGCGCCCAGTCCACCGGCAAGGTCGACATCGACCTGCAGGCCCTGAAGGTCGACCTGATGTCCTTCTCCGCCCACAAGACCTACGGCCCGAAAGGGATCGGCGCGCTGTACGTCAGCCGCAAGCCGCGGGTGCGCCTGGAAGCCACCATGCACGGCGGTGGTCACGAACGCGGCATGCGTTCCGGCACCCTGGCTACTCACCAGATCGTCGGCATGGGCGAAGCCTTCCGCGTGGCCAAGGAAGACATGGCTGCCGAGAACCTGCGCATCAAAGCCCTGAGCGACCGCTTCTACAAGCAGGTCGAGCACCTGGAAGAGCTGTACATCAACGGCAGCATGACTGCCCGCGTACCGCACAACCTGAACCTGAGCTTCAACTACGTTGAAGGCGAGTCGCTGATCATGGCCCTCAAGGACCTGGCAGTGTCTTCCGGTTCGGCCTGTACTTCGGCCTCCCTGGAGCCTTCCTACGTGCTGCGTGCCCTGGGTCGCAACGACGAGCTGGCTCACAGCTCGATCCGCTTCACCTTTGGCCGCTTCACCACCGAAGAAGAAATCGATTACGCGGCGCAGAAAGTCTGCGAAGCCGTTACCAAGCTGCGCGCTCTGTCGCCGCTGTGGGACATGTACAAAGATGGCGTCGATATCTCGAAGATCGAGTGGGCGGCGCACTGAATATAAGTCGCCGCACAGGGTTCTGTAGAGCGTACCGATAACGGCGATTTGCAGAACCCAAGAGCGACTCTCTGATGAGTGAGGATTAAGAATCATGGCTTATAGCGAAAAGGTCATCGACCACTACGAGAACCCGCGCAACGTCGGCAAGATGAACGCGGAAGATCCGGATGTCGGCACCGGCATGGTCGGCGCTCCTGCCTGCGGCGACGTGATGCGCCTGCAGATCAAGGTCAATGAGCAGGGCATCATCGAAGACGCCAAGTTCAAGACCTATGGCTGCGGTTCCGCCATTGCTTCCAGCTCCCTGGCCACTGAGTGGATGAAGGGCAAGACCCTGGATGAAGCCGAAACCATCAAGAACACCCAGCTGGCTGAAGAGCTGGCCCTGCCTCCCGTGAAGATTCACTGCTCGGTACTCGCCGAAGACGCCATCAAGGCCGCCGTACGCGACTACAAGCAGAAGAAAGGCCTGATCTGACCGATCGGCTTTCACAGATTTGGCGACAAGTAAGGAGTCACGATGGCTATCAGCATGACAGAAGCGGCTGCTCAACACGTGCGACGCTCCCTCAACGGGCGCGGCAAGGGTGATGGGATTCGTCTGGGTGTTCGCACCACGGGCTGTTCCGGCCTTGCCTACGTGCTGGAGTTCGTCGACGAGATTGGCGAGGACGATCAGGTATTCGAGAGTCATGGCGAGAAAGTGATCATCGATCCGAAAAGCCTGACCTATCTGGACGGCACCGAACTTGATTTCGTCAAGGAAGGGTTGAACGAAGGCTTCAAGTTCAACAACCCCAACGTGCGCGGTGAGTGTGGCTGCGGCGAAAGCTTCAACATCTGAGGCTTGTCGTGGGTACTCCTTGTCATTTCGCTTTATTTGAGCTGCAACCGAGCTTCCGTCTGGATCTCGAGCAGTTGGCCGCGCGCTACCGCGAGTTGGCGCGTGGGGTTCATCCAGACCGTTTTGCCGATGCTTCCGAGCGCGAGCAGCGCCTGGCCCTGGAGCAGTCGGCAAGCCTCAACGAGGCTTACCAGACCCTCAAGAGCCCGCCCAAGCGCGCCCGTTACCTGCTGGCTTTGAATGGCGGCGAGTTGCCGCTGGAAGTCACGGTGCATGATCCGGAGTTTCTTCTGCAGCAGATGCAATGGCGCGAAGAGCTCGAGGATTTGCAGGACAGCGCCGACCTGGCCGGAGTGGCGGCATTCAAGCGTCGGCTCAAGACAGCCCAGGATGAACTGAATGAAAGCTTCGCAGCCTGTTGGGATGATGCAGCGCAACGCGAGCAGGCCGAGCGCCTGATGCGGCGCATGCAGTTCCTCGACAAGCTCACCTACGAAGTGCGCCAGTTAGAAGAGCGCCTCGACGATTAACCCAGTGCCGCTCCGGTCGCACGCCTGATATACAGATAAGTCCAGATAAGCATGGCCCTACTGCAGATCGCCGAACCCGGCCAAAGTCCTCAACCGCACCAGCGTCGTCTGGCTGTGGGGATCGACTTGGGCACTACCAATTCGCTGGTCGCTGCCTTGCGCAGTGGTCTTTCCGAGCCGCTGGCCGACGCGCAGGGGCAGGTGATTCTGCCGTCCGCGGTGCGTTATCACGCCGACCGCGTCGAGGTGGGCGAGTCTGCCCGCCTGGCTGCACCTACCGACCCTTTGAATACCGTGCTTTCGGTCAAGCGCCTGATGGGGCGCGGCCTGTCTGACGTCAAGCAGCTGGGTGAGCAACTGCCCTATCGCTTCGTCGAGGGCGAGTCGCACATGCCGTTCATCGAGACCATTCAGGGGCCGAAAAGCCCGGTGGAGGTATCGGCTGAAGTGCTCAAGGTATTGCGTCAGCGTGCTGAGGCGGCCCTGGGTGGCGAGCTGGTAGGTGCGGTCATCACCGTTCCTGCCTATTTCGACGACGCCCAGCGTCAAGCCACCAAGGATGCGGCCAAGCTGGCCGGCCTGAATGTGCTGCGCCTGCTCAACGAGCCGACCGCGGCGGCTGTGGCTTATGGTCTGGATCAGCATGCCGAAGGCGTGGTGGCGATCTATGACTTGGGTGGCGGCACCTTCGATATTTCCATTCTGCGCCTGACCGGCGGCGTCTTCGAAGTCTTGGCTACCGGTGGCGATACTGCCCTGGGCGGCGATGACTTCGATCACGCCATTGCCGGCTGGATCATCGAGGGCGCGGGCCTGTCCGCCGACCTCGACCCGGGTACCCAGCGCAGTCTGTTGCAAGCCGCTTGTGCGGCCAAGGAAGCCTTGACCGGCGCCGCGTCCGTGGAAGTGGTGTATGGCGATTGGCGTGCCGCCCTGACTCGCGACGCCTTCGACGCCCTGATCGAGCCGATGGTTGCCCGCAGCCTCAAGGCCTGTCGTCGTGCTGTACGCGACTCCAATGTCGAATTGGATGAGGTGCAGGCGGTGGTCATGGTGGGCGGTTCGACTCGTGTGCCGCGTGTGCGTGAGGCGGTGGCTGAAATGTTCGGTCGCCAGCCGTTGACCGAGATCGATCCGGATCAAGTGGTGGCCATTGGGGCCGCGATCCAGGCCGATACCTTGGCCGGCAACAAGCGCGAAGGCGGCGAATTGCTGCTGCTGGACGTGATTCCGCTGTCCCTGGGGTTGGAAACCATGGGCGGGCTGATGGAGAAGGTGATTCCGCGCAACACCACCATTCCGGTTGCCCGTGCCCAGGACTTCACCACCTACAAGGATGGCCAGACGGCCATGATGGTTCATGTGCTGCAGGGCGAGCGCGAGCTGATCAGCGACTGCCGCTCCCTGGCGCGTTTCGAATTGCGCGGCATCCCACCGATGGTGGCCGGTGCGGCGAAGATCCGCGTGACCTTCCAGGTCGACGCCGATGGCCTGCTCAGCGTTTCTGCGCGAGAGCTGGGTTCGGGCGTCGAAGCCAGCATCCAGGTCAAGCCATCCTACGGTCTGACCGACGGCGAGATCGCCAAGATGCTCAAGGATTCCTTCCTGTACGCCGGCGACGACAAGGTGGCCCGAGTACTGCGCGAGCAGCAGGTTGATGCTCAGCGCCTGATCGAGGCGGTGCAAGGTGCCCTGGACGCCGATGGCGAGCGTCTGCTGGACGCCGAAGAACGCATGGTCATCGAGCTGCAGATGCAGGAATTGAGTGAATTGATGCGTGGCACCGATGGTTACGCCATCGAGCAGCAGACCAAGCGTCTGTCGCAAGTGACCGATGCCTTTGCTGCCCGACGCCTGGATTCGACGGTGAAAGCCGCGCTGGCGGGGCGCAACCTGAATGAAATCGAGGAATAACTGATGCCGCAGATCATTTTTCTGCCACACGCCGTGTTCTGTCCGGACGGCCTGGTTGTAGAGGTCGAGCCTGGCGTCTCGGTGCTCGAGGTGGCGCACGACAACCACATCGAGATCGAAAGTGCCTGTGGCGGCGTCTGTGCCTGCACCACCTGCCATTGCATCATTCGTGAAGGCTTCGACTCGCTGAACGAGGCTGACGAGCTGGAAGAAGACCTGCTGGACAAGGCCTGGGGCCTGGAAGCGCAGTCGCGCCTGTCCTGCCAGGCCATCGTCGGCGATGAAGACCTGACCGTCGAAATTCCAAAATACTCGCTCAACCATGCAGCCGAAGCGCCGCACTGATTTCAAGGAACTGGCATGAGCCTCAAGTGGGTTGATGTACTGGAAATCGCGATCCAACTGGCTGAGTCCAAGCCGGATGTGGACCCGCGTTATGTGAACTTTGTCGATCTGCACCAATGGGTTCTGGCACTGCCGGAGTTCAGCGACGATCCGGCTCGCGGAGGCGAGAAGGTTCTTGAAGCAATTCAGGCCGCCTGGATCGACGAAGCTGACTGAATCCGCGGGCTACGCAGTTAGGCAATCCCTATAAACCCGCGTATAATTCGCGGGTTTAATTTTTCGCTTTAATCACCGTTTCTGGAGTTACACCATGGCTGTTCAACGTACTTTCTCCATCATCAAGCCTGACGCTGTTGCAAAAAACGTTATCGGCAAGATCGTTTCCCGTTTTGAAGAAGCCGGCCTGCGCGTTGTAGCTTCGAAAATGAAGCAACTGTCCAAGGCTGAAGCTGAAGGCTTCTACGCTGAGCACAGCGAGCGTGGCTTCTTCGGCGAACTGGTTGCCTTCATGACTTCCGGCCCGGTTGTTGTTCAGGTTCTGGAAGGCGAAAACGCCATCGTTCGCAACCGTGAGCTGATGGGCGCTACCAACCCTAAAGAAGCTGCTGCCGGCACCATCCGTGCTGACTTCGCCGAGTCCATCGACGCCAACGCCGTTCACGGTTCGGACTCCGAAGCTGCCGCTGCTCGCGAAATCGCTTACTTCTTCGCAGCTACTGAAGTAACCGCTCGCTGAGTAAGGCTTGCGCGTGAGAGGTGAAACCATGACTGCATCGATCGGCAAAACTAACCTGTTGGGGCTTACTCAACCGGAAATGGAGAAATTCTTCGACTCAATCGGGGAGAAGCGTTTCCGTGCCGGTCAGGTAATGAAATGGATTCACCACTTTGGCGTCGATGATTTCGACGCCATGACGAATGTCGGCAAGGCCTTGCGCGAAAAGCTCAAGGCTGTTGCCGAGATTCGCGGTCCGGAAGTGGTCAGCGAGGACATCTCCAGCGACGGCACCCGTAAATGGGTGGTGCGCGTGGCGTCCGGCAGCTGCGTCGAGACCGTCTACATTCCTCAGGGCAAGCGCGGCACTCTGTGCGTTTCGTCCCAGGCGGGCTGTGCCCTGGATTGCAGTTTCTGCTCCACCGGCAAGCAAGGCTTCAATAGCAACCTCACCGCCGCCGAAGTCATCGGCCAGGTGTGGATTGCCAACAAATCCTTTGGCAGCGTCCCGGCGACCGTCGACCGTGCCATCACCAACGTGGTGATGATGGGCATGGGTGAGCCGCTGCTGAACTTCGACAACGTCATCGCTGCCATGCACCTGATGATGGACGACCTGGGCTACGGTATCTCCAAGCGCCGGGTAACCCTGTCGACCTCCGGCGTGGTGCCGATGATCGATGAGCTGGCCAAGCACATCGACGTCTCGCTGGCGTTGTCTCTGCACGCACCCAATGATGCGCTGCGCAACCAGTTGGTACCGATCAACAAGAAGTACCCGCTGAAGATGCTGCTCGAGTCTTGCCAGCGCTACATGTCGGCCCTGGGTGAGAAGCGTGTGCTGACCATCGAGTACACCCTGCTCAAAGACGTCAACGACAAGCTTGAGCACGCGGTGGAGATGATCGAGCTGCTCAAGGATGTACCGTGCAAGATCAACCTGATCCCGTTCAACCCGTTCCCGCATTCCGGGTACGAGCGTCCGAGCAACAATGCCATTCGTCGCTTCCAGGACCAGCTGCATCACGCCGGTTTCAACGTCACCGTGCGCACCACACGTGGTGAAGACATCGATGCCGCCTGCGGTCAGTTGGTCGGGCAGGTGCTGGACCGCACCCGTCGTAGCGAACGCTATATCGCCGTGCGTGAGTTGAGCGCCGACGCCGATATGCCGCAAAGCGCCGCAACCCGTACCTGAGAGAGGATCTCCATGGCCCTGCGCTTTGCGCTGCTCCTGCTTGTTGCCAGCCTGTGTGCTGGCTGTGTTCTGTCGGGTGATTCCAACCCGATGAACACCAGCAAGGGGCGCGACGAGGCGCGCGAGGCCTATGTGCAGTTGGGCCTGGGCTACTTGCAGCAGGGCATGAGCGAGCGGGCCAAGGTGCCACTGAAGAAAGCCCTGGAACTGGCCCCCGCCGATGCCGACGCCAATGCTGCCCTGGCACTGGTGTTCCAGGCCGAGATGGAACCGGCCCTGGCCGACGAGCATTTTCGCCAGGCCCTGGCGGCGCGTCCGGACAGTGCCCGGATCCTCAATAACTACGGCAGCTTTCTGTTCCAGGAAAAACGTTACAAAGAGGCTTATCAGCGCTTTGAGCAAGCCGCTGCTGATACTCTGTACCCCGAACGTTCCCGAGTGTTTGAAAACCTCGGCATGACCGCTTCAAGGCTCGGCCAGCGTGATCTGGCCCAGCTGCAGCTGGAAAAGGCCTTGCGTCTCAATCATCAACAGCCCCGTGCATTGCTGGAAATGGCTGAGTTGTCTTACGAAGACAGGCATTATGTGCCCGCGCGCGACTATTACGATCGTTTTAGCCTGCTCGGCGAGCAAAATGCACGTAGTCTATTGCTCGGCGTTCGGCTGGCAACGGTGTTCGAAGATCGCGACAAGGCCGCCAGTTACGGTCTGCAACTAAAACGACTTTATCCCGGTACGCCGGAATATCAGCAATACCTGTCGGAGCAATGATGAAAGCGGCCCATCCCGAAGTTCAAGCAGTGACTCGCGTAAACCCCGGTGAGACCCTGCGTCAGGCCCGCGAAAGCAATGGTTGGTCGCTGGCCGAAGTGGCCCACAAGCTCAACCTCACCGTGAGCTCCCTGAGCAACCTGGAAGCTGGCGCCTTCGACAAGCTGCCGGGGCACACTTTCGCCCGTGGCTATATTCGTGCCTACGCCAAATTGCTGGGCATGGATCAGGCGGTACTGGTCCAGGAGTTCGATCAATACACCGGTACCGACTCCCAGGGCAGCAGCGTCCATGCCCTGGGGCGCATCGAAGAGCCGGTGCGGGTTTCCCACACTATCTTGCGCATTGTCAGTTTGCTGCTGCTGGTGGCGGTGGTTGGTGGCGGTTTCATCTGGTGGCAGGATCAGTCCTCCCAGCGCAGCAAGGAGCCGGTCTCCCTGAGCCCCGAGCATGTCGAGGTCGAAGGCGCCGACGGCACTACCCAGATTCATCCTATCGACGAGCCCGAAGACCAGGCGGTTGCCGAGGGGCAGAGCGAAGCGCTGGACAATGCCGCTCAAAGCGAAGGCCAGGCAGCGAGCGAAACTCCTGCCGCCCCAGCCGTTTCGACCGCTCCGGCGCCGGCTGCCACTGCGTCCGTCCCTGCAGCTCCCGTGCACAACGCGCCGGCTCCGGCGCCTGTCGCACCGGCTGCCGTGGCACAAGCGCCTGTCACGCCGACCGCGCCTGCTGCTGCGGTTGCACCGGGCAGCGCAGCGGCAACTGCAGTTGCAGGCGCGGGCCAGGTACAGATCCAGTTCAGTGCCGACTGCTGGGCCCAGGTCATCGATGCCAACGGCAAGGTTCTGCTCAGCGCCCTCAAGCGCAAGGGTGAAAATGTCGATGTCAGCGGCAAGCCGCCTTTTGCCGTACGTCTGGGCTATGCCCGTGGCGCACAAATCACTTACAACGGTCAGGCGGTGGATATCGCCCCGTTCACCAGTGGCGAGACTGCTCGCCTGAAGTTAGGTCAATAAGTCATGCACGGCGAATCTCCAATCAAGCGTCGCGAATCCCGCAAGATCTGGGTCGGCTCGGTACCGGTCGGAGGCGATGCCCCGATTGCGGTGCAGAGCATGACCAACAGCGACACCAACGACGTGGCCGCAACCGTCGCCCAGATCAACCGCCTGGAAGCCGCCGGTGTCGATATCGTGCGGGTTTCGGTGCCGGACATGGACGCCGCCGAGGCGTTCGGCCGGATCAAGCAGCAGGTCAAGGTACCGCTGGTGGCCGACATCCACTTCGACTACAAGATCGCGCTGCGCGTGGCCGAACTGGGCGTCGATTGCCTGCGGATCAACCCGGGCAATATCGGTCGTGAAGACCGGGTACGCGCGGTGGTGGATGCTGCCCGTGATCGCGGGATCCCGATCCGTATCGGGGTCAACGCCGGTTCCCTGGAAAAAGACCTGCAGAAAAAATACGGCGAACCGACCCCGGCTGCATTGGTGGAGTCGGCGCTGCGTCACGTAGAACACCTGGAACGCCTGAATTTCAAGGACTTCAAGGTCAGCGTGAAAGCCTCGGACGTGTTCATGGCCGTCGAGGCCTACCGCCTGCTGGCCAAGGAAATCATCCAGCCCCTGCACCTGGGGATCACCGAAGCCGGTGGTTTGCGTTCAGGCACAGTGAAATCCGCCGTCGGCCTCGGTATGCTGCTGGCCGAAGGAATTGGCGATACCATTCGCATTTCGCTGGCGGCCGACCCGGTCGAGGAAGTGAAGGTCGGCTACGACATTCTCAAGTCCCTGCACCTGCGTTCCCGTGGCATCAACTTCATCGCCTGCCCGAGCTGCTCGCGGCAGAACTTCGATGTGGTGAAAACCATGAACGAACTGGAAGGACGGCTTGAAGACCTGCTGGTGCCGTTGGATGTTGCAGTGATCGGTTGCGTGGTCAACGGCCCGGGTGAAGCCAAAGAGGCGCACATTGGCCTGACCGGTGGTACACCGAACCTGATCTACATCGATGGCAAGCCGGCACAGAAACTGACCAATGACAATCTGGTGGACGAGCTTGAAAAGCTGATCCGGCAGAAGGCGGCCGAAAAGGTCGAGGCCGACGCAGCGCTGATCGCTCGCGGCTAACCGAACGTATTTAAGGATTTTTTGTGAGCAAGTCTCTGCAAGCCATTCGTGGCATGAATGACATCCTGCCCGAGCAGACGCCCCTGTGGCGTTATTTCGAGGGTACTGTGGCGCGCCTGCTGGATAACTACGGTTACAAGCAGATCCGCATGCCGATCGTTGAGTTCACCGAGCTGTTCAAACGCTCCATCGGTGAAGTGACCGACATCGTCGAAAAAGAGATGTACACCTTCGAAGATCGCAACGGCGACTCCCTCACCTTGCGTCCGGAAGGCACCGCTGCCTGTGTCCGTGCAGTGCTGGAGCACGGCATTACCGGCGGTGGCCAGGTGCAGAAGCTGTGGTACATCGGCCCGATGTTCCGTCACGAGCGCCCGCAGAAAGGCCGTTATCGCCAGTTCCACCAGATCGGTTGCGAGGTATTCAACCTCGACGGGCCAGACATCGATGCTGAACTGATCGTGCTGACCTGGCGCCTGTGGGGCGAGCTGGGTATCCGTGATGCGGTCAAGCTCGAACTCAACAGCCTGGGTACCGCCGAAGCGCGCGCGCGCTATCGCGACGCGCTGGTGGAGTTCCTGTCGGCGCGCATGGACAAGCTGGACGAAGACAGCCAGCGCCGCCTGAAGACCAACCCGCTGCGGGTGCTGGATACCAAGAACCCGGACACTCAAGCCGTGCTGGTGGATGCGCCCAAGCTGGCCGACTACCTGGACGAAGAGTCCCGCGTGCACTTCGAAGGCCTCAAGGCCCGCCTGGATGCTGCGGGTATCCCCTATGTGATCAACCCCAAGCTGGTGCGTGGGCTGGATTACTACAGCAAGACCGTTTTCGAATGGGTCACCGACAAGCTCGGTGCCCAGGGCACTGTCTGTGCCGGTGGCCGTTACGATGGCCTGGTGGAGCAGATGGGCGGCAAGCCTACGTCGGGCGTTGGCTTTGCCATGGGGATCGAGCGTCTGGTGCTGCTGCTGGAAACCCTGGAGCAGGTCCCGGAAGAGATCTCGCGTCAGGTCGACGTTTACCTCTGCGCCTTCGGTGAGGCCGCCGAACTGGCCGCTCTGGCGCTGAGCGAGCGTGTTCGCGATCAATTGCCGAACCTGCGTCTTCAGATCAATGCCGGTGCTGGCAGCTTCAAAAGCCAATTCAAGAAGGCCGACAAGAGCGGCGCGCTGTATGCGCTGATCCTCGGTGACGACGAATTGGCCCAGCAAGTGGTAGGTTTCAAACCCCTGCGTGGCCAGGGCGAACAACAAAGCATTGCCTGGGATGCACTCGCTGCGCACCTGGCCACCTGCGTCGTGCAGGGTTGAAGCTGTCAAACAGCCGATTTAGCGAATAAGGAGTATTGGGGTGTCGAGTACCGAAGATGAACAGCTGGCGGAATTGAAAGACTGGTGGCAGCGTAACGGCAAACCCCTGGTGACTGGCGGCCTGCTGGCCCTGGTTATCGTGTTCGGCTGGCAAGCCTGGCACAAGTATCAGAACAATCAGTCGCAAGGCGCTTCGGTGCTCTATCAGCAACTGCTGGAAACTACCCTGACGCCGGATGGCAAGCCTGATGCGGCTCGTGTTACGGACCTGGCGGGCAAGCTCAACAGCGAGTTCGGCGGTACTGCCTACGCGCAGTACGGCAACCTGTTCGTGGCCAAAGTGGCAGTAGACACCGGCAAGCTGGACGATGCAGCGGCACAGCTCAAGGCCGTGGCCGACAAGCCCGCCAACCCGACCCTGGGTGAAGTGGCGCGTCAGCGCCTGGCACAGGTACTGGCGGCGCAGAACAAGGCCGACGAGGCTCTGAAGCTGCTCGACGGCGATGCCGACAAGGCATTCCTGGCGACTCGTGAAGAACTCAAGGGCGATCTGCTGGTCCAGCTGGGCCGTGTGGACGAAGCCCATGCGGCATACCAAAAAGCCAAGGCGGCGCTCTCGGATGAAGCGGCAGTCGGTGGCCTACAAATCAAGCTGGACGACCTGGCCAAAGGGGATGCATGACGTGATCCGTTGGAAACATGCAGCATTGCTGGCTCTGGCCTTGTTGGCCGCGGGTTGCAGCAGCAACAGCAAGAAAGAACTGCCACCGGCGGAACTGGTCGACTTCAAAGAAGAAGTGGTCCTGCAGAAGCAGTGGAGCCGTTCGATCGGTGACGGTCAGGGCGAAACCTACAACATGCTGGTGCCAGCCATCGATGGTGACACCATCTATGCCGCTGACGTGACCGGCGTGGTGGTTTCCATGGATCGCATGAACGGCGACGTCAAATGGAAGAAAGATCTCGAACTGCCTGTTTCCGGCGCCGTTGGCGTGGGTTATGGGCTGGTCATGATCGGCACTCTGAAAGGCGAAGTGGTTGCCCTGGATGCCTCCAGCGGTGAAGAGAAATGGCGTGCCCGTGTGACCAGTGAAGTGCTGGCTCCGCCAGCTACCAACGGTGACGTGGTGGTGGTGCAGACTCAGGACGACCGCGTGATTGGCCTTGAAGCCAGCACCGGTCACCAGATCTGGCTCTACGACAGCACTCCAGCGGTGTTGACCCTGCGGGGCACCAGTGCGCCGTTGGCGACCAACCGTCTGGCCCTGGCCGGTCTTTCCACCGGCAAGGTGGTCGCGCTGGATATTCGCAACGGCGTGCCGGTGTGGGAGCAGCGTGTAGCCATTCCACAAGGCCGTTCCGAACTGGATCGGGTCGTGGACATCGACGGTGGCCTGCTGCTGTCCGGTGGCACCCTGTACGTTGCCAGCTACCAGGGGCGTGTGGTTGCCCTGGACCTGGAGAGCGGCCGTCCGCTGTGGCAGCGTGATGCTTCCAGCTACGCCGGTGTGGCCCAAGGATTCGGCAGCGTTTATGTCAGCCTGTCCTCGGGTACCGTGGAAGGCGTGGACGAGCGTTCGACTACCGCGCTGTGGAGCAACGACTCCCTGGCTCGCCGCCAACTGTCGGCACCGGAAGTTTTCTCCAGCTACGTGGCCGTGGGCGACCTGGAAGGTTACCTGCACCTGCTGAGCCAGGTTGACGGTCGCTTCGTCGGTCGTACGCGCATCGATAGCGACGGCCTGCGTGCTCGTCCGCTGGTGGTGGGCGACATGATTTATGTGTATGGCAACAGCGGCAAACTGGAAGCCCTGACCATCAAGTAATGGTTTGACTATGCTTGGGGTGATCCCCAAGCGAACTGCAGGAGCGAGCGTGCTCGCGATGGATGCCAGGTGACGCCAGCTTGCTGGACGAGCGCGGCGCCATGGAGTTAATCGCGAGCACGCTCGCTCCTACAGTGCTGCCCCGAGCACCAGCCGCTGCCTCGCAGCGGCTTTTGTATTTTCTGAATTAACGCAGTGGAGAGCCGCATGGTTCCCGTAATCGCCCTGGTGGGCCGACCTAACGTCGGCAAGTCCACCTTGTTCAACCGCCTGACTCGGACTCGCGACGCCATTGTCGGCGACCTGTCCGGTCTGACCCGTGATCGCCAATACGGTGAGGCCAAGTGGCAAGGGCGTACCTATATTCTGATCGACACCGGCGGTATCTCCGGTGACGAGCATGGCATGGATGAAAAGATGGCCGAGCAGTCGCTGCTGGCCATCGAAGAAGCTGATGTGGTGTTGTTCCTGGTGGACGCCAAGGCCGGGTTTACCGCGGCCGACCAGATGATCGGCGAGCACCTGCGCAAACGTAACAAGACTTCCTACGTGATCGCCAACAAGGTCGACAACATCGACCCGGACATGGCCCGCGCCGAGTTCGCGCCGCTGGGCATGGGCGATGCCATCCCGATCGCCGGTGCTCATGGCCGCGGTATCACCCAGATGCTGGAAATCGCCCTGAGCGAATTCCCCAAGGATGACGCTGACGAGCCGGAAGAAGGCGAGGAAGAGATCGTTGCCGAGGGTGAGGAAGCCAAGCGCATTCCGGGCCCGAGCGAGAAGGACGGGATCAAGATCGCCATCATCGGTCGTCCCAACGTCGGCAAGTCGACCCTGGTCAACCGCATGCTCGGTGAAGACCGGGTGATCGTCTATGACCAGCCCGGCACCACCCGCGACAGTATCTACATCCCGTTCGAGCGTAACGACGAGAAGTACACCCTGATCGACACCGCTGGTGTGCGCAAGCGCGGCAAGATCCACGAGGAAGTCGAAAAGTTCTCGGTGGTCAAGACGCTGCAGGCGATCAAGGACGCCAACGTGGTGATCTTTGTCATGGACGCCCGCGAAGGTGTGGTGGACCACGACCTGAACCTGCTGGGCTTTGCCCTGGAAGCCGGTCGGGCCCTGGTGATCGCCCTGAACAAGTGGGACGGCATGCAGCCGAGCGAGCGCGACTATGTGAAGACCGAGCTGCAACGCCGGCTGTTCTTCGTCGACTTCGCCGATATCCACTTCATCTCGGCGCTGCACGGTACCGGTGTGGGCAACCTCTACCAGTCGGTGCAGAACTCCTTCAAGTCGGCGGTAACCCGCTGGCCCACCAGCCGCCTGACGCAGATCCTCGAAGATGCCGTTGGCGAGCACGCGCCGCCCATGGTCAACAATCGCCGGATCAAACTGCGCTACGCCCACTTGGGTGGTGCCAACCCGCCGCTGATCGTGATCCACGGCAACCAGGTGGAGAAGGTGCCCAAGTCTTATGTGCGCTATCTGGAAAACACCTACCGCCGAGTCTTGAAGCTGGTAGGTACGCCGATCCGCATCGAGTTCAAGGGCGGCGAGAACCCGTACGAAGGCAACAAGAACACGCTGACCGACCGCCAGGTCAACAAGAAGCGTCGCTTGATGTCGCACCACAAGAAGGCCGACAAGAAGCGCCGCGACAAGCGCTGACCGGCTTAGGGGCTGGCTTGCCGGTGAAGCTCCGGACCTGCTTCAGAGCTTCGCTGGCAAGCCAGTTCCTACGGGATCTGTGTGGATAAGAGGGCGCCCCGGGCGCCCTTTTTCATGCCTGGCGTTTGGGCTATTCTCGGGGACCTCCGCGCCGCCGTAGTGCGGACTGCTCAGCAGGGAATCCTCATGATCATCAGTAAGTTGCCGAATGTCGGCACCACCATCTTCACGCAAATGTCCCAGCTCGCGGTGGAAACCGGAGCGCTCAACCTGTCCCAGGGCTTTCCTGATTTCGATGGCCCGCAAGCCCTGCGTGATGCGCTTGGCTGGCATGCCGCCAATGGCCATAACCAGTACGCGCCCATGACTGGCCTACCGGCACTGCGCCAGCAGGTCGCCGCGAAAATCGCCCGCAGCTATGGCGTCCAGGTCGATGCGGACGCTGAGGTGACCATCACCCCCGGTGCGACCCAGGCAATCTTCTGTGCCATCCAGGCGGTGATCCAGCGCGGTGACGAAGTCATTGTGTTCGACCCCAGTTACGACAGCTATGAGCCGTCGGTGGAGCTGGCCGGTGGGCGTTGTGTGCATGTGCCGTTGGCAGGGCAGGGCTTTGCCCTCGATTGGCAGAAACTCGGCGAAGCCCTGAGTCCGCGCACGCGGATGATCATCCTCAATTCGCCGCACAACCCCAGTGGTGCCTTGATCAGCCGGGCCGAGCTGGAGCAGTTGGCGGCGTTGATCCGTGATCGCGATATCTACCTGGTCAGTGACGAGGTCTATGAACACCTGGTGTTCGATGGCGTGCCTCATGTCAGTGTGCTGGCCCATGAGGAGCTGTATCAGCGTGCCTTTGTAGTCAGTTCGTTCGGTAAAACCTATCACGTGACCGGCTGGAAGACCGGTTATGTCGTCGCGCCGCCGGCCCTGAGCGCTGAGCTGCGCAAGGTGCATCAATATGTCAGCTTCTGCGGGGTCACGCCTTTGCAGTACGCTCTGGCGGACTTCATGGCCGACCACCCGGAACATGTCGAAGAGTTGCCGGCCTTTTACCAGGCCAAGCGTGATCTGTTCTGCGATCTGCTGAGCGCCTCGCGCTTCAGCTTCAACCGGGTGTCGGGTACCTATTTTCAATTGGTGGACTATTCGCAGATTCGTCCAGACTTGAATGATGTCGACATGGCGATATGGATGACCCGCGAACACGGCGTGGCGGCCATTCCGGTGTCGGTGTTCTATCAGCAGCCGCCCCAGGGGCAGCGCCTGGTGCGTCTGTGTTTCGCCAAGCGCGAGGAGACGTTGCGCCAAGCAGCGGAGAAACTATGCGTGATCTGAGTGCATTAGCCGATCTGAATCTGGCCCTGATCCAGACCACCCTGGCCTGGCATGACCGCCAGGCCAACTTCGAGCATTTCGAGCAGTTGCTGGAGCAGGCCCGTGGTGCAGATCTGATCATCCTGCCGGAAATGTTTACCACCGGATTCTCCATGGAATCCGCGACTCTCGCGGAAGCGGAGAATGGCCCTACCAGCAAATGGCTACGTGGCCAGGCGAAGAAGCTGAATGCGGTGATCACCGGCAGCGTGATAATCCAGGCAGCGGATGGCAGCCATCGCAATCGCTTGCTGTGGGCGCGCCCTGACGGTGAGGTCTGGCACTACGACAAGCGCCACTTGTTTCGCATGGCCGGCGAGCACAATCACTACACGCCGGGGGAACGGCAGGTACAGTTCGAGCTCAAGGGTTGGCGTATTCGCCCGCTGATCTGCTACGACCTGCGGTTTCCGGTGTGGAGCCGGGACGCCCAGGACACCGACCTGCTGCTTTACACCGCCAATTGGCCGGGTGCCCGCCGCCTGCACTGGAATCGCCTGCTGCCAGCCCGGGCCATTGAAAACCTCTGCTACGTTGCGGCGGTGAACCGGGTGGGCACCGACGGCAAGGGCTTTGCCTATACCGGAGACAGCCAGGTTCTGGACTATCAGGGCGAAACCCTGCTCAGCGCCGGGGAGGCCGATGGCGTCTTCCAGGTGTGCCTGAACGCGGGTGAACTGGCGGCTTACCGTGCGCGTTTTCCGGCGAACCTCGACGCCGATACCTTCATGTTCACTTAGGATCGCTTCGGCACGGCACACTTTTTTACAGGTTGTGAATATCAAGCTTTGAGGGTGAAGGCCGATAGCAGGATCAGTTCAGGAGGAATCAATCATGACTACCATCACTGCCACCATCGTCAATCCTTACCCCCTGTCGGCACCCAAAACTGCTTCGACTGAAGCCGAAGGCAACAGCACCAGCCCGTTGGCGCCGGTGGATGACAGCAAGGACGGTCAGGATAAGGAACTGCGGGTCAACTCTGGCGATGCCAATATCGATGCGGTAAAGGCCGGTGGTGATCCGGTCAAGGCGCTGCAGAAACAGATCGAGCAGACCCAGAAAACCCTGACCGAACAGCAGGCCCAATTGGCCAACGTGCAGAAGGGCCAGGCCAGCGACGAACAGAAAGCCCAGCAGGTGATGGAAGTCCAGGCGCAGATCGCCGTGACCAACAGCACCTTGCAGGTGCTGCAGGCGGCTTTGCTGCAAGCCATGTTCAGCGTTGATGTGCATGCCTGAAACAGTCGTTGCTGACATTTAGCTGGTGTTATCTGTTCCGGCATAAAAAAGGCCCCGGGGAGTCGAGCTCCTCGGGGCCTTTCGCTTTTGGCAGCCTTTAGGCTGCCTTGGCCTGCTGCTCGCTCAAGGAGCGGTTCAGCGCACTGAACAGCGCCTTGAAGCTGGCGGTGGTGATGTTTTCGTCGATACCGACGCCGTGCACGGCGCGCTCACCGTTGACCCGCAGTTCGATGTAGGCCGCCGCCTTGGCGTTGGTGCCGGCGCCGATCGCGTGCTCGTTGTAGTCCATGATCTCCACCGGAACCGGCAGCCCGGCCACCAGCGCTTCCAGGGCACCGTTGCCCTTGCCGCGCCAACTGAGGTTGGTCTCGCCCTGGCCCTTGCTCGAGACTTCCACTTCCACGGCGCTGTGGCCGTTCTCTTCCTGCAAGCGATGGCTGACCAGCGCGTAGGGAGTGTTGGCCTGCAAGTACTCGCTGTGCAACAGCGCGTGGATCTGCTGGGCGGTCATTTCCAGGCCCAGGCGGTCGGTTTCCCGCTGCACCACCTGGCTGAACTCGATCTGCATGCGGCGTGGCAAGCTGATGCCGTATTCCTGCTCGAGCAGGTAGGCGATACCACCCTTGCCCGACTGGCTGTTGACGCGGATCACCGCCTCATAGCTGCGACCGATATCGGCCGGGTCGATCGGCAAGTACGGCACCTCCCACAAGCCATCGGCTTTCTGCTGGGCGAAGCCCTTGCGGATCGCGTCCTGGTGCGAGCCGGAGAACGCGGTGTGGACCAGGTCGCCGACATAAGGGTGACGCGGGTGCACGGCAATCTGGTTGCACTCTTCCACGACTTTGCGCACGCCGTCGATATCGGAGAAATCCAGTTCAGGGTTCACACCCTGGGTGTAGAGGTTCAAGGCCACAGTGACCAGGTCGACGTTACCGGTACGCTCGCCGTTGCCGAACAGGCAGCCTTCGACACGGTCGGCGCCGGCCATCAGGCCCAGCTCGGTGGCGGCCACGCCCGTACCGCGGTCGTTGTGGGTGTGCAGGCTGATGAGCACGCTGTCACGACGGTTGATGTTGCGGCAGAACCACTCGATCTGGTCGGCGTAGATGTTCGGTGTGGCGACTTCAACGGTGGCCGGCAGGTTGAGGATCACCTTGTTGCTTGGCGTGGCGTTCCAGACTTCCACCACGGCGTCGCAGACTTCCTTGGCGAACTCCAGCTCGGTGGCGCTGAAGGTCTCTGGCGAGTACTCGAACTGCCACTGGGTTTCCGGTTGCTGGGCGGCGTATTTGACGAACAGCTTGGCCGCATTCACCGCGATCTCTTTCACACCGGCCTTGTCCTGGTTGAAGACAATGCGGCGGAACGAAGGGCTGGTGGCGTTGTACAGGTGGACGATGGCCTTTTTCGCTCCACGCAAGGACTCGAAGGTGCGGGCGATCAAGTCTTCACGGGCCTGGGTCAATACCTGGATGGTGGTGTCGTCCGGAATGTGGCCGCCTTCGATCAGGGTGCGCACGAAGTCGAAGTCGGTTTGCGAAGCGGCCGGGAAAGAAGCTTCGATTTCCTTCACACCCACAGCCACCAGGGTCTTCCAGAAGCGCAGCTTCTTGACGGCATCCATCGGTTCGATCAACGACTGGTTGCCATCACGCAGGTCCGAACTGCACCAGATCGGCGCGCTGGTGATGGTTTTCGACGGCCAGGTACGGTCCGGCAAGTTGATGGTCGGGAACGCGCGGTACTTGGAGGATGGGTCTTTGAGCATGGTCATGGAGAAATCCTTATTGTCCGGGCCGAAAAGAGGCGGCCTGCCGGTGAATCAAGAGTGAGGTTGACGCAGGGGGATGAGGCACCGCGATTCAGCCTGGCAGTCGTGCGCTGACGAGGCAGAGGCTCCGGTGTTGACGACGCTGAATGAGGGTGTGAGAGGTTTTCATGTGCTCAACCCTAACCACTGGGGTGAGAGATGGCAAGCAGTCGAAAAAAATTGAGAGGAATACTCGAAAACAAAGCTATATCGAGATTTTATGCTGGGTATTCTTTGAAAGAATACTAACGATTGCGCAGTCGAGTAGGGCTGCGCAATCCCTGTGGGCGTCGGCTCGCCGCTGAATCAATGCCTGATGCAGGCAAGCGGCGCTGCGCGATCAGGGCTGGAAGGCCCCGATAAAGATGGCCGGATCGACCCGCGCATCATTCAGGCTGACGTTCCAGTGCATATGCGGCCCGGTGGCGCGGCCGGTCGCCCCCACCTTGCCCACCACGGCGCCACGGGCCAGGGACTGGCCGATCTTCACGTCGATTTTCGACATGTGGCAGAACATGCTGATGAAGCCCTGGCCGTGGTCGACGAACACGGTGTTGCCGTTGAAGAAGTAGTTGCCGATCAGGATCACTTTGCCCGCCGCCGGGGTCTTGATCGGTGTGCCTGCCGGCACCGCGAAGTCCAGGCCCGCGTGAGGGTTGCGCTCTTCACCGTTGAAGAAACGGCGTACGCCGAACTTGCTCGACAGGGGGCCATTCACCGGCTTGTCCAACAGCAGGTTGCTTGGGGTGTTGGGGCTGAAGCTGCGGTAGGCGCGGATCTGTTCCGCCAACTCGCCGTCGATGCGCTTGAGGTCCGCCGGGTTCGGATTGACCTGGCGCTGGTTCTTCAGGGTGATGTGCTGCTCCGGGTATTTCTTGTTGCCGACCACGAAGTTCAGGCTGCGCCCGCCGGCGCTTACTTGTTGAGTGCCGGGCTTGACCGTCAGCGGGATGCCGACAATCGCCAGCCAGTTGTTCTGCTCCTTCACCACCAGCACCGGCTTGCCCTGGTAGCTGGCCTTGGGCGCCTGGGCGGCGCTGCCCAGGTCGACCACCGCTACGCCACCGGGCACGGGTTTGTTCAGCAGGCGGGTGATGTAGCTGTCGGCGTGAGCATTGAAGGCCAGGCACAGCAACAGCAGGGAGTAGAGAAAACGCGGCATGGATCAATCCAGTAGAGAAAGGGTGACGGGCGTCAGGTGGTTGTCTTCGACGCGTACTTGCAGCTCGCCTTCGCCCAGGCGGGCACTGAGGCGCTGGCCTGGGCGGGTCTGGCCGGCACTGCGAATGGCCTGCCCGCGATCGTCCAGCAGGATGCTGTAACCGCGCCCCAGGGTGGCCAGGGGGCTGACCACATGCAGGGTCTGCATCTGGCTGTGCAATTGCAGGCGGCGGCCCTTGAGGCCTTCGCGCATGGCCCGGGGCAGGCGTTCGGCCAGGCTGTCCAGACGCTGGC
Source organism: Pseudomonas sp. GW822-FHT06D10 (assembly GCF_058799535.1). Lineage (NCBI taxonomy): Bacteria > Pseudomonadati > Pseudomonadota > Gammaproteobacteria > Pseudomonadales > Pseudomonadaceae > Pseudomonas > Pseudomonas sp. GW822-FHT06D10. Next base: position 32,120 of record NZ_JBXALN010000008.1, on the reverse strand, counting down.
GCAGCAGTGCCAGTTGCCGCCCCGGATGCTGGGCTCCGAGGCGGGTTTCCAGGCGGATCAAGCGTTCGCGACGGGTATTCAGGCTGCGCTCGAAGGCGCGGCGCAGGCGCATGTCCAGGTCGTCCAGGCGCTGTGCCTGCTGGCGCAGGCGTTCGCCGGGATGGCGCAGGCGTCGGGCCAGGCCGTCCAGGCGCAGCCGGTCGCGCACCAGCCGGTCGCGCATGCGCATCACCAGGCGTCGATGCAGGTTGTCGACCCGGCGTTGCAGGTCACTGGAATCGGGGGCCAGCAGTTCGGCTGCTGCGGAAGGCGTGGGCGCGCGAACGTCGGCCACGAAATCACTGATGGAGACGTCGGTTTCATGGCCGACGGCGCTGACGATCGGTGTCACGCAGGCATCCACCGCACGGGCCACGGCTTCTTCGTTGAAGCACCAGAGGTCCTCCAGTGAGCCGCCGCCACGGGCCAGGATCAGCGCGTCGAAGCCCCGGGCGTCGGCCAGCTGCAGGGCCCGGACGATCTGCGCCGCAGCCTCGCGGCCCTGCACGGCGGTAGGGATCAGGGTCAGCACGACCTGCGGTGCGCGGCGCCGGAACACACTGATGATGTCGCGGATCACCGCGCCGGTGGGCGAACTGATGATGCCGATGCGTTGCGGATGGGCCGGTAGTGGCACTTTGCGTTCGGCGCTGAACAGCCCTTCGGCGCTCAGCTTGTCTTTCAGGGCATCGAAAGCCAGGCGCAGGGCGCCATCACCGGCCGGTTCCACGGTGTCGAGAATCAGCTGGTAGTCACCGCGCCCTTCGAACAGCGAGACCTTGCCCCGCACCTTGACCGCCAGGCCGTCCTTCAGCGCCTGGCGGACCCGCGCGGCGTTCTGCCGGAACAGTGCGCAGCGCACCTGGGCGCCGCTGTCCTTGAGGGTGAAGTACACATGGCCGGAAGCCGGGCGGGCGAGGTTGGAGATCTCGCCCTCCACCCAGATATTGCTGAACACGTCCTCGAGCAGCACCCGGGCGCGGCCGTTGAGCTGGGTGACGGTGAGGACCTCGCGGTCCAGGCCGAGTCGTGCGAAGGGATCTTTAATCATGGGGCGCAGTTTAAAGGCCTGTCTCTGAATGGAACAACGCAAATCAACTACAAGTGATTGCGAAAATGTTCGACGAATTGCGCCACCAGGGGCGTCGGCTCCTGTCGATAGGCGAGGGCCACGGTGCTCTGGCAATCGGCATCCGCCAGCGGCAGGAAGCGGATGCTGGCCGGGGCGATGTCCTGCATCGACTCGGGCAGCAGGGCGATGCCGAAGCCGGCCTGGATCAGTTGCAATTGGGTGGTCTTGCGCGACATCACCCGCGCCGCCCTGGGAAAAAAGCCCTGGCGCATGCACAGCTCGGCCGAGAGGTAACTCAAGCCGCCCCGCTGGGGGTGGGGGATGGAGATGAAGGCTTCCTCGCGAAGCTGGGCCAGGTCGACGCCCCCGGCCGGAGGGTCCAGCGCCAGTGGGTGCTGAGGTGGCACCGCAAGCAGCAAGGGTTCGGCGAACAGGGGCGTGATCTGTACACCTGCCCGTTGACGTAACACCGGCAGGCGCAACAGGCCGATATCCAGGTGCCCCTGCGCCAACTCTTCCAGTTGCGCCTCGGAAGACAGCTTGGCGATGTCCATCGAGGCTCCAGGGCAATGCTGCAAGTAGCTGCCGATGCCCTGGAGTAGCCGGCCGCTCATGGGCACGGTGCTGGAGTGGCTCAGGCGCAAGGTGCCCAATTGCCCCAGGCCTACCTGAGTGGCCAGCTCGCTGGCCTGGTGCAATTCGCTCAGCAGGTTGCGTGCCTTGGGGAAAAACGCTTCACCGGCCGCCGTCAGCCGCGGCAGGCGCGCGGTGCGCTCGAACAGTGGGGTCTGCAATTGGTTTTCCAGCTCCTTGATCTGCCGGCTGAGGGCTGACTGGGCGACGAACAGGCGCTCGGCAGCGGCGCTGAAGCTGCCGCATTCGGCGATTTCCACGAAATAGCGCAGTTGGCGGGTCGAAATCACGAGGCATGCCTTTTTGCGATGAGTTGGCGACTTGGACGATATTAGTCGCAAGGCTCACTGCTGGCTAAAGTCACTGCGTATTCAACTGGGAAGTCGCAGCGATGAGCGTGGTAATCGAGGGTTTGAACCAGTGGTCTTTCGGCCCGGGCAGTTGGTTGGTGATCGGCCTGGGTATCGCGCTGGCGTACATAGTGTTCGGCATTGCCGGGTTCGGTACGGCCCTGGTGGCCGGGCCGGTGTTGATCCTGTTCATGCCGCTGTCGAAGATCGTGCCGCTGCTGGTGCTCCTGGATTTTGTCGCGGCCTTTGGCAACCTTCTGCCGTCGCGCAAGGATGTGGCCAGGCCGGAGTTGCTGCGCCTGTTGCCCTGCATGGCAGTAGGTTGCACCTTGGGGGTGATCTTCCTGCTCAACCTCAAATCCGATCTATTGCTGCTATTGATGGGGCTGTTCATCAGTGCTTATGCCATCTACAGCCTGTGGGTGAAGGCGCGTCCGACCCAACTGGCGGCTGGCTGGGCGGTGCCGATGGGGATTGTCGGTGGGCTGTTTGGCGCCCTCTTCGGCAGTGGCGGCTTTCTATATGCCATCTACCTGAACAGCCGCCTGCCCAAGGACCCGGCGCGGGCGACCCAGAGCGCGCTGATCAGTTGCAGCACCGTGGTGCGCCTGAGCCTGTTCGCCCTGGCCGGGGTCTATGCCGAGTTGCCGCTGCTGCTATTGGCGCTATGCCTGTTGCCGGCGATGGCCTTGGGGTTGTGGATTGGCCGCCGGCTGACGATGAAACTGTCCCGGGAGGCTTTTGTACGCCTGGTGACCTGGCTGGTGCTGGCCAGTGGCGTTGCCTTGATCGGCCGTTACCTGAGTACTTGACCTGCTGGGGCCAGGGATTAAGCTGCGGGCCTTTGAATTCGTTCGCCGGCAGGCCGGCTCCTACAATTGATGACAGGAGCCGGCTTGCCGGCGAAAGCGTGAGTACCGTCCCCGCATGTTCCAGGCTTATCCATGAACTCCCAAAGCATCCTCGTCCCGAAAATTTCCACCCTGCCGGTGCACGAGCCCCGGGCCCGGGCGATCGTGCGCTGGCTGGTGCGCAAGAACATCGTCGAGGAAAGCCTCAGCACCTGCGGGCGCACGGGCAATCGCATGGGGCACGCCATTGCCGCCGGGGCACGGGAGGTGGTGCTGCGGCCAGAGGCGCTGCCCTTCGGCGAGCCGATCAATGGCCTGGAGATCATCACCAAACGCTGCATCTACACCCCGGCCAAGGGCTTTCTCGAAGAAGCCGGCTGTGCCGAGTGCCGGCAGGAAATCGGCGAAGCGCTGTTCGAGAGCCTGGAAGACTGGATGCCGGGGCGCACCGATAACTTCACCTGTCCCGAGTGCGGTCATGAAGATGACATCAACGGCTTTCTGTTTCTTCAGGAATGCGGTTTTTCCAACTTGGGCTTCATCTTCAACAACTGGGCCGAAGCGGGTTTTAAACAGAGCTTTATCGACGAGTTCGCCGAATGGCTGGATCAGCCGATAAGTTGGGTCAAGGTCGAGTTGTAGCGCGCGGATATCTCCATCTATCACTCCAGCGATATTAGCCAGAGTTTTACATTGAGCCCGGGTAGCTGTCTGAGTATAATGGCGCGCTTCCATTTTCCCGCCCGGGAGCCCCCGCGATGCTGCGTATCAGCCAAGAAGCCCTCACCTTCGACGACATTCTCCTAGTGCCCGGTTATTCCGAAGTACTGCCTAATGAAGTCAGTCTTAAGACCCGTTTGACCCGTGGCATCGAGCTGAATATTCCACTGGTTTCCGCCGCCATGGACACCGTCACTGAAGCCCGTCTGGCAATCGCCATGGCTCAGGAAGGCGGCATCGGCATCATCCACAAGAACATGACCATCGAGCAGCAGGCTGCCGAAGTGCGCAAGGTCAAGCGTTTCGAAGCCGGTGTGGTCAAGGACCCGATCACCATCGAGGCCGACGCCACCGTGCGTGACCTGCTCGAACTGACCAGCATGCATAACATCTCCGGTGTGCCGGTACTGCACAACGGCGACCTGGTGGGCATCGTGACTTCCCGCGACGTGCGTTTCGAAAGCCGTCTGGAAGTCAGCGTCCGTGAAGTGATGACGCCTAAAGAGCGCCTGGTCACGGTCAAGGAAGGCGCCGACAAGACCGCCGTCCGCGAGCTGCTGCACAAGCACCGCATCGAGCGTGTACTGATCGTCGACGGCGCCTTCGCCCTCAAGGGCATGATGACCGTCAACGATATCGAGAAAGCCAAGGCTTACCCTCTGGCCAGCAAGGACGACCAGGGTCGCCTGCGCGTCGGCGCTGCGGTCGGTACTGGCAAGGACACTGGCGATCGCGTTGCTGCGCTGGTCAATGCTGGTGTCGACGTGGTGGTGGTGGACACCGCCCACGGTCACTCCAAAGGCGTGATCGACCGCGTTCGATGGGTCAAGGAGAACTTCCCGCAAGTGCAGGTGATCGGCGGCAACATCGCTACTGGCGCTGCCGCCAAGGCCCTGGCCGAAGCTGGCGCCGACGCAGTCAAGGTCGGTATCGGCCCGGGCTCGATCTGCACCACCCGTATCGTTGCCGGTGTTGGCGTGCCGCAAATCAGCGCCATCGCCAATGTTGCAGCGGCGCTGGTAGGCACTGGCGTGCCGCTGATCGCCGACGGCGGTATCCGGTTCTCCGGTGACCTGTCCAAGGCCATCGTCGCCGGTGCTTCCTGCGTGATGATGGGTTCGATGTTCGCCGGTACCGAAGAGGCTCCAGGCGAGATCGAGCTGTTCCAGGGCCGCTCCTACAAGGCTTACCGGGGCATGGGTTCCCTGGGCGCCATGTCCCAGGCCCAGGGCTCTTCCGACCGCTACTTCCAGGACTCCTCCGCGGGTGCCGAGAAGCTGGTGCCGGAAGGTATCGAAGGTCGCGTGCCATACAAGGGCACCCTGACCGCGATCATCCATCAGCTGATGGGCGGCCTGCGTTCTTCCATGGGCTACACCGGTAGCGCCAACATCGAAGAAATGCGCACCAAGCCGGAGTTTGTCCGCATCACCGGTGCCGGCATGGCTGAATCCCACGTCCACGACGTGCAGATCACCAAGGAAGCGCCAAACTATCGCGTAGGTTGATAGTGATCGCCTCCAGGCCAAGGCCCGGAGGCGATTGACGAATTTAGTAACCGGGGCTGTGTTTTTCAGCCCCGTGTCGTTTCTGAAATTAGACGAGACTGACCATGGCCCTCGACATTCACGCTCACCGTATCCTGATCCTCGACTTCGGTTCCCAGTACACCCAACTGATCGCCCGCCGTGTGCGCGAGATCGGGGTCTACTGCGAACTGCATCCGTTCGACATGGACGACGAAGCGATCCGCGAATTCGCTCCCAAAGGCGTCATCCTCGCCGGCGGCCCCGAATCCGTGCACGAAGCCAACAGCCCTCGCTGCCCGCAGGCGGTGTTTGACCTGGGCGTTCCGGTCTTCGGCATCTGCTACGGCATGCAGACCATGGCCGAGCAGTTGGGCGGCAAGGTCGAAGGTTCCGAGCTGCGTGAGTTCGGCTATGCCCGGGTTGATGTAGTCGGCAAGAGCCGCCTGCTGGACGGCATCGAAGACCACGTCGACGCCGACGGCCTGTTCGGCCTAGACGTTTGGATGAGCCACGGTGACAAGGTCACCAAGATGCCGGAAGACTTCCACATCCTGGCCAGCACCCCGAGCTGCCCGATTGCCGGCATGTTCAACGACGACCTGCGCTACTACGGCGTGCAGTTCCACCCGGAAGTGACCCACACCAAGCAGGGCGGTCGCATCCTGTCGCGCTTCATCCTCGACATCTGCGGCTGTGAAGCGCTGTGGACCCCGTCGAAGATCGCCGAGGACGCCATTGCCCAGATCCGTGCCCAGGTTGGCACCGACAACGTCCTGCTGGGCCTGTCAGGCGGCGTCGACTCCTCGGTGGTCGCGGCCCTGCTGCACAAGGCCATCGGCGACCAGCTGACCTGCGTCTTCGTCGACAACGGCCTGCTGCGCCTGCACGAAGGCGAGCAAGTAATGGCCATGTTCGCCGAGAACATGGGCGTCAAGGTGATCCGCGCCAACGCCGAGGAGCAGTTCCTCAATAACCTGGCCGGCGAAGCCGACCCGGAGAAGAAGCGCAAGATCATCGGCCGTACCTTCATCGACGTGTTCGATGCCGAATCCTGCAAGCTGGAAAACATCAAGTACCTGGCCCAGGGCACCATCTACCCGGACGTGATCGAGTCGGCTGGCGCGAAAAGCGGCAAGGCCCACGTGATCAAGTCGCACCACAACGTGGGCGGCCTGCCGGAAGAAATGAACCTCAAGCTGGTCGAGCCACTGCGCGAGCTGTTCAAGGACGAAGTCCGTCGTCTGGGCCTGGAACTGGGCCTGCCGTACGACATGGTCTACCGTCACCCGTTCCCGGGTCCGGGCCTGGGTGTGCGCATCCTCGGTGAAGTGAAGAAGGAATACGCCGACCTGCTGCGTCGCGCCGATCACATCTTCATCGAAGAGCTGCGCAAGGCCGACTGGTACCACAAGGTCAGCCAGGCATTCGTGGTGTTCCAGCCGGTGAAATCCGTGGGCGTGGTAGGTGATGGCCGTCGTTACGCCTGGGTCGTGGCCCTGCGCGCCGTGGAAACCATCGACTTCATGACCGCACGTTGGGCGCACCTGCCTTACGAACTGCTGGAAACCGTCAGCGGCCGGATCATCAACGAGATCGAAGGCATCTCCCGCGTCACTTACGACGTGTCGAGCAAGCCACCGGCCACGATTGAGTGGGAATGATCGGGGCCGAGTGATCGACGCTTGATCCATTCGCGTTAGCCAATGGCGATCGGGACCTTCGGGTGTCGATCGCCATTGTCGTTTCTGGGGGATTGCCTGCGGTACACATCGGCATTTGTGTTGCAGGACCTTTAGAGGCGGCGCTTTTTCGCCTTCCGGCAATATCACGTAAGACATGCTCGGCCCCTTGTCCTGGGCTTCTCTCTACCCTTGGATCTCCCCCCGCCTGTTTTTGCTGCGGCTTGTTCGCGGCGGGGTTTGATCGGAGGGTACAAGGTTGTCGGTTGACAACCTTGTGTGACTGGCGATACTGGAGGCTATGGATGGCTCGTGCAACTCATCCCAAGAAGGACATTGAAATGGCCCTGCGCTACGCCGAATGGCAGGGCTGGCGCATCGAGGTCGGCGGTGGTCATGCCTGGGGGCGGATCTATTGTCCGTACAACAACGAAGTGTGTCGCTGTGGCGAGTTCTGCATCACCAGCGTATGGCGCACGCCGAAGAATCCGACCCAGCACGCCCGGGCGTTATGCCGGGTGATCGATAACTGCACCCTGAACCAGCTGCGTGGAGCCAAGTCGTCGGCAGCCCGCAAGGAGTAAGCACCATGGAATACCTGTTCACCCTCAACTACCTGCTGCCGCGGGAGGGCTGTGATCCGCTGCAACTGGTGGAGCGCCTCGGTGCGGCGGGTTGCACCGACGTCCTGGTGGGCAGCGGCCTGGCCGGGCGCCTGGCCCTGGAGTTCAGTCGCGAAGCCGAGAGTGCCGAGGCGGCGCTGCTCAGTGCCTTGGGGGATATCAAGCGGATCATTCCCGAAGCGCGGCTGGTGGAGGCCAGCCCGGATTTTGTCGGCCTCAGCGAGATCGCCGAGATCGTCGGCGTGTCCCGGCAGAACATGCGCAAGCTGATGCTCGGCCATGCCGATAGTTTTCCCCTGGCGATCCATGAAGGCAGCGCTTCGCTGTGGCACTTGGCGGAGGTCCTGAGCTGGCTGGACAGCAAGGGCGGCTACGCCCTCAAGCACCCGGTGATCGAGGTGGCGCGGGTGGCGCAGCAGGTGAACACCGCCAAGGAGTCGCAGCGCATCGGCCCCCTCAGCGATGAACTGGTGGCCTTGCTGGGCTGATGGGGCAGGGTGGGGCTTAGCGCCGCGCCACGTCGGAGAAGTAGAACTTGTCCAGGGTGTGCCGTGATTCGGTGTACTCGAACTGGCGCCCGTCCTGGAGAAAGGTCTGGTTGCTCACCACGATCACGTGGCTCTGGCCGTCCAGGTCGAGCAACTGCTGGTCGTCCTTGCTCCGCGGGCTGGCCTCGATGGTGCGTTGGGCGTAGCTGATGCTCAATTGCAGGGTTTGTTCGATGTAGGCATAGATCGACTGCTCGGCGATTTGCCGGTCCAGCCCCGGAATCAGATCGGCGACAAAGTGGTTGATGTCGAGAATCACCCGTTTGCCGTCAATGCGCCTGACCCGCTTGATCCGGGTGATCAGGCTGCCTTCTTCGGCTTGTAGATGGGCCCGCAGCGGGCCTTCGAGAGGAAACTGGCTGAACTCCACCACCTCGGTGCTGACGTCATCCCCCAGGCCTGGATAGGTTTCCTGGAAGCTGACGATGCCGCCCAGTTGGAACTCGATGGGATTGGGCGAGAGCACGAAGGTGCCCTTGCCGTGGATCTTCTGCGCGAAGCCGCGCTCCTGCAGCAGTTCGATGGCCTTGCGCACGGTGCCGCGGCTGGCCTGGTAGCTGTCCATCAGTTCGCTTTCCGAAGGCAGGCGGGCGCCACGCTCCAGACGTTCGGTGGTGATGCTGGCAAGCAGATCGCTGTAGATCTGGTTGTATTTGCTCATGGGATGGCTCTGTGCCGCGCTGTGCTCAAGGCAGGCACCTTAAGGGCTGCGCGGGGTATTTGTCCATGTACCTGGCAGGCCGGAGTCGGCTCGGAAAAGCACATTTCGAGCGTTGGCCCGAAGAAAAATCCAAACTCGTCTGTACGAGTTGTTGATTTAACTCGTACAGACGAGTAGTTTCCTCCTCGGCGTGCTGCCAATAACAAAAATCTCAGGTGGAAGAACGAGCATGAGCCACGACTATTCAACGATCGCCAGCGAGTTGCTGCACAGCCTCGGTGGCGCCGACAACCTCGAGCAGGCTGCCCATTGCGTGACCCGCCTGCGCCTGGCCCTGAAGGACCCGAGCCGGGTCGACAGCGCCACGCTCAATCAGATCGACCTGGTCAAGGGATCGTTCTTCACCGGCGGCCTGTTCCAGGTTGTGATCGGCCCCGGCGAAGTGGAAAAGGTCTATGCGGCGCTGCGTGAGCAGACTGGCCTTGCGGCCTCGACCATTGCCGATGTGAAGGACAAGGGCGCGCAGAAGACCCATGCCATGCAGCGTCTGGTGCGGGTGTTCTCCGATGTGTTCATGCCTATCCTGCCGGCCCTGATCATCGCCGGCCTGCTGATGGGGGTGAACAACCTGCTGGGTGCCAAGGGCATGTTCATCGAGGGCCAGACCCTGCTCGAGGCCTACCCGGGCCTGGACGGGCTGTGGAGCCTGATCAACCTGATGGCCAACACTTCCTTCGTGTTCCTGCCGGCCCTGGTGGGCTGGTCGGCGGCCAAGCGCTTCGGCGGCAGCGAGATCCTCGGCATCGTCCTGGGCCTGATGCTGGTGCACCCGGACCTGCTCAACGCCTGGAACTACGGCAAGGCCGTGGCCGGGCTGGATGGCCAGAGCCTGCCGTACTTCGACATCCTCGGCCTGTTCCAGATCGAGAAGGTCGGCTACCAGGGGCAGATCCTGCCGATCCTGCTGGCAGCCTATGTGATGAGCGTGATCGAAAAATGGCTGCGGGCCCGGGTGCCCAACGCCATTACCCTGCTGGTGGTGCCCATCACCACCATCGTGGTCACCGGGGTGCTGGCCCTGGCGATCATCGGCCCGGTGACCCGCCATCTGGGGATCCTGATCACCGAAGGCGTGGTCACCCTGTTCGACCTGGCGCCGGTGGTGGGTGGGGCGATCTTTGGCCTCCTCTATGCGCCGCTGGTGATCACCGGCATGCACCACATGTTCCTGGCGGTCGATCTGCAACTGATCTCCACCCAGGGCGGCACCTTTATCTGGCCCATGATCGTCATGTCCAACCTGGCCCAGGGCAGCGCGGCCCTGGCGGTGTTCACCATGAGCCGCAATGCTCGGGATCGCAGCATGGCTTCGACCTCGGCGATCTCGGCCTATTTCGGCATCACCGAGCCGGCGATGTTCGGCGTCAACCTGCGCTACAAGTTTCCGTTCTATGCCGCGCTGATCGGTTCGGCCCTGGGCAGCATCTTCCTCTCGCTGAACAAGGTCCAGGCCTCGGCCATCGGCGTCGGTGGGCTGCCGGGGTTCATCTCGATCATTCCGCAATACATCCCGATGTTCGTGATCGGCATGGTCGTCGCCCTGGTGGTGCCTTTCGTCCTGACCTGCGGCCTGAGCCTGAAGATCATCCGTCCCGGCTACCGAGTGGCCTGACCGGCCCTGCAGGAGCCGGCTCGCTGGCGAATGCCCTCGCACTTTCCAAAGGATTCCCCCATGCAAGACTGGCAGCGTTCGGTGATCTACCAGATCTACCCGAAAAGTTTTCACAGCCACCAAGGGCAGGCCACCGGCGACTTGCTGGGAGTGGTAGACAAGCTTGACTACCTGCACTGGCTGGGGGTCGATTGCCTGTGGCTGACCCCGTTCCTGCGTTCGCCGCAACGCGACAATGGCTATGACATCAGCGACTACTACGCCATCGACCCCAGCTACGGCAGCATGGCCGACTGCCAATTGCTGATCGAGGAGGCCGGCAAGCGCGGGATCAAGCTGATGCTGGACATCGTGGTCAACCACACTTCCATCGAGCACGCCTGGTTCCAGCAGGCCCGCAGTAGCCTGGACAACCCCTACCGGGACTTCTACATCTGGCGCGATGAGCCCAACAACTGGGAGTCCAAGTTCGGCGGCTCGGCCTGGGAATACGAAGCGCAGACCGGCCAGTACTACCTGCACCTGTTCGACCACACTCAGGCCGACCTCAACTGGGACAACCCACGGGTGCGCGCCGAAGTCTTCAAGATGATGCGCTTCTGGCGGGATAAGGGCGTCGGCGGCTTTCGCCTCGACGTGATCAACCTCATTTCCAAGCCTGCGGACTTCCCCGAGGACCAGAGCGATGGCCGGCGCTTCTATACCGATGGCCCGAACGTTCATGAGTACTTGCAGGAAATGCATCGGGAAGTGTTCGCCGGCCATGACCTGGTGAATGTCGGCGAGATGTCGTCCACCCGCCTGGAACACTGCATCCGCTACTCGAACCCGGAGTCGAAGGAGCTGTCCATGACCTTCAACTTCCATCACCTGAAGGTGGATTACCCCAATCAGCAGAAGTGGGTGCGGGCCGATTTCGACTTCCTTGAACTCAAGCGCATCCTGTCCGACTGGCAATGCGGCATGCAGGCCGGCGGCGGCTGGAATGCGCTGTTCTGGTGTAACCACGACCAGCCCCGGGTGGTATCGCGCTTTGGCGACGACGGCGAACACCGCGTGGTGTCGGCGAAGATGCTGGCCACCGCATTGCACCTGCTGCAGGGCACGCCCTTTATCTATCAGGGCGAAGAGCTGGGCATGACCAATCCGCACTTCGAGCGGATCGAGCAGTACCGCGACGTCGAGACCCTGAATATCTACCGCCTCAAGCGCGAGGCCGGTGAAGAGCCGCAGGCCATCATGGCGGCGATCCAGCAGAAGTCCCGGGACAACGGGCGCACGCCAATGCAGTGGAATGCCGGGGCCAATGCCGGTTTCAGCAGCGGCACCCCCTGGATCGAGGTTGCGGCCAACGCTGGCCAGATCAATGTCCAGGCACAGCTCGACGACCCGCAATCAGTGCTGCACCACTATCGCCAATTGATCGCGTTGCGCCGTGAGCAGGGTTTGATCCAGCACGGCGTCTATCGCCAATTGCTGCCCGAGCATATGCAGGTCTGGGCCTACGTGCGGGAAGGGCAGGGCGAGCGACTGCTGGTGGTGAACAACTTCTACGGTTCGCCGTGTGAGGTTGAATTGCCGCAGGAGGTCATCGACCCGGGCATGCAGCAGCGTCTGCTGATCAGCAACTACCCGGGGGATGGCGCCCGCAGCCGGCATTTGCTGCTGCGGCCCTATGAGTCCTTCGTCCTGCACCTGACCGACTGCTGACAATCCTCGCAGAAGCTGCCGGGCGGTTTGCGTCTGCCGTGAATGCGCTGTTGCAGATACAGCGCAGGGCTTCGTTCGTCGGCAAGCCGGCTTCTGCGGATCGAAATATCACAATAAAAATAATGGGGTGGCTTATGAAAACAACAATAAATCGCGGCCTGGCGGCGTCCTGCCTGTGCCTGGCAATGCCCTTTCCGGCCCAGGCCCTGGAGTTCGCCGGCTACCTGCGCAGCGGCCTTGGCACTTCGGTCAACAGCGGCCCGCAATCCTGCTTTCAGCTACCCGGCGCGCCCTCCAAGTACCGCCTGGGCAACGAGTGCGAGCAGTACGCCGAGCTTGAGCTGCGCCAGGACCTGTACACCCTGGAGGACGGTTCGGTACTCAGCGTCGACGGCATGGCCTCGCTCTACAACCGCTACGACCGCAACCTGACCTTCCAGGGCGAGAACGGCTCGGCGCGCATGCCGCAGATGTACGCCCAGTGGTCGAACCTGCCCAGCCTCAATGGCGGCTCACTGTGGGCCGGGCGCCGTTACTACAAGCGTAACGACATCCATATTTCCGACTTCTACTACTGGAACCAGAGCGCCACCGGCGGCGGGGTCGAGGACGTGCGCATCGGCGATTTGAAATACAGCTACGCCTTTTCCCGCAAGGACAACCTCTACCAGAAGCAAGCCGTGAGCCGTCACGACTTCAACGTTGCCGGCTTCCAGACCAACCCCGGCGGCGAGCTGGAGCTGGGCCTGAGTTACCTGGAAAAGCCCGATCGCCGTGGTGCCCACAATGGCTGGGCGATCACCACCCAGCATGTGCAGAAAGACTTTTTCGGCGGCAAGAACAAACTGGCCCTGCAATACGGTGAGGGGCCCGGTACCGGCCTGGGCTACACCGGCAATCCCTACCTGGATGACGGCAACAAGAGCTATCGCCTGGTGGAGTTCTTCGATTGGCAGGTCACCCCGCGCTTCGGCGGCCAGGTAGAGGCGGTCTATCAGAAGGACATTCGCCCCGACGGCCAGGACCAGAACTGGATCTCCCTGGGTGTGCGCCCGGCCTATGCCATCACCGAACAGTTCAAGCTGGTGACCGAGTTTGGTCATGATCAGGTGGAGGCGCCCGGTGGCACCCGCAAACTCAGCAAGTTCACCTTCGCGCCCACCTGGTCGCCCAAGGGGCCGGAGTTCTGGGCGCGGCCCGAGGTGCGCCTGTATTACACCTATGCCAGTTGGAACGAGGCCGCCAAACGCGCGGCCAACGAACTGGCGGCTGGCTCCGCGCTGTCCGACAGTGGTGTCTTCGGCACCGCCCGGCACGGGGCGAACGTCGGTTTGCAGGTCGAGTACTGGTGGAAATAAGCGATGCTGTCGGGGCTCGCGCTCCATCGGCACTTCAAGGAATCATTAGCAGGTGACGTCATGGCCATAACCCAACCCTTGCAATTGCTCGCGCCCCTGTCCGGGGTGCTGCTGCCCCTGGAGCAGGTGCCCGACCCGGTGTTTTCCAGCCGGGTGATCGGCGACGGCGTGTGTATCGACCCGACTTCCCAGACCCTCTGCGCACCTCTGTCCGGGGTGATCAGCAACCTGCAGCACAGCGGCCATGCGGTGAGCATCACTGGTGAACAGGGGCAGCAGGTGCTGATGCACATCGGGCTGGACACGGTGAATCTCGCGGGCAAGGGCTTCACCTGTCTGGTCGAGGAGGGTCAGCAGGTCTCGGCAGGCCAGCCGCTGATCGAGTTCGATGCTGATTATCTGGCCCGGCACGCTCGCAGCCTGTTGACCCTGATGCTGGTGGTCAGTGGCGAGGCGGTGACGGGGCTGGTGTCCGACAGCCTGCTGGTGGAGCTGGGACAGCCGGTGTTGCAGATCGAGCCGGCCTGCGCAGAGGAAGGTGCCAAGGCCGAGGGCGCTGAAGCAGAGGCGCTGTTTTCCAAACCGCTGATCCTGGGCAACCCCCAGGGGCTGCATGCTCGTCCGGCGGCGTTGCTGGCCCAGGCCGCCAAGGGCTTTGCCGCGAATATCTGCCTACACCGGCGCCAGGACTCGGCCAATGCCAAGTCCCTGGTGTCGATCATGGCGTTGCAGACGGTGCAGGGCGATGTCTTGCAGGTCAGTGCTGCGGGTGCGGATGCCGAGCAGGCGATCCAGGTTCTGGTGGAGCTGCTGGCCTCGGGTTGTGGCGAGAAAGTCAGTGCTGCGGCGCCGAGTCCTGAGCCAGTAGCGGCGCGGGATGAGTCGCTGGAGACGGTTCTGCGGGGTGTCTGTGCGTCACCGGGTTCGGCGGTCGGCCAGGTGGTCCATGTGGCTGAGCAGCGCTTGCAGATAAGCGAGTGGGCGGCAAACCCGCAGCAGGAGCGCGAAGTCCTTGAGCGGGCCTTGCGAGAGGCGGTGCGGGGCCTGCAACAGCTGCGGGACAATGCCCCGGGTGAAGCACAGCAGGAAATCTTCCGTGCCCACCAGGAACTCCTCGACGACCCGAGCCTGTTGCAGCAGGCCCAAGCCCTGATCGTCGCCGGCAAGAGCGCCGCCTTTGCCTGGAACAGTGCCATCGAGGTTACCGCCGAGCTGTTCAAGGGCCTGGGCAGTACGCTGCTGGCTGAGCGCGCGGTGGATCTGGCGGATGTCGGCCAACGGGTGCTCAAGCTGATTCTCGGGGTGCAAGAGCATGCCGTGAGCTTGCCGGACCAGGCCATTCTGATTGCCGAGCAACTGACCCCCTCGCAGACCGCCAGCCTGGACACGGCCAAGGTGCTGGGGTTTGCCACTGTCGGCGGCGGTGCCACCAGCCACGTGGCGATTCTCGCCCGAGCCCTGGGCCTGCCGGCGATCTGTGGGCTGTCGCCCCGGGTCCTGTCCCTGGCCAACGGCACCCGGGTGCTGCTGGATGCCGATCGTGGCGAACTGCATACGGACCCTGACCCGCAACGCTTGCAGCAACTGGAGGCCCTGCGTCAGCAGCAACGCCTGCGCCAGCGTCAGGACCTGGCCCAGGCGGCGCAACCGGCGGTGACCCGTGATGGTCATCATCTGGAGGTCACGGCCAACATTGCCTCTCTGGCGGAGGCCGAGCAGGCCATGAGCCTGGGAGGCGAGGGCGTCGGCCTGTTGCGTTCGGAGTTCCTCTACCAGGACCGCAGCCACGCCCCCAGTCTGGAGGAGCAGGCCGAAACCTATCGGGCCATCGCCCAGGCCCTGGGCCCTGAGCGCAATCTGGTGGTGCGCACCCTGGACGTGGGCGGCGACAAGCCCCTGGCCTATGTGCCCATGGACAGTGAAGCCAACCCTTTTCTCGGCCTGCGGGGCATCCGCCTGTGCCTGGAGCGTCCCGAACTGCTGCGGGAGCAGTTCCGGGCGATTCTCGCCAGCGCCGGGCAGGCACGCCTGCACATCATGTTGCCCATGGTCAGCCAGCTGGCGGAGCTGCGTCAGGCGCGGCAGCTACTGGATGACGAGGTTCGGGCCCTGGGCCTGGCGGAAAGGCCCAAGTTGGGCATCATGATCGAAGTGCCTTCGGCGGCCCTGATGGCAGACCGCTTTGCTCCGGAGGTGGATTTCTTCTCCATCGGCACTAACGACCTGACCCAGTACACCCTGGCCATGGACCGTGATCATCCGCGCCTGGCCAGTCAGGCCGACAGCTTCCACCCGTCGGTGCTGCGCCTGATCGCGCGAACGGTGCAGGCCGCCCATGCCCACGGCAAGTGGGTCGGAGTCTGTGGTGCACTGGCGTCCGAAACCCTGGCAGTGCCGCTGTTGCTGGGCCTGGGGGTGGACGAACTGTCGGTGAGCGTGCCGTTGATTCCGGCCATCAAGGCCCGGGTACGCGAGCTGGATTTGAGCGAATGCCAGGCGCTGGCAGCTCGGATCATCGATCTGGAGGACGCGGTTCAGGTACGTGAATACCTGCACAAGCAGCAAGTCGCAGCCGATTCACTGGTTCTGGAGAACTGAAAATGTTCGAGAAATTGCAACGCGCGTTCTGGAAAGCCCTGACTCCAGACTTGATCCCTGATCAGCCGAAGGCCCCCAGGGCCAACGGCAATGTTCTGAATGACGCAATGCTGGCGGCGCTGGGTGGCAGCGCCAACATCAAGAGCCAGCAACCCCTGGCCCTGACCCGCCTGCGCCTTGAGCTGCATGATCCGCAACTGCTGGACAGCAGCGCCCTGCGCGTGGCGGGGGTACCGGCGGTGATGCCCCTGGCCGGTGGCGTGGTGCACCTGCTGCTGGGATTGCAGGGCTGAGGGGGCTGTTCGCCGGCCAGCCGGCTCCTGCAAGAGCAACGGGCTTGTCAGCGAGCAGACTCTCGAAAACACCCATCGTTTCCCCGTCTCGCCTGCGTCCCGTCGCCGCGCCGGCCTTACTGTTTCTCAACTGCGGGTGTATCGTATTCGCCTTTTGCGGGCCTGGGCCCGCGGCTGATACGTGAGGTAGTTGAGTCCATGTCCTTTACCCGTCGACAAATACTCGGTGGTCTGGCCGGTCTGGTAGTGGTGGGCGTGGGGGCGGGCGGCGCATCGCGTTATTGGCTGGGAAAGATGGCTGACGCCGAGGCGGGGCACGATTACGAGCTGATCGCCGCGCCACTGGACGTGGAGCTGGTGCCTGGGCACAAGACCGAGGCCTGGGCCTTCGGCCCTTCGGCGCCGGGTACCGAACTGCGGGTGCGGCAGGGCGAATGGCTGCGGGTACGCTTCATCAACCACCTGCCGGTGGCCACCACCATCCACTGGCACGGCATCCGCCTGCCCCTGGAAATGGACGGCGTGCCTTACGTCTCGCAACTGCCGGTGCTGCCCGGCGAATACTTCGATTACAAGTTCCGCGTACCGGATGCCGGCAGCTACTGGTATCACCCCCATGTGAACAGCAGTGAAGAACTGGGTCGCGGCCTGGTGGGCCCGCTGATCATCGAAGAACGCGAACCCACCGGCTTCAAGTACGAGCGCACCCTGAGCCTGAAAAGCTGGCACGTGGATGAAGAGGGCGCGTTCATGCCCTTCAGCATCCCTCGGGAGGCGGCGCGCGGTGGTACGGCCGGGCGCCTGTCCACCATCAACGGTGTGTCCCAGGCGGTGATCGACCTGCCGGCCGGGCAGATCACCCGGGTGCGACTGCTGAACCTGGACAACACCCTGACCTACCGCATCAACATCCCGGATGTCGAAGCGCAGATCTACGCCCTGGACGGCAATCCCATCGAGCCGCGCCCCTTGGGCAAGGAATACTGGCTGGGCCCGGGCATGCGCATCTGCCTGGCGATCAAGGCGCCGGCGGCCGGTGTGGAGTTGTCCCTGCGCAACGGACCGGTGCGCCTGGGCACTTTGCGCTCGGTGGCCAACAACGACGCGCCCACCCAGTGGCCCGCCGCCTTGCCGGCCAACCCCGTGGCCGAGCCGGATCTCGACAACGCCGAGAAGCTCAACTTCAATTTCGAATGGGTTGGCTCGGTCTCGGTGAACGTGGACAATGGCAAGCCGCCAAGCCTGTGGCAGATCAATGGCCAGGCCTGGGACATCACCGACAAGACCTGCGCCGACCGCCCGATTGCCACCCTGAAAAAGGGCAAGAGCTACATTTTCGAATTGAAGAACATGACCCAGTACCAGCACCCGATCCACTTGCACGGCATGAGCTTCAAGGTCATCGCCTCGAACCGCAAGAAGATCACCCCCTACTTCACCGACACCTACCTGCTGGGCAAGAACGAGCGTGCCCGGGTCGCCCTGGTGGCGGATAACCCGGGGGTCTGGATGTTCCACTGCCACGTGATCGACCACATGGAAACCGGCCTTATGGCCGCCATCGAGGTGGTGTGATGCGCCAGATACGCCCGGCGCCGATCATCGACCGCAGCCGCGACCAGGACTTCATGCGTGAAGCCCTTGCCCTGGCGGCCCAAGGCGCCGCCCTGGGGGAAGTGCCGGTGGGTGCGGTGCTGGTACTGGATGGCGAGATCATCGGCCGTGGCTACAACTGCCCCATCAGCGGCAGCGATCCCAGCGCCCACGCCGAGATGGTGGCGATCCGCGAAGCGGCCCAGGCGGTGAGCAACTATCGCCTGCCCGGCAGCACCCTGTACGTGACCCTTGAACCTTGCAGCATGTGCGCCGGGCTGATCGTCCATTCGCGCATTGCCCGGGTGGTGTACGGCGCACTGGAACCCAAGGCCGGCATTGTGCAGAGCCAGGGGCAGTTCTTCACCCAAGGGTTTCTCAACCATCGGGTGCTGTACGAGGGCGGGGTGCTGGCCGAGGAGTGCAGCACGGTGCTGAGCGAATTCTTCAAGGCGCGTCGAGCGCGCTGATCGCAAACCGGTTCGCGGCCTACACAAAACCGTAGGAGCCGGCTTGCCGGCGAAGAGGCTCTTGAACCTTGCGCCGCTCTGGCGGGCGCCTTCGCTGGCAAGCGGAACGCCGCCCGGCCAGCTCCTGCGGGGGAAGGCGGGGTTATTTCTTGGCGACTATCACCGCACGCATCGGCGCCGGCAGGCCTTCGATGGTCTTGCTGTGGTCGGTGGGGTCCAGGAAGTCGCTCAGGGACTGATACTTCATCCACTCGGTCCCGCGCTGCTCCTCGACGCTGGTCACGCTGACATCCACGCACCGCACGTCGCTGAACCCGGCGCGCCGCAGCCACAGTTCCAGGGCCGGTACAGACGGCAGGAACCACACGTTGCGCATCTGCGCGTAGCGGTCTTCCGGCACCAGCACCTGGTGCTGATCGCCTTCCACCACCAGGGTTTCCAACACCAGTTCACCGCCCTTGACCAGGCAGTCCTTGAGCGCCAGCAGGTGCTCGATGGGCGAACGGCGGTGGTAGAACACCCCCATGGAAAATACGGTGTCGAAGCCTTCCAGATTGGCCGGCAGGTCTTCGAAGGGGAACGGCAGGTGCCACACCGAAGGCTCCGACAAGTAACGCTGCACCGCCTGGAACTGGCAGAAGAACAGCCAGTTGGGGTCGACGCCGATCACGCTGTGGGCGCCGGCGCCAAGCATGCGCCACATGTAGTAGCCATTGCCGCAGCCGACATCGAGGATGCGCTTGCCCTCAAGGTCCAGGTGCGGAGCGACCCGCGACCACTTCCAGTCCGAACGCCATTCGGTGTCCACGTGCACGCCGAACAGGTCGAACGGGCCCTTGCGCCACGGCGACAGGCCCATCAGTGCTGTGCGCATCTGCGCCCGAGTGGCGTCGTCGCAGTCGGTGTCCAGGCGCAGGCCATTGATCAGGTCGATTTCGCTGGGCTGGATCTTCGGCAATGCATCCAGGGCGCTTTGCCAGCGCTCCAGGTCGCCATGGCCTTTTTCCATCTTGGCGTCGAGCTGGGCTTGCAGCCCATTGGCCCAGGTGGCCAGGGGCGTACCCGCCAGACGGCGAGCGAGGGGGGACAGATCAATCATGGCAGGGCAATCAACGAGGCAAAGTTAAGGCATTGGAACCACGGCACGACTTTCGAGAACCCGGCAGCCAGCAGGCGTTCGCGGTGTTCTTCGAGACTGTCGGGCTTCATGACGTTTTCGATGGCGCTGCGCTTCTGGGCAATTTCCAGTTCGCTGTAGCCGTTGGCGCGTTTGAAGGCGATGTGCAGGTCGGTGAGCAGCGCATGTTCCTCGGTGTCGTTGAAGCGCAGCTTCTCCGAGAGGATCAGCGCGCCGCCGGGCAGCAGCGACTGGCGGATGCGCCCGAGCAGGGCCAGGCGCTGCTCGGGGGCGATGAACTGCAGGGTGAAGTTCAAGGCCACCACCGAGGCCGGCTGGAACTCCAGGGCCAGGATATCGCCTTCGATCACCTGCACCGGCAGCAGCTCCTGGAACATCGAGTCCTGGCCGTTGAGGTATTCCCGGCAGCGCTCGACCATGGCCGCCGAATTGTCCACGGCGATGACCCGGCAACCGTCGGTGCGCACATGGCGGCGCAAGGCCTGGGTCACCGCGCCCAGGGATGAGCCCAGGTCGTAGAGCACGCTGTTGGGCTGGGCGAACTGCGCCGCCAGCACCCCGAGGTTCTCGACAATGGTCGGGTAACCCGGCACCGAGCGCTTGATCATGTCCGGGAACACCCGCACCACATCCTCGTTGAAGGCGAAGTCGGGCACCTGGGCCAGTGGCTGGGCGAAAAGGCGGTCGGGTTCTTTGCTCACGGCGGTTCCGGCGATGGAGATAAAAAGAGGGCGGCATTGTAGCCGCTGCCGCAGGCTGCGATAAGGCCCGCAGGGCCTTCAGGGGCGCAGGGCGACGCAAGGTGTGGTCCTTTCGCCGGCAAGCCGGCTCCTACGGAGAGTAGGGACCGGCCTGCCGGCGCAGGCGGCTCAGCGCGGCTTCTGGCTAAACGCCGAAGCGGCAATGCCCCACTGGCCCAGCCAGTAGAAAATGATGATCAGGTAGGGCGCGGCGTCGAAGGCCAGCACGAAGCGGCTGATGCCGATCAGGCTGTCGGAGAAGGCAAAGCTCAGGGCGCCCAGCGCTGCCAGTACCGCGGACCGCGTGGGCACCGCTGAGCCGAGGCGTGCCAGGGCGCGCCAGAGCATGGCGCTGATGGTCAGGGCGTAGACGATCACCGGCACCAGCAACGGCCCCAGGCCGTGGGAGATCAGGATGCTCAACAGCACCGCGCCAATGGCCAGTGCCACCAGCAAGGGCAGCAGCGCCGGGCGCCGGCAGTCACTGAGGTAGGCCTTGAGGTAGGCCAGGTGCGCCACCAGGAAGGCTCCGAGACCGAACACGAACAGGTCCGTGGGCCAGGCCAGCAGGACATCCCCCAGCACCGAGAACAGCAGGCCGATGATGATCCAGCGCCGGTAGTCCCCGGGCGGTGCATCGTGCAGCCAGCCCAACAGGGCCAGCACCGGCAGTGGCTTGACCAGCAGGCAGAGCAGGGTGGCATGCACGCTGACGCCGTAGAGGAAGGTGGCGGCGCCCATCAGCGCCAGTATCAGCCAGCCCATGTCAGTTCACCGTGATCGAGCAGTCGAAGGCCTTCACCGGGGCCTCTTCCGGTGCCCAGGGTTGCTGGTAGGTCAGCAGCAGCCGGCCCTGGCCGCTGGCGAAGGCCTGGAAACGCCAGGTCGACTGCCCGCCACTGCCCACCAGGCCGGTGTCTTCGGGGTTGCTGTAGACCTCGGGGCTGACCTTGCGCAGGATGCCGCCGGCCGAATCCTGGATCGCCCAGCGATAACCGGTGGTGGGGTTGCTTGGCAGGGTGAGGATCAGGTTCTGCCCATTGTGCAGTTGCAGCGGGCATTCACTCTGGTTTTCAACGGTGACGTTCTGCTTGGGCTGGCTGGCGCAAGCGGTCAGCAGGGCGAGGCTGAGCAGGGCAAGAAGGCGGGGTGTGGGCATGGGTCAGGAAGCTCCGATCATTCATGACGAACGGCGAGCATAACTGAAGATGATGGGCGGTGTGGGGAGGGGAATAAAGGTTGGCGGTTATGGCCTGTTCGCCGGCAAGCCGGCTCCTGCGAGGGGGGCCCTGCAGGAGCCGGCTTGCCGGCGAAAGGGGTTAGAACAACACTTTGGCCACGTCGGCAAAACGCTTGGCAAAATGCACGGTGATGCCTTCCTTGAGGTAGTCCGGCAGTTCTTCGAAATGCCCGCGGTTGGGCTCCGGCAAGATCAGCTCGTGGATCTTCTGGCGCCGCGCGGCGATGACTTTCTCGCGCACCCCGCCAATCGGCAGCACGTGGCCGGTGAGGGTCAGCTCGCCGGTCATGGCCACGCCTTTCTTCGGCGGCTGGTTGCGCGCCAGGGACAGCAGGGCGCTGGCCATGGTCACCCCGGCACTGGGGCCGTCCTTGGGGGTGGCGCCTTCGGGAACGTGCAGGTGGACGAAGGCTTCGTCGAAGAACTTGCTGTCGCCGCCGAATTGCTTGAGGTGCGAGCTGACGTAGCTGTAGGCGATCTCCGCCGATTCCTTCATCACATCCCCCAGTTGCCCGGTGAGCTTGAAGCCGCGGTTGTGGGTGTGAATGCGCGTGGCCTCGATAGGCAGGGTGGCGCCGCCCATGCTGGTCCAGGCCAGGCCGGTGATGACCCCGGTGCCGCTCAGGACCTGCTCGTTACGGAACACCGGCATGCCCAGGGAAGCCTCCAGGTCCTTGGGCGCGATCTTGATCGTGGCGTCCGGCTCGTCCAGCAGCTTGACCACGGCCTTGCGTACCAGCTTGCCCAGTTGTTTCTCCAGCTGGCGCACCCCGGCTTCCCGGGCGTAGCCATCGATCACCGTGCGCAGGGCGCTGTCGCTGATGCTCAGGCTGGTCTTGGCGACACCGGCCTTTTCCAGCTGCTTGGGCCACAGGTGGCGTTTGGCGATGGCCAGTTTTTCTTCGGTGATGTAGCCGGACAGGCGAATCACTTCCATACGGTCCAGCAGCGGGCCGGGAATCGAATCCAGGGTGTTGGCAGTGCACACGAACAGGACCTTGGACAGGTCCATGCGCAGGTCCAGGTAATGATCGAGGAAGTCGACGTTCTGCTCCGGGTCCAGGGTCTCCAGGAGGGCCGAGGCCGGGTCGCCCTGGTAGCTCTGGCCCATCTTGTCGATCTCGTCGAGCATGATCACCGGGTTCATCACCTCCACTTCCTTGAGGGCCTGCACCAGCTTGCCCGGCTGGGCGCCGATGTAGGTGCGGCGGTGGCCCTTGATCTCGGCTTCATCACGCATGCCGCCGACGCTGAAGCGGTAGAACGGCCGCCCCAGGGATTCGGCGATGGATTTGCCGACGCTGGTCTTGCCGACACCGGGTGGGCCTACCAGCAGCACGATGGAGCCGCTGATCTCGCCCTTGTAGGCGCCCACCGCGAGGAATTCGAGGATCCGGTTCTTGATGTCGTCGAGCCCGGCGTGGTGCTTGTCCAGCACCTTGCGCGCGTGCTTGAGGTCGAGCTTGTCGTCGCCGAAGACGCCCCAGGGCACGGCCGTGGCCCATTCCAGGTAGTTGCGGGTAACCGCATATTCCGGCGAACCGGTCTCCAGGATCGACAGCTTGTTCATTTCCTCATCGATGCGTTTCTGCGCCTGGGGCGGCAGCACTTTGCCAGTCAGGCGCTGTTCGAACTGCTCCAGGTCGGCGCTGCGGTCATCCTTGGTCAACCCCAGCTCCTGCTGGATCACCTTGAGCTGCTCCTTGAGGAAGAACTCGCGCTGGTGCTCGCCGATCTTGCGGTTGACCTCGGCGGAAATCTCTTTCTGCAGGCGCGCCACTTCGACTTCCTTGCGCAGCATCGGCAGGACTTTTTCCATGCGCTTGAGCATGGGCACGCAGTCCAGCACTTCCTGCAGTTCGTTGCCGGTGGCGGAGGTCAGGGCGGCGGCGAAGTCGGTCAGGGGCGACGGGTCGTTGGGGCTGAAGCGGTTGAGGTAGTTCTTCAGCTCTTCGCTGTACAGCGGGTTGAGCGGCAGCAGCTCCTTGATCGCATTGATCAGCGCCATGCCGTAGGCCTTGACCTCGTCGGTGGGCTCGCTGGGCTGATGGGGGTACTCGACCTCCACCAGGTAGGGCGGACGATGGTGCTTGAGCCAGGTGCGGATGCGCACCCGGGTCAGGCCCTGGGCAACGAACTGCAGCTTGCCGTTTTCACGGCTGGCGTGATGGACCTTGACCAGGGTGCCGTACTCCGGCAGCGCGGAGGTATCGAAGTGTCGCGGGTCCTCCTGCGGGGTGTCCATGAAAAACAGGGCAAGGGAGTGATGCTCGGATTTGCTCACCAGTTCCAGGGTTTCGGCCCAGGGCTCTTCATTGACGATGACCGGCAATACTTGCGCAGGAAAGAAGGGACGATTGTGAATCGGGATGATGTAGACCTTGTCCGGCAGATTCTGTCCGGGCAGGGCCAGGCCGGTGCCATGGGCAGCCTGGTGTTCGGTGTTTTCCGGATCGACGTAGTCACGTGGATCTTCGGGAAATTCTTGCTGGTCGCTCATGGAGGCTCCTGCGCGATGGACTATGCAGCTTAGATGGGGCAGGTCGCCGCGGGTTTCAATGGGGGACTGGTTTCAGCGTTTTTCCGAAGCGGTGGGAAATGCCGCTGCATCGCCCCTTGCCCTGGCAGAGAAGCGTTGCATAGCCGCGGTCTAGGCTGTTCTTGCTGCATGCCTGGGGGTTTTTGCGAAGGGATTCAAGCTCACTTGAAGGGGCTGCTTGACATGGGTTGTCAATAAAATGACTGCGATGTCACCTGTTTTATTGCGTGATCTTGTGTAGTTTGAGGATTAATCTGATTGCCCGGAGTGCCGGAATGAAGCTGGCATTTATTTGACGCGCGCATTCAGCTTCTCAGAGGGATGGGTATGAAGAAGGGATTTTTCAGCTTCCGGCAGGGGTTATCCGCGTCGGCCTTTTCAAGGCCCGCCGGGGACTTGGAGCGACTGAGAGCAGCCTTATGAAGTGGCGCCGAACCTTTCAGGCAAGGATTGTCGGGGTGCTGGCGCTATTGCTGTTGGTATTGATTGCCGCGGTGTATTTCGCGGTCAAGACCGCCACCACCCAAGCGGTGGAGCGCCAGGCGCAATTGCAACTGAAGATCGGCACCCGGGTATTCGAACGGCTGCTGGACTTGCGCGGTCGCAACCTGCAGTACGGTGTCGACTGGCTGGTGGTGGATTCCGAGTTTCGCCGGGCGGTGCTCAGCGGCAAGCCGGTGGATATCCTTGCCGCCCTGGCCCAGCATAGCGGCGGCATCCGCTCCAGCGAGATGTTCGTGCTCAGCCCCGAGGGCCGGGTCATCGCCAGCACCCTGCCGGTGATCGCCCGGGACCAGCACTTTCCCTACGACCAGGCCCTGCGCCGGGCCATGCGGCACAACACCCACATGCTCTTCGTCGCAATCAAGGGCCGGCCCTATCTGCTGGTCCAGGGGGAAGTGCTGGAGTCGCTACCCATCGCCCGAGTAGTGATGGGCTTTCCCATGGATGAGCTGTTTGCCCAGGAACTGCGCTCCATGAGCAACCTGGAAGTGTCGTTTCTGACGGTCGATGGTCAGCATCCCGGCGAGCTGTTCAGCACCCAGCCGGAGTTCTTCTGGTCGCCCATCATCAATGTCCTGGCCGACTCCCTGTGGCAATCCCTGCCGCAGTTGAGCGAGACCCATGGCCAGCGTTTCCTCAACCAGGCCTTGCAACTGGCCAATACCGGGGATGCCGGCGATCCGCGGGTCATGGCCTTGCTGCAAAGTCCCCTGGAGCAGGCGTTGCAGGCCTTTGCCCCGCTGGACCGGGAGTTCATGTGGATCGCCATGGTGGCGCTGGTGGTCTCCCTGGTCTGCGCCCTGCTGATGGCGCGGCGGGTATCGCGGCCCCTGGAAGACCTGGCCCAGGCGGCAAGACGCATCGGTGCCGGTAACTATCAGGCCCCGGTAACCATCAAGCGCAGCGACGAGTTCGGGGTGCTGGCAGATGCCTTCAACGCCATGCAGAGCGCCATTGCCACCCGCGAACGGCAACTGGCCCACAACGCTCTGCATGATCCGCTGACCGGGCTGCCGAACCGGGCCCTGGCCATCGAACGCCTGACCAAAGCCATTGCCGCCCGGCGCAATGTGGTGCTGCTCTACCTGGGCATCGACAACTATCGGGCGATCAACGAAGGCTTTGGCACAGAAGGCCTGGACCAGATGATGGGCGAGCTCAGCCGGCGCCTGCGGGAAGTATTGTCCCAGGGCGATACGGCGGCCCGGATCACCGCCAGTGAATTCCTCCTGTTGCTGGAGGACACCGAACTGGACGGGGCCATGGCCATGGCTGACCGGCTGCATGACCTGCTCAGCCGGCCGCAACTGATCCAGGGCGATGAGGTGCGCCGGCAGATCTGCATGGGAATGGCGGTGTACCCCGCCGACGGCAAGTCCGCCGAGGAACTGATCAGCCGCGCCGCCATCGCCCGCCATGATGCTTCGCTCAAGCCCGGTTACTTGCAGGTCTACCAGCAGGACCGAGACCTGGCTCACCAGCGGCAGATCAGCTTGATCCGCGACCTGCGCCGGGCGGCCGCCGAAGGTGAGCTGTTCCTGTTGTACCAGCCCAAGCTCGATCTGCGCCGGGACTACCTGCACCAGGCCGAAGCCCTGCTGCGCTGGCAGCACCCGGTGTTCGGCGTGGTCTCGCCGGCGGAATTCATTCCCCTGGCCGAGCGCACCGGCAGCATGCACAGCCTCACCGCCTGGGTCATCGAAGCCTGTATCCGCCAGTTGGCGGAGTGGAACCGCCGGGCCCTGCCCGTACGCCTGTCACTGAACATATCGGCCAGCGACCTGGAGGACGACGGCCTGGAGGTACGGGTCAGCGATTACCTTGAGGGCTATCAGGTGGCAGCCGAACAGTTGGTGTTCGAGATCACCGAGAGCGCCATCATGCGCGACCCGGAGCAGGCCCTGGCCGTGCTGCAACGCTTGCGCGGCTGCGGCATCAGCCTGTCGGTGGACGATTTCGGTACCGGTTATTCATCCCTGGCGCAGTTGCAGCGCCTGCCGGTGCAGGAGCTGAAGATCGACCAGTCGTTCATCCGCAATCTGGATGAAACCAGCGGCGATGCGGTGATCGTGCGTTCCACCATTGAAATGAGCCACAAGCTGGGGCTCAAGGTGGTGGCCGAAGGCGTGGAATATGAGCATTGCCTGAAATTGCTGGAAAGCTGGGGCTGCGACACGGTGCAGGGCTATCTGATCAGCCGACCGTTGCCGACCGAGGCCTTTGAGCGCTGGCTGGTGAACTCCCGGGTGTCGAGCTGATAGCTGGATGGCCGAATGGCCATCCAGGGGGCGCGCTCAGGGGGCGGCGGACTCGGCCTTGGTCAACAGGCTTTGCAGCTCCGGCTCTATGCCTTCCTCACTGAGGTTGTCCATGATTTCCAGGATGCAGGGCGCATAGCGGGGCTCGATGGCCGCTTCCGACCAGTCCAGTTCATAGATCGCCATGACCCTCACGTCCAGGTAGGGCGAATCCACCAGCAGGCGTTTCAGCAGCTCGATGGCTGGCGGGCTGCGCAACTCTCCCAGGGACACCGCGCAGCGGTGCTGCCAGTACTCGGGGCGCGACAGCAGGGTTTCGCCGAGGCGTTGCCATTGCGACGGGGTAAAGGCGTGGAGGACTCCCTTGGCCACCTGCTCGGTGGTGTATTCGTTCCAGTTGGCGGCTTCCGAGTCACCGAACCAGTGGTGTAACCGTTCAAACAACTCATCACGTTTATCCGTGCTCATGATGTCTTTCTCCTGCGAGGGCGGTCGCGCCAGCACGCTGTTCCTGGCGTGCCGCCCAATGCCATGGCGTTTATACCGGCGTGCCAGAACCGATGCTGCCTCATTTGCGCAGGTCTTCCCAGCATTAACGGCGCGCGCTGACCAACAGTGTCTTGGCATTCTGGTGCAGGCCGCCCGATAGCGCGGCCCCGATTGTCCCGGTTTACCAGGTGCCGGCGAACTTCACCGCCGCCGCGGCGCGCGACGGCACCTTGAGGGTATGCAGCAGGGAAGACACGTGGATGCGCACGGTGAACGGCGAGATATCCAGCTCTCGGGCGATTTCCTTGTTGGTCTTGCCCTGGGCGATCAGGCGCAGGACTTCCTGTTGCCGGGTGGTCAGCTGGCTCACTTCGGCGCAGGCGTCCAGGGGCAGCAGCAGGCCGGAAGGCGCGTACTTGACCACCACTTCGCCTTCGCGGATGGCCTGTATCGCCTGGCCGATCTCGTCCGGGCTGATGCTCTTGCCGATGAAACCGTCGGCCCCGGCGGCCATGACTTCGGCGATCAGGTCCTGGTTGTCGACCATCGACACCACGATGATCGAGGTGCGCGGCAATTGCTGGCGCAGGCCGGCAATCATGCTGACCGAGGTCAGGCCGGGAAAGCGCAGGTCGAGAATCAGCGAGTCCGGCTCCTCGCCGCTCTCGGCCAGGGCCATTACCGCAGCCAGGTCGCCGGCCTCTTCGAGCACGGCATCGGGCAGCAAGCGCTGGATGGTGCGCAGCATGCCTTCGCGAAACAACGGGTGGTCGTCGGCGACGATAATCCGGCATGTCATGTTTGAAACTCCTTGAAACATCCAGTCCTGTGGGCATGCTAACTTGGCGCACGGTGTTGTAACTGCCCGCTGGTCGTGTCCTATGGGCCAGTTTGCCGAACGGCAAAAGACCACGGCAGCGCATATTGCACAAGGAGGTGATTGCATGAAAGTTGAGAAAGACAGTGAACTCGATCAGGCCACCCTGCGGATTATCGTCGCCGGATGCGCCCTGGTCTGGTTTGGCGTGATCGGCTTCCTGCCGGGGCAGGATGTGGATCCCTACGTGCCGGTGATGATCTACATTTCCCTGTTCATGCTGGGGTCGATCGTGCTGCGCATGGCCATTGCCCGTTGGCCCGGGCACTACCCGGCGCGGCGCATCCTGGGCATGGTCTATGACTACACCGGCACCTGTTACGGCTTGGTGGTAGGCGGCGAGGGGGCGCTGCCGATCTATGCGGTGATGGTCTGGGTCAACCTGGGCAATGGCATGCGTTTCGGCTCGCGCTACCTGGCCATCGCCACCGTGCTGGCGCTGTTCGCGCTGTTCATGGTCTACCTGCTGACCCCCTATTGGCAGGCCCAGCCCTACATGGTGCTGATGCTGATGATTACCAGCACGGTGATCCCGGTGTACGCTCACATCCTGCTCAAGCGCACCCGCCTGGCTTCGGAAGAGGCGATTGCCGCCAACCTGGAAAAATCCCGTTTCCTGGCCCAGGCCAGCCATGACCTGCGCCAGCCGATCCACTCCATCGGCCTGTTCACCGCCTGCCTGCGCGAAGCCAGCCTGGGGGTGGATGAGCGGCGCCTGGTGGACAACATCGATCGTTCGCTGCTCAACGTCTCGCAGTTGTTCCGCTCGATCCTCGACCTCTACACCCTGGACAACGGGCGGGTGCAGCCCAAGTACGAAACCGTCCACCTGGGCGAACTGCTGCGCGACCTGGTGCGCCAGAATTCCGAGGCGGCGCGCTGGGCGGGTGTCGAACTGCGGCTGCGGCCTTGCGCCCATTGGGTGCGGGTCGACCCGGGGCTGTTGGCGACCATGGTGCAGAACGTGCTGTCCAATTGCTTCAAGTACGCCGCGGAACGGCCGGTGCTGATTGGCGTACGCCGGCGTGGCCAAGGCCTGGCCATTGTCATCTATGACCAGGGCCGGGGGATTGCCGAGGAGCATCTGCCGAAGATCTTCGATGAGTTCTACCGGGTTCGCCAGGTACGGGACAAGGACGTCGAAGGCGTCGGCCTGGGCCTGTCCATCGTCAAGCGCCTGGGGCAGATGACTGACCTGCAGGTGACGATTCGTTCGCGGGTCGACCACGGCACCACGGTCAGCCTGCACGGCCTGTCACTGGCCGCGCCACAGCGTTTGCACGGTCGTGACGAGGCGTTGCAGAGCGGCTTGCTGACCGGGCTGCGGGTCTGTCTGGTGGAGGATGACCGTAACGTGCTGCTGGCCACTTCGGCGCTGCTGGAGCGCTGGGGCTGCGTGGTCCAGGCCGAATCGAGCGGGGAGAACCTACTGACCGATTGCGACATTATCGTCGCCGACTATGACCTGGGCACCCGGGCCTCGGGTATCGAATGCATCGACAGCATCCGCCAGCAGCGGGGCTGGGAAGTGCCGGCGCTGATTATCACCGGGCACGACATCGAGAAAATCCACGCCGCCCTGCACGACCGCAACATCGCCATCCTGTCCAAGCCGGTGCGGCCGGTGGAACTGCGCAGCACCTTGCGAGCCCTGCGCGAGGCACCGCTGGTGCCTGCCCACAGGGCTGCGGCGCCAGAGACGGTTACCAGGTCCGGCACGGGATAAGCAGGGGGTAGTTGGTCATGGTCAGCTTCTTGTTCTCGCCGCTGGCCAGTTCGACGAAGTCATCCAGCATGCCCGAGTACGAAGAGATCGAACTGCGCTCGGTGTAGTAGTGAGTGGTCACCGGCCCGTAGTTGGTGTTGCTCTGGCCGGTGCCCACGTACTCGTTCCAGCGGCTGGTGCCGTACACCATATCGTGGCCCTGGACGAAGTAGCGGCCCGGTTGCAGCCCCGTGAACTGGAAGATGCCGTTGCCGTCGGTGCGGGTCACCCGGTGCACGGCCAGGGCCTCGGGGACCATGCTCACCGGGGCGCCTTCGGGTTGGGACGCGCGCAACTTGTGCCAGGCCTGCAGGTGCGGGGTGGCCGGGTAGAGATAGATCTCGACGTCGCGGCTGTCTTCGATACCGTCATTGCCGACGATACAGAACTTGCCGGTGAGCGTTGCGGTGCCGGGTTGCAGCGCGGCGCGCGCGGCCTGGGTGTCGAAGGGCTCGTCGGGGTACTGCACGGTGGGAATCTTGACTGGCGGGTATTCGTCTAGGGTTCGCCCTTGGCGCGGCGCGCAGGCAATCAGGGTACAGGCGAGCAGGGCCAGGCCTGTCACCATGAAGAGACGGGGTTTCATCAACTCAGGACCTTTTCAGGAGGGAGCGGTGCTCGCCCGACGCTGTCCCGCTGCTACACCGGGGCAGCCCGTCGCGGCGAACCTGGTTGGCCAGGGGCTAGCGGTTTATTGTTTGCTGCACTCGGCCGGCAGCGCTACCGCTCCACCCATGGTGGCGAAGGCGACCATGCCGCCGCTGGGCAGTACGCAATTGTATTCGCCGGCACTGGTGCTGGCGGTGAAGTAGGTCTGGGACGCGTCGCTGCGTACGTTGGAAACCGTGGAAACCGGCTTGCCAAGGGTGATCTGGGCGCGGTTCTTGAGGTCGTCGTTGCTCGGTTTGGCGATGGCGCAACCGCCCAGGGCGAGTGCCAGGAGGCTGAGCAGGGCAACGGGGCGGAGGCTGGACTGGAGTTTCATGATGAATCTTCCTTGGTGTTGTTGTGTTTTCAACGGCGCAGCCGCTCCCGACACGGCAGGCTGGCAGCGGTGGGGAGATCAGATGGTTGCCCGGCACTATAGCCCTGGGTTGGGGGAGGGTCGATTAGCACAAATGGGCTAATGTCTCTTTGCAATTACGGGACTGCTGGGCAGGCGAGCACGGCCGCTTGAGAGGGCCGGCGAGGCGCTGCCGGTCCTGGAGCCGGGGTCAGGTCAGCAGTTGTTCCTGCAGGCGTCGGCCCAGTACGTCCAGCAGGTCGCAGCCATCGCGCAGGGGGATGACGCACAGCTGGGCGAAGTCCTGGAGCAGGGCCGGGTTGCTCTGCAGGTTGTCGTGGCTGGCGATGTTCTCCAGCAACTGGGTGGCCGCGCGGATGCGGTGCGCGGCGGCTTCGTGGAGAGCGTCCAGCGGGGCCTGGGTGTCCACCAGCAGGGCGGGGATGTTGTAGTCGTTGCTGGTGAGGGGCATGTATTGCTCCACGTTTTTATCCACTGTGTTGGTGGGTGGATCAGGTGTGATTTTCTTCATTGGTCTGCTTCCTAACGTATGAGTCGGAGTCGCCAAAAATCACTTCCACGTAATTAGGTGGCGGCTGTACGCAGGTGTGGAAGACCGGGACGTTAGGCACCCGGCGCACTCAAGAGTGCCCCGCGCACAGCCACCATGAAGTGCAGGCTACAAACATGCCTGACCGTTGCTGGTGCTTTGCGCGCCTAACGATATAGGGGCTTCCACACCCCTGTCACTGAATTTGCAATGACTCTCAGACCTTAATGGCATCGCCTTGGAGGGACAAGGTGATGCAATCGGACGCGAGTTGTAGGAATTTTCGGTGACCGCGATTTGAGGGGCAGGGTATGCCGAGGGCTCCCACCGATCAGTCGCCACATGAGCATTCGCAACTTTCCTTCCAGCACCCTCAGCACCCGGATGGCGGTGAGATAAAGGAGGTCATGGAACGGGCTGATCGGTCGGTATTTCAGACATTTCCTACAAACGTGACGAGTTGCAACTTGCTACGTTACTGCGTGTCCGCAGCGTGGCCTCGGCCCCGCAGCGCTTCGGTTAATGGACTTAGCCGCAACATGTCAAGGAGCGACTCATGTTCAACCCTGCCGATCAAACCCACTTCAGCCTGGACATCCAAGGCATCCAGCACGACTT
>NZ_JBXALN010000007.1:0-346110 GCF_058799535.1 Pseudomonas sp. GW822-FHT06D10 | reverse complement strand
ATGTGAGAGTAGGTCATCGTCAAGATTAAATTCCGAAACCCCAACTGCGCATGCAGTTGGGGTTTTGTTTTTGCGCGCGAAAAATGGGTTTGATTTTTTGCTGTCTCGATCGACTTGCTCGTCAGGTTGGGGTTTCTATGCAATAGCGCTGGGCATGGCTATCATGCCTGCCTCATGGTGAGGCGGAAACTGCATGTCGACGTTGTTAGAGCTTCTGAAAGATGGGCGATTTCACTCGGGTCAGGCGCTCGGTCAGGCGCTGGGTGTTAGCCGTAGTGCTATATGGAAGCAGTTACAGCTTCTTGAGGCGGAGTTGGGGCTTGTCATTCATAAGGTGCGAGGCCGCGGTTACCAGTTGGCCACTCCAATCACATTGCTGAGCAGTGCTGAGATAGGCCGCTCCTCTATTTCCAGTGGCTCCTGGGATATCCGAATTCTCGACTCTATCGACTCCACGAATGCACAGGCGCTGCGATCCATTGAAGAAGGGAGTGTGGCTCCTTTTCTTGTGCTAGCTGAGCGTCAGACGGTGGGGCGAGGCCGTCGTGGTCGTAAGTGGGTAAGTCCTTTTGCCGAAAATATCTATTACAGCCTCGTCTTGCGTATGGACGGAGGTCTCCGGCAATTGGAAGGGCTTAGCCTGGTCGTTGGGCTGGCGGTCATGCATACCCTTCGTGAGTATGGAATTCCTGGTGCCGGTTTGAAGTGGCCAAATGATGTTTTGGTTGGTCAGAAGAAGGTCGCGGGGATACTTTTGGAGTTGGTGGGTGATCCTGCGGATGTGTGTCATGTGGTCCTGGGCATTGGGATCAATGTGAATATGCAAAGCGCTGAAGAGATCGATCAGGAGTGGACTTCGGTGAGGTTGGAGTCTGGCAAGGTTATTGATCGCAATCAGCTTGTTGCTCGATTGAATGAGGTTCTTGTGTCTTATCTGGAGCGTCATCGGCTGAATGGCTTCTCCGCGATCCAGGGCGAGTGGGAGCAAGGTCACCTCTGGCAGGGGCGTGCTGTGTCTCTGATCGCGGGCGTAAATAAGATCGATGGTGTTGTGTTGGGTATTGATCGCCAAGGAGCTTTGCGGTTGAGCGTTGAGGGGGAGGAGAAAACCTATAGCGGCGGGGAGCTCAGTCTAAGGTTGCGTGATGGCTCATGAGTTCGGCCATCAATGTGCGCTTGCGCGATCTACGGTTAGGAGGTAGGGGCTGATTCCTTGTGTGGGGTGGGACTTTGAGTGTTGCATCGGTTCCGCAAGATCAGCTTGTACGTGATCCATCTTTTCGAGTTGTTTAAGCCTTGTCCTCTGTCTTGAGGTTTTTATGCGCTGGTTGTTTCTGTTGTTATTGGTCCTCAATTGCTTTTATTACATCTGGCATCAGCAGGAAGCGCCGCTTCGTGCGAAAGAGGTCATGCCTCTCTCGCTCTATCGAGGTACTCAGCAAGATATCCGTTTGTTGAGTGAGTCTTCTGATTCGGTCGAGCGGCGGGATAAGGGTAAGTCAGGGGAGGTTGATGCAAGCTGTCTTTATCTGGGGGGCTTTGCTCGTCGTGATACGGCTCAGATGTTGGAGCAGCGGCTGGTAGGGCTGGGGGCTGATGTCAGGCTGCAGTCCTTGAGTGTTCCTGGTTCTTCTGGTTTTTGGCTTCGTGTGACTCCCGAGAGCAAGCATTTGCTGGATGATCTGCAACTGCAGAACCTTGCTAAAGAATTCAATGAGTTAAAACATAAAATAATGCCTTGCGAGGGGGTTGCAACTGTCGAATAGGTTGCATAGAATGGCGCCCGCTCCGCAGCGAAGACTTCACGAAGTCAGCGTCGCGAAGCGAGGTCAACGCAGCTAACCTCAAGATTTTATTGAGAAAATGCTTGACAGAAGGGTGGCATGATATAGAATGTCGCCTCGCTTAGGAGGGGTTCCCGAGCGGCCAAAGGGATCAGACTGTAAATCTGACGTCTACGACTTCGAAGGTTCGAATCCTTCCCCCTCCACCAGATTTAGCGAGAGCTGCAGGCTCCGCGGGTATAGTTTAGTGGTAGAACCTCAGCCTTCCAAGCTGATGATGCGGGTTCGATTCCCGCTACCCGCTCCAAGTTTGCAGGTTTTGCAAAGTGTTACGCTCTTGTAGCTCAGTTGGTAGAGCACACCCTTGGTAAGGGTGAGGTCAGCGGTTCAAATCCGCTCAAGAGCTCCATATAACAAGGCAGATATGAAAATATCTGCCTTTGTTTTAATGGCTTGGGTGACTTGCTCAATTCTTCTCCTAGGGGTGATTTCGATGGCTAAGGAAAAGTTCGAACGTAATAAGCCGCACGTTAACGTGGGTACTATCGGTCACGTTGACCACGGTAAAACCACTTTGACCGCTGCTCTGACTCGCGTTTGCTCCGAAGTTTTCGGTTCGGCTCGTGTTGACTTCGACAAGATCGACAGCGCCCCAGAAGAAAAGGCTCGTGGTATCACCATCAACACTGCGCACGTAGAGTACGACTCGAACATTCGTCACTACGCGCACGTTGACTGCCCAGGTCACGCCGACTACGTCAAAAACATGATCACTGGTGCTGCTCAGATGGACGGCGCGATCCTGGTTTGCTCGGCTGCCGATGGTCCGATGCCACAAACTCGTGAGCACATCCTGCTGTCCCGTCAGGTAGGCGTTCCGTACATCGTTGTCTTCCTGAACAAGGCTGACATGGTTGACGACGCTGAGCTGCTGGAACTGGTTGAGATGGAAGTGCGCGATCTGCTGAGCACTTACGACTTCCCAGGTGACGACACTCCGATCATCATCGGTTCGGCTCTGATGGCTCTGAACGGCCAAGACGACAACGAAATGGGTACCACCGCTGTTAAGCGTCTGGTAGAAACTCTGGATACCTACATCCCAGAGCCAGAGCGTGCAATCGACAAGCCGTTCCTGATGCCAATCGAAGACGTATTCTCGATCTCCGGCCGTGGCACCGTGGTAACTGGCCGTGTTGAGCGTGGTATCGTTCGCATCCAGGAAGAAGTTGAGATCGTTGGTCTGCGCGACACTCAGAAAACTACCTGCACCGGCGTTGAAATGTTCCGCAAGCTGCTCGACGAAGGTCGTGCTGGCGAGAACTGCGGCGTTCTGCTGCGTGGTACCAAGCGTGACGACGTTGAGCGTGGCCAGGTTCTGGTTAAGCCAGGCACCGTTAAGCCGCACACCAAGTTCACCGCTGAAGTTTACGTTCTGAGCAAGGAAGAAGGCGGCCGTCATACTCCGTTCTTCAAAGGCTACCGTCCACAGTTCTACTTCCGTACTACTGACGTGACTGGTAACTGCGAGCTGCCAGAAGGCGTTGAAATGGTAATGCCAGGTGACAACATCCAGATGACTGTCACTCTGATCAAAACCATCGCGATGGAAGATGGTCTGCGTTTCGCTATCCGTGAAGGCGGTCGTACCGTCGGCGCTGGCGTCGTAGCCAAGGTCATCGAATAAGTTCTTGATATATCTCCATCGGGCCGACATAATGGTCGGCCTGATTTTGTTTTTAGGTCAGTAGCTCAATTGGCAGAGCGACGGTCTCCAAAACCGTAGGTTGGGGGTTCGATTCCCTCCTGACCTGCCAGATTCACTCAATGTGTCTGGCTTTCTTTTCACAGGATCTTCATAGATGACTCCTAAGGCTGAAGCTCAAGGCTCTCGCTTCGATCTGCTCAAGTGGCTGGTTGTTGTTGCCTTGGTGATTGTTGGTGTTGTTGGCAATCAGTACTACTCTGCTTCGCCGATCCTGTACCGTGTCTTGGCGCTACTTGTCATTGCCGCAGTTGCTGCCTTCGTTGGCTTGCAGACTGCCAAGGGTAAGTCGTTCTTTGTCCTGGTTAAGGAAGCGCGCACTGAGATTCGTAAAGTCGTATGGCCAACTCGCCAAGAGACCACGCAGACCACGTTGATTGTTGTGGCTGTGGTTCTGGTCATGGCGTTGCTGTTGTGGGGGCTAGATTCCCTGCTCGGTTGGCTTGTTTCCTTGATTGTTGGCTAAGGGTGTCCCGTGGCTAAGCGTTGGTACGTTGTGCATGCTTACTCGGGTTACGAGAAGCATGTAATGCGTTCGTTGATCGAGCGTGTGAAGCTGGCTGGCATGGAAGATGGCTTCGGCGAGATTCTGGTCCCCACTGAAGAAGTGGTTGAGATGCGCAATGGCCAGAAGCGCAAAAGCGAGCGTAAATTCTTTCCAGGCTATGTGCTGGTGCAGATGGACATGAATGAGGGTACTTGGCACTTGGTCAAGGACACTCCTCGTGTCATGGGCTTTATTGGTGGTACTGCCGATAAGCCGGCTCCTATCACTGACAAAGAAGCGGAAGCGATTCTGCGTCGCGTTGCTGATGGCAGCGACAAGCCCAAGCCTAAGACCCTGTTTGAGCCGGGTGAGGTGGTTCGTGTTACTGACGGCCCATTCGCTGACTTTAACGGTACGGTCGAAGAAGTTAACTACGAAAAGAGCCGCATTCAGGTGGCAGTGCTCATTTTCGGTCGCTCTACTCCGGTAGAGCTAGAGTTCAGTCAGGTCGAGAAGGCATAACTGAACGAGAATCCCATACCCCGCAGCCTTAGGCTGTGGGGTTTTGTCGTCACTGGGATAAACGCGCAAGTAACCGGGGAGCCTATCTAGGCGTCTGAACCCGTAATTGGAGTGCCTCATGGCTAAGAAGATTACTGCTTACATCAAGCTGCAAGTTAAGGCCGCTCAGGCCAACCCAAGTCCACCCGTTGGTCCAGCTCTGGGTCAGCACGGCGTGAACATCATGGAGTTCTGCAAGGCTTTCAACGCCCGTACTCAGGGTCTTGAGCCAGGCCTGCCGACTCCTGTGATCATCACTGTTTACAGTGACCGCAGCTTCACTTTCGAAACTAAGAGCACCCCTGCTTCGGTTCTGCTGAAGAAAGCTGCTGGCCTGACCAGCGGTTCCGCTCGTCCAAACACCGTTAAGGTTGGCACTGTTACCCGTGCTCAGCTGGAAGAAATCGCGAAAACCAAAAACGCGGATCTGACTGCAGCTGATATGGATGCAGCCGTGCGTACTATCGCCGGTTCTGCTCGTAGCATGGGCCTTAACGTGGAGGGTGTGTAATGGCTAAGCTGACCAAGCGCCAAAAGGCTATCGCCGGCAAGATTGAAGCAGGCAAGGCCTACAACTTCGTAGAAGCCGCCGCTCTCCTGACCGAGCTGTCGACCGTTAAGTTCAGCGAGTCCGTAGACGTTGCTGTGAACCTGGGCGTAGACCCACGTAAATCTGACCAGGTTGTTCGTAGCGCTACTGTGCTGCCACACGGCACTGGCAAGACTGTACGTGTAGCTGTGTTCACCCAGGGCCCAGCAGCTGAAGCTGCTCTGGCTGCCGGTGCAGACCGCGTAGGTATGGACGATCTGGCTGCCGAAATGAAAGGCGGCGACCTGAACTATGACGTGGTTATTGCTTCCCCGGATGCAATGCGCGTTGTGGGTCAGCTGGGTCAGGTTCTGGGTCCTCGCGGCCTGATGCCTAACCCGAAAGTCGGTACCGTTACTCCAGACGTAGCTTCGGCAGTTAAGAACGCCAAGGCTGGTCAGGTTCGCTATCGCACCGACAAAAACGGCATCATCCACACTTCCGTTGGCAAGGTCGGCTTCGACGCCGTCAAGCTGAAGGAAAACGTTGAAGCTCTGATCGCTGACCTGAAGCGTATCAAGCCAGCTTCTTCGAAAGGCATCTACGTCAAGCGCGTTACCCTGAGCACCACTATGGGCCCAGGTCTGGTCATCGACCAGGGTTCGCTGGACGTATAAGACACAAGCGCGTGCAAGTAATTGCGCGCGCTGAAAAATTGGGGTCCCTGCCTGGCGGGGGCTATCCAAGACCGTAGGCGACGCAAGTCTTAAACCTCAAGCCTACGCAGATGGTGCTCCCGGTTCCTTACCGAATCAGACACCAAAACGACATCCAGCTCCGGTTGGATGAAACGGTAACAAGCAGGAGTTAAACCCGTGGCAATTAAACTCGAAGACAAGAAGGCCATCGTCGCTGAAGTCAACGAGGCTGCCAAAGCCGCTCTGTCCGCTGTCGTGGCTGATGCCCGTGGTGTGACAGTAGGCGCTATGACCGGACTCCGTAAAGAGGCCCGCGAAGCTGGTGTTTATGTACGTGTCGTACGTAACACCCTGCTCAAGCGCGCTGTTGAAGGCACTCAATATGACGTGCTCAACGACGCGTTCGTCGGCCCTACCCTGATTGCATTCTCCAAGGAACATCCGGGCGCTGCCGCTCGTATTTTCAAAGAGTTCGCAAAGGGTCAGGAAAAGTTCGAGATCAAGGCAGCTGCGTTCGAGGGCAAGTACCTCGCAGCAAACGAGATCGACGTGTTGGCTTCGCTGCCAACTCGCGACGAAGCTATTGCGAAGCTGATGAGCGTGATTCAAGGCGCTACCAGCAAGCTGGCTCGTACTCTGGCGGCTATTCGCGACCAGAAAGAAGCTGCTGCTGCCTAAGGCACTGCAAGCCCTTTCAAAATCATATGTTTAATTTGATGGCTGCGTAGGCTGTCACCCCAATACAGGAATTTATAGTCATGTCTCTGACTAACGAGCAAATCATCGAAGCAATCGGCCAGAAAACCGTTCTGGAAGTTGTTGAGCTGATCAAAGCAATGGAAGAAACCTTCGGCGTTACCGCTGCTGTTGCCGCTGCTGGCCCAGCTGCTGCTGCCGCTGTTGTTGAAGAGCAAACTGAATTCAACGTCATGCTGACCGAAGCTGGCGAGAAGAAAGTTAACGTGATCAAGGCTGTACGTGAACTGACCGGTCTGGGCCTGAAAGAAGCCAAGGCTGTAGTTGACGGCGCTCCTGCCATGGTTCTGGAAGCTGTTGCTAAAGAAGCAGCTGACAAAGCCAAAGCAGCTCTGGAAGAAGCAGGCGCTAAAGTCGAGCTCAAGTAAGCATCGACTTTGTGTCTCCAGCCCAAGCGTTAAGCGAACGGCTGATGGCTGGTGGCTTTTGCCACCGGCCTTTTTCCGTTATTGGCGACCGACTGGGTCGGTGCCAGTAACGTGCTGTAGCCCACCCTGTGCGGTGGCGCAAACCAAAGGGTTTGCACGATTTTCTGGCTGCTCCCGTCGGGAGGAGCCGAATAAGCAGGTGACCAAGCTGGGGAACGCTGATGGCTTACTCATATACTGAGAAAAAACGTATCCGCAAGGACTTTAGCAAGTTGCCGGACGTCATGGATGTGCCGTACCTCCTGGCCATCCAGCTGGATTCGTATCGTGAATTCTTGCAAGCGGGAGCGACTAAAGATCAGTTCCGCGACGTGGGCCTGCATGCGGCCTTCAAATCCGTTTTCCCGATCATCAGCTACTCCGGCAATGCTGCGTTGGAGTATGTCGGTTATCGCCTGGGCGAACCGGCGTTTGATGTTAAAGAATGCGTGTTGCGTGGTGTAACTTACGCCGTACCTTTGCGGGTAAAAGTCCGTCTGATCATTTTCGACAAAGAATCGTCGAACAAAGCGATCAAGGACATCAAAGAGCAAGAAGTCTACATGGGTGAAATTCCCCTGATGACTGAGAACGGTACCTTCGTAATCAACGGTACCGAGCGTGTAATCGTTTCCCAGCTGCACCGTTCCCCTGGCGTATTCTTCGACCACGACCGTGGCAAGACGCACAGCTCCGGTAAGCTGCTGTATTCCGCGCGGATCATTCCTTACCGCGGTTCGTGGCTGGACTTCGAGTTCGACCCGAAAGACTGCGTGTTCGTCCGTATCGACCGTCGTCGCAAGCTGCCGGCATCGGTTCTGCTGCGCGCGCTGGGCTATACCACTGAAGAAGTGCTGGACGCTTTCTACACCACCAACGTATTCCACGTGAAAGGCGAGAGCCTGAGCCTGGAGCTGGTGCCTCAGCGCCTGCGTGGTGAGATTGCCGTTCTGGACATCCAGGATGACAAGGGCAAGGTTATTGTCGAGCAGGGTCGTCGTATCACCGCTCGTCACATCAACCAGCTGGAAAAAGCCGGTATCAAAGAGCTGGATGTACCTCTGGACTACGTCCTGGGTCGTACCACCGCCAAGGCTATCGTGCACCCGGCTACCGGTGAAATCCTGGCAGAGTGCAACACCGAGCTGAACACCGAGATCCTGGCGAAAATCGCCAAGGCTCAGGTCGTTCGCATCGAGACTCTGTACACCAACGACATCGACTGCGGTCCGTTCGTCTCTGACACTCTGAAGATCGACTCCACCAGCAACCAATTGGAAGCCCTGGTCGAGATCTATCGCATGATGCGTCCTGGCGAGCCACCGACCAAAGATGCTGCCGAGACTCTGTTCAACAACCTGTTCTTCAGCCCTGAGCGGTATGATCTGTCCGCCGTTGGCCGGATGAAGTTCAACCGTCGTATCGGTCGTACCGAGATCGAAGGTTCCGGCGTTCTGTGCAAAGAAGACATCGTTGCCGTACTGAAGACTCTGGTCGACATCCGTAACGGTAAAGGCATCGTCGACGACATCGACCACCTGGGTAACCGTCGTGTTCGCTGTGTTGGCGAAATGGCCGAGAACCAGTTCCGCGTTGGCCTGGTGCGTGTAGAGCGTGCGGTCAAAGAGCGCCTGTCGATGGCTGAAAGCGAAGGCCTGATGCCGCAAGACCTGATCAATGCCAAGCCAGTGGCTGCGGCAGTGAAAGAGTTCTTCGGTTCCAGCCAGCTGTCCCAGTTCATGGACCAGAACAACCCGCTGTCCGAGATCACCCACAAGCGTCGTGTTTCTGCACTTGGCCCAGGTGGTCTGACCCGTGAGCGTGCAGGCTTCGAAGTCCGTGACGTACACCCGACCCACTACGGTCGTGTATGCCCGATTGAAACGCCGGAAGGTCCGAACATCGGTCTGATCAACTCCCTGGCAGCCTATGCGCGCACCAACCAGTACGGCTTCCTCGAGAGCCCGTACCGTGTGGTGAAAGACGCTCTGGTAACCGACGAGATCGTGTTCCTGTCCGCTATCGAAGAGGCCGATCACGTGATCGCCCAGGCTTCGGCGACGATGAACGACAAAGGTCAGTTGATCGATGAGCTGGTAGCTGTTCGTCACTTGAACGAATTCACCGTCAAGGCGCCGGAAGACGTCACCTTGATGGACGTTTCGCCGAAGCAGGTAGTTTCGGTTGCAGCGTCGCTGATTCCGTTTCTCGAGCACGACGACGCCAACCGTGCATTGATGGGTTCCAACATGCAGCGTCAGGCTGTACCGACCCTGCGTGCTGACAAGCCGCTGGTAGGTACCGGCATGGAGCGCAACGTTGCCCGTGACTCCGGCGTTTGCGTCGTGGCTCGTCGTGGCGGTGTGATCGACTCGGTCGATGCCAGCCGTATCGTGGTTCGTGTTGCTGATGACGAAGTTGAAACCGGTGAAGCCGGTGTCGACATCTACAACCTGACCAAGTACACCCGCTCCAACCAGAACACCTGCATCAACCAGCGTCCGCTGGTGAGCAAGGGTGATCGGGTTCAGCGCAGCGACATCATGGCCGATGGTCCGTCCACCGACATGGGTGAGCTGGCGCTGGGTCAGA
This sequence comes from Pseudomonas sp. GW822-FHT06D10, assembly GCF_058799535.1. NCBI lineage: Bacteria > Pseudomonadati > Pseudomonadota > Gammaproteobacteria > Pseudomonadales > Pseudomonadaceae > Pseudomonas > Pseudomonas sp. GW822-FHT06D10. The sequence continues at coordinate 336,531 of NZ_JBXALN010000007.1, read as the reverse complement.
ACATGCGTATCGCGTTCATGGCGTGGAACGGCTTCAACTTCGAAGACTCCATCTGCCTGTCCGAGCGTGTGGTTCAGGAAGACCGTTTCACCACGATCCACATCCAGGAACTGACCTGTGTGGCTCGTGACACCAAGCTTGGCCCAGAGGAAATCACTGCAGACATCCCGAACGTGGGTGAGGCTGCACTGAACAAGCTGGACGAAGCCGGTATCGTTTATGTAGGTGCTGAAGTTGGCGCGGGCGACATCCTGGTGGGCAAGGTCACTCCGAAAGGTGAGACCCAGCTGACTCCGGAAGAGAAACTGCTGCGTGCGATCTTCGGTGAAAAAGCCAGCGACGTTAAAGACACCTCCCTGCGTGTGCCTACTGGTACCAAGGGCACCGTCATTGACGTACAGGTCTTCACTCGTGACGGCGTTGAGCGTGATGCTCGTGCACTGTCGATCGAGAAGAGCCAGCTGGACGAGATCCGCAAGGACCTGAACGAAGAGTTCCGCATTGTTGAAGGTGCGACCTTCGAACGTCTGCGCTCCGCTCTGGTCGGCCATAAAGCCGAAGGCGGCGCCGGCCTGAAGAAAGGCCAGGAAATCACCGACGAAGTTCTCGACGGTCTTGAGCACGGCCAGTGGTTCAAACTGCGCATGGCTGAAGATGCTCTGAACGAGCAGCTCGAGAAGGCCCAGGCCTACATCGTTGATCGTCGCCGTCTGCTGGACGACAAGTTCGAAGACAAGAAGCGCAAGCTGCAGCAGGGCGATGACCTGGCTCCAGGCGTGCTGAAAATCGTCAAGGTCTACCTGGCAATCCGTCGTCGCATCCAGCCGGGCGACAAGATGGCCGGTCGTCACGGTAACAAGGGTGTGGTCTCCGTGATCATGCCGGTTGAAGACATGCCGCACGATGCCAATGGCACTCCGGTCGACGTAGTCCTCAACCCGCTGGGCGTACCTTCGCGTATGAACGTTGGTCAGATCCTCGAAACTCACCTGGGTCTCGCGGCCAAGGGTCTGGGCGAGAAGATCAATCGCATGGTCGAAGAGCAGCGCAAGGTCGCAGAACTGCGTACCTTCCTGGACGAGATCTACAACCAGATTGGCGGTCGTAACGAAGACCTGGACAGCTTCTCCGATCAGGAGATCCTGGATCTGGCGAACAACCTGCGCGGCGGTGTTCCGATGGCCACTCCGGTGTTCGACGGTGCCAAGGAAAGCGAAATCAAGGCCATGCTGAAACTGGCAGACCTGCCAGAAAGCGGCCAGATGCAACTGACCGACGGCCGTACCGGCAACAAGTTCGAGCGTCCAGTTACCGTTGGCTACATGTACATGCTGAAACTGAACCACTTGGTAGACGACAAGATGCACGCTCGTTCTACCGGTTCGTACAGCCTGGTTACCCAGCAGCCGCTGGGTGGTAAGGCGCAGTTCGGTGGTCAGCGTTTCGGGGAGATGGAGGTCTGGGCACTGGAAGCATACGGTGCTGCATACACTCTGCAAGAAATGCTCACAGTGAAGTCGGACGATGTGAACGGTCGTACCAAGATGTACAAAAACATCGTGGACGGCGATCACCGTATGGAGCCGGGCATGCCCGAGTCCTTCAACGTGTTGATCAAAGAAATTCGTTCCCTCGGCATCGATATCGATCTGGAAACCGAATAACACGTGACGCGAATCGAGAGCGGGGCAGGATTGCCCGCTCTCTGCTCCGCCAGGAGGAAAGGCCTTGAAAGACCTACTGAATTTGCTGAAAAACCAGGGTCAAGTCGAAGAGTTCGACGCCATCCGTATCGGATTGGCCTCGCCTGAGATGATCCGTTCGTGGTCGTTCGGTGAAGTTAAAAAGCCGGAAACCATCAACTACCGTACGTTCAAGCCTGAGCGTGACGGCCTGTTCTGCGCCAAGATCTTTGGCCCGGTAAAGGATTACGAGTGCCTGTGCGGTAAGTACAAGCGCTTGAAGCATCGCGGCGTGATCTGCGAGAAGTGCGGCGTTGAAGTTGCACTGGCCAAGGTTCGTCGTGAGCGCATGGCGCACATCGAACTGGCTTCGCCGGTTGCCCACATCTGGTTCCTGAAATCACTGCCGTCCCGTATCGGCTTGCTGATGGACATGACTCTGCGTGATATCGAGCGCGTTCTCTACTTCGAGAGCTATGTCGTTATCGATCCAGGCATGACCACACTTGAAAAAGGTCAGCTGCTGAACGATGAGCAGTACTTCGAAGCGCTGGAAGAGTTCGGCGATGACTTCGACGCCCGCATGGGTGCCGAGGCTGTCCGCGAGCTGCTGCACGCTATCGACCTGGAGCACGAGATTGGCCGTCTGCGTGAAGAGATTCCGCAAACCAACTCGGAAACCAAGATCAAGAAGCTGTCCAAGCGTCTGAAGTTGATGGAAGCCTTCCAGGGTTCCGGCAACCTGCCAGAGTGGATGGTGCTGACCGTTCTGCCGGTTCTGCCGCCAGATCTGCGTCCACTGGTCCCGCTGGATGGCGGTCGTTTCGCGACTTCCGACCTCAACGATCTGTATCGTCGAGTGATCAACCGTAACAACCGTTTGAAGCGCCTGCTGGATCTGTCCGCTCCGGACATCATCGTGCGCAACGAAAAGCGTATGTTGCAGGAAGCTGTCGATGCACTGCTCGACAACGGTCGTCGTGGCCGCGCTATCACCGGTTCCAACAAGCGTCCTCTGAAATCCCTGGCTGACATGATCAAGGGTAAGCAAGGTCGTTTCCGTCAGAACTTGCTCGGTAAGCGTGTTGACTACTCCGGTCGTTCGGTAATTACCGTAGGTCCGACCCTGCGTCTGCACCAGTGCGGTCTGCCGAAGAAGATGGCTCTCGAGCTGTTCAAACCGTTCATCTTCGGCAAGTTGGAAATGCGTGGCCTGGCCACCACCATCAAAGCCGCCAAGAAGATGGTCGAGCGCGAACTGCCAGAGGTTTGGGACGTTCTCGCTGAAGTGATCCGTGAACACCCGGTTCTCCTCAACCGTGCACCGACCCTTCACCGTCTGGGTATCCAGGCGTTTGAACCGGTACTGATCGAAGGTAAGGCTATCCAGCTGCACCCTCTGGTCTGTGCTGCGTACAACGCCGACTTCGACGGCGACCAAATGGCCGTGCACGTACCGCTGACACTGGAAGCCCAGTTGGAAGCGCGTGCGTTGATGATGTCGACCAACAACATTCTGTCGCCAGCCAACGGTGAGCCAATCATCGTTCCGTCGCAGGACGTTGTATTGGGTCTGTACTACATGACCCGTGAAGCGATCAACGCCAAGGGCGAAGGTCGTGTGTTCGCGGACCTGCAGGAAGTCGACCGCGTATTCCGTGCCGGCGAAGCTGCTCTGCACGCCAAGATCAAGGTTCGCATCAGCGAAACCGTCAATGATCGTGATGGCGGCAGCGTGAGCGCCACCCGTATCGTCGACACCACTGTCGGCCGTGCTCTGCTGTTCCAGGTTGTGCCGAAGGGCCTGTCGTTCGACGTCGTCAACCTGCCGATGAAGAAGAAGGCGATCTCCAAGCTGATCAACCAGTGCTACCGCGTGGTTGGTCTGAAAGAGACCGTGATCTTCGCTGACCAGTTGATGTACACCGGTTTCGCTTACTCGACCATTTCCGGCGTTTCCATCGGTGTTAACGACTTCGTTATCCCGGATGAAAAAGCTCGAATCATCGGTGCTGCCACCGACGAAGTGAAAGAAATCGAGAGCCAGTACGCCTCCGGCCTGGTAACCCAGGGCGAGAAGTACAACAAAGTGATCGACCTTTGGTCGAAGGCCAACGACGAAGTATCCAAGGCGATGATGGCCAACCTCTCGAAAGAGAAGGTCATCGACCGCAATGGCGACGAAGTCGAGCAAGAATCGTTCAACTCGATGTACATGATGGCTGACTCGGGTGCGCGGGGTTCCGCAGCACAGATCCGTCAGCTGGCCGGTATGCGTGGTCTGATGGCCAAGCCGGACGGCTCCATCATCGAAACGCCGATTACTGCGAACTTCCGTGAAGGTCTGAGCGTACTCCAGTACTTCATCTCGACTCACGGTGCTCGTAAAGGTCTGGCGGATACCGCGTTGAAAACTGCGAACTCCGGTTACCTGACTCGTCGTCTGGTGGACGTTGCGCAGGATCTGGTTGTAACCGAGATCGATTGCGGCACCGAACACGGCCTGCTGATGACTCCGCACATTGAAGGCGGCGACGTTGTAGAGCCACTGGGTGAGCGCGTATTGGGTCGTGTTATCGCCCGTGACGTATTCAAGCCGGGTACCGAGGACGTCATCGTTCCTGCCGGCACCCTGGTAGACGAAAAGTGGGTTGAATTCATCGAGCTCAACAGCATCGACGAAGTGATCGTGCGTTCGCCGATCAGTTGCGAAACCCGCTATGGCATCTGCGCCAAGTGCTACGGCCGTGACCTGGCTCGTGGTCACCAGGTGAACATTGGTGAGGCGGTCGGCGTTATCGCTGCCCAATCCATCGGTGAGCCGGGTACCCAGCTGACCATGCGTACGTTCCACATTGGTGGTGCGGCAAGCCGTACTTCCGCAGCCGACAGCGTTCAGGTGAAGAATGGCGGTACCGTCCGTCTGCACAACCTGAAGCACGTTGAGCGTGTGGATGGTCACCTGGTTGCTGTGTCCCGTTCCGGTGAGCTGGCAATCGCTGATGACTTCGGTCGTGAGCGCGAGCGTTACAAGCTGCCGTACGGTGCTGTGATTTCGGTTAAAGAAGGTGACAAGGTCGACGCTGGCGCTATCGTGGCCAAGTGGGATCCGCACACTCACCCGATCGTTACCGAAATGAAAGGTACCGTGACCTACGTGGGCATGGAAGAAGGCATCACGATCAAGCGTCAGACTGACGAATTGACCGGTATGACCAACATTGAAGTGCTTGACGTCAAAGACCGTCCAGCTGCCGGCAAGGACATCCGTCCTGCTGTGAAGATGGTGGGTATGGATGGCAAGGATCTGCTGCTGCCAGGTACCGACGTACCGGCACAGTACTTCCTGCCGGCTAACGCCCTGGTCGGTGTTGCCGACGGTGCGCAGATTGCGATCGGTGATGTTATCGCTCGTATTCCGCAAGAAACTTCGAAGACCCGTGACATCACCGGTGGTCTGCCGCGTGTTGCCGACCTGTTCGAAGCTCGTCGTCCGAAGGAAGCGTCGATTCTGGCTGAAGTCAGCGGCACCATCGCATTCGGTAAAGAGACCAAGGGCAAGCGCCGTCTGGTCATTACCCCGAACGACGGTAGCGATCCGTATGAAGAGCTGATTCCGAAGTGGCGTCACCTGAACGTCTTCGAAGGCGAACAAGTGAACCGCGGCGAAGTTATCTCCGACGGTCCGAGCGATCCACACGATATCCTGCGTCTGCTGGGTGTCAGTGCACTGGCCAAGTACATCGTCAACGAGATCCAGGACGTTTACCGTCTGCAAGGCGTGAAGATCAACGACAAGCACATCGAGACCATCCTGCGTCAGATGCTGCGTAAGGTTGAAATCGCCGAGTCCGGCGACTCCAGCTTCATCAAGGGCGACCAGATGGAACTGACTCACGTACTGGTAGAAAACGAGCGTCTGAGCACCGAAGACAAGTTCGTCGCCAAGTTCACCCGCGTACTGCTGGGTATCACCAAGGCGTCCTTGTCCACCGAATCGTTCATCTCGGCGGCCTCTTTCCAAGAGACCACCCGTGTACTGACCGAAGCGGCGGTAACTGGCAAGCGCGACTACCTGCGTGGCCTGAAAGAAAACGTGGTCGTGGGTCGTCTGATCCCGGCCGGTACTGGCCTGGCGTACCACAGCGAGCGTAAGCGTCGTCGTGATGCAGACAAGCCGCTGCGCGTAAGCGCAAGCGAAGTCGAAGCAGCACTGACTGAAGCGCTGAACTCCAGCGGTAATTGAGGTCTGCAGTAGATTGAGACGGGGCCCCGGCTTTTTCGATTGAGAATCAAGACACTTCTTGTCGAGGTTCGCTGATCGGGGAGGCCGGGGCCTTGCCTTGACTGGGGGCAAGATCCTCTTTAGACTCTTGTACCCCTAAATTTGGTGGAGCTCCTGCTCTGCCATTTTGTTTATGTCGAAAGACAACAGTGGAGCTAGTAGATGGCAACTATCAACCAGCTGGTACGTCAGCCGCGTAAGCGTATCGTCGAGAAATCCGACGTGCCTGCGCTGCAGAACTGCCCGCAACGTCGTGGCGTGTGCACTCGCGTGTATACCACTACGCCGAAAAAACCTAACTCGGCACTGCGTAAAGTGTGCCGTGTGCGTCTGACCAACGGTTTCGAGGTTTCCTCGTACATCGGCGGTGAAGGCCACAACCTGCAAGAGCACAGCGTCGTACTGATTCGCGGCGGCCGTGTAAAAGACTTGCCAGGTGTTCGTTACCACACCGTTCGCGGCTCCCTGGATACCTCCGGCGTTAAAGGTCGTAACCAAGGTCGTTCGAAGTACGGTACCAAGCGTCCGAAGTAATCGGTCGTTTTGCAGTTTTTAATTATATTGAGTCGATAAGAGTAAGGTCGGGCACGCGTCCATTGGATCAACTGTCCCGAGCTAACCTGAAGACCGTTTGAGGGCTTATCAATGCCAAGACGTCGCGTAGCAGCCAAACGTGAGATTCTGGACGATCCGAAATACGGAAGCCAGATCCTCGCCAAGTTCATGAACCACGTAATGGAAAGCGGCAAGAAAGCCGTTGCCGAGCGTATCGTTTATGGCGCGCTGGAAAAAGTTAAAGAGCGCAAGAACAGCGATCCCCTGGAAATCTTCGAGAAAGCTCTCGACGCCATCGCTCCGCTGGTCGAAGTGAAGTCGCGCCGTGTAGGCGGTGCTACTTACCAGGTTCCGGTCGAAGTTCGTCCGTCCCGTCGTAACGCTCTGGCAATGCGCTGGTTGGTAGACTTCGCCCGCAAGCGCGGCGAGAAGTCTATGGCTCTGCGTTTGGCTGGCGAACTGCTGGACGCTGCCGAAGGCAAAGGTGCTGCAGTTAAGAAGCGTGAAGACGTTCACCGTATGGCTGAAGCCAACAAGGCTTTCTCGCACTACCGCTTCTAATATCGGCATCATTCATTTTGCGAGGGCTTTATGGCTCGTACTACAGCAATCAACCGCTACCGTAACATCGGTATCTGTGCTCACGTTGACGCGGGCAAGACTACCACTACCGAGCGGATCCTGTTCTACACAGGTCTCAGCCACAAGATGGGTGAGGTGCATGACGGCGCTGCGACCACCGACTGGATGGTGCAGGAGCAGGAGCGCGGTATTACCATTACCTCCGCTGCTGTAACTACCTTCTGGAAAGGTTCGCGCGGCCAATACGATAACTATCGTGTAAACGTTATCGATACCCCTGGCCACGTTGACTTCACCATTGAAGTAGAGCGCTCCCTGCGTGTACTCGACGGCGCGGTCGTTGTGTTCTGCGGTACTTCCGGTGTTGAGCCTCAGTCTGAAACCGTATGGCGTCAAGCCAACAAGTACGGTGTTCCACGTGTTGTTTACGTGAACAAGATGGACCGTGCCGGTGCCAACTTCCTGCGCGTTGTTGGTCAGATCAAGAACCGCCTGGGTCATACCCCGGTTCCGGTCCAGCTGGCTATCGGTGCTGAAGATAACTTCGAAGGTCAGGTTGATCTGATCAAGATGAAGGCTATCTACTGGAACGACGACGACAAGGGTACTACCTATCGCGAGGAAGAAATTCCTGCCGATATGCTGGACCTGGCTAACGAGTGGCGCTCCAACATGGTTGAAGCTGCTGCTGAAGCCAACGAAGAGCTGATGAACAAGTACCTTGAAGAAGGTGACCTGACTGTCGAAGAGATCAAGGCCGGTCTGCGTGCGCGCACCCTGGCTAGCGAGATCGTTCCGGCCGTCTGCGGTTCGTCGTTCAAGAACAAGGGCGTTCCCCTGGTTCTCGATGCCGTTATCGACTTCCTGCCTGCTCCTACCGAGATCCCGGCGATCAAGGGTATCCATCCGGATCTCATCGAGAAGCCGAAGGATGAGCTGGTAGAGGCTGACTACGACGAGCGTCATGCTGACGATGCTGAACCGTTCTCGGCTCTGGCATTCAAGATTGCTACCGACCCGTTCGTTGGTACTCTGACTTTCGTGCGCGTTTACTCGGGCTTCCTGAGCTCGGGCGACTCCGTGATCAACTCGGTCAAGGGCAAGAAAGAGCGCGTTGGTCGTATGGTGCAGATGCACGCCAACCAGCGTGAAGAGATCAAAGAAGTACGTGCAGGCGACATCGCTGCTCTGATCGGCATGAAGGACGTCACCACTGGTGACACTCTGTGCGATCTCGACAAGCAGATCATTCTTGAGCGTATGGACTTCCCTGAGCCTGTAATTTCGGTAGCGGTAGAGCCGAAAACCAAGCAGGACCAGGAAAAGATGGGTATTGCACTGGGCAAGCTGGCTCAGGAAGACCCGTCGTTCCGCGTCAAGACCGACGAAGAGACTGGCCAGACCATCATCTCCGGTATGGGTGAGCTGCACCTGGACATCCTCGTTGACCGTATGAAGCGCGAGTTCAACGTCGAAGCCAACATCGGCAAGCCGCAGGTTTCGTACCGCGAGAAGATCAGCAAGAGCAACGTCGAGATCGAAGGCAAGTTCGTTCGTCAGTCCGGCGGTCGCGGTCAGTTCGGTCACTGCTGGATCCGTTTCTCGGAGCCAGACGTCGATGCGAACGGCAACATCACCGAAGGTCTGGTCTTCACCAACGAAGTTGTTGGTGGTGTGGTTCCTAAGGAATACATCCCGGCTATCCAGAAGGGTATCGAAGAGCAGATGAAGAACGGCGTCGTTGCCGGTTATCCGCTGATCGGCCTGAAGGCTACCGTGTTTGATGGTTCCTACCACGACGTCGACTCCAACGAGATGGCGTTCAAGGTGGCAGCCTCCATGGCGACCAAGCAGCTGGCCCAGAAGGGTGGCGGCGTTGTGCTCGAGCCGATCATGAAGGTTGAAGTTGTAACCCCAGAGGACTACATGGGTGACGTGATGGGTGACCTGAACCGTCGTCGTGGTCTGATTCAGGGTATGGATGACTCGGTGTCCGGCAAGGTTATCCGTGCTGAAGTGCCACTGGGTGAAATGTTCGGTTATGCAACTGACGTTCGTTCCATGTCTCAGGGTCGCGCGAGCTACTCCATGGAATTCTCCAAATACGCCGAAGCTCCGTCGAACATCGTCGAAGCTCTCGTTAAAAAACAAGGCTGATTCAGTCTCCCCTTTAGGCTAGGAGTTAATTGTCGTGGCTAAAGAAAAATTTGAACGTAACAAACCGCACGTCAACGTTGGCACTATCGGTCACGTTGACCACGGTAAAACCACTCTGACCGCTGCTCTGACTCGCGTTTGCTCCGAAGTTTTCGGTTCGGCTCGTGTTGACTTCGACAAGATCGACAGCGCCCCAGAAGAAAAGGCTCGTGGTATCACCATCAACACTGCGCACGTAGAGTACGACTCGAACATTCGTCACTACGCGCACGTTGACTGCCCAGGTCACGCCGACTACGTCAAAAACATGATCACTGGTGCTGCCCAGATGGACGGCGCGATCCTGGTTTGCTCGGCTGCCGATGGTCCGATGCCGCAAACTCGTGAGCACATCCTGCTGTCCCGTCAGGTAGGCGTTCCGTACATCGTTGTCTTCCTGAACAAGGCTGACATGGTTGACGACGCTGAGCTGCTGGAACTGGTTGAGATGGAAGTGCGCGATCTGCTGAGCACTTACGACTTCCCAGGTGACGACACTCCGATCATCATCGGTTCGGCTCTGATGGCTCTGAACGGCCAAGACGACAACGAAATGGGTACCACCGCTGTTAAGCGTCTGGTAGAAACTCTGGATACCTACATCCCAGAGCCAGAGCGTGCAATCGACAAGCCGTTCCTGATGCCAATCGAAGACGTATTCTCGATCTCCGGCCGTGGCACCGTGGTAACTGGCCGTGTTGAGCGTGGTATCGTTCGCATTCAGGAAGAAGTTGAGATCGTTGGTCTGCGCGACACTCAGAAAACTACCTGCACCGGCGTTGAAATGTTCCGCAAGCTGCTCGACGAAGGTCGTGCTGGCGAGAACTGCGGCGTTCTGCTGCGTGGTACCAAGCGTGACGACGTTGAGCGTGGCCAGGTTCTGGTTAAGCCAGGCACCGTTAAGCCGCACACCAAGTTCACCGCTGAAGTTTACGTTCTGAGCAAGGAAGAAGGCGGCCGTCATACTCCGTTCTTCAAAGGCTACCGTCCACAGTTCTACTTCCGTACTACTGACGTGACTGGTAACTGCGAGCTGCCAGAAGGCGTTGAAATGGTAATGCCAGGTGACAACATCCAGATGACTGTCACTCTGATCAAAACCATCGCGATGGAAGATGGTCTGCGTTTCGCTATCCGTGAAGGCGGTCGTACCGTCGGCGCTGGCGTCGTAGCCAAAGTCATCGAGTAATCGACGACTCATGAAGAGGCCCCCGCTTGCGGGGGCTTTTTTATTGGGTTGACACTCTGTGGGGCCGTCTATAGAATTGCGCCTCCTTTTAACGGGCGTATTGCGCCCGGTGGGAATAGCAGCCTGGAGTCTGAAATCCAATGCAAAATCAGCAAATCCGTATCAGGTTGAAGGCTTTCGACCATCGCCTGATCGACCAATCCACCCAGGAAATCGTGGAAACCGCGAAACGTACTGGTGCTCAAGTGCGTGGTCCAATTCCACTGCCTACCCGTAAAGAGCGGTTCACCGTTCTGGTCTCCCCGCACGTCAACAAAGACGCGCGTGACCAGTACGAGATCCGTACTCATAAGCGCGTACTGGACATCGTCCAGCCAACGGATAAAACCGTTGATGCTCTTATGAAGCTTGATCTTGCGGCAGGTGTGGAAGTGCAGATCAGCCTCGGCTAAGACTCGGTCTTAGTCGTGTAACGCTCTGAAATGGGCGGCCATAGCGGGTGAAAGCCCCGTACACTCATGAGGTTTACAACATGACTATTGGTGTAGTCGGTCGTAAATGCGGTATGACCCGTATTTTCACCGAAGAAGGTGTCTCCATTCCGGTCACGGTCATTGAGATCGAGCCGAATCGCGTCACCCAGTTCAAAACTGAAGAAACCGATGGCTATCGTGCAGTGCAGGTCACTGTAGGTGAGCGTCGTGCTTCGCGCGTGACTGCTGCTCAAGCAGGTCACTTCGCTAAAGCGAACGTTGCTGCCGGTCGTGGCGTTTGGGAATTCCGTCTTGAAGAAGGCGAGTACCAAGCTGGCGATCTGATCAATGCAGAAATCTTCGCTGCTGGCCAACTGGTAGACGTTACCGGTCAGTCGAAAGGTAAAGGCTTCGCCGGTACCATCAAGCGTTGGAATTTCCGCGGTCAAGATAACACCCACGGTAACTCCGTTTCCCACCGCGTCCCGGGCTCTATTGGCCAGTGCCAGACTCCTGGTCGTGTATTCAAGGGCAAAAAAATGTCCGGTCATATGGGCGCTGAGCGCGTGACCGTGCAGTCCCTGGAAGTAGTGCGCGTCGACGCTGAACGCAATCTCTTGTTGGTCAAGGGTGCTGTTCCTGGCGCTACTGGCGGCAACCTGGTTGTACGTCCGGCGGCCAAGGCTCGCGGTTAAGGGGAAGCTGACATGCAATTAAATGTAAATGACGCTCAAGCGATCGAAGTTTCCGAACTGACATTTGGCGGCGAATTCAACGAGACGCTGGTTCACCAAGCAGTCGTGGCCTACATGGCCGGCGGCCGTCAAGGTAGCAAGCAGCAAAAGACCCGTTCCGACGTTTCCGGTGGCGGCAAGCGCCCATGGCGTCAGAAAGGTACTGGCCGTGCTCGTGCCGGTACTATCCGTAGCCCAATCTGGCGTGGCGGCGGTACCACTTTCGCAGCTCGTCCTCAGGATCACTCCCAGAAGCTGAACAAGAAGATGTATCGCGCAGCAATGCGTTCCATCCTTGCTGAGCTGGTGCGTACTGATCGTCTGGTCGTGGTTCAGGATTTCGCTGTTGAAACTCCGAAAACCAAAGATCTGCTGGGCAAGCTGAACAACATGAGCCTGACCGACGTTCTGATCGTGTCGGACGCTGTTGATCAGAACCTGTACCTGGCTGCTCGTAACCTGCCACACGTTGATGTTCGTGACGTGCAAGGTTCCGATCCAGTTAGTCTGATCGCATACGACAAAGTGTTGATCACTGTGTCGGCCGTGAAGAAATTCGAGGAGCTGCTGGGATGAACCAGGAACGCGTATTTAAAGTTCTGCTTGGCCCGCACGTTTCCGAGAAGGCTACGGTTCTGGCAGACAAGAAAGGCCAGTTCGTTTTCAAGGTTGCTACTGACGCAACCAAGCTGGAAATCAAGAAGGCCGTCGAAAGCCTGTTCAGCGTGAAAGTGGAACGCGTTACTACCCTGAACGTTCTGGGTAAGAGCAAGCGTACCGCTCGCGGTCTGGGCAAGCGTAATGACTGGAAGAAGGCAGTTATCTCCCTTCAGCCAGGCCAAGATCTCGATTTCAGCAGCAGTGCTGAGTAAGGAAGGGGTGCATCATGGCAATCGTTAAATGCAAACCGACTTCCCCTGGCCGCCGTTTTGTGGTCAAGGTGGTCAACCAGGAGCTGCATAAAGGCGCTCCTCACGCACCGCTGCTCGAGAAGAAATCGAAGTCTGGTGGTCGTAACAACAATGGCCGCATTACCACTCGTCACGTTGGTGGTGGTCATAAGCAGCATTACCGTCTGGTCGACTTCCGTCGCAACGACAAAGATGGCATCGCTGCCACTGTCGAGCGTATCGAATACGATCCAAACCGTACTGCTCACATCGCTCTGCTGCTGTACGCAGATGGCGAGCGTCGCTACATCATCGCCCCTAAAGGCGTGAGCGCTGGCGACCAGCTGATCGCAGGTGCTCTGGCACCGATCAAGCCGGGCAACGCTCTGCAACTGCGCAACATTCCAGTTGGTAGCACCGTACACGGCATCGAACTGAAGCCAGGTAAAGGCGCGCAAATCGCTCGTTCGGCTGGCGCTTCGGCTCAGCTGGTCGCTCGTGAAGGTGTCTACGTGACCCTGCGTCTGCGTTCTGGTGAGATGCGTAAAGTGCTGGCTGAATGCCGCGCGACCCTGGGCGAAGTCTCGAACTCCGAGCACAGTCTGCGTTCGCTGGGTAAAGCTGGTGCCAAACGCTGGCGTGGCGTTCGCCCAACCGTTCGTGGTGTTGCCATGAACCCGGTTGACCACCCACATGGTGGTGGTGAAGGTCGTACCTCTGGTGGTCGTCATCCGGTATCGCCATGGGGCTTCCCGACTAAGGGCGCGAAGACTCGTGGTAATAAGCGTACCGACAAAATGATCGTCCGTCGTCGCAAGTAAATAGAGGGATACGACAGTGCCACGTTCTCTGAAAAAAGGTCCTTTTATTGATCTTCACCTACTGAAGAAGATCGAAGTGGCGGCGGAAAAGAACGATCGCAAACCAGTTAAGACCTGGTCGCGCCGTTCCATGATCCTGCCACAAATGGTCGGTCTGACCATTGCTGTGCATAACGGTCGTCAGCATGTTCCAGTTCTCGTGAACGAAGACATGGTCGGCCACAAACTGGGCGAGTTCGCCGGTACCCGTACATATCGCGGGCACGTGGCTGACAAGAAAGCCAAGCGTTAAGGGGTAAGGAATGATGGAAGTAGCCGCTAAGTTGTCGGGCGCTCGAATCTCCGCCCAGAAAGCCCGCTTGGTCGCCGACCAGATCCGCGGGAAGAAGGTGGGCGAAGCGCTCAACCTGTTGGCTTTCAGCAGTAAGAAAGCCGCCGAGATCATGAAGAAAGTGCTGGAGTCGGCCGTAGCCAACGCCGAGCATAACGAAGGCGCAGACGTTGATGACCTGAAGGTCTCCACCGTTTTCGTCAACGAAGGGCGTTCGCTGAAGCGCATCATGCCACGTGCCAAAGGCCGTGCTGATCGCATCGTCAAGCGGTCTTGCCATATCACTGTCAAGGTTGCTGACAAGTAACGGAGTCGAAGAGATGGGTCAGAAAGTACATCCCATTGGCATTCGCCTGGGAATCGTCAAGGAGCACACCTCCGTCTGGTACGCAGACGGTCGGACTTATGCGGACTATTTGCTCGCAGATCTGAATGTGCGTGAGTATCTCCAAGACAAACTAAAAAGCGCGTCCGTAAGCCGTATCGATATCCATCGTCCGGCTCAAACTGCACGCATCACCATCCACACCGCTCGTCCCGGCATCGTGATCGGCAAGAAAGGTGAAGATGTTGAGAAGCTGCGTCAGGACCTGACCAAGCAAATGGGTGTGCCTGTGCACATCAATATCGAAGAGATCCGCAAGCCGGAGCTCGACGGTATGCTGGTTGCGCAGAGCGTAGCTCAGCAGCTGGAGCGTCGCGTAATGTTCCGTCGTGCTATGAAGCGCGCCGTACAGAACGCCATGCGCATTGGTGCCAAAGGCATCAAAATCCAAGTGAGCGGTCGTCTCGGCGGTGCTGAAATCGCACGTACTGAATGGTATCGCGAAGGTCGTGTGCCACTGCACACCCTGCGTGCCGATATCGACTATGCCACCTACGAAGCTCACACCACTTACGGTGTGATCGGTGTGAAGGTTTGGATCTTCAAAGGCGAAGTAATTGGTGGTCGCCAAGAAGAGCTGAAGCCGCAAGCACCTGCGCCTCGTAAAAAAGCTGCTAAGTAAGGGGTACGCCAAATGTTGCAACCAAAGCGTACGAAGTTCCGCAAGCAAATGACCGGCCACAACCGTGGTCTGGCATTGCGCGGTAGCAAAGTCAGCTTCGGCGAGTTCGCGCTGAAGTCTGTTGCTCGTGGTCGTCTCACCGCTCGTCAGATCGAGTCAGCGCGTCGTGCTCTGACCCGTCACGTAAAACGTGGTGGCAAGATCTGGATCCGTGTATTCCCGGACAAGCCTATTTCCAAAAAGCCTCTCGAAGTTCGGATGGGTAAAGGTAAGGGTAACGTCGAATACTGGGTAGCCCAGATTCAGCCAGGCAAAGTCCTGTATGAAATCGAGGGTGTTTCTGAAGAGCTGGCGCGTGAGGCTTTCGCCCTGGCTGCTGCAAAGCTGCCGCTCGCCACCTCCTTTGTTAAACGGACGGTGATGTGATGAAAGCGAATGAACTTCGTGAAAAATCCGCACAGCAGCTGAACGAGCAACTGCTCGGCCTGCTGCGCGACCAGTTCAATCTGCGTATGCAGAAAGCAACTGGCCAGTTGGGGCAGTCTCATCTGCTCTCGCAAGTTAAGCGTGACATCGCTCGCGTGAAGACTGTGCTCAACCAGCAGGCAGGTAAGTAATCATGGCTGAAGCCGAAAAAACTGTCCGTACGCTGACTGGCCGTGTTGTCAGCGACAAGATGGACAAGACCATCACCGTTCTGATCGAGCGTCGCGTTAAGCACCCTATCTACGGTAAATACGTTAAGCGTTCGACTAAGCTGCACGCGCACGACGAAACCAACCAGTGCCACATCGGCGACAAAGTCACTATTCGTGAAACTCGTCCGATGGCCAAGACCAAGTCTTGGGCCCTGGTTGATGTTCTCGAACGCGCTGTGGAAGTCTAAGGGCTAGGGGTCGGAGAAATTATATGATTCAGACTCAATCCATGCTCGATGTGGCCGATAACAGCGGCGCTCGCCGCGTTATGTGCATCAAGGTGCTGGGTGGCTCCCATCGTCGTTACGCTGGTATCGGTGACATCATCAAAGTTACCGTCAAGGAAGCAATTCCTCGCGGTAAGGTGAAAAAAGGCCAAGTGATGACTGCTGTTGTAGTCCGCACTCGCCATGGTGTTCGTCGTGCAGACGGCTCCATCATCCGCTTTGATGGCAACGCTGCTGTTCTGTTGAACAACAAGCAAGAGCCGATCGGCACCCGTATCTTTGGGCCAGTGACCCGTGAACTTCGCAACGAGAAGTTCATGAAGATCGTCTCGCTCGCCCCAGAAGTGCTGTAAGGAGATCCGACATGCAAAAGATTCGTCGTGACGACGAGATCATCGTGATCGCCGGCAAAGACAAAGGTAAGCGCGGTAAGGTGCTTAAGGTTCTGGCTGACGACCGTCTGGTCGTCGGTGGCCTGAACCTGGTCAAGCGTCATACCAAGCCTAACCCGATGTCGGGCGTACAGGGCGGTATCGTCGAGAAAGAAGCGCCACTGCACGCTTCCAACGTCGCCATTTTCAACAGCGAAACCAACAAGGCTGACCGCGTTGGTTTCAAAGTAGAAGACGGCAAAAAAATTCGTGTCTTCAAGTCGACCCAAAAAGCGGTTGATGCTTGAACACTGCTAGGTAGAAGACCATGGCACGACTAAAAGAGATTTACCGGAAGGAAATCGCTCCGAAACTTAAGGAAGAACTTAAGCTTTCGAACGTGATGGAAGTTCCGCGCGTTACCAAAATCACCCTGAACATGGGTCTGGGCGAAGCAATCGGCGACAAAAAAGTCATCGAGCATGCTGTTGCTGACCTGGAAAAGATCACCGGCCAGAAAGTCGTTGTGACCTACGCTCGTAAATCCATCGCTGGCTTCAAAGTCCGCGAAGGATGGCCGATCGGCGTCAAAGTGACCCTGCGCCGTGAGCGTATGTACGAGTTCCTGGATCGTCTGCTGTCGATCTCCCTGCCTCGGGTTCGCGACTTCCGCGGCCTGAATGCCAAGTCCTTCGACGGTCGTGGCAACTACAGCATGGGCGTTAAAGAGCAGATCATTTTCCCGGAAATCGATTACGACAAGATCGATGCTCTCCGCGGTCTGGACATTACCCTGACCACCACTGCTAAGAACGATGATGAAGGCCGCGCTCTGCTGCGTGCTTTCAAATTCCCGTTCCGCAACTGATTGGAGTAGGAAAATGGCCAAGAAGAGCATGAAGAACCGTGAGCTGAAGCGTCAGCTCACCGTTGCCAAATACGCCACCAAGCGTGCAGCGCTGAAAGCTATCATCGTGGATCTGAACGCAAGTCCAGAAGCTCGTTGGGAAGCTACCGTAGCTCTGCAGAAGCAGCCACGTGATGCAAGCGCTTCGCGCATGCGTAACCGCTGCCGCCTGACTGGTCGTCCGCACGGCGTTTACCGCAAGTTCGGCCTGGGCCGTAACAAGCTGCGTGAAGCCGCAATGCGTGGTGACGTACCGGGTCTGGTTAAAGCCAGCTGGTAATAGCTATCAAAGTCTCGGTGTTCGGGCTCGCAAGATCCCGATCACCGGTGGCCTTGAACGTGAATCAAGCCCCTTTTGGGGCTTGATTCATTTCTGGGGTGTGTCTAGAATGACCGGCTCGCCTGAGCCCGTGTTTTTTGCCCGGAATTTCTCGGCGACAGTTGTAGCCGCAAGGCTAATTCTTTTTGTATCAGGAGCATCTAGCCCATGAGTATGCAGGACCCGTTAGCGGACATGCTAACTCGAATCCGTAATGCCCAGATGGCTGAAAAGTCCGTCGTAAGCATGCCGTCTTCCACGCTGAAGGTGGCTGTAGCAAAAGTCCTGAAGGACGAAGGTTACATCGCGGGTTATCAGATCAGCAGCGAAATCAAACCTCTGCTGTCCATCGAGCTGAAGTACTTCGAAGGCCGTCCGGTCATCGAAGAAGTGAAGCGCGTTAGCCGTCCAGGCCTGCGTCAGTACAAGTCCGTTGAAGAACTGCCGAAAGTACGTGGCGGTCTTGGCGTGTCTATCGTCTCCACCAACAAAGGTGTGATGACTGATCGTGCTGCGCGCGCTGCCGGTGTCGGCGGCGAAGTTCTTTGCACTGTGTTCTAAGGGGGGATAAGCATGTCTCGCGTCGCTAAGAACCCCGTTAAGCTGCCAGCTGGTGTCGAAGTCAAATTCGCCGGCCAACAGCTTTCGGTGAAGGGTGCCAAGGGCACTCTCGAACTGAACGTACACTCGTCCGTTGAAATTGTTCAGGAAGCTGGTGAGCTGCGTTTCGCTGCTCGCAACGGCGACCAACAAACTCGCGCAATGGCCGGTACCACTCGTGCTCTGGTAAACAACATGGTCCAAGGCGTAAGCCAAGGCTTCGAGCGCAAGCTCCAGCTGGTCGGTGTTGGTTACAAGGCACAGGCAAAAGGCACAGTGCTGAACCTGGCCCTCGGCTTCTCGCATCCAGTGGATTACGAACTGCCGGAAGGCATCACCGCTGAGACTCCTAGCCAGACCGATATCCTGATCAAGGGCATCGATAAGCAGCTGGTAGGTCAAGTGGCCGCTGAGATCCGCGACTTCCGTCCACCAGAGCCTTACAAAGGCAAAGGTGTGCGCTACGCGGACGAAGTCGTCCGTCGTAAAGAAGCCAAGAAGAAGTAGGGCATAGCAAATGACCGACAAAAAAGTTACTCGACTGCGTCGCGCTCGCAAAGCACGCCTGAAAATGCACGAACTCGAAGTCGTGCGTCTCTGCGTGTTCCGCTCTTCGCAGCACATCTACGCCCAGGTCATTTCGGCCGACGGCAACAAAGTCCTGGCAAGTGCCTCGACTTTGGATAAAGAACTGCGTGATGGCGCCACTGGCAACATCGACGCGGCCACTAAGGTTGGCCAGCTGGTCGCTACGCGTGCGAAAGCCGCTGGCGTCTCGCAGGTGGCTTTCGACCGCTCTGGCTTCAAGTACCACGGCCGCGTCAAGGCGCTGGCTGATGCTGCTCGTGAAGCTGGGCTGGAGTTCTAAGTTATGTCAAATAACGACCAAAAGCGCGACGAAGGCTACATCGAGAAGCTGGTTCAAGTTAACCGCGTAGCCAAAACCGTAAAAGGCGGCCGTATCTTCACTTTCACCGCGTTGACCGTGGTTGGTGATGGTAAGGGCCGTGTTGGCTTCGGCCGTGGCAAGTCGCGTGAAGTGCCTGCTGCGATCCAGAAGGCAATGGAAGCTGCTCGCCGCAACATGATCCAAGTTGACCTGAACGGCACCACTCTGCAGTACGCAATGAAGTCCGCTCACGGCGCTTCCAAGGTGTACATGCAGCCTGCTTCTGAAGGTACCGGTATCATCGCTGGCGGCGCTATGCGTGCTGTCCTCGAGGTAGCTGGCGTTCAGAACGTTCTGGCCAAGTGCTACGGCTCGACTAACCCAGTAAACGTGGTTCACGCCACTTTCAAGGGTTTGAAAGCAATGCAGTCCCCTGAATCCATTGCCGCCAAGCGTGGCAAAAGCGTCCAGGAGATCATCTGATCATGGCTACCGTAAAAGTAACGCTGATCAAAAGCATGACCGGCCGTATCCCTAACCACAAACTGTGCGTTAAGGGTCTGGGTCTGCGTCGCATCGGTCACACTGTAGAAGTCCAGGATACTCCCGAGAATCGCGGGATGATCAACAAGGCTTACTACATGCTGCGTGTCGAGGGTTAATCGATGAAACTCAATGATCTGAGTCCAGCGCCGGGTTCCCGTCGCGAAAAGCATCGTCCGGGCCGTGGTATCGGTAGTGGTTTGGGTAAGACTGGTGGCCGTGGTCACAAAGGTCAGACTTCCCGCTCCGGTGGCACCATTGCTCCAGGCTTTGAAGGCGGTCAACAGCCGCTGCATCGTCGCCTGCCGAAGTTCGGTTTCGTTTCCCTGAAGGCCATGGATCGCGCAGAAGTGCGTCTGTCCGAGCTGGCTAAAGTAGAAGGCGACATCGTCACCGTGCAGTCCCTGAAAGATGCCAACGTGATTAACCAAAACGTTCAGCGTGTGAAAATCATGCTGTCCGGCGAAGTTACTCGCGCTGTGACCATCAAGGGTATCGCAGCCACCAAAGGTGCGCGTGCGGCTATCGAAGCAGCTGGCGGCAAGTTCGAGGAATAAATGGCTAAGCAAGGTGCTCTCTCTGCGCTCGGCAAAGGCGGTATGTCTGAACTTTGGGCTCGTCTGCGTTTTCTGTTCTTGGCGATTATCGTCTACCGAATAGGCGCACACATCCCGGTTCCAGGTATCAACCCTGACCGACTCGCGGACCTGTTTCGACAGAATGAGGGGACCATTCTTAGCTTGTTCAACATGTTTTCCGGCGGCGCGCTGGAACGGATGAGCATCTTTGCACTGGGGATCATGCCGTATATCTCGGCATCGATCATCATGCAGCTGATGACAGCCGTCAGCCCGCAGTTGGAGCAGTTGAAGAAGGAAGGTGAAGCTGGCCGTCGCAAGATCAGCCAGTACACCCGCTACGGCACTGTCATCCTGGCCCTGGTTCAAGCTATCGGCATGTCCGTTGGCTTGGCGGGTCAGGGTGTTGCGTTCACTGGTGACTTTGGCTTCCATTTCGTCGCGGTATCCACTTTTGTGGCTGGTGCGATGTTCATGATGTGGCTGGGTGAGCAGATTACTGAGCGTGGTGTTGGCAACGGTATCTCGATGTTGATTTTCGCAGGTATCGTCGCCGGTCTTCCGAGAGCGATCGGGCAGTCTTTCGAGTCTGCACGTCAGGGTGATATCAACATTTTTGCCCTGGTTGCGATCGGTTTGCTGGCAGTAGCGATTATCGGTTTTGTGGTGTTCATTGAGCGTGGTCAGCGTCGTATTGCTGTTCATTACGCCAAGCGTCAGCAGGGCCGCAAGGTATTTGCTGCGCAGACCAGCCACTTGCCGCTGAAAGTGAATATGGCCGGTGTTATTCCTGCTATCTTCGCGAGCAGCATTTTGCTGTTTCCGGCTTCGTTGGGTGCCTGGTTCGGTCAGTCTGAAGGTATGGGCTGGTTGCAGGACATCTCGCAGTCGATCGCTCCTGGTCAGCCGTTGAATATTCTGCTGTTTAGTGCAGGGATTATTTTCTTCTGCTTCTTCTATACGGCGTTGATGTTCAATCCGAAAGACGTAGCGGAAAACCTGAAGAAGTCCGGTGCCTTTATTCCGGGCATCCGTCCAGGTGAGCAGTCGGCGCGCTACATTGATGGCGTTCTGACTCGTTTGACCATGTTCGGTGCTCTATATATGACGGCCGTCTGCCTGTTGCCCCAGTTCCTGGTGGTTGCTGCAAACGTTCCGTTCTACCTTGGCGGGACCTCGTTGCTGATCGTGGTCGTGGTTGTTATGGACTTTATGTCGCAAGTACAATCGCACCTCGTTTCCCACCAGTACGAATCCCTGATGAAGAAAGCCAACCTGAAGGGTTACGGCAGCGGCATGCTGCGCTAATCCATAAGGTTCGAGGAGTTGGTGATGAAAGTTCGTGCATCGGTGAAAAAGCTGTGCCGTAACTGCAAGATTATTCGCCGCGAAGGTGTTGTTCGAGTAATTTGCAGCGCGGAACCGCGTCACAAACAGCGCCAAGGCTGAGTGTGATTGTGCTTCAAGCCCGGCAGCTAGTGCGCTGCCGGGTTGATTATTTGTTATTACAGCGATATTATCTCGCGCCCTATTTCTTGGCTTCCGGGGCGTAGGTAGCTGTCAATTGGAGTCCCACTGAATGGCCCGTATTGCAGGCGTTAACATTCCAGATAACAAGCATACTGTTATCTCGCTGACCTACATCTATGGTGTTGGTCGCACTACTGCGCAGAAAATCTGCGCGGTGACTGGGGTCAACCCAGCTGCGAAGATCAAGGATCTGAGCGACGAGCAAATTGAACAGCTGCGTGGCGAAGTGGCGAAGTTCACCACTGAAGGTGACCTGCGTCGCGAAATCAACATGAAAATCAAACGCTTGATGGATCTGGGCTGCTACCGCGGTCTGCGCCATCGTCGTGGTCTTCCAGTGCGCGGTCAGCGTACCAAGACCAACGCGCGTACTCGCAAAGGTCCGCGTAAGCCGATCCGCAAGTAATCGCACCAGCGAATCGACAGGAATTTAGTCATGGCAAAACCTGCTGCTCGTCCTCGTAAAAAGATTAAAAAGACAGTGGTTGATGGCATCGCCCACATCCACGCGTCTTTCAACAACACCATCGTGACCATCACCGACCGTCAAGGTAACGCTCTTTCCTGGGCAACCTCCGGTGGTTCGGGTTTCCGCGGTTCTCGCAAGTCCACCCCGTTCGCTGCTCAAGTAGCTGCTGAGCGTGCTGGTCAAGCTGCGCTGGAATATGGCCTGAAAAACCTCGACGTCAACGTCAAGGGTCCAGGTCCAGGTCGTGAATCCGCAGTCCGCGCTTTGAACGGCTGTGGCTACAAGATCGCCAGCATCACCGACGTGACGCCAATCCCGCACAACGGGTGCCGTCCGCCGAAGAAGCGCCGCGTGTAATCCAGGAGATTGTAAAGAATGGCTCGTTACATTGGTCCAAAATGCAAACTGGCTCGTCGCGAAGGCACCGATCTCTTCCTGAAGAGCGGCGTGCGCGCTATCGAATCCAAGTGCAACATCGAAGCAGCTCCTGGCATCCACGGCCAGCGTCGCGGTCGTCAATCCGACTACGGCACCCAGCTGCGTGAAAAGCAAAAAGTTCGTCGTATCTACGGCGTACTCGAGCGTCAATTCAGCGGCTACTACAAACAAGCAGCTGGCAAGAAGGGCGCAACCGGCGAAAACCTGTTGCAACTGCTCGAATGCCGTCTGGACAACGTTGTGTACCGCATGGGCTTCGGTTCTACTCGTGCCGAATCCCGTCAGCTGGTATCGCACAAGTCGATCAGCGTGAACGGTCAGACCGTTAACGTTCCGTCCTACCAGGTTCGTGCTGGTGACGTGGTCGCTGTTCGCGAGAAAGCAAAAAATCAACTTCGCATTGTCCAAGCTCTCGATCTGTGTGCTCAACGTGGCCGCGTAGAATGGGTAGAAGTAGACACTGAGAAGAAGTCGGGCGTTTTCAAGAACGTTCCAGCTCGCAGTGATCTGTCCGCCGACATCAACGAAAGCCTGATTGTCGAGCTCTACTCCAAGTAAGGGCTAGAAAATAGGTGCATCCATGCAGATTTCGGTAAATGAGTTCCTGACACCCCGCCACATTGATGTGCAGGTTGTCAGTCCAACCCGCGCCAAGATCACCCTCGAGCCTCTCGAGCGTGGTTTTGGCCACACCCTGGGCAACGCGCTGCGCCGCATCCTGTTGTCCTCAATGCCCGGCTGTGCAGTAGTCGAGGCCGAGATTGACGGTGTGCTCCACGAGTACAGCGCCATCGAAGGTGTACAGGAAGACGTAATTGAAATCCTGTTGAACCTTAAAGGTCTGGCTATCAAGCTGCACGGCCGTGACGAAGTTACGCTGACCTTGTCGAAGAAGGGTTCGGGGGTGGTTACCGCTGCCGATATTCAGCTGGATCATGATGTCGAGATCGTTAATCCCGATCACGTAATCGCTAACCTGGCGTCTAACGGCGCCCTGAACATGAAGCTCGTAGTAGCTCGTGGTCGTGGTTATGAACCGGCCGACTCGCGTCAGAGCGATGAAGACGAAAGCCGCAGCATTGGTCGCTTGCAGCTCGACTCTTCGTTCAGCCCGGTTCGCCGTATCGCATACGTGGTGGAAAACGCCCGTGTCGAGCAGCGTACTAACCTGGACAAGCTGGTTATTGATCTGGAAACCAACGGTACTCTGGATCCTGAAGAGGCTATCCGTCGTGCTGCAACCATCCTGCAACAGCAGTTGGCTGCGTTCGTCGACCTCAAGGGTGACAGTGAGCCAGTGGTAGTCGAGCAGGAAGACGAGATCGATCCGATCCTGCTTCGCCCGGTTGACGATCTGGAACTGACTGTACGTTCGGCTAACTGCCTTAAGGCGGAAAACATTTACTACATCGGCGACCTGATTCAGCGTACCGAAGTAGAACTGTTGAAGACTCCGAACCTGGGCAAGAAATCCTTGACTGAAATCAAGGACGTTCTGGCCTCCCGCGGTCTGTCCCTCGGCATGCGCCTCGACAACTGGCCGCCTGCAAGTCTTAAGAAGGACGACAAGGCGACTGCCTGATCGTCGTAATCACCGAACGTTGTGTTTGGTAAGGAATGAACCATGCGTCATCGTAAAAGTGGGCGTCACCTGAGCCGCACCAGCTCGCACCGCAAGGCCATGTTCCAGAACATGGCGGTGTCGCTGTTCGAGCACGAGCTGATCAAAACTACACTGCCGAAAGCTAAAGAACTGCGCCGCGTTGCCGAGCCGCTGATCACTTTGGCCAAGACAGACAGCCTGGCTAACCGCCGTCTGGCTTTCGACCGTACCCGTTCGAAAGCTATCGTTGGTAAGCTCTTCAACGACCTGGGCAAGCGCTACGCTACCCGTGAGGGTGGCTACCTGCGCATCCTCAAGTGCGGTTTCCGCGCTGGCGACAACGCTCCTATGGCGTACGTTGAACTGGTTGATCGTGCTGTCGGCGGTGAAGCTGTATCCGCTGAGTAAGACGTCAGTCTGAAACAAGGAACCGGGCCTAGCGCCCGGTTTTTTGTGTCTGCCTATATTGGATATTTCTATCGTTAACTAATGTGTAATGCATTGGATGTTGTAACACTGGTGGTCAATACTCTTTGTCAGCCGATTAGCCGGCAGTTTCACAGACTGACAGAGGAAGATTGAGCATGAGCCAGACCAAAACTCTTACTACCGCAAGTGGCGCTCCTGTCGCTGATAACCAGAACTCTCGTTCCGCCGGCCCCCGGGGCCCTCTGCTTCTCGACGATTTTCACCTGATCGAAAAGCTCGCCCATTTCAACCGCGAGAATATTCCCGAGCGTCGCGTGCACGCCAAGGGTTCAGGCGCCTATGGCACTTTCACCGTTTCTCGTGATATCACCGAATACACCAGCGCCAAACTGTTTGAGGCGGTAGGCAAGAAGACTCCGACCTTCCTGCGTTTTTCCACGGTAGGCGGCGAGCGTGGTTCGGCAGACACCGAGCGTGACCCACGCGGCTTTGCCCTCAAGTTCTACACCGAAGAAGGCAACTGGGACATCGTAGGCAACAACACCCCGGTTTTCTTCATTCGCGACCCGCTGAAGTTTCCCGACTTTATCCACACCCAGAAGCGCTTGCCCCAGAGCAATCTGAAAAGTGCCCAGATGATGTGGGATTTCTGGTCCCATTCGCCCGAGGCGCTGCACCAGGTAACCATTCTGTTTTCCGATCGGGGTATTCCGGACGGCTACCGCCACATGCATGGCTTTGGCAGCCACACCTACAGCCTGATCAACGCCAAGGGTGAGCGGCACTGGGTCAAGTGGCACTACAAGACCAAGCAGGGCATCAAGAACCTGGCGCCGGCTGACGCAGCGCGCCTGGCCGGTACCGATCCTGATTACGCCCAGCGCGACCTGTTCAATGCGATCGAGCGCGGTGAGTTTCCGAAATGGAGCGTGTGCATTCAGGTCATGACCGAAGCTCAAGCCGCCGCGCATTACGAGAATCCCTTCGATGTGACCAAGACCTGGTCGCAGAAAGAGTTCCCGCTGATCGAAGTGGGTGAGCTGGAACTGAACCGCAACCCGTTGAATTACTTTGCAGAGGTCGAGCAGGCTGCATTCGGCCCTAGCAACATGGTACCTGGGGTAGGTCTTTCGCCGGATCGCATGCTGCAAGGCCGGGTATTCGCATACGCCGACGCGCATCGCTACCGTGTGGGTACCAACCACCAACAGTTGCCGGTGAACGCTCCATTGAGCCCGGTGAACAGCTACCAGCGCGACGGCTCCATGGCTTTCGGTACCAATGGTGGTGCGGCGCCTAACTACGAGCCCAACAGCTATGGCGATGCGCCGAAGCAGGCTCCACGTTATGCCGAGCCGGCCCTGGCACTCAGCGGTGCTGCGGACCGCTACGATCATCGTGAAGACACCGACTACTACAGCCACGCTGGTGCTTTGTTCCGCCTGATGAACGATGAACAGAAGGCGTTGCTGATCAACAACATCGCCGGCGCCATGGCTGGAGTGACGGCTGATGTGGTTGATCGGCAGTTGCAGCATTTCTACAAGGCCGACCCGGCTTACGGCGAAGGCATCGCCAAAGCTTTGGGCGTATCGCTCAAGTAAGTCTAAATAAGAAGCAGAACCGCCCTCATTTGGGCGGTTTTTGCGTTATTTCTACTGGTTTTCTCAGATATTCTTCACTTTTTCAGCTGTTTCTAAGTGACCTGCAAGTCAGCTTGGTTCAAACTATCCACTTTCAAGCAGGGAGATGTAGGGCGATGCAAGGTCACCCGGACGTAATCGATTACCTCAACACGTTGCTGACGGGCGAACTGGCAGCACGCGACCAATATTTCATCCACTCGCGGATGTACGAAGACTGGGGCTTTACCAAGCTCTATGAGCGTATCAACCATGAAATGGAAGAAGAGGCGCAACACGCCGACGCCCTGATGCGCCGCATCCTGATGCTCGAAGGCACTCCGCGCATGCGCCCTGACGATCTCGACACCGGAACCACGGTGCCGGAGATGCTGGCCAGCGACCTGCGCCTGGAATACAAGGTGCGCGCCGCGTTGTGCAAAGGCATCGAGCTGTGCGAGTTGCACAAGGACTATGTCAGCCGCGACATCTTGCGCATCCAGCTGGCGGATACCGAGGAAGATCACACCTACTGGCTGGAGAAGCAGTTGGGCCTGATCAAGTCCATCGGCCTGGAGAACTACCTACAATCGCAGTTCTGATTGCGTTAGGTGTTGCTGCCTGTTCGCGAGTAAAGCTCGCTTCTGCGGGAGGGGCAGCAACCCCTAGAGACAAAAAAGCCCCTGGCACCGTCAAGTGCCAGGGGCTTTTTCATGGGCCTCAGGCGCGGTCGCGGGTCAGCAACGGCTTGAGGTAGTGCCCGGTATGGGACTGCGGCATCTCCGCAACCTGCTCCGGGGTGCCCACGGCAATGATCTGGCCGCCCTTGGAACCGCCTTCCGGCCCCAGGTCCACCAGCCAGTCGGCAGTCTTGATCACATCCAGGTTGTGTTCGATCACCACCACGGTGTTGCCGTGATCGCGCAGGCGGTGCAGTACGTCCAGCAATTGCTGGATATCCGCAAAGTGCAGGCCCGTGGTCGGCTCATCAAGGATATACAGAGTTTTGCCGGTGTCGCGCTTGGACAGCTCGCGAGACAACTTGACCCGCTGCGCTTCGCCACCGGACAGGGTCGTCGCCGACTGCCCCAACTTGATGTAGGACAGGCCCACATCCATCAGGGTCTGCAGCTTGCGCGCCAGGGCAGGCACCGGGTCGAAGAACTCCCTGGCTTCCTCGATGGTCATTTCCAGCACCTCGTGGATGTTCTTGCCCTTGTACTTGATTTCCAGGGTTTCGCGGTTGTAGCGCTTGCTCTTGCACACGTCGCAGGGCACGTAGATGTCCGGCAGGAAGTGCATTTCCACCTTGATCAGGCCATCGCCCTGGCAAGCCTCGCAGCGCCCACCCTTGACGTTGAAGGAGAAGCGACCGGGCCCGTAGCCCCGGGAGCGCGACTCGGGTACCCCGGCGAACAGCTCGCGGATCGGGGTGAACAGCCCGGTGTAGGTCGCCGGGTTGGAACGCGGAGTCCGGCCGATCGGGCTCTGGTCGATATCCACTACCTTGTCCAGGTGCTGCAGGCCGTTGATGCTGTCGTGTGGTGCGGCTTCCAGGGTGGTGGCGCCATTCAGTGCGGTGGCGCTCAAGGGGAACAGGGTGTTGTTGATCAGGGTCGACTTGCCCGAGCCCGATACCCCAGTGACGCAGGTCAGCAGGCCGATGGGGATCTCCAGGTCGACATTGCGCAGGTTGTTGCCGCGAGCGCCCTTGAGGGTCAGGGAGAGCTTCTTGTTGCGCGGCGTGCGCTTGGCCGGCACCACGATCTTCACCCGGCCCGAGAGGTATTTGCCGGTCAGGGAGTCCGGATGGGCCATGACCTCTGCGGCGGTGCCTTCGGCAACGATTCGCCCGCCGTGCACACCGGCCCCCGGGCCGATATCGACGACATAGTCGGCCAGGCGAATGGCGTCTTCATCGTGTTCAACCACTATCACGGTGTTGCCGATGTCGCGCAGGTGTTTCAGGGTTCCCAGCAGGCGATCGTTGTCCCGCTGGTGCAGGCCGATGGACGGCTCGTCGAGGATGTACATCACCCCCACCAGGCCGGCGCCGATCTGGCTGGCCAGGCGGATACGCTGGGCTTCGCCGCCGGACAGGGTGTCCGCGCTGCGGTCCAGGGTCAGGTAGTCGAGCCCGACGTTGACCAGGAACTGCAGACGCTCGCGGATTTCCTTGAGGATCTTGTCGGCGATTTCGCCACGGCGCCCGGTGAGTTTCAGGGTGCCGAAATAATCGGTGGCGTCACCGATGGGCAGGCTGGTGACTGCCGGCAGGGTTTTCTCGCCCACCCAGACGTGCCGCGCTTCGCGACGCAGGCGGGTGCCACGGCAATCCGGGCAGGGCTGGGTGCTGAGGAACTTGGCCAGCTCTTCACGCACGGTGGCCGACTCGGTTTCCCGGTAGCGGCGCTCCAGATTCGGCACTATCCCTTCGAACGGGTGGGAGCGCTTGACGATGTCGCCCCGGTCGTTGAGGTATTTGAAGTCGACGTTCTGGGTGCCGCTGCCGTGCAGGATGACCTTCTGCTGATCCGCCGGCAGTTGGTTGAACGGTACTTCCAGGCTGAAGCCGTAATGAGAGGCCAGTGAACCGAGCATCTGGAAGTAATAGACGTTGCGCCGGTCCCAGCCGCGTATCGCCCCTTCGGCCAGGGTCAGCTCGCCATTGACCAGGCGCTTGATGTCGAAGAACTGCTTGACCCCCAGCCCGTCGCAGGTCGGGCAGGCACCGGCCGGGTTGTTGAAGGAGAACAGCTTGGGTTCCAGTTCGCTGATGGCATGGCCGCAGATCGGGCAGGCGAAACGCGCGGAGAAGATCATCTCCTCTCCCGGCTCGTCGTCCATCGGCGCCACCAGGGCAATCCCGTCCGCCAGTTTCAAGGCGGTTTCAAAGGATTCGGCCAGGCGCTGCTGCAGGTCGGCGCGGACCTTGAAGCGGTCGACCACCACATCGATGGAGTGCTTCTTCTGTTTATCCAGCTTCGGCAGCTCGTCCAGCTCGAACAGCTTGCCGTTGACCCGGGCGCGAACGAAGCCCTGGGCTCGCAACTCTTCGAAGACCGACAGATGTTCGCCCTTGCGCTCGCGGATCACCGGGGCCAGCAGCATCAGCTTGCTGCCTTCGGGCTGGGCCAGCACCAGGTCGACCATCTGGCTGACGGTCTGGGCTTCCAGCGGGATGTCGTGGTCCGGGCAGCGTGGAGTACCGACGCGGGCATAGAGCAGGCGCAGGTAGTCGTAGATCTCGGTGATGGTGCCGACGGTGGAGCGCGGGTTGTGGGAGGTGGATTTCTGTTCGATGGAAATCGCCGGCGAGAGGCCTTCGATGGTGTCGACATCGGGCTTTTCCATCATCGACAGGAACTGTCGGGCATAGGCCGAGAGCGACTCGACATAGCGGCGCTGGCCTTCGGCATACAGCGTGTCGAAAGCCAGGGACGACTTGCCGGACCCAGACAGCCCGGTGATGACGATCAACTTGTCCCGCGGCAGGGTCAGGTCGATGTTCTTCAGGTTGTGGGTGCGGGCCCCACGAATCAGAATCTTGTCCAAAAGTGGCCTCGATCGGCGGGCGTAAAGGCAGGAGTATAAAACCAAACACTGGATGGATGCACACTATCGTTCGGCGCTTTTTTGATCGCTGGCATGGGCTGCGCGGCAAAGCGTCGCCATATACCCCCTCAATCGATCCGACTGGTAGAATCGCCGCCGGTTCACATGAGGTTTATCCATGCACGATCCCCACAACGAACGCATGAGTGGCAGCGAGACCCGCGCGGCAAGCGGGCTGGCCCTGGTGTTCGCCTTCCGTATGCTTGGCATGTTCATGGTACTGCCGGTCCTGGCGACCTATGGAATGGATCTCGCAGGAGCGACCCCGACCCTGATCGGGCTGGCGATTGGTGCCTATGGCCTGACCCAGGCAGTGTTCCAGATTCCCTTCGGGATCATTTCCGACCGTATCGGTCGTCGTCCGGTTATCTACCTGGGGTTGATCGTGTTCGCCCTGGGCAGTGTGCTGGCGGCCAACGCCGATTCGATCTGGGGGGTGATCGCCGGGCGTATCCTGCAGGGCGCCGGCGCAATTTCCGCGGCGGTGATGGCGCTGCTTTCCGACCTGACCCGCGAACAGCACCGGACCAAGGCCATGGCCATGATTGGCATGACCATCGGTCTGTCCTTTGCCGTGGCCATGGTGGTTGGCCCGCTGCTGACCCGCAGTTTCGGACTTTCGGGGCTGTTCCTGGCCACCGGGGCCATGGCCCTGGTGGGCATTCTGATCATCGCCTTCATGGTGCCGCGCTCAACCGGGCCGCTGCAGCACCGGGAATCCGGAGTGGCGCGCCAGGCGCTGATCCCGACCCTCAAGCACCCCGATCTGCTGCGCCTGGATCTTGGTATCTTCGTGTTGCACGCGATGCTCATGTCGAGCTTCGTGGCCTTGCCCCTGGCGCTGGTGGAAAAAGCCGGCCTGCCCAAGGAGCAGCACTGGTGGGTCTACCTCACCGCACTGCTGATTTCGTTCTTCGCCATGATCCCGTTCATCATCTACGGCGAGAAGAAACGCAAAATGAAACGAGTTCTGTTGGGCGCGGTCAGTACGCTGCTGCTCACCGAGCTATTCTTCTGGGAGTTCGGCGACAGCCTGCGGGCGTTGGTGATTGGTACCGTGGTGTTCTTCACCGCGTTCAACCTGCTGGAAGCGTCCTTGCCGTCGCTGATCAGCAAGGTTTCGCCGGCGGGTGGTAAAGGAACGGCAATGGGGGTGTATTCCACCAGCCAGTTCCTCGGTTCGGCACTGGGCGGCATCCTCGGCGGCTGGTTGTTCCAGCATGGCGGTTTGTCGGCTGTGTTCCTTGGATGCGCAGTCCTGGCTGCACTCTGGCTGGCCTTTGCTGTTACCATGCGCGAGCTCCCGTATGTGACGAGCCTGCGCTTGCCGTTATCGCCCGAAGCGATCCGCGAAGCCGGCCTGGTCGAGCGCCTGAAGGCCGTTGTTGGGGTAACAGATGCCGTAGTGGTGGCCGAAGAGGCCGCCATTTACATCAAATTGGATACCGAATTATTGGATCGCACGACCCTCGAGCAGCTGGTCAATCCAGCGCCGTCGGCGAGCGAAGCCTAGGAGAACGTTATGGCCCGTGGGGTTAACAAAGTCATATTGGTCGGCACTTGCGGCCAGGATCCTGAAGTTCGCTACCTGCCTAACGGTAACGCCGTGACCAACCTGAGTCTGGCCACCAGCGAGCAGTGGACCGACAAGCAGACCGGTCAGAAGGTCGAGCGCACCGAGTGGCACCGCGTGTCGATGTTCGGCAAGGTCGCGGAGATCGCCGGTGAATACCTGCGCAAGGGTTCGCAGGTCTACATCGAGGGCAAGCTGCAGACCCGCGAGTGGGAAAAAGACGGTATCAAGCGCTACACCACCGAAATCATCGTCGACATGCAGGGCACCATGCAGCTGCTGGGTGGCCGTCCACAGGGCGACCAGCAAGGCCAGGGCGGCATGTCCAACTCGGCACCGCGTCCACAGCAGTCCCGTCCTGCTCCGCAGCCTCAGCGTGAGTCGCGTCCAGCGCCACAGCAGGCCGCTCCGCAGCCGGCTCCGGACTTCGACAGCTTCGATGACGATATTCCGTTCTGATCGCTGTTTTCAGCGTTCAGCATCGATAAAAACGGGGCCATGTAGATGGCCCCGTTTTTTTATGCCCGGGTTTAACCGGTGTGCCGCATCACTCAGCTCAAAGCGCCACTCGCCGCAGTCGGCCGCTCAGTGCGACCACCTGCTGCTCCGGCGTCGGAATCGGCCGCCCACTCAGGCCCATGCCTTCACTCACCAGCACCGCGTCTCCGACGCAGCACAGGTTGGAAGGCGTATCCAGGCCCTTGGCGAGTACTTGCACGCTGCGTTGCTGCAAATCGCAGCGCAGCAGGCGGCCGCTGAAGCGGGCGAAGCCGCCGTGCAGGACTTCGCCGGCCCAGTCCGGCGGCAACGGTTGCAGCAGCCGGTCGCACAGTTCCAGCACCAGGATCCGCTCCTGCGGGTCCAGCGCCAGCCCGGTGGGCAGTTGCAGTCCGCGAATCAGCACCTCGATCCTGCCGCTCTCGGGCCAGACCCGGATCACCTGGCCCGCCTTGTCGGCGAAGTCGATACCCATCCGCGCCGGGTCCCGGCGCAGCTCGCCGGAGAACAGGCTGATCAGCACGGCATCCGTCTGCGGCTCGTGCACCAGGGTCACTGGCACGGCTTCCTGGCCCTGATCCAGATCGGGCAGTTGCGCCAGGACTTGTTCACCGCCCTCGCTGAACTCCACCAGTTGGTTGCTATCGGGCTTGACCGCCAGCCAGCTGCGGCGCGACGGGTGATAGCACAGCGAGTTGAGGTTGCCGCGACTATGGAACAGCGGCTCGGGCGGGTTGTATTGCAGGTCCAGCAGCTTGGAGCCGGCGACGTAGTCGGTTTGGCTGGCCAGGCAGCGCCCGTCGCCCAGGGCGATGTCCGACAGGCTCATGATTTCGTCGCGCAGCATGCGCGATTGCATGTTCATCGAACGAAAACCCTGAGCCACGACCTGGGGCGGCAGGTAGGCGCCCGGCTGGTCCGGATCCGGACGCAGGCGGCTGATGCGCCCGCTGAACGGCTGGTCCGGCAGGCCTGAGCCGGCTTCCGCCAGCAGCAGGCTGCCATCGCCTTGCAGGCAGGCACCGCGAGGGTTTGACAACCCTTCGGCGACCACGCGGGTGGGTTGCAGGTTCTCCTGCGGTTGGCCGGGGATGAGCAAAGCTATCGGCATATGGATTCTCCCTCGCAATTGGAGCGGCACCATCACTGCAGTGGTTGCCAGGGTTCACTGGTGAGCCAACACTTGAGCAGGGCTCGCTGGCTGGCGGACATCGAGCGCACCACCGGCATGTACAAGGTGGTGCCCAGGTACTCCTGTGAGGTGCGCAGCAGGATCATCTGGCGCGATCCCCAGACCGCGTCCTGCTGATTGAGCGCGATGTAGCGGGACATGGCGGGGAAGGCCAGGTAGTGGAAACGCAGCACGTTCTTGTACACCTGGTCCCAGGTGACGGCGCTGCCCGGCGCAATCCCGAAATCGGTGGTAGCGAATTTGCGCAGATTGATGAAGAAACCATTGGATTTCCCGTCTTCGACTTTGCAAGTCAGGGCGGCAAAGCCGGCCAGGGCTTCGCAGCCTGGCTTGAGAGTGACCTTGAAAGTCACGCCGGATTGGCCGGCCTTGACCGTTTGCCGGGGTTCGAAATCCAGGAAGTCCCAGTACTGGCTGGCCTTGTAGGGGGCCTTCACAAAGGTGTTCGCTGGGCCAGCGGTGATGCTGATAACAGTGTCCTTGTTCACTGGCTGGCCCAGTTGACTCAGTTGCAGCGTGATCTCGACTCCCTTGGGGTAATCCTCCAGATAGAGGTTGCGTTGATTGGAGCTCAGGCGATAAGGCTGCTCCAGCGCGTTTACGTTGATCGCCACGGGCGTGCCGTCCGAGGTGTCATAGTGCGTCAGCGGGGCCTTGATACTGAGCAGTTCCAGACTCGCTGCCTGACGCTGTTCTGCCGTCAGCGGCAGGTCGACGATGCCGCCATACACGTAGTAGTCGAACAGCGGCGAACGGAGTGGGTCCAGGGTGCTCAGGAGCGTCGAGCCTGCGGAGATGGAAACTTGCCCGAAATTCGCATTGGGGCCGATGGGAGAGGTGTTGTCGGTTCGATCGCTGCGAAATGCCTGTTTGGGAATGATGTTGAGCATGTCGAGGCTCAGAAGGTTGTTGTCGAGCACGCTCGCGTAGCCCACGCTGCGGGTCGAGGGGTTGGACAGCTGACGCCCGGGGGTAACGATCAGCGGCTCTCCCGCAAAGGCGGGGGCCAGGGTCCCGACCACGCGTCCGATGCTCGGGTTGGAGGTGTAGCGGTGGGCGGCGTAGTCGGCATCCAGTTGCGGCGTGGTCATTCTCGGGCACATTTCGAACATCACGAACCGCACGACGATGCCGGTCGCGCCGGGGGCCTCGATGATCGCGCGCAGCAGTGGGTTGTCCCTGTTGTAGCTGATGATCTGATCGCGCGAAAAGGTGACCTGGAAACTGCCGCTGATGGTGTTGGAGCCCGGAGCGTCCTGCTCCGGGTCGATGATCCGCTGCGCCAGGTCATAGCTGCTGCATACCGTGTTGCCCTTGACCAGCAGTTGGGGGGGCGTGCTGTTGCCGATCTGCAGGCCGCCGAGGTAGATCTGGCTGGTGCTGGTGCCGGTGGGGTCCAGGTCGACCATCATCGGGCCGGTCACCGGCGCAGCGCCGGTGACCGGATCCACCGAGCCCAGCAGGTAGAACGGCTCGCCTACGAGATCACCCTGGGTACTGATGTTGCCCGGTGTCCCCTGGGAGCTGATGGCGACCTGGTCCAGGGTGACGACATGCTGGCCATAGTGATTCCAGCCC
Source organism: Pseudomonas sp. GW822-FHT06D10 (assembly GCF_058799535.1). Classification (NCBI taxonomy): domain Bacteria; kingdom Pseudomonadati; phylum Pseudomonadota; class Gammaproteobacteria; order Pseudomonadales; family Pseudomonadaceae; genus Pseudomonas; species Pseudomonas sp. GW822-FHT06D10. The sequence continues at coordinate 302,107 of NZ_JBXALN010000007.1, read as the reverse complement.
CCCGCAGTGTAGTAATCGCCTGTCGGCGCATTGATCATCTCGGTCAGTTGGTCGTCGCTGTAGACCTCGGCCTCGGGGTACAGGGTCGAAGTGGTCAGGTTGAAGAGTGACAGTGTTTCCTGGCTGTCGGGATTGCTGGGTTCGCTGGGAATGGTGGGCGAGTTGTTGGGCAGGCTGACGTTGGCCTCGATCCCGCCCCAGAAGTTCAGCCGTGGGCCGTTGAGAATACTCATGATTCACTCCTTGTGCTGAATGGCGGGGGCAGTGGGTGACTTGGCGAATTTGAACAGGTAGGAAAAGTCGGACTTGTGCAGGTTGTTGTTCGGCATCGCCATGGAGTGGCAGTTGTTACAGCTGCTGCTGGGCTGGATGTAGCTTTCCATGGTCACGTTGGCCGAGATCTCGGGCGTCAGCTGGCCACTCGGTGAGCCCGGATTGGGCGGGGTGCTCCATTGGGTGGTGATCAACTGGTAGTACTTGAATTCCGAGGCCTGCACCTGGGGCGCGGCCTGGTATTGGCTGTTGAGCCTGATCGTGGCGTCGGTCAAAGGGGTAAAGCGGTCCAGCGGGTTGGGGGTGGTGAAGCTCATCCCGGGCTTGGGCACGCAGATCATGTGGCCATCTTTCAGGGCCCAGTCGCAGGGGGACTGGTTGAGGCTGCCGGCCGGAGCGCTGGCGTTGAAGTAGGAGTAGCTGTGCCCCGCCTCCGGCTGGTTGACCCACTGGTCCCCGACCCTGACCTTGGGCGGTACGTTGTCGACCTGTTCGAAGGTCGACCAGATCCACTGAGGGTTGCCCTCGACCTTGTTGATGATATGCAGCCCCACCAGGCCCAGGGTTGCCTGGGCCGTGCCGTTGGGCACGCCCTGGGCATCGAAGGTGACGATTTCAGCCTGCATTTTCAGGTAGCGGGTTCCATCGTCCTGGGGGGTGAGAATCCGCCAACTGGATTTGATCTCGCCGGTGGCGTTGGGGAAGTTGATGGAGTTGGCCTTGGCCACGACATCGGCGTTGTAGAACTGGTTGGCCACGATGTAGTCGTAGGAGACCTGATTGGCGGCAATCTCGTAATACGTGGGGTTGCCGCTCTGGTCGATCAGCCAGCCGCCAACGGCCTGGCTGTCGTTGGCCGTCGCGTTGTTCTTGCGTCCGGCGATGTTAATCAGGTTCAGTGTCTTGGCCATCAGCTTGGTGTTCCACGGGCCGGGGTTCTGCCCCTGGGGCAGGAAGATTTCGTTCACGTTCTTGTAGGTTTGCCAGACCGTCTGACGCGCGCTGCCCAGGGCCGCGGAACAGTCGGGCTGACCGCGCTCGCCCGCCTGAGCCGGCCAGTTCAGGGCGACGAACATCTGCCAACTGTAGCGATCGAAGGCCTCCTGGGCGGCAGCGGGGTCACCACCGACCACCGGGGCGGCGCTGGGTGGATGACAGCTCAGGTCGCTACCCTGGGCTGCCTGTGCCAAGGCCGGCAGGCTCGTCGCGCCGAGAAGCATCAGGGTGAAGCTCAGTAGTCTGTTCATGGTGATCCTTCATCATGGCTAGGGTTCAGGGCTGCTGTTGCTGAAGCTGGTTCCACTGCGGCCGCGCACCGTTCTTCAGCGATGGCGGGGGCGTGAAGAGCTGGCAGTCCGGCGGGTTGGCCGGGCACATCTTCGCCACCTGGTCCCAGGTCGTGGCCGGATTTGGTTTCTCGGTGCGCCAGTTGAGGTAGTTCTGGCTGACGATTGGCGCGTTGGCGACGCTCTCGTCACCGGAGAAATAGAACGATTGCGGATGCTGATAGGCCGGCTGGCCCGGGCCGTCGCTGCTGGCTTTTTTGTAGAACGCATAGCCGAACAGAATCGGGCTCGGCTGGACCGGGATCTCCAGCGCGTAGGCCTGCACGCTGCCATCCAGATGCTGGCTGCGGGCGGCGCTGTAGGGCAGGTGCTTGATGAAGTCCCGGCGCGGCGGATGGTTCATGGGCGAGAACATGCAGCAGGCCGGCATGTCCTTTGGCCGGTCCTCGGGGTAGGTGAGGAAGTAGGCCTTGTTGCCCAGGGAAACGAAGGAGCAGGTGTAGTTGTTGTCCTTGATCGGGAAGATCGGCAGGCAGTACTTCTCGTAGTGCTCCATCATCGCCCCGGTGCCGTCCTTGTCGGCCGGCACATAATCGTTGTCGTAGTAGCTGGTGCCCCGGGACACGGTGTAGTCGGCCGGTTTCAGGGTGCTGGGCGGGCTGCTGTAGGGCGGTGGGTTCTTCACGTAGTTGGCGGTGACCCGGTACATGATCCAGTCACTGACCCAGGTTGCCGGGTAGAGTGGATCGGCCGGCTCGCCGGGTTTGCGCTTGGCGATGCAGTTGTTGGTCTTGGCGTCGCACCCCCGGTCGTTGTGCACGCCCATGTTGAAGTAGACGTTGTCGGGGTAGGTCTCGGCCCATAGCGTTTGGCTGGCGCTCAGCAGGCTGGCGGCCAACAGCAGTTGCTTGAAGAGACTGGCGTTCATCTGACACTCCTTTGAAAGCGCCGGGCGACGGGGTCGCCCGGCATTCCATGGGCTGGCCTTTGCGGCTCAGCCGTGGGGGTAGTCGCTGAGTTTCAGCGGGATCGGTGGGTAGCCCTTGCTCACCAGGTCCTGGGCCCAGATTTCCAGCACCCTGCGCCGGCTTTGCGGCAGGTCCCGGGTGATCGGCATGGCCAGGGTGCTTTCCTCCTGATAGTCCTTGCTGATCAGTACGATGAACTGGTTGATCGCGCCCTCGATGCGTTGCAGGGAGTTGAGCGGCATGAACTTGTTCATGATCGGGTAGAGGTAATAGAACGGCTGGAGGATTCTGGGGAAGATGAACTCCTTCCAGATCCGCACGCTGGCGTCGTCCTGGGTGCACACCCGGTTCCAGCAGTCGATGAAGTCCTTGAGCATCTCCGGCTCCTGGGGCAGGACCCGCAGGGGCGCAAGGAAGTCGGTGTAGGCGTCGGTGTAGTTGAAGCTGAAGGGCACCGTCGGTTGCTGCTGGCCGTCCTGGATGAAGAAGCGCAAGGTCGGGAAGCCGGCCGCCACGGCCTTGACCGATACCTGGGCGATGCCATTGGCGTCGGTCAGGATCTGCGCCAGGCTGTACTGCACGGTAGCGTTCAGCGGGTCTGCCAGGGTGCCGCTGCGTGCCTGCCCATTGGTGAACTGCAGGCGGGGGCTCAGGGCCACGGCCGAGGGCGTGGTCAGGAAGCTCTGGTAGAGCATGGGTTCGGATGGCTCGTTGTCCTCGACGTTCAGCACCGCGCTGAGCCGGCGGCCGCTGCCCACGTGCAACAGGCTTTCAGCGGTCTGGGTGCCGACGAACTGCGGTCGGTTCGACGTGTTGCTCCCGGGGTCCTTCGGGTAGTTGTTGAACAAGGTGAAGTTGGCCGCGTTACTGAAGGCCAGGTAATAGTCGCTGGTGGTCAGCATGTAGGCGTTGTTGTACTCCGCCACCCACAGCGCGGTGCCCGCGGGCGCGGGCTGGCCGTCGTACTGCACCATGATGCTCAGGACCCGGGTGTCGCCCACATCGATGAAGCAGCCGCTGTCGAGGACCTCGGCGGTCCACATATTCTGGGCGGCGGCGACCAGTTCCTGGCTGCCCTGCAACTGCAGCTCCAGGGCGCCCTGTTGCAACGCGGCCTGGTCGGCGGGGCTGATGGGCAGGTCCAGCAGGCCGGCGCGCTTGTCGAAGGCGGTCTGGCGATACTGTTCGAAGCCAAAACTGGCGACTTTGTGGAAAGCGCCGCCAGTGGGCCGTACCCCGATGTCGTAATCACCGGCCAGGTATTTCCCGGGCACCGGAATTCCCTGGCTCAGGTCAGTGTCGGTGGGCGGCAGTGCGGCGCTGTCTCCGGCGGGATAGAACGGAAAGGTATTGCCCAGGTCTAGGGACAGGGTGTTGTCGTGCACTTGGGCGCTGATCACCCCCAGGGTCATGGCCGCAGGCTTGGTGTCTCTGGGAACCGCCTTGCACACCGGCACCGGGGCCTTGGGTTCCAGGCGCCGGCCGGCCGGAGCGGTGGGGTATTCATTGTCGAACCACAGGCCCAGAGTACCGGCGGTGCGGCTGTAGGCCGGGTTGAAGAAGATGTCGGCGACGTTATCCAGGCCCTTCTGGTACATCGCCTGCAGTGCGGCCATGGCTTCGGGCGTCTTGGAGTGGCTGTCCACCACCGGGAAGTCGTTGAAGATGCCGTTCTTGTCGTAGAAGGTCAGGTAGGTGGTGAACCGGAACATCAGGCCCTTGGCGTTCTGGTTGATCATCTCCTGTTGCAGGGTCTTCAGCAGTTGCGAGTCGCCGACGATCCACTGCAGCTGGTCTTTCGGGAAGCAGGTCTGCCAGGTGGTAGTCACGTAGCTCAAGCCGCCGAAGGCCCCCCAGTTGAAGTTGAGGAAGCGGTCGAGCATGCGGTACCGGCGCTTCAAGGTCAGGCCGCAGGTGGCGTCCCCCAGTACCAGTTTGTCGAAGTACAGGGCGGTGAAGGTGTTCTGCCAGGGGCTGATATCGACGAAGCGCGCGGCTGTGGGCGCGGCGCTGCCGAACGGGTTGCCCTGCAACTGGTAACACTTGTTCACCAGCGGGTCGTTGTCGATGTAGGTGTTGGCCTGGAACTCGCCACCGACGATCACCGAGCGGGTCTGCTCGTAGTCGACCAAGCCGCAGGCGTTGTCGCCGAACAGGTCCCATTCGGCGGGAATCATCGGGTAGCCACTGGGCGAGCCATTGGTGGGCACCTGTAGCACGTAGTCCGGCACGTTCTCGTAGGCCAGCGGGGCGATGGTCCAGGGCATCAGCTGTTGCGGGGCGTTCTGGTCGTTGATCCCGTAGTAGGACAGGAACGGCCAGTTCATGCGCATCTTCACCGCGTCATATAGCGGGAAAACGTCGTTGTTGTTGGCCGTCGGTGGGTTCCAGAACATGTGGCCATTGAAGTAGATCCGGGGAAAGTTCAAGACGCTCATGAGCTGCTCCTTAGCGCTGCCACTGGGCGCGTTTGAGCGACCAGACGTAGTCCAGTTTCTGGTAGCCGACGAAGTCGGAGTCCGGTAGTACGGTGGTGGGGTAGACGATCCCGCCATCCTCTTTCAAGGCGAAGTTGAAGTAGGTGTTGTTGCTCGAGTAGGCCGCGGTGTTGTGGCAGGCCAGGCACGAGGAGTGGCTCTGGAAGGCTGATTCCAGCTGGGAGTTGGCCAGCAGCTTGGGCTCGGCCTGGGCCTGGTCGTACTGCACGCCGATCAACTCGTACTGGGCCAGCGTGGGGTTCTGCTGCTGGAAGGTGGCATTCACCGGCTGGGCCGCGTCAGTGGGCCCGGTGATGTTGGTCATGGGCTTGGCCGGCGTGCCGTTGGTCACGGTGTACTTGCTGTTGTTGCGGTTCTCGAAGGTGGTCCAGACCCAGTCGTGGGTCAGTTTGTTGATGACGTGCATGCCGCTGAGGCCGGCGTAGCCGGTGTGGTATTGGCCCTGCTTGTCGACGTAGTAGGCCTGGGCGATGAAGTAGCCATCCTTTGCCAGTTGCGCCTGGAAGGTGCTATCGCTGCCGATCCACAACCAGGAGGTCTTCAGCTCCCAGGCCGTGGCGGGAAAGTTCAGGCTGCTGGTCAGGGCGGCAATGCCGTTCCGGTTGTAGATCTTCTGCTGGACGATGTAGTTGAAGGTGTCCTGGCCCATCAACATGTGAAAACGCACCGACTGGCCCCGTTGCGCTTCCGGCACCTGGTTGCCCATTTCCAGGGCCAGGCCATCGACCTGCTGGGTGCCGTTGTCGGTGCTGCCGTCGGTGTCGTTGCCCAGGTTGAGGAACAGCCCGCTGGTGTTCATGCCCGGGATCTTCTGCGCCTGGGTCTGCACCTGGCTCGGCAGGTTGGCCTGGGTGCTGTAGGGCTGGGGAGCCTGCCCCTTGCTCAGGTAGACCTCATCGGATGGTTTGAACGTCTCCCAGAGCCGCTCCGGGTTCCCGGAGCCGGCCGGCTGGTTGAGGCACACAAACCAGTTCCACGCCATGGTTTCCGGGCTCTGCTTGAAGGTGCTCAGGGTGCCGGCCTGGTCACCATTGAACGTCAGGAAGTTGCTGCAATTGAAGGCGGGCGTGGTCTGTGCGTGAGCGAGGCCGCTCAACACACCGAGCACGACTATAGGGATGGTTCGCCGCATGGAATCTCCTTGGCCTGAGCCGTATCGTCATAGGGGCGCCCTAGGAAATGCTCTAGGAGCAGGTGCTTTACCGCGGTGGCCGGCAGGTGCGCCGGCAGGGGTAAATCGCAATCGGTGATGAGCAGGGGCCCTACCTCGGCACTGCTGGGCAAGCGTCCGTGGCTGCCGCGAATCAGTGAGGTGTCCAGGGGAATCAGGTCCATGTAGTAGCGAAAGCCGAGCTTCTTCTGCAGCAGCCGGCGACCGACCCGCAGCTTGGGAAAGCGGATCGCCGGGTCGATGAACAGCTCCAGTGGGTCGTAGCCCGGCTTGCGGTGGATATCCACAGTGCGGGCGAAATCCGGGGCCAGGCGGTCGTCGAACCAGTAGTAGTAATCGAACCAGAAGCCCGGGGCGGCCACCGCCACCAGCTCGCCGCTGCGTGGGTGATCGAGCTGGCAGGCCTGCTGCTCGCTCCTGTCCAGCACCTGCTCGATACCGGGCTGGCGCAGCAGCAGGGCCTTGACCCGGGCAATGTCCTCGGGCTGGCGCACATAGACGTGGGCGATCTGGTGGTCGACCACGGCGAAGGCCGCGCTGGCGCCGGGGTCCAGCAGCTCCCAGCTCAGTGAACGACGTACCTGCAGCAGACCTTGCTCGCGCAGCACGCGGTTGATCGAGATGGACTGCTGCACCGCCTCGATGCCGTATTCGGAGACCAGCATCACGGCCGCGCCTTGCTGCTGGGCAAAATCCAGCAGGCGCCCGACTTCATGGTCGATGGCCCGCACTTCGTCGCTGATGGACGGATGCTCCGGCCCCAGGCGTTGCAGGCTGTAGTCCAGGTGCGGCAGGTAGATCAGTTGCAGGTCGGGGCGGCTGATCTGGAACTCGGCGATGGCGCAGTCGACGATCCAGCGGCTGGAGGCAATCCCCGCGGCCGGGCCCCAGAAGCTCGGAAAGGGGAACTCGCCGATCTGCTGTTCGATGCGTTCGTGCAGCCCCGGCGGCGACGAATAGAGGCCGAACATCTTGCGCCCGTCGGCCGGGTAGTGGGGGCGCGGGGTGATGGCTGCCTCCACCTGGGCATACATGTTGAACCACCAGAACAGCTGGCTGCAGCGCAGGCCGGGGATCTCCCGTTGCAGCGCCTGCCAGACCTTTTCACCCTGGATCAGCGCGTTGGGCTGCAGCCAGAAACGCACCTCGGCCTGATCGCGGAAATACCAGCCGTTGCCGACGATGCCGTGTTCCGAAGGCGGCAGCCCGGTGAGGATCGAGGCCTGCACAGTGGAGGTCACGGCGGGGAACACCGGGCGCAGCCGGGCCATCCGCGCCCGTTGCAGCAGGTTGTTGATCCGCGGCGTGGCCGGTCCCAGCAGGCTGGGTGTCAGGCCCACCACATTGATCAGCAGCAAGGGCTGGCGCGGGCGTTCAGAAGGCATGGGCCGGAGCCTCCAGGGCAGACGAGTGGGTACGCAGCAGATGCCGCTGGCGCAGTTGGCCCTCGACCCATTGCAGCTCGGCGGCGATGCCTTGCAGCAAGGCCTGCTCGCTGTCCGGGCGCAGCGCACCGGGCAGTACGTTCCAGCTGTAGGTTTCCACCTCCAGCACCGGCTGGAAGTTCGGGTGCGCGGCGAGAAAGTCGAAGGTGCGCAGCAAGGCCTGCTGGCTGCCGCTGAGCTCGGCCAGTAGAAACTGTTCGCTGAACAGCGGCACATGAAAGTGAATGCGCAACTCGGGGCATTGCCCCTGGGCAGGTTCGGCGGCGTCCAGGGCCCCGGGCAGGTCGGCCCAGGCCAGTAGCTGCCCGGCCAGATCCCGGGCCTTGACCTGATGCAGGTAGGTGGCTTCGGCGAAGTTGCCCAGGGCCTGCAGTACCTGCTGGCGGCGTGGGCGATCGGCAAACGGCAACTGGCAGATCAGGGCGTTGGACAGCTGGATCTTGCCCACCGGAACCCGCGCATCCAGCAGCCGTTGCAGGGATTGGTAGCAGTCTTCGAAGACCACCGCCTGATGGCAGACGTCGAAGCACAGCGCCAGGTAGCCATGATGGGGGTCGGTGGCCTGCCAGTGCCTGAAAAAGGCCAGGGCCTGATCGGTGTTTTCCAGCACGCAATCCGGCTCCATCTCCAGGCACACCAGGATCTTCCTGCCGCTGCTGCGATGCAGGCTGGCCAGCTCGGCGGTCAGTTGCCGCAGGTGGGTTTCGGCCTGTTGCTGCTGGGCCTCGTCCCAGGTGGCGGCATAACCGAAGGGCACGCTGGAAATCACCCCCTGCTGGCAATCCAGGGGCAGAGCGGCGGCCAGCAGATGCGCCAGTTGCAGGCTGTATTCCAGGCGCTGGGGTTCGGCCCAGGTGGGCCGGTAGACCTCGGCCTTCACCGCGCCTTCATGGAACTGGCCATAGGGGAAACCGTTGAGCGAGGTCAGGCGCAGGCCACAATCGTGCAGCAGTTCGATGAAGGCCTCGCGCACCTCGGGCACCTGTAGTTCGGCGGCGGCCTGGGCGCTGATCCACAGGCCGCTGTCCTGCACCGCCAGCCCACGCTGACGCCGCACGCCCTGGAAATGTTCCTGGATCGACGCCCGCAGGCCTGCCACGTCACGGGCCGGGTGCACGTTGCTGCAGTAGCCGATCTGCGCGGCGTTCCAGCCGGCCCGGGCACTCATTTGACCACCGGTTCCTGGCCCCTCAGGGCCGAGTTGTCCTGCCACTGGCGGCGCTGGTCGATCGGCAGCGGGGTGCTCACCAGTTGCTTGTCCAACTGCCCGCTCTGGGCGAAGAAATCCACCGGGTTGTGGAACAGCACCTGCTCCACCTGGGCCTCGCTGAAGCCGGCGGCGAGCATGGCCTGGCCGGTCTTGGGCACTTTGAGCGGGTCGCTGATGCCCCAATCGGCAGCGCTGTTGACCACCATTTTTTCGCTGCCGTATTCCTGCAGCAGGGCCACCATGCGCTGTTCCGACATCTTGGTGTTGGGGTAGATCGAGTGCCCGCGCCAGCAGTCGCTGTCCAGCACCAGGGGCAGGGTCAGTTCGTTGAGGTGGTCGATGATCACCAGGTTTTCGGCGATGCCCACCTCGCGGATCACCGCCAGGGTGCGCTTGGTGCCGCCGATCTTGTCGCGGTGCGGGGTGTGCACCAGCACTGGCAGGTTGAACTGTCTGGCCAGTTCCAGTTGCGCGGCGAGAAAGCGATCTTCTTCCGGGGTGATGTCGTCGTAGCCGATTTCCCCTACCGCTACCACGCCGTCCTTGACCAGGTAGCGCGGCAGGATCTCCAGCACCTCGTTAGCCACCGACAGGTCGTTGGCTTCCTTGGGGTTGAGGCCGATGGTGCAGAAATGGTGGATGCCGAACATGCTGGCGCGAAAGCGCTCCCAGCCCAGCAGGGTGTCGAAGTAGTCGATGAAGCTGCCGACGCTGGTGCGCGCCTGGCCTTGCCAGAACGCAGGCTCGATGACCCCGGTGATGCCGGCGGCGGCCATGTTCTGGTAGTCGTCGGTGGTGCGGCTGACCATATGAATGTGCGGGTCGAAGTACTTCGCCATGGTGGCTCCTTGCTTGAGTGCGGGAAAAATCGTGGGCTCAGCTGGCGGGGGTCAACCGCCTGCCGGGAAGTGGTCGCGCCAGTGCGCAGGCAATCGTCCCTGGTGGTACAGGCCTCGCAGGCGCTGCAACTGGGCCTGGCTCAACAGCTCGAAGGCAATGGCCTGGGGCAGGCCGTCGGCGACCTCGCGTTCGGCGGCCAGCTGTTCTTCCATCAGGTCCAGGGCCAACTGGTTGAGGTCGACGCTGCGCCGTTCTGCCAGGCCGTGGATGTGGCGGCTGTCCAGGCCCATGCCCAGGGTCTTGAGCACCAACTGGTGGAAGGCCCGTTCCGGGTAGTGGCGCGCGGCAAAGGGGTTGTCCAGGGCGATGGCGGCGAACACCTCGCGGTTGTTGGTGCGCCCGGCCTGGAGCGCCAGGTCGAGGCTGGCCCCCTGGCTGTCGAGGTCATCCAGGGCCTTGAGCAGGGCAGCCTTTTCCTGGTCGTCGCCCCAGAGAAACAGCTGGCGCAACAGGGCCAGTTGCCCGGCGCCGGCCTGCTGCTCCAGCAACTGGGCCAGCAGCAGCGCCCGGGCCAGTTGAGTGCGGTTGCAGTCCGGGCTGGGGGCCAGCGGTGCGTTGGCCAAGCGGCGCCGACACTGACTGCTGAGCAGCATCAGGGTGTTGGCCGAGGGCTGCCGGGCCAGTTGTTCCCGGGCTTGCTGCCACCAGCTTCGGCTGTCGTCGTCCAGATGCCGTTCCAGCAATTGCTGGCGCTCGGCGAAGGCACCATGGCGAATGGCAAGCGCCGGCGGCGCAGGGGCGATGGGGTCCATGTTCATGTCGGCTTGATCCAGCGTTGAAGGTGGGGAAGCAGAAAGAACACCAGCACACACAGCAGGCTGCCCAAGGGCTGGTTGGCCACCGCCAGCACCAGGGCGTCGAACAGCGGCAGGGCGGCCAGCCCGGCACCGATGAAGGCGCGGACCTGCCGTTGTTGCGGGTTGGCCAGGTGGCGCTGGTAGTGCCAGCCCAACCAGCCCAGCCACAGCAGCAGGACCAGCCAGAACACGCTGTTGCCGGCATAGGCGGCCAGGAGCAGAGGGCTGAGCATGAGCAGCAGCGGCAGGCGGCTGAGCAACTGGTTGCGATGCTCCAGGCGGGCCAGGTAGGTCAAGCCGGCGATGTAGGTGCCCAGCAGCGCGGCGCACAGCCACAATGGCTGGGGCGGCATGGCCAGGCTGGCGGCGGCGGTCAGGTACAGCGCCGAGCGGCAGCCGCCCATCAGCCAGACGCTGTGGGGATATTTCTTGTGCAGAAGGTTGTAGCCAAGGATAAACAGCAGCAGCAATCCGGCGCTGGCCAGCAGCCAGTGGGGCTGGGCAATCGTCCGGCTCAGGCCGAGGACCGCCAGCGCCGCCAGCAGCAGCAGCGCGGCAGTGGCCAGGCGGACCTGGGCGCGGCTGACCAGGCCGAGAACGATCGGGCGCGGGTTGTGGTGCTGCTGGTCCCAGTCGGCGTCCATCAGGTCGTTGAGCAGCATGCCCGCCAGGTACAGCGCCGAGAGCGCCACCAGCAGCAGGGTCCAGACCAGCGGCGAGGGCGGCGCCAGGGTGGTAGCGCTGCTGGCCAGCAGCGCGGCGGCCAGGGCATTGGTCCATACCGTTGGCAGGTTGGAGACCCGGCCCAGGGTCAGCCAGGTGGTCAGCGACGATTGGGTCATTGCGCGCACCCCGGGCCCCAGGCGAAATCCGGCCCGCCGAAACCCGCCAGGCGCAGCAGGGCCTGTTCCATCAGCGGCATGTCGATCTGGTGCACATCCACCGACTGGCCCAGGCGGTTGAGCATCGGGATCGACAGCTGGCCCCCCAGGTGCTGGCGGAACTCTTCCAGGCCCACCAGGATCGGCGAACGCCCCTGACTGTCCCGCAGGCTCAGTTCCGGCGGGCAGAGGTTGAAGCCGAGCCTGTCCAGCAGTCGCAGCAGGCGCTGGCAGTCGGCGTCGGACAGCAGGCCGCTGGCGTGGGCATACAGCGCATCCAGGGCCATGCCCACGGCCACCGCTTCACCGTGGCGCAAGCGATGCTGGCTGAGGTTCTCCAGCTTGTGGGCGGCCCAGTGCCCGTAGTCCAGGGGGCGGCCATTGCCCCGTTCGAACGGATCGCCGGCACCGGTGATATGGCCCAGGTGCAGTTCGGCGCAGCGGCGAATGGCGTAGCGGCTGGCGTTGTGCTCGAAACCGGCCAGGGCTTCGGCCTGCTGCTCCATCCACTGGAAGAACGCGGCATCCTTGATCACCGCGACCTTGACCGCTTCGGCCAGGCCGGCAATCTGGTCCCGGTGGGAAAGGCTGAGCAGCAGTTGGAAGTCGTTGATCACCGCTGTGGCCGGGTAGAAGGCCCCCAGCAGGTTTTTCTGGGCGAAGGCGTTGATGCCATTCTTCACCCCGATGCCGGCATCGTTCTGCGCCAGCACGGTGGACGGGATGCGGATCAGGCGCATGCCCCGATGGAAGGTGGCGCAGGCATAGCCCACTGCGTCCAGCACTGCGCCGCCGCCCAGGGCCAGCACATAGCAGTGGCGATCCAGGCCGTGTTCCAGCATTTGCGCGTACAGCTGCTGGAGCACGTCCGGGGTCTTGCTCAATTCGCCGGCCGGCACCGCGATCGGTGCGGCCTGCAGATGCAGGTCGGCGGCGTGGGCGCTGAAGTAGTGGTCGATCTGCTGCGGCAACTGGGGCGAGCACAGCAGCAGTTGTTCATCGACAAACACCAGCACCGTGGTGCGCCCCGGGTTCTGCCGGGTCAGTTGCTGATGCAGGCAGGGGTTGTCGGCCTGGAAGATGTGATCGGTAAACAGCACCGGGTAGTGGTAGCTCACCTGGAAGCGGCCCTCCAGAGGCTGCGCCTGATCGTATCGGGGCTGGGCCAGGCGGCTCTTGAACAGGCTGCGGGTGCCGAGGAACAGCCCGGGCAGCACCATGCTGGCGAGAATGGTTGCCAGCAGGGCGTTCTGTTCCACCAGCAGGCTGCCGATGGCGGCATAGGCCAGGGCCAGCCCGGCGTTGGCCAGGGTGGTGACCAGGAGAAACTGGCGCAGCGGATAACGTTGCATGCCGGCGGCCAGCACCGAGGTTTCTGCCAGCACCGGCACGCCACGCAGGCACACCAGGGACAGGGTGCTGAGGCGATAGGCCAGTTGCCCGGGTTGCCAGGTCCTGAGCCCCAGCCAATTGGACAGCAGGCGGAAGTAGCCGGCCCCCAGCCAGTAGCCGAGGCTGGCCCCCAGGCACAGGCCGATGAAGATCACCAGGTAGCCGCCAATGGCGCCCAGGGCCGCCACGGCCAGCAGTGCCACCAGGCTGGAGGGCACGGGCAGCAGCACGTCCAGGGCCAGCAGGGTTACCAGCAACAGGGCCAGGCTCAGGCGCTGTACGGGATCGGTGGGAAGGAAGGTGCCCAGGTGACTCAGCAGCTGTTGGATCTGCTGTTCAAACAACAGGAAACTGGCGATAACCAGGATCGAGAATAGTAATAACGAGAGCCAATAATTTTCGGCCGCACCCTTGAGTGAGAAGGCACGAGACAACGAGCTGCGCTTCATCAAGCATCCCTCTTGATTGATATGACTGGATTCCGTGTCAGTGTCAGCTGGGTAGGGCGGGAGGGCGTCTGGTTATTGAATTCCTCGACGGTTTTTATTGATCTTCTGGCGCCTGAAGAACACTTCAGTGGCGAGTAGCTATCAACTTAGTCAAGACCGAGGGTTTTGCAAGTAAGTTGAATGAAGTGGCCTGCAAGGCATTTTTATGGCCTCAGGGGAAAGTGCGTGTTTAGTCCGGGACGGCTCCGCTGAACGTCTTGCAAGAAGTCTGGTGGAGCCTGTTCTTGCTCAATGAATGCTGGGGATGGTATAGGCAGCGGGGCTGTTTTTTACTTTGCTATAAAGGTTATGAAAATTGGATATATAGAAAAAATCGTTTCATGAAAGCGCACTAAGTAATGTGCGAGGGCAGCTCTTGATGGATTTTTAAAAATGTTTCAAATCAGGTTTTGAAATAACGGATTAACCCTTGATTACTATTAGTCAGCTATTTAATGGCTTGCTTATTAATGGGGGAGTTATTTAGTTGTTCCATAGAGCTGTCCGAGCGGGTTGTTGGGGGAGTGTTTTTTGTTAATAGGAATCATTCGTGCCATTGTGGTTAACTTGTAGCTCCTGCAACTATCGGCATTTACCGCTATTAACCTCTCGGTAAACAGCGGCGAATTTAATCCGGGAAATGCCTTGTGCCATGAAGTTGCGGTGAGCCACGGCTCACCGCTTGCGGGTGATCAAGCCGCAGGGGCCTGTCCGGCCGCCAGAAACTGCTCGGTGGACAGCACGCTGGCATAGGCGAACGCCAGTGCCGCCATCACCGCACTTTGTACCTGGGCGGCGGGCACGCGCTGGCCAGCGAACTCCAGGTCGAGAGTGGCACAGGCGTCATGGATCACCTTGACCGGGTAGCCCAGGTCGGCAGCGGCCCGGGCAGTGCCTTCCACACACATGTGGCTCATGTTGCCGACGATCACCAGTTCCTCGATGCCCTGCTGCGTGAGCAGCGATTGCAGCTCGGTGTCGCGGAACGCGTTGACGAAATGTTTGAGCACCACCGGCTCATCGGCGTGGTTCTGTACCTTGGGGTGCAACTGCGCACCGGGGGAACCGGGAGTGAAGAAGGGAGCGTCGTCGGAGGTGAATTCGTGGCGGATGTGCACCACAGGTTCAGCGTTCTGGCGAAATGCCTGGATCAGCCGGGCGGCGTTGTCCGCTGCAGCGTCGACGCCGATCAGGGGCCACTTGCCGTCGGCGAAGTAGTCGTTCTGGATATCGATTACGATGAGTGCCTGTCTGGCCATGGGTAATACCTGCGGGTGAGTGATTGACGTGGGAGCCAGTATCGTCACCGGTCGTTCCTTCGAGGATTGGCCGCACCGACATTAACCGGGGGAAAACTGACAGTGGGTATTCAAGGCACGCACGCCGAATTGGGGGTACTGCTCTATCCCGGTGTGCAGATGGCGGCGGTACATGGCCTGAGCGACTTGTTCGAGGTGGCCAACCGGATTGCCGGCGAACAGCCGCAGGCGCAGTTGCCGCGGTTGCGCGTCAGCCACTGGCAGGCCAGCGGCGAACGGCCTCCGGTGCGGGTCCACGACAGCCTGGCCGAAGCCCCCGGGGCCTTGCTGGCGGTGTTGATCCCGCCTTCGCTGGCGGGCTTCTCAAGCCATCAGTCATCTGCCGCCCTGATGGACTGGCTGCGCCAGCAACACGCCGCTGGAGCCACCCTGGGCGGGGTCTGTGTGGGCTCGATCCTGCTGGCCGAAAGCGGCCTGCTCGATGGCCGCAGCGCCACCACCCACTGGACCTCGGCCCAGGCCTTCGCCGAGCGTTACCCACAGGTGCGCCTGGAAGCGGACAAACCCATTGTCGATGACGGCGACCTGATCACCAGCGCCGGGCTGATGGCCTGGGCCGAGCTTGGTCTGCGCCTGGTGAACCGCTTGCTGGGGCCGAGCATCGCCAGTGCCACGGCGCGCTTTCTGGTGATGGAACACAGTGCCAGCGCGAGCCAGTGCGGCAGCAATTTCGCGCCGATCCTCAGCCACGGCGACGGGGCGATTCTCAAGCTCCAGCACTGGCTGCAGGCCAATGGCGCGGTGGATGTTTCGCTGCCGGTGATGGCGCAGCAGGCGGGGCTTGAGCCGCGCACCTTGCTGCGGCGCTTCCGGGCGGCCACCGGCCTCAAGCCGACCCAGTACTGTCAGCACCTGCGGGTGGGCAAGGCCCGGGAACTGCTGGAGTTCACCAACGGCAGCATCGATCACATCGCCTGGACCGTGGGTTATCAGGACCCTGCCACCTTTCGCAGCCTGTTCCGGAAAATCACCGGGCTGGCGCCCAGCGAATACCGCAATCGCTTCGGTGCCACCTCTACGGCTGCAAGCCGGGTACCGTAACCCGGCTGCGGCCTGTTCAGTGGCCGGCCACTGCCCGGGCGCTGCCGCCGGTCGGCGCGAACGCTAGCGGGTTGCGGCGATCCAGGTGGCCGCTCAAGACGGTCAGGGCCAGGGCCACCAGCACCACCAGCGCGCCGATCCAGGCGGTGTGGATCAGCCCCAGGTGAGCGACGATCAAGCCCCCCAGCCAGGCTCCACCGGCAATCCCCAGGTTGAAGGCGGCAATGTTCAGGCCGGACGCCACGTCCACCGCCTGGGGTGTGTAGTGCTCGGCCTGACGTACCACATAGACCTGCAGCCCCGGTACGTTGCCAAACGCCACCGCGCCCCACAGCAGCACGGTCAGCAGCGCCAGCCATGGGTTGCCGGCGGTGAGACTGAGCATCAGCAGCACCGCGGCGAGCAGGGCGAAGATGATCTTCAGCGCGCCGATCGGTCCGCGTCGGTCCGCCAATTTGCCGCCCCAGATATTGCCCACCGCCACCGACACGCCGTACACCAGCAACACCAGGCTCACGGTGCCGGCGTTGAAGCCGGAAATGTCCTGGAGGATCGGCGCCAGGAAGGTGAAGGCGATGAACGAGCCGCCGTAGCCCACCGCGGTCATGGCGTACACCAGCAGCAGGCGCGGCTGCTTGAGCACCTGCAGTTGTTGCAGCAGCGACGCCGGCGGGCGGTGGGTAATGTTCTTCGGCACGAACAGCAGGCTGCCGATAAAGGCGATCACCCCCAGGGCGGACACTGCGAGGAAGGTTTCGCGCCAGCCCAGATGCTGGCCGATAAAGGTGCCCAGGGGTACGCCTGTGACCAGGGCCACGGTGAGCCCGGTGAACATGATGGCGATCGCGCTGGCGGCTTTTTCCTTGGGCACCAGGCTGGTGGCGATGGTCGAGCCGATGGAGAAGAACACCCCGTGGGCCAGGCCCGTGACAATCCGTGCCAGCACCAGGGATTCATACCCGGGTGCCTTCCAGGCCAGCAGGTTGCCAAGGGTGAACAGCACCATCAGCGACAGCAGCAACAGCTTGCGCGGCACCTTGCCGCTGAGGGCGGTGAGCACCGGGGCGCCAATCGCCACGCCCAGAGCGTAGAGGCTGACCAGCAGCCCGGCGGACGGCAGGCTGACCCCGAGGTCGGTACCTATGGTGGGTAGCAGGCCAACGATAACGAACTCGGTCGTGCCGATGGCGAATGCGCTGAGGGTTAGCGCGAGCAGGGCAATGGGCATCACTGCAACTCCGGTGAAAGTGGGATTGGCGCGCAGTGTCCGGGTTTGACTCGTGCGGAAAAATAGCCCTATCGGCACAAGATATTTGCCTGTGGGTCAAGGATCCCGGAGCCCGTCGTTCACCGGCGCGCCGGCCCCGGGGCAACTGAAGCGAACTTGCCGGGCGTTTGCTGATCAGTTCCTTACAGACCCTGCTGAAGGAGCCCTGCGTTGTGTTGAATTTCAAGACCGCGATCTTGCTCGGGATGCTGCTCGTTCTGGGCAGCAGCGAGCTCTGCGCCGCCACTGCCGCAACAGCCCCGGCGGCGGCCCCGGCCAAGCCGGAACTGCTGGTGGAAGGGGGGCTGCTGGGCGCCATCAGTTCAAGCATCGACGATGTCCAGGACAAGCTCGACCTCAATGAAAACCTGATCGACGCCTGGCGCCTGCGGGCCGACCGCGCGGCGGACGAAGTGGGGCGCCTGGTGAACCAACCCTCGGACCGTTCGGGCTGGAGCGTGGCCGGGGATTTCCTCACCTTGTCCGGCACCTGGCTGGGCGGCTTCGCCCTGCTCACGGTGCTGGCCGGGCTGCTGGTACGGCGGCTGAGCCAGCGGCCCTGGCTGCAAGCCCGGCCCCGAGGCCAGGGCCTGTTGGAATACCTGCTGCCTTACACCTTGCCGGCCTTGGTCTGCCTGCCGCTGACGCTTTACGTCAGCCATTCCCTGAACGGTTCGGTGGGGCGGGCGCTGGCCCTGTGCCTGGCCTATGCCACCAGCAGCGGCATCGTCTCGACCTCGGTGCTGTTGTGCCTGATCGTGATGTTCAACGTCGGGCACAAGCGGCCCGCGGTGCGGATCATCCGTGGCTACTGCCCGAAACCGCTGTTTCTGATCGGTTTCCTTGCGGCTCTCAGCGATGCCCTCACCAGCCCGCAGATCGCCCGCCAGTTGGGGGGCAATATCACCAGCAGCGTGGCGGTGTTCACCGGCCTGCTGGCCTCGCTGATCTTCGCGGTGCTGGTGATCCGCCTGCGCCGGCCGGTGGCGCACCTGATCCGCAACCGCTCCCTGGCCCAGCGTCTGAAACAGCCGGCGTTGCAGGAGTCGCTGCGGATCTTTTCCGGGCTCTGGTACTGGCCGATCCTGCTGATGGTGCTGGTCTCGGCGGTGAGCCTGATCGGTGCCGGCGAGGACAGCCAGCAGGCCCTGCGCTGCGCCTTGCTGACCACGGTGCTGCTGATCGCCACGGTGTTCCTCAGCACCGTGCTGCAGCACCTGTTCAAGTCCCGTAGCGCCCAGACGATTCAGCGCAGCAGCGCCTACAAGGAGCGTTTCCTGAGCCTGTTGCACGCCCTGCTGCGGATCGTCATGGCCATCGCCTTCATCGAGATCCTCGGGCGCATCTGGGGGATCTCGCTGTTCGAGTTCGCCCAGCGCAATACCGTGGGCCGGGCCATCAGCGACTCCCTGAGCAGCATCGGCCTGATCTTCCTGGTGACCTGGCTGCTGTGGGTGGTGCTCGACACGGCGATCCAGGAGGCCCTCAAGCCACCGGCCAACAAGCGTTCGGCGCGTCAGCCCAGTACCCGGGTCAAGACCATCCTGCCGCTGCTGCGCAATGCGATCAAAATCATCCTGGTGGTGATCTGCGCGATCACCACCATGGCCAACCTGGGGATCAACGTCGCGCCGCTGCTGGCCGGTGCCGGGGTGGTAGGCCTGGCCATCGGCTTCGGTTCCCAGCAACTGGTGCAGGACGTGATCACCGGCCTGTTCATCATCATCGAAGACACCCTGTCCATTGGTGACTGGGTGGTGCTCGACTCCGGGCATGCCGGCACCGTCGAGGGCCTGACCATCCGCACCCTGCGCCTGCGCGACGGCAAGGGTTTCGTGCATTCGGTGCCGTTCGGCCAGATCAAGGCGGTCACCAACCAGTCGCGGCAGTTCGCCTATGCCTTCTTCTCGGTGCAGTTCACCTACGACACCGACGTCGACAAGGCCATCGAACTGATCCGCGAAGCCGGGCGCTCCATCAGCGAGGACAGCTTCCTGCGTTACAACCTGCAAGGCGGCCTGGACGTGTTCGGGGTGGACAAGATGGACCTCAACGGTGTGGTGCTGACGGCCCAGTTCCGCACGGTGTCCGGCGGCCAGTACGCGGTGAGCCGGGCCTTCAACCAGCGTCTGAAAAAGCTTGTGGATAACTGCCCCTGGGTGCATTTCGCCCAGACTTATCCACAGCCGGTGGTGTTACCGGCGCGGCGGGTGCATGAAGACGAACCGGAACAGGACGACTCGGCGCTGCTACTCCCCGAATCCCCCCGCCCGCAATGATTGCGCAACGACGGCCATGCAGGAGCTGGCTTGCCAGCGTAAAGGCAGCTGGATGTGGCTCAGGGCTTCGGGCCCTTTCGCCGGCAGCCGGCTCCTTCGGGGGGAGGTCAGTGCCGGATGAGCTTGTTGCGCAGGGCCTGGGGTTCCAGCTCCAGCCACAGGTGCTGGGTGCCGCCGATGTCGGCGGCCGCCGGCAGGCCGTCGCGGAACACCAGGCGGTTGCCGCTCAGGGCCGGGACCTTGGGCCCGGGCAGCAGGGTCCCGGCAAGGTTCAGCGGGTCGACGCCGCACACCGCGATCAGGCTGCCGTCATGGGGCCGGCGGCGCACTTCGCGCAGTAGCGGGATGGCTTCCGGCAGGGCGAACTGCTCGCCGGCCAGGCCGCTGACGAAGCGCCCGCCGCGAATTTCTCCGCGGGCTTCGAGGCGATGGAAGGTACGCAGCAAATCACGCCAGTTGGGCAGCCAGTCGGCCTCGCGCTCCAGCAGGCGCCAGAACACCACGCCATAGCGGCGTAGCAGGGTCATGGCCACGTGCTCCAGGGTGGCGGCGCTATCCTCGCTGGCGGCGCGGCGCAACAAGGCCCAGCGCCCCGCGTCGTCCATTCCTCCGACGAAGGCGCCGCGACCCCGTCGGCTGCTGCGGTTCTGGCGCTTGCTGGCCGGGGTGATCAGGGCCCGCAGCCCGGCGAAGCTGTCGGCGTTCACCCATCCGGCGCCTACCAGTTCCTGCAGCACGGTTTCCAGTTCGCTGCGCAGCAGGTGGGCTTCCTGCAGCAGTTCATCGAAAAACAGTGCGCCCAGCTGGCTCAGTACGGCGTGAACCTTCCGGGCCTTGGGTGACAAGTCACTGCTGTCGATGGGGCAGGTCAGGGCGTTCCAGAGCGCCACGCGGGCCCGGGGCAGCAACACGATGGGGGTGCTGCGCAGGGCGCTGCCGGCGATCTTGCCGCTGCTGTTGATCCGGCTCCAGGCCACCTTGCCGCTGCGGCACAGGTCATCCAGCCAACTGGCGGAGTAATCCTTCAGGCGCGCCGGCAGCAGGTCGCTGTCCCAGGCCGAGGCCGCTGCGGGGTAGCCTTCGAACTGCGCGACCACCTCGGCCAGCATGGCACTGCCCTGGCCCTGGGTACCCGGGGAGAGGTGCTGCCAGTCGAACAGAAAGCGCATGAAATCCTGCAAGGCCACCGGTTCGATTTCCCGGCGCAGGCGCTTCACCGTGTAGCGGTGGATCCGCGCCAGCAGGTGACGTTCGCACCATTGTTCTTCATCGCCGCCAGGGCTGAAGCGCCCCCGCAGCACATAACCTTCGCTCTCCAGCTGGATCAGCGCCTGGTGGATGCTGGTAGCGGGCAGGCCCAGGGGGGCGGCGATCTGCGCCAGGGTCAGGGGAGCGAAGCCGCTGAGGCGGGCGCGAATCAGCTCCACCAGGGCCGGCTGTTCCTCCCAGGCCTGGTCGAAACCGGGCACCGGTTGCAGCGCGGGTTGCGAGGCGGCCTGAGGGTACAGCGCCCGCAGACAGCAGATGCGCTCCAGGGCCAGCCACAAGCCGCCGCCCGGGCCGGCCTGCAAGCGGCAGGCGCGGCCCTGGCTGGAAAGGGCTTGCAGCCACTCGGGCCAGTGGAGGTTGGCCTGTGCCTCGGCTTCGCTGATACAGGCCAGGCTCATCAGCGCTTCGTGCATTTCATCGGCACTGGCCGGGGCTGGCCAGGCTTCGGCGGCCACCGCGGCAATCGCTTCGGCATCCAGGGCGCCCAGGTCGTCGGTGGCTTGCGGGTCGCTCCAGCGCCGGGCCAGCACCGCCTGGGTACGGCGTTCCTCCAGGGGCGCGTCATCGAGAAAGGTGTAGGGCTTGGCGCTGAGGATTTCCGCCGCCAGGGGCGAGGGCGCCGGCAGTTCGCGGCTGAGCAGGCGCACCTGGCCCTGTTCCATGCGCCGCAGCAGGTTCAACCAGCCTTCGCTGTCCATGGCTTCGTGCAGGCAGTCGTCGAGGGTCTGCTCCACCAGCGGATGGTCGGGAATCTCGCGCTCGCCGGCCAGGTTTTCCAGGCAGGCGATCTGGTCGGGAAACACGCTGGCGATCAGGTCTTCGCTTTTCATCCGCTGGATCTGCGGCGGCACTTTGCGCCCGCCGCTGTAGCGCGGCAGGGCCAGCGCCACTCCGGCGTTCCAGCGCCAGCGCACGCCGAACAGCGGTGCGTCCAGCAGCGCCTGGACCAGGATGTGTTCGGCGCTGTTGCTGTGCAGGTAACGCCAGACCTCGTCCAGGGCGAAGCTGTGGCTGGTGGACAGGGAAAGGACGATCGCGTCCTCGCTGGCGGCCGCCTGCAATTCGAAATTGAAGGTGCGGCAGAAACGCTTGCGCAGGGCCAGGCCCCAGGCGCGGTTGATGCGGCTGCCGAAGGGGCTGTGGATCACCAGTTGGGTGCCGCCGGACTCGTCGAAGAAGCGCTCCATGATCAGCGTGTCCTGGGACGGCAGCGCGCCCAGGGCCAGGCGCGCCGGTGCCAGGTAATCCACCAGTTGCTCGGCGCTGGCCAGGTTCAGGCCCAGTTCGTGGTGCAACCAGTGGATGGCCGCTTGCAACTGGCCGGGCGTGGCGCCGAGCAACTCGTCGAGTTGGGCCAGCAGGCGCGCCACGGCACCGGAGAGTTCGGCGCTGCGCCCGGGGGCTTCGCCGAGCCAGAAGGGAATGTTCGGCGGCTGGCCCTGGGCATCCTCGACCCGCACCTTGCCGGTTTCCACCCGCAGGATGCGATAGGAGGTGTTGCCCAGCTGGAACACGTCGCCGGCAATGCTTTCCACGGCGAAGTCTTCGTTGACGCTGCCAATGTTCAGCCCCTGGGGCTCCAGCAGCACGCTGTAGTCGGCGTTGTCGGGGATGGTCCCGCCGCTGGTCAGAGCGGTCAGTTGGGCGCCTCGGCGCCCGCGCAGGGTGCGGGCCAGGGCGTCGCGGTGCAGGTAGGCGCTGCGCAGGCCCTGGCGCCCGTTGAAGCCCTCGGCGAGCATCTGCAACAGCGCCTGGTAGTGGGCCTGATCCAGGTCGGCGTAGGGCGCGGCCTGGCGCAGCATGTCCAGCAGCGCGGCTTCCGACCACTCCTGGCAGCTGACTTCAGCGACGATCTGCTGGGCCAGCACATCCAGGGGGGCATGGGGGATCAGTAGAGTGTCCAGTTCGCCCCGGCGCACGCAGTCGAGCAGGGCGGCGCATTCGATCAGGTCGTCGCGGGTCAGGGCGAACAACCGGCCCTTGGGCGTGCCGCCCACCTGGTGGCCGGAGCGGCCGACCCGCTGCAGAAAGGCCGAGATCGAGCGTGGCGAGCCGATCTGGCACACCAGGTCGACATCACCGATATCGATCCCCAGCTCCAGGGAAGCGGTAGCGATCAGCACTTGCAGGTCGCCGGCCTTGAGCCGCTGCTCGGCTTCCAGGCGCTGCTCCTTGGCCAGGCTGCCGTGGTGCGCGGCCACCGCCTGCTTGCCCAGGCGCTCGCTGAGGTGGCGGGCCAGGCGCTCGGCCTGGCGCCGGGTGTTGACGAATATCAGCGTGGTGCGGTGTTCCCTGGCCAGGTTGGCGAGGCGCTCGTACACCAGCTCCCAGACGTCATTGGCCATGACCGCCGACAGCGGCACCGGCGGCACTTCGATGTCCAGGTCCCGGGGGCGGGCGTGGCCGATATCGACGATTTCGCAAGGGCGGCCGTGGCCCACCAGAAAGCGCGACACGGCTTCGATGGGCTTCTGCGTGGCGGACAGGCCGATGCGCAGCAAGGGGGCGGCGCACAAGGCCTGCAAGCGTTCCAGGCTCAGGGCCAGGTGGCTGCCGCGCTTGCTGCCGGCCAGGGCGTGGATTTCGTCGATGATCACACTGCGGGTGCTGGCCAGCATCCTGCGGCCGGAATCCGAGCCCAGCAGCACGTAGAGGGATTCCGGGGTGGTGACGAGGATCTGCGGCGCGCTCTTGCGCATGGCGTTGCGGTCTTTCTGCGGGGTATCGCCGGTGCGCACCGCGGTGCTGATGGACAGTTCCGGCAGGCCCATGCGGCGCAGTTGCTCGGTGATGCCCGCCAGTGGCTGCTGCAGGTTGATCTGAATGTCATTGCTCAAGGCCTTGAGTGGCGACACATACACCACCAGGGTGGCGTCCGGCAGCTGGCCACCGCCGGCCAGCCCCTGGCGCACCAGGTCATCGATCACCGCGAGAAAGGCGGTCAGGGTCTTGCCGGAGCCGGTGGGCGCGGCGATCAGGGTCGAGCGGCGCTGGGCGATCAGCGGCCAGGCGCGGGCCTGGGCCGGGGTCACAGCGGCAAAGGTATGCTTGAACCAGGCGCTGACAGCGGGGTGGAAGCCGTCCAGCACCGGATTCACGGATTGGGCAAGGTTCATGGATGGATTTATGCGGCCGCACCCGGCAACTTGCAAGCGCCGTTGATTCCATGGGGGCCTCGACACTTTCTGAGTGACGCTTGCGCCACAAACCCGCAAAATGCAACGATTCCGGCAATTATCGACGGCCAGCCCCACGAGACTGGCCGACTCCAACCATCGTTCTGAACAGACTGGGCCTGCTGACTCTATGCGAATGCGCCTTATGTTACTGGGCGGCGGAAATGCCCTTGGGCAGGCGCTGATTCGCCTGGGTGCGGAGGAAGACATCGGTTTCCTCGCCCCCCGTCCGCCGCAAGACGGCTGGGATGCCGCGAGCCTTACGCAACTGCTCGACGACACCCGCCCGGATGCCTTGATCAACCTGGCTTACTACTTCGACTGGTTTCAGGCGGAGAGCGTGAGCGAGGCGCGCTTGAGCGGCCAGGAACGGGCGGTCGAGCGTCTGGCAGAGCTGTGCCAGCATCACAACATCATCCTCTTGCAGCCTTCGAGCTATCGGGTGTTCGACGGCTCCCGGGCGACTGCCTACAGCGAAAAGGACGAGCCGGTGCCCCTGGGCCTGCGCGGCCAGGCTCTGTGGCGGATCGAGCAAAGCGTTCGCGCTACCTGCCCGCAGCACGTGCTGCTGCGTTTCGGCTGGCTGCTGGATGACAGCCCGGACGGCATTCTCGGGCGTTTCCTGGCCCGGGCCGAATCCCCGGACGAACTGTTGATGGCCGACGACCGGCGGGGTAATCCGACCCCGGTGGACGATGCCGCGCGGGTGATCATCTCGGTGCTCAAGCAGCTCGATTGCGCCGCGCCGCTTTGGGGCACTTACCACTACGCCGGCCAGGAAGCCACCACGCCCCTGGCCCTGGGGCAGGCGGTGCTGACCGAAGCCCGGCAATTGCACCCGCTGGCCATCGAGGCGCCGACCGCCCAGGCCCATGCCGCCAGCGCCGATGCCGCCGAGGAACCGCAGCACGCAGTACTGGCCTGCAAGAAAATCCTTCATACCTTCGGGATCAAGCCGCGCGCCTGGCGTGCCGCGCTCCCGGCTTTACTGGATAGGTTTTATCGTCATGGCTGAGGGCCTCGTATTGATCACCGGCGGTGCCGGTTTCATTGGCTCGCACCTGGCCGATGCCCTGCTCGCCAAGGGCTACGCGGTGCGGGTGCTGGACGACTTGTCCACCGGCAAACCGAGCAATCTGCCGCTGGCTGATCCGCGAGTCGAGCTGATCGAAGGCAATGTGGCCGATGCGTCGCTGGTCAGCCAGGCCATGCAAGGCTGCTGCGCTGTGGCGCACCTGGCAGCGGTGGCTTCGGTGCAGGCCTCGGTGGACGACCCGGTGCAGACCCACCAGAGCAATTTCATCGGCACCCTGAATGTCTGTGAGGCCATGCGTGAGCACGGCGTCAAGCGAGTGCTGTTCGCTTCCAGCGCCGCGGTGTATGGCAACAACGGGGAAGGCCAGTCCATCGACGAGGACACGGCCAAGGCGCCGCTGACCCCTTATGCCTCGGACAAGCTGGCCAGCGAGTACTACCTGGATTTCTACCGGCGCCAGCACGGGCTGGAACCGGCGATCTTTCGCTTCTTCAACATCTTCGGCCCGCGCCAGGATCCGTCTTCGCCCTATTCCGGAGTGATCAGCATCTTCAGCGAACGCGCCCAGCAAGGCTTGCCGATCACCGTGTTCGGCGATGGCGAGCAGACCCGGGATTTCGTCTACGTCGGCGATCTGGTTCAGGTGCTGGTGCAGGCCATCGAGGCGCCGCAGTTGGAAGTGGGAGCGGTCAACGTTGGCTTGAACCAGGCCACGACCCTCAAGCAGATGCTTGCGGCCCTGGCCGAGGTGGTGGGTGCCTTGCCTCCCATCAGCTACGGCCCGGCCCGTGCCGGTGATATTCGTCACTCCCGTGCCGGCAATCAGCGACTGCTGCAGCGTTTTACCTTCCCCGAACCCACGCCGATGAGTGTTGGCCTGGCTCGCCTGATGGGCCGCTGAATGAAATTGCGGACATGAAAAAGGCGCCTGCAAGGCGCCTTTTTCATGTCTGGCGGGCTTAGAACTTGTAGCCCAGGCCAACCATGTAGACCATCGGGTCGACGTCGACATTGACCTTGGCACGGGTGCCTGGAGCCACACCGTTGTTGTCCACATAGGCGCGGGTGTCGATATCGATGTAACGCACTTGGGCGTTGATCATGATGTTGTCGGTCAGCATGTAGTCGGCGCCGACCTGCCAGGCCAGGCCCCAGGAGTTCTTGGCGCGGAAGTTGTCGAAACCGGCGGTCTGGGCGCGGCTGCCGACGTGCTCGTCGTAGATCCAGGTGTAGTTGATACCGGCACCGACATAGGGCTGGAACGCCGATTTGTTATCCAACGGGTAGTACACCACGCTCAGGGTTGGCGGCAGGTGCTTGAGGGTGCCGAGCTTGCCGTTGGCCGGAGCCAGGGCAGTGTTCTTGATCTTCACATCGTGTTCGAACGGGGTGGCGGCCAGCAGTTCGATACCGATGTTGTTGGTCAGCATGTAGGCGAAGTTCAAGCCCAGCTGAGTGTCGCTGCTCATGGTCGCCTTGCCGCCGAGGTTGGTGCCGGCCAGAGGACCGCGATCGACTTTGACGTCGGAGCTGTTGGCTTTTGGATTGACGGTAATCGCACCGGCACGAACGATGATGTCACCGGCTTCGTGGGCGTTGGCAATCGGGGCGGCGAGTGCGAGCGCGATCAGGGAGGCGCTAAGCAGAGACTTGTGCATGGGAGCTCCAAAGGACGATTCAGATTGGCTATGTCCAATGGTAAGGATCGTCAAGTTGACCGCCTTGACTCAGCTCAATGAAATGGCAAACCCCGGTTGGCGGGGTGAACTATTCTTTTGCCCCGCACTCTTTTGACGTTCCCCGGGCATCGCCCGCCCGCACTCTTTTACTCTGGCAACTCGTAGACGTAGATCTTCTGCGCCGCCATCTGGTAGCCGGCATCCGCCAGCTCGCTGGTGGAGGGCTTGACCTGCATATCGCCTTCGATCCAGTACGGCTGGTACAGCTCATCGAGTTTCACCCCGACTTCGCTGGTGACGTGGACGATCTGGTTCGATGGCGGTGGCGGTACGTGGATGCAGGCGCCGAAGTAGGGCACCAGCAGGAAGTCTGTGGTGCGTCCTTCCTCGCTCACTTCCAGGGGCACGATGTAGCCGGGCAGACGCACCGATTGGCCGTCGAGGCTCTTCACCACCGGGGCATTGGGCAGGTCTTGCTTGGCAGCGGGGGCCGATTCGGCGGACAGCGCATCGCTCATCTGCGACAGGTCGTGCAGCGGCTTCATGTTCGGCACTTCCGGCGGCGCGTCCGGCGGGATCATTTCCGACCAGGTCAGGTCCTTCGGAGCCCCCGCCGCCCACAGCGGTGAGCTGAACAGCAGCGATAGGGCAAGCAGAGAGCGCAGCAAGCGTTGGGTCTTCATAAACCAGGGCTCATAAACGAATCGACAGGCCATCGGCCAGGGATTGCCGGTAGGCGCGCCAGGCCGGCACGCTGCCCATCAGCAGCGCGGCGATCAGAATACCGCCCAGCAGCGTCCACTCATACTGGCTGGGCCAGGACAGTGGCAGGTACAGGCCGTAATTCGACTGCACGTAGCCCTGGGCCAGGGCGATGCCCAGGTACAGCAGGCCAAGCCCGGCCAGCACCCCGAACAGCGCCAGGGCGAAGGCTTCGAAGATCAGCAGGGTCGCAATGTGCCAGGGGCGCGCGCCCACCGAGCGCAGGATGGCCATCTCCCGTCGGCGTTCATTGAGGCTGGTGAGGATCGCCGTGAGCATGCCGATCAGGCCGGTCAGGACCACGAACAGCGACACCACGAACAAGGCTTTCTCGGCGGTGCCCATCAGGCTCCAGAGTTCCTGCAGGGCCACGCCGGGCAGGATCGCCAGCATCGGCTCGCCGCGGAATTCGTTGATCTCCCGTTGCAGGGCGAAGGTCGAGATCTTGCTGTTGAGGCCCAGCATGAAGGCGGTGATGGCCTGGGGCGTCAGGTCCATGTTGCGCGCCTGGTCGGCGCTGATGCGCCCCTCGCCACGGGCCGGCACGCCGTTGTGCCAGTCGATGTGGATCGCCTCCATGCCGCCCAGGCTGATGTGCAGGGTGCGGTCCACCGGAGTGCCGGTGCGCTTGAGGATGCCGACCACGGTGAAGGGCTTGTCGTCGTGCTTGACCAGGCTGATGGCCGCCACGCCATGGGCCAGTACCAGCTTGTCCCCCAGCTTGTAGTGCAAGGCATCGGCGACTTCGGCCCCCAGCACCACTTCGAAGGGGTCGCTGGCGAAGGCCCGGCCCACCGCCAGTTGCAGGTTCTGCTGGTGGCCGTACTGGTAGTGCTGGAAATAGGAGTCAGTGGTGCCCATCACCCGATAGCCGCGGTGGGAGTCGCCCAGGGAAATCGGGATCGCCCACTTTACCTTGGGGTTGCTGGCGAAGTGCTCGAAGCTGTCCCAGCGGATGTTGTTGGTGGCGTTGCCGATGCGGAATACCGAGTACAGCAGCAGGTTCACCGAGCCGGAACGGGCGCCGACGATCAGGTCGGTGCCGCTGATGGTGCTGGCGAAACTGGCCCGGGCTTCGGTGCGCACCCGCTCCACCGCCAGCAGCAGGCAGACCGAGAGGGCAATGGCGAAGGCGGTGAGGATCGCGGTGAAGCGACGGTTAGCCAGGCTGGCCATGGCTAGACGGAACAGATACATCTCAGACCTCTGCGGGCTTGGCGGCGCGATTGAGTTCGGCCAGCGACAGGTTGCGATCGAACAGCGCTGCCAGGCTCTGGTCGTGGCTGACGAACAGCAGGCTGGCCCCGGCTTCGCGGCATTCGGCGAACAGCAATTGGAGGAAGGCTTCCCGGGCGTCGTGGTCCAGCGCCGAAGTCGGTTCGTCGGCAATCACCAGTTCCGGCTGGCCGATCAGCGCCCGGGCCGCAGCGACCCGCTGCTGCTGGCCGATGGATAGCGAATCGGCGCGGCGGCCGAGCAGCTCTGGGTCCTTCAGCCCCAGGTGGGCCAGCAGGGTGGCTGCGGCCTGGTCGACGCTGCCATGGCGCTGTGCGGCGCGGCCGGCCCGTAGCTTGGAGAAGTGGCAGGGCAGCTCGACATTCTCGCGTACCGAGAGAAACGGCAGCAGGTTGAACTGCTGGAAGATGTAGCCGGTGTGATCGACGCGAAAGCGGTCGCGGGCGCCGGCCGAAAGCTCGGTCAGCTCCTGGCCCAGCAGGCGAATGCTGCCCTGGTTGGGTTTCTGCACGCCGCCCAGCAGGCCCAGCAGGGTGGTCTTGCCGCTGCCGCTGGGGCCCTTGAGGAACAGGGTTTCGCCGACTTCCAGGCGAAAGTCCGGAATGTCCAGTAACGGTGGATGACCGGGCCAGTTGAAGCCCAGGTTGGACAGTTCGATAAGTGCTTGGGTCATGTCGGGTCGATCATCGGATGAGTGTTGTAGCCGCCGAAGGCAGCGGCTACAGGGTTGGCGCTCAGAACTTCAGGGTTGCCGCCGTGGCGCTGGCTTCGACGCCCTGCTG
Organism: Pseudomonas sp. GW822-FHT06D10; assembly: GCF_058799535.1. Classification (NCBI taxonomy): domain Bacteria; kingdom Pseudomonadati; phylum Pseudomonadota; class Gammaproteobacteria; order Pseudomonadales; family Pseudomonadaceae; genus Pseudomonas; species Pseudomonas sp. GW822-FHT06D10. The sequence goes on along the minus strand of NZ_JBXALN010000007.1, from coordinate 272,952 downwards.
GCCATTCGGCGAAATGAGTTGTACCTGAATTTTCTGGGTGGCGGGGAAGGTCTTGAAGACCTGCCCCAGATCGAGGGTCTTCAGGGCATCCGGCTTGGCGCAGGTGAAATGGTAGTGGGCGTGGATCTCGCTGTGCTCATGGTGATGCTCGTGGCCAGCGGCATCCTTGGCATCTTCGTCGTGGTCGTCATCGTGATCATCGGCATCGGGCTGGTCGCCGAACAGCGGGCTCTCCAGCTCCTGCTTGGCCACCACGCACGCCGCTGCCTTGGGCAGGCTGAACAGCACCAGCGGCTGTTCCAGCTGGGTGCGGGCGGCAGCCACCTTGGCCTTGTCGGCGTCGGTGCTCGGAGCGTGTTCGAAGCCCACCAGGTTCATTGCCGGGCTCTCCAGCTCCAGTTCCAGGGTCTGGCCGTCGAGCACTGCGTTCAAACGGCCGACTCCATGTTCGTGGGCGCCGAGGCTGCCATGTTCATGCTCGTGATCATGGGCTTGCGCGGCCTGGGCGGCGGCCAGCGGCAACAGGGCGAACGGCAGGGCGAGTAGCAGACGGCGCATAGCAAGTCTCCGGAGCGAAGATGAAATAAATGTTATGTGATCTTATAACAATTGGCCGCTGAGTTTGACCGGCCGCTTGGCGTTGCGCAAGACGCGTGGGAGCATGCTCGTCAGAAAAATTCAGGAGCACAGCAATGTTGCGGATTCGTGGAAGCATCGGCGACTGGCCGGTGGATTTGACCCTGGAACTGGACGAAGGCGACTGGGCGCAACTGGGTGCGCAGTTGCAGGCGGCCAAGCCCGAGAGCGTCGCGGTGGCGGCGAAGCCGGCCAGCCAGGACGATGCCCTGTGGCAGACCACCAAGGAGTTGCTGCGCAAGGCCGGGCAGCTCAGCGGGCCGGAGTTGCTGGAGCAACTGGAAGGGCTGACCGGTAGCGCGGCGGCAGGCAAGCGCTTGTTGGTGCGCTTGCGCCACTGCGCCGAGGTCAAGGTGGTGAGCGGCGCCGATACGCCGATCTACAGCTGGGTGCAATGACCCTGCAGGAGCCCGCTTGCTGGCGAATGCGTTCGGCCTGTCAGAACGCTTTCGCTGGCAAGCCAGCTCCTACACAAGCCAGCTCCTCCGGCTCAGTACAGGGCGGCGAACAGCTTGCGGCGGTAGGCGGTCACCAGGGGGTGGTCGTTGCCCAGCAGGTCGAAGACTTGCAGCAGGGTCTTGTGGGCGATGCCTTCGTTGTAGCTGCGGTTGCGCATGAACAGCTTGAGCAGGGCTTCGAGCGCCGCTTCATATTGCTGGCGCGCCAGTTGCTGGATCGCCAGTTGGTACAGCGCTTCATCGTCCTGCGGGTCCTTGGCCAGGCGCGCCTTGAGCTCGGCGGCGTCCGGCAGGTCCGCGGCCTGCTTGAGGAAGGTGATCTGCGCCTTGGCTCCGGCCAGGGCCGCCTTGTGCTCATCGCTCTTGACCGCGTCGAGCACGGTCTGGGCTTCACCCAGCTCGCCACGCTCGGCCAGGCAGCGGGCGTAGAGGATCAGCGCCTTGGCGTTGCTGTTGTCTTCGCCCAGCAGCACCTTGAGCAGGGCCTCGGCATCGCTGATACGGCCTTCGGCAAACAGGGCTTCGGCCTGTTCCAGCGGGTCGGCGGCCGGTGGTGGCGGCATCTGCACATGGGGTTCGAGCATGGCCCGCACCGCGGATTCCGGTTGCGCACCGGCAAAGCCGTCTACGGGCTGGCCGTCTTTGAACAGCACCACGGTGGGCAGGCTGCGGATGCCGAAGCGGGCGACGATGTCCTGCTCGATGTCGCAGTTGACCTTGGCCAGCAGCAGTTCGCCCTGATAGCTCTCGGCAATTTGCTGCAGCATCGGCATCAGCGCCTTGCAGGGCGCACACCACTCGGCCCAGAAGTCCACCAGGACCGGCTTGTGAAAGGAGTTCTCGATCACCGACTGGTCGAAATCAGCGGTGCGGGCGTCGAAGATGTAGGGCGTTTCCTGACTCATAGGGTATCTCGAATAAGCGGGAATGGAACCACTATAAAGGCTGGCCGGGAGGCTGAAAATCGCTATCGCCGCTGTGCGTGATAGAGGCTCACGTTGCGAAATTCCCAGGGTTCGGCCAGGTCGGGCAGGGTGAGGGCATTGAGCATTTCCAGGCGCTGATAGAGCGGGTGCTGGAAGTCCCGTACGCGGGAATCCGCCACCAGGGCCTGGCGGCCACGGCTGAGGAACTGGTCCAGCAGCGGCAGGTTGGCCCGGTCGTAGAGCACGTCCGCCACCAGGATCAGGTCGAAGCGGTCGGCCTCGGCGAAGAAATCCATGGAATAGCTCAGCTCGACGCCATTGAGTCGGGCATTCGCCCGGCAGGCGGCAATGGCCAGCGGGTCAAGGTCACAGGCCACCACTTCCCGGGCCCCGGCCTTGGCCGCGGCAATCGCCGCCACGCCGGAACCGGCACCGAAATCCAGCACCCGCTTGCCCGCGACCCAATGCGGCTGCTCGGCCAGGTAGCGCGCCAGGGCCAGGCCGCTGGCCCAGCAGAAGCTCCAGTAGGGCGGCTCGTGGAGGATGCGCCGGGTTTCTTCCGGGGTGAAGGCGCGGTCCATGTTGTCGGCGTCGATCAGCCAGAGCTTCAGCGTGGTGTCGGGCAGCTCGCAGGCTACCAGTCGCGCGTCCCCCAGCAGTTCGCTGAGGGCAGCTTGCAGGTCGAGCGGGACATTCATGGGGCTTTGACAAATTGCAGTTGGCCCAGGGCCTGGCTGGTGGGTTGGTCGATGCGTTGGGCCGGCAGGTGCAGGATCAATTGGCCGGACTGGCTGGCGCGGCCGCGCAGTTCGACCCGGGCTCCGGCCGGAAAGGCTTCGGTGGCAAAGCGCAGGCGGAACGGCAAGGCCTGGCTGGTGCCGCTCAGGTTGCTGCTGGCCAGCAGGCGTTGCGGACGGCCGCGCTCATCGATCACCAGCAGGGCCAGCTCGACATCGGCGCCGGCCGGTACGCCCTCGAGGGTGCCGCTCAACTCGCGCTGGTAGGCCGGCAGGGGGCCTGGATCGGCCGGTTCCTGATTTTTTTTCACCGCCTGCTGCTGTGAAGTGGAGGGGGCCGCGGTTTTTGGCGCATCGCTGCTGCAAGCGACCAACAGGCTGACAAGACTGAGCAGAACGAGCGGTCTGAGCGGCATCTGAAGCTCCAACAAGGCGAATTTCCGTGTGCGAAACATAATAGTCGGTCTGTATACCGTAAAGGCTATGGCTTGTCTTGCCAGTGGGATGCGCTACCATGGCCCTCCCTTTTTTTGTTGCCTGCCACCATGCACTGTCCCTTCTGCGGTGCCAACGACACCAAGGTCATCGACTCGCGTCTGGTCGCCGAGGGCGAACAGGTGCGCCGCCGGCGTGAATGCCTGGCCTGTGGTGAACGTTTCACCACCTTCGAAACCGCCGAACTGGTGATGCCGCGCCTGATCAAGACTGACGGCAGCCGTCAGCCCTTCGACGAAGAAAAACTGCGCGCCGGTATGCAGCGCGCCCTGGAAAAACGCCCGGTGAGTGTCGAGCGTCTGGAGGCGGCGCTGGTGCACATCAAGCACAAGCTGCGGGCCACCGGCGAGCGCGAGGTCAAGTCGCTGGTCGTGGGTGAGCTGGTGATGACCGAGCTGCAGAAGCTCGATGAAGTCGCCTACATCCGCTTCGCCTCGGTCTATCGCCGTTTCCAGGACCTCAACGAATTCCGCGAAGAGATCGACCGTCTCGCCCGTGAGCCGGCCAAGCAATGAGCCAGCCTGCCGAGCAAGCGGTCCTCGACGCCCACTACATGGCCCGTGCTCTGGAACTGGCGCGCAAGGGTCGCTACTCCACCCATCCCAACCCGCGTGTCGGCTGCGTCATCGTGCGCGACGGCCAGGTGGTGGGCGAGGGCTGGCACGTGCGGGCCGGCGAGCCCCATGCCGAGGTGCATGCCCTGCGCGCGGCCGGTGAACTGGCCCGTGGCGCCACCGCCTATGTGACCCTCGAACCCTGCAGCCATCACGGGCGTACGCCGCCCTGCGCCGACGCCCTGGTGAATGCCGGTGTGGCACGGGTGGTCGCGGCCATGCAGGACCCCAACCCGGAAGTGGCCGGCCGTGGCTTGCAGCGCCTGGCCCAGGCCGGCATCGATACCCTTGACGGTGTGCTGGAAGGCGAGGCGCGGGCGATCAATAAAGGCTTTCTGAAACGCATGGAGCACGGCCTGCCTTATGTGCGGGTCAAGCTGGCCATGAGCCTGGATGGCCGCACCGCCATGGCCAGTGGCGAGAGCCAGTGGATCACTGGCCCTGCGGCGCGCTCTGCAGTGCAGCGCCTGCGGGCCGAGTCCAGCGTGGTACTGACCGGCGCCGACACGGTGCTGGCGGACGACGCGCGGCTGACCGTGCGCGCCGCCGAACTGGGCCTGGATGCCGAGCAGACCGCCCTGGCCATGAGCCGGCCGCCGCTGCGGGTGCTGATCGACGGCCGCCTGCGGGTGCCTCTGGATGCGCCATTCTTCAAGGCCGGCCCAGCGTTGGTTGCCACTTGTGCGGCGGTGGAAGAGCAATACGCCAACGGCCCGGAATGCCTGATTGTTCCAGGCCCCGATGGCCAGGTGGATCTGCGTCGCCTGCTGTTGGAGCTGGCGGCCCGTGGGGTCAACGAAGTGTTGGTGGAAGCCGGCCCACGCCTGGCCGGGGCCTTTGCCCAGCAGGGCCTGGTGGACGAGTACCAGATATTCGTCGCCGGCAAGTTCCTCGGTTCCTCTGCGCGGCCGTTGCTGGACTGGCCGCTGGCGCAGATGAGCCAGGCGCCATTGCTGAAGATCATAGAAATGCGTGCGGTGGGCGATGACTGGCGAGTCACTGCCATCCCGGCCCCGCCAGCGAGCGTATAATTCCCGACTTTCGCCTACCCGGCGGCCCTGTTCTCGAGGAGGACTCCATGTTCACCGGCATCATCGAATCCATCGGCAGCATTCGCGCATTGACCCCAAAAGGCGGAGATGTGCGGGTCTATGTAGAAACCGGCAAGCTTGATCTGGCCGACGTCAAACTGGGCGACAGCATCGCGGTGAACGGCGTCTGCCTGACCGCTGTTGAACTGCCTGGCGATGGATTCTGGGCCGATGTCAGCCGTGAAACCCTGGACTGCACCGCCTTTCATCAGTTGAAGGCCGGCAGCCGGGTGAACCTGGAGAAAGCCCTGACCCCGACCACCCGCCTGGGCGGTCACCTGGTCAGTGGCCATGTCGACGGCGTCGGTGAAGTGGTGGCGCGGGAAGAAAATGCCCGGGCCATCCAGTTCCGCATCCGCGCACCGAAAGAGCTGGCCAAGTACATCGCCCATAAAGGCTCGATCACCGTCGACGGCACCAGCCTGACGGTCAACGCGGTCAATGGCGCCGAGTTCGAGCTGACCATCGTTCCCCATACCCTGGCGGAAACCATCATGGCCGACTACCGGCCGGGTCGGCAGGTCAACCTTGAGGTGGACCTGCTGGCGCGCTACCTGGAGCGCCTGCTGCTGGGCGACAAGGCGGCCGAGGCCACGGGCGGCACCATTACCGAAAGTTTTCTGGCCGCTAACGGCTATCTCAAATCCTGACTCAAGGGGGTGCCGAGTGGCGCTCAACAGCATCGAAGAACTGGTTGAAGACATCCGCCAAGGCAAGATGGTCATCCTCATGGATGACGAAGACCGCGAGAACGAAGGCGACCTGATCATGGCCGCCGAGTGCTGCAAGGCCGAACACATCAACTTCATGGCCAAGCACGCCCGCGGCCTGATCTGCATGCCCATGAGCCGCGAGCGCTGCGAGCTGCTCAAGCTGCCGCTGATGGCGCCGCGCAACGGTTCGGGGTTTGGCACCAAGTTCACCGTCTCCATCGAGGCCACCGAAGGCGTGACCACCGGTATCTCCGCCGCTGACCGCGCCCGTACCGTGCAGGCCGCCGCTGCCAAGGACGCCAAGGCCGAGGACATCGTCAGCCCGGGCCACATCTTCCCGCTGATGGCCCAGCCCGGCGGCACCCTGGCCCGCGCTGGCCACACCGAGGCCGCCTGCGACCTGGCGCGCATGGCCGGTTTCGAGCCCAGCGGGGTGATCTGCGAAGTGATGAACGACGACGGCACCATGTCCCGTCGCACCGAACTGGAAGCCTTCGCCGCCGAGCACAACATCAAGATCGGCACCATTGCCGACCTGATCCACTACCGGATGATCCACGAACGTACCGTTCAGCGGATTGCCGAGCAGCCGCTGGATAGCGAACTGGGCCAGTTCAACCTGGTGACCTATCGTGACTCCGTGGAAGGCGACGTGCACATGGCCCTGACCCTGGGCGAGATCTGCGCTGAAGAGCCGACCCTGGTACGGGTGCACAACATGGATCCGCTGCGCGACCTGCTGATGGTCAAGCAACCGGGCCGCTGGAGCCTGCGGGCGGCCATGGCCACGGTGGCCGAGGCCGGCAGTGGCGTGGTGCTGTTGCTCGGGCACCCGCTGGATGGCGACGTGCTGCTGGCGCATATCCGTGAAACCGCGGAGCACCAGCCGGCGAAGAAGCCCACCACCTATAGCATCGTCGGTGCCGGTTCGCAGATCCTGCGCGACCTGGGCGTACGCAAAATGCGCCTGATGAGTGCGCCGATGAAGTTTAATGCGATATCCGGTTTCGACCTGGAAGTTGTAGAATACGTGCCCTCCGAATAAAAGCCGCCTGTTTCCGGCAGCCTATTCGCGGTTCAAATATCACTGAAGAGCGTGTACTAGACACGCTCTGGCTCTTTAAGAGATTTGTCGAATGACCCTGAAGACCATCGAAGGTACCTTCATCGCCCCTAAAGGCCGCTATGCCCTGGTGGTCGGCCGTTTCAACAGCTTCGTCGTCGAAAGCCTGGTCAGCGGCGCGGTTGACGCCCTGGTTCGCCACGGCGTGAGCGAAAGCGACATCACCATCATCCGTGCTCCTGGCGCCTTCGAAATTCCGTTGGTTGCACAGAAAGTGGCACAAAAGGGTGAGTTCGCGGCAATCGTCGCCCTGGGCGCGGTCATTCGTGGCGGTACCCCGCACTTCGAATACGTGGCTGGCGAGTGCACCAAGGGCCTGGCCCAGGTGTCCATGGAGTTCGGCGTGCCAGTGGCCTTCGGCGTGCTGACCGTTGACTCGATCGAACAAGCCATCGAGCGTTCCGGCACCAAGGCCGGCAACAAAGGTGCTGAAGCTGCCCTGTCCGCCCTGGAAATGGTCAGCCTGCTGGCGCAGTTGGAGGCCAAGTGATTAGCGACGATAGCGATCGTTTCAACCCGCGCGATCCCAAGCCTGCCAATGCCGGCAAGCCATCCAAGAGCGCCAAGCGTCGCGAAGCCCGTCAGCTCGCGACCCAGGCGCTGTACCAATGGCACATGGCCAAGCATTCGCTGAACGAGATCGAAGCGCAGTTCCGGGTCGACAACGATTTCACTGACATCGATGGCGCCTACTTCCGTGAGATCCTGCACGGGGTTCCGGCCAACAAGAACGAGATCGACACCGCGCTCGTGCCTTGCCTGGACCTGGCCATCGATGAGCTGGACCCTGTGGAGCTGGCGGTTCTGCGCCTGTCCACCTGGGAACTGCTCAAGCGCGTCGACGTGCCGTACCGCGTTGTGATCAACGAAGGTATCGAACTGGCCAAGGTCTTCGGTTCCACCGATGGCCACAAGTTCGTCAATGGCGTACTCGACAAGCTGGCCCCACGCCTGCGCGAAGCTGAAGTGAAGGCGTTCAAGCGCTGAACCGCGCTTGCAGCTGCCATGGGCGAGTTTGAGCTGATCCGTAACTTCTTCGCTGCCGCGCCTTGTGCGCAGGGCGGCGAGGGTGTTGCCCTGGGGATCGGCGACGACTGCGCCTTGCTGGCAGTTGCCCCTGGCGAGCAGTTGGCGATTTCCACCGACACCCTGGTGGCCGGTGTGCATTTCGCCGATCCCTGCGAGCCCTTTCTTCTTGGTCAACGCTCCCTGGCGGTGGCTGTCAGCGACCTGGCCGCCATGGGCGCCACGCCACTGGCCTTTACCCTTGCCCTGACCCTGCCGACGGTAAGCACCGATTGGCTGCAGGCCTATGCCCAAGGCTTGAATGCCATGGCGCAGAACTGCGGGGTGCGCCTGATCGGTGGCGATACCACCCGCGGCCCCTTGACCCTGACCCTGACGGTATTCGGCCGGGTACCTGCCGGCCTGGCCCTGACCCGCAGCGGTGCTCGGGCAGGCGATCTGTTGTGCGTCGGCGGTGACTTGGGCAACGCCGCCGGCGCCTTGCCGCTGGTTCTGGGCCAGCGCAGCGCCGAGCCGGCGCTGGCTGAGCCACTGCTGGCCCATTACTGGTCGCCGCAACCGCAACTGGCCCTGGGCCAGGCGCTGCGGGGCAAGGCCACGGCGGCGCTGGACATCTCCGATGGCTTGCTGGCCGACTGCGGCCATATCGCCACGGCCTCGGCGGTTGGTTTGCAGGTCGAGGTCGAGAAGCTGCCGCTGTCGCCGGCGCTGCTGGGCTTTCTCGGCCAGCAGCGCGCTCGCGCCGCGGCCCTGAGTGGCGGTGACGACTACGTCCTGGCCTTCACCCTGCCACCGGCCGAACTGGCGCCGCTACTGACGGCCGGCTGGCCAGTGCGGGTGGTCGGGCGAGTGGTGGCCGGGCAGGGGGTGACCCTGCTGGATGCCGATGGGCAGGACATCACCCCCGGCACCCGGGGTTATCAACACTTTCCGGAGACACAGTGACAGATCATCCCAAACAGGTCCCGGCGGAGTTCGTACCGCCGTCGGTGTGGCGCAACCCCTGGCATTTCCTGGCCTTCGGCTTTGGTTCCGGCACCTTGCCCAAGGCGCCGGGCACCTGGGGTTCGCTGGTTGCGCTACCCTTTATCCCGCTGTGGCAGATGTTGCCGGACTGGGGCTACTGGCTGATGCTCGGCATCACCATGCTGTTCGGCTTCTGGCTGTGCGGCAAGGTAGCCGACGATCTGCGAGTGCATGACCATGAAGGCATCGTCTGGGATGAAATGGTCGGCATGTGGATCACCCTGTGGCTGGTGCCCGAAGGCTGGTACTGGCTGCTGGCAGGTTTCCTGATGTTCCGCTTCTTCGACATTCTCAAGCCCTGGCCGATTCGCTGGATCGACCGGCATGTGCATGGCGGCGTCGGCATCATGCTCGACGACGTCCTCGCCGGGGTGTTTGCCTGGCTGGCGATGCAAGGGCTGGTGTGGTGCTTCAGCTGAGGAAATAGGCATGGGTGTGTGCCGCGCGCTGCTGGTATTGCTGGTTGCCTTGAGCTGTTGCAGCGTTCGGGCCGCGGAGCCGCAGGCGCAGCCCAGGCACATTCGCATCGCCAGCGAGGTCTGGAGCGATTACACCGAAGCCAACGGCGAGGGGCTGGGCTGGGACATCCTGCGCGAAGTCTTCGAGCCGCTGGGTGTGACCATCGAACGTTGCAGCGTGCCCTATACCCGTTCGGTCGGGCTGGTACAGCGCGGCGAAGTGGACGCCCACATGGGTGCCTACCGTGATGAGTCGCCGGGTGTGCTTTACCCCCACTGGAACTACGACACCGATCACATCTACGCCCTGGGACTGGCCAGCAACCCCGAGTTGAGCCTGGCGACTATCGCCAGTTACCGACTGGTCTGGGTGCGCGGCTACAAGTACCAGGACTACCTGCCCAATATCCGTCGCTACAACGAGATCCGCCGGCGCATCGGCATCCTGCCGATGCTGCTGTACAGCCGCGCCGACTATTACATCGATGCCCAGACCGAGATCGACTACGTGCTGGGGCAGGCCTCCGATCCGAGCCAGTTCAAGCGTACCCACCTGACCGAGCTGCCGCTGTACCTGGGGTTCGCCAGCAACCCGCGCGGGCGGGAAATGCGCGAACTGTACGACCAGCGCATGGCACAGCTGGTGAGCACCGGGCGTTTGCGGCCGATCTTCGAGCGCTGGAAACAGCCTTATCCCTTTGACGGGAGCCCTTAGCCGGCGGTGCGTTGATCAAACTTATCGATCTTTATCTCCGATAATTCAGCCTAAGCGTCCAGTGGAGGCTGCTGTTACAATGCCGCCTCTGCGAATCTCCAGTCCTCATACAGATCAGGAGCACAACAGTGCCCGTCGTTTTTGTTGCTGCTTGCAAGCTGCCTACGCCTTTTGCGCAATTCACCATGCATGGTTTTCTCGATGAAGCTACCGGCCGCGAGCATGTGGTGCTCAGCCTGGGCGATATCGCCGACGGCGCTCCGGTTCTCGGCCGCCTGCACTCCGAGTGCCTGACCGGCGATGCACTGTTCAGCCAGCGTTGCGACTGCGGCTCGCAACTGGAAGCCGCCCTGCAGGCCATCGCCCGCGAAGGTCGTGGGGTGTTGCTGTACTTGCGCCAGGAAGGCCGGGGTATCGGCCTCTTGAACAAGATCCGCGCCTACGAACTGCAGGACGGTGGCGCCGACACCGTGGAGGCCAACGAACGCCTGGGCTTTGCCGCCGACCAGCGCGACTACGCCATGTGCCTGCCGATGCTGGAGCACCTGGGGGTCAAGTCCCTGCGCCTGATGACCAACAACCCGCGCAAGGTCAAGGCCTTGACCGAGATGGGGATCCAGGTCGCCGAGCGCGTACCGCTGCACACCGGCCATAACCCGCACAACAAACTCTACCTGGCGACCAAGGCCAGCAAGCTCGACCACATGATGGGCAACGAGCACCAGGGCGAGGTCGACCGCGCGTGACCCGGGGCCAAGTCAAGCGGCGCCTGACCGTCAGTTGGTGGCAATACCTGGCCCTGGGCCTGTTGCCGTTGTTCGTGATCAACGCGCTGTTCGGCCAGGGCGAGCCCATCCTGCCGGTGCTGGCGATGCCGTTCTTCATTGCCGGGGTGGCATCGATGTTCGTCAGCCTGCGCTTCTTCGGCGGCTACAAGCACGCCCTGATCGCCACCCAGAAAGCCCTGGACACTCCCGAGGAACCGGCGGCCTGGATCAACCTTGCGGCCAGCCGGCGGGTGGCGTTCCTGGCGGCGTCGCTGCCGGCCTGGATCGGCACCCTGGCGGTGTTCGTCGGCCTGGAAGCGGTGCCGCTGATGCTTCTGGCGGTGTCCACGGCGGTGCTGTTCTACCTCTATCGCATTCCGCGTCAACTGGGCTGATGCTGCGCTGGCTGGCGGTCCTGTGCCTGCTGGCCAGTGTTCCGGCGCTGGCGGCGCAGCGGGTGGTGAGTCTTGCACCATCGCTCTCGGAAATCGTTGTAGAGCTGGGGGCCGCCGAGCTGCTGGTGGGCGTGCTGGATGCCGGTGAACGGCCCGCGCCGCTCAAGGACCTGCCTTCGGTGGGGCGCTACGGCCAGCTGGATATCGAGCGCTTGCTGAGCCTCAAGCCTGATCTGCTGTTGCTCTGGCCGGGCAGTGTCGGCCCGGCCCAGCGCGATCAACTGGCGCGCCTGGGGATCCCCACCCTGGTTGCCGAACCCCATGACTTCCCGCAACTGACCGCGCAGATTGCCGAGATCGGCGAGCGCCTGGGTCGCCCGGCGGCCGGCCGCGAGCTGGCCGCCGAGTTGAACGGGCAACTGGCTGCATTGCGCGTCCGCTATCACCGCGAACCGCCGTTGCCGGTGTTCTATCAGGTCTGGGACCAGCCGCTGTACACCGTGGGTGGTGGGCAGATCATCAGCGAAGCCTTGAGTGTCTGCGGCGCGCGCAATGTGTTTGCCGACCAGCAACTGCCGGCGCCCCAGGTCAGTATCGAGTCGGTGTTGCAGCGCAATCCGCAGGCGATCCTCGCCACCGCCCAGGGACAACTGGATGCCTGGAAGGACTGGCCGCAGGTCGCGGCGGTGCGGCAAGGGCGGTTGCTGCTGGTAAGGGACAAGGGCCTGGAGCGGCCCAGCGGGCAGATGATTGCCGCGACGGCCAGGCTCTGTGCCTTGATCGCACCTGAGCGCTGAGCCCCTTCACCGGCAGGCCTTGCCCTAGGGACCTGTAGGCGCCGGCTTGCCGGCGAAGGCGGCGGATCTTACAGCTCAGGCGTCCAGGTCACGCCGAGCATCCAGGTACGGCCTTCGCTGGGGTAGCCATAGTCGTTGCCGTTGTACTCGTAGAGCGCGCGGCTATAGGACTTGTCGAAGATGTTGTCGAGTTTCAGGTCCAGCTTCACTTCCTGATTGATCGCCCAACTGCTTCGCAGTCCGAGCAGGCCGTAGCCGCCAATCGGGACCTGCTTTTTCGTGCTCAAGTCTTCACGGCTCTTGCTCACCAGTTGCCAACTGGCACCTAGCGCCAATCGGTCGAACTGCCGGTCTAGATCCAGATTCAAGGTGCGGCGGGCACGGCGCGGCAGTTGATGGCCATCCTTGCGATTGCGCGGATCAATGATCGCGGTGCCGATGCTGGTCTGCCAGCCGAACAGTTCCTGTTTCAGGGCCGCTTCGAAACCGTTTATTCTCGCTGCGCCAACGTTTTCCGGGCGTTGGGCTATGCGGTCATAAATGATTGCGTCCTTGATATCGGTGCGGAAGATCGAGGTCTCCAGGCGAGTGCTTTGCGTCAGCTGGTTACGCCACTGCAATTCATAGCTCTTGGAGTGTTCCGGCTTGAGGTCGGGGTTGCTGAAGCCGGGGTAATACAGGTCGCTGAAGTTGGGCGCCCGGAAACCTTCGCTATAGGAGAGCAGCAAGTCATTGTCCGGGTTGAGCGGCAGGGTAAAGGTGCCGCTCCAGGTGTTCTGGCTGCCATATTGCTGGTTCTGGTCGCGGCGCAGACCCAGCTCGGTGGAGAAACTGTCACCGCGAAAGCGGTGCTGAATGAAGGCCGCCCGGTTCCAGCGGCTGTCTTCGGCAAATCGCGCCGGGCTGGTATTGAGCCGGTCTTCGTACCAGTCAGCGCCGAGGATCAGGCTGTTGTGTTCGTCCAGGCGCAGATCGTTCTGCCAGTTCAGCGAGTCCCGGTAGGTATTGAATACGTTTCGTTCGTCACTGAGTTTGTCGCGCTTGAGGTCGCGGTTCTCGCTATGCCCCAGCTCTACTCGCGACGTCCAGTAATCATTGATGTGCGCATCGAGATAGCCGTTGACGCTGCTGACACTGAAGTCGGTGTAAGGATCCTGGGCGAAGACGTCGTAGCTTGAGTCGTAGCGCCCAAAGGGGTTGTCATAGCGCGTGCGACCACGGTTATCCAGCAGGTTGAGGCCCACCTCCAGGTCATCGTTCAGCGCATGGCTGAGGGTGAAGCTCAACGACTTGTTGCGGTAACCATCATGGTCGGCATCGCTGGGGAACGATTCGTGGGTCCAGTCGATCCCGGCGGTTTCATCCAGGTTGGCGCCGAGGCTGAAGCGTGTCTGTTGATCTCCACCGGACAGTCCCAGGCTGCGCTCCCAGGTCTGGTTGCCGCCAGCGGCGACGCGCATGCGCCCATGGAGCCCCGAGTCCGCTCCGCGTCGGGTGAAGATCTGGATCACCCCGCCAATGGCGTCGCTGCCATAGATCACTGAGCGCGAGCCACGCAGTACTTCCACCCTTTCTATCTGCTCGATACTGATGAACTGCAGGTTACTGTCGCCGCTCGATGAGCTGCTGATGCGCTGGCCGTCCACCAGCACCAGGCTCTGGGCCGAGTTGGTGCCGCGGATGAAGATATTCGGCAGGTTGCCGCGCCCGCCGCCCTGGGCTACCTGCACCCCCGGCACCCGCTGCAGCAGGTCGGTGAGGCTGGTGGGTTGCAGGCGGTCGATGTCTTCCCGGGTGAACACGGTGTTGGCGGCGCTGCTGTCATTGCGCGCTTCTACCTGGCGGTTGGCGCTGATCAGCATTTCGGGCAGTTTCAGGGCCTGATCGCGGTCGGGGGTGTCGGCAAAGAGTTCGGCGCAGGGCAAAAGGCAAAGCGGCAGGGCCAGGCGAGAGAGTTTCATGGCTATTCCGTTGGCGCGGCTCGGCCTTTGCCGCAAAGTGGGAGAGGCTGCACAGTGAAGGCCAAAAAGCGACGCCCGCATGGCGGGCGTGCAACAGCGGCTACAGCTGGCCGTTGTGGATCAAGCCAGGCCCAGCAGCGCCAGGCGCTGGCGCACCGAGGCCTCGATGCCGGCTTCGTCGAGGCCGCACTCGGCGAGCATCTGCGCCGGTTTGGCGTGCTCGACGTAGGCGTCCGGCAAGCCCAGGTGGAGGATCGGCTTGAGGATGTTTTCCCGTGCCAGGTATTCGCTGACCGCACCGCCGGCGCCACCCATGATGGCGTTTTCCTCGATGGTCACCAGCAGTTCGTGGCTGCTGGCGATCTCGCGTACCAGGGCTTCATCCAGTGGCTTGACGAAGCGCATGTCGACCACCGTGGCGTCGAGTTTCTCGGCCACTTGCAGGGCTTCGGCCAGTTGCACGCCGAACACCAGCAGGGCCACTTGCCTGCCCTGGCGGCGGATCACGCCCTTGCCGATCTCGATCGGTTCCAGGCTCTTGTCGATCGGTGCGTTGGGGCCGGTGCCGCGTGGGTAGCGCACGGCCGCAGGGCCGTTGTACAGGTGCCCGGTGCTGAGCATCATGCGCAGCTCGTTCTCGTCGCTCGGGGTCATCACCAGCATGCCGGGGATGCAACGCAGGTAGGAGAGGTCGAAGCTGCCGGCGTGGGTCGGGCCGTCTTCGCCCACCAGGCCGGCGCGGTCGATGGCGAACAGCACGTCGAGGTTCTGTACCGCCACATCGTGGATCAGTTGGTCATAGCCGCGCTGGAGGAAGGTCGAATAGATCGCCACCACCGGCTTGGCGCCCTCGCAGGCCATGCCGGCCGCCAGGGTCACGGCATGCTGCTCGGCAATTGCCACGTCGAAGTAGCGCAGCGGGAAACGCTCGCTGAAGGCCACCAGGTCCGAACCTTCCTTCATCGCCGGGGTGATGCCCACCAGGCGCGGGTCGGCGGCGGCCATGTCGCACAGCCATTCGCCGAACACACCTGAATACTTCGGCCCGCCGGCCTTTTTCGGCGCGGCCGCCGGGGCGTCCAGGGGTTCCAGCTTGGTAATCGCGTGGTAGCCGATCGGGTCGACCTCCGCCGGGGCGAAGCCCTTGCCCTTCTTGGTCACCACATGCAGGAACTGCGGGCCCTTGAGGTCGCGCATGTTGCGCAGGGTGGCGATCAGGGTCGGCAGGTCATGGCCGTCGATGGGGCCGATGTAGTTCCAGCCCAGTTCTTCGAACAGGGTGCCGGGGACCAGCATGCCCTTGGCGTATTCTTCGGTGCGGCGAGCGATTTCCCAGGCCCCGGGCAGGCGCGACAGCACTTTCTTGCTGCCTTCGCGCATGCTGGCGTAGGTGCGGCTGGAGAGAATCTTGGCCAGGTAGTTGGACAGCCCGCCGACATTGCGCGAGATCGACATGTCGTTGTCGTTGAGGATCACCAGCATGTTGGCGTCCACTTCCGGCGCGTGGTTCAGGGCCTCGAAGGCCATGCCCGCGGTCAGGGCGCCGTCGCCGATCACGGCGATGGCCTTGCGCTCGCTGTTCTGCAGGCGTGCGGCGATGGCCATGCCCAGGGCAGCGCTGATGGAGGTACTGGAGTGGCCGACGCCGAAGGTGTCGTACTCGCTCTCGGAGCGCCGCGGGAAGGCGGCCAGGCCGTCTTTCTGGCGCAGGCTGGCCATCTGCTCACGGCGCCCGGTGAGGATCTTGTGCGGATACGCCTGGTGACCCACGTCCCACACCAGCCGGTCGTCCGGGGTGTCGAACACGTAATGCAACGCGATGGTCAGCTCGATGACCCCGAGGCCGGCACCGAAGTGCCCGCCGGTCTGGCCGACCGTGTAGAGCAATTCCAGGCGCAACTCATCGGCCAGGGTTTCCAGCTCGGCTTCGCCTAACCGGCGCAGGCCGTCCGGCGTCTGGGCGCGGTCGAGCAGCGGCGTGGTCGGGCGTTTGCGGGGAATCTCATGAAACGTCGTGGGCATCAGGCGAATCGTTATAGGTATAGAAAGAGGCGGCAGTTTACCTTATGCATCGCAAGCTGCCCACGCAGAGCGCCGAACTTGGCCGATATGCGGTCCTGCTACGGACCGCCGATCAGCTGCGGCGTTCGACGATATAGCGCGCCAGCTCGCGCAGCGGCTCGGCCGCTGCGTCAAACGGACGCAGGGCATGCAGCGCCTGGTCGCGCAGTTCCAGGGCGTACTCCTTGGCTGCGGCCAGGCCCAGCAAGGCCGGGTAGGTCGGCTTGTCCCGGGCGATATCGGCGCCCTGGCGCTTGCCCAGGGTGGCGGTATCGCTTTCGACATCGAGAATGTCGTCCTGCACCTGGAACGCCAGGCCAATGGCCTGAGCGTAGGTTTGCAGGGCCTTGAGCTCGCCCTTTTCGGCCCGGCCGCTGGCCAGGGCGCCAAGGATCACGCTGGCTTCGATCAGTGCCCCGGTCTTGTGCCGATGCATGTATTCCAGGGCCTGCTGGTCCAGCTTGAGCCCCACGGAGCCGAGGTCGATGGCCTGGCCGCCGACCATGCCCGCCGGGCCCGCGGCCTGGGCCAGGGTGGTGACCATGCGCAGGCGGATCTCGGCGCTGGCGTCGCTCAGGGCCGGGTCCAGCAGGGCGCTGAAGGCCAGGCTCTGCAGGCCGTCGCCGGCGAGGATCGCGCAGGCTTCATCGAAAGCCTTGTGGGTAGTGGGCTGGCCGCGGCGCAGGTCGTCATCGTCCATGGCCGGCAGGTCATCGTGCACCAGGGAATAGGCGTGGATCAGCTCCACCGCGCAGGCGGCGCCGTTGGCTTGCTCGGGCTTGCCGCCCAGGGCCTCGCAGGCGGCGTAGGCCAGCAGCGGGCGCACGCGCTTGCCGCCATTCATCACGCTGTAGCGCATGGCTTCATAGAGGCGGGCAAGTTCGGGGCTAGGGGCGGTGAACAGGGTGTGCATTGCAGCGTCGACGCGGGCCTGGCTGGAGGCCTGATAGGCGGTAATCATTCCGGCTGTTCCGCATCGAAGGGCTGTTCCGCCAGCTCGCCATCGCGCTCCAGGAGGATCTGCACCTTCTGCTCGGCCTGGGCCAGGGCCGCCTGGCAATCGCGGGTCAGGCCGATGCCTTGCTCGAAGGCGGTCAACGAGTCTTCCAGCGACAGCTCGCCGTTCTCCAGACGCTCGACCAGGGTTTGCAGGTCGGCGAGGGATTGTTCGAAATCTAAGGCAGCTTTTTTGCGGGCCATGGCGGCTATCCCGGTTGACGTTAAACCGGCGCGACACTAGCAGACAGCGGGGTTTCGGGCAAATGAGAAGCGCCCGCTGGCGGGCTTCGGGCGGGGGGCGTTGGGGTAGGGGGGCAGGGGTTTTCACGACGCGCATTGCTCCCGGGATTGAAGGGGGTGATGGCGCTGTAATGGCACTTGTTGCGGGGGGGTCAGGGCATTGCCGATTCCCTCGCAAATTCCTTTTCCGGCAATTGTGCAACAGGCGCCAAGTCGCTAATCTGCGGCCTTTCCAACGCCCTTTGTTGCCGGGCACTCTTTCTGAATATTTGCAGCCGCGCCGAGGATCTGGCGCCAGGGTTTTCCCATGCATGGCAGGACGCATTACATGCGCGCTCTATCCTCCCTTCTGCTGACCTTGCTGCTGGCCGGGCCGGCATTCGCCGAGCCTTCTGCCGAGCTGCAGGAACCCCTGGCCGGCTGGCGTTATTCCGGCCTGCTGGACCGCACCGAGCAGGATCGCGTGGCCTATCCGACGCCGCCCATCGACCGCGGCATCCAGCGCAACCGCACCCTGATCGAAGGCCAGCTCAAGGCCATTGGCCATTTGCGCCAGCCCCACAGCCTGTCGGTCAACGGCAACCCGTTGAATCTCTATACCGACGAGCAGGGCCGTTTTGCCCGGCCCTATGCGTTCGGTGCCGGCTCCAACAGCGTCGAAGTGCGCAGCTCCGAGGGCAAGTCCCTCAAGCGCGTGCAGTTCTATGAAGCCAACCTGAACAAGACTCCACCGCGCATTCGCGTAGTGCTGGGCTGGGATGATCCCAAGGCCGAGCTGGACATGCACATCATTACCCCCGACGGTCAGCACGCCTTCTTCGGCCACCCCGGCCTGACCAATGGCGGCGGCCTGGACCCGGACGGCGTCGATGGCCCGGGCCCGGAAATGTTCACCATGACCGCACCGCTGCGGGGCACCTACCTGATCTACGTGAACTACTGGGGCAACTTCGGCAGCGGCGGATACAACTTCGACGAAGGCAGCAATCAGAACGAGGTGATCACCTCGCAGATCAACCTGATCCTTAACGAAAACACCGTCGATGAGAAACGCGAGACCTTTATCGTGCCCATGCGGGCCATCGGCGACCTGTTGCTGGTCAAGTCTTTCAACTATTGAACATCCCGCACCACGGATGAATTGGGCTTTGTGAATCATGAGCGAAAACACAGCATCCCCGGCAGCCGGCGTGCCCGGTACTGAACAACCCGCCAGCAAGCGGCGCTGGCCGGTCCTGGTCATGGGCCTGTGCCTGGTGGCGGCCGCGGTCACCGGCGTGGGCTGCAAGCCCAAGACTCCGGTGGCGGAGCTGGCCGGCGACAAGCTGGGCCTGAGCCGCCCCGATGGGCTGCTGGAAACCCATTCCCTGGCGCAGTTGCCCAAGGACCTGCTGGCAGTGCCTTTCCTCAAGGAAACCCTGACCGAGGATTTCGTCTTCTATTACCAGACCCACGCCGACCGCCTGGGCCTGATCGGCAGCCTGCGGCGGATCATCTACGAGCATGACCTGAAGCTGCAGGACAACCTGATCGAGCAGTTGTTCGACCAGCCGGCCGACGTGGCGCTGTGGCGCGGCGCCGACGGGCGTCTCAAGGACTTCCTGCTGGTGATGGACCGCGGCGGCCTGGCCAAGCTGCTGGAGCCCCTGGCCAAGGTGGCCCTGGATGACACCCAGTTGAGCAAGCTGGCGGACCTGAAGGTCGGTGGCGATGCGGTGACCCTGTACCAGTTGAATTACAACGCCAGCCGGTCCCTGGCATTCGCCTCCCACGGCGACAAGCTGGTGGTGCTGTCCAACCCCGCCAAGCTGTATGACCCCGCCACCGGCGCCGACGACGAGCATGGTGCGGTGTCCACCACCGCCCTGGAGGCCCTGCTCAACGGCGACAAACTGTTCCCCGAGGCCTTTGGCCTGGAAGCGCGCAAGCCTGAAGTGCAGCAGCGGCTGGCAGTCAATTCCAGCGTTCTGGCCATGGGTTACCAGCGCTTTATCCCCAACTTCGCCGGCCTGCGCTTCGACATGGACGACAAGGGCTGGCACAGCTACCTGGCCATGCAAGAGCAGGACAACCAGCCGGCGTTCGACTTCAAGCCGATCTGGCAGGCCATGCCCATGGGCGCCAGCGCCTGCGTAGCCTTGCCCCTGGCGGCGGAGCAGCAGAAGCCGTTGCTGGTCAAGCTGGGCGCCGAAGAAGCGGTGGCCACCACCCTGACCGAGCACATGGCCGGGACCGCCGGCCTGTGCTGGTACGCCGACTCGCGGCTGTACACACCGCTGCTGGTGGCCAGCCTCAAGGACAAGGACAATGCCAAGCTCGATGCGGACCTGGGCAAGCTGTTCGGCTCCATGGTCGGCACCCGGGAAAGCAAGGTGGCGGAGCGCATCTTCCCGGTGGTCGAGCAGCAGAACGGCGACGTGCACCAGTGGCAGCGCCAGGTCAGTTCCAACTTCGGCCAGTACCCGGCCAAGGAAGCCAAGGACCCGCAAACCATCACCGGTCGCGCCTTCATGCAGGTCAGCCTGGCCCGCCATGGCTCGACCTTGGTGTTCTCCCTGGATGACAAGCTTGTGAGCAAGGCCCTGGGCACCCTGGACAAGCGCTTCCCGCCCCTGGCGGACGTGGTGCCCAAGGATGCACTGATGCCGGTGTACCTGGGCCCGCAGTCCCTGGCCCAGCTGATCCAGCAGGAAACCTTCGACAGCCTGCCCCAGGACATGGAGCCGGTGTTCAACAACGCCGCGCAAACCTACTTGGTGCCCAAGCTGCGTACCCTCGGCGGTTATGGCAAGTACGCCCTGACCCTGCCCGAAGGCAGCGAGCCCGACGGTCACTGGCAATGGCTGCCTCTGCAATGGCGTGCCCTGTGAGTGCACTGCGCAAAGGTCTGAGCAGCCTTGGC
Organism: Pseudomonas sp. GW822-FHT06D10; assembly: GCF_058799535.1. Taxonomy (NCBI): domain Bacteria; kingdom Pseudomonadati; phylum Pseudomonadota; class Gammaproteobacteria; order Pseudomonadales; family Pseudomonadaceae; genus Pseudomonas; species Pseudomonas sp. GW822-FHT06D10. Next base: position 252,812 of record NZ_JBXALN010000007.1, on the reverse strand, counting down.
CTGTTGGCCTTGTTGCTGAGCAGCGCCGTGGGCGCGACCCAGGCTCCGCCCCTGGACGTGCAGCAGTCCCAGGTGTTCCGTGCCTGGTTCGTGCGCATCGCCCAGGAGCAGTTGAGCCAGGGCCCGAGCCCGCGCTGGTACCAGCAGGACTGCGCGGGCCTGGTGCGCTTTGCCGCCAACGAAGCGCTCAAGGTCCACGACAACAAATGGCTGCGGGCCAACGGCATGTCCAATCGCTACCTGCCGCCGGAGCTGCAACTGAGCGAAGGCCAGCGCGGCCTGGCCCAGCAGTGGCAGCAGGGCGGCGGCCAGACCGGGCCCTACGTCAATGCCATCAAGCTGATCCAGTTCAACAGCCATCTGGTGAGCCGTGACCTGGGGCAGGCGCGCCCCGGTGACCTGTTGTTCTTCGACCAGGGCGACGACCAGCACCTGATGATCTGGATGGGCCGCAACATCGCCTATCACACCGGCACCACCACTCCCACCGACAACGGCATGCGCTCGGCTAGCGTGCAGCAACTGATGACATGGAAGGACACTCGATGGATACCCGACTCAGCCAACCCCAACTTCATCGGCATCTATCGACTGAACTTCCTCACCCAATGAGCGAATCCCGTATGTCCCGTTTTCTGTTTCGCCTGACCCTGGCCTTGACCCTGCTCACCCCCGTGGCCCTGGTCAACGCCGAAGACTCGGTGCCGCCCAGCGACTATGCGGCGGTCTCCGGCGAGAGTTTCTTCCTCCTGGCCGACAGCAGTTTCGCCAGCGACGAACAGGCCATGGTGCGCCTCGAAGCCCCGGGCCGTGACTACCGGCGCTTTCGCATGGAGCCCTATGGCGGCGCGGACATCCGGGTGTACCGGATCGACCAGCCGCTGGACTTTCTCAAGCGCCAGAAGAACCTGCACCGGGTGGTCAGCGACGGCCAGTTCAAGGGCGAGGGCCTGTCCAACACCCTGGCCTACCTGTGGGACAACTGGTACCGCAAATCCCGCCGGGTGATGCAGCGCGCCTTCTCCTACGAGTCACGCAAGCAGGTCACCGAAGAGGTGCCGGAACTGAAGGTGGGCAACTCCATGCTGGCGCCGACGCCGTATGACGCCCAGCCGCAATTCGCCCTGATCCCGGGGCTGCCTCTGGTGACCCAGTTCCGTTATCCGCTGTGGCAGGCCAAGCCGATCCAGCCGCCGGCCGGGGTAAACCTGTCCGGTTCCTCCAGCCAGTTCATCACCGTCGCCCCGGGCAACGTCTACATCCCGCTGGGGCAGCTCAAGCCCGGCCTGTACCTGGTGGAGGCCCTGGTGGGCAAGTACCGCGCCACCACCATGGTCTTTGTTTCCAACACCGTGGCGGTGAGCAAGATCGCCGGCGACGAACTGCTGGTCTGGGCCGCGGGCAAGCATGAAGGCAACTCGGTGCCCAAGGTCAATGTGCTGTGGACCGACGGCCTCGGCGTGATGAACAGCGGCGCCACCGACGAACAGGGCCTGGTGCGCCTCAAGCACGTCAGTCCCGAGCGCTCCTACGTGATCGGCGAAGACCAGGAAGGCGGGGTGTTCGTCTCCGAGAACTTCTATTACGACAGCGAAATCTACGACACCAAACTGTATGCCTTCACCGACCGGCCGCTGTATCGCCCGGGGGACTGGGTATCGCTGAAGATCGTCGGTCGCGAGTTCAAGAACGCCCGGGACTCGGTACAGCCGGGTGCCGGCACGGTGAACGTCAGCGTGCTGGATGCCGCCGGCACCGCCCTGCAGAACATGACCCTGAACCTGGACTCCAAGTCCGGCACCCAGGGCCGCTTCCAACTGCCGGAAAATGCCGTGGCCGGTGGTTATGAACTGCGTTTTGGCTACAAGGGCCAGGTCTACAGCAGTGCCTTCCGCGTGGCCGAGTACATCAAGCCGCACTTTGAAGTTTCCCTGGCCCTGGCCAAGCCGGACTTCAAGACCGGCGAGCCGGTGAAGGGCAACCTGGTACTGCTCTACCCCGACGGCAAACCGGTGGCCAACGCTCGCCTGCAACTGAGCCTGCGGGCCCAGCAGCTGTCCATGGTGGACAACGAACTGCAGTACATGGGCCAGTTCCCGGTGGAGTTGACCAGCGCCGAACTGACCACCGATTCCAAGGGCAGTGCGACCCTCGACCTGCCGGCGGCGGACAAGCCCAGCCGCTACATGCTCACCGTATTCGCCAGTGATGGCGCTGCGTATCGGGTCAAGACCACCAAGGAAATCCTCATCGAGCGTGGCGCGGCGAGCTTCAGCCTCAGCGCGCCGCAGCGTTTCAGCGCGGCCGGCGACAAGGTGCAGTTCAGCTACGCCAACCAGAACACCAGCGAGCAGAGCAAGAACGTCAAGCCGAGCCGCTACGGTTGGGTGCGCATGGAGGACCAGTCCACCGGCGAGGGCAAGCTGGCTGCCGCCGACAGCGGTTTCGCCCTGGCCTTCGAGCGCCCCGGTACCTACAACCTGACCCTGCGCGACGAGCACGATCGTGTACTGGGCGGCACCAGCCACTCGGTCACTGGCGAGGGCGTGAAAGCGGTGCCGGGCACCGTGGAAATCGTCCTCGACAAGCCCGAGTACAAGGCTGGTGACGAAGCCCTGGCGCTGATCACCTTCCCGGAGCCGATCAACGACGCCCTGCTGTCCCTGGAGCGGGACAAGGTCGAGGCCACGGCGCTGCTGTCCAAGGGCGGCGATTGGCTCAAGGTGGAAAAACTCAGCCCCACCCAATACCGCGCCCGGGTGCCGGTGAAGGACGGCTTTGCGCCGAACCTGACCTTTTCCGTGCTCTACACCAAGGGCGGCGAGTACAGCTTCCAGAACGCCGGGATCAAGGTGCTGACGCCGCAGATCGATGTGGCCATCCATACCGACAAGGACAAATACCAGCCGGGTGACATGGTCACCGTCGACCTGTCTACCCAGTTCGCCGGCAAGCCGGTGCCCGCACACCTGACGGTCAGCGTGGTGGACGAAATGGTCTACGCCCTGCAACCGGAAGTGGCGCCGAGCATCGACCAGTTCTTCTACCACCCGCGGCGCAACAATGTGCGCACCAGCGCCAGCCTGTCGTTCATCAGCTACGACGTGGCCCTGCCGGGCAGCCCCACCGCCCCGGGCAAGGCCAACCGCAGCGAACGCGGGGTCAAGGTACTGGAGCGTCCGCGGCGCGAAGACGTCGACACCGCTGCCTGGCAGCCTGAGCTGGTCACCGACGGTAGCGGCAAGGCGCGTTTCACCTTCCGCATGCCGGATTCCCTGACCCGCTGGCGCATCACTGCCCGGGCCATCGCTGATGATGGCCAAGTGGGGCAGAAAAAGCAGTTCGTGCGTTCCGACAAGGCCCTGTACCTGAAGTGGAGCGGTCCGACCCGCTTCCGCACGGGTGACAAGCCGGACCTGGGGGTATTCGCCTTCAGCCAGTCCGAACAACCCACCAAGGCCGAACTGGTGATCCATTACGCCGGGGAGTCCCAGCGCCTGCCGCTGACCCTCAACAGCGGCATCAACTATGTGGCGCTGCCGGCCATTGCCCCGGGCAATGGCGAGTGGAGCGCCGAGCTGGTGCAGGGCGGCAAGACCGTGGATGCCCTGGCGGTGCGCCTGGTGAGCAGTGCGGCCGGCTGGCAGAGCGTGCAGACCCAGAGCCTGGACGTGGTCACCATCAGCACGCCGCTGGGCCTGCCGGCCGATGCTGCGGACATTCGCCTGCGCCTGGACGACAGCCCGCAAGCGCTGTTCCGTTCGGCCCTGGATGACCTGCTGGAATACCCGTATGGCGGCGTCGAACAGACCGCCAGCCAGTTGCTGCCGTTGAGCGTTGCCTACCCGGCGCTGGCCAGCAATCCGCAGATCCGCGACCGGCTGCGGCTGATGATGCAGAACAGCCGTCTGCGCCTGGTGCACATGGCCGGGCCGGAAGCGGCATTCACCTGGTGGGGCGAAGATGCCGAGCCGGATGCCTTCCTCACCGCCTACGCCTATTACGCCGACTGGAATGCGAGCAAGGTGCTGGACCTGAACCTGCCGCCGGAGCACTGGCAGCGGGTGCTGGAGGTCTACGCCAAGCAGGCTGGCAATACGCCGTTGCTGCAACGGGCGCTGATCCTGTCGTTCGCCCGTGAAATGAAACTGCCGATCAACACCCTGGTCAGCGGCCTGATGGACGACCTGGCCAAGGCCGGTAGCGGCCCGGCAGCCAGCATGCAGGACAACGGCAGCGACAGTCTGGTGATGGACGATCCGGATTCGGCCCTCGGCCTGGCCAGCGCCCGGGTGCTGGCCGCGGCCCTGGCGCGGGATGCCAAGGTCACGCCACCCGCGGCGTTCGTCGCCCAACTGGAAGCGGCGCAGCAGCAATTGGATATCAGCTCCCAGCCGTTCACCCAGGCCCTGAGCCTGTCGCTCAAACCGTTCGACCAAGGCGCGGCGCGTGCCTTGCTGCAACGCCTGCTGCCGTCGCAATCGACCCTGGAACGGGCCCTGGCCCTGACCTGGCTGCAGCGCAGCATCGCCCAGTCGACCCCGGCGGTGGCCTTGAACCCGGGGCAGGGCTGGCAACAGCGCCAGGGCGCCAGCGGTGAAAGCTACTGGCAGTGGCAAGGGGCGCAGGTGCCGACGGTACTGGCCCTGGGCTCTGTGCCGGAACGTCCGCTGCGGGCGTCGGTGAGCTACCTGAGCAAGCTGGACATGGGCACGCCGTCGCCGGTGAACATCACCCGCCGCCTGTTGCGCCTGGTGCCGGGGGACGAAGCCTTCACCTTCAAGCTGGAACCGGTGGGCAACAAGCCGATCGCCAGTGACGGCCTGTACCTGGACGAAGTGATCATCGCCAACGAAGGCAACCGGCCGCTGCTGTACGGCATGCTGGAAGTGCCGCTGCCGCCGGGTGCCGATGTCGAGCGCACCACCTGGGGCATCAAGCTGGCCGGCCCGGCCGGTACGGAGGCGGCGTCCCTGGAGAAGGCTCGTTCCGAACCTGGGCAGATGAGCTACGCGGTGCCGCTGGATGCGTTGAACGACGGCAGCGAAGTGCGCCTGCGCCATCTGGTTCGCTTCTCCCAGAAAGGCCAGTTCAATCTGCCGCCGGCACGTTTCTACCAGGTGTACGCACCGGAGCATCAGGCTCAGGAACGCACCCCGGCCCTGGGTCAGGTCACGGTCAAATAACATGGTGCGGTGCTGGGCCTGGCTATGTCTGTGTTTGCTTCCTGGGTGGGTGACGGCCCAGGACGAGCCTCTGCGCCTGGCCTGGAAAACCGCCCCGGACAGTGAGCTGGTGAGCCTGAGCAAGACCCAGGTTCTGTCTCGCGAGCCGTTGCCCAAGGATCTGCAAGCGCCCCTGGGCAGTGTCTGGAAACTCTTTGTCTACGCCTGGCTGGTGGACACCGGCGCCCAGGAGCCGGCCTATGCCTGCCAGGGCAAGTCCAAGGAAGAGGTCTACTGCTGTGCGGTGGGCGCCAGCATCGCCCGTGATCAGGCGCTGGTACGTTCCTGCGGTTTGTATTTCGAGCCCCAGCGCTTGCAACTGTCCGCCGCTGACTGGCGCCATTACTGGCAGGCCCGCAACGCTCCCGACTGGTTGCAGGACCTCAACCAGCTGCAGCCCCAGACCCGGGTCCCGGTAGCGGAACTGCTGCAGGTGCTGGCGCTGTTGCCGGCCCGGGACACGGCCCGGCGCGTGCTGCTGGATGTGGTGCTCAATGCCGCCGACGGCGCTGTAGTGGGCGCCTTGGGCGGGCGCTTGCGGGTCAAGACCTGGAGCTGGCTGGCGGATCAGGACCCGCAATCGCGCCAGGGTGGTTTTGCCGGCTGGCTGGTGGATGGCACACCTCTGTGGGTGGGCGGGCGTGGCACCAGCCAACGGGTGTTGAAGGACTACGCCCAGGCCCTGAACCAGGAACTGCCGGACAACCCGCCTGTGGATAAAGGCCGCTGTGTGGAGGTCAGCCTGTTTTCCCGCTACCCGCTCAGAAGCGTCAGCCAGGGCGGCCAGCCGGCTAAACCGGGTGCCTTGCAAGGGGATTACCGGGTGGAGTTTGCCAACGGCAACCAGCTGGATATCCACAGCGCCGGCGAGCTGTTCCTGCAGCAAGACCCTGCGGCCCAGCGACTGGTGGCGCGCCTGGACCGTGAGGAATATGTCGCTCGGGTACTGCAGCGCGAAGCCACCAGTGAGCCAGTGGAGGCCGCCAAGGCGCTGGCCGTGGCCATCCGTACCTACCTGTTGCAGAACGCCGGGCGCAGCGGCGAATGCCTGAGCATCGACGACAGCAGCAACCGCCAGCGGGTCGCGCCGCGCCCGGCCACTGCCCAGGCCCGGGCCATAGCCGCCTGGACCAGCGACCTGGTGCTGGCCGGCACTCAAGTCACCTATCACTCGGACCTGAAGGCGCCGGACAAACTGTCCTGGCAACAGGCCGTGGAGCAGGCCCGGTCCGGGCAACGCTACGACGCCATCCTGCTGCACGCCTATCCCCGGGCCAGCCTCAGCCGCTGGGACAACCCCGTGGCCTCCTGCGAACCCTTGCCGGCGGCCCAGGAGTGGCTGCTGCAGCAGCGCCGGCGCTGGCGCCAACCGCTGGAGCAAGAGATCGGCTACAACGAAATCAGCCAGTTCGCCGTGTGCCGCCTGAGTTTCGGCCGGCCCTACGTCGACCGTGAACGGCAACGCATCTATGTGCGGGGCGTGCTCTCGCTGCAAGACCGCCTCGACCTGACTCACGAATACCTGCACCTGGCCTTTGAAGCTCATCCCAACGGCCAGGATGAAACCTACATCGAAGGGCTCGCCCGTCATCTTTTATTGGAATAGGCCATGAAACTTCCTGCTCCCCCGGTCCTCCTGTTCCTTTGTGGAATGTTCAGCCTGCCCATGGCCCTGGCCGACAGCGGCATCCAGCTCGACACCCCCAAGGGCGGCTGGCGCACTCGAGCCATGGATGGTGAACAGTACATTCAGGAGGTCAACTACCCGGCCTCCTCGGTGAATACCCCCCAGGGCCAGGCCGATACCGCGCGTATTCGCGGGCAGATCAAGGGTGCGCCCAAGGCGAACAAAGAGCCCGGCAAGCTGATCGTCAATGGCGTCAGCATGCCGCTCAAGTTCGATGAGCAAGGCAGCTTCGACCGGCCGTACGCCTTCCCCAACGGCAGCAACAGCGTCGAAGTGCGCAGCCCGGATGGCCAGCAGCGCAAGCGCGTGCAGTTTCTCAACACCGGCGGTGGCGTGACCCCGCCCAAGTTGCGCGTGCTGCTGTCCTGGGACAGCGACAATACCGACCTCGACCTGCACCTGGTAACCCCGGACGGCGCGCACATCTGGTACGGCGACCGCGTGGCTCCGAACGGCGCGACCCTGGATGTGGACGTGACCACGGGCTACGGCCCGGAGATCTTCTCCATGCCGGCGCCGCTCAAGGGCCAGTACCTGGTCTATGTGAACTACTACGGTGGCGGTTATCGCAGTGACGACGATGAAGACGGCGGCCAGGAAAATGCCGTGCAGCCCCTGACCACCGCCCAGGTCACAGTGATTACCGAGGAAGGTACGCCGGATGAAAAGAGCGAGACCTTTGTGGTGCCGATGCGCGCCCCCGGGGAACTGACCCTGGTGCGCAGTTTCAGTTATCCATGACCGGGCTCAACGGATGCGCTTTCCCGGCCATCCGTTCATTGCCCTGAGACAATACGGGCCCCCGGTGTTTGCCTTGCAATGAATCACCATTCATTGGCAGGGAAATGCAGAACATGGGTGCTTTTCAATCGTGGTTGAAGTGCTGTGTAGTGGCCGGAAGCTGTGCCTCCAGCCTGGTGTTGGCCGCGGGCGCCGACGGTTTGCAGCGGGTCAAGGTGGACCTGGTGGCGCCGCCCCAGGTGCATGCTCATGAGCAGGCTGTCAGCGGGCCGCCAAAGGTCGTGCAGTTCCGAATGAACGTGGAAGAGAAAAAGATGGTGGTGGACGATCAGGGCACCACCCTGCAGGCCATGACCTTCAACGGCTCCATGCCGGGGCCGACCCTGGTGGTGCACGAGGGCGACTACGTTGAGCTGACCCTGAGCAATCCGGCCAGCAACAGCATGCCCCACAACATCGACTTCCATGCGGCCACCGGTGCCCTGGGCGGTGCGGCCCTGACCCAGGTGCTGCCGGGGCAGGAAGTGGTGCTGCGTTTCAAGGCTGACCGCAGCGGGACCTTCGTCTATCACTGCGCGCCGCCGGGCATGGTGCCCTGGCACGTGGTTTCGGGCATGAGCGGGACCTTGATGGTGCTGCCGCGCGAAGGCTTGCAGGACCCTGCCGGCAAGCCCTTGCACTATGACCGGGCCTACACCATCGGCGAGTTCGACCTGTACATCCCCAAGGACAAGGACGGGCATTACAAGAGCTACCCGGACCTGGCCTCCAGCTACCAGGACACCCGTGAAGTGATGCGTACCCTGACCCCGAGCCACGTGGTGTTCAACGGCCGTGTCGGCGCCTTGACCGGAGCCAACGCCCTGACCGCCAAGGTCGGCGAAAGCGTGCTGTTCATCCACTCCCAGGCCAACCGCGACAGCCGTCCGCACCTGATCGGCGGCCATGGCGACTGGGTCTGGACCACCGGCAAGTTCGCCAACGCCCCGCAACGCAACCTGGAGACCTGGTTCATCCCCGGCGGTTCGGCCCTGGCGGCGCTCTACACCTTCAAGCAGCCGGGCACCTACGTGTACCTCAACCACAACCTGATCGAGGCCATGGAGTTGGGGGCTCTGGCTCAGGTCAAGGTCGAGGGGCAGTGGGACGATGACCTGATGACCCAGGTAAAGGCCCCCGGGCCCATGACTCCGGCCAAGTGATAGCAGCCGGGGCTCAAGCCCCGGCACCTGGCATCAGAGGTTCAGGGCGAACTTCAGGTAGCCCGGATACACCTGGCGCCAGTCGTCCTGGAAGGTATGGCCTTGCTCATGCTCATGGCTCTGGACCTGGTTGCCGGGTTCCAGGGCCTGTTGCGTGGCGGCGGTGAGCTTCTGGTTGCTCTCGTGCTCCTTGGCGCCATGGACGATGACGATGCGCTTGTCCCGGGCCTTGGTTTCGCCGAAGGGAATCCGGTAGCCGCCGGGTGACAGCAGCAGCGCGCCGCTGTAATGCTGCGGGTACTCGGCGATCAGGTGCGAGGCGTGCTCGGCACCTTGGGAGAAACCCATCAGGACGATGCGCGAGCGATCGATACGGGTCTGCTTTTCCAGTTTCTTCAGCGCTGCGCTGACCGCTTCTTCGGTCGGTGCTACCGAATGCTGCTGCCACATGAATTGGTGCTCGTCGCGCTTGAGAGTGCCGTTGATGCCCACCAGCACGGCTTTTCCCCCCACAAGGTCCGTGCGCATGTCGATGCCGTCGCTGCCTTCGGTACCGAACCCCGACAGCCAGACCACTACCGGCCAGCCCTTGCTCGGGGCCTTGCCCTGGGGAATGCTGAAGGCCGCAAGGCCCGCATCCCTGGCCTTGGCCGGGTAGTTCTTCTCGGCGGCCTGCAACAGCTTCTTGTAGGCCGGGTCCTGCTGCAACGATTCCAGTTCGTCGTCTTCCTTGAGCAGCACCAGCTGCCAGAAGCCACGCTCGCGGGCCTGGTCGAGGTATTCGGCGGCGCGCTTGTTCTTGTCCATGGCCGCCAGGCTGCCGGCGGCCTGGTAGGAGGCGTAGGCATTCTTTGGGTCGAGGCGGGCAGCGGTCAGGTAGTAGGCGAGGGCGCCGGCGTAGTTGTCGTGCTGGCTCTTCTCATTGTCCCCGGCCTCGATGAAATCCGCTGGCGTGGCTTCGTCCAGGTACAGGTTGGCCATGCCGGCCAGGCCTTGCCAGCGCCCCTTGGCGACGTCCTGTTGCGCATCGGCATGGGCCCAGGAACTGCTGAGGCTGAGAGCGCTGAACAGCGAGATAAATGACAGGGGCAGGCGTACTGCGGCCGGCAACGACATGACTGAGAGTCCTTTTTCAGTGAAGGAGGTCCCGGGCCGTTGCCCGAAACGGCGCGCAGCTTAGCATGGCGGATCGCCCGGATGGACGACCCGCGCTGTGGCCGGAGTCAGCGCCGAAGCGGTAGGTCAATCGCTCTGGTCGGCAGTGGAAATCACTTCATCGATCTTCCAGCAGCCCTTGTCCTTGATCATCCGCACATCGACGATCTGGGTGGTGTCCGGGGTGTTGCCCAACGTCACTTGCTCCTTGGCGCTGGAGCCCTGGACTTGTGGTTCGCTGACCTTGATCTGGGTCAGCCACTCATCCATGTAGTCTTGGGCCTTGAGGAAGTAGTCCTCTTCCAGGCCGTCGGGGCTGGCCATCTGTTTCTTGATCTTGGTGATCAGCGAGTCGGAGACGTACTTCTTCATTTCCGCCACGTTGTCGGTCAACGGATCCTTGTCTTCGCTGAAGGTTTGCAGGTACCAGCTATAAAACGCCTGGGTTGCGGGCTTTGGCGAACTGGCGCAGTCGGCCAGGGCGACCGACTGATGCATCGCGACCGCTGCCAGCAGCGAGCAGAACAGCATTCTCATGGGGGACCCCTTACGGATGGCGATAGATTTTGTAGGCAGGTTTCTGCACCCGGTAGGAATGCCCCGGGTAGAAACCGTGCAGTTGCTTGAAGTCTGACACCCAGAGTGTGCCGTTGAACATCGCCATGTGACCGTGGGGGTGCCCTGGAATGGGCTGGATGATCACCACATCGCCCGCTGCGGGCGTCTGGCCGGCCGGCTGTTCGATGAAACCGGCAGAAGTCAATGATGAGCCGAAGTCCTTGGCCGAGTGCTTCCTGTGCAGAATCACCCCACCGCCACCGGCTTCGATCGCCTGGCGAGTATAGGCCGCACAGCGCCCCGTACTACCGGCGTGAGCGTGAGCGTTCAAGTGACTGATAGCGGCTTCTTTATTCCACATTCCTTGTCATCCGAGAGTCCTGGAGAGCGGCGAGTTTATTCTTGCCCAAGGGCGCCGGAAATACTGGCTAAGTGCCTTATTTGCCGCCTTTGGGGGGCGTATCACAGTTATCCCGCTGATTGGCAAAACCACACAGGAGCCAGGCGGCTTGGCCGTTCAGTCCGGCTGCAACTCCAGGGCGCTGCGCGATACCGTGTGCACTCGGTTGCGCCCCTGGTGCTTGGCGTCATACAGGGCTACGTCGGCCAGGGACAACAGGCGCGGCAGGTCGTAGCCCCGGGTTTCACTGCTGACCACACCGATGCTGACGCTGAGCAACCCGGGTTCCAGCAGAGGCAAGCGGGCAAAAGCCTGGCGAACCCGCTCGGCTACCGTTACTGCGGCCTGCTCATCGGTCGCGGCCAGGAGGCAGGCGAACTCTTCACCGCCAATGCGGGCATATACGTCTTTTGTACCCAGGGTTTCTGCAAGTACCTGGCTGAATGCGACCAGCACCTGGTCGCCGGTCTGATGACCGTAGGCGTCGTTCAGGCGCTTTAAATGGTCCAGATCGCACAGCAGCAGGGCCATTGGTGAGCCCCGGCGCTGGCATTCGATCAGCATCCGCTCGCCATTGACCATGAACGCCCGGCGGTTGCCGATACCGGTCAGGGCGTCGCAGAAGGCCGCCGCCTTGAAGCGCAGTTCGACTCGTTCCTTGACCATGCACAGGGTCACGTAGGCAATGCCGATCACATACAGCATCGATTCGAACAGCATGAAGGAGAAGAGTGGCACCCCGGCACCGTAGCCTTTGAGCGCCTGATCCATGGCCACACCCTGGTCAATAAGGGCACGCACGATGTAGTACGTCGTGTGCAGCAGGGTCAGGACCACCGCCGGCATATAGGCGACCTCCAACTGCTGGCGGCTGCGCCAGAACTCCAGCAGGGTCAGCACGCCATAGGCCGCCGCCAGTAGCGAATACACCGAGACCCGAACCGGCATTGACTGGTAGAACGCCGGCACCACACACAGGATCAGCCAGATGCCGGCCCCGGCCAGCAGGCCCGGGACATGGGGGCGACGCCCGGCGAAGACCCGCATCGCTGTCCAGTTGAGGCCGGCACTCAGCAGCAGGACCACGTTGCCGAGGATTTTCGGCACGAAGTCCATGCCCGTGTCGCGCAGGCTGACCAGCACCACGCCCACCGCCGCCAGCAGCATCATGCCGCCCAGATAAGCCAGTGGCCGCTCACGGGTTTCCCGTAGCCAGGCGTGGAAGGTCAGCAGGCTCATCAGAAAGAAAATGAACACCGAGACTACGAGCAGGGTGGGGATGTGCAGGGCCATGTCCGGAATTCTCGTTAACGTCGCGCTCAAGGGGCAGGAGTCGAAGCCGGCCGCTGCAGAGCGGGCGAATTGCCATCAATGGGCGGGATTGTAGCGAGAACGTGAGTGCCTTGGTGTGGGGGGCAAGGAGTGAAGGTCCTAGCGGAACCTCCCGCAAAGCGCGTTGCCCTGGTAACCGTGCGCGATTGGCCCGAGGAACATGAATGGGCCACAGGCGTAGAAGTCCGAACCGACTTTCTGGTTCACATACAGCAACGCAGCTTCGGCGCCGTTTATATCGTTGCCGTACGAGGTGGCGCTGTAGGACTCGCAAACCGGCAGTTTCAGCGGGATTGGCAGGATCACGAGCAAAACGGTGGTGCCGCACCACTGGCGTTCGGCGGGGCTCTTCTGCGTGCGGGTGATGACTGGGGTCATGGAGTGGCCCACCAGCGTTTGGTGAGCGTCGGTCTTGGTGACTTGCCTTTCGGGCATATCCATCCAGGCACCCACGCACCCGCAAAGGCCAAGGGCTGTCAGCGCCGCCAGCAATGCACCGTTGATGGCTCGCCGCAGGGGTTGAAAATTCACCGCAGGGGATCTTGTGGGAGCTGCAAAGCTGCGTAGGTCGTGCATCCTGCACCTGCTGTCGGAGTGGCCAGTCCTTCCCGTGCTCGGGTTCCAGGCATTAAAAAGCCGGCTTGTGGCCGGCTTCTCGGGGACTGGCTTGGTTCATTTTTGGTAAACCGCACCAGCCTTCAAAACGTACACCCAGCTCTTGCGGCTGGCTGTGGGACTGGGCGAGAAAGTCATCCGCTTCGTCAGGCGCTCTGACCGCTTGAAGGGTCGATGCGCAAATGTGGGGCGCAGCATACGCATATTCGCCGGGAATTCCCAGTGCGAAGCGCGTTCCAGAGGCCTTGAAGCAGTAAAAAGTGCGAAGAATATGTTGCTGGATGCGTGGTCAGCCCGAGGAAGCGGTTCACCGGCAAGCGGGCGCCAGCAGGCAACCGGTGCTGCGTGCGGGCATAAAAAAGCCCCGGATGACCGGGGCTCTTTCTTGAAGCTTGTTGCTCCAAGCGTGCAGTTGCTGCTTAGCCTTTGTAGGCAGCAACCGACTTCAGGATCTCGGCGCGGGCTGCATCGGCATTGCCCCAACCGTCGATCTTCACCCACTTGCCTTTTTCGAGGTCTTTGTAGTTCTCGAAGAAGTGCTTGATCTGTTCCAGCAGCAGGGCTGGCAGGTCGGTGTATTCCTTCACGTCGACATACAGCTGGGACAGCTTGTCGTGTGGTACCGCGATCACTTTGGCATCGCCGCCGCCGTCGTCGGTCATGTTCAGGATGCCCACTGGACGGGCACGGATCACCGAGCCTGGCGCTACTGGGTAAGGGGTCACGACTAGTACGTCGAGGGGGTCGCCGTCGTCAGCCAGGGTGTTGGGGATGAAGCCGTAGTTGGCCGGGTAGAACATCGGGGTGGCCATGAAGCGGTCAACGAACAGGCAGTCGCTGTCTTTGTCGATTTCGTACTTGATCGGCGCGTGGTTGGCCGGGATTTCGATAGCGACGTAGATGTCGTTCGGCAGGTCTTTGCCCGCCGGAATCTTGCTGTAGCTCATTGGGCGTTGCCCCCGTTAGTTGACCAAATGACTTGGCCGGATTGACCAAAAAGTGGCGGCGATTATAGACACACTCCGCTACCGATGCCACGTACCAAGGGTCGTAGAACCTTGGTTGTACTGTGTCGCGGGCGTGTTCGGGTTTACCGAGCGACCGGCGGCCTGGTTGTCAGGTAACCGGTCTTCAGATGAACAGCTTAAATAGCGCGACAGGACATTAGTGGTGCGTTTGATAGACCGGATCTTCTGCTTGAAGTTGCTGTAACCGGGCCAGTGGATTCTGCCGATAAAACAGCTGTAGTTGTGCATAGACTTTCGGATAGGCCGCCACCAGCAAGTCCGGGGCGCTGAAGAAGTATTCGCTGGTGACGGCGAAGAATTCCGCCGGGTTTTCCGCGGCGTAGGGGTCGATGGCGGTTTCTGCGTCTGGATTGCGGTCCAACTGGTGGTTGAGGTCGTCGTAGGCGCTTTGCATCACTTGCGCCCACTCGCTGACCCGCATGTCGCTGTGCAGCGGCGGCAGGCCGTTGGCGTCGCCGTTGAGCATGTCCAGCTTGTGGGCCAGTTCGTGGATCACCAGGTTGTAGGCCTCCCAGCCTCCGCTGGCCAGGACTCCGGGCCAGGCGAGGATGATTGGCCCCTGTTGCCAGGCTTCGCCGCTGTGCTCGCCATCCCATTCGTGCTCGATACCGCTGGCGTCGCGATGGCGTTGCGGGCTGAGGAAGTCGTCGGGGTAAAGGATGATTTCGTGGAAGCCCTGATACCAGTTCAGGTCCCCCAGGTGCAGCAGCGGCAGCTGTGCCTGGGCCGCCAGTAGCAGGCGCTGTTCCTGGTGCAGCTCGACCCCGGGCAGGGCGGTGAGGTGCTTGTCGTCGAGAAACAGTACGCTGGCCTCGCGCAGCCACTGGTCCTCGGTGGCACTGATGCCGTCGAGGAAGGGCAGGTGCTGGCGTACCCGCTGCCAGGTTTCATCGCTGACCGGGTGCCTGGCCAGCCGGCGCTTGCGGCGCCAGGCGCTGAGGGACCACATGGTGCTTAGCGGGTTTCGGCTTTTTCGGCACTGCGGCCAAAACGGCTGCGCAGTACGCCAATGATCATCGGCACCAGGGACAGGAGGATGATGGCCACCACCAACAGCGAGAGGTTTTTCTTGATGAAGGGCACGTTGCCGAAGAAGTAGCCCAGGGTCACCAGGCCGCCGACCCAGAGGATGGTGCCGGCCACGCTGAAAGCGAAGAACCGTGGGTAAGGCATGCGCGCCACGCCGGCGACGAAGGGCGCGAAGGTGCGGATGATCGGCAGGAAGCGCGCCAGGGTCACGGTCTTGCCGCCGTGCTTTTCATAGAAATCGTGGGTTTTCTGCAGGTAGTCGCGGCGGAATATCTTCGAGTCGGGGTTGCTGAACAGCCGTTCCCCTGCCGTTCGTCCAATCACATAGTTGGTGCTGTCGCCAAGGATCGCCGCCAGCATCAGCAGGCCGCCCAGCAGTACCGGGTCCATGCCGCCGCCTGCGGCCACTGCGCCGGCGATGAACAGCAAGGAGTCGCCGGGCAGGAAGGGGGTTACCACCAGGCCCGTCTCACAGAAAATCACCAGGAACAGGATGGCGTAGATCCAGGGCCCGTAGTTGGTCACCAGCATGTCGAGATAAACGTCGAGATGAAGGATTAGGTCGATCGGGTTGAAATCCATTGGGGCACCTGTGATGACAGCCTGGCTCGGCAGGCCTGTGCGATGACTCGGAGAAAGGGACTACAGGGGGGTGTAGCTTTTCTTACGATCCGAAAAGGTCGGCATTATAAGGGCTGACAAGTGAAATGCGTGTTCAGATTGTAGCGGGGCGTTTCGGCTTGGCCGGTGCTTGGTAGGTTGCCGGGAGGGCGCGCGCCAGGGGCGGAAATACCAAAGCGGCCCTGGGGCCGCTGTCTGCAGAGTCAGTCGTCGCTGAGGGGCAGGACGTAGTTCTTGAACTCGGTATCTTCGCGAAAACCCATGGATTCGTAGGTTTTGCGTGCCACTTCGTTGTTGCTGCTGGTGGACACCCGCAGGCGCACGGCGTTGGTTTCCTTGGCCATCTTCTTCGCGGTGCGCATCAGGTTGTCCGCCACCAACTGGCGCCGGGCGTCTTCAGCAACGTAGATGTCGTTGAGAATCCACACACGCTTGAGGGAGAGGGAGGAAAAGCTCGGGTACAGCTGGCAGAAGCCCAGCAATTTGTTGCTGTCGTCGTCGGCCAGGGCCAGGTAGATCACCGATTCCTTGCGCCGCAGGCGTTTTTCCAGGAAGGCCCTGGACGAATCCGGGTAGGGCAGTGCGCCATAGAATTCGCGGTATTTGACGAATAAGGGGGTCAACAGATCCAGGTGCTCGAGGGTTGCTTGAGTAATCCGCATGGTGGCTCTCAACTTCAAGTGGATGTGACGGCACAGGTTGGATGACTCGGGCAGCCGTGTTGCGATGCTGCCCAAAGCGGCGAAAAAGCGCAATCGTCTTGCAAAGTCACGCTTGGGGCGGGCCCAGGAGGAAGTTGCCCTTCATATCTGCCGGCTCGTCGCTGTCCAGGGTCTGCACTTGCGCCTCGTCTTTGAGGTTCACCCCCGACAGTTGGCGGCGGCAGGCTTCACGCATCAGGTAGAGCAGGCGGTGAGCGGCCATGCCGTAGCTCAGGCCCTCCAGGCGCACATTGGAGATGCAGTTGCGATAGGCGTCGGTGAGGCCGATTTTCGGCTGGTAGGTGAAATACAGCCCCAGGCTGTCGGGGGAACTGAGCCCCGGGCGTTCGCCGATCAGGATCACCGTCATCTTCGCCCCCAGCAGTTGCCCGACCTCGTCGGCCACCGCCACCCGGCCCTGTTCCACCAGCACCACGGGCGACAGCGACCAGCCTTCGGCGGCGGTCTGTTCCTCCATGCGTGCCAGAAATGGCAGGGTATGGCGATGCACCGCCAGGGCCGACAGGCCGTCGGCTACCACCACTGCCAGATCGAACCCGCCGGGATGGGCGCTGGCGTAGTCGCGCAGGGCCTGGGCCGAGTCGTCACTGAGCCGGCGTCCCAGGTCGGGGCGTTGCAGGTAGCTGTGGCGGTCGGTGGCGGCGCTGTGCAGCAGCAGGCTGTCACGGCCGCGCTCGGCCAATTGGGCGCTCAGGCCGGCGTGGTCGAAGGGCAGGTGCACGGCGTCCCGGGCCTGGGCGTGGGCGTATTGGAAGTCCAGTTGAGCATCGGTGGGCAGGCTGGTGCCGGTACGGCCCAGGGCAATGCGTGCCGGAGTCAGGCGGCGCAGTTCCAGCCAGGGGTTCTGCGAATCGGTGGGGTGTTTTTGCATGAGCCTGTTCCTTATCCCAACTGGGCCAGCGCCTGGCGGAAAGCCGGCGGCAGGTTGTTGCCGAAATGCACCTTGCCGTCGGCCTGGGTGAAGATGCCGGTCCTGGCCAGCCATTGCTCGAATTCGGGAGCGGGTTTCAGGCCAAGGGTCTGCCGGGCATAGAGCGCGTCGTGGAAGGACGTGGTCTGGTAGTTGAGCATGATGTCGTCGGACCCGGGGATGCCCATGATGAAGTTGATTCCTGCCACCCCCAGCAGGGTCAGCAGGTTATCCATGTCGTCCTGGTCGGCTTCGGCGTGGTTGGTGTAGCAGATGTCACAGCCCATGGGCACGCCCAGCAGCTTGCCGCAGAAGTGGTCTTCCAGGCCGGCACGGATGATCTGCTTGCCGTTGTACAGGTACTCGGGGCCGATGAAGCCGACCACGGTATTGACCAGGAACGGCTTGAAGTGCCGGGCCACGGCATAGGCGCGGGTTTCGCAGGTCTGCTGGTCGATGCCGAAGTGGGCGTTGGCCGACAGGGCGCTGCCCTGGCCGGTCTCGAAGTACATCAGGTTCTGCCCCAGGGTGCCGCGGTTCAGGCTCAGGCCCGCCTCGTAGCCTTCCTGGAGCACGTTGAGGTTGATGCCGAAGCTGGCATTGGCCGCTTCGGTGCCGGCAATCGATTGAAAGACCAGGTCCAGGGGCACGCCGCGATTGATCGCCTCGATGGAGGTGGTGACGTGGGTCAGCACGCAGGCCTGGGTGGGGATCTCGTAGCGCTGGATGATGGCATCGAGCATTTCCAGCATGGCGCAGATCGAGGCGATGCTGTCGGTGGCCGGGTTGATGCCGATCATCGCGTCGCCGTTGCCGTACAGCAGGCCGTCGAGAATGCTTGCGGCGATGCCCGCCGGCTCGTCGGTGGGGTGGTTGGGCTGCAGGCGGGTGGACAGGCGTCCACGCAGCCCCAGGGTGCCGCGGAACTTGGTCACCACGCGGATCTTCTGCGCCACCAGGAGCAGGTCCTGCACGCGCATGATCTTCGACACCGCGGCGGCCATTTCCGGGGTCAGGCCCGGCGCCAGGGCCCGCAGGCTCTGTTCGTCGGCGGCGTCGCTGAGCAGCCAGTCGCGAAAGCCGCCCACGGTGAGGTGGCTGACCGTGGCGAAGGCCTCGCGGTCATGGGTGTCGATGATCAGCCGGGTGACTTCGTCGGACTCATAGGGAATCAGCACCTCTTCGAGAAAGTGCTTGAGTGGGATATCCGCCAGGGTCATCTGGGCGGCAACCCGCTCGCCGTCGTTGAGGGCGGCAACCCCGGCCAGAAAGTCGCCGGAACGGGCCGGGCTGGCCTTGGCCATGACGTCCTTGAGGCTGTCGAAGCGATAGGTCTGAGAACCTACGCTGTGGGAAAATTGGGCCATCTCAGTCTCCGTTTCAACGATGTAGGGGCGTTGCCGAGTGCTGGCGGATCATCAGGATGCCACCTTCTTCAGCAGGTTTTCCAGACGGTTGCCGGCAGCCCGGTGATGGAGGATGGCAAAGGCCTTTTCCGCCACCAGGCTGCCGCCTTCCAGCGGCGGCAGGCCACCGCTGTAGATGTTCGAGATCACGGTGTATTCATAGCGAATGTCGGCATTGCCGCTGAACTGGGCGGCGGCGCGGCGGGCCTGCTCGTCCGGCAGGCGGTAGCCCAGGTAGGCGGACATGCTCCGTGAGGCCAGGGCATCGCCGCCGGGCCGCTCGCCGATCAGCACGATGATCAGCTGGGGTTGCAGGGCCTCGCCCACCGATTCCGCCAGCTTGACCCGGCCATAGGGCGCGAGGATCGGCTGGCCGATGCGCAGCTCGCGGCTGTGCAAGCCGTCCAGCAGCACCGGCAGCAGCTCGGGAATGTTGTGGTGGATGGCCTCGGCACTGAGGCCGTCGGAAATCACGATCTGCACGTCGTTGTATTCCGGTTTAAGGCGCCGCAGCACTTCCTCGGTCAGCCGCGCGCCCAGCTCCGGGTCTTGCAGATGGGCCAGCTTGTCCGGGGCGGCGGTGCGCAACTCACGCAGGGGAATGGCGCCGATTTCGGTGGGGCGCAAGTCGACGTAGATTGCCTCGCGGGCCACTGCCAGGTTGGCGCGTACAGTACGCGACACGCTGTTGGCCGGGCGCGGCCCGGCGTTGTCGAAGCCGTAGGTGGCCGGGGTGGATTCCAGCAGGCGCTGGAAGTCGATGTCCGACTGGCAGAAAATCCTCGGGTTGCCCCAGTTCGGCCCGCGTTCCACGTTGCCGTGGGCGTCTTCCTGGAAAATCCCCTTGCCCAGGGCCCAGCGCAGGTATTCCGGGGCCGGTGCCAGGTCGTGCACCTCGCGCAGGGTCTGGTTGTCGTGGGCGCTGGTGTCGAAGTAGGCGAGCATGCGGTCGGTGCTCAGGTACACGTCCATGAAGAAGTTGGCCCCGGCCGCGGTCAGCAACTCGGTGGCCATCTGCTGGCCTTCCAGGGTTACTTGCGAGTGCAGGGTGTAGCAGGGGGCCATGCCCATGGGCAGGCCCAGCAACTTGCCCATGAACTGGTCCTGCAGGCAGGAATAGGTCATCTCGAAGTTGTCGAGGTGGGTTTCCGGGCCGATGAAGCCGGTGACGTTGTTTACCATGTACGGCCGGTAGCGCCGGGCAAGCCCGTAGCACAGGGCTTCGCAGGTGGTCATGTCGATGCCTTCGTGCTTGCCGTAGGTCAGCTCGCTGCCCTGGCCAGTCTCGAAGTACATGAAGTTTTCCGCCACGTCCCGCAGCGGGCCGCGCTCGGCCATGGTCTGCCAGGCCTGGTCCAGCAGTTGCACGGTAACGTCGAACTCGTCGGTCAGGGTACGTTCGGTGCCCGCCAGGCTCTGGAACATGATCTCCACTGGAGCGCCCTGGTCGAGGCAGGCCAGTTGGGTCTTGATATGGGACAGCACGCAGATTTGGGTGGGTGCTCCGGTTTCCCGGCGCAGCTTGTCCAGGTGGTGGAGCGTGGCGCTGATGTTGTCCACGGTATCGATGGCCGGGTTGAGGCCGATCAACGCGTCCCCCGAGCCCATGCTCAGGCCGGTGTAGACCAGCAGGGTGATGCCGCTGAGGTTGTCGGTGGGATGGTTGGGCTGCAAGCGCGACGACAGGGTGCCGGGCAGGCCCACCAGGGTTCGGGCCTTGGCGGCCGCGCCACTCTTGAGCTTTTTCGACAGCAGGATCAGTTCATGCACATCCAGCAGCTTGGCCAGGGCGGCCACCATCACCCCGGTCAGGGCGCGGCCGATGCGGCGTATTTCGGTGCCGTGGCTGCGCAGCAGGCGATCTTTCAGGGCGCCCAGGGTAAGAGGGGCGATTTCCCCGAACACTTCGTGGTCGATGTCGTAGTTGACCTGCATGACACTGTCGATATGGCCGTGGCGGTCGGTCAGCGGGTGCTGGAAATAGTGATCCAGGGTCAGTTCCGAGAGCACCTTGCGCGCTGCTTCGCGAGTGATTTCATCCACGGCGGCCAGCCCCGCCACACGGTCCCCGGCCTTGCTGATATCGGCGGCGCCGAGCACCGCCTTGAGGCTGTCGAAGGCGATCTGGCGATCCAGCACCCGGGTGCTGTAGCCACGTTCGGCCGGGACGACGGGAAGGCGGATGTGCTGCAGTTCGGTGAGTGACATGGCAAGACTCTCCTTGGCCGGCATCGGCATCAGTGCACACCGTAAAAGGCGACGGGCACTATGTGCTGATGGGGTGTTCCCAGATTGATGAAGTGCGCCGAGCGTTCACGTACTTCGTCGATGACGATCAGGTTGCAAGAACTGCGCCCCCAATCCGTGGCGTAGTTGCCCAGGACCTTGCCGACGTTGCTCTCCAACAGCAGCACCAGCGGCCATTGGGCTGCCGGGCGGGCAGTGCCCAGGGCCCGGCACAGCAGGGCGCCGAGGTGGCGTATTTCTTCCAGGCCCGGCGCCTGGCCGCCATCGAGCAGTTGCAGGCAGGCACCGTCGCGGCTGCTCAGGGCCAGTTCCAGGGCCGCCTCCAGTTGCTGCCGGGAGGCGCGCACCGATAGACGGGCCACGATGGGCAGGTCCTTGAGCGGCAGTGCTTCGGGCCGGGGCAGGAACAAGGTGCTGCCGGAGATTTCGGTGTTGTGCAGGGTCAGCCCGTAGACCGTGGCCCGGCCACGGTTTTCCGGGACCAGGCGGCGGGCGTCACGCACCAGCCGCGGCTGGCGGGCAATGGCCAGGGCCAGGTCGATGCCCAGGTCGCCGTAGTGGGTGGTGCCGGGCAGGGTTTCACCCTGCAAGTGCCGATACAGCAACTCGCCGACGCCACCGGAAAAGGTCAGCGCCACATCAGGTTCGTGAGCCGGCAGGTTCAGCGGCAGTTGCTCCGTCAACCGGCCCAGCGGGCTGGCAAAGAACGCTCGGTCCCCCGACACGAGCGCCAGCAGGGCGTCGATGTACCAATCCAGCACGGCCTGCAGTTGTGAGCTGTCGAGGAGTTGCCCGGATGTTTTGCCAATCGCCAGGTGATCGAGCAGGGCCCGGCCGAACTCCGACATTCCGCTGAGCCGATAGCTGCCCGGCTCGAATTGCAGGTGCCGGGCACCGATGAAATGGCAACCGCTGGCCAGCACATTGCCCTCCAGGCCCCAGGCGGCATTGGTGGTGCCACCGCCGATATCCAGGTTGAGCATGGGCTGCTGCGCGTGAAAGCGGCTCAGGGCCGAGCAACTGCCCATGAACGCCAGCCAGGACTCCAGGCCGCCATCGTCGGCACGGGTGATCAGTGCGTTACCGATCAGTTGCCCCACCAGTTGCGCCAGGGCCTGGGCGTTGTGCCGACGGGCCGCCAGCCCGGTGATGATCACCCCGCCGGAAAACAACTGCTGCGGACGCACGTCCGCCTGTTCAAGCCAGGTTTCGATCAGGCCGCGGATCGCGGCTTCATCGATGACCTCATCCTTGAAGGGCGTGAACACCGGGTCGCCGCGAAACAGCACCCGGGGTTCGTTGAGGGCCATGCGCCCGGTGATGCAGTGGCTGCTGAGGCTGGCCTGGGCAATCAGCACGCTGCTGGTGGTGGACCCGAAGTCCAGCCCCAGCAGCAAGACCTGGGCGCCGCCGGTGAAGGCTTGCATGCAGGCGTTCCTCGCCGCGACGGAGTCAGGCCGTGGCCTTCTGGCCTGCCGGTTCCGGGGTTTCCAGGGCCGTGCCGCCCAGGTACTCGCCTTCGCCGATGATTCCGGCAGCCCGGTCCTGGGCTTCCAGTTGCAGGGCCTTGGGCACCGACAGCCAATAGGCCAGTCCCACCGCGACGAAGCCGGCGCTGATTTTGCCGATCAATACCGGGAGGATGATGGTCGGCTGGAAGTTGGCGGTGAAGGACAGGTGGTCCCCCAGCAGGAAGGCGGCGCAGACACCGAAGGCGATGTTCACCACCTTGTCCTTGGGCGGCATGAAGCGCACCAGGCGGAACATGGCCAGGATGTTGGCGATGGTGGCCAGCATGCCGGCACTGCCTACCGCGCTGAGGCCGATCTTGCCGCCGAGGTTTTCCAGGGGCTTGCCCAGGTACTTGCGCAGCAGGTAGACCATGGGGAAGGCGCCGGCCAGCATGATGCCGATGTAGCCGGCGGTTTCCAGGGCGCGGGTCTGGTCCTCTGCGTCGGCGATGATCGGGTGGAAGCCCCAGCCGCCGAACACCGCGGAGAAGGCCCCGGTGAAGTACTCGACGATGGAGAACACCAGTACCAGCTTGATCGCCGCGTCCATGGCCCGGCCGAAGATGATGAAACCCTTGATCATCATGTCCGGCAAAAAGCGCAGGCCCAGGGCCAGGGCCACGACGAAGATCAGGATCGGCAGCAGGTTGGCGAAGATGCTGCCCAGGCCCAGGGCCAGTTGGTAGCTGGCTTCGCCGCTGGTGCTGACCAGTTCGCGTACCTGCGGGTTGCTGAAGGCCAGGATCAGGCTGGCGATCATTACGCCCACGGGAATGGTGAGGATCCCGGACATGATCCCCAGGGCCATGTACTTGTGGTCGCGCTTGTCGAGCATCGCCAGGCCCATGGGGATCGAGAAGACGATGGTGGCGCCACCCATGAAGCCGGTGATCAGCGCCATTACCAGCGCTTCCTTGCTGGCGGCCAGGGCCGAGGCCAGCTGATAGCCGCCCATGTCCGAGGCGATGATCATGGTCGCCGCCAGGGCCGGATCGGCTCCCAGGGAATTGAAGAACGGTCCGAAGACGGTTTCGATGACCACGGTGAGATAGGGGATGGAGGCCATGATGCCTGCGGCCGGCACGAAGATGTAGCCGGTGGCGTGAATGCCTTCCATGAATTCCTTGCCCAGGCCTCGCTCGCTGTCATAAATGGCGGCGAAGGCGCCAAGTACGGCGCAGAGCATGATGAGGTAGAGCACGTAGTTGCCGATCTGATCCATTGCGTTTGTCCCTTGTTATTGTTTTTCAAGCAGGGTCTGTGCACGACTGGTTTGGCGCAGAACTTCCGACAGCAGTGTCCCGTCCGGCAAGCCGTCGGCACCGGATCAGAGCAGGTGAACCTGTGCGGCAAGGCCGCGAAAAGGCCTCCCGGCGGCCTGGGCCGCCGGGAGGATCGATCAGAAGAAGCCCAGCGGGTTGATGTCGTAGCTCACCAGCAGGTTCTTGGTCTGCTGGTAGTGGTCGAGCATCATCTTGTGGGTTTCACGGCCGACGCCGGATTTCTTGTAGCCACCGAACGCGGCGTGGGCCGGGTACAGGTGGTAGCAGTTGGTCCACACGCGGCCGGCCTTGATCCCGCGGCCCATGCGGTAGGCACGGTTGATGTCGCGGGTCCAGACCCCGGCACCCAGGCCGAACTCGGTGTCGTTGGCGATCGCCAGGGCTTCGGCTTCGTCCTTGAAGGTGGTGACGCTGACCACCGGGCCGAAGATTTCCTCCTGGAACACGCGCATCTTGTTGGTGCCCTTGAGCAGGGTCGGCTGGATGTAGTAGCCGCTGGACAGGTCGCCCTCGAGTTTTTCCACCTTGCCGCCGGTGAGCAGCTGCGCACCTTCGTTCTTGGCGATGTCGAGGTAGGAGAGGATCTTGTCGAACTGCTGCTCGGAAGCCTGGGCGCCGACCATGGTGTCGGTGTCCAGTGGGTCGCCACGCTTGATCTGCTCGATCTTCTTCATCACCACTTGCATGAATTCGTCGTAGATCGATTCCTGCACCAGGGCGCGGGATGGGCAGGTGCAGACTTCACCCTGGTTGAAGAATGCCAGCACCAGGCCTTCGGCGGCCTTTTCGATGAACTTGGGCTCGGCCTGCATGATGTCTTCGAAGAAGATGTTCGGCGACTTGCCGCCCAGTTCCACGGTGGACGGAATGATGTTCTCGGCGGCGCACTTCATGATGTGCGAGCCCACCGGAGTCGAGCCGGTGAAGGCGATCTTGGCGATGCGCTTGCTGGTGGCCAGGGCTTCGCCGGCTTCGCGGCCAAAACCTTGCACCACGTTGAGTACGCCGGGTGGCAGCAGGTCGCCGATCACTTCCATGAGCACGGTGATGCCCAGCGGGGTCTGCTCGGCGGGCTTGAGTACCACGCAGTTGCCCGCTGCCAGGGCCGGGGCGAGTTTCCAGGCGGCCATCAGGATCGGGAAGTTCCACGGAATGATCTGCCCGACCACGCCCAGGGGTTCATGGATGTGATAGGCCACGGTGTTGCCGTCGATTTCCGCAGCGCTGCCTTCCTGGGCCCGCAGGCAACCGGCGAAGTAGCGGAAGTGGTCGGCGGCCAGGGGAATGTCGGCGTTCAGGGTTTCGCGCACGGCCTTGCCGTTGTCCCAGGTTTCGGTGATGGCCAGCAGTTCGAGGTTCTGTTCGATGCGGTCGGCAATCTTCAGCAGGATCAGCGAGCGCGCCTGCACCGAGGTCGCGCCCCAGGCGTCAGCGGCGGCATGGGCGGCGTCCAGGGCCTTGTCGATGTCTTCGGCAGTGGAGCGGGGGAATTCGGCAATCGGCTGGCCGTTGACCGGCGAGGTGTTGGTGAAGTACTGGCCTTTGACAGGCGCGACGAACTCGCCGCCGATGTAGTTACCGTATTTGCTCTTGAACGAAACGATAGCGCCTTCAGTACCGGGGTGTGCGTAACGCATGGTGGGTATCTCCTGGCTTTTATGCTTATGGGGGAGGACGCGCCGTAGCGCATATCAAGCGTAGAGCAAAGGTCGGGCCAGCGTGCTACAGGCCATATGCATCAAGGGTTTGCGGATGTTTCGAGAGGGCCGCTACGGGGCGCTGTGACGGATCCGGTACAGGCTTGAGTGACAGTTTGTAACCTAAGTGGCACAACCTGTGACTCGGGAGTCAAGCCGGCATTGCAATGCAGCAGCGCCTGGAGGATGCTGGTTCGCGTGTCGAATCTTGTCGGACAAGTCTGATGAGCATTCCTCCTTCATAGTCGATTGCAGCCCGGCAGTGGCGACAGTATTTCGTCTGAGCGTGACAGCGCAGCAGGAGAATAATAAGAAATGCACACTAGCAATTACTTGAGCCGGCATGCCCAGCAGGTGCTCACCGTGGCCCAGGGCAAGGCTCATTTGCAGGGCCCGGGCAGCGATCCTTCCATTGCCCGCTCCTGGCTGCGCTGCCTCGAGGACTATCATCTCGACCCGGCCCAGGTCATGGCCCCTACGGTGCTTGAACATGGCCGCCTGTTGGAGAGCCGCGAGCGCCTGCAAGATGTCTTGCAGATAGCCGGCACCGAGATGGCCAATCTGCACCAACAACTGTCCGGCGCCGGGCATGCGGTGCTGCTGACCGATGCCCGGGGCGTGATCCTCAACTGCATTACCGCCCCTAGCGAACGCAAGATCTTCGAGCATGCCGGACTGTGGCTGGGCGCCGATTGGAGCGAGGCCCGGGAGGGCACCAACGGCATCGGCACCTGCCTGGTGGAGCGCCAGCCGCTGACCATTCACCAGGGCGAGCATTTCCGCGGCCGGCACACCGGCCTGACCTGCTCTGCGAGCCCGGTGTTCGACCCCCATGGCGAGTTGCTGGCGGTGCTGGATGTGTCGTCGGCGCGCCAGGACGTGTCCCGGCAGAGCCAGTTCCACACCATGGCCCTGGTCAACCTGTCGGCGAAGATGATCGAGAGCTGCTATTTCCTGCGTTATTTCGAGAACCAGTGGCTGCTGCGCTTTCATCTGCAGGCGGAGTCGGTGGGGCTGTTCAGCGAGGGCCTGCTGGCGTTCGATGGCGATGGCCGGATCTGTGCGGTGAACCAGAGCGCCCTGAACCTGCTGGGGCATATTCGCGGCGGGTTGCTGGGCAAGCCGGTGGAAAGCTTTTTCGACTGCTCCCTGGATGAACTGCTCGGCCGCGCCAGTATCAATGCCAGCGCCAGTTGGCCATTGCGCACCCGGGACGGGCGACGCCTGTTCGCCTTGTTGCGCGGCCAGCCACAGCCGGCCGCACAACCAGCGGTGCTGCGGGCACCGCAGGCCATTGCGCCGGCGCGGCCCTCGGGGATCTGCCTGGGGGATGACGGCCTGCAGAACGATTTTCGCCGCGCCTCGCGAGTGTTCGAGCGCGATGTGCCGTTGCTGATCAATGGCGAGACCGGCTCCGGCAAGGAGGCCTTCGCCAAGGCGGTGCACCAGGGCAGCGCGCGGGCGGACAAGGCCTTTGTCGCGCTCAACTGCGCGGCTATCCCGGAAAGCCTGATCGAGAGCGAGCTGTTTGGTTATCGCGGCGGCAGCTTTACCGGGGCGCGCAAGGAGGGCATGCGCGGCAAGTTGCAGCAGGCCGACGGCGGTACCCTGTTCCTCGATGAAATCGGCGATATGCCCCTGGCCCTGCAGACCCGTTTGCTGCGGGTACTGGAGGATCGGCTGGTGGTGCCGATCGGCGGCGAGCCGCAACCGGTCAACGTGCGCATCATCAGCGCGACCCACCGTGACCTGCTGGAGCGGGTGCGCGACGGTAGCTTCCGTGAGGACCTGTATTACCGGCTCAATGGCCTGGAGATCGCCTTGCCGGCCTTGCGCGATCGCAGCGACAAATCCCAGTTGCTGGATTTCCTCCTGGCCGAAGAGGCGGGCGGCCAGCCGGTGATGCTGGAGGACGCGGTGCGCCAGAGCCTGTTGAGTTATTCCTGGCCGGGTAACGTGCGGCAATTGCGCAACGTGCTGCGCACCCTGGCGGCCTTGTGTGAAAACGGCCGCATTGGCCTGGATGATCTGCCGCCGCTGATCCGCCACAGCCGCCCGGCGCCGCTGGGCGAAGCGGTAGCAGAGGTGCTGGAGCGGCCACTGGAGGACGCCGAGCGGGTGGCGTTGCTGGCGGCTCTGGAGCAGCAGCGCTGGCACATGACCCATACCGCCGAGCAGTTGGGCGTGAGCCGCAACACCCTCTATAGAAAGCTGCGCAAGCACGGCATCGCGCGCTAGTCCGAGCTGGCGGCCCGTCGGGCTTGCGCCAGCGCAGGCCAGCAGCAACCTCCCGGTCAGCTAATGGGTGCGATTTGCAGCCCTCTACGCTAACCTGCGCCGATGTTTTTCGAGGTCGACTATGCACATCCATATTCTCGGTATCTGCGGCACTTTCATGGGGTCGATGGCGGTTCTGGCCAAAGAGCTGGGCCATCACGTCACCGGTTCCGACGCTAACGTGTATCCACCCATGAGCACCCAGCTGCAGGCCCAGGGCATCGAGCTGACCCAGGGCTACGATCCTGCCCAGCTGGACCCGGCGCCGGACTTGGTGGTGATCGGCAATGCCATGTCCCGCGGCAACCCGGCGGTGGAGTACGTGCTGAACAAGGGCCTGCCCTATGTGTCCGGCCCGCAATGGCTGGCCGACCATGTGCTGCAGGGGCGTTGGGTACTGGCGGTGGCCGGGACCCACGGCAAGACCACCACCAGCAGCATGCTGGCCTGGGTCCTGGAGCATGCGGGCATGAGCCCGGGCTTCCTGATCGGCGGCGTGCCACAGAATTTCGCCGTCTCCGCGCGCTTGGGCGGTACGCCGTTCTTCGTGATCGAGGCTGATGAGTACGACAGCGCCTTCTTCGACAAGCGCTCGAAGTTCGTCCACTACCGCCCACGGACCGCGATCCTCAATAACCTGGAATTCGACCATGCGGATATCTTCCCTGATCTTCAGGCTATCGAGCGGCAATTCCACCATCTGGTGCGGACCATTCCCAGCGAAGGCCTGGTGATCCATCCCACCACCGAGCCTGCCTTGCAGCGGGTGATCGAGATGGGCTGCTGGACCCCGGTGCAGACTACCGGCGCTGGCGGCCAGTGGCAGGTCAAGTTGCTGAGCGCCGACGGTTCGGCCTTCGAGGTGATGTTCGAAGGCGTGAGCCAGGGCGTGGTGGAGTGGGAGCTGACCGGCCAGCACAACGTCGCCAATGCCCTGGCCACCCTGGCTGCGGCACGCCATGTGGGTGTGGTGCCGTCGATGGGCATTGCCGGCCTGAGCGCGTTCAAGAGCGTGAAGCGGCGCATGGAGAAAGTCGCCGAAGTGCATGGCGTGACCATCTACGATGACTTCGCCCATCACCCGACGGCCATAGCCACTACGCTGGATGGCTTGCGCAAGCGGGTTGGCGATGCCCCGGTGATCGCCATCATCGAGCCGCGCTCCAACTCCATGAAGCTCGGCGCGCACCGTGATGGCCTGCCGGAAAGCGTCAACCAGGCCGATCAGGTGATCTGGTATGCCCCGGCCAACCTGGGCTGGGACCTGGCCGCCACGGCGGCCTTGTGCACGGTGCCGTCGATTGTCAGCGACTCTCTGGAAGGCATCATCGAGCGGGTGAAGAGCCAGGCCAAGCCGGGCACCCAGGTGGTGATCATGAGCAACGGCGGCTTTGGCGGCCTGCACGGCAAACTGGCCGAGGCGCTGCGATGAACAACGGCCCGGAACGCATCACCCTGGCCATGACCGGTGCCTCGGGCGCCCAGTACGGCCTGCGCCTGCTGGACTGCCTGGTGCGTGAGGATCGGGAGGTGCATTTTCTGATCTCCAAGGCTGCGCAATTGGTCATGGCCACGGAAACCGATGTGACCCTGCCGCCCAAGCCGCAGACCATGCAGGCCTTCCTCACCGAATACACCGGTGCGTCGGCGGGGCAGATCCGCGTTTATGGCAAGGAGGACTGGATGTCGCCGGTGGCCTCGGGCTCCGGCTCGCCGGCGGCGATGGTAGTGGTGCCGTGCTCCACCGGCACCTTGTCGGCGATTGCCACCGGTGCCTGCAACAACCTGATCGAGCGCGCCGCGGACGTGACCCTCAAGGAGCGCCGGCAGTTGATTCTGGTGCCTCGCGAGGCGCCGTACTCCAGCATCCACCTGGAGCACATGCTCAAGTTGTCGAACATGGGCGTGACCATTCTGCCGGCCTCGCCGGGCTTCTATCACCAGCCGCAGACTATCGATGACCTGGTGGATTTTGTCGTGGCGCGGATTCTCAATCTGTTGAACATCCCGCAGGACATGTTGCCGCGCTGGGGCGAGCATCATCTGAGCAGCGATGAGTAAGTCCCTGCTGGTGCTGTTGGCCGCCCTGCAACTGGGCGGCTGTGCCACGGCCCGGACCTTGAATGCCGCCCAGCCCGGGGCGCCGGTGGTGTATTCGGGGACGCGCCTGGACTTGTATGCGATGCAGGGTGGGTGCTGCGCCATGGACCGCTTTGGCGCCGAGGCACCGAGCTATCCTGGCGTGGATCTGCCAGCCAGTGCCCTGCTCGATACCCTGTTGCTGCCGCTGTCGGTGCTGACGGTATTGGGGGTGGGGTTTCAGGCAACGGGCGGGTTGTAGTGCTTCGCCGGCAAGCCGGCTCCTACAGGTACGTGCAGGAGCGGCTTGCGGGCGAGCGATTCATTTGCCCAGCTTGCGTAGTTCGTCGGACTCGACGATCCGCGTGCCGGTCTGCTCTTCTAGGGCCAGGCGCCACATGGCCCGGGCCAGTTGGCAGGCTTCGATCCCGCGGTACTTGCCCGGTATCAGCCGCGACAGTGGTCCGGCCAGCTGTTCGCCCAGGCGCGGTTCGATGCGATCCCCCAGCAGCAGGGATGGTCGGCAGATGGTCAGTTGTGGCCAGCCCTGCAGTTTCAGCGCTTCTTCCATTTCACCTTTGACCCGGTTGTAGAAGATCGACGACTTGGGGTCGGCGCCCAGGGCGCTGATCACGATCAGGTGCCGTGCGCCCAGCTCCCGCGCGCGTTTGCCGAAGGCCACCACCATGTCCAGGTCCACCGCACGAAAAGCGGCTTCGGAACCGGCCTGCTTGAGGGTGGTACCCAGGCAGCAGAAGGCGATTTCCACTTTGCCGCTGAGT
The DNA here is from genome assembly GCF_058799535.1 of Pseudomonas sp. GW822-FHT06D10. Classification (NCBI taxonomy): domain Bacteria; kingdom Pseudomonadati; phylum Pseudomonadota; class Gammaproteobacteria; order Pseudomonadales; family Pseudomonadaceae; genus Pseudomonas; species Pseudomonas sp. GW822-FHT06D10. The sequence continues at coordinate 222,305 of NZ_JBXALN010000007.1, read as the reverse complement.
TGCGGCAGGAATACGGCGGGGTCGCCGACCGGGTTTTCCAGGCGTGGGTGTTCGCTCAGTGGGCGTCTGCTGGGTGCCAGAACACGGATAATGGTGGGCTCGTTGAGCAGACGATCGAGCAGTTGCTCCCCGGTCAGGCCGGAGGCGCCGGCGAGCAGGATATGCTGAGGCGTCAAGTACATGGTCATTCCCCCTTGATACTGTTTCAGCTTAGTTGCTCTGTGCTTCCTTGCTGCTTATAGAGACACTCTGCAGGGCCTTTCGTGCCTGCTGTTTGCGCAATTGTTGCCAATGGGCAATGACGCCTCTGGGCGCCCAGATCTGCGGTTCCGACGCTTCGAAGCCGTCTGCCTGCTCACGCTCGGCAACTATGCCCCGGGCCAGCTTGAATGCATGCTCAAGGTCGTCGGTCTGGTTCAGCGCCTGGGCGAACAGGGCATCGCCAAAGTAGGTGAAGTCGGCCTCTTCCGAGCAGCCGAAGGACACCCGGTCTGCCTGGGATGCGGTCATGATCAGGGTTCGCTCATCCTTGAGGGCCGGAATGAAGCCGCCGGAGTAGCAGGAAGAGATGACGATGATCTTGTCGCGGTTCTTCAGCGGGGCCAGGGCGGTGGCCAGTTCATCGGCGGGCAGGTCTGCCAGCTCCAGGCGCGGCTGGTCCAGCACCAGTTCGTGGGCGCTGGTGCCGTGGCTGGTGAGGTAGATGAACACCAGGTCTTCCGGGCCGCTGCGTTCGGCCAGGGTCTGGGCGGCGCGGCGCAGGTTTTCCCGGGTGGCCATGGGCCGGTTCATCAGGTGGTCGCGGTGATTGACCAGGCGGATCTGGCCGTAGGCGCCGAAGCGACTGGCGAGCATGTTGCTGACATAGTCGGCCTCGCGCAGGAACACGCTCTGCTTGCCGTCGCCGGCCAGAGTCAGGCTGTAGAGTTCGATGGCCGGGGTGGAGGCGGGCACCGTATCGAGGGCTTCCTTGAGCAAGCGGCCCTGGACCAGCAGCGCAGTTTCCAGCGGGTCTGGCAGTAGCTTGCCATCGGCGTCGCGAACCCGCAGGCCGTTGTTCCACACACCGCTTTGCACGCTGCCATCGCGCAGTACCAGCACGCCGTGGCCTTGGTAGTTGTCACTGTCGAAGCCGCCAACGTAGAAGCTGCCATCGCTGAGGTTGAGCCGCCCCTCACCGCTGAAGCGCCAGTCGCTGAAGGTGCCGACATAGTGGCTGCCGTCGGCGCCGGTCAGTTCGCCCTTGCCACTCAGGGCGCCTTCCTTGAACTGGCCGATCCAGACGTCGCCGTCGGAGTTTTCGTAGCGGCCCTTGCCGTTGAGCTGGTTGTGCTTGAAGCCGCCGACGTAGATGTCGCCTTCGGCACTGTTGAAGGTGCCGTTGCCTTCCAGCTGGCCGTTGACGAAGTTGCCGGTGAACTGGTTGCCGCTGGCGTCGCTGCGCTGGCCTTCGCCATTGGGCTTGCCCTTGGCGAACTGGCCCTGGTACTGGCTGCCGTCGTCCAGTTCCAGGCGCCCGAGGCCCGAATACAGGTCGGCCTTGAATTCGCCGCGGTAGGTCATGCCGTCTTCTTTGAGGGTGCCTTCGCCATCCCGGCGGCCGAGCTTGAAGCCGCCGCTGTAGCTGCTGTCCTTGGTGGTCAGCGTGCCCTGACCATGGAACAGCCCTTGCTGGAACTGGCCGCGATAGACCTCGCCGTTGCTGCCGTGCCATTCCCCCTGGCCATGCCACTGGCCCTTGTCGAACTGGCCGGCGTACCAACTGCCGTTGGGGTAGTCGATGCGCCCTTGTCCCTGGAGCAGGCCATTGACCAGGTCGCCTCGATAGCGCCCGCCGTCCGGCAGGCGGGCATCGGGCGGCAACAGCGATTCGCCGTCGCCACAGGCACTGAGCAATAGGGTCAAAACCAGGGGTGCAAGTGGGCGCATAACGGGTTCCGGATAATTAGGGGACCGAGTATGCCGCAGCGGTGTGTCTTATATATAGAGAGGTTGAGCGAAACAGCGTGAGCTGTTTCGCATCGGAGGGATTTCAGACGAAACAGAGCGACAGCGGCTCGGCGATATAGGCCGGTTTTTCCTGGCCGTCGATTTCCAGGGTGGCGGTCGCCTTGAGCAGCCACTGACCGGGTTTCTTTTCGGTGACTTCAGTCAGGTCGACCTTGAGCCGCACCTTGGAATTGACTGGCACCGGCTGGATGAAACGCACGCTGTCCAGGCCGTAGTTGACCACCATCTTCAGGCCCTGGGGCAGCACGAGGATGTCTTCCATCAGTTTGGGGATCAGCGACAGGGTCAGGAAACCGTGGGCAATGGTGCTGCCGAACGGGGTCTGTGCGGCCTTGACCGGATCCACGTGGATGAACTGGAAGTCACCGGTCGCCTCGGCGAAGAGGTTGATGCGCTCCTGGTCGATGGTGAGCCATGGGGAACGTCCGAGTTCCTTCCCGACATAATCTTTGAGCTCTGCAACAGGAACATGGGGCATTGAGACTCTCCTTGGATCAACGATTTATTAGTATTCGACGTTGTGTGGTGCGCTCTGAAACTTCCACTTTAGATCATCATGGCGATCCTTCCCGGTAAACATCCATGCTTTTGGCGAATGCCGGTTCATAGCACCTGCGTGCTTATAATGCGCGACGGGATCTGGCTGGAGAGGCGGTATGTTGTTACGCGGTTTGACATGGCTGGTGCTGTTCCAATTGCTCGGAACGGCGCTCAATCACCTGCTGTTGCCCGTGCTTCCCGGGCCCATCATCGGCCTGTTGCTGCTGCTGGTTTTCCTGGTGGTGCGCGGTGAAGTGGGCGAGCCGCTGAATCTCGCGGCTGGCAGCCTGCTGCGTTACCTGCCGCTGCTGCTGGTGCCGCCTGCGGTGGGGGTCATGGTCTATGCCCGGGACATCGCCGCGGACTTCTGGGCCATTACCGGCGCGCTGGTGTTGTCCCTGGTGATCTCGATGGCTTTTGTCGGCGTGCTGATGCAGCGCCTGGTCAAGCGCCAGGGCCGGCAGGAGGACAGTCAATGATCTTCGATTGGCAGGGGGCCTGGGCCGCGGTGATCCATCACCCGCTGTTTGGCATCGGCATCACGCTGGGTGCCTATCAACTGGTGCTGGCGGCGTTCGAGAAGACCCGCTGGATGTTCCTGCAGCCGGTGCTGGTGTCCATGCTACTGGTGATCGGCGTGCTGCTCGGCTGCGGCCTGAGCTATGCCGAGTACCGCAAGAGCACCGAAATCCTGAGCATTCTGCTGGGCCCGGCGACGGTAGCCCTGGCGGTGCCGCTGTACCTCAACCTGCGACGGATCCGCCAATTGTTCTGGCCGATATTGGCTACGCTGGTGGTGGGCGGCGTCGTGGCTACCAGCCTGGGCGTACTGCTGGGATGGTGGTTTGGTGCCGAGCACATGATCCTAATGACCATGGCGCCCAAGTCGGTGACCTCGCCCATTGCCATGCTGGTGGCCGAGCAGATTGGTGGCGTGGCGGCGTTGGCGGCGGTCTTCGTGCTGATTACCGGAGTGATCGGAGCGATATTTGGCCCGGGCCTGCTCAACCGTTTGGGGGTGCATGGCCCGGAAGCGCGAGGCATGGCCCTGGGCATGACCGCCCACGCAGTGGGCACCTCGGTGGCCTTGCAGGAAAGTGAGGAGTGCGGCGCCTTTGCGGCGCTGGCGATGAGTCTGATGGGCGTGGCCACGGCGGTGTTGCTGCCGTTGGCGGTGTCGTTGCTGGTTTAAGGAAGGAAGTATGAACCTGGCGCTTTTTCCTCTGAATACCGTGCTGTTTCCCGATTGCATTCTCGATCTGCAGATTTTCGAGGCGCGTTATCTCGACATGATCGGGCGCTGCATGAAGCAGGGCTGCGGGTTTGGGGTGGTGTGCATCCTTGAAGGGGAGGAGGTCGGTACGGCCGCCCAGGGCTATGCGCAAATTGGCTGTGAAGCCTTGATCACCGACTTCCACCAGCAGGACAACGGGCTGCTGGGAATCAGGGTCAAGGGCGGTCGGCGTTTTCGCATTCTGCAAAGCGAAGTGCAGAAAGACCAACTGACGGTGGCCCGGGTGCAATGGCTGGAAGAGGCCCCCGAGCAGCCGTTGCAGGATGAGGATGCGGACCTGATTGCGCTGCTCAAGGCCTTGGCCGAGCATCCGATGGTCGAGGCCCTGGATATGGGGGTCGAGGCTACGGGGCAGCTGTCACTGGCCAATCAGTTGGCCTACCTGCTGCCTTTTTCCGAACAGGACAAGGTCGACCTGCTGCAACTGGATGACCCGCAGCAGCGTCTGGATGCCATCCAGCAGTTGCTGGACGAGCTGCAAGGCGAACTCTTCGCCTGAGCCGCAGCCTGTAGTGACGGCCGCAGCTTGCCTCTGGCGCCTTTAATAGGCGTACCGCAGCAGGGCGTGAGGCAAGTGCCGTGTCGCCATGTATCCGCACATCAACAGCATGACCGGCAGTAGTAGCCACCAGGCCCTGGCCGGCATCGGCTTGAGCGGGCCTTGCCATTGGCTCAGGGACAGGCTGGCGGCGCAGACACAGGCCGCGAGTATGGCGCCGGCGAGAATGTCGGTTGGCCAATGGGCCCCCAGATAGACCCGGGACAAGGCAATGGAGGCCGCCGGCAGGCAGCCCAGCAACAGCCAGGTCAGGCGCATGCGGGGTGGCTGGCCACGGCCGGCCAGAACTGCCAGGGTCAAGAACAGGGCGAAAGAGCCGGAAGAGTGACCGCTGGGCATGCTGAAACTGGTGAGAGGCTCGCTCAGCACTTCAGGGCGTACCCGTGCGAAGAACCATTTGCTGCCGGTGTTGGCCAGGGCAGTACACAGCAGGGTCGCTCCGGCGAACGCGGCCTGGCGCCATTGGCGCAGGGCCAGGAGCAGCAGGGTCAGCACTGCGCTGAGGATGAACATGGCGCGGAACTCGCCGATCTGGGTGACCATGACCATGATCTTGTCCAGAGCCGGGTCCCGGTGCTCCTGTACCAGGGCGATCAGGCCCTGGTCGAACTGCGTCAGGTACGGATAGCCGATGAACAGCCCTGCCAGAATCAGCAGGCTCAGGCCGGACATCAACAGGGTTGCCCGGCGATGACGCCGCAGGCTGCTGTTGACACTCAGGCCGACAAGCACCACCAGGCTGCCAATGACGATGCCCGCCTGGGGCCAGAAGCCTTCGGGCAGGGGCAGGCGAATCGCCGCACCCGTGGCCCAGCCCGGCAGCAGATAGGCCAACGACCAGCCCGCCGCCGCCAGCAGGCTGACAGCGAGGAAGCGTGGGAACGGCATGTCGAACATTCCAGCCACCATCGGCAGCATTGGCCGTAGCGGGCCGATGAAGCGGCCCACCAGCAGGCTGGCGATGCCATAGCGCTGGAAGTAGCTTTCCGCACCGCTGATCCATTCAGGGTGGTGACGAAGGCCGGGCAAGCGGCGAATGCCTTGGTGGAAATGCCGTCCCAGCAGATAGGACATCACGTCCCCCAGCAATCCGCCGGCAGCACCCAGGAGCAGGGTTTCCCCCAGTGACAGGGCGCCATTGCCGGCCAGTACCGCAATCGCGAACAGCAGGACCGTGCCCGGCACGATCAGGCCCACGATCGCCAGGCATTCCATGCAGGCCACGATGAACACTGCGACTGCCAGCCATTGGGGGTTGCTGGTTAGCCAGGCGGTCACGCTGTCGAGCCATGGGCCCATAAATTCAACTCCGTTGTTGTTTTTTGCAGAGGTGGGACGGTGGCGTCAGCCGAGCACCAGGTAGTCGCGCCCTTCGACCTGGCCGCGACGCATTGGGTTGCGCGTGCAGTAGGGGGCGTAGGCGGCATCGACAAAGCGATACATCAGGTGTTCGTCACGCCCATGGGGGATGCCCAGGCGGGTGGTCTGGAGGATGTGTGGCACGGCGGCGCCCACATCTTCGACGAAGAGGATCTCGTGATCGAAGCGTTTCGCATCCCAGACCGGAACCTTCAGGCCCAGGGCCTTGCACAGCAGGGTCTGGCCGGCGCAGAGCTTTTGCGCGGGGCGCGGCCGGCCACTGGCGTCCGGATTGTTAAGCAGCATCTGCGCCAGGCTGGCAGGGCCGGAGACTTCATCGACCCAGGGATAGGCGGACTTGATCAGTACGGCATTGCCAGGGCCCCGGGCGCTGAAGTTCAGGGAGTCGCCGCCGCGGGCGTAGTACATATAGATGTGGCCGCCGTCCAGAAACAAAGCCTTACGCTTTTCTGTGTAGCCGAGGGAGGCGTGGCTGCCTTTTTCCTCGCAGTAATAGGCTTCGGTTTCGATAATGCGCGCGGACAGCCACAGATCGCCGACTTTATGGCGGATGACTTTGCCCAACAGTTCGCGGGCCAAAAGCTCGGCATCACGGTCGAAAAAGCCGTCCGGCAGGGCTTTTGGCAGTTTTGCAGAGGTCAGAATGGACATGGTGGCGAAGGGTTATGGCGGAAAAGGTGACGCAATGGTAACAACTCCAGGCTTAATTCAGGCTGAACGCTGGGTATTTGCACTCCATTTCGACCATCCGCCCGTGACCGCTGTCCGTGGGCCGGCGCGACAGCTATAATCAGCCGCTTTCCTCTTTGCCAAGACCACACCAGACCATGACTGAGTCCGTTCTTGACTACATGACCCGCCTGGGTCGCGCTGCCCGCCAGGCTTCCCGGGTGATCGCCCGTGCCACCACCGCGCAAAAGAATCGTGCGCTGCTGGCGGCTGCCGATGCGTTGGACGCGGCACGACCGGAACTGACTGCGGCCAACGAGCAGGACCTGGCCAACGGCCGGGCCAATGGTCTGGAGCCGGCTCTGCTGGATCGCCTGGCGCTGACCCCGGCGCGTATCGACGAAATGATCGAAGGCCTGCGTCAGGTGGCCAAGCTGCCTGACCCCATCGGTGAAATCCGCGACATGCGCTACCTGCCGTCGGGTATTCAGGTGGGCAAGATGCGCGTGCCCCTGGGGGTGATCGGCATCATCTACGAGTCGCGCCCGAACGTGACCATCGATGCGGCCAGCCTGTGCCTGAAGTCGGGTAACGCCACCATCCTGCGCGGCGGTTCCGAGGCGATCCATTCCAACCGCGCCATCGCCACCTGCATTCAGCAGGGCCTGGCGGCGGCCGACCTGCCGCCTCACGTGGTGCAGGTAGTGGAAACCACCGACCGCGCTGCGGTTGGAGCGCTGATCACCATGCCCGAGTTCGTCGACGTGATCGTGCCCCGTGGCGGCAAGAGCCTGATCGAGCGGGTCAGCCGTGACGCCAAGGTGCCGGTGATCAAGCACCTGGACGGCGTCTGCCACGTGTATATCGATGTCGCGGCGGACTTGGACAAGGCCATTCGCATTGCCGACAACGCCAAGACCCAGCGCTATGCACCGTGCAACACCATGGAAACCCTGCTGGTTCATTCCGCCATTGCCGAGCGCGTATTGCCGCCATTGGCCGCGATCTACCGCGACAAGGGCGTCGAGCTGCGTGGCTGTGCGCAAACCCGCGCACTCCTCGGTGCCGGTGTGTTGGAAGCCACCGAAGAAGACTGGCGCACCGAGTACACCGCGCCGATCCTCTCGATCCGCGTGCTGGACAATCTGGAGCAGGCCATCGAGCACATCAATACCTATGGCTCGCACCACACCGACTCGATCGTCACCGAAAACTTCAGTGACGCCCGGCGCTTCCTTAACGAGGTGGATTCCAGTTCGGTCATGGTCAATGCCTCGACGCGCTTTGCCGACGGCTTCGAGTACGGCCTGGGCGCGGAGATCGGCATTTCCACCGACAAGCTGCACGCCCGTGGCCCGGTTGGGCTGGAAGGGCTGACCAGCGAGAAGTACGTAGTCTTTGGCGACGGTCACGTGCGTACTTGATGGGCAAACGTATCGGTCTGCTGGGCGGCACCTTCGATCCAGTGCATATCGGCCACTTGCGTGGCGCGCTGGAGGTGGCGGAATCCATGCAACTCGATGAGCTGCGCCTGGTACCCAGTGCCAGGCCGCCCCATCGGGATACACCGCAGGTGTCGGCTCTCGATCGTCTGGCGATGGTCGAGTGTGCGGTGGCGGGCGTTTCACCCCTGGTGGTGGACGACCGTGAGCTGAAACGGGACAAGCCGTCCTACACCATCGACACCCTGGAACAGATGCGGGCCGAGCTGGCCGCAGATGACCAGTTGTTTCTGTTACTGGGCTGGGACGCGTTTTGCGGCCTGCCCACCTGGCATCGTTGGGAAGAGTTACTCCAGCATTGCCACATCCTGGTGCTGCAACGCCCGGATGCCGACAGCGAACCGCCGGATGCCTTGCGCAACCTGCTGGCAGCGCGTTCGGTGAGCGACCCTTTGGCCCTGCAAGGGCCTGGGGGACACATTGCATTCGTCTGGCAGACGCCGCTCGCGGTGTCCGCCACCCAGATCCGTCAACTGCTGGCCAGCAGTAAGTCGGTACGTTTCCTGGTGCCTGACGCGGTCCTGGCCTATATCGATGCACACGGGCTTTACCGTGCGCCGAACTGAAGGAGCGCTGCCGGCCTGTGCTGAGCGGCGTTCCAAACATACGAGCTAAACGAGTTTTATATGACTAACCAAGTAATGAAAGGCGAAGATCTGGTCAAGGTGGCTGTCGCCGCGCTGGAAGACGTCAAGGCCCAGGACGTCCTGGTGATCGATGTTCGCGACAAGCAGAGCATCACTGACTACATGATCATCGCTACCGGTACCTCCAACCGCCAGATCGGCGCGATGCTGGAAAAGGTCCGTGAAATGGTCAAGGCCCAGGGCGTGCGCCCATTGGGTGAAGAAGGCAAGGGCGACAGTGACTGGGTGCTGCTGGACCTGGACGACGTGATCGTGCACATGATGACCGCCTCGGCTCGTCAGTTCTACGACCTGGAGCGTCTGTGGCAGGGCGCCGAGCAGAGCCGCGCGGCCGATGGCAAGCACCACAGCCCGGAGCATGGCCACGAGCACTTCACCAAGCTCAACAAAGACCAGCAATAAGGGACGGCTGTGCGCCTGCGTCTGATCGCTGTCGGTTCACGCATGCCCAAGTGGGTGGAAGAGGGTTGGCACGAGTATGCCAAGCGTCTGCCATCCGAGCTGGCGTTGGAACTGGTGGAAATTCCGCTCAATACCCGGGGCAAGAACGCCGACGTGGCTCGCTTCATCCGTCAGGAGGGCGAGGCCATGCTGGCCAAGGTCGGGCATAACGAGCGCATCGTCACCCTCGAGGTGCATGGCAAACCCTGGAGCACCGAGCAACTGGCGGTGGAACTGGATCGCTGGCGTCTCGATTCGCGCACCGTGAATTTCATGGTCGGCGGTCCGGAAGGGCTGGCGCCGGAGGTCTGTGCGCGGGCGGATCAGCGCTGGTCGCTGTCGCCGCTGACCTTGCCGCACCCGCTGGTGCGGATTCTCATCGGTGAACAGCTGTATCGCGCCTGGACCGTGCTGTCCGGGCACCCTTACCACAAGTAGCCCGCGCCCCTCATGTCCCAGCCGATCCGCATCAAGGACCACGAAAAAGACGCCCGTCTGGTGCGTGGCCGTGTCGTGTTCGGCGCCATCATGGTGGTTTGCCTGATCGGTGTGCTGATTGCCCGGCTGTATTACCTGCAGGTGATCCAGTACGACTATCACTCCACCCTTTCGGAGAACAACCGGGTCCACGTGCAGCCGATTCCACCGACTCGCGGGTTGATTTTCGACCGCAATGGCGTGGTGGTGGCGGACAACCGGCCCAGCTTCAGCCTGAGCATGACCCGCGAGCGCTCTGGCGACTGGCAGCAGGTGCTCGACGTGATCGTCGAGGTGCTGGAGCTGACTCCGGAAGACCGGGTGCTGTTTGAAAAGCGCATGAAGCAGGGGCGTCGGCCTTTCGAGCCGGTGCCGATCCTGTTCGAGCTGACGGAAGAGCAGATCGCCCGGATCGCGGTGAACCAGTTCCGCCTGCCCGGTGTGGAAGTGGTGGCCCAGTTGGTCCGGCATTACCCCCAGGGCGCGCATTTTGCGCACTCCGTGGGCTATATGGGGCGGATCAACGAGAAAGAGCTCAAGTCCCTCGATCCGGTGAACTACAGCGGCACCCACCATATCGGCAAGACCGGCATCGAGCGCTTCTACGAGCCTGAGCTGCACGGACAGGTGGGTTACGAAGAGGTCGAGACCAATGCCCGTGGCCGGGTGCTGCGGGTGCTCAAGCGCACCGACCCGATTCCCGGCAAGGACATTGTCCTGAGCCTGGACATCAAGTTGCAGGAAGCCGCGGAACTGGCCCTGGGCGGGCGCCGTGGCGCGGTGGTAGCCCTGGATCCGAGTACCGGTGAAGTGCTGGCGATGGTCAGCCAGCCTAGCTTCGACCCCAACCTGTTCGTCACCGGCATCAGCTTCAAGGCCTATGCCGAGCTGCGCGATTCCATCGACCGGCCGCTGTTCAACCGGGTGCTGCGGGGCCTCTATCCGCCGGGTTCGACCATCAAGCCGGCGGTGGCCATTGCCGGGCTGGATGCCGGTGTGGTCACGGCTTCGACCCGGGTCTACGACCCGGGCTACTACCAGTTGCCCAACTACGACCACAAGTACCGCAACTGGAACCGTACCGGTGACGGTTATGTCGACCTGGATACCGCGATCATGCGGTCCAACGACACCTATTTCTACGACCTGGCCCACAAGCTGGGGATCGACCGGCTGTCCGCCTACATGAGCAAGTTCGGTATCGGCCAGAAGGTCTCTTTGGACATGTTCGAGGAGTCGCCGGGCTTGATGCCGACCCGCGAATGGAAGCGCGCCACCCGGCGCCAGGCCTGGTTCCCGGGGGAGACCCTGATTCTCGGGATCGGCCAGGGATACATGCAGTCCACGCCGTTGCAACTGGCCCAGGCCACCGCCCTGGTCGCCAGCAAGGGCAAGTGGAACCGGCCGCACCTGGCCAAAAGCATCGAGGGCGAGAAGCCGGTGGATCACAACCCGATGCCGGACATTGTCCTGCGTGACCCCTCGGACTGGACGAAGGTCAACCATGGCATGCAGCAGGTGATGCACGGTGCCCGGGGCACCGCGCGCAAGGCTGCGGCCGGTTCGCCGTACCGGATTGCCGGCAAGAGTGGTACCGCCCAGGTGGTGGCGATCAAGCAGGGCGAGAAGTACGACCGCTCCAAGGTCCAGGAACGGCATCGTGACCACGCCTTGTTCGTCGGCTTCGCGCCGGCGGAAAACCCCAAGATCGTGGTCTCGGTCATGGTCGAGAACGGTGAGTCGGGCTCCGGCGTCGCGGCACCGGTAGTGCGTCAGGTGATGGATGCCTGGCTTCTCGGCCAGGACGGCCAGCTCAAGCCCGAGTTCGCCAGCCCTATCAGCGCGGAGGCTACGGCCCGTGAAGAGTAATTTTGACCGCATCCTCTCCAGTGAGGATGTGATGCGCCGTCGCGCGACGCTGTTGCAGCGCCTGCATATCGATGGCCCGCTGCTGGTGCTGCTGCTGACCCTGGCTGCCGGCAGCCTGTTCGTGCTGTATTCCGCCAGCGGCAAGAGTTGGGACCTGCTGGCCAAACAGGCCACTTCATTCGGTATCGGCCTGGTGTCGATGATCGTCATCGCTCAGTTCGAGCCGCGCTTCATGGCCCGCTGGGTGCCGCTGGGCTACGTGTTCGGCGTGGTGCTGCTGGTGGTGGTAGATGTCATGGGCCACAACGCCATGGGAGCGACCCGCTGGATCAACATCCCCGGGGTGATCCGCTTCCAGCCATCGGAGTTCATGAAGATCATCATGCCGGCGACCATCGCCTGGTACCTGTCCAAGCGCACCCTGCCACCCCATCTCAAGCATGTGGGGATCAGCCTGGTGCTGATTGGCATTCCGTTCATCCTGATCGTGCGCCAGCCTGACCTGGGTACGGCCTTGCTGATCCTGGCCGGCGGCACCTTCGTGCTGTTCATGGGCGGCCTGCGCTGGCGCTGGATCCTCAGCGTGCTGGCGGCTGCGGTTCCCGTGGCCATCGCCATGTGGTTCTTCATCATGCACGACTACCAGAAGCAGCGGATCCTGACGTTCCTCGACCCGGAGAGCGATCCGCTGGGCACCGGCTGGAACATCATCCAGTCCAAGGCCGCCATCGGCTCCGGTGGGGTGTTCGGCAAGGGCTGGCTGCTGGGCACCCAGTCGCACCTGGACTTTTTGCCGGAGAGCCACACCGACTTCATTATCGCTGTCATGGGCGAGGAGTTCGGCCTGGTGGGCATCTGTGCGCTGCTGCTGATCTACCTGCTGCTGATCGGGCGCGGGCTGGTGATCACCGCCCAGGCCCAGACACTGTTTGGCAAATTGCTCGCGGGCAGCCTGACCATGACGTTTTTTGTTTACGTTTTCGTCAACATCGGTATGGTCAGTGGCTTGTTGCCGGTCGTAGGGGTGCCGTTGCCGTTCATTAGCTACGGAGGAACTTCGCTGGTGACGCTACTGTCAGCGTTTGGGGTTTTGATGTCGATCCATACCCATCGCAAGTGGATCGCGCAGGTTTGATTAAGGTGAAGAATTCAATGCAAGCAATGCGTGGCTGGGCCGCTCGGCATGCGCCGTGGGTCGGTCTGGTAAGCATCCTTGGTGCAGCGCAGCCCGCGTTCGCCGGTGATTACGAAGGTTCGCCCCAGGTGGCCGAATTCGTGGGCGAAATGACTCGGGACTATGGTTTTGCCGGGGAGCAGCTGATGGCTGTGTTCCGCGAGGCCGAGCGCAAGCAGTCGATTCTTGACGCCATTTCGCGGCCCGCCGAGCGGGTCAAGCAGTGGAAGGAATACCGGCCGATGTTCATCACCGACGCGCGCATTGCCCGCGGTGTGGATTTCTGGCGCCAGCATGAAGCGGTGCTGGCCCGCGCCGAGCAGGAATATGGCGTACCGGCCCAGGTAATTGTCTCGATCATCGGCGTTGAAACCTTTTTCGGTCGAAATACCGGGAATTACCGGGTGATCGACGCATTGTCCACCCTGGGGTTCGATTATCCGCCCCGTGCCGAGTTCTTCCGCAAGGAACTGCGCGAGTTTCTGTTGCTGGCGCGTGAGGAGCAGGTCGATCCATTGAGCCTCAAGGGTTCCTACGCCGGAGCCATGGGCCTACCACAGTTCATGCCCAGCAGCTTTCGGGCTTATGCGGTGGACTTCGACGGTGACGGCCACATCAATATCTGGACCAACCCCGATGATGCCATCGGCAGTGTGGCCAGCTATTTCAAACGCCACGGCTGGGTGGCCGGCGAACCGGTGGTCAGTCGCGCCGATGTGCGTGGCGATCGGGTAGATGAAGGCTTGACCACCGGGATCGAACCGACGAAAACCGTCGGGGAGTTGCGGGCCCTGGGCTGGTCGAGTCATGATGCGCTGCGCGATGATATGCCGGTCACCGCTTTCCGTCTGGAAGGTGACAATGGCCCGGAATACTGGATGGGCCTGAAGAATTTTTACGCGATCACTCGCTATAACCGCAGCGTGATGTACGCCATGGCCGTACATCAGTTGTCTGAACAGCTGGTCCAAGCACGGGGCGTCAAGTAATGCTGGCAATGCCAATTCGCAAACCCCTGAAGCTGGTGGCTTTTGCCGCGTTGTCCTTGCTGGTGGTCAGTTGCTCGACGAGTCGCTCGCCGCAGCAGAAATCTTCCACCGCTGTGCGTTCCATGCCGGGCCTGGACGTCAACCGCGCCCACAAGGATGGCGCACCGTGGTGGGATGTCGACGTTTCGCGCATCCCCGATGCGACCCCGACCCTGCATACCGGCCCCTACAAGGCCAACCCCTACACGGTACTGGGCAAGACCTATTTCCCCATCCAGGAATCGAAGAACTACGTGGCCTCCGGCACGGCGTCCTGGTATGGCACCAAGTTCCACGGCCAGAACACCGCCAATGGCGAGGTCTATGACCTGTACGGCATGAGTGCCGCGCACAAGACCCTGCCGTTGCCCAGTTACGTGAAGGTCACCAACCTGGACAACAATCGCAGCGTGATCCTGCGGGTCAACGACCGTGGGCCGTTCTATTCCGACCGGATCATCGACCTTTCCTACGCCGCGGCCAAGAAGCTCGGCTATGCCGAGACCGGCACCGCCCGGGTCAAGGTCGAGGGCATCGATCCGCAGCAATGGTGGGCTCAGCGTGGCCGTCCGGCGCCGCTGATGCTCAACGAGCCGCAAGTGGCGCAGAATAGCGCGCCGGTGGTCACGGCCTCGGCCGGCACTGTCGAGCAATGGACCCCGCCGCCCCAGCAGCACGCGGCGGCTGTGGTTCCCGTACAAGTGAAAAACACGGCAGCAGCTTCTGGCCAGTATCTGCAGGTGGGCGCCTTCGCCAACCCTGACGCTGCCGAGCTGTTGAGGTCGAAATTGAGTGGCATGGTGAGCGCCCCGGTGTTCATCAGCTCGATCGTCCGCAATCAACAGACGCTGCATCGGGTCCGCCTGGGGCCATTCGGCACGCCGGGTGAGGCCCAGCAAGCGCAGAACAGCGTACGCCTGGCGAACCTTGGGCAGGCCAGCGTGGTCTCTGCCGAGTAAGAATACTGAAGATTGAAGATCCGCTTGCGGTATTGGGGGGTGGGTCCTGGTTGTTGGCTCGTCGAACAACAAAAGCCCGGCAAGGGTCAGTGAGTGAACAACTGCACACGCGACAGCCCTTTAGAAGGCTGTCTGAAATAGTTTTGCCCGCAAGGGCAAGTTTCCATTAGCAACTTCGAGAGACGGATGAACATCACCACCTTTGCCAAACGCCTGTGCCTGCTTGTCCCGCTGATCATCACGCCCGCCGCCTGGGCGGTCGAAGCGATGCCGTCGCCACCGCAACTGGCCGCCAAATCCTATGTGCTCATGGACGCCAGCAGCGGTAACGTGCTGGTGGAGAACAATGGTGACCAGCGCCTGCCGCCGGCCAGCCTGACCAAGCTGATGACCGCCTACATCGCGACCCTGGAAATCCGTCGCGGCCAGATCGGCGAGAACGATCCGGTGACCGTCAGCGAGAACGCCTGGCGTACCGGCGGCTCGCGGATGTTCATCAAGGTGGGTTCGCAAGTCACCGTCAGCGACCTGCTGCACGGCATCATCATCCAGTCGGGCAACGACGCCAGCGTCGCGGTTTCCGAGCATATCGCCGGTAGCGAAGACGCGTTCGCCGACATGATGAACAAGACGGCTACCGACCTGGGCATGAGCAACAGCCACTTCATGAACCCTACCGGCCTGCCGAACCCAGAGCACTACTCGTCGGCCCACGACATGGCGGTGCTGGCTCGCGCGATCATCCACGAAGACCCTGCGCACTACGCGATCTACTCGCAGAAGGAGTTCTTCTGGAACGGCATCAAGCAACCCAACCGCAACCTGCTGCTGTGGCGCGACAAGACCGTTGATGGCCTGAAGACCGGCCATACCGACGAAGCCGGCTACTGCATGGTGTCCTCGGCGGTGCGTGATGGCATGCGCCTGATCGCCGTGGTGTTCGGAACCAACAGCGAACAGGCTCGTGCTGCTGAAACCCAGAAGCTGCTGACTTACGGTTTCCGTTTCTTCGAAACCCAGACCTTCTACCAGAAGGGCACCGAGCTGGCCCAGGCCCAAGTCTGGAAGGGCACCACTCATCAGGTCAAAGCCGGTCTGGCCGAAGACCTGACCATGACTATGCCTAAAGGCCAATTGAAAAAGCTCGCCGCCAGCATGACCATGAACCCGCAACTGATCGCGCCGATCGCCAAGGGCGACGTGATTGGTAAAGTCGAAGTGAAACTGGACGACAAGGTGGTGCACAGCGCTGATCTGATCGCCCTGGAAGCGGTCGACGAAGGTGGTATCTTCCGTCGCATGTGGGATAGCATCCGTCTATTCTTCTACGGCTTGTTCAACTGATATTGTCGACCTGCGTGGCCCTCGTTCCCCAGTGGAGCGGGGGCCATGTCCGTCGTCCGGCTATACGAGGCCGTTACCGCCATGACAGACACTGACGTTAAGTCGCACAAGATTGAGTTTCCCGTCGATGACTATCCGATCAAGGTGATCGGTGACACGGTTGTCGGCTTCAAGGACACCGTGATTGAGATCCTTGCCAAGTACGCCAAGCTGGACATCAAGTCCCTGGCCGAGCGTCAAAGCAGCAACGGCAAGTACACCACCGTACAACTGCACATCACCGCCACCGGTGAAGACCAACTGCGTGATATCAATAGTGCCCTGCGTGCTACCGGTGTCGTCCACATGGTGCTGTGATGCCACAGACGCTGGGCTTTCGTGAGCTTGGCCAGATGGCTTACGAGCCGGTCTGGCAAGCGATGCAGCGCTTTACCAATGAACGCGGTACCGATGCACCGGATGAAGTCTGGCTGGTGCAGCATCCACCGGTATTCACCCAGGGCCAGGCCGGCAAGGCCGAGCACCTGTTGCTCCCGGGGGATATCCCCGTGGTGCAGGTGGACCGCGGCGGCCAGGTGACCTATCACGGCCCTGGCCAACTGGTGGCCTACCTGCTGCT
Source organism: Pseudomonas sp. GW822-FHT06D10 (assembly GCF_058799535.1). Lineage (NCBI taxonomy): Bacteria > Pseudomonadati > Pseudomonadota > Gammaproteobacteria > Pseudomonadales > Pseudomonadaceae > Pseudomonas > Pseudomonas sp. GW822-FHT06D10. Next base: position 205,793 of record NZ_JBXALN010000007.1, on the reverse strand, counting down.
GGATGTGCGCCGATTAGGTTTCGGTGTGCGGGACCTGGTCAACCGCATGGAGCACTGCCTGATCGAGCTGCTGGCCAGCTACGGCGTGCCGGCGGCGGCCAAGCCCGATGCACCGGGCGTCTACGTCAATGGGGCGAAAATCGCCTCCCTGGGCCTGCGTATCCGTCACGGATGCTCTTTTCACGGTCTGGCCTTGAACGTGGACATGGATTTGCAGCCGTTTCGACGGATTAACCCCTGTGGTTATGCCGGGTTGGCGATGACCCAGCTGAGCGACCATGCAGGGCCGATTGAATTTGCCGAGGTAAGTGCCCGGCTGCGTGCGCAGCTCGTCAAACACCTCGACTATGCTGAGCAGACGACCCTAACGGGCGGAATCGACTGATATGACTACTGCGCAAGACGCTGTTCAAACCCTGATCCCGACGCTGGATATCTCCGAGCGAGCGGCCCGTCCGAAAGTTGAAACCGGCGTCAAATTGCGCGGTGCGGAAAAGGTCGCGCGCATTCCGGTGAAGATCATTCCGACTACCGAACTGCCGAAGAAACCGGACTGGATTCGCGTACGCATCCCCGTCTCCCCGGAAGTCGATCGGATCAAGCAGCTGCTGCGCAAGCACAAGCTGCACAGCGTCTGCGAAGAGGCGTCCTGCCCGAACCTGGGCGAGTGCTTCTCCGGCGGCACCGCGACCTTCATGATCATGGGCGACATCTGCACCCGTCGCTGCCCCTTCTGTGACGTTGGTCATGGCCGTCCGAAGCCTCTGGATGTCGACGAGCCGATGAACCTGGCGGTGGCCATCGCCGATCTGCGCCTGAAATACGTGGTGATCACCTCGGTGGACCGCGATGACCTGCGTGACGGCGGTGCCCAGCACTTTGCCGACTGCATCCGTGAAATCCGCAAGTTGTCGCCGAACGTGCAGTTGGAAACCCTGGTTCCCGACTACCGTGGCCGCATGGATGTCGCCCTGGAAATCACCGCAGCCACGCCGCCGGACGTGTTCAACCACAACCTGGAAACCGTGCCGCGCCTGTACAAGGCCGCCCGTCCTGGCTCGGACTACCAGTGGTCGCTGACCCTGCTGCAGAAATTCAAGCAACTGGTGCCGCATGTGCCCACCAAGTCCGGGCTGATGCTGGGCCTGGGTGAAACCGATGACGAAGTCATCGAGGTCATGAAGCGCATGCGCGAGCACGACATCGACATGCTGACCCTTGGCCAGTACCTGCAACCGTCGCGCAACCACCTGCCGGTCCAGCGCTTCGTGCACCCTGACACCTTCGCCTGGTTCGCCGAGGAAGGTTATCGGATGGGGTTCAAGAACGTTGCTTCCGGCCCGCTGGTACGTTCTTCGTACCATGCCGACGAACAAGCGAAACTGGCCAAGGCAGGCCTGGTTTCCTGATCTGCCTGCCCGCAAGGCGCATGTCTTGCGGGCAGTTCCCCGGCTCTTTCGAGCACTTTCGCAGCGCCCGCCGCTTTTTAAATCCCGCCTCTTCTGTTTGACACCATTCATGGCTACTGTGCTTGGGTGAATTCACACAGGGAGAATCTGCATGCCTATCCAACCGACTGCTGCGCTGAACGCCCACCTGCCGGTGCCGGCGCTGGCCGCAGAAGGCGTTATCGGCCTTATTGCACCTGCCGGTCCCGCAGCGCTGGATACTGAAAAAGCCCACCAATGGATGCGCTCCAGGGGATACAGCCTACGGATCTTCCCGGGTGTCGGGTTGCAGGAGGGGTACCTGGCCGGTAGCGACGAAGCGCGCCTCAAGGACCTGCATGAGGCTTTCGCCGACACGGGCATAGACGCCATTCTGTGCCTGCGTGGCGGCTACGGCAGCCCCCGCCTGCTGGACAAGATCGATTTCGATCTGTTGCGGCGCAATCCCAAGCCCTTTGTCGGCTACAGCGATATCACCGCCCTGCACCTGGCGATCAACCGTTATGCCGGATTTGTGAGCTTTCACGGGCCGATGCTCAACGCCGACCTGTTGGGCGACAAGCAGGCGCCCACCGAGGCCTCCTTTTTCAATCTGCTTCGAGGCCAGGCCCGGGCTGGCAGCCTGCTGCCCCATCCCGTGGCCTTCCCCTTGACCACCATCGAGCCGGGCATTGCGCTGGGCTCCCTGCTGGGCGGGAACCTGTCGCTGATCGCCAGTACCCTGGGCACCCCGTATGAGATCAATACCGACGGCATCATCCTGTTTATCGAGGATGTCAATGAGCCGCTGTACCGCATAGATCGCCTGCTCAATCACCTGCGCCTGGCCGGCAAGCTGGAAAATCTGCGTGGGGTATTGGTGGGGGATGTGGCCGGTGTGGATTTTGCGGCGTTGTGCGCTTTGCTCAAGCAGACCTTCGAACCGCTGCGGATTCCGGTGCTGGCGGGATGGCGCAGTGGTCACTGCGACCCCAACCTGACCTTGCCCATGGGCGCGTTGGTCAGGCTGGATGCGGGAGCCAGGGAAGTGACCCTGGCGCAGGATGTGGTCTTCAAGTAATCGCAGGGCCGGCGAGGGGAGTGTTTCCACTGCGCCGGACCGGCTCCTAACGATTGCGCAGGCTTTCCAGCAGCTTGTGGGTCGGATAGCCATCCGCGGGCCAGCCCAGTGCCTGTTGGGCATTGCGAATGGCCTTGCGGGTGTTGGCGCCGATGATGCCGTCGGGATTACCGGCGTCATAGCTGTTGGCTCTGAGCAGTGTCTGTAGCTCGATGCGCTCGGAGCGGCTCAGGGGCAGGTCGTCCTTGGGCCAGCTGCCGCTGATCTGGCCGGCTCCGCCGAAGCGTTCGGAGAGCAGGTTCACCGCCAGGGCATAGGACGAGGAGTTGTTGTATTTGAGCACTGCCCGGAAGTTGTCCAGGATCAGGAACGCCGGGCCGCGGTAACCCGCTGGCAAGAGCAGTGAGGCCGACAGGTGTTCCGAGCCGTAAGGCAGGGCCTTGCCATTGGCAGGAGTCATGCCCAGGCGCATCCATTCGCCCACGGTCTTGCGGGTGGAGGCGTCGGCCAGGGCGTAGTCGAAACCACTGTTGAGCTGTACTTCAAGACCCCAGGGCTGTCCTTGCTGCCAGCCGGAACTCTGCAGATAGTGCGCGGTGGAGGCCAGTGCATCGGCCGGGCTGTTCCAGATATCCCGGCGGCCATCGCCGTCGAAGTCCACGGCGTGGGTGTTGTAGGTGGTGGGAATGAACTGGGTCTGGCCCATGGCTCCGGCCCAGGAGCCGAGCATTTTCTCGGGCTGTATATCGCCATGCTGGATGATCTGCAGCGCAGCGATCAATTGGCTGTTGGCAAACGCCGGGCGCCGACCTTCATAGGCCAGGGTGGCCAGGGAGCGAATGACCGATTTGTTGCCCTGGAAGTCGCCGAAATTGCTTTCCATGCCCCATACCGCCACCAATGCCTGGCGGTCGACGCCGTAGCGCTGTTCGATCCGTTGCAGGATGTCGCTGTACTGCACCAGCAGTGCCTGGCCCTTGCGTACCCGGACCGGGGACAGCGCCCCCTCCAGGTATTCCCATACTGGGCGGCTGAACTCGGGCTGGCTGCGGTCGGCCTTGATCACGCTCATGTCCGGTGTCACGCCGGCAAAGGCGCGATCAAATACTTCGGCACGGATACCGGCGCCCAAGGCTTCGGCACGGAAGGCGTTCAACCATTGGTCAAAGGTCTGGGTGGGCTGGATATCCAGGTTGTCGACGGTCAGGGGCGCGACAGTGGCAGGTGCGGCAAGAGGGGCTGCCTGGAGGTTGGGCAGTGGCTGGGCGTCGGCGGCGGTGGGTTTTTCCGCGCAGGCGACTAGCAGAATAAGGCTGGAGGCAGCGATCAGTTGGCGCATGTGCCAACGACGGGAAAGACAAAAGGGCATGCACGGGTCCAGAGAGAATAACAATCAGGTGCAGACCTTATCATGCCGGCGGGGTTCTGGGCTTCAGGCAGCCAGAAAGTAAGAAGCCTCCCAGCTTTTAGACTGGAAGGCTTCGCGGCGGTAGCTGCCTTTGCCCTTGGCCGGGCGTTCCTGACGGCTGCGGAACAGTGGCTGGGCGACGATGGATTTGGCCTTGTTGGGGCCATGCTTGGATGGCTTGCTCATGCTCAGTACTCACTTTGGGAGGGAGGTGTTGCGGCGCAGATCATCGGCCAGAGTCGGGCCGCTGTCCAGCATCATGGATGCAGAAAATTGTAAGCGTGACGGGGTGGCAGCTTTACTCGGCCGCAAGCGCCAGGCGCTGGCCGGCCATCAGCAGCGATAAGCGGCTCAGGCTGCTCCAGGGCGAGCCACTGGCCTGTCCCTTGATCTGCGCATCAATGCGCTGGGCATCGAGCAGCAGTTGGCCCCAGCGTTGTGCGGAGTAGCGCTGCAGGGCTTTGCTCATCAGGGGTTTGCGTTTGTCCCAGACGGGCGGGCGAGCCTGGCTGAAGACCTTGTCCAATGGCACGCCCTGGCTGAACTGCAGGGCCAGGTTGGCCAGCAGGCGCAGTTCCCGGGACAGTGCCCAGAGAATCACCGGTGGTTCCACGCCTTCGCCGCGCAAGCCTTCCAGCATGCGCAGGGCATGGGCCGCCTCACCATTGAGGATGGCGTCCACCAGGCCGAATACGTCGAAGCGGGCACTGTCGGCCACCGCCGCCTGGACCGTTTCGACGGTAATCTGCCCGCCCTCGGCCATCAGCTTGAGCTTCTCGATTTCCTGGGCTGCGGCCAGCAGGTTGCCTTCGACCCGGGCGGCGATCAATTCGACGGCATCCTGGCTGGCGGACAAGCCGGCCTGGGACAGGCGCTGGCGAATCCACTGCGGCAGCTGGTTGGCATCCACCGGCCAGATCTGTACGAACTGAGTCTGGACACCCTCGACCAGAGCCTTGCCCCATTTGGTTTTCTGCGCGCTGCCATCGAGTTTGGGCAGGCTGATCAACAGCACTGTGTCTTCGGCAGGCCGCGAACAGTATTCGATCAGCGCTGCTGCGCCTTTGTCACCAGGCTTGCCCGAGGGCAGGCGCAATTCCAGCAGGCGTTTTTCGGCGAACAGCGACATGCTGGCGCCTGCTTGCAGCAGGGTGCCCCAGTCGAAGCTGGCATCGGCGCTGAATACCTGGCGCTCATCGAACCCCTGCTGGCGTACGGCAGAGCGAATGGCGTCGGCGGCTTCCTGGCAGAGCAGGGGATCATCGCCGCTGATCACGTAGATCGGCGCGAGAGTGCCTTGCAGGTGTTTGCCGAGTTGTGCAGGGGCGAGTTTCATAGGCGGGTGCCAGGGGGGCGCCGGAGCGCCCCGCGTGGCTTACTGGTTCGGCAGTTCCATAGGGGACTGTTGCGGGGTTTCCGCCTCAGCCTTGCGTGCGGCTTCCAGGGCGTCGGCTTCTGCCTTGGCCTTGGCTTCGGCGGTCGCCTGCAGCTGGGCAAGCTGGTCCGGGGTCAGCAATTGCAGACGGATCAGCATGCGCTGGATCAGGTCGCGACGCATTTCCTTGCGGGTCTCGGAAGACTCCTGGTCGGAACCGGTGATGTTGTTGCCGTCGTGCAGGAAGACTTTCTGCACTTCCAGTTTGTCGTCCAGCAGGTGCAGGTTGTCGTGAGTCAGGATCTCATACTTGAGCGTGGTGCCAATCTCGTACTCGGCCGAGCTGCCACCGCCGGTGTAGCTGAGGGTACGCTGGGAGTTCTCCTCGCTCAGCAGCACCAGCTTGTAAGGTGCGCCGGCGTGCACTCGCACACCGCTGCTTTCCAGCTGTTGCTTGAGCATCTTGATGGTGGTGCCGTAGGCGTCCCGGGCGCTCAGGTCCAGTTCCTTGATGGACAGCTCCTGGGTTCCAGTACCGCGCAGCTGGAAGCCACAGGCGCTCAGCAGCACGGCCAGGCCCATCACCAGCAGATTACGTTTGATCATGTATTGCTCCCCTTGAAACCAGATGGGCCAACCTTGTGGCCCTGGAGGTTTTATTCGGCGCCCGATCCTGGACCGGGCGCCTGATCCAATTAGCTGGCGACGATGTTGACCAGTTTGCCCGGCACCACGATGACCTTGCGAATCGTCAGGCCTTCGGTGAAGCGCAGTACGTTCTCGTTGCTGCGAGCGGCCGCTTCGACTTCTTCACGGCTGGCGCTGGCTGGCATCTCGATCTGGCCACGCAGTTTGCCGTTGACCTGGATCACCAGTTGCAAGCTGTCCTGCACCAGCGCGCTTTCGTCCAAGGCTGGCCAGCCGGCATCGATGATCGCGCCGCTTTGACCCAGTTGGCCCCACAGCTCATGGCTGATGTGTGGAGTGATCGGGGCGAGCAACAGGGCTACGGTCTGCAAGCCTTCCTGCAGCAGTGCACGGTCCTGCTCGCTGCCTTGCGGCGCTTTTTCCAGGACGTTCATCAGAGTCATCACCTGGGCGATGGCGGTGTTGAATTTGTGATGCTGACCCACGTCCTGGCTGGCCTGCTTGATGGCCAGGTGGATTGCACGGCGAATGGCTTTCTGTTCGTCGCTCAGTGTCGCTACATCCAGAGCCCCCGGCAGCCCCTGGCTGACGTGGGCCTGGGCCAGGCGCCAGACGCGCTTGAGGAAGCGGTGCGCGCCTTCAACGCCAGAGTCGGACCATTCCAGGCTCATGTCGGGCGGCGAGGCGAACATCATGAACAGGCGGCAGGTATCGGCGCCGTATTGTTCGATCATCGATTGCGGGTCGACGCCATTGTTCTTCGACTTGGCCATCTTCTCGGTGCCGCCGATCTCCACCGGCAGGCCGTCGGAGATGAGTTTGGCGCCAATGATCTTGGCCTTGCTGTCACGCTCCAGCTCGACATCCGCCGGGTTGTACCAGGTGTAGCTGCCATTGGCTTCGCGACGGTAGTAGGTCTCGGCAATCACCATGCCCTGGGTGAGCAGGTTCTTGAACGGCTCGTTGGAACTCACCAGGCCTTCGTCACGCATCAGCTTGTGGAAGAAACGCGCGTAGAGCAGGTGCAGGATGGCGTGTTCGATACCGCCGATGTACTGATCCACCGGCAACCAGTGGTTGGCCGCGGCCGGATCTACCAGGCCGCCTTCATAGTGCGGCGAGGCGTAACGGGCGTAGTACCACGAGGACTCGACGAAGGTGTCCATGGTGTCGGTTTCACGCTTGGCAGGTGCTCCGCATTTCGGGCAGTTGCACTCGTAGAACTCGGGCATGCGCGCCAGTGGCGAACCGGCGCCATCAGGAACCACGTCTTCCGGCAATACCACCGGCAACTGCTCTTGCGGGACGGGTACATCGCCGCAGCTGTCGCAGTGGATGATCGGGATCGGGCAGCCCCAGTAGCGCTGGCGGCTGATGCCCCAGTCCCGCAGGCGGAACTGGGTGCGCGATTGGCCGAGGTTCTTCTTCAGCAGCGCCACTTCGATGGCATCGAACGCGCCAGGGAAGTCCAGGCCGTTGAGCTCGCCGGAGTTGATCAGCTCGCCATGCTCGCCGTAAGCGTCCTGCCAGGGCGCCGGAGTTTCATCGCCAGCGCTGGTGCGTACCACGGCCTTGATCGGCAGGTTGTACTTAGTGGCGAACTCGAAGTCGCGCTCATCGTGGGCCGGTACGGCCATGACTGCGCCGTCGCCGTAGTGCATGAGCACGTAGTTGGCGACCCAGACCGGGAGTTTTTCGCCGGTCAACGGGTGCTCGACGAACAGCGAAGTCGGCAGGCCTTTCTTTTCCTGGGTCGCCATGTCGGCCTCGGCGACGCTGCCACCCTTGCATTCGGCGATGAAGGCCTGCAGTTCGAGGTTGTCCTGCGCCGCCAGGGTGGCCAGCGGGTGCTCGGCTGCCACGGCAACGTAGGTCGCGCCCATCAGGGTGTCTGGACGGGTGGTGAAGACTTTCAGGGTCCCGGCTTCGCCGATGGAGGCCTGGTCGTAGGGAAATTGCACTTCCATGCCACGGGACTTGCCGATCCAGTTGCGTTGCATGGTCTTGACCTGCTCGGGCCAGCCCGGCAGTTCGTCGAGGCTCTCCAGCAGTTCATCCGCATAGGCGGTGATCTTGAAGTAGTACATCGGAATTTCGCGCTTTTCGATCAGCGCGCCGGAACGCCAGCCGCGGCCGTCGATCACCTGTTCGTTGGCCAGCACGGTCTGGTCGATGGGGTCCCAGTTCACGGTGCCGTTCTTGCGGTAGATCACGCCTTTTTCGAACAGACGGGTGAACAGCCACTGTTCCCAGCGGTAGTAGTCCGGCTTGCAGGTGGTGACCTCGCGGGACCAGTCCACCGCCAGGCCCAGGCTGCGCAGCTGGGTCTTCATGTAGGCGATGTTTTCGTAGGTCCACTTGGCGGGAGCCACGTTGTTTTTCATCGCGGCGTTTTCCGCCGGCATGCCGAAGGCGTCCCAACCCATGGGTTGCAGAACGTTCTTGCCTTGCATGCGCTGGTAGCGGGAGATCACGTCGCCGATGGTGTAGTTGCGCACGTGCCCCATGTGTAGCTTGCCGCTGGGGTAAGGGAACATCGATAGGCAGTAGTAAGTTTCCTTGCCTGGCTGTTCACTGACTTCAAAGGACTTTTGCTCGTCCCAGAACGACTGGGCGGCGGCTTCGATTTCACGGGGCTGATAGTGTTCGTGCATGGCTACTTTTGTACTGAATAGGGGTGGCCTAATCCTCTTCAACGCAACTTCGGGTGGCGATGACGCCAAATGCGGCGTTTTTCAGTGCCCGATGGAGCTGGAAGTGGAGTTACAGGAAGCGCCGTAGCATACATGACCGCACTCTGCCGAGGGAAACCCTGATTGCTCGGGCGGGCCGTTGGTCGCGGCGGCGCGTCGCTTTCGGCTGTCCGACTAAGCTCAAAAAGGGGAGTGAGTCTTATCTTCGATGAGGTGAACGGATGCTTGAATCGCAGCGAAAAGCAACAGAACCGGAGGTGTATGAAAGGCTCCTCAATCGACTGGCTCTGGCCCTGGATGCGGCAAAAACGGCGGATCGACTGCGCAATGAGCGGCCTATCGAGCTGGAGCTGCGGGGTTTGAGCCGGGCGGAGTTTGAATTGATCAGGGCTTATCTGGCCCGCCATCAACGTGAAATGCAGATCAATCCAATGGGCAGTCTGCAACACCAGGAGGTGCCTCGTTCGGCCAAGATCATTTGGCTGAAGGATCAGGCGCCCCTCAAGGCATCGGTGGAAGTCCGATCTCAGCAGTTCAAGTAGGTCCCAGGGCCCCTTATCGGGTTGAGCGAGGTCGCGGCCGAGGACCTCGGGAGCAAAAATACCAGGCATTGGTTGTTGCTGGGCAGGTATCCCCTTTAGGCTTCGGGCATCTTGTTGGAGATGCTCGATGCCTTTTCGCTATTTCATCAAACAGTTGCTGCTGCCGCCCGGCATTCTATTGCTGTTGCTGCTGCTTGCCTGGGGCTTGCGCCGTTCCCGGCCACGGCTGGCAGGTTGGTGTTTTGCCTTGGGGCTGGGCGGTTTCTGGCTGATGAGCCTGCCGGTCATGGTGGAGTGGGGGGCGCGCAGTCTGGAGCGCCTGCCGCCTTTGCCGCAAAGCCAATGGGCGAGCCTGGCCGAGCAGGCGGATGTGATAGTGGTGCTGGGTTCGGGGCGGGAGCGGGGCGATCCGGCGTGGGGCTCCGATCAGCCCACCGGCGTGGGCCTGGAGCGCGAACGCTATGCCGCGCGTCTGGCCAAGGCCTCCGGGCTGCCGGTGCTGACCAGTGGCGGCCTGCATTACGGTACGCCGCCCACCGAGGCTGCGTTGATGGCGCAATCCCTGCTCGATGACTTTGGCGTGACGGTGCGCTGGCAGGAAGGCCGCAGCCGCACTACCTGGGAGAACGCGCAGTTCAGCGCCGAGGTCCTGCTGCCATTGGGGATCAAGCGTGTGGTGGTGGTGACCCAGGCCTGGCACATGCCCCGCTCGGTGTGGAGTTTCGAGCACGCCGGGTTTGAAGTGGTGCCTGCGCCCGTGGGGTTCCTGGGAGTGGATAACGCCCGTCCGCTGGGAGGCTGGATGCCCGAGTTCAAGTCGATCTGGCAGAGTGGCCAGTTGCTCAACGAGGCAGTGGGCCAATTGGGCTACCGGTTGTTCTATCGCTGATGGCAATCCGGCACCCTCGGGAGCCGGATTGCCAGCGAGGGCCCTCAAACGGTCTTGGCAATACGGCTGGCCAGCAAGGCCCAGCCAAATAGCAGGGTGCAGAGCACCACCAGCGGCCAGGAGCGCCATTGCAGATACGGCGTCAGGTTGTGCATGGGCACGACCTCGCCGTACAGAATGCCGCGTTCGAACTGGGGAATCTGCACCGTGATCCTGCCGAACGGATCGATCAGCCCGGTGACGCCGTTGTTGGTCGCGCGAATCATCCAGCGCCCGGCTTCCAGGGCGCGCATCTGTGCCATCTGCAAGTGTTGCAGGGGGCCGATGGAAGTGCCGAACCAGGTGTCATTGCTGATGGTCAGCAGCAGGTCGCTACGGGCCGAAAGGCTGGCGGCGAATTCGGGGTAGACCACTTCGTAGCAGATGAACGGCGCTATCTGATAGCCCTTGGCCTGCAGCAGCGGCTGGTCGGCCGGGCCGCGGGCGAAGTCCGACATCGGCAGGTTGAAGAAGTCGATCAGGCCGCGCAGCACTTCCTGCAGGGGCACGTACTCGCCAAAAGGCACCAGCTTCTGCTTGAGGTAGGTGCCGTCCCCTTCGCCGGTCACGGTGATGCCGTTGAAGTAGCGTTTTTCATGGCGTACCAGTTGGCGCACCGGAACGCCGGTAATCAGCGCGGAATGACGGTCGGCGGCAAAGTTGCCCATCATCGTCAGGTAGCCTTCGGCCGACTCCTTGAGCACCGGTACTGCGGTTTCCGGCCAGACCAGCAGGTCTACGCGCTTGCTGCGAAAACTCATGTCGCGATACAGCGCCAGCTGGGCGTTGAGCTCGGCCGGGTCCCACTTCATGCTCTGTTCGATATTGCCCTGGATGGCGGCGACCGATAGCGGCTCTCCGGCCGGGCTGGTCCAGGCATGGCCTTTCAGGGCCAGGCCCACGACCCAGGGGGTTGCCAACAGGAGCAGGCCCGCAACGATGAAGGCTTTGCGCCCGGCCTTGATCAGTCGCGGCAGGTTGTAGAGCAGCGCTGCGGTGAGGGCCAGGGAGAAGGAGATCAGCCAGATGCCACCCAGCGGCGCGAGCCCGGCCAGTGGGCCGTCAAGCTGGCTGTAGCCGGAATACAGCCAGGGGAAGCCGGTGAGGAACCAGCCACGAAAGGCTTCCTGGCCCAGCCACAGGGCCGCAAATGCCAGGGCGTCCGCCAGCGGCGCTTCATTGCGTCGCAACCAGCGGGCCCAGAGCCAGGCAGGCAGTGCGAAAAACCAGGCGATGGCGGCGATGAAGGCCAGCATCAGCAGGCCGGCAAGCAGAGCCGAGGCGCCGCCATAGGTGTGAATGCTGACGTAGATCCAACTGGTGCCGGCCCCGAACAGGCCGAAGCCGAAGCACCAGCCGCGGCCCAGGGCCTGGCGCGGTGTCAGCTCGCGCAGCCCGGCATAGAACAGGCCGACTGCCAGCAGCGCCAGAGGCCAGATGTTGTAGGGGGCCAGGGCCAGGGTGGTGATGGCGCCGGCGATCACGGCCAGCAGGTTGCCGGGCCAGCCGGGGCGGGTTGAGCGCTGCAAGAGGCGTTTCATCAGCTCTTTCCTGTGTCGTACCGGGCGAGGCACGAGGAGAATGGTTGGGTTGTTTCAGATGAGCGTCGAGTCACGCAGCGCTGCTCGGCCGATGCGTCCCCGCACTGTATCGCCTGAGGCCGGGCAAGTGGCCTCAAGACGATATCGCGGTGCGGGGGAGGGCAGATGACCCGTTTCCTCAGCGGGAAATGGGGGTCAGGCGCAGCAGATGAATCCGCCGGCTGTCGGCGTTGAGCACGCGGAAGCGATAGGCGCCGATTTCAGTGATTTCGTTGCGTTTTGGCAAGTGGCCGAACGCACTCATGACCAGGCCGCCTACGGTGTCGAATTCGTCGTCGGAAAAGTCGCTGTCGAAAAACTCGTTGAAGTTCTCGATGGGCGTCAGCGCCTTGATCAGGAAGTCGCCGCTGGGCAGTGGCTTGATGTAGCTGTCTTCCTCGACGTCATGTTCGTCCTCGATGTCGCCGACGATCTGTTCCAGCACGTCTTCGATGGTCACCAGGCCCGCCACGCCGCCGTATTCGTCGATGACGATGGCCATGTGGTTGTGGTTGGCGCGGAACTCGCGCAGCAGCACGTTCAGGCGCTTGGACTCTGGGACGAAGGTCGCCGGGCGCAGCAGGTCCTTGATGTTGAAGCTGTCACCGTTCTCCTTGAGGATCAGCGGCAGCAGGTCCTTGGCCAGCAGGACGCCCATCACGTCGTCATGGCTTTCGCCGATCACCGGGTAGCGCGAGTGCGCCGAATCGATGACTGCGGGCAGGAACTCCCGAGGGGTCTGGGTCGCCTTGATGCTGATCATTTGCGAGCGCGGAACCATGATGTCCCGGACTTGCAGGTCAGCGACCTGGATGGCGCCTTCGACGATGGCCAGCGCTTCGCTGTCCAGCAACTTGTTCTGATGGGCTTCGCGCAGCAGCTCCAGCAGCTCCTGGCGGTTTTTCGGCTCATGGGCAAAAGCCTGGGTCAGTTTGCCCAGCCATGACTTTTGCCCGTTGCTCGATCGATCTTCGCTCATAGCGATTGCTCTGAATCCTTGGTTGTTACAGGGGGTTGTTGATCAGCTTTCGTCGTCTGCATAAGGGTCCGGATGGCCCAGTTCTGCAAGCAACGTTCGTTCCAGCGCTTCCATTTCTTCGGCTTCGTCGTCATCTATATGGTCGTAGCCCAACAGATGCAAGCAGCCGTGAATCACCAGATGGGCCCAGTGGGCCTGAAGTTCCTTGCCTTGTTCAGCCGCTTCGCGCTCGACCACCGCAATGCAGATCACCAGGTCCCCCAGCAATGGGATATCCAGCAGCTCATCCGGTACATCGGCAGGAAATGACAGCACATTGGTGGCGTAATCCTTATGACGCCAGGTGTGGTTCAGCTCACGCCCTTCTGCTTCGTCCACCAGGCGGATGGTCAGTTCCGAATCGGCGGTGCGCTGGCGCAGGGCCAGCTCGCACCACTGGCGGAACTGTTCATCGCTGGGGGCCGGCTGTTGGCTGGCGCGCTGCAGGTCAAGCTCAAGCATCGTGGCGGTTGCCTCGGTCTGCGGCAGCCTTGGCGGCCTCGTCGGCAGCGTGCAGTTCGAAGCGCTCATAGGCTTCGACGATGCGTTGCACCAGCGGATGGCGCACCACGTCCTTGGGCATGAAGTGAGTGAAGCTGATACCAGGCACATCCTTGAGTACGTTGATCACATGGGCCAGGCCGGACTTGGTGCCCTTGGGCAGGTCGACCTGGGTGATGTCGCCGGTGATCACCGCAGTGGAGCCGAAACCGATCCGTGTCAGGAACATCTTCATCTGTTCCACGGTGGTGTTCTGGCTCTCATCGAGGATGATGAAGCTGTTGTTCAAGGTGCGGCCGCGCATGTAGGCCAGGGGCGCGATCTCGATGACCTGGCGTTCGATGAGCTTGGCCACGTGTTCGAAGCCGAGCATTTCATACAGGGCGTCGTACAGCGGGCGCAGGTAGGGGTCGATCTTCTGGGCCAGGTCGCCGGGCAGGAAACCGAGCTTTTCGCCGGCTTCCACCGCCGGGCGCACCAGCAGGATGCGTCGCACCTGCTCGCGTTCCAGGGCGTCCACGGCGCAGGCCACGGCCAGGTAGGTCTTGCCGGTACCGGCCGGGCCAATGCCGAAGTTGATGTCGTTGCCGAGGATCTCTTTGACGTAGCGCTGCTGATTCAGGCCGCGGGGGCGAATCATGCCTTTCTTGGTGCGCAGGGCCACGGCGGCATCGGCTACCGAAGGGTTGTCCAGCTCTTGCACGGCAGACTCCTGCAAGAACAGGTGGACCAGGTCCGGCGACAGCTCGGTGCCCTTGGTTTCCCGGTAGAGACGGCGCAGAAGGTTTTCCGCGGAGGTGGTTTGCTTGGGTTCGCCGATCAGTTCGAACTGATTGCCGCGGTTGCGGATCTCGATCGTCAGGCGCTGTTCGATCAAGCGCAGATGCTCGTCGAATTGCCCGCACAGATTGGCGAAGCGGCGAGCCTCGAAGGGCTCGAGGATGAAACGATGAGGTTCTATGGGTGCGTTCAAGGTCGTTTTTAGCCGCCCAACGGCAATTAAGATGAATTCAAGGATAACGCCAGCAGCCTGGGTGCGAAAGCTCTTATGCGGAGCAAGGGCTGCTGGGGCTTTTCCCTGCCAGGTTATTGCAGCAGGGAGCCGCGCAGCGAGTGAGGCTGCGCCGAGTCGATGTACACGTCGGCGAACTGGCCGATCAGCGTGGGATTGTCACAGCGGAAGTTGACGATGCGGTTGTTCTCGGTCCGTCCCTGCAGTTCGCCCGGGTCTTTCTTCGAGTAGTCGGTCACCAGGATGCGCTGGGTAGAGCCGACCATTTGTCGGCTGATTTCAAAACCTTGCTGGTTGAGGCGGTGCTGCAAGGCGTTGAGCCGTTCCTTTTTCACCGCCTCCGGTGTTTCGTCGGCCAGGTCGGCGGCCGGTGTTCCCGGCCGTTGGCTGTAGACGAAGGAGTAGGAGAAGTCGAAACCGACGTCTTCGATCAGTTTCATGGTCTGCTGGAAATCCTTCTCCGTCTCGCCTGGGAAGCCGACGATAAAGTCCGAACTGATACAGATTCCCGGAACAGCCGCCCTGAGCTTGCGCAGCTTGGACTTGTACTCCAGGGCGGTGTGATTGCGCTTCATGGCCGCGAGGATCCGGTCCGAACCGGATTGCACCGGCAGGTGCAGGTGCTTCACCAATTCTGGTACTTCGGCATGAGCCTGGATCAGGCTGTCGGAGAACTCCAGCGGATGTGAGGTGGTGTAGCGGATTCGCTCGATGCCATCGATCGCGGCAACCACACGAATCAATTCGGCCAGGTCGGCCATGCGCCCGTCGTGGGTTTGGCCGCGATAGCCGTTGACGTTCTGGCCCAGCAGGGTCACCTCGCGGACGCCGTTTTCCGCCAGGTGGATGATCTCGGCAATCACATCGTCGAAGGGCCGGCTGACTTCTTCGCCGCGGGTGTAGGGCACGACGCAGAAGGTACAGTACTTGCTGCAGCCTTCCATCACCGAGACATAGGCGCTGGGGCCATCGATCCGGGGCTCGGGCAGGTGGTCGAACTTTTCGATTTCCGGGAACGAGACGTCGACCTGCGGCAATTTGGTGATGCGCGCGACGTCGATCATTTCCGGCAGGCGGTGCAGGGTCTGCGGGCCGAAGACCACGTCCACATAGGGGGCGCGGTCGCGGATGGCCGCGCCCTCCTGGCTGGCCACGCAGCCGCCTACGGCGATCACCATGTCCGGATTGGCCAGTTTGAGCTCACGCCAGCGCCCGAGCTGGGAGTACACCCGGTCCTGGGCGCGTTCGCGAATGGAGCAGGTGTTGAGCAGGATGACGTCCGCATCTTCGGCGCGTGCGGTGACTTCCAGGGCCTGATGTTCGCCCAGCAGGTCCACCATGCGCGAGCTGTCGTACTCGTTCATCTGGCAACCGTGGGTTTCGATGTAAAGCTTCTTGGCCATGGACGGGATCATCACGTGATTCAAAGAACCGCGCATTATAGGGGCCATGCCCACAGGTTCCTAGGGTTGTGCATCGGGTAGCTATGCTATAGTTCGCGCCCTATTTTTGTCCCCTGATGTGTTACCCGCCCGCCATGACCAAACGTGAAGCTCCAATCTACAAGGTGATTTTCCTTAACCAGGGCCAGGTGTTCGAAATGTACGCCAAGCAGATCTATCAGAGTGATCTGTGGGGTTTCCTGGAAGTGGAAGAGTTCGTCTTTGGCGAGCGCACGCAAGTGGTCGTTGACCCGAGCGAGGAGAAGCTCAAGGCCCAGTTCGAAGGTGTAGTGCGCAGCTTTGTGCCGATGCATTCGATCGTGCGCATCGATGAAGTCGAGCGCCTGGGTACGCCGAAGATCAGCGAGGCCCGCGGGGTGAGCAACGTCATGCCGTTCCCGATGCCGATGCCGGAAAAGTAAGCCTGGCCGATTCCGTCTTACCGGGAGGGCGGTTGTCTGTGTGGAAGCCGGCTCACCGGCGACTGAGGCGCAAATGCCTACGGCAGGGGCGAGAAAGGTGAACGCCCATCGGCGCTCTGCAGTTCCATCAGGTATTTGCGGAAAATCTGTCCCAGTACCTGGGTCGCAACTTCCAGTTCGTCGCGCTGCATGTGCTCGGCGACTTCGTCGGCGGTGTCCAGGGCGTCTTCGGCGCCATTGACCGCAGCCATCTTCAGCACGATGTAAGCCTGGACGTTATTGGCCGGCACGCCTTCGCCGTGGAAGAACATGGTGCCCAGCTTGAATTGCGCCTGGGCATGGCCTTGCAAGGAGGCCTTTTCGAAGTAGCTCAGGGCTTGATTGAAATCTTGCGGCGCACCTTTGCCCTCGTAGTAGAACTCACCCAACTCGTATTGCGCCTCGGCATCCCCCTCGTCGGCGGCCTTCTGGCAGGCGGTGAGGGCCTCGGCCTGGTCCTGAGCCTGGGGATCGAGGGTGCAGCGACCCAGCGCCGGGATCAACAACGAGTTGCCACCTGCTTGTGCATGCGCGAGCAGGGGCTGAAGGAGCAACAGGCAGCCCAGTGTCAGGGCGCGGCCGGTGCGGTTCATGGGAATCGACTTACCTCTGAGGGGCGCGGGGCCCAGCGTGGGGCCCAATAAGCGCGCATTATGAAATAAGCAGGGCCCACCTTACAAAGTCTTTACTCGTTTTTCTGCTGCGTGGGCGCTATATCCCAAGGATTCATCAGCATTTCCAGGTTTCACTGGAGAAAATTCAAGTAAAGACTACAACGGGCGTGATTTTTCACACGCCCGCCGTTCAGCGCTTACTTCAGGGCGGCGAATGCCCGCTCTGCCGCATCCAGCGTCAGTTGCAACTCGGCCTCGCCGTGGGCGATGGAGGTGAAGCCCGCTTCGAAGGCACTCGGCGCCAGGTACACGCCGCCTTCCAGCATCAGGTGGAAGAAGCGCTTGAACAGGTTGGCGTCGCTGGCCATCACATCGTCGAAGGTGACGATGTCATCGGCACCGCTGAAGTACAGGCCGAACATGCCGCCAGCCTGGGTGGTGACGAACGGAATGCCTGCTGCATCGGCGCGTTGTTGCAGGCCTTCGAGCAGACGGCTGGTGTAGTCGCTCAGTTCGGCGTGGAAGCCCGGGCGGCTGATCAGGCGCAGAGTGGTCAGGCCAGCGGCCATGGCCAGCGGGTTGCCGGACAGGGTGCCGGCCTGGTAGACCGGGCCCAGGGGCGCGATGTGCTCCATGATCTTGCGCTTGCCGCCGAAGCAGCCTACCGGCATGCCGCCGCCGATGATCTTGCCGAAGGTCGACAGGTCGGGTGTCACGCCGTAATGGGCCTGAGCGCCACCGAGGGCAACACGGAAACCGGTCATCACTTCGTCGAAGATCAGCACTACGCCGTGCTGATCGCAGAGGCGACGCAGGCCTTCGAGGAAACCCGGTGCCGGGGGTACGCAGTTCATGTTGCCGGCCACTGGTTCAACGATGATGCAGGCCACTTCCTGGCCTACTTCGGCGAGCATTTTTTCCACCGCCGCAATGTCGTTGAAGGGCAGGGTCAGGGTGTGCTTGGCGAAAGCCGCGGGCACACCGGCGGAGCTCGGCACGCCTTGGGTCAGGGCGCCGGAGCCAGCCTTCACCAGCAGGCTGTCGGAGTGGCCGTGGTAGCAGCCTTCGAACTTGATGATGCTGTCCCGGCCGGTGAAGCCACGGGCCAGGCGAATGGCACTCATGGTGGCTTCGGTGCCCGAACTGACCATGCGCACCATTTCCATCGACGGCACGATGGAGCACACCAGGTCGGCCATTTCGGTTTCCATGGCGGTCGGTGCGCCGTAGGACAGGCCGTGTTCCAGTTGCTTGCGCACGGCGTCCAGGACATCAGGGTGGCTGTGGCCAAGAATCATCGGGCCCCAGGAGCCAACGTAGTCGACATAGCGCTTGTCGTCTTCGTCGGTGACGTAGGCACCTTCTGCGTGTTTGAAGAACAGCGGGGTGCCGCCCACGCTCTTGAAGGCGCGGACAGGCGAATTGACGCCACCCGGGATGTGTTTCTGGGCGTTGGCAAACAGGGTTTCGGAACGAGACATGATCGGGCTCTCAAAAATCAGCTGTTGAATAGGGCGTTGAAGGCGCGGGCGCGGCGGGTCACTTCCTCGGCGCTCTCGGCGCCGAACAGGCCGTGGACCACCGCCAGCAGGTCGGCGCCGTGGTTCACCAGTGGCGCGGCGTTGTCCAGGGTGATGCCGCCGATCACGCAGATCGGCAGGTGCAGGCTGGCCCGGGCCTGGTCCAGCAGCTCCAGGCTGGCCGCAGGCGCGCCGGGCTTGGTGGTGGAATTGAAGAAACGGCCGAAGGCGACATAGCTGGCGCCTTCCTTGGCGGCTTGCTCGGCCAGTGGCAACTGGCTGTGGCAGGTGGCACCGATGATCGCCTGGCGGCCCAGCAAGGCCCGGGCCGGGGTCAATGGGCCGTCAGTCTGGCCCAGGTGCACGCCGGCACCGATACGCGCCGCCAGCTCGGCATCATCGTTGATGATCAAACGGGTCTTGTAGCGCTCGCACAAGGCCAGCAGGGTTTCGGCTTCCCGCAGTCGGCGGGCCTGGTCGTCGCTTTTGTCGCGGTACTGCAACAGCGTGACACCGCCTTCCAGCGCCGCCTCCACGTACTTCAGAAACTTGCCGGCCAACAGTTGGCTGTCGGTGATGGCGTACAGACCACGTAGTTTCATTGAGCAGGCCTCATGACATTACGAGCAGAAATCCAGCGGCAAACGGCGCGGAACGAACTGGCCACGGCCAAGCTGTTCGGCATCGCGCAGGGTGCGCCAGGTGTAATCCAGGGCGGACTTCACCGCACTGGCCAGGTGTTCACCTTGGGCCAGGCGGCCGGCCAGTGCGCTGGCCAGGGTGCAGCCGGAGCCGTGGTAGCTGCCCGGCAAGCGCTGGCAGGTATAGGTTTCGCGCAGGCCGTCACGGCTGTACAGGCGATTGTGGACTTCGTGTTCATCGCCGTGGCCGCCGGTGATCAGCAAATGCTTGACGAAGGGCAGGAGTTTTTCGGCGCATTGGTCGGCGCTGCCTTCAGGCAGTTCCGCGAGAATTCGGGCTTCGGGAAGGTTGGGGGTGGCAATGGTTGCCAGGGGCAGGAGGCGCTCGCGCATGGCGTAGCCGACCTCATCCTTGCCCAGCCGGCCACCGCCGCCGGCGCGCAACACCGGATCGCAGACCACTGGCAGGTGCGGGTGGGCCTGGAGCAGCTCGACCACGGTGTCGACCATCTCCAGGGAACCGAGCATGCCCAGCTTGACCGCCGCTACCGTGGAGTCGTTGAGCACGGCATTGGCCTGGGCCAATACCCACTCGCGATCCAGGACGCGGAAGTCGCTGACATTGACCGTGTCCTGCACGGTCAACGCGGTGACAGCCGGAGCTGCATGACAACCCTGAGCCAGCAGGGCTTCGATATCTGCCTGCAGGCCGGCGCCACCACTGGGGTCGTGGCCGGAGAGACAGAGGACAACGGGGCGAGAGCTGTAGATATTCATGGGCGGCGAGCTTACCACCAAACGTTTTTTTTCGCGGCGCTCGACATATAAGAGCGGGGCGATCTGGCGCCGGCCAGCCCACTTGACCGAAGCAACAGCTCTAGCCCGCTGGATTGCGCTGAAAGCCCCGTTCTAGAGCCTTTAGACTAAAACTTACAATGGTGTTCAATGGCCATCAGCGGCTATGCTAGAGTGGATTCAAATCAATAACAGGTCATGCCGGTTCTACGTCTGCTCAAGGGAAATGGGGGACTTCCTGACACCACCGGACAAGCCACGCTGGGGCTTTATGCACTATTTGCTGATGTTGCTGTTGAGCTTGCCGATGCTGGCTGGCGCCGCCGAGTTCGACGAGTTCACTCAACGCCTGTCCTTGGGCCGAGTGATGCAAGTACTCGAAGACGCGGGGGGTGAGGCGACCATTGCCGATGTCAGCTCGGGGCCTCTGGCTGAACAATTCAAACCCCACGATAAAGACACCCTCAACGCCGGTTATTCGCGCTCGGCGTTCTGGCTGAAGATCGACCTCGACTACCGCCCCGCCAACCCGAGCGCACAACGCAGCTGGTTGCTGGAGTTGGCCTATCCGCCTCTGGACCACCTTGAACTGTACGTCCCTGACGAGTCTGGTGGTTATCGCCTGGCGGGTCGTACCGGGGATGCCTTGCCCTTCGACAGTCGAGAGATTCGCCAGAACAACTACCTGTTCAACCTGAATTTTTCTCCCCACGAGCACAAGACCGTCTACCTGCGGCTGGCCAGCGAAGGCTCGATCCAGGCGCCGGTGAGCCTGTGGTCCAGCAGTGCTTACCTGGAAGCCCAGCCGGTGCGGTTGTATGTGCTCGGGCTGATTTACGGCGTGCTGCTGGGGATGCTGGTGTACAACCTGTTCATCTACCTCAGCGTGCGGGACACCAGCTACCTCTACTACATCTTCTATATCGCTTCCTTCGGTCTCTATCAGCTGTCGGTCAACGGCGCCGCAGTGGAGTACTTCTGGCCCGACAGCCCCTGGTGGGCCAATGCCGCGACACCGTTCTTCATCGGTTCGGCAGGTTTGTTCGGCAGCCAGTTCGCCCGCAGCTTCCTGCAGACTTCCCGCCACAGCCCCTGGGTCGACCGTGTGCTACTGGCCTTGATGGCCTTTGGCGCGCTGGTCATGGCGCTTTCACTGATGACCAGTTATGCCCTGGCATTGCGCCTGGCCACCACCCTGGCCCTGGTGTTCACCGTGGTGATCTACGTGGCCGGGATTGTCGCCTGGTGTCGAGGCCTGCGCGTGGCACGCTATTTCATCATCGCCTGGTCGGCCTTTTTGTTTGGAGGGGTGATCAACACCTTGATGGTGCTGGGTTACCTGCCGAATGTGTTCCTGACCATGTACGCCAGCCAGATCGGCTCGGCGATCGAAGTGGCGTTGCTGTCCCTGGCACTGGCCGATCGCATCAATGCCATGCGTGAGCAACAGGCCCAGACACTGCTCGAAGCCGGGCAGAAGCTTGAAGTGCTGAACCAGCAACTGGCCCACAGCAACCGGCTCAAGGACGAATTCCTGGCCACCCTGACCCATGAGCTGCGGACCCCGATGAACGGCGTCATCGGCTCTCTGGAACTGATGCAGACCCTGGAGCTGGATCCGGAGCTGGAGCAATACCAGCAGACAGCGGCCGGCTCGGCGCGGGACATGATGCGCATGGTCAACGGCATTCTGACCCTGACCGAGCTGCAGGCCGGCAAGCTCAGTGCCCAGCGTCAGCCGTTCAGCCTGCGCTCCCTGCTGACGACACTGCAGACCCAATACGGCGCCAGTGCCGCCGCCAAGTCGCTGGCTTTCCAGATCGACTTGAGCGCCGGGCTGCCCGATCGCTTGCAGGGCGATCGCTGCAAACTCAGCCATTGTCTGGAGTGCCTGCTGGACAATGCCATCAAGTTCACCCCTTCGGGCAGCGTGGTGCTGCGGGTGCTCACGCGTTCCGTGTCGGCGCAGCGGGTCAGCCTGAGTTTCGAGGTGATCGACAGCGGTATTGGCTTCGTCAACCTGGATGAAGCGACCCTGTATCAGCGTTTCTTCCAGCTCGATGGTTCCATGACCCGTGAATATGGCGGGCTGGGTATCGGCCTGGCGATCTGTCGGCAGTTGGTGGAGTTGCTGGGCGGGCAATTGACCCACGAATCCACGCCAGGCCGAGGCAGTTGTTTCCGCCTGCTGGTGGAGTTCGACGCCCAGGAACCCGCCCCGCGCTCGCCGGCGGCAGTGGCGCGACGCTTGCCCCGGGACTGCACCGTGCTGCTGGTGGACGACAACGACGTCAATCAGTTGGTGGTCAGGGGCATGCTGCTCAAGCTGGGCTACCAGGTGCGCACCGCCGGTAGCCCTACTGATGCCCTGCAATTGCTCGGGCGTGAGCTGGTCAGTGCGGTGTTGATCGATGGCGAGATGTCCACGGCGCAACTGGGGGCGTTTCGCTTGCAGGCCCAGGCGCTGCCCGGATATTCCCAATTGCCCATCCTGCTGGCCTGCGTGCCCGGCAAAGAGGGCTGCCCGGCGGGGGCTGGCTCCGACTATCTGGCTAAACCGGTGAAGTTCGAGGCCTTGCAAACGGCATTGTCGAGATATGTGCTCTCTGTGGAACAGGGCGAAAGCGCCGACATTTAGGCAGGTATGCCACTTTGTTCGGGGTGGGGGCGGTGCTTAACTGGGGTCTTGGCACACCCTGAAGGAGCCCCGCGATGAACCTCCACCAGTTCGCTGAAACCCACGAAGTCACCAACCAGCCGCCAGCTTTGGACGGCGCCAATCTCTATCGGATCGACCTGCCGCTGCAGCAATGGATGCGCCGTTTCGATGCCGGTTGGGCCGAGTCGCGGGTCGACGCCTATGGCGCCCTGGCCGGTGGTCCGTTGATGGAGGCGGGGTTCCTGGCCAATCAGAACAAACCGGTATTTTCCAGCCACGACCGCTTTGGCCATCGGATCGATCTGGTGGAGTTTCATCCCGCCTATCACCAATTGATGCAGGCGGCGATCGAAGCCGGCCTGACTTCGCTGCCCTGGACCGATCCGCAAGCGGGGGCCCACGTTGCCCGCGCCTCCATGACCTATCTGCACAGCCAGGCCGAGGCCGGCAGCGGATGCCCGCTGACCATGACCTTCGCCTGTGTACCGGCCTTGAAGCTGCAACCGGATATCGCCGACCAGTGGCTGCCCAAGATCCTTGCCACCCGGTACGACCCGCGCAATGTCGGCATGCAACACAAGGCCGGGCTGACCATCGGCATGGCGATGACCGAGAAACAGGGCGGCACCGATGTGCGTGCCAACACCACCCGGGCCTACCCGGTGGGGGCTGGCGGCCCCGGGCAGGCGTACGAGCTGGTGGGCCACAAATGGTTCTGTTCGGCGCCGATGTGCGATGCCTTCCTGACCCTGGCCCAGACCGACAAGGGCCTGACCTGCTTCCTCCTGCCCCGGCACCGTCCCGATGACACGCGCAACCAGTTCTATATCCAGCGCCTGAAGAACAAGCTCGGCAACCTTTCCAACGCTTCCAGCGAAGTGGAGTTCCGCGGCGCCCTGGCCTGGATGATTGGCGAGGAAGGCCGCGGCGTGCCGACCATTATCGAGATGGTGGCCATGACCCGTTTCGATTGCATGGTCGGCTCCAGCTCCCTGATGCGCCAGGCCCTGACCCAGGCCAGCCATCACTGTGCCCATCGCACCGTGGGCGGGAGGGTGCTCAGCGAGCAGCCCCTGATGCAGAACGTGCTGGCCGACCTGGCCCTGGAAAGCGAAGCGGCCCTGGCCCTGAGCATGCGCATGGGGCGGGCCCTGGATCATCTGGACGATGCCCAGGAGGCGAAGTTTTCCCGGCTGGTGACGGCGGTGGGCAAGTACTGGATCTGCAAGCGGGCCCCGGCGATGATCAACGAGGCGGCGGAGTGCATGGGCGGTGCCGGTTATGTCGAGGACAGCATCCTGCCACGGCTGTACCGCGAGGCGCCGGTGAACTCCACCTGGGAAGGCTCCGGCAACGTGCAATGCCTGGATGTGCTGCGAGCCTTGTCGAAGGAGCCGGGCGTGCTGGACGCCTTGTTCGCCGAATTGGGCGATGGCCATGGCGACAAGCGCCTGGCCGCCCATATCAACGGGCTGAAGGAGAGCTTCAAGGACACCGGCGACATTCAATACCGTGCTCGTCAACTCACCGAGGACATTGCCCTGGGCCTGCAGGCCAAGCTCTTGCTGGAAGCCGGCAACCAGGTGGTCAGCGACGCCTTTATCGCCAGCCGCCTGGGCGGCCAGGGCGGGCGGGTCTACGGCACCTTGCCGCGTGGCCTGGACGTGGCAGCCATTGTCGCCCGCTCCTCCCCTCAGGGCTTCTGACCCTCCCTGGCGCCGGCTTCCCGGCGCCTGCGGTGATTACGCTGTTCCCGTGGGACGGTCTTGCAGGCAAGATGAACGCCTGCAAGTTCAGAACACAGGATGCTTATCGTGACCGAAGCTTTTATTGTCGTTCAAACCGCCGAGCAAGCCGTGGACCGGCTTGCCGCCCTGCATGAGCGGGCCACCACGGCGCTGAGCCAGGCGCTCAAGCGTTATCTCAAGGACCGGGTCGAGCCGGATGCCGAGCAACGAGCACTGTTTCGCTACCCTGAGTTGCGCCTGACCTACCACTGCCACGGCGAAGTCCCACAGACCACAAGGGCCTATGCCAAGGTCCAGTTGCCGGGCACCTACAGTGTCACCGTGACCCATCCTGCAGCCTTCCGTAATTACCTGCTCGAACAATTGGTGCCGTTGATGCACGACTTCACCGTGACGGTGGAAGTGGGCGTCAGTGAGCAGAACATTCCTTATCCCTATGTCGTGGAGCAGGGCGACGAGCTGGCAGGTTCCGGCGTGACCGCTGCGGCGCTGGCGCGGGTGTTCCCGAGTACCGACCTGTCGGCCGCCACCGACGGCATCGCCGATGGCCTCTACGATTGGGAAAATACCCATCCGCTGCCCCTGGCGCTGTTCGATGCCGCGCGAGTGGATTTCTCCCTGCGGCGCCTGGTGCACTACACCGGTAGCGACTGGCGTCATGTGCAGCCGTGGATCCTGCTGACCAACTATCACCGCTATGTGGACCAGTTCATCGTTCATGGCCTGGAGCAGTTGCGCAGCGATCCGCGCTTTGTGCGCATGGTCCTGCCGGGCAACGTGATCATCGAAAAAAGCATGGATCACGGCGAGGCCTCGGCCATCGCCGCCGGTGTGGTCTGGCACCGCTACCAGATGCCGGCCTACCACTTGCAGGCCAGCGATGGCCACGGTGTGACCCTGGTGAATATCGGTGTCGGCCCGTCCAACGCCAAGAACATCACCGACCACCTGGCGGTGCTGCGTCCGCATTGCTGGCTGATGATCGGCCACTGCGGCGGCCTGCGGCAGTCCCAGACCATTGGCGACTACGTGCTGGCCCACGCTTATATGCGGCGCGACGGCATTCTCGACCGCGTGGTGCCGCCGAACATTCCGATTCCGGCCCTGGCCGAAGTCCAGTTGGCGTTGCAGCAGGCGGCGGCCAATGTCACCGGGGAAAAGGGCGAACAACTGAAGAAACGCCTGCGCACCGGCACCGTGCTGACTTACGACGACCGCAACTGGGAGTTGCGTTGGGCCGAGGAACGCCCGCTGATCAACCTGTCCCGGGCCGTGGCGGTGGACATGGAAAGCGGCACCATCGCCGCCCAGGGGTATCGCCTGCGAGTGCCGTACGGCACCTTGCTGTGTGTCTCGGACAAGCCATTGCACAGTGAAATCAAGTTGCCGGGCGCGGCCAACGCCTTTTATGAGCGTGCGGTCAGCCAGCATCTGAAGATCGGCATCGAAGCGGTGGACCTGATGCGCAGCGAGCTCAACTCCCTGCACTCGCGCAAACTGCGCAGCTTCGACGAGCCGCCTTTCCGCTAAGCGTTTAAGCCATGGTCATTTGGCGGTCAGGCCACTAGCATTGTCGGTCCTGATCGCTGAATGTTCCTGCTCCCATGTCCCGTCCGCCCCGTCCCGCTTCCCGCCGTCCTGGCGCCAAACCGTTTTCCTCCTCTCCCGCCAAGCGTGTGGCCAAGGCCGCGCCGGTCGAGCCGAAGCTGATCCTGTTCAACAAGCCTTTCGATGTGCTGACCCAGTTCAGCGATGGCGAGGGGCGGGCCACGCTCAAGGACTTCATTGCAGTTCCCGGGGTCTACCCGGCCGGGCGCCTGGATCGCGACAGTGAAGGGTTGCTGCTGTTGACCAATGACGGGCAGTTGCAGGCGCGCATCGCCGATCCCAAGCACAAGCTGGCCAAGACCTATTGGGTGCAGGTCGAGGGCGAGCCCAGTGCCGAACAGCTGCAGCGCTTGCGCGAAGGTGTGCAGTTGAATGACGGCATGACCCTGCCGGCCGAGGCGCGCCAGCTCGAAGAACCGACGCTATGGCCGCGCAACCCGCCGGTGCGCTTTCGCAAGAGCGTGCCCACCAGTTGGCTGGAGCTGGTGATACGCGAGGGGCGCAACCGCCAGGTAAGGCGCATGACCGCTGCGGTGGGGCTACCGACCTTGCGCCTGGTGCGGGTCAGGATCGGCGACTGGACCCTGGACGGCCTGGAGCAGGGCCAGTGGAAAGAGGTGGCTGCGCGCTTATAAGGCGCCGGACTCGATCAGGCCGATCACCACGCTCTTGATGATGAATGCTGCAACGCCCAGGCCCAGCACGAAGAACAGGATGAACGAGCCGAAGCGCCCGGCCTTGGACTTCTTGGCCAGGTCCCAGACGATGAAACCCATGAAAATGATCAGAATGCTGACCAGGCCGGTCATCATCCACTCTTCGAATACTGCTGGGTCCATCACTCATCTCCAGTGCAGGCAGGGCAAAAAATGCCGGGCGAGTATACGCCAACGCCCGCGGCCCAAGCATTGATCTGCATGCGTTATGTCGCCACAGCGGGGGCCGGGATTCAGTTGCGCAGGTGGGTCAGCGGCAGTTCGGTGCTGTTGAGCACCTGATTGAGCACGAAGCTCGAACGCACGCTGGTCACGCCCTCGATACGGGTCAGATGGCCGAGCAGCAGCTTCTGGTAATGGTCCATGTCCGGTACCACCACCTTGAGCTGGTAGTCGGCATCGACCCCGGTCACCAGGCTGCACTCCAGCACCTGGGGCAGGCTGCGGATCGCGGCTTCGAAATTCTCGAAGCGTTCCGGCGTGTGCCGGTCCATGCCGATCAGGACATAGGCGGTCAGGCTCAGACCGAGCATCTTGCGGTCCAGCAGGGCGACCTGGCGGGAAATGTAGCCATCGTCCTCCAGCTGCTTGACCCGGCGCGAGCAGGGCGAGGGTGACAGGCCGATGCGCTCGGCCAGTTCCTGGTTGGAGATACGGGCGTCGCGTTGCAACTCCGCCAAAATGCTCAGGTCGTAGCGGTCGAGTTTGCTCATCAATCGGGCCTTTGTCGTAACTATTGCGTTGAATTATCTATCTTGAGTTAAAAATTGCGCAAGTGGTGTTTTTACAAGCAATCTTCGCAATCCTCTGTCTTCGCTGCGCGCCTATTCTTATCACCAGAATCACTGCCCGGACATAGAGTCCACTGCGGCCCGCCGAATCAGGCCTGCCGCGGCCGCCAATCCCACAGGGTTGAGCCGGCCCCCGGGCTACACACTGTCCAGAAGACGGAGTGAGGTGAGCCGGCGTCAAAAGCGCCGAGCACGGACAAAATCTCAAAGGGCGGCCGACGGGCCGCCCTTTTTTATTGCCTGCGAAATAAGTCTCGTGACTGATAACCTGATGCAGAACCGCCCATGGCTTTTTCAGTCTTATGTACAGGCCCCCCCTATCCGCAGTGAGGAATAGCATGAAGTCGCGCATCTGGCGTATGGCAGGTGTTGGTGTGTTGTGCCTGAGCGTCAACGCTCAGTTGCTCGCCGATGAGCGAGACGAGAATCGGCCGCCTGCGCAGCATGGCGCTCCCGGGGGCGAGCAGCGAGAGCATCAAGGCCAGGGCCGCCCGGAAAATGCCCCGCCGCGGCCCGCCAATGTTCCCAACCGTCCACCACCCAGTGCGCAGCCACAGCGGCCGCAGAATGAAATCATTCGCGGCGATAACAGCCGTCAGTTTGAGCACAACGGCCAGAACCCGGGAGGGCAGTGGCAGAACCGGCCTCAGCACGATCCCAATCAGCAGGTTCGCCCGGCCCCTGTGCCACAACCCCAGGTGCAGCAGCCAAACAACCTGCCGATCCAGGGCCGCCCCGACACCGTGCGCCAGACCCAGGAGCCACAGCGTGGCTACTATCAGGACATTCCCCGGCGCAACGACTACAACCAGCATTGGCAGGCTGGCGGCCCGGGCTCTCGGCCAGGTGGCGGCCATCCCAACGACTACCGCTGGCCGGGCCGCCCTGATGGCCATGGCAATGGCTGGGGCCCCGGGCCGCAGTACCGCCCCGGGTATGTGATCGACCGCTTCCCCGGGCGCAATGACCGGGTCGCCTATCGCGGCCAGGATTACTTTTTCTCTGGTGGTTACTGGTACCGCCCGCAAGGCCCGCGCTATGTGGTGGTGCGCCCGCCCTATGGCATTCGCGTGACGTACCTGCCCGACTATGCGCGGGAAGTCTGGATCGGCAGCGCGCTGTTCTTTCTGGCGGCAGGGGCCTACTACACCTACGAAGCCAACACCCAGCAGTACGTGGTGGTCGAGCCACCTGCCGGCGTGCCGGTTGCGGACCCGCAGCAGAGCGGCAATGGCTATGACGTGCTGGCCTACCCGGTCAACGGCCAGTCGCCGCAGCAGATCGACCAGGACCGTTACGACTGCTATCGCTGGGCGGTGCAGCAGAGCGGCTTCGATCCTGCGAGCGTGACCTATCAGCCGGCCCCGCAAGTGGTCCAGGCCTACCGCCAGGCCCAGGGCAACTGCTTGAGCTCACGGGGCTATCAGGTGACCTACTGAGCCCTGGCTGCCTTCACCACTTCCTGCGGGTCGGCGTGCACCAGCACTTCGGCCCGTGGATAGGCCTTCTGGATGGCATCGGCGGCCTGGTCGCTGATGCCATGGGCCACCGAAAGGGTCAGTTCCCCGGGTAATTCCAGGTGCAGTTGGACAAACCAGTGGCTGCCGGAAATCCGTGTGCGCAGGTCATGGGCCCCCAGTACTCCCGGCACACTGCACGCCAGCTCCAGCATGTGCTGGCTGACGTCCGGTGGCAGCTCCTGGTCCATCAGCACCGAGAAGCTCTCCCGGGCGATCTGGATCGCGCTCCAGAGAATGTAGACGGCAATCCCCAGGCCGAACCAGGCGTCCACCTGATGCAGGCCGAACGCCGCCAGCACCAGGGCCAGCAGGATGCTGCCGTTGAGCATCAGGTCGGAGCGGTAGTGCAGGGAGTCGGCGCGCACTGCATTGGATCCGGTCGCCCGGATCACCCGGTGCTGCAGGAGCAGCAGGGCGATGGTCAGCGCCAGCGACAGGACGATCACCCCGATGCTCAGCCAGGGCGCGCCTACCGGTTCCGGATGTTGCAGGCGTTGCGCCGCCTGGAAGGCAATCAGAACCGCGCTGCCGGCGATGAACAATGCCTGGGCCATGCCCGCCAGGGACTCGGCCTTGCCGTGGCCATAGCGGTGGTCGTCGTCTGCCGGGCGCAGGGCGTAATGCACTGCCAGCAGGTTGAGCAGCGAGGTGAAACCGTCCAGCACCGAGTCGGTGAGCCCGGCGAGCATGCTCACCGAGCCGCTGAGCCACCAGGCGACAGCCTTGGTCACGATCAGTATGCCCGCCACGGTGACCGAGGCGCGGGTGGCCAGGCGCAGGAGGCGGGCGTGTTCCGAGTTGGCGGTCATTGATGGCGGGTTCCTGGGTAAAAGTGATCAGGCAGCAGGTTGCAGGCCGTACAGCGCCAGTTGCTGCACGCTGCCCTTGTGCTGGATCAGGCGTGGGTCATCCAGGGGGAAACTGCCCCCCAGTTCGCTTTCCAGGATGGCCTGCAGCTTGCGGTTGTCGACTTTACCGTCGGCGCCGATGGCCTGTTGCAGTTTTTCCGGCGCGATCTGCGCGGTCTTGCCCGGCTCCAGGTAGATGGCCCCGGTGGCGAAGTCGACGCCGAAGGCGATCAGCCCCGGGATCACGTAGAACAGCAGGCCAACCGCATCCAGCACAGCCACCAGGGGATCGATCTTGCCGTCGATCTGGCCGCGCCGGTCGGGGAAGAAGATCGAGCCGCAGGCGGTGAGTTGGGTCAGCAGGGTGGCCACCAGAACGCCGCCGATGACACGGTGGGAAATACGCATGGAAATCTCCTAGCAAGCACGAAAGCAACGAGGGATGAAGCGGGGTGTTGAGTCTTGTCGATCAGCACTCAGACCATGATTAACCCCAGGCAGTTCGCCGTTATACTCGCGCCTCTGTTTTGGAGCCAGCATGAATTCTTTGCCAATTGATGAAGTTTTGCCTGCACTGCGTACCGCCCTGGCGACACGCCATGAAGCGGTGCTCGAAGCCCCGCCCGGTGCCGGCAAGACGACCCGCGTGCCCCTGGCGCTCCTGGACCAGGACTGGCTGGCCGGACAGACCATCCTCATGCTCGAGCCCCGGCGCCTGGCCGCCCGGGCCGCCGCCGAGCGCCTGGCCAGCGAGCTGGGAGAGAAAGTCGGCGAGACCGTGGGTTATCGCATCCGCCTGGACAGCAAGGTCGGCCCGCGTACCCGCATCGAGGTGGTCACCGAAGGCATCCTCACCCGGCGCCTGCAGGATGACCCGGCCCTGGAAGGCGTCGGCCTGCTGATCTTCGATGAATTCCACGAACGCAGCCTGGACGCCGATCTGGCCCTGGCCCTGAGCCTCAATGGCCGCGAGCTGTTTCGTGACGAGCAACCACTGAAGATCCTGCTGATGTCGGCGACGCTGGAAGGCGAGCGCCTGTCGACGCTGCTCGGCGATGCGCCGATCCTGCGCAGTGAAGGGCGCATGTTCCCGGTGGCCCAGCGCTGGGGCCGACCCTTCCAGCCCGGTGAATTCATCGAGCCAAGGGTGGTGCAGACGGTGCTCGAGGCCCTCAACGATGAAAGCGGCAGCCTGCTGGTGTTCCTCCCCGGCCAGGCGGAGATCCGCCGGGTGCACCAGCAGTTGGCCGAAGCCTTGGGCGAGCGCAGCGAGATCCTGCTCTGCCCGTTGCATGGCGAGCTGGACCTGGCAGCCCAGCGCGCAGCCATCGACCCGGCGCCGTCGGGCAAGCGCAAAGTGGTGCTGGCCACCAACATTGCCGAAACTAGCCTGACCATCAATGGCGTGCGGGTGGTGGTGGATGCCGGGCTGGCGCGGGTACCGCGTTTCGATCCCGGCAGCGGCATGACCCGCCTCGATACCCAGCGTATCTCCCGGGCCAGCGCCACCCAGCGCGCCGGGCGTGCCGGGCGTCTGGAGCCCGGCGTGTGCTACCGCTTGTGGTCGGCCGATCAACAGGAGCAACTGGCCGCCTATGCCAGTGCGGAAATCCTCCAGGCGGACCTGGCCGGATTGGCCCTGCAACTGGCGCGCTGGGGCGTGACGCCAAATCAACTGGTATGGCTGGACGCTCCCCCCAGTGCCGCTTATGCCCAGGCCCAGGACTTGCTGGTGCGCCTGGGGGCGTTGAATGACGATGGCAGCCTGACCCGCCACGGCCAGGCCATGGCCGAGTTGCCGGCTCACCCGCGCATTGCCCATCTGCTGCTGCGCGGCCAGTCCCTGGGGTTGGCGCCGATGGCTTGCGATGTCGCGGCGCTGCTGGGGGAACGGGATATCCTGCGCGGCGCCGGCGCCGACCTGCACAGCCGCCTGGTGCTGCTTGGCGGGGAAGAGCGTGCCGCTCGCGGAGCCCAGGGCGGGGTGCAGCGTGCCCGACAACTGGCGCGCCAGTACCGGGGCTATCTGCGCGGGCAGCCCGAGGCTGCGGTGGCCGACCCGGAGCACCCGCGCTGGCTCGGCGCCCTGTTGGCCCTGGCCTATCCCGATCGGGTGGCCCAGCAGCGGCGCCCCGGCGGTGCCGAATACCGCCTGGCCAACGGCCGCGCGGCGCTGTTCAGCGAAACTGACAGCCTGATGAAGCAACCCTGGCTGGTGATCGCTGACCTGGGCAGCCGCCAGGGGCAGCGCGAGGAGCGCATCTACCTGGCGGCGGATTTCGATCCGGTGTTGTTCGATTCGGTACTGGCGGAGCAGGTGCGGCAAGTCGATCAGCTGGATTGGGACGAGCGCGAAGGCGTGTTGCGGGCCGAACGCCAGCGCAAGGTCGGCGAACTGGTGCTCAGCCGCGAACCGCTAAGCGGGCTGGATGAGTCCGCCCGCACTCAGGCCCTGGTCAATCTGGTCCGGCGCAAAGGCTTGGAGCTGCTGCCCTGGACCCCGGAGCTACGCCAGTGGCAGGCCCGGGTAGCGTTGTTGCGCCAGTTGGACCTGGAGGCCACGGGCGCCAGCCAATGGCCGGATGTCAGTGACGGGGCCTTGCTCAAGGGGCTGGAGCAGTGGTTGCAGCCCTACCTGGGCAAGGTCTCGCGGCTCAGCCACTTCGCCAACCTGGAACTGGCCGGAATTATCCACAACCTGCTGCCCTGGCCACTGCCTCAGCGCCTGGATGAGCTGGCCCCCCATCACCTGACGGTGCCTTCCGGGTCGTCGATTCGCCTGGACTACAGCGAGCATCCACCCATCCTGGCGGTACGCCTGCAGGAGCTGTTCGGCCTGGCGCAAACACCGCGCATTGCCGGTGGCCGCCAGGTGGTCAAGTTGCACCTGTTGTCTCCGGCACGACGTCCGGTACAGGTCACCCAGGATCTGGCGAACTTCTGGCGCAGCACCTACGCCGAGGTGAAAAAGGACCTCAAGGGCCGTTACCCCAAGCACTACTGGCCGGATGACCCGCTGATCGCCGAAGCCACGGCGCGGGTCAAACCGCGCAAATAACCCGAACTCCCGTACTGCCCTGTAGCCGCTGCCGAGCGTGCGAGGCTGCACCCGGGGGCGCAGCCCCCGCAAAACGGACGCCTCGGTGTGTCAGGCGGAATCTGGGCCAAGCCGTTGCCAGCGCTACACGCTCGATCGCCGCCTCGGCAGCGGCTACAGGTGATGGGTGCCGCTCTGGGGTTTATTGCGCCGGCAAGAGGAACCGGGCCAGCACCGGCAGGTGGTCGGAGATGCGCAAGGTATCGTCCTGGCGCACCCGGGATTCGACTCGCTTGAGCCGCGGGCTGTAGAACAGGTAGTCCACCGTGCGATCCGGGCCGTCGAGGCTCGGGTCGTTGGGGTAGTGGGTCAGCCAATGTGCGCGGTCGACGCCGCTGGCCTGGGTGTTGCTGGGGATCATCGGGTATTTGTCCCACAGCAGGTGCAGCGGGCTGTCGGCACTGTAGGGCGCCCGTTGCACGTCGCTCAGTCGCTGGTACTGGCCCAGGGGCAACAGGTTGAAATCCCCGCCAATCAGCCAGGGCGTGCCGCGGCCTTCGAGTTTATCCAGGACTTTGCCAATGGCTGCGACCTGCCTTGATTGCGTCTGGCCAGGCGTGCGAGCACGTTCCAGATGGGTATTGAGCACCGCCACCTGGCCGCCGTCGTTCAGGGGCAGGTAGCTCAGCAGCAGGGCCTCCCTGGGCTGGAACTGCCGGCCGATGAAGCCGTGTTCGGCTGTGGGCAGTTGCAGGCGTTCGGCGTGATCGATGCGATAGCGGCTGAGGGTGGCCAGTTGTCGGCCGACACTGCCGAAAATATGCGGCGATGGTACGAAATCGGCTTTCCAGTCGTAAGCCTGGGTGCTGCAGGGGTAGAGATCGGTAAGGCGTTCCTGCAGGAGTTTGAGCTGGTCCTGGTAGGCGCTGGCCTTGGCACCGTTGTCCACTTCCTGCAGCAGCACCAGGTCCGGTTGTTCGTCGCGGATCACGCGAGCCACTTCGTCGAGGCTGAAGGCCATGTCCTCCAGGGTCGGCTGCTCGTCCTCGCCCTGTGCCTGGTCGTTCCAGAACACATAGCGCTTGCCCGCCAGGTACTGCAGGTTCCAGGTCATCACTTTCAGGGCCTGGCCCGGCACCAGCGGCGCGGCCTGGGCGCTGCAACTGACAGCGAGGCTTTCCTTGGCTTCCGGGCGCCAGGTCAGGCTGTAGACCAGCCCGGCCAGCACCAGACCGATCAACAACAGGCTCAACAGGGTGATGCGAAGTAGACGGATCATCGGCTCGGCTTATGGCGTTGCAGGATGGCCCCGGAGCATAACCGAGAGCACGGCCGTCACCCAAGGGGCAGAGCGGCCGGGGGAGGATTCAGCGCTTGTCCGGCTGCTCGCTGATCAGCATGAACAGGCGGAACAGCACCACGCTGGTGAACAGCTGCAGGAAGCTGTAGGCGCTATCGATGGCCAGGGACAGCAGCGGGTTCAGCGGTTCGGAATAGGCCGCTTCACTGGCACCCTTGAGCAGCCACAGCGGGGTCATTACCGCCAGGATGCACACCAGGATCCGCAGGAAGTGCCCACGGCTGAGGCGGAAACTTTCACTGATGGCCGCCAGCGGCGCCATGCCCTTGAGCACCAGCAGGTACTCGGCGAAAGCCAGTACCACCATCAGCCACAGCCCCGGCAGGAAATACAGCGACAACCCCAGCAGGATCAGCAGGGTGCTGACCGCCGTCAGCAGGGCAAAACGCGGCCACAGGGTCAGGGCCATGGCCAGCAGGTCCCGGGTACGCGGCGACTCGCCCCGGGTGCGGGCGTCGAGAAACAGGATCAGCGCACCGGTGTACAACGGATACACCAGAAGGCCCACCACCACGCTGTAGCCCGGGAAGGTATCGGGGCCCAGGGCACTGTTGACCCCTTGCTGCAGCAAGGCTTCGAGAATCACCAGCGGCAGGCACAGCTGGGCGATCTGCCCGAGGTTGCGCTGGAAGAAATACAGAGAGTCACGCAGTACATCTAACGGATTCATTCGATGAGATCGCAGTTGAAGAAGCGGTTGCACACTTTAACCGATGCAGGCCCCGCCCGAGCAAACGTAAACCTTGGGTAAAGACCATTGAAAGTCGTCGCACCAGCCCCATAACTGGTGCGTACCACCGCTCTGTCCGAGCGGCGGACCAGATTTCTACCGGCAATCTAAAGAGGTCGCCATGAACAACCAAGAGCAAACCCTGATCGATGGACTGTTTTCACGGTTGCAGCAAGCCGAAACGGATTCAGCCCCGCGCGACGCCCAGGCAGAGGCGCGGATCAAGGAGCATCTGACCCGCCAGCCTGCGGCCGGGTATTTCATGACCCAGGCGATCCTGGTGCAGGAGGCCGCACTCAAGAGCCTCAACGAGCAGAACCAGCAGCTGACCCAGCAAGTCCAGCAATTGCAGGCTGACCTGCAACAGGCCCGGGCCCAGGCCAGTGCTCCGGCACCGGCGGCCAGTGGCGGTTTCCTGTCGAGCATCTTCGGCGGTTCCCGCGAGCCACAGCCGGCACCGAGCCAGAGCGCACCGCCACCGTCGTCCGGTGGTGGCTGGCGTGAACCGGCGCGTTCTTCCTTTGGCGCCCCCGCGCAACAGAACTTCGGCGCGCCGCAGCAGAATTACGCCGCACCGCCACAGAACTATGCACCGCAGCAGGCACCGGCGGCGGGTAGCAGTTTCCTGGGCGGCGCCTTGAAAACTGCCGCCGGCGTTGCGGGCGGGGTCATGCTGGCCCAGGGCATCAGCAGCCTGTTCCATAACAACCAACAGCCCCAGGAAATCGTCGAAGTCATCAAGGAAGAGCCGGCGCCGGCCAGCGACAACAGCGGCTGGGGCAATGACGAGCAGCGCCTGGCCAACAACGACTCCTGGGGCAACAACGACCAGGGTGGCTTCAGCAACGCCGACTACGACAACGACGACAGCTCGTTCTTCTCCGACGACGACTCCTTCGTCTGACCTGCGTCGGTCCGGGGCAAACACCTGCCCCGGACCGATTATTCGCGGAACAATCCCTGCGACTGGCATACTGGGCGACTTTTCGGGGCCCTAGGCCCGATCCAGCCCCTGCGCTGCTGCGCCATGAGGATTAGCGGTGAAGAAAATCGCTGTGTTCGCCGATGTCCAGAACCTCTACTACACCGTTCGTCAGGCCTATGGTTGCCACTTCAACTATGCGGCGCTGTGGGCGGATATCAGCAAGCAAGGGCAGATTGTCGAAGCCTATGCCTATGCCATCGACCGTGGTGACAGCAAGCAACAGCAGTTCCAGCAGATCCTGCGCAACCTGGGCTTCACGGTAAAACTCAAGCCCTATATCCAGCGCAGCGACGGCTCGGCCAAGGGCGACTGGGACGTGGGCATCACCATCGACATCATGGACGCTGCGGCCCATGTCGACGAAGTGGTGCTGGCTTCTGGCGACGGTGATTTCGACCTGCTGCTGGAGCGCATCATCCACAAGCACGGGGTCAGCGCGGTGGCCTATGGCGTGCCGGGGCTGACCGCCAATTCGCTGATTCGCGCGGCTACGCGCTATGTACCGATCGAAGGCGCCTTGCTGCTTAAAAGCTGATCAATTTTCATACGGAGCAGGACAGGTTTGGAACGCATTGCCGTCATCGACTTTGAAACCACCGGGATCTCCCCGAGCAGCAGTTGCCGGGCCACGGAAATAGCCGTGGTGATCCTTGAGCAGGGGCGCATCGTCGAGCGTTACCAGAGCCTGATGAACGCCGGCGTGCGGGTGCCGGCCTTTATTGAGCAACTGACCGGCATCAGCAATGCCATGTTGCGCAGCGCACCCCCGGCAGAGCAGGTGATGAACGAGGTCAACGAGTTCGTCGGCATCACGCCGTTGCTGGCGCACAACGCGGCCTTCGACCAAAAGTTCTGGGATTTCGAGCTGGGCCGGATCAAGCGCACCCGCCTGCAGAACTTCGCCTGTTCGCTGCTGCTGGCGCGGCGCCTGATGCCGGCGGCTCCTAATCACAAGCTGGGCACCCTGACTTCATTCGCCGGCCTGCCGCACACCGGCCAGGCTCACCGCGCCATGGCCGACGCCGAAATGGCCGCCAACCTGGTGGCGCATCTGGCCGGCGAACTGAGGCACAAGCATGGCCTGCGCGAGCTGTCCCATGACTTCCTGTGCAAACTGCAGAAGGTTCCCGCGGCCAAAGTCCCCGAACACCTCAAGCGCCACCGCGGGTTCTGAGGCCCGAGGTTCATTTGCTTTCCAGTTGCCCCAGGGGCACGCGCCGTTCAATGGCGCTGGAGAGCACGATGGAGGTCTTGCTGAAACCGAACTGGGCCACGCGGTTGATCAACTCCTCCAGCTCCGGCATCGATCCCACTGCGGCCTGCATGATCACGCAGGGGTCGCCGGTGACCCGGTGGCACTCGGTGAGCTGGGGAATCTTGATCAGTTCGTCATAGGCCTTCTGGTTGCCGTGCTGGGCCAGGCGCAGTTCGATCACGCACTGGATCGGCAAGCCGACCTTGGCCATGTCGACTTTGGCCTGGTAGCCGGTGATCACTCCGCTGGCCTCCAGCTTGGCCACGCGTTCGGCCACCGCCGGTGCTGAGAGATTCACCTTGCGTGCCAGTTCGGCGTAACTCGCCCGGCCATTTTCCAGCAGGCTGGCCAGGAGCATGCGGTCGTACTTGTCCATGGAAGGCTCTCGATCTATCCAGCTTTCGAAAGCACGGTATATAGCCCTTATCTCCATCTTTTGGAAAGTGTACGGGCGTTATAAACAGGTTTTGTAACTTAAGTTCCCTGGGCCGAGTTTCTAGAATAGACCTCCCCCTGCCTGCCTCAGAGCCGCCCCCCATGCCTGGCCAAAGCCGTTTTCCGCTGCCGTTGATCGCCGCCTTTTTTGCCCTCTACGTGATCTGGGGCTCGACGTACCTGGTGATTCGCATCGGCGTCGAATACTGGCCGCCACTGATGCTCGGCGGCATTCGCTTCATCATCGCCGGTAGCCTGATGTACGCCTTTCTGCGCTGGCGCGGGGTGCCGGCGCCGACCTGGGCGCAATGGAAGGCCGCAGGGATCATCGGTGTGCTGCTGTTGAGCTGTGGCAATGGCGCGGTAACGCTGGCCGAACACTCCGGGGTGACCTCCGGCGTCGCGGCGCTGGCGGTGGCCACGGTGCCTTTGTTCACCCTGCTCTGCGGGTATTTCTGGGGCGCACGCAACACGCGCCTGGAGTGGGCCGGGATCGTCCTCGGGATGATTGGCATCGGCATGCTCAACCTGGGGTCCAACCTGCAGTCGAGCCCGATGGGCGCCGCCTTGCTGCTGTTCGCTGCGGCGGCCTGGGCTTTCGGCTCGGTGTGGAGCAAGCATTTGCCGCTGCCCCAGGGCGCCATGGCCAGTGCCGCGGAAATGCTCGTCGGTGGCGTGGTACTGATGATCGGCAGTGCCCTGAGCGGTGAGCATCTGGACACCCTGCCTCCGATGGAAGGCTGGCTGGCCCTGGCCTACCTGGCCGGTTTCGGTTCGATCATCGCCTTCAACGCCTACATGTACCTGCTCAAGCACGTGCGCCCAGCCGCGGCCACCAGCTACGCCTATGTCAACCCGGCGGTGGCGGTGCTGCTGGGCATCGTCTTCGTCGGCGAAACCATTGGCATCGAGGAGGCCATGGCCATGCTGGTGATCATCAGTGCCGTAGTGCTGATCGGCCTGCCCCAATGGCGCAAGCCCAAGGCCGCGGCCCAGGAAGAGGCGGCCTGATCACTGTCCCGGTGGCAGGCCGGCCAGGCTCCGTTGGAGAAAGTCGCCGATGACCTGGCTCGCTTGCTGGTGAATCGCTTCGCGGCTGCGCTGGCCGCCGTCCCGGCAGATGATTTCATCCTCGGGGTTCTCTTCCCGGAGCAGGGCCGGGGCACCTGGCTTGCAGATTTGCATGAAGCTGAAATGGCTGGCATCGGCGATCACCAGCAGGCTGGAGGTGGCCGACGGCAGGTGGGTTTCCAGGTAGCCCGACTCCTGCTCCACCGGCATGCTGGCAATATCGACTCCTGCTCCCAGGATCAGGGTCGGCGTCTGCACCGCTGACAAGCTTTGCGGGGTGAACCCACGGACCAGCCCCGGGTCCAGGGAGACGACCGCCTTGATTCGCGGGTCCCGCAGGTCGGTGCCCAGAGAACCCTGGTTTTGCGGCGCAATTCCCAGCTCCGGAGCCAGCCCGCACAGACGCGGGTTGGGATGCAGCCGACATTCCTCCAGGAAGCGTTGCGGGCTATAGCGGGCGCCGGCCAATACGGTGACCGTCCAGCCGCCCAGCGAATGGCCGATGGCGGCGATGCGCTGCGGGTCGACCGCGCCTGCCAGGGACTGGTCAGCGCTCAGTGCGTCTATGACCCGGCTCAGGTCCCGGGGACGCTGCCAAAGCTTCGCCGCTTCTTCCGGACGCTGGTCGAAACTCGTGGTGCCCGGGTGGTCAGGGGCGGCGACCACATAACCCTGGCCGACCAGCGAAGTGACCAGCCAGCTGAGGTTGCGCCAGTTGCCGCGATAGCCGTGTGACAGGACCACCAAGGGATGGGCCGCAGGGGCAGGAGAGGCATCCTTGATGGTGGGCAGGCCCTGGAAGATCGGGTTCTCTGCCGATACCAGAAGCGGGCTGGCGGTTTCGGTGGGGTACCAGAGGGCGACATGCAGGGGGCGCTGCTTGCTTGCATCGGGCAGGGTTATTTCACGAAAACCGACGAGCTCGGCGGCGCAGGCCAGGGGCAGCAACAGGGAGAGTGAAAGGCCCGCTAGCATCCGTGCGGACAGGGCAATCTTGGGCATTGAAGAACTCCATGGGCAAAACGTCAGTGGTCTGCCAATGGGCGCGCTGGGTGGAATCGAGCGGCGATCGACGGCAGTGGGGTGGGCGACGACTGGGGCAATCGCCGCCCACCCTTTTAACCCACATTGCCCGGAAAGGGTGACCCGATTGTGCAGCTGGCTGTCACCCACTTCGCGTCAGTTACAGGTACCGGCGTCGAGCCAGACCTTACCGGAGCCGTCTGGCCCGGTGAACGCCGGGTTGCCCGGCTCACTGCCCTTGACCCACCAGCGAGCGATGTAAAAGCGCCCGTTATGGCTGACTCGGTCCTTCGCCACATAGGTGCCCTGGGCCGACCATGGGCCCTGGCAAGCGGCACTTTCTGCCTTGACCGTCACGCTGTGCTCGCGAGTCACGCTGTGATGGCCGTTGCCCAGGCTCAGGGTGATGCGGTAGGTGACGTCTTGTGCTGTTTTGGGGGCGACGAACTTCATCGAGGTCCCGGCCGCCTGGAAGTCCACGCTCGGGTTCACATTCCAGCGATAACTCAGCGGCAGGCCAGCAGGGTCGCTGGAACCTTTGGCGTCGAGCACCAGCGTTGCTCCGGCTTTGGCCTGGCCCGGGCCGTCGATGCTGGCCACTGGCGGCTTGACCGCCGGCTTTTCGCCTTCGCTGTTGCACGGACCCAGGTCACGCCAGACCTTGCCGGAGCCATCGGGCCCGGTGAAGGCCGGGGTGCCCGGTTCACTGCCCTGGGTCCACCAGCGCGCTTCGTATTGACGGCCTTTCCACTGCACCTGGTCCTTGGCTACATAGGTACCGTGAGCCTGCCACTGGGGCTTGCAGCTGCCGCTGCCGGCCTTGGCCTTGATCAGCATTTCGTGGGTCTTGAGGGTGCTCTGCTTGCCGTTGCTCAGGCTCAGGGTGAAGCGGTAGCGGGTGTCATCAGCCAATTCTGGTGCGGTGAAGGCAATGCGCGGACCGTCGTAGGTAAAGTCCAGCTTGGGCGAGGCTTCCCAGGCAAAGCTCAGGGCCGCGCCTTGTGGGTCGCTGGAGGCGGACGCATCCAGCACGATCTGTTCGCCTGCATTGGCTTCAGTCTTGCCGCGGATCACGGCCACTGGCGGGGTGCCGGCATCCACAGGTTTGAGCGAGGTCACCTTGACCTGGTTGTCGGCGCTGAACTCACCGTCTGCCAGCAAGCTCCAGGGGCCATTGAGGCTGTGGCTGGAGTACATCTGGTAGCCCTTGATATTGCCCGCCTGGCCCTGGTCCTGGCGTGGCAGGTAGCGCAATTGAGAGAAACTGTTATGGCTGCCCATGTCGATCACGATCTGGTGGGGATAACGCGCGTCGGTGGCCGAACTCCAGTAGGAGTTGGGGTTGTCATCGAGCACGTTCGAGCCCGAGGTGGTGCCGGATGCCACGCTGCTGGTTGAGTGGACACGCCAGCTGTTTCGAGGAAGGGGCTCGCCTTTGGCGCTGGCCAGCATCAGTTCGGCGATGCTGGCGTTGTTCTTGCCGTCCACCGAAGAGGTCGCTACGAGCTTCAGGTAGGTGCCTTGGGCCGTTTCCTGGGTGTGGCCGTAAGCGTTGCCTTGCAGGATCAGGTCTTCAGCCGCCATACCTTCGGTCCTGATAGCCAGGTACCAGCGGCCCGGCTTTGGATCCTTGGCCCCGAGACCGACTATCTGGCTGAGGGTCGAGCGGTAGTCGTAGCTGGTGGTGGTTGGTTGAGCACCATACTTGAGCGACAACTGGACCTGGCCGCCCTTGTTGGTACTGGTGCCGGGCACCACGGTGAAGGCCAGGCGCTGGGTGCCTGCCGGTACATCCAGTGGGAAGTAGCGGGTCTGGCCTTTGGCCTGGTTGATCCGTTCTTCGAGAATCGTGATCAGGTTTTCACTGTCCAGCGGCACGAGTGAGGGGGCGTAGGCGGAAATCTTCGCAGCGTTCTCGCGCCAGACCCGGGCCATGTTTGCCGTTCGAGCATCGCCCAGGGGCACGCCGAGGTGGTCCTTGAGGTCCGGGTTGGAGAAGTAGCCGACGTGGTTGCCGCAGAGGATGGTGCCGACCCGACCGTTGTTGTGGCCGAAGCGGTAGTTGTCGTTGCCGTCGTTGCAGTGGTTGCCGCCGATGTTGTGTGCCAGTTCGTGGCGGAAGGCGGCCGAGGCGCTGATGGCGTTGACCGAGTAGCGGCCGTTCACATAGGCCCAGCCGGCGGCGGTGTCCACCCCGGGTGTGCCAACGGTGAATGCGGCGACCAGGTCCGGGCTGTATTTGCGCATGCCATCGGCGAACAGGTTTTTGACATCGGCCAGCACCGGGGTGGTGATCGGGTAGTCGTTGGCTATCACCTGGGTGCCGGCCAGGCGCACACGCACATTCTTGATCTGCGAGTTTTCCACGGCACGGTTGACCGAGGCGACCTGGGCCAGGGCATAGGCCTCGTGGTCACCGATGTAGTTGGCGGCTTTCTGGGTGAAGCCTGCCAGCAGATCGATGACGATCTCGCCCTGGGCGTTGCGGTGGGTCAGGTAGCTGCGCTGACCGCTCTGGGTCTCGATCAGGTTGGGTACGTCGTCGCCTTCGTTGGGCACGGAGTCGATATTGCGCGGGTCGAAGGAGTGTTGGTTGTTGAGGCGAATCAACGACTGTTCGCCACTGGCGTTGCCGCGAATCATCAGGTTACTGTCAGGCATCAGGGCGATGAAGCTGCCGTCGCCACGGGCGGCGACAAACATTTCCTGTGCGGCGCTCTGGGAGCGGTTGTTGCTTTGCAGCGTGCCGACCATGACCTTGAGGCCCTTGAAACTGTCGTTTCGGTCCGGAATGAGGCTGCGCAGGCGCATGCCGATTTCCTGCTGCAGACGTTCGGTTCCCGCGTCGACGATGTTGCGCTGGGCCGGATTGGCCATTAGCGCCTGGATATTGATGAAGGGGCCGTCGGCTGCGCTTTCGGCGCGTGGCAGGGCCGCATCGGCAGGTTCATCGGCGGCCTGTACCAGGCCCGCCATGGGTAGCAATACAACAGTTCCCAGGCTGGCCACACAAAGGCGGGTGGCACGAGACAGGGTATTCAATCTGAAGGTCGGCATAACCATTCCTGGATATACACAGCGCGGCGCAAACCTGGCGAACAGGATCGTGAAAGCGTCCGCGCTGATGATGTGGATGAGGAGTTGTGCCGGCGGCGGGCATCATAGGCAGCGGCGCTGGTGCCGTATATTCGAAGCCTGGCTTTTAGTACCTGTCCTAGGGAACTTGCCCGTACGAAGGGCAAGAGCACTGTTGTGCCAGGGGCGTTTGCCGTGTGTCGGGTGCTGCCGGTGGAGGGGGCAGAAGGGGCGGCGAGTTGGCCAGAACGGCCGGGGAGACGGGGTGGTTGCAATAAAAAAACGCCGGGCAATGCCCGGCGCGGTGGCTTCAGCCTGAACAGGTCACTCGAACCCGCTCAGCAAGACGAGGGCGAATAACACTGCCGCCAGGGCCAGGGAAAACAGCAGGCTGATTCCCGCCACTCGCCATAGCGAGAAGAAGCGCCCGTTGCCGGCCTTGTGCTCTATCACCTGGGGGCCGAACAGTTGGCGTGCGTAGGCGTTCATCCCGTAGATCGGCGGAAGGATGAACACCACCGCAGGGATACTTTCCGGAAGGAAAAAGCCTGCCACGCTCATGGCAATGAAAAGGCCGATGCCCATGGCCCAGACTTTGTTCACTTCGCTCTCGCGGCCCATGGCCTTGAGGTTCTGGCTGATGAAATAGGCGCCGGCCACGGAGGTGCCGATGAAGGTGCTCAGGCCAATGGCCGCCACGCTGTAGAGGCACAGGCTCTGATCGGTTGGCTTGCTGGCCCGGAGTTCGGCGGCAGGGGCCTGGAAGGGATTTTGGTTGTCCATGCGCGGTGAGGCTCCTTGGGAAGGGCAAAGGGGCGGTTGAGTGCCAGCTCGGGTGTTGCGCCGCCCTTGTGCGCGACCCGTGGCAAACAGTGGGGCGAGCATACACTTACCGGGGCG
Organism: Pseudomonas sp. GW822-FHT06D10; assembly: GCF_058799535.1. Classification (NCBI taxonomy): domain Bacteria; kingdom Pseudomonadati; phylum Pseudomonadota; class Gammaproteobacteria; order Pseudomonadales; family Pseudomonadaceae; genus Pseudomonas; species Pseudomonas sp. GW822-FHT06D10. The sequence continues at coordinate 162,346 of NZ_JBXALN010000007.1, read as the reverse complement.
GGCTTGGCAGGCCTGGGGCGGCCCGGAAGCGAGCCCCTGAATTAGGGTAAACTGCCGCCCATTGCGTCCCTGTGCTGACTTTTTCCTACGGTACCCCCATGACATTCGCCACTCTTGGCCTGATCGAACCCCTGCTGCGCGCTCTCGAAACCCTCGGCTACCAGACCCCGACCCCGGTGCAGGCGCAAGCCATTCCGGCAGTGCTGGGCGGGCGTGACCTGATGGCCGCGGCCCAGACCGGCACCGGCAAGACCGCCGGTTTCGCTCTGCCGCTGTTACAGTTGCTGACCCTGGAAGGGCCGAAAGTCGATAGCAACTCGGTACGCGCGCTGATCCTGGTGCCGACCCGGGAACTGGCCGAGCAGGTCCACGAAAGCGTGCGACAGTACGCCGAACACCTGCCGCTGCGTACCTATGCGGTGTACGGCGGGGTCAGCATCAACCCGCAAATGATGAAGCTGCGCAAAGGCGTGGACCTGCTGGTGGCGACTCCGGGGCGTCTGCTGGACCTGTTCCGTCAGAATGCGGTGAAGTTCAGCCAGTTGCAGACCCTGGTGCTGGATGAGGCCGACCGCATGCTCGACCTGGGTTTCTCCGAAGAGCTCAAGAGCATCTACGCAGCCCTGCCGAAGAAACGCCAGACCCTGTTGTTCTCCGCCACCTTCTCCGACGCCATCCGCCAGCTGGCCGGGCAGATGCTCAACGATCCGCTGAGCATCGAGGTCAGCCCGCGCAACGTGGCTGCCAACACGGTCAAGCAATGGGTGGTGCCGGTGGACAAGAAGCGCAAGCCGGAGCTGTTCAGCCACCTGCTGCGCAAGAATCGCTGGAAGCAGGTGCTGGTGTTCGCCAAGACCCGCAACGGTGTGGATGCGCTGGTGGAGAAACTCCAGGGCCAGGGCGTGAATGCCGACGGCATCCATGGCGACAAGCCACAGGCCACGCGTCAGCGCGCCCTGGACCGGTTCAAGGCCAGTGAGATCCAGATCCTGGTGGCCACCGATGTGGCGGCCCGCGGCCTGGACATCGAAGACCTGCCCCTGGTGGTCAACTTCGACCTGCCGATCGTGGCCGAGGACTACATCCACCGTATCGGGCGTACCGGCCGTGCCGGTTCCACCGGCGAGGCGATTTCCCTGGTGTGCGCCGACGAGGTGAACCTGCTCTCGGCGATCGAGATGCTCACCCGCCAGACCCTCAAGCGCCATGAGGAACAGGATTTCGAACCCGAGCACCGGGTGCCGGAAACCGACGCCAGTGGCCAGGTGGTGAAAAAGCCGAAGAAGCCCAAGAAACCGAAAACCTCCGGCGGTGGCGGCAAGCGCAACCTGGGCAAGTGGGTGGACAGCGGCGAAGTGGCCGAAGCTCCGGCGGTGAAACCGGTGCGCAAGGTGCCGGCGTTCAACACCGGGCCGCGCAAGCGCAAGCCTTGATCTGATATCGCGCCGGGCCCTTCGCCGGCAAGCCGGCTCCTACCCTTGCGTAGGTGCCGACTTGCCGGCGAAGCTGTTTATGGCTGGCGCCGCAACCACTTCAGCATCCCCAGCCCCGCCTGGCGCCCGCTGGCAAAGCAGGCGGTCAACAGGTAGCCGCCGGTCGGCGCTTCCCAGTCGAGCATTTCCCCTGCGCAAAAGACCCCAGGCATCTGTTTCAGCATCAGGTTTTCGTCCAGGGCTTCAAAAGGCACGCCGCCGGCGCTGCTGATGGCTTCGTCCAGCGGCCGGGGCCTGACCAGCGTCAACGGCAGCGCCTTGATCGCGGCGGCCAGGAGCGCCGGATCGTTGAAGCTCTCTGCCGGGGTCAGCTCCCGCAGCAACGCCGCCTTCACCCCCTCGATCCCCAACTGGCTCTGCAAGTGCTTGGCCATGGACCGCGAGCCGCGTGGCTTGGAAAGGGCGGCCTGGACCTTATCCAGGGGCTTGTTCGGTAGCAGGTCGATATGGATCGTCGCCTGCCCGTGCCGGTTGATGGATTCGCGAATCGGCGCCGACAGTGCATAGATCAGGCTGCCCTCGATGCCGCTGGCGGTGATCACGCATTCCCCCAGCCGTGGCACGTCGTCATCAAGGCCGATGGCCACGTTCTTCAGCGGCGCGCCGGCGAATTTGCTGCGCAGCAGTTCGCTCCAGGCGTTGACCTCAAAGCCGCAATTGCTCGGTTGCAAGGGCGCAAGCTGCACACCGCGCTGTTCCAGCAGGGGCATCCAAGCCCCGTCGGAACCCAGTCGTGCCCAACTACCGCCGCCCAATGCCAGCAGGACCCCATCCGCCCGTACCGCACTTTCACCCTCGGCATGCCGGATGCGCAGGCTGCCGTCGGCATTCCAGCCCAGCCAGCGGTGCCGGGTGTGGATAACGACTCCGGCATCGCGCAGGCGCTTGAGCCAGGCGCGCAGCAGCGGCGCAGCCTTCATGTCGGTAGGAAACACCCGGCCGGAGCTGCCGACAAACGTCTGGATACCCAGCTCATGAATCCATTGGCAGAGTGCCTCGGCGCCGAACTCGCGCAGCAGCGGGGCGATTTGCGGCGCACGCTCGGCGTAGCGCGAGAGGAAGGCCGGATAGGCTTCGGAGTGGGTGATGTTCATGCCACCGACCCCGGCCAGGAGGAATTTTCGGCCCACCGATGGCATGCCGTCGTACAGGTCGACCTGAACCCCGGCCTGGCTCAGTACCTCGGCGGCCATTAGGCCGGCGGGGCCGCCGCCGATAATCGCGACGCGGGAAGTAAGGGTGGGGGACATCAAAAAGCCTAGAAAATGGAAGGGGTGGTTATTGTAAGCAATGCTCGGGAACAGCGCCTGCTGGATGAGTTGCCGGCCAGTGCCGTCTTCATTCAAACGACCTGTACCCATCCGGGTTATTCGACTGCCAACGCCACGTATCTTCCATCATCTCCTTCAAACCGCGTTCTGCCTTCCAGCCCAGGTCGTGCAGTGCCTTGGACGGATCCGACCAGCATTGCGCAATGTCGCCCTGACGGCGTGGGGAGAGGGTGTAGGGAATGGTGCAGCCAGAGGCATCCTCGAATGCCCGGATCATTTCCAGTACTGAGTAACCCACCCCGGTCCCGAGGTTCCAGGCATTTATACCGGTATGCTGGGAAATGTAGTTCACGGCTGCTATGTGCCCTTTGGCAAGATCAACTACATGAATGTAGTCACGAACACCGGTGCCGTCGGGGGTGGGATAGTCGTTGCCATAGATGGAAAGTCTTTCGAGCTTTCCCACAGCGACACGGCTTATGTAGGGCAATAGGTTTTCCGGCAGGCCGTTTGGGTCTTCGCCCATCAGTCCACTCTGATGGGCGCCCACCGGATTGAAGTAGCGCAACAGGGCGACTGACCAGCGTGGATCGGCGGCTGCCATATCCTGCAGTATCTTCTCTACCATCAACTTGGAGGTGCCATAGGCGTTGGTAGGTGTTCCCAACGGGCTGCTTTCGACCAGCGGTATCTGCACCGGGTCGCCGTACACTGTGGCAGAGGAACTGAACACCAGGCGGTAGACGCCTGCGGTGGCCATGGCCTGGCACAAGGTGATGCTGCCACTGACGTTGTTCTGATAGTAGGGCAAAGGCTGTTTTACGCTCTCTCCGACGGCTTTCAGGCCCGCGAAGTGCAATACCCCATCGATCTCGTGCTGGCTGAAAATACGGTCAAGGATGGCGCGGTCGCAAACATCACCTTGAACAAATACAGGGGTGGCACCGGTTATTTGTTGCACGCGCTGTAGCGAGAGCATGGAACTATTGCACAGGTTATCCAGAACCACCGCCTCATGGCCGGCCTGAAGCAATTCCAGCACCGTGTGTGAGCCGATATACCCTGCACCGCCAGTTATTAAGAACCGCATAGTTATGAGCCTGTTTCAAGTGAGTGCTGACAGTCCGGTCGCAATGTTATCTGGAACTGATGGTGGAAATTGAAAAAATGATACAGCACTGCCAACAGTTTTCTGTGTGAGTTCGTTGCGGGCTCTTTGCTTGAGCAGCACTTCACCCATGTTTTCCAGCTAATAACAAACTACTTGAGCTCTACCCGAAGATCGTAATCTCAGGGTTTAAGGTGAGATTGTATTCGTCGGTTTTGATCATCACTGTTTTCAATAAACTGTGGTGTTATGGAAAGGTGGTTTTTATATCTGGGTAACTTTTCTGTGTGGGTGCCTTCACGCAAATACACGGTGAGGTGCTGGTAAAAAGCGCTCGACCATGTTCATCCACGTGTTGAAAGTTGAACTAAACGTTTATGCCTTTCCTGAAACGCTTTCATATTGGGGGGCGTGCTTGTCGGCGATCAGGTGCAGTTGGAGATGCTTGGGCGTTTCTCGATTGATCTTCTTGAGAAACTCCAGCCACTGCTGATGTTGTCATTCAATACTCCCCATCCCCCTTGAAGCCAGTCCAGGTTTGCGAAAAGCGCCAGGGAGGCGGGTCTGCGCCCTGATCAAAAAACAGGCACCGCTCTGCAGGCCTTGCAGAGCAAGGGGCCTAGCGTGTTTCGCGCAGGTTATCCACAGGCGGTTCCACAGGGATTGGGGGTAAGCCGCTCACAACTGTATGACCGTCTGATGTCACTGATCAAAAAACAGGCGATGGCCTTGAGGCCCCGTAGGACAAGGGCTGCAGAGGCTTTCTCCCAGCTTATCCACAAGCGGTTCCACAGTGGATGTGGGTAAGGCCTGCGGATGTCAGTAGCACCCTGACGATTCCCAGACCTTCTGGGCACTGTGGTGAAGAATGCCGTGGCGCCGGGCCAGGGCCTGGCGGTCCTTGCTGTAGCCGCCGCCGATCACGCCGACCACCGGGATGTCGCGGCCCAGGCAATGGCGCATGACCCGTTCGTCGCGTTCGGCCACGCCGGCATCAGTGAGTTTGAGGTAGCCCAGGGCGTCGTCCTGATGCACGTCGACCCCAGCGTCGTACAACACCAGGTCCGGCTGGTACAGGGGCAGCAGGTAGTTGAGGGTGTCGTCCACCACGTTCAGGTAGTCGGCGTCGCCCATGCCCATGGGCAGCGGGATATCCCAGTCGCTCTGGGCCTTGCGCGCGGGGAAGTTCTTTTCACAGTGCAACGAGACCGTCACCGCGTCGGCGGTATGTTGCAGGATCCGCGCGGTGCCATCGCCCTGGTGCACATCGCAGTCGAATATCAGCACCCGGCCCACGCGCCCGCTTTCCAGCAGGTAATGGCTGATCACCGCCAGGTCGTTGAAGATGCAGAACCCCGCCGGGTAGTCATAGTGGGCGTGGTGGGTGCCGCCGGCCAGGTGGCAGGCCAGGCCATGTTCCAGTGCCTGTTCGGCGGCCAGCAAGGAGCCGCCGACGGCACGCACCGTGCGCCGTGCCAAGGCTTCGCTCCAGGGCAGGCCAAGGCGCCTCTGGTCCTCCCGGGACAACTCGCCGCTCATGTAGCGTTCGATATAGGCCGGGTCGTGGGCCAGGGCGAGGATTTCTGCCGGGCACAGCTCGGGGCGCAGCAGGTCGGCGTCGCGGGTCAGGCCGCTGGCCACCAGGTGATCGCGCAGCAGGCGGAACTTGTCCATGGGAAAGCGGTGCTCCGGCGGGAACTCGGGGCTGTAGTCGTCGTGATAGATCAATGGCAATGGCATGGCATTTTCTTAGAGGAACCCGTGAAGGATCCTACCAGCGATGTAGACTTGCACCCACGGAAACGGAGGGCACTGATGGAGCCGATACTGCAACTCGAAAGCGCGCGCCTGCTGCTGCGTCAATGGCGCGACGATGACTTGCCGGCATTTGCGGCGATGTGCGCCGATCCGCAGGTCATGCGCTACTTTCCGGCGCCTTTGAGCCGTCTGGAAAGCGCGGCGCTGATCGGTCGGGTGCGTGGGCATTTCGCCGAACATGGCTTCGGACTCTGGGCCCTGGAGCGTAAGGATAGCGGTGAGTTCATCGGTTTTACCGGTCTGGGCGTCGTGGGTTTCGAAGCGCCCTTCACTCCGGCGGTGGAAATCGGCTGGCGCCTGGCCCGCGAGCACTGGGGCCTGGGTTACGCCAGTGAGGCCGCCTGGACCGCCCTGCGCTGCGCTTTCGATCGTCTGGCGCTGGAGGAGGTGGTGGCGTTCACGACCCGGACCAATCTGCCGTCGCAGAAGGTCATGCAGGCCATTGGTATGCATCACACCGTCGAGGATGACTTCGAACACCCGAACCTCGCTGGCGATCACCCGCTGCGCGAGCATGTGCTGTACCGCATTACCCGCGAACAATGGTTGGAAACCTTGCATGGATAGCAAGCGCGCACGTTTAGAATGTGCCGATGAGGTGCGACCCCAATTGATTTGACCGCCGCAGCCGAGATTGCGCGGTTTTGCTCTGTGTGAGGAGAGTCTGAATGAGTCATGTGCTGGATGATCTGGTCGATCTGTTGACCCTGGAAGCCATCGAAGAAAACCTGTTTCGCGGTCGCAGCCAGGACCTCGGTTTTCGCCAGCTGTTTGGCGGCCAGGTGCTCGGCCAGTCGTTGTCCGCGGCCAGTCAGACGGTGGAGGAGGCGCGCCATGTGCACTCCATGCACGGCTATTTCCTGCGCCCCGGGGATGCCGCGCTGCCGGTGGTCTACCAGGTGGACCGGGTGCGCGACGGTGGCAGCTTCAGCACCCGGCGAGTGACGGCGATCCAGAAGGGCAATCCGATCTTCACCTGCAGCGCCTCGTTCCAGTACGACGAACAGGGTTTCGAGCACCAGAACAGCATGCCCCAGGTGGTCGGGCCGGAAAACCTGCCATCGGAGCTGGAGATCACCACCCAGCGCGCCCACCTGATTCCCGAGCACATGCGCGAGAAGCTGCTGTGCCCCAAGCCGATCGAAGTGCGCCCGGTGACCGAGAAGGACCCCTATAACCCGCAGCCCATGGATCCGGTGAAGTACGTCTGGTTCCGCGCCGACGGCGCCCTGGCCGACAGCCCGGCGCTGCACAAGTACCTGCTGGCCTACGCTTCGGATTTCGGCCTGCTGACCACCTCGATGCTGCCCCACGGCAAGTCGGTGTGGCAGAAGGACATGCAGGTCGCCAGCCTCGACCACGCTCTGTGGTTTCACGCCGACCTACGCGCTGACGACTGGCTGCTGTATGCCATGGACAGCCCCTGGGCCGGAAACTCCCGGGGCTTCTCTCGGGGCAGCGTGTTCAACCGTGCCGGGCAGTTGGTGGCCTCGGTGACTCAGGAAGGGTTGATCCGCCATCGCAAGGATTGGGCATGAGTCTTTCAGAGATAAAACATTGGGTGTTCGACATGGACGGCACCCTGACCATCGCTGTGCATGATTTCGCGGCGATCCGCGAGGCGCTGTCGATTCCTGCCGAGGATGACATCCTCACACACCTGGCGGCCTTGCCGGCGGACGAATCCGCGGCCAAGCATGCCTGGCTGCTGGAACACGAGCGCGACCTGGCCCAGGGTTCGCGCCCGGCGCCGGGTGCGGTGGAACTGGTGCGGGAACTGGCCGGGCGCGGTTATCGCCTGGGCATCCTCACCCGCAATGCGCGGGAGCTGGCCCATGTGACCCTGGAGGCCATCGGCCTGGCGGACTGCTTTGCCGAGGCCGACGTGCTGGGCCGCGACGAAGCACCGCCCAAGCCCCATCCGGGCGGTTTGCTGAAGCTGGCCGAAGCCTGGGATGTCTCGCCGTCACGGATGGTCATGGTGGGGGACTACCGCTTCGACCTGGACTGCGGGCGGGCCGCCGGGACCCGTACGGTGCTGGTCAACCTGCCGGACAACCCCTGGCCGGAGCTGACCGACTGGCATGCCCGGGATTGTGCGCAGTTGCGCGACCTGCTGTCGGCCTGAGGGCCCTGTTCGCCGGCAAGGCTCCCGTCGGAGCCTTGCCGGCGAAAGCGTCGTTCCAGGCAGCGCCTTTCTTTACTTGAACACTGCCGCCTGCCCCTCGGGCGAGGTGAACATCCGGTCACCGTCATGCCCGACCCCGGGCACTTCCACCAGCCGTTGCAGCAAGCCTTGCGGATGACGCCGCACCAGGTAGTCGAAGTAGTTGTGCCCGCGAATCAACCGGTACGCGCCCTGGGTCTCGGCGGCGCAGCTCTTGTCCAGGGCGGGATGGTTGGGATCGGTGTCCTGCTGGCCCAGCAGGTAGGTGATGTCGCGCGTCACGTAGCCCTGTTCAAGCTGCGCCGGGGAATGGCCGCCGGCATAGGCCGGTAGCCGGTTCAGGCCGTACTTCCAGTCGTTGAAGCCCGGGCAACTGGCCGGTTCGAATGCCACCGGGCGCCATGCGTCGAAGTAGGCGTAGGACGACGGATTGGCGATCACGTAGCGCAGGCCGATCCCGGCTTTTTCCAGCTCGGGGTGGCTGCCGGTGCTCAGCGCATAGCGCTGCACCACCTGGGCGCCGCCGGAGTGACCGGCGATCACCACTTCCTTGAGTGCCGGAAAACGTTTGCGGTCTTCCAGGCGCTGGAGGATGGCATCGAGCACCGCATAGGAGCTGATGGCCTGCGGGCCCACGGAAGGTTCGCCGGCCATCCAGCCATTGCCCTTCCAGCGCAGTAGCGCGTCTGGCAATTGATGGCGGGCGATGTCGCTCTGGTTGAGAAACTGCGGGGCGATCACCAGGGTTGTTGTGCTTTGCCCGGCCTGCCCGGCAGCGCTTTGCCCACTGTGCAGATACGTCTGGGCGTTGCGCAGCCGGCCGTGAACGATGATCAGGGCCCGCTCTACGCCCGGCAGCGGCTGGCGCCAATCCTGGCTCAGGCCCAGGGCCAGTTGCCCGCCCTCCAGGGGCAGGCGTTGCGGGCTGATGACCTTGACCCCCTGTTCCGCCGCCTGGGCGCCGCAGCCACCCAGGCACAGCAGCAGGGCCAGCAAGCGGCGCATCTACAGGCTCCTGGCGCTGAAGGTATCGCACTGGCTGACCTGGCCCTGGCTGAAGCCGGTCTTGAACCAGCGCACTCGCTGCGCCGAGGTGCCGTGGGTGAAGGAGTCCGGCACCACCCGGCCCTGGCCTTGCTGCTGCAGGCGGTCGTCACCGATGGCATTGGCGGCGTTCAGGGCTTCTTCCACATCCCCGGGTTCCAGCCAGTTCAGGCGCTTCTGTGCGTGATAGGCCCAGACCCCGGCAAAGCAGTCGGCCTGCAGCTCCTGGCGTACCAGCAGGCCGCCATCGCCTTGCATCTGCTGGCCTTGCTGGCGCGCGGCCTGGATTTTTGCCGAGACCCCGAGCAGGGTCTGCACGTGGTGCCCGACTTCATGGGCAATCACGTAGGCCTGGGCGAAGTCGCCGGCGGCGGAAAAGCGCTGGGCCATCTCCCGGAAGAAGTCCATGTCCAGGTACACCTGGCGATCGGCGGGGCAGTAGAAGGGCCCGCTGGCGGAAGTGGCCGCGCCACAGGCGGAATTGACCCGGCCCCGGAACAGGATCAGCTTGGGCGGCTGATACTGGCGGCCGGCTTGCTGGAAGATCTGGCCCCAGGTGTCTTCGGTGTCACCGAGGATGGCGCGGACAAACTCTGCCTGTTCGTCATTGGCCGGTGGTGCCTTGCGTGCCTGGGTGGTGGCCGGCGCTGAAGTCTGCCCGCTCTGCTGGCCCAGCAGTTGCCCGAGGATCTGCAGCGGATCCTGGCCGGTGGCCCAGCCGATGCCGACGATCAGTACGATCGCCGTCAGGCTCAAGCCCTTGCCTCCACCGAACCGCATGCCACCGCCACCGCCGGCGCTGCTGTCATCTCGCGCGTCCACGACGTTGTCGCTGCGCCGGCCTTTTTTCCAAAGCATGGGGGTGTCCTCGTTTTTTCTGCTGGTCAGTGTTGCTGGTGGCTCGAACCGGCGCCAGTCCGGTCGTCAGGGATTTTTCTGCACGCTACCATGGCCCGGTTACGGATCGATCCGGTCCAGGCGCATTCGGGGCTCCCTATTGAACATCGATACCCGCATCAAATTCCGTCACTTGGTGTGTTTTCTTGAAATGGCCCGCCAGGGCAGCCTGGCCCGGGCGGCCGATGTCCTGGCGGTGAGCCAGCCGGCGATGTCGAAAACCCTCAAGGAACTGGAAGCGTTGCTGGAGACCCGGCTGTTTGCCAGGAGCAAGGCCGGCCTCAGCCTGACCGAGGCCGGGCGGGCCTTCCTGCGTTATGCCGGGCCTTCGGTGCAGGCCCTGCGGGAAGGTGTCAGCAGCCTGCGCGGCGGTGAGTACGCCGCCGGGCTGGTGCGCATCGGTGTGCTTTCCACGGTGGAAAGCCTGCTGCTGCCGGAGGTGATGCGGCGCCTGCATCAGCGCCATTCGGCGCTGACCGTGAGTGTGCTGACCGGCCCCAGTGCTTACCTGCTGTCGCAATTGCGGGTCGGCGACCTGGACCTGGTGGTGGGGCGCATGACCGAGAGCCCGGAGATCCACGGCCTGAGCTTCGAGCACCTGTACAGCGAATCCATGACCCTGGTGGCCCGCCCGCAGCATCCACTGGCAACCGGCCCTCTGGACCGCGACGCGGTGAGCGCCTATCCCCTGGTGCTGCCCCTGGCCGGCACCAGCATTCGCAAGCACGCCGACAGCCTGTTCATCCAGTGCGGCATTGCCCCGTCGCAGCAGCGTCTGGAAACCCTCTCGGTGGCCCTGAGCCGACGCTACACCTTGTCCAGCGATGCGCTGTGGATCGCGCCGCTGGATGCCGTGCGCCTGGACCTGGCCAATGGTGAACTGCGGGAGCTGGACCTGGGCCTGCGCGAACCCGGTGGCTCGGTGGGGATTTCCAGCAATGCCAGCCTGCCCTTGTCGCTGGCGGCGCAATGGGCGGTGGAGGTGCTCCGGGAAGTGGGGCTGGCCTATCGCGAGGGCAGCTATCCATAACCTTTTGGTTATGGATGGCGGGCGGCTTTTCAATTTTCCCCGCTCCTGATTTGTTTGAAACTGCGCCGGCTGCGCTCCATAAATCAAACAACAGGAGATCGACATGTCTGATGCAGACAGCAGTCGCTTCGTGATTCGCGACCGTAATTGGCACCCCAAGGCCCTGACCCCCGACTACAAGACCTCCGTCACTCGTTCCCCGCGCCAGGCGCTGGTGAGCATTCCACAATCGGTCAGTGAAACCACAGGCCCGGACTTTTCCCACCTGCGCACCGGGCGTTTCGACAACGACCTGCTGCTCAACTTCAACAATGGTGGCTTGCCCGTGGGCGAGCGGATCATCGTTTCCGGGCGGGTCTGCGATCAGTACGGCAAACCCATTCCCCATACCCTGGTGGAAATGTGGCAAGCCAACGCCGGCGGCCGCTACCGGCACAAGAACGACCGCTACCTGGCGCCCCTGGACCCGAACTTCGGTGGCGTCGGCCGGGCCCTCACCGACCGTGATGGCCACTACAGTTTCCGCACCATCAAGCCCGGCCCCTACCCATGGCGCAACGGCCCCAATGACTGGCGCCCGGCGCATATCCATTTCTCCATCAGTGGCCCGTCGATCGCCACGCGCCTGATCACCCAGCTGTATTTCGAAGGCGACCCGCTGATCCCGCTGTGCCCGATCGTCAAGTCCATCGCCAACCCGGACGCGGTACAGAGCCTGATCGCGCGCCTGGACATGGGCGGCGCCAACCCCATGGATTGCCTGGCCTACCGCTTCGACATCGTGCTGCGCGGCCAGCGCAAGACCCACTTCGAGAACTGCTGAGGAGCCTGACATGCCTGTTCAACTGCTGCCTGAAACCCCCTCGCAAACGGCCGGCCCCTATGTGCATATCGGCCTGGCCCTGGCGGCCGCGGGAAACCCGCCGCGCCCCGAGGAAATCTGGAACCAGATGGCCAAGGCCGATGCGCCGGGTGAGCGGATCCTGCTGATCGGCCACGTCTACGATGGCAATGGCCACCTGGTGCGCGATTCATTCCTGGAGTTCTGGCAGGCCGACCACGCCGGGGTCTACGACCCGGTGTTCGATACGGAGAAACCGTTCAACTGCTTCGGTCGCACCGCCACCACCTTCGATGCCGGGGAATGGACACTCAACACGGTCAAGCCCGGGGTGGTGAACAACGCTGCTGGCGTGCCCATGGCGCCGCACATCAACCTGTCGCTGTTTGCCCGGGGGATCAATATCCACCTGCACACCCGGCTGTACTTTGCCGATGAGCCGGAAGCCAACGCCCAGTGCCCGGTGCTGAACCTGATCGAACAGCCCCAGCGCCGGGAAACCCTGCTGGCCCGTCCCTGTGAGGTCAATGGCCAGCGTGCCTACCGTTTCGATATCCGCATTCAGGGTGAAGGCGAGACAGTGTTCTTCGATTTCTGAAGCATCGCCAAGCCAGGGATGGCCAGCGCTCGAGAATCCGCCCCCTGACGCCACGCTGTGGTGTCAGGGGGCGCTTCGTTTCAGTGGTCGAAGTGGTCCCACACCGGAGCGAAATCCGGGCTGACCTGACGCTGGTCCTTGGGCAGGGCGGCGATCAGCGCCCGGTCTGCATCGTCCAGGTGGATCTTCAGGGACTCCAGGTTGGCCAACTGGTTGGCCAGGCTGCTGGCCTTGGGGATGGCTGCCACATTGTCCTGGTCGAGCAGCCACTTGAGGGCCACCTGGGTCGGCAGCACGCCGTGCTTGGCGGCGATCTGCTGGATTTCGGCCACCTCTGAGACCTTGTTGCGCGCCAGCGGGGTATAGGCGGTCAACACCATGTCGCGCTCGCGGGCATAGTCCAGAAGGCCGCTCTGGCCCAGCAGCACGTGGTACTCCACCTGGATCGCCGACAGCGGAGCGCCCAGCCCTTCGATCACTCGGCGCAGCAGGGCCAGGGGAAAGTTGGCCACGCCAATGTGTTTCACCAGCCCCTGCTCCTTGAACGACACCAGGGTTTCGATGCTGCGTTCCAGTTCCCAGTCGCTGGTGGGCCAGTGAATGTGGAACAGGTCGATGTAGTCGGTTTGCAGGGCTTTCAGGCTGCGCTCCAGTGAGTGGCGCATGGCGGTGGGTTGCAACTGGTCCCACCAGACCTTGGTGGTGACGTGGATCTGCTCCCGGGGCACAGGAGTGTTGGCCAGGGCCTGGCCCACCGCTTCTTCGTTGTTGTAGGCCTGGGCGGTGTCGATATGCCGGTAACCCAGTTCCAGTGCCTGTTCCACGGCGCGGGTGCATTCCTGGTCGAGCATTGGCCAGGTGCCCAGGCCGAGCTTGGGCATGTGCAGGCCGCTGTGGGTGAGGACGGGGCAGTCAAGGGTATGAGGCATGGGCAATCTCCCTGTGGATAAAAGAGCACAGCCGGTTGAGGGGCGAGTGACGATCCGGGCTGCGGGGGTGTTGCTGAAGGTTGGACAGCATTGGCGGGCGGAAAATGCCCGGAAAATCGCTGCGGCGGGCAAGCCGTTATTTTGCGTTTTATGGAAGCGGGTTCCAAAAAATATACGAGCTCGGCTACCCTGCCACAAGGCGCCGTGCCGGGTACAAGACTCGAACGGCGCCGATTCCGGGCGGTAATCGAACACCGCTGCCCGGTTCCCCAACCGGCCGCTTGTCTCTAGAATCGGCCAAATTTTGTCGGGACCCGACCATGGCTGGCAGTCAAATCGAACGCGTTTTCAGTGTTCTCGAACGTCTTACCGCTGATCCCCGTGGGCTGCCGCTGCAGACCCTGGCCGAGCAACTGGAGATTCCCAAAAGCGCCACCCACCGCTTGCTGGCGGAGCTGATCCGCCTGGGTTATGTGCGGCAGAACCCGGACAACCTGCGCTACCAGCTGTCCACGCGGCTGGTAGCCATGGGCTTTCGCTACCTGTCCGCCAGCGGCGCCGATATCGTTCAGCCAGTACTGGACCGCCTGGCGGTCGAATCCGGCGAGCTGGTGCGCCTGGGCGTGATCGAAGGCGAGCGCCAGACCTGGATCGCCAAGTCCCAGGGCGCCCGTTCCGGCTTGCGCTACGACCCGGACATGGGCCGTGAGGCACCGTTGTTCTATACCGCCTCCGGGCATGCCTGGCTGGCCACCCTGAGTGATGCCGAGGCCCTGTCCCTGGTGGAGCGCCAGGCGGCCGAGCCCCCGACGGACCTGGGGCCCAACGCTCCGCGCTCGAACATCGAACTGCTGGAGCGCCTGCGCCTGGCCCGGGAGCAGGGCTATGCCTGGGTCGAAGAAAGCTCCGCCGTGGGCACCTCGGCGATCGCCGCGGTGGTGCGCCATCCCATTGATGGCCGGGTCGTGGGCGTGCTCAGCGTTGCCGGTCCCAGCGCACGCCTGCCTCTGGCGCGGCTGCACGAACTGGCGCCACTGCTGTTGCAGTTTGCCGAGGAACTGTCGGCCGCCAGCCAGGCGTCCGAGTTGTTCAATTGAGGTAACGCCGCAGGGCCTTGCTTGGCGATCTGCCGCAGGGCCGCTTGATACCGCCGCGTCTGTTGCACAGCCGTTCGCAGCCTGCGGCAGCGGCTACGTAGACCTCGACTCGGCACAAAGCTGTTCGATAATCGGACGGTATTTTTTATCCCTCTTGTGTGAAAGTGGAACTGAGTTCTAAATATTTGAAATTCAGTGTCCCTATAACAATCACAAGAGGATCTTCCATTGAGCACGCCACTGCGCATCGCCCTGATCGGCGTCGGCAATATGGGGCAGCAGCACTATCAGCACCTCAAGACTCTGGCCGAGGCCTGCCTCTGCGCGGTGGCCGATCCCGGCCCCCAGGCGGCGGCTGTCGCCGCGCAATGGCAGGTGCCGCACTTTGCCGATCACCAGACCTTGCTCCGGGAAGTCCGCCCGGATGCGGTGATCGTTGCCAACCCTAACAACCTCCATGTCAGCACCGCCCTGGATTGCCTCGCCGCAGGCGTGCCGGTGCTGCTGGAAAAACCGGTGGGCGTGCATCTGGATGAAGTGCGCGAATTGGTAGCGGCCACGCGGACCACTGGGGTCCCGGTGCTGGTGGGGCATCATCGACGGCACAACCCATTGATCGCCCGCGCCCATGAACTGCTGCGTAGCGGCGCCCTGGGGCGCCTGACCAACGTCACCGCACTCTGGCAATTGCAGAAGCCCGAGCGCTATTTCGACATTCCCTGGCGCCGCGAGGCCGGGGCCGGCATGTTGCTGACCAACCTGATCCACGACCTGGACCTGCTGCGCCACCTGTGCGGCGAGGTGCGCCAGGTCCAGGCCATCACCAGCAACAGCGTGCGCGGCTACGCCAACGAGGATTGCGCAGCGGTGCTGCTGCAATTCGACAACGGCGCCCTGGGCAGCCTGACCGGTTCCGACGCCGCGGCCGCGCCCTGGAGCTGGGAGCTGGATTCCGGGGAGAACCCGGTGTACCCGCGCCAGCCCGACCAGCCCTGTTACTTGCTGGCCGGGACCGCAGGCGCCTTGAGCATTCCCCAACTCAAGCGCTGGCACTACGCCGAAGCCGGGGCCGGTTGGCATGAGCCTCTGCTGATGGAGCAAGAGGCCTTTGACCCGGGCGAAGCCCTGCGCCTGCAGTTGCAGCACTTTGTCCAAGTGGCCCGGGGGGAAGTCGAGCCTCTGGTCAGTGCCGCCGATGCCGCGCGCACCCTGGCGCTGATTGAAGCGATTCGAGAGGCCGCCGCCACCGGCCGTGCCTGCACCCCAACCCTGATTGAGTGAAGAACGCATGAGTGAGCGGATTTTCTCCCTGGCCAGCCTGACCGTGCTGGAGCTTTCCCCGCCGCAGATGGTCGAGGTGGCGGCCCAGGCCGGCTACAGCCACGTTGGCCTGCGGCTGGTGCCGGCGACGCCGCAAGAGCATCATTTTCCCTTGGTGGCGGATGCCGATCTACGCCGCCAGACCCTGGCCCGGTTGCGTGATACCGGAGTGCGGGTGCTGGATGTGGAAATCCTGCGGCTCAAGCCGCAGACCCGGATCAAGGACTTCGAGGGCGTGCTGGCAGTGGGCGCCGAGTTTGCCGCCAGCGAGTTGCTGGTGGCGGGCAATGATCCGGATGAAGCCCGCATGACCGACAACTTTGCCGCCTTGTGTGATCTGGCGGCGCAGTATGGCTTGCACCCCCATCTGGAGTTCATGCCCTGGACCGATGCGCGCAACCTGGAGCAAGCCGTGCGCGTGGTGGAGAACGCCGCTCGCAGCAACGGCTGCGTGCTGGTGGACGCCTTTCACTTCGACCGCTCGGGATCGCGCCTGGAGGACCTGGCCAAGGTGGATCCGGCGCGGTTGCGGTATGCCCAGTTGTGCGACGTGGCCGGGCCGCGCCCGGACGATATGCAGGAAATCTTGCGCCAGGCCCGTAACGAGCGGCGTTTCCCGGGGGAGGGCGATTGCGATCTGGCGGGGCTGCTCAAGTGCCTGCCGGAAAACCTGCCCCTGAGCCTGGAGATTCCTACGGTGCAATTGCTGGAGCAGGGCGTGAGTGCCTTGCAGCGAGCACAGATGGCCCTGGACAGAACCCGGGAGTTGCTGGCTCGGATTTGAAGCCGCGCAGGCCTTTCGCCGGCCTGCCGGCTCCTGCCAACATCCGGTAGGGGCCGGCTGGCCGGCGAAGCCCTTTCTACACTTGCCCCAAGGAAAGCCCATGACCCGCAGCACGCCCCTTTCCGGGATCAACCACCCTTTCAAGGGCATTGTGCTGATCGTTCTGGCGACCTTTCTGTTCGCCAGCCACGATGCCCTGTCCAAATACCTCTCGGGATTCTTTCCGGTGATCATGGTGGTCTGGGCCCGTTACCTGATCCACACCCTGCTGATGGCCGGGATCTTCCTGCCGCAATCCGGCCTGCGGGTACTACGTAGCAAGCGACCGCTGCTGCAACTGCTGCGGGCCTTGTGCCTGTTGAGCACCAGTTTGCTGTTCACTTCGGCGCTGCTGTTCATTCCCCTGGCCGAGGCCACGGCGGTCAACTTTCTCGCCCCGGTGCTGGTCACCGCGTTGTCGGTGCCTTTGCTTGGCGAGCAGGTGACCCGGGGCCAGTGGCTGGCGGTGATCTGCGGTTTCGTCGGGGTGCTGATCATCGTGCATCCGGGCGGCGAGCTGTTCACGCCGGCGGTGTTGCTGCCGTTCTGTTCGGCGCTGTTCTTCTGTTTCTATCAACTGCTCACACGCAAGCTGGCCGAGCATGACAGCCCCACCACCAGCAACTTCTTTGCCGGGCTGTGCAACACCCTGGTGATGACGGCGCTGGTGCCGTTCTTCTGGCAGACCCCCGGGTTCCTCCATGGTTTGCTGATGCTGGCATTGGGCGCCTGCGGCATGAGTGCCCACCTGTTCCTGACCCAGGCCTTTCGTCATGCGGCGCCGGCGCTGCTGGCGCCCTTCGGCTATTGCCAGATTGTCTTTGCCGGGTTGCTGGGCTGGTTGCTGTTCGGCCACGCGCCGTCGTTGATCACCCAGGTGGGCATCATCGTGATCTGCCTCAGCGGGCTGGCGGCGGCCTGGCAGCAACGCCGCCGCTGAGACGGTTCAGAAACGCAAGCGCACCACCAGGTTCTGCAGGCCGGCCGCCAGGTGCGACAGCTCCTGGCTGGTGGCGTTCGTGCGGGTGGCGGCGTCGGCGCTTTCCAGGGACAGGTCGCGGATGTTCAGCAGGTTGCGGTCCACTTCACGGGCCACCTGGGCCTGTTCTTCCGAGGCACTGGCGATCACCAGGTTGCGCTCGTGGATCTGTTCGATGGCCCGGGTGATTTCCCCCAGGGCCAGCCCGGCCTGCTCGGCGATGGACAGGGTCTGGGCCACCCGCTGACTGTTGCCGTGCATGGACTGCACCACGCTGTCGGTGTCGCCCTGGACCCGGCCGATCATCTGTTCGATTTCCTGGGTCGACTGCTGGGTGCGATGGGCCAGGGCCCGCACTTCGTCTGCCACTACGGCAAAACCACGGCCGGCTTCCCCAGCCCGCGCCGCCTCGATGGCGGCGTTCAGGGCCAGCAGGTTGGTCTGTTCGGCAATGGCGCGGATCACGTCCAGCACCTTGCCGATTTCCCGTGACTGCTCGGCCAGGGTCTGCACTTGCTGCAGGGCGATGCCGACATCGCTGCTCATGGCCTGGATCGCGTCCAGGGTCTGGGTCACCCGGGTTTGCCCCTGGGTGGCCTGGGCGGTGGACTGGCGGGTGGTATCGGAGGTGGACACTGCGTTGCGTGCTACTTCCTCGACGGCCGCGGTCATCTCGTTGACGGCCGTGGCTGCTTGCTCGATTTCGTTGTGTTGCTGCTGCAGCCGGCTGGAGTCCTGGTGGGTGCTCTGGCTCATCTGTTGCGCGGCGGCGGCCAGTTGGGTCGAGGTGCTGCTGATCAGTTGCAGGGTTTCACGCAGGCTGGCCTGCATCCTGGCCAGGGCCTTGAGCAGGCGCGCGGTTTCATCGCTGCCCTCGCAGTGGATGGGGCGGCCGAGATCGCCGGCGGCCACTTGCTCGGCCACGCTCACAGCCTGGCGGATGGGCACGACGATGCTGCGAATCAACAGCCAGGCCAGGCACAGGGTCAGCAGGGCGACGGCGATCAGGGCGCCGATCACCGTGATTTTTACTTGGGTGTAAAGCGCGTCGGCATGCTGGGCCGACTGGCTGACTTCCTCGGCCGTCAGGTTCATCAGCTCGGCGAACTGGTCGCCGGTCTGGGTCGAGTAATCCTGGATCTTGCCGTTGAGCAGAGCCGTCATCTCGCTGCTGCGGTTGTCCCGGGACAGGGCTTCGTACTGGGCCAGGGCCTGTTGGTAGCTCTTGACCGTGGCGAGGAATGCTTCGTATGGCACCCGATTTTGATCGCCCACCAGCGGCGCGAACCTGGCCAGGGCCTGGTCGAGCCAGGCTTGTACCTGATGCAGGCGGGCAATGGTGCTTTCCAGCACTTGCGGTTCACGGTTGAGGGCCATGCGCAGGCTCAGCACGCGGATGCTCAACACGTAGTCGCGCACTTCTCCCAGGTAGCGGGTGCTGGGCAGGGAAATGTTCTCGGTGTGTTGGCCGGTGGCGCGGACTTCGGCCACTTGCTTGAGGGCGAACAGCCCCTGCAGCAGGACCAGCAGGGCAATCACGCCGAAGCTGATCACGGCGCGTTGGGCGATGCTCAGGTTACCGAGCGTCATGGGACGATCTCCGAGTCTGGAAAAACAAAAGGGGGGGAGGGCGAGCCGATAAAAAAACGCAGGCCCGGAGTGGGCCTGCGTGAACGGAGCATCAGTCTTCTACGCGGGGAATCTTGCGCGGGGCCATGAAGTACATCCAGGTCAGGGCAATGAAGTACATCGCCGGGATCAGGGTGAACAGCAGGGTGTAGTTGTTGTTGGTCACGGTCAGGATGTGGCCGACGATCTGGGTCATGAACATGCCGCCGATGGCCGCGCACATGCCGCCGAAGCCGAACACCGTGCTCATCATGTGCTTGGGCGTGTAGTCCATCACCAGGCTCCAGATGTTGGCGGTCCAGGCCTGGTGCGCGCCGATCCCCAGGGAGATGGCGAACACGGCCAGCCACAGGTTGGCGGTGCCGGCGGCCATGATCACGCCGATGATGCAGCAGGCGAACAGGAACATCGACAGCAGCCGCGCCTTGATCGGGTTCATGCCGCGCCCGATCAGGAACGAAGAGAGGATGCCGCCGCCGACGCTGCCGAAGTCGGCGGTCAGGTAGATGATGATCAGCGGGATGCCCATCTGGGTCACGTTGATGCCCAGGTTGTACTGCTGGTTGAGGAACGGCGGCAGCCAGTACAGGTAGAACCAGAACACCGGCGCTGTCATCGCGTAGGCCAGGGCGAAGGCCCAGGTGCCGCGCATGCGCAGGATGCGGCTGAAGGGCACGCGGGTTTCTTCCGGCTCCACCTGTTGCTGGATGTAGGCCAGCTCGGAGGCTTTGACGCTTGGATGATCTTCAGGGTTGAAGTACTTCAGGCCCCAGAACAGCAGCCAGATGCCACCCAGCGCGGCCATGCACAGGAACGCGGCCTGCCAGCCCCAGGCGTGGAGGATCAGCGGCAGCAGCATGGGCGTGAACATTGCGCCGACGTTGGTCCCGGCGTTGAAGATCCCGGTGGCCACGGCCCGTTCGCCGGCCGGGAACCACAGCCGCGTGGTCTTCACGCAGGCCGGGTAGTTGGCGGCTTCGGTGAGCCCGAGAATGAACCGGCAGACCATGAAGCCCGCCGCCGAAGTGGCCAGGCCGTGGGCGCCGGTGGCCAGGCTCCACAACAGCACGGCGAAGAAGAACACCCGCTTCACCCCAACCCGGTCGATCAGGCGGCCCTGGAGCACGAAGCCCACGGCGTAGCCGACCTGGAACCAGAAGTTGATGTTGGCGTAGTCCATCGCCGTCCAGTTCATTTCCTTGGCCAGGATCGGCTGCATCACGCCCAGTGCGGCGCGATCTATGTAGTTCAGGGTGGTGGCGAAGAACACCAGGGCGAGCATGCCCCAGCGGGTCTTGCCGACCGCCATGGCGCCGCGGATCTTGTCGCCGATGCCGCCGGCAATGCTGAGGCTCGGGGCGATGCGAGAGCTTTGGGAAGGAGTCATGTGGGCCATCCGTTCAGTGACTGGCGAGCCGGGGCTCGTCGGAACTCAAGGGCGCGTGACCAACCGTCGGCGGGGGCATGGCAGCCCGGGAACCTGCGGGTTGATCGGCTGGGGCGGCGCGTCGTTGCGGCAGATGCCGGGCAGGCGAACGCCATCGGGTCGGCTGCAGCTCAGGGCTGTAGCGCGGCGTATTCCAGGGTGCCGGTTGAGGCCGTTGGCGGTATCAGCCAAAGGGATGTGCAGCAGTGAAGGGCGTTGAGTGCAAGCATGAGGGTGTACCCGATTTTTGAAATTTTTATGGTGTGTTCTGGGTCTGGGTGATTGAAGCCGGGGGTTTGGGGCCGGCTCAACGTGCTATCGATGGTGCGCAGTGGCTGAAAAATCGTCAATTCGCCAATCTGTATTTTGTTCGATAATCGAACACAAAACTAACTGGTTCGTACACTTTAACAAGGCCTGTGGAATAATCCGCAACATCCAATAAAAAGCCGCGGTCCCCCTGTGCCCGACTGGCCGTCCTTACCCGGGAGTCGAATCATGCAGCGTTCCATTGCCACCGTGTCCCTGAGCGGTACCCTGCCGGAGAAACTCGAAGCCATCGCCGCCGCCGGGTTCGACGGCGTGGAGATCTTCGAGAACGACCTGCTCTACTACGACGGCAGCCCTCGGGAAATCAAGCAGATGTGCGCCGACCTGGGCATTGCCATCACCCTGTTCCAGCCATTCCGGGATTTCGAGGGCTGCCGTCGCGACCGTCTGCCGCGCAACCTGGAGCGCGCCGAGCGCAAGTTCGACCTGATGCAGGAACTGGACACCGACCTGGTGCTGGTGTGCAGCAACGCCTCGGCGGACAGCCTGGGGGACCGGCAGATCCTCATCGACGACCTGCACCTGCTGGCCGAGCGGGCCGGTGCCCGGGGCCTGCGCATCGGCTACGAAGCCCTGGCCTGGGGCCGTCACGTGAATACTTATCAACAGGTCTGGGACATCGTGCGCAGCGCCGATCACCCAAGCCTCGGGGTGTTGCTGGACAGCTTCCACACCCTGTCGCTCAAGGGCGACCCGGCGGCGATTGCCGAGATTCCGGGGGACAAGATCTTCTTCGTGCAGATGGCCGATGCGCCGATCCTGGCCATGGATGTGCTGGAGTGGAGCCGGCATTTCCGCTGCTTCCCCGGCCAGGGCGAATTCGACCTGCCGGGCTTTCTGGCGCCGATCATCAAGAGCGGCTACACCGGGCCGCTGTCCCTGGAGATCTTCAACGACGGCTTTCGCGCCGCGCCGCCGCGGGCCAACGCCGCCGATGGCTTGCGCTCGCTGCTGTACCTGGAAGAGAAGACCCGCGAGCGCCTGCTGCAGGAAGGCCAGCCGGTGGCGAACATCGACACCCTGTTCGCGCCGCCTGCGGTGCAGGCCTATGGCGGCACCGAGTTTCTCGAGTTCGCCGTGGACGAGGCCCTGGGTGCCAAGCTCGGCGGCTGGCTGGAGCGCCTGGGGTTCGCCAGGGCCGGGCAGCATCGCTCCAAGAGCGTCAGCCTGATGCGCCAAGGGGATATCAACCTGATCCTCAACTCCGAGCCTTATTCCTTCGCCCACAGTTTCTTCGAGGCCCACGGCCCTTCGGTGTGTGCCACGGCAATCCGGGTCAAGGACAGCGCCAAGGCCCTGGAGCGGGCGGTGGCCTACAAGGGCCAGCCCTATCGCGGCCTGGTGGGCCCCAATGAGCTGGAGCTGGCGGCGGTGCGCGAGCCCGATGGCAGCCTGATCTACCTGGTGGATCAGCAGCAGGGCGGCCAGCACCTGTACGACACCGATTTCAATATGCACAGCGGCGTGGTGGCCAAGGGTGGCCTCAAGCGCATCGACCACATGGCCATGGCCCTGCCGGCGGACAGCCTGGACAGCTGGGTGCTGTTCTACAAGAGCCTGCTGGACTTCGAGGCCGACGACGAAGTGGTGCTGCCCGACCCCTACGGCCTGGTGAAAAGCCGCGCCCTGCGCAGCCGTTGCAGCTCGATCCGCCTGCCGCTGAACATCTCGGAAAACCGCAACACGGCGATCTCCCATGCTTTGTCCAGCTATCGCGGTTCCGGAGTGCACCACATCGCTTTCGATTGCGACGATATCTTTGCCGAAGTCAGCCGGGCCAAGGAGGCTGGAGTGCCGCTGCTGGACATCCCGCTCAACTACTACGACGACCTGGCGGCACGCTTTGATTTTGACGACGAATTTCTCAGCGAACTGGCCTACTACAACGTCCTCTACGACCGCGATGCCCAGGGCGGCGAGCTGTTTCACGTCTACACCGAGCCTTTCGAAGGGCGCTTCTTCTTCGAGATCATCCAGCGCAAGAACGGCTATGCCGGCTACGGTGCGGCCAACGTCGCGGTGCGCCTGGCGGCCATGGCCAAATCACGCAGCGGTGCCGTGCGCCAGGCCAAGTTGTAGAAGATTGTTAACGACGGCGGTAACGGCCGCCGTCGCGCTTTCTTTCGCAGGGTGACGCGGCCCATAATCGCCCGCGTGTGCAGTGATGGCCGTGAGCCCAGAATGACAATGACCAGTGAACGCTCGATTGCGCCCGATGAGCCTGCTCTCGAACCGCGCAAGAGTCGCAAGAACAACCCGGAAAAGACCCGCGAGAACATCCTTCAAGAAGCCATTGTCGAGTTCGTCCAGCAGGGCTTGTCCGGCGCGCGAGTGGATGCGATCGCCGAACGCATCCATACCTCCAAGCGCATGATCTATTACTACTTCGGCAGCAAGGAGCAGCTGTACGTCGAGGTGCTGGAGAAGCTCTACGGCGATATCCGCAGCACCGAGAGCCGCCTGCACCTGGCAGAGCTGGCGCCGCAGGAAGCGATTCGCCGGCTGGTGGAGTTCACCTTCGATCACCACGACCGCAACGTCGATTTCGTGCGTATCGTCAGCATCGAGAACATCCACAAGGCCGAGTACGTGAAGCAGTCCGGCGTGATCAAGGCCATGAACAACACCATTCTCCATGCCCTGGGCGAGATCCTCGAGCGCGGCGCGCGCGAAGGCGTGTTCCGCGGCGGCCTGGATCCGCTGGACGTGCATTTGCTGATCAGCTCGTTCTGTTTCTACCGGGTCTCGAACCGCCACACCTTTGGCGAGATCTTCCAGATCGACCTGCCGGATGAAGGCATCACGCAACGCCACCGGGAGATGATCTGCGAGTCGGTGCTGCGCTACCTGCAGGCCTGATCCCACTCTTTGTAGGCGCTGGCTTGGCAGGCGCTGGCTTGCCAGCGAAAGCGCCCGTAAGATCGCCATCGCCACCAAGGCTTCTGCAACCTGCACCACGACAAGGAAGGCACCATGGGCAACCCCGTTCCAACCCTGAAAATAATCCTGATCCTGATGATCGTGGTCGACACGTTCTGGTTCGGCGAGCGCCTGCTGTCCCTCACCGGGTTCAGCATGTTCGACTGGTTGCCGTCGTCGGTGATCAGCCTGGTGGGCATCCTCGGCAGCCTGCTGATGATTCTCTTCAATGTGCTGCTGATCGGCCTGCTCTCGCGCCTGCAGCTCAAATCCGACTAAGCAGGCTGTAGCCGCTGCCGCAGGCTCGCCAGCGCCCTGAAGGCAGCAGCTGCTACCGAAGCCTGTCTCAGCCGTTCATGCTGTGAAAGTGCGCCAGCATGCGCTGCGGGTCCGCGCGTTGGCCGCTGAACAGCTCGAACGCCTTGACCGCCTGGAACACCGCCATGGTGCCGCCGTCCAGGGTCCTGCAACCCAGGGCCCGGGCGTTGCGCAGCAGTTCGGTTTCCAGGGGAAAGTAGACGATCTCGGCAACCCACAACTGCGCTCGCAGCAGTTCCACCGGCACCGGCATGCCCGGCAGCTTGGCCATGCCCATGGGCGTGGTGTTCACCAGCCCGTCGGCGCTGTGCAGGGCACTCGACAGATCACCGCCTGCCCGGGCCCGGGCGCTGCCGAAATGCTGGTTGAGGTTGTCCGCCAGGCTTTGCGCCCGCTGCGGCTCCACGTCAAAAATGTTCAGTTGCTCCACGCCTTCACTCAGCAGGGCGTGAGCCACTGCGGCCCCGGCACCGCCGGCGCCCATCTGCACCACCTGGCGCCTTGCCACGTCCGGCAGGCCGCGGCGAAAGCCCTCGGCAAAACCCAGGCAGTCGGTGTTGTGGCCGACTCGTTTGCCATCCTTGAGCACCACGGTGTTCACCGCACCGATGCCCCGGGCTTCCGGGGACAGTTCGTCGAGCAGCGGCAGGATGCTCTGCTTGCAGGGAAAGGTGATGTTCAGGCCGGTGAAGCTCATCTGCTCGGCGGCGCGCAACAGTTCAGGCAGGGCGCTGCTGTCCAGGCCCAGTTGATCCAGATCGATCAACCGGTACAGGTAGCGCAAATGCTGGGCATCGCCCTCTTGTTCGTGCAGGGCCGGGGTGCGGGAGGCCTGGATGCCGGCGCCAATCAGCCCGGCCAGAACACTGGCTTGCCGGCTCATGCGCCTTGCTCCTTGAACCGCTGGCTGAAGTGTTCCAGCGCCAGGCGATAGCCATGGCTGCCAAAGCCGCACATCACCGCCTGTGCGATGGCGGAAACGAAGGAGTGATGGCGAAACGGTTCGCGCGCGTGGACGTTGGACAGGTGCACTTCGATCACCGGCAGCTCGCTGGCCACCAGGGCGTCACGGATTGCCACCGAGGTGTGGGTCCAGGCGGCCGGGTTGATCAGGATGCCGGCGCAGCGACCACGCGCCCCGTGGATCCAGTCGAGCAACTCGCCTTCGTGGTTGGTCTGGCGAAACTCCACGGCGAGGCCGAACTCCTCGGCGGCGCGGCCGCACAGGGCGGAAATGTCAGCCAGGGTTTCGTGGCCGTAAGTGGCCGGCTCGCGGGTGCCGAGCAGGTTCAGGTTCGGGCCGTTGAGCACCAGAACGATAGGACGCATGGGGTAAATCTCCGTTGTTATTGTCGGCCTCGGGAGAGCGTACGAGGCGTTGAAAGGTAAATTGTACTAACTGGTTAATTTGGTCAATTGGCGGTAGATGCGCAACGGGGGGCGGGCGGATTAAGTGTTCGGTAATCGAACGACAGCGTAGGGCTCGCAGGTGCAAGGCTGCCGCCAATGAGTGCTTATATCAATTGAAAATCATTCTCGACTGACCGTAAGATGCCCGGCAATTTCCTTCATGTTCCAGGGAGTCGGTTTGTCGGACGTGGATCTCAAGGGACTGTTTCTCAAGCATGCCGCTGCCTTGCGTGGGTACCTGGCGCGCAAGATACGGGACCCGCAGTTGGCCGCTGATCTGGTGCAGGAGAGTTTCCTGCGGCTGGCCGAGCACACGCGCGGCGAGCGTATCGACAACTCCCAGGGCTATCTCTACCGCACGGCGAACAATCTGCTGATCGACCATGTACGTCAGGAGGCGCGGCGCAAGACCGAGACCGTGCCCCATGAAGTGCTGGCCGACATCGAGGATGAGGCGGCCGGGCTGGAGGCTCAGGCGATGGCGCAGCAACAGCGCAAGGCACTGAAACAGGCGATCATGGAACTGCCCCCGCGGACCCAGGAAATCTTTCGCCTCAACCGTATCGAAGGCATGACCCACGCCGAGGTGGCCCGGCACCTGAATATTTCCGACAGCTCGGTGCAAAAGCACTTGTCCCGGGCGCTGGCCTATGTGATGCAGCGTTTGCAGGCTACCGACGGTCGGCCGGTCGACGAGTGAGTTACGGTAAAAGTCGGGGTCAGACGTCACTGCTTATATATAACGAGAAATCGAGATTCACACGTGAATAGCCAGGGTCCGCAAGAGCGCAGTATCACCGAGGCCGCCGCCGACTGGGCGGTGCGTTTGCACGCGGGAGGCCTGAGCGCCACCGAGCAGGCGCAGCTTGCCCAATGGCAGGCCGCCGACCCGCGTCATCCCCAGGCTCTGGTGTTTGCCCGGCAGACCTGGGAGGCCCTGGGCGAGTTGCGCCTGGACCCCGAACTGGCGGCCACTGCCCCACCACGGCGCCAGGCGGCGCGGCCTGCGGCGACAATACCGCGCCCGCGCCGTCGACGCCGGCTGGTGCGGGCCGCCAGCGCGGCGATGCTGGTACTGGTGGTGGCCCTGGGCTGGCTGCAAGGGCCGCAGGCGCTGCTTTACCTGCAGGCTGACTACCTTACCGGCAAGGGCGAGGTACGCACCGTACAACTGGCCGATGGCAGCCAGGTGGAGCTGGATTCGGGCAGCGCCATTCGCCTGGACTACAGCGGCGACAAGCGCCAGGTTCAATTGCTGGCCGGCTCCGCGGTGTTTGATGTGGCGCCCATGGCCGGCGAGGAAAAACGACCTTTTATCGTGCAGAGTGCCGGCGGCCAGACCCGCGCCCTGGGCACCCGTTTCGTGGTCGGGCGCGAGAGCGCTCAACAAGCCTGGGTCGGCGTGTTGCAGCACAGTGTCGCGGTGAGCCTGGATGCCCCGGCGCAACGCGGGGCCTCCGAGCGGGTGCTGCAAGAGGGGCAGAGCGTGCGCTATGACCCGCAGTCGGGGGTGGTGGCGCTTGATGGGCTCGACCTGCAGCGGGCTACCAGTTGGCGGCGCGGCGTCCTGGTGTTCGACCGCCAGCCCCTGGGCCTGGTGGTGGAGCGCCTCAATCACTATCGGCCCGGGCGGGTGGTGCTGACCAACAGTGCCCTGGCCCAGCGTCAGGTCAGCGGTGTCTTCCGCCTGGACATGCTCGATGCAGCCCTGGTTACCCTGACCCAGGAACTGCAGGTGCAGCGTTTCGACCTGGCCGGCGTCAGCCTGATTTACTGAGGCCTGCGGGCCTTTTTCCACCCTTGTGCAAAATAATTCAAAAAAACCTTACTGAGTTTTCCTGCCTGGCACGTCTAGCTAATTGAGATGCATTCGCATAAACAAAAATAGCCAGCGCAGGAACAAGGGACATGAGGGTAGGCAGTCGCACTGGAATTCACGCAGCAAGTCGTTTGGCCCTGGCCATTCACTTGGGCGTCGCAGGGCTGTTGGCAGGAGGCGGTTTGCTGCACGCGGCGGAGCCTGTGGGTGCAGCCCCACAGAGCGCCCAGCAGCAACGCGAGATGGATTTCGATATCCCCGCCCAGGCCCTCGGCAGTGCAGTGCTGGTGTTTGCCGAGCAGGCCGGGGTGCAGGTGCTGTTCGACAGCCTGCGCCTGCATGGCTTGCACAGCTCGCCGCTCAAGGGCCGCTACAGCGCCGAGGAGGGCCTGGCGCGGCTGCTGGGCAATGCGCCGGTGCAGTACCGCTTCACCGGCGAGCGCCAAGTGACTCTGAACCGGGTGGAAACCGGCCGTGACGGCGCCCTGGCCCTGGCGCCCACCACCATCTCCGGCAACCTCGAAGGCCGCCAGAGCGACTGGGTGTATAACGCGCCGCGTTCGGTGAGCGTGGTCGGCCGCGAGCAGCTCGATCGCAACCCGCCCCGGCACGCGGCCGACATGCTGGAGGAAACCTCCGGTGTGTATTCGGCAGTCAGCCAGCAGGACCCGGGCCTGTCCGTGAATATCCGCGGCCTCCAGGACTATGGCCGGGTCAACATGTCGGTGGACGGCATGCGCCAGAACTACCAGCAGAGCGGCCACCAGCAGCGCAACGGCACCCTCTACGTCGACCCCGAGCTGCTCTCCGAGGTGGTGGTGGAGAAGGGCGCCACTTCGACCATGGGCGGCGCCGGGGTGATTGGCGGGGTCGCCAATTTTCGCACCGTCGAAGCCCGTGACCTGCTCAAGCCCGGCCAGGAAATCGGTGGCCGGATCCGCGTGACCAGCGGCCTGGGTGGCCGCAGCAACGGCACCCATTTCATCGGCAGCACCGCCTTCGCCATCGGCACCGAGGTCTGGGACATGCTGCTGGCCGCCAGTGAACGGCACCTGGGGGACTACAACCCGGGGACCAAGGGCGGCATTGGCGAGCTGCGTACCGGTAGTTGGATGGACCCGTCGATCAATGACCGGGTGAAGAATTCCAAGGTGGCCTATTCCGCTTCCGTGATGCGTTCGCGCCTGGCCAAGCTGGGGCTCAACCTGCCCCAGGACCAGCGCCTGCAACTGAGCTACCTGACCACCCAGGTGTCCTACGACGACGCCAACATGATGAACGTCGAGAACCAGCAACAGCTCTGGGAAAAGCTCGGCAGCAGCGATGTGCGCTCGCAGAACTTCGGCCTCGACTACAGCTACACCCCGGACAACCCGCTGATCGACTTCAAGGCCAAGCTCTACTACGTCGACAACAGCAACGACCAGAGCACCCTGACCCGGCGCAGCAGCCCCGGCTACTCGATCACCTACCAGACCGACACCTATGGCGCTCAGGCGCAGAACACCTCGACCTTCGCGCTCGGCGAGCTGGCCACGCTGAAGGCCAACTACGGCCTGGAATTCTTCTATGACAAGGTCCGCCCCGACTCCAGCCAGCCGGTGCCCAAAGGGTCGGCGGTCAGCGCTTCGCCCGCGGCCAGCATGACCCCCGAGGGCGATCGTGCCCTGGGCAGCCTGTTCACCCGCCTGGATTTCGACTACGACGGCTGGTTGAACCTCAACGCCGGTTTGCGCTACGACCGCTACCGCCTGCGGGGCGAGACCGGAATCAACACCCGCACCTTCGTGATCGGCAAGACGCCCCAGCAGATTTCGGTGCCGGTGGCCTATGACATCGACAACGAGGAAGGGCGCTTCTCGCCGACCTTCGGCCTGTCGGTCAAGCCGGGCGTCGAATGGCTGCAGTTGTTTGCCAGCTATGGCAAGGGCTGGCGGCCACCGGCGGTGACCGAAACCATGATCACCGGCCGGCCCCACGGCGGCGGCTCGGAGAGCACCTTCCCCAACCCCTTCCTCAAGCCGGAGCGTTCCAGCACCTGGGAAGCGGGGATCAACGTCTTCAAGGAAAACCTCTGGTTCAACGATGACCGCCTGGGGATCAAGGTGGCGTACTTCGATACCCGGGTCGATGACTTCATCTATATGGCCATGGGTGTGCAGCCCCCTGGCTATGGCTCGCCCGGCATCGGCAACAGTGCCTATGTCAACGACCTCAGCAGCACCCGCTTCAAGGGCGTGGAGTACCAGCTGGACTATGACGCCGGTCGCGCCTACGGCCAGCTGAACTACACCCGCATGATCGGCGACAACGATTTCTGCACGAAAGTCGCCTGGCTGGGGGGCGTGACCCAGCCGGTGAAGAATGGCAGTGGGCGTGGCGCGATCGTCACCGGCATGCGTCCCGATGATGCAGCCAACAACGCCAGCCGCTGCAATGCGGCGATCCTCGGTTCGGCCGAACACATGCCCATGGACCGCGGCACCCTGACCCTGGGCGCGCGCTTTTTCGACCGCAAGCTGGATATCGGCGCCCGAGCCCGCTACAGCGCCGGCTATTCGATCGCCGGCTCCGCCACCGGCACCGTGAGCCAGACCGGCGTCTACCCGGCCGATTGGAAGCCCTACACCGTCTACGACCTGTATGGCAGCTACCGGGCCACTGAAGAACTGACCCTGCGCCTGGCCATGGAAAACGTTACCGACCGCGCCTACCTGGTGCCCCTCGGCGATGTCCTGGCCTTCACCCTCGGCCGTGGCCGGACCTTGCAGGGCACCGTGGAGTATCAGTTCTGACCGCTTTTGCCCATTGATGGGCAAAACCGCAGCAGGCAGTGGCCTGCTGCGGACATGACCCCCCTAATGTATTGGAGTTTTGCATGAGCATTTCGATCTCTTACAGCGCTACCTACGGCGGTAATACTGTTGCGCAATACCTGACTGACTGGTCGGCCTACTTCGGCGACGTCAACCACCGCCCAGGCGAAGTGGTCGACGGCACCAACACCGGTGGCTTCAACCCGGGCCCGTTCGACGGCACCCAGTACGCCATCAAGAGCACCGCCAGTGACGCGGCCTTCGTTGCCGACGGCAACCTGCACTACACCCTGTTCAGCAACCCGAGCCACACCCTCTGGGGCTCGGTGGACACTATCTCCCTGGGCGACACCCTCGCCGGTGGTTCGGGCAGCAACTACAACCTGGTCAGCCAGGAAGTCAGTTTCACCAACCTGGGCCTCAACAGCCTGAAGGAAGAAGGTCGTGCAGGCGAAGTGCACAAGGTGGTCTACGGCCTGATGAGTGGCGACAGCTCGGCGCTGGCCGGCGAGATCGATGCCCTGCTCAAGGCGATCGACCCAAGCCTGTCGGTGAACTCCACCTTCGACGACCTGGCCGCTGCTGGCGTTGCTCACGTCAACCCGGCTGCTGCAGCCGCTGCCGATGTTGGCCTGGTGGGTGTGCAGGACGTGGCCCAGGACTGGGCGCTGGCCGCCTGAGTGCAGGCCTGAGGCATAAAAAAGCGAATGCAGGATCGCTCCTCCATTCGCTGGCTTGACTCACCTCCGTCGCCCGAGTTTTCGAAGGCCAGGGCGGCGGCGGTGGCAAATTCTGGGGAGCGCCGTGGTGCCTGTCAACGCACCGGGCGCGCCTCTTGTCGTTCCGCTCTGCCCGAGCGGAAGGCCCTGTAACCCTACACTCTCCACAGGACACCTTGATGAGCAGGCCGAATCCACTTGCCGCTTCCGAGACGCTGGCGGCCTTGACGGCCTACAAGGGCGGCTTTTTCAACATCGGCCTGTTCTCGGCGGTGATCAACCTGCTGATGCTGGCCCCGGCCCTTTACATGCTGCAGGTCTACGACCGGGTGCTGGCCTCGGGCAATCAGATGACCCTGCTGATGCTGACGCTGATGATCCTCGGCCTGTTCGGCCTGATGGGGGCGTTGGAGTGGGTGCGTAGCCAGGTGGTGATCCACCTCGGTACCCAGATGGACATGCGCCTGAACCAGCGGGTGTATGACGCCGCTTTCGAAGCCCAGCTCAAGGGCAGCCCCCAGGCCGCCGGCCAGGCTTTGAACGACCTGACCGCGCTGCGCCAGTTCGCCACCGGCAATGCCTTGTTCGCGTTCTTCGATGCGCCCTGGTTTCCGGTCTACCTGCTGGTGATCTTTCTCTTTCACCCCTGGCTCGGCCTGCTGGCCCTGGCCGGCGCGGTGCTGCTGGTGGCGCTGGCCTGGATCAACCAGCATATCTGCCAGGCACCCCTGGCCCAGGCCAGCCAGTTGTCGATCATCACCAGCCAGCAGGCCACCGCCAACCTGCGCAATGCCGACGCGATCGAAGCCATGGGCATGCTCGGCGCCCTGCGCGAGCGCTGGTTCATCGGCCACCAGGGCTTTCTCGCCCAGCAGAACCTGGCCAGCGAAAAGACCGCCACCATCAGCGCCTGGTCCAAGGGCGTGCGCATGGCCCTGCAGTCCCTGGTGCTGGGCCTGGGCGCCTGGCTGGCGGTGCAGGGCCAGATCACCCCGGGGATGATGATCGCCGGCTCGATCCTAATGGGCCGCGTGCTCAGCCCCATCGACCAGTTGATCGCGGTATGGAAGCAATGGAGCTCGGCGCGCCTGGCCTACGAGCGTTTGTCCGAGTTGTTGCAGGCCAACCCGCCACGGCCGGCGCGCATGAGCCTGCCGACGCCCAAGGGCAAGTTGAGCGTCGAACAGCTGAGTGCCTGTGCCCCTGGCAGCCGGCGCCCGGCCCTGAGCAACCTCGGTTTCACCCTGGAGGCCGGCCAGGTGCTGGGGGTGATCGGCCCTTCCGGTTGCGGCAAGTCCACCCTGGCCCGGCTGTTGGTCGGTGCCTGGATGCCCCTGACGGGAAAGGTACGCCTGGATGGCGCAGACCTGGCTCAGTGGGACAGGCAGCAACTGGGACCGCATATCGGTTACCTGCCCCAGGACATCCAGCTGTTCGCCGGCAGCATCGCCGAGAACATCGCGCGTTTTGCCCAGCTGGACTCGGATCAGGTCCTGCAGGCCGCACAAATGGCCGGGGTGCACGAACTGATCCTGCAATTGCCCCAGGGCTATGACACGCGCCTGGGCGAGGGCGGTGCCGGGTTGTCCGGCGGGCAGCGCCAGCGCATCGGCTTGGCCCGGGCGCTGTACGGCCTGCCGGCGCTGATCGTGCTCGACGAGCCCAATTCCAACCTCGATGAGGCCGGTGAGCAGGCGCTGCTGCAAGCCATCAGCCAGCTCAAGCAGCGGCAGCGAACCCTGGTGCTGATCACCCACAAGCCCAACGTGCTGACCCTGACCGACCAGTTGATGATCCTGCGCGACGGCCAGTTGCAGGCCTATGGTCCTACGGCGCGGGTGCTGGAGGCGAACCAGAAGGCCAAGGCCGCGCCGCCGCCGGCTGTACCGATGAGCAATCCGGCGAGCAGCCCGGTGACCAGCTTGAACATGAACTACCGCCTGGGCGTGGCCGGCGGCGAAGGGAAAAAAGCATGAAGGCGAATTTATCCACAGGTCCTGCTGCGCCGGTCGCGGGGCCGGCCGCCAGCAATGTGTTGTCCCTGGACGACAGGAAGTACTCACGGCTCGGCTGGCTCCTGGTGCTGGGAGGTTTTGCCGGGTTTATCGGCTGGGCCGCCCTGGCGCCGCTGGACAAGGGCGTGGCGGTGTCGGGCAAGGTCATGGTCTCGGGCCATCGCAAGACCGTGCAGCACCAGAGCGGCGGCATCGTCGAGCGGATCGAAGTCAAGGAAGGCGACCGGGTCAGCGCCGGGCAGGTGCTGCTGCGCCTCAACGAGACGCCGCTGCGCACCCAGATGCAGTCCCTGCGCAGCCAGTACCTGGGCTCGCTGGCCAGCGAAGCGCGGCTCAATGCCGAGCGCGACGGCGCCAGCGATATCGTCTTCGACCCGCAACTTCAGGCCCTGGCCAGCGAGCCGGACGTGGCCGCCAGCCTGTCGTTGCAACGGCAGCTGTTCAGCAGCCGGCGCCAGGCCCTGAGCATGGAACAGCAAGGGATCGCCGAGACCATCGCCGGCTCCGAGGCGCAGTTGCGTGGCACCCGGGATTCCCAGGCCAGCAAGCTGGCGCAGCGCCGCGCCTTGAATGAACAGTTGCAGGGGCTGCGGGAACTGGCCCGGGACGGCTATATCCCGCGCAACCGGCTGCTGGACAGCGAGCGCCTGTACGCGCAGATCGACGGCTCGATCGCCGAGGACTTCGGCCGCATCGGCCAGTTGCAGCGGCAGATCCTCGAACTGCGCCTGCGCATCCGCCAGACCACCGAGGATTTCCAGAAAGACCTGCGCAGCCAGTTGGCCGATACCCGGGTGCGCACCGAGGACCTGCGCAATCGCCTGGCCTCCGCCCAGTTCGAACTGGCCAACAGCCAGGTGCGCGCCCCGGCCGCCGGGGTGGTGGTGGGGCTGGAGGTCTACACCGAAGGTGGGGTGATCAAGCCGGGCCAGCCGCTGATGGACATCGTGCCCCAGGACGAGCCGTTGCTGGTGGAGGCCCGGGTGCCGGTGCAACTGGTGGACAAGGTGCACCCGGGGCTGCCAGTGGAGCTGATGTTCTCGGCCTTCAACCAGAGCACCACGCCCAGGGTGCCGGGGGAGGTGACCCTGGTGTCCGCCGACCGGCAGGTGGATGAGCGCACCGAGGAGCCTTACTACACCCTGCGGGCCACGGTCAGCGCCCAGGGCATGCAGCAGTTGCAGGGCTTGCAGATCCGCCCGGGCATGCCGGTGGAAGCCTTCGTCCGTACCGGCGAACGCTCGATGCTCAACTACCTGTTCAAGCCCCTGCTGGACCGGACTCACATGGCGTTGGTGGAAGAATGATTCGAGCCTGGTGCTACTACCTGCCCCTGCTGTGCCTGTTGGGCAGCCCGTCGGTCCAGGCCCTGGGGTTGCTGGACGCCTATGACCTGGCCTTGCGCAATGACCCGACCTTCCAGGCAGCGATCAAGGAACGCGATGCCGGGGAAGAGAACCGGGCCATCGGCCGTGCCGGGCTGCTGCCGAACCTGTCCTGGAGCTACAACAATTCGCGCAACCAGTCCGAAGTGACCCAGGAGACCGTTCGCGGTGATGTCACCAATGACCGGGACTACCGCAGCTACGCCTCGACCCTGACCCTGCAGCAACCGCTGCTGGACTACGAAGCCTATGCGCGCTACCGCCAGGGCTCGGCCCAGGCGCTGTTTTCCGACGAACGCTTTCGTGGCAAGAGCCAGGAACTGGCGGTGCGCCTGCTCAGTGCCTACAGCCAGGCGCTGCTGGCCCAGGAGCGCATCGAACTGAGCCGGGCGCAGAAGCGTGCCTACGCCGAACGCTTGCAGCTCAACGAACGCCTGCTCAAGGGCGGCGAGGGCACCCGCACCGATGTGCTGGAGACCCAGGCCCGGCTGAGCCTGGCCCTGGCGCAGGAGATCGAGGCCCAGGACCAGCAGGACGCGGCCCTGCGCGAGCTGCAAGCCATAGTCGGCGAACCGTTGCAGATCGACGAACTGGACCCGCTGACCCGGCAGTTCCAGATCCAGCCGCTGCTGCCCAACCGCTTCGACAGCTGGCGTGACCTGGCCATGGCCAACAACCCGGACCTGGCGTCCCAGCAGCAGGCGCTGCGAGTGGCGGAGTATGAAGTGGAGCGCAAGCGCGCCGGGCACCTGCCCAAGGTGAGTTTGTATGCCAGCAGCCGTCAGACCAGTTCCGATTCGGAAAGCTCCTACAACCAGAAGTACGACACCAATACCGTGGGCATCCAGGTCAGCCTGCCGCTGTTTGCCGGTGGCTCGGTATCGGCCTCGACCCGCCAGGCGGCCAGCCAGCTGTCCCAGGCGCAGTTCGAACTGGATGCCAAGACCGCCACCACCCTCAACGAACTGCGCAAGCAGTTCAACCTCAACACCAGCGCCGCGGCCAAGGTCCGGGCCTATGAAATGGCCGTCAGCTCCGCCGAGGCCCTGGTGACCGCGACCCAGAAGAGCGTGCACGGCGGCGAGCGGGTCAACCTGGATGTACTGGACGCCGAGCAACAACTGTTCACCGCCCGCCGCGACCTGGCGGATGCCCGGCATGCCTACCTGTTGGCGCGGATCCAGCTCAAGTACTACGCCGGCCTGCTCAACGAACAGGACCTGCAGCAACTGGCCGGCTACTTTCGTCCTCTCGGCTGACCTTGTAGCCGCTGCCGCAGGCTGCGACCGGGGCGCCGCCCCGCACACCCGGCGACGCAGACGTGCCTGATGCGCCGCGGTGTCAGGTTTGCGCCTGCTTCGCAGTCGATCGCAGCCTGCGGCAGCGGCTACAGGAAACGGTAGGGGATCGGCGGCCCAGAATGACAACGGCCGTCTCGAGGACGGCCGTTGGGGAGCGGGGCCAATCAGCGGCGGGTCAGCAGGACCCCGGATTCCATGTGGTGGGTCCAGGGGAACTGGTCGAACAGCGCGCAGCGGGTGATGCGGTGGGTGTCGTGCAACTGGGCGATGTTGGCCGCCAGGGTCTGCGGGTTGCAGGAGATGTACAGGATGTTGTCGAAGCGCCGGGTCAGTTCGCAGGTGTCCGGGTCCATGCCGGCCCGAGGCGGGTCGACGAACACGCTGCCGAATTCGTAGCTCTTGAGGTCCACGCCCTGCAGGCGGCGGAACGGCCGAACTTCGTTCAGGGCTTCGGTCAGCTCTTCGGCCGACAAGCGCACCAGGGTGACGTTATCCACAGCGTTTTCGCTGAGGTTGCTCAAGGCCGCATTCACCGAGGTCTTGCTGATCTCGGTGGCCAGCACCTTGCGCACCCGGGTGGCCAGGGGCAGGGTGAAGTTGCCATTGCCGCAGTACAGCTCCAGCAGGTCGTCCTGGCGCTCGCCCAGGGCTTCATAGGCCCAGTTGAGCATCTTCTGGTTCACCGTGCCGTTGGGCTGGGTGAAGGCGCCTTCGGGCTGGCGGTAGCTGAAGGTACGCCCGCCGACTTCGAGCTTTTCCACTACGTAGTCCTGGCCGATGACTTCGCGCTTGCCCTTGGAGCGGCCGATCACGCTGACCTTGAGGTCGGCGGCCAGCTGGCTCGCGGCCTTGTGCCAGTGCTCGTCCAGTGGGCGGTGGTAGCACAGGGTGATCATCGCGTCGCCGGCCAGGGTGGTGAGGAACTCCACCTGGAACAGCTTGTGGCTCAGGGGCGCGCTGGCTTGCCAGGCGGCCTTGAGCCGGGGCATCAATTGGTTGATGCGCTGGCTGGCGATGGGGAACTCCTCGATGAGGATCGGCGTGCGCTTGTCGTCCTGGGAGAACATCGCGTAGTGCCGTTCCCCGGCCTCGCGCCACAGGCGGAACTCTGCCCGCAGGCGGAAGTTCTGCAGGGGCGAGTCGAAGACCTGAGGCTCGGGTGCATCGAAGGGGGCCAGCAGGTCGCGCAAGCGCGCGACCTTGTTATTCAACTGGGTGGTGTAGCTTGCGGCGTCAAAAGTCATGCGGGGTAACCGAGCTTGATCACGAACAGGATCGACAGGATCACCAGGGGCGCGTTCAGCTCACGGGCACGGCCCGACAGCAGCTTGATCACGGTCCAGGCGATGAAGCCGAAGGCAATGCCGTTGGCGATGGAATAGGTGAACGGCATGGCCAGGGCGGTGACCACCACGGGAGCGGCGACGGTGATGTCTTCCCAGTCGATTTCCGCCAGGCCCGAGGTCATCAGCACGGCGACGAACAGCAGGGCCGGTGCGGTGGCGAAGGCCGGCACGCTGGCCGCCAGTGGCGAGAAGAACAGCGCCAGCAGGAACATGATCGCCACCACGATGGCGGTCAGGCCGGTGCGGCCGCCGGCGCTCACGCCCGCCGCGGATTCGATGTAGCTGGTGGTGGTCGAGGTGCCCAGCAGGGAACCGGCCATGGCGGCGGTGCTGTCGGCGATCAGCGCCCGGCCCATTTTCGGCATGTGGCCGTCCTTGCCCATCAGCCCGGCGCGCTTGGCGACGCCGATCAGGGTGCCGGAGTTGTCGAACAGGTCGACGAACAGGAAGGCGAAGATCACGCTGATCAGGCCGATATCCAGGGCGCCCTTGATGTCCAGTTGCAGGAAGGTCGGGGCCAGGGACGGTGGCATCGAGGTCACGCCGCCGAACGGGGTGACGCCCATGAGAATGGAGACGACGGTCACCGCGAGAATGCCGATCAGCACCGCGCCGCGCACTTTCAGGGCTTCCAGGGCCACGATCAGGGCAAAACCCAGGGCCGCGAGGATAGGGGCCGGTTTGCTGAGATCGCCCAGGCCCACCAGGGTCGACTCGTTGCCCACGACGATCTGGGCGTTATGCAGGGCGATCAGCGCCAGGAACAGGCCGATACCGGCGGCAATGGCCGAGCGCAGGGGCAGGGGGATGCTGTTGATGATCCATTCGCGGATGCGGAAGATCGACAGCAGGAAGAACAGCACCGCCGAGATGAATACCGCACCCAGGGCCACCTGCCAGGTGTGGCCCATGTGCAGGACCACGGTGTAGGTGAAGAAGGCGTTCAGGCCCATGCCCGGTGCCAGGGCGATCGGGTAGTTGGCGATCAGGCCCATGACGGTGGAACCGATGGCCGCCGCCAGGCAGGTGGCAACGAAGATCGCGCCCTTGTCCATGCCCGTCTCGCCGAGAATGCTCGGGTTGACGAAAAGGATGTAGGCCATGGCCAGGAAGGTGGTCACGCCCGCAAGAATCTCGGTGCGCACGTTGGTGTTGTGTGCCTTGAGTTGAAACAGCCTTTCCAGCATGTCTGCTCCCCGTGGCGCCGCCGGGCGCCGTGAATGTATCGACTCCAACAGCAAAGCACAGACTTTATAAGGTGCCTGCGGATTTGCTCTGGGTCGGAAAAAGCCGCGCATCATACCAGCAGCGTGGGCCAATGGCTGCGATCGTCGGCGATGTTTTGCCGCGCTGGCAAGTAGCGCATACTGCGCCCTGGTTTTAGGGGGGATTTATGCGCAGCACAGTGAAAATGACAGCCCTGGCATTGCTCGGCGCGACAGCCTGCTGGCTGGCGGCCCCGGCCATGGCGCGCTCGGCCCCGCCGCTGAGCCGGGTGGAGATTCTCAAGGTGCTGTCACCTTCCTGCGGCCTGGAGGATGTCTCCGACGGTCGTGAACGGACCCAGTGCGATCACAACGGCCCGAACATCAAGGTCTACGTGCTGGAGATCGGCTACGGTCGCGAGCCCCATGTGACCCTGGACGGCTTCGAGGTCGATGGCACCCGTTCGCCGGTGTGCGAGGACGGCTCCAGCTATGTGCCCTGCGGCAACTCGGGGACTACCGTCGGCTATGTCTATGTCTTCGACCTGGCGGGCAAGCAGGAGGGCACCTTCAGCTTTCGCAACACCTCGCTCAACGCCCCGGGCAACAGCCTGGGCGCGCAGATCTACATCAAGTGACGGCGCCCTGAACGGCAGCCGGCAAAGCTGACTAAGCTCTAAAGACCTCCACGCGGAGTCATCCCCATGACCTTCAGAGCCCTGGTCACCCTTGCCGAAGGCATCGACGACCTGCAAAGCGTGACCCTGATCGACGTATTGCGCCGTGCCGAAGTCGAAGTGCTGGCCGCCAGCGTCGAAGGCCGGCGCATGCTCACCTGCGCCCGAGGCACCCGCTTGACCGCCGACGCCATGCTGGTGGACGTGCTGGCCCAGCGCTTCGACCTGATCGTATTGCCCGGCGGCGCGGTGGGCGCCCAGCACCTGGCGGCCCATCAACCGCTGCAGCAACTGCTCAAGGATCAGGCCGCAGCGGGACGCCTGTTCGCCGGCATCGCCGAAGCCCCGGCCCTGGCCTTGCAGGCGCATGGCGTGCTGCGCCAGCGGCGCATGACCTGCCTGCCCAGCGCCAGCCATCATCTGCTGGGCTGCACCTTTGTCGACCAGCCGGTGGTGGTGGACGGTAACTGCATCACCGCCCAGGGCTCCGCCGCGGCCCTGGCGTTTGCCCTGGCCCTGGTGGAAGCGCTGTGCGGTCGCGGCAAGCGCGCCAAGGTGGCTGGAGAGCTGCTGGTTTAGGGCTCAGCCAACATGGGCCACGATGGGCTCGATCAGCGGTTGCAGTTCCTGCTCGGTGTGCCAGATGTCGTAGTCGGCCTGCACCGCCAGCCAGACCTTGGCCTTGCCGATCCCGGCGCGTTCCAGCTTGACCGCCAGTTCTGCGCGGATTGGCGCATGGCCGTTCAACACCTTGGACAGGTGCGGGCGGGCGTAGCCGATATGCCGCGCCAGCTCCGTCACGCTGATGCCCAGTTCGGGCAAGATATCCAGGCGCAGGGTGTCACCGGGGTGGGGCGGGTTGTGGATGGGCATGATCCTGCCTCCTGTTCAGTGGTAGTCCAGATAATCCACCAGCTCGATATCCGAACCTACGAAACGAAAGATCACTCGCCAGTTGCCGGACACTACCAGGGACCAGTAGCCAAGCAGGTCGCCCCTGAGCGGGTGCAGCCGCCAGCCCGGCAGATTGAGGTCTGCCGGTTCGCTGGCGTGATCCATGAACGACAGCTGGCGGGCCAACCGGCGTGCATGCTCGGCCCGTATTCCACGAGTCGATCCGGTTTCATAGAAGGCGCGCAGGCCTTTGTGCTGAAAGGACTTGATCAAGGGGTGCGAGTGTAAGGCGATACCTTACACTCTTCGTAGCGGTTTTGTATTGCAGAGAATGATCAACAAGCTGTTACAGGGGCAAGCCGCCTGAGGTTTTACACCTTGGCTTCTTCCACGCGTTCGATCATTCGATCACGCTGGGCCAGGGTCGGGAACAGCTTGATCCAGACGCCGGTCACCAGCAGCGTGCCGACCCCGCCCAGCACCACCGCCGGCACCGTGCCGAACCAGTGGGCGGTCAGCCCGGATTCGAACTCCCCCAACTGATTCGAAGCGCCGATGAACAGGCCGTTCACCGCGCTGACCCGGCCGCGCATTTCGTCCGGGGTCTCCAGTTGCACGAAGGAGGCGCGAATCACCATGCTGATCATGTCCGCCGCCCCCAGCACCACCAGCACCGCCAGGGAAAGCCAGAACGAGGTCGAGAGGCCGAAGGCGATGGTGGCCACGCCAAACACCCCGACCGCGGTGAACATCACCCGCCCGACCTTGCGCTCGACGCTAAAACGCGCCAGCCACAGGGACATCAGCAAGGCCCCCACCGCTGGCGCCGAACGCAGCAGCCCCAGGCCCCAGGGGCCGGTGAGCAGGATGTCCTTGGCGAACACCGGCAGCAGCGCGGTGGCGCCACCCAGCAATACCGCGAACAGGTCCAGGGAGATGGCGCCGAGGATGTCCGGGCGGCTGCGGATGAAGCGGATGCCCGCCAGCAGCGAATCAAGGGTGGCCTTGCCCTTGTTCAACGGGGTCTGCCGGGCCGGCAGGTTGAGCATCAGCACGCAGGCGATCAGGTACAGGACCACGGTGGGGCCGTAGACCCAGACGCTGCCGAAGGCGTACAGCAACCCGCCCAGGGCCGGGGCGACGATGGTCGCCGACTGCTGCGCCGATTGCGCGGCGGCCACCGCCCGGGGAAACAGCGCCGCGGGCACGATGCTCGGCAGCAGGGCCTGGGTGGTGGGCATTTCGAAGGAGCGGGCGCCGCCGAGCAGGAAGGCCAGAATGAAGATCATTTCCCGGGTGACGCTGTCGGTCAGGCTGCCGACGGCCAGGGCCAGGGCGATCAGGGCTTGCAGCGACTGGCAGATAGCCGCCACCCGACGCCGGTCGTAGCGGTCGGCCACATGCCCGGTGTGCAGCATGAACAGCACCCGCGGGGCGAATTCCACCAGCCCCACCAGGCCCAGGTCCAGCACATTGCCGGTCAGTTGGTAGAGGTTCCAGCCAATGGCCACGGTGAGCATCTGGAAGCCGCTGGCGGTGAAGATCCGCGCCAGCCAGAACGCGATGAACGGACGATGGTGACGGAGCAGCAGAGGGTCTTGGCTGGGCATCGGGCGGTAGATCTGAGCGGGGAGTGCCACGAGATTATCACCAAGATGTAACCAATAGTTGCGGCTCGGGGAAAATTCGTTAGCCGCGCATCTATCTTGTTTTTCGCTCGAACACCTGGTCGCGAATCCTGTAGCCGCTGCCGCAGGCTGCGAACGGCTCCGGAGGAGACGCCAGGATCTTGAATACGCCGCAGGCTCGACGGGAAGTTGCCAGCCAAGGCCCTGCGTACCGAACGCGGCCCGGCCTTTCGCAGCTTCGCAGGCTGAGCAGCGGCTACAGGCGTTTTGTGTGGGAAAAAGCCGGGAAAACCCCGGGCTTGAGAGGGTGAGGCAAGCTGTCACGCGGCAAATAACCACAGAGTTGCATGGCGAAATTAGGACTACTCTTTCAACGTTGCTTGATCCAGATCAAAACCTTTTTGCAAAGGCTGATGTGGTGGCCCAAGTGCCAGACTCCCTGCGTAGCGATGGTTTAAAAAAGAACGAATCCGAATTCGCCGCACTCCATATCCGTGGGGGCAGTGGGTGCAGGCCTCTGGCCGGCAGCCGGTATTACCTGATAGAGGAAAGCTTATGTTCGGTTTAGAGGCTCTTGATCTCGCCCGAATTCAGTTCGCGTTCACCATCTCGTTCCATATCCTGTTCCCGGCGATCACCATCGGCCTGGCGAGCTACCTGGCGGTACTCGAAGGCCTCTGGCTGAAGACCCGCGACGACACCTACCGCGATCTCTACCACTTCTGGTCGAAGATCTTTGCCGTCAACTTCGGCATGGGCGTGGTCTCCGGCCTGGTGATGGCCTACCAGTTCGGCACCAACTGGAGCCGCTTCTCGGACTTTGCCGGGTCCGTCACCGGCCCCTTGCTCACCTATGAAGTGCTCACGGCCTTCTTCCTGGAAGCCGGTTTCCTCGGGGTGATGCTGTTCGGCTGGAACAAGGTCGGGCGCAAGCTGCACTTCTTCTCCACGGTGATGGTGGCCATCGGCACCCTGATCTCGACGTTCTGGATCCTCTCGTCCAACAGCTGGATGCAGACCCCCCAAGGCTATGAAATCGTCAACGGCCAGGTGATCCCGGTGGATTGGCTGGCGGTAATCTTCAATCCGTCGTTCCCCTACCGCCTGGCGCACATGGCCGTAGCCGCGTTCGTCGCCACGGCGTTCTTCGTCGGCTCGTCGGCAGCCTGGCACTTGCTGCGCGGGCGGGACAACCCGGCCATTCGTCGCATGCTCTCCATGGCCATGTGGATGGCCCTGATCGTGGCGCCGGTGCAGGCGGTGATCGGTGACTTCCACGGGCTCAATACCCTCAAGCACCAGCCGGCGAAAATCGCCGCTATCGAAGGCCACTGGGAAAACGTCGGTAACGAGCCGACCCCGCTGATCCTCTTCGGCTGGCCGGACATGAAGGCCGAGAAAACCCGCTTCGCGGTGGAAATCCCTTACCTGGGCAGCCTGATCCTCACCCACTCGCTGGACAAGCAGGTGCCGGCGCTCAAGGAGTTCCCACCCGAGGACCGGCCCAACTCGACCATCGTCTTCTGGTCGTTCCGGATCATGGTCGGCCTGGGCATGCTGATGATCTTCACCGGCCTGTGGAGCCTCTGGCTGCGCAAGCGCGACACCCTCTACACCTCGCGCCCGTTCCTGTACCTGGCGTTGTGGATGGGCCCGTCCGGGTTGATCGCGATCCTGGCCGGCTGGTTCACCACCGAGATCGGCCGCCAGCCGTGGGTGGTCTATGGCCTGATGCGCACGGCGGATGCCTCTTCCGGCCACAGCTTTGTGCAGATGAGCATCACCCTGGCGCTGTTCGTGGTGGTGTACTTCTCGCTGTTCGGCGTGGGTATCGGCTACATGATGCGCCTGGTGCGCAAAGGCCCGGTTACCAACGAAGGTGCCGAAACCAGCCACGGTGGCCCCGGCCAGAAACGCACCCCGGCCCGTCCGCTGTCCGCAGCCGACGATGACCACGACGCCGACCACGGCACCCGCCTGAACAAGGGGAACTGAGTCATGGGTATTGATCTTCCGCTGCTCTGGGCCGTGATTATCATCTTCGGCATCATGATGTACGTGGTCATGGACGGCTTCGACCTGGGGATCGGGATTCTCTTCCCGTTCGTCAAGGATGACCGCGACCGTGACGTAATGATGAACACCGTCGCGCCTGTCTGGGACGGCAACGAAACCTGGCTGGTACTGGGGGGCGCGGCGTTGTTCGGCGCCTTCCCGCTGGCCTACTCGGTGGTGCTCTCGGCACTCTACCTGCCGCTGATCCTGATGCTGGTGGGCCTGATCTTCCGCGGCGTGGCCTTCGAGTTCCGCTTCAAGGCCAAGGAAGACAAGCGCCACATCTGGGACAAGGCCTTCATCGGCGGCTCGGTGGCGGCGACCTTCTTCCAGGGCGTGGCCCTGGGGGCATTCATCGATGGGCTGCCGGTGGTCAACCGCCAGTTCGCCGGAGGTTCCCTGGACTGGCTGACCCCGTTCACCCTGTTCTGCGGCCTGGCGCTGGTGGTGGCCTATGCCTTGCTCGGTTGCACCTGGCTGATCATGAAAACCGAAGGCAAGCTGCAACTGCAGATGCATGACCTGGCGCGGCCCCTGGCCTACGTGGTGCTGGCGGTGATCGGCGTCGTCAGCATCTGGACGCCCCTGGCCCACGCCGAGATTGCCGCGCGCTGGTTCACCCTGCCGAACCTGTTCTGGTTCCTGCCGGTGCCGATCCTGGTGCTGGTGACCATGTACGGCCTGCTCCGCGCCGTGGCCCGCAACGCCCACTACACGCCGTTCCTGCTGACCCTGGTGCTGATCTTCCTCGGCTACAGCGGCCTGGGCATCAGCCTATGGC
The DNA here is from genome assembly GCF_058799535.1 of Pseudomonas sp. GW822-FHT06D10. Classification (NCBI taxonomy): domain Bacteria; kingdom Pseudomonadati; phylum Pseudomonadota; class Gammaproteobacteria; order Pseudomonadales; family Pseudomonadaceae; genus Pseudomonas; species Pseudomonas sp. GW822-FHT06D10. Next base: position 118,258 of record NZ_JBXALN010000007.1, on the reverse strand, counting down.
CGAACATAGTGCCACCGTCGATCTCCATCTGGGACGCCGCCGCGCCGCCGCAGAGCCAGGGCTTCATGCTGGTGGGCACCTTGTTCATCATCCCGTTCATCCTGGGTTATACCTTCTGGAGCTACTACGTGTTCCGCGGCAAGGTCACCCACGAAGACGGTTATCACTAGGTAGGAGCCGGCTTGCCGGCGAAGAGGCCTTCGCGCCTTGCGCCGAGCTTGCGGTCGCTTTCGCTGGCACGCCAGCTTCTACGGGAATCCGGGTTAGGCAGGAGTTGAGGTCATGAGCGGTAAACACTCTTTGCAGGAAATCGAACAGGCGGAAAAGAAGCCGCTGTGGCAGCGCCTGGGTTGGCTGGTAATGATCTGGGGTGGCAGTGTCCTGGCCCTGTTCGTGGTCGCCAGCCTGATGCGCATGTTCATGAATGCCGCAGGCCTGACCACCCACTGATCATCCCATCCCGTTGCCTTGCGGCACGGTTTCAACCCTCCCTTGGTGGAGGGTTTTTTTTGCCTGTCGAAAAGACAGCTGTGTTCTGGCGAGCCCTTACTTGCGGGCCTTGAGGATGACGAACTTGGGGGTTGCCGCCACTTGCTCGACGCCGCGGAACAGCCGCGCCAGCTTGCTGTGGTAGCCCAGGTGGCGGTTGCCGACGATGTACAGCGCGCCCCCTACCACCAGGGCCTCCCGGGCCTGCTGGAACATGCGCCAGGCGAGGAAGTCGCCCACCACCTGCTGCTGGTGGAACGGCGGGTTGCACAGCACCACCTCCAGGGATTGCGCTGCCTGGCCGGCCAGGCCGTCGCCGGCGCGCATTTGGGCTTCGCGCTCGCCCAGCACGGCCTGCCAGTTCTCCCGGGCCGATTGCACCGCCATGAAGGATTCGTCCACCAGGGTGTAATGGGCCTGGGGGTTGTCCAGGGCGCTGGCAATGGCCAGTACGCCGTTGCCGCAGCCCAGGTCCGCGACCCGGGCGCTGCCGAGGTTCTGCGGCAGGTGCGGGAGGAAGGCGCGAGTGCCGATGTCCAGGCCTTCGCGGCAGAACACGTTGGCGTGGTTGAGCAGCTCGATGGCCGGCTGTTCCAGGCGATAGCGGGTCGGGTAGGGCGACACGACGGGCTGCTTGTCTTGCGGCGTGGCAATCAGCAGCCGAGCCTTTTTCACCGCCAGCGAGGCCTGGACCGGGCCGATGTAGCGCTCCAGCAAATCACCGGCGGCGCGGGGCAGGTGCTTGACCATCGCCGCCGCCACCACCTGGGCGCCGGGGGCCAGTTGCCCTTGCAGGCGGATCAGTTGCTCTTCCAGCAGGGCCAGGGTCTTGGGGACGCGGATCAGCACCCGGTCGAAGGGGCCGGCCAGGGCCTCGCTGGCCGGCACCACGCGCACGGCGTCGAAGGGCAGGCCGTTGCGCACCAGGTTCTTTTCCAGGGCCAGGGCGCCCAGGTAGGAGTCGCCACTGCTGCTGACCTGGACCTTGCCCAGCAGGCTCGCGGCCAGGGCGCCGAAGCTGTCGTTGAGCACCAGCACCCGGGTGTCGCTGGCCGGTTGTTGTTCGGCCAGGTGATTGAGCAGGTATTCGTCCGCCGCGTCGAAGGCTTGCAGTGGCTCGTTCTGCTGTTCGGGCTGGCGGATCAGGTCGAGCTGGGCGAAGGGGCTTGCAAGCAGGGGCATGGGGCGGACTCTAGGTAATCGGTGAATGTCCCGGCGGTGGGGGCTGTCGAGCGCACGGGAACCCTCGGACAGCGGCAGTGCGGGCTGTTCGAAGCGGGGCTAAATGGTACGTTTTTTTATCGCTGATTGCCCGCGCTCTATGCCACTACAAACCGCCGGTGTTTCTGCGCGGCGCTTTGCGGGACACTAGCGCATCGGTTTTGTGGAGCCTGTCATGACTGCCAGTGAAGAAAAGTACACCCGCCAGACCCTGCTCGAGGTCCAGCCCCTGACCTCCAGCCTGTTCACCCTGCGCACCACCCGGGATGCGGGTTTTCGCTTTCGTGCCGGGCAGTTCGCTCGCCTCGGGGTGACCAAGGCCGACGGCAGTACGGTGTGGCGCGCCTATTCCATGGTGTCGTCGCCGTTCGATGAGTTTCTCGAGTTCTTTTCCATCGTGGTGCCCGGCGGCGAGTTCACCAGCGAGCTGAGCCGCCTGGAAGTGGGGGACAGCCTGCTGGTGGATCGCCAGGCCTTTGGCTACCTGACCCTGGACCGTTTCGTCGATGGTCGCGACCTCTGGTTGCTATCCACCGGCACCGGGATTGCGCCGTTCCTGTCGATCCTCCAGGACTTCGAGGTGTGGGAAAAATTCGAACGCATCATCCTGGTCTACAGCGTGCGCGAGGCCAAGGAGCTGGCCTATCAGCGCCTGCTGGCCGAGTTGCCCCAGCGCGAATACCTGGCGGAATTTGCCCACAAGCTGCAATTCATCAGCACCGTGACCCGCGAGCAGCATCCGGGCAGCCTCAACGGGCGCATCACCCAGTTGATCGAGAGCGGTGAGCTGGAGCGCGCCGCCGGCGTGGAGCTGAGCCCCGAGCACTCCCGGGTGATGCTCTGCGGCAACCCGCAGATGATCGATGACACCCGCGCCCTGCTCAAGCAGCGGGGCATGAGCCTGAGCCTGACCCGGCGACCGGGGCAGGTGGCGGTGGAAAACTACTGGTAATGAAAACGGCGCCATCAGGGCGCCGTTGTCGTATTGCGGGATCAGCCTCAGGGCTTGTTGTTCTGAGCCTTGAGCAGATCGCGGATCTCCCCCAGCAGCTCTTCTTCCTTGGTCGGCACCGGCGGCAGCGTCGGGGCCACGGCCTCTTCGCGCTTGAGACGGTTGATCACCTTGACCCCCATGAAGATGGCGAAGGCAATGATCACGAAGTCGATGATGCTCTGGATGAACTTGCCGTACGCCAAGACCACTGCCGGCGTATCGCCCGCAGCCGCCTTGAGCGTGACCGCCAGATCCCCGAAGTTCACCCCACCGATCAGCAGGCCGATTGGCGGCATGACCACGTCGCCAACAAAGGACGAGACGATCTTGCCGAACGCGGCGCCGATGATGATACCGACGGCCATATCGACCACATTACCTTTGACCGCGAAGGCCTTGAATTCACTTAGCACGCCCATAGGTTATTCCTTGCTACAGATGAGGTTGGTTACGGCAGTGTAATTCAGCAAAAAGCATTTTGCCGAAACAACTTTTTACAGCTCGCGGGGTTATCGACCGATAAAGAGGCAAATAGTTTATTCAAAGTGCCATCAAATCGCGCGCGATATACCCCGCGCCCCACGATATAACCAGTACATTCTGTCAATCGAGCGGTTACGGCCTTTCTATTTATCTTTCAAATATTTAGTCACTAGCCTCTAGCAGGCGCATCGAGATGCGCCTTATATAACTAGAGGAATACAACATGACCGCTTCTCTTGGCCTTGGGAGTCTTTCCCAGCGACGCGTACTGGGCGTGCTTGCCGCCAGTATGCTTTCCCTTTCCGTACAGGCCGCCACGCTGACCCGCGACAACGGTGCGGCAGTGGGCGACAACCAGAATTCGCAGACTGCGGGCGCCACCGGCCCGGTGCTGTTGCAAGACGTGCAGTTGATTCAGAAACTCCAGCGGTTCGACCGCGAGCGCATTCCAGAGCGTGTGGTGCATGCCCGTGGCACGGGTGCCCACGGTACTTTCACGGTAACCGACAACCTCACGGACCTGACCCGTGCCAAGGTGTTTGCCGCCGGCGAAGTGACCCCGGTATTCGTGCGTTTCTCGGCGGTGGTGCATGGCAACCACTCCCCGGAAACCTTGCGCGATCCACGGGGCTTCGCCACCAAGTTCTATACCGCGGACGGTAACTGGGACCTGGTGGGTAACAACTTCCCGACCTTCTTCATTCGTGATGCCATCAAGTTCCCGGACATGGTGCATGCGTTCAAACCCGATCCGCGCACCAATCTCGACGATGACTCGCGGCGTTTCGACTTCTTCTCCCATGTTCCAGAAGCCACCCGTACTCTGACCGAGCTGTATTCCAACTCCGGCACTCCGGCCAGTTACCGGGAAATGGACGGTAATGGTGTGCATGCCTACAAGTTGATCAACGCCAAGGGCGAAGTGCACTACGTGAAGTTCCACTGGAAGAGCCTGCAGGGTCTGAAGAATCTCGACCCGAAACAAGTGGTGGACGTACAGGGCCGCGATTACAGTCATATGACTAATGACTTGGTAACCCACATTAATAAAGGGGACTTTCCCAAGTGGGACTTGTATGTCCAGGTATTGAAACCCGAAGACCTGGCCAAGTTTGATTTCGACCCGCTGGACGCTACCAAGATCTGGCCCGGTGTGCCCGAGCGCAAAGTCGGGCAGATGGTGTTGAACCGCAATCCGGCCAACGTATTCCAGGAAACCGAGCAAGTGGCCATGGCACCGGCCAATCTGGTGCCAGGCATCGAACCGTCGGAAGACCGCCTGCTGCAAGGCCGGGTGTTCTCCTATGCCGATACCCAGATGTACCGCATCGGCGCCAATGCCCTGCAACTGCCGATCAACGCGCCGAAGAACCCGGTGAACAACGGCAACCAGGACGGCGCGATGAACCTGGGCCACAGCAGCACGGGGGTCAACTACCAGCCAAGCCGCCTGATGCCACGCGAAGAGCAGCAGACCGCGCGCTACAGCCAGATGGCGCTGGCGGGCAGCACCCAGCAGGCGAAGATCCAGCGCGAGCAGAACTTCAAGCAGGCCGGTGACCTGTACCGCTCCTTCAGCAAGAAGGAACGCCAGGACCTGATCGACAGCTTCGGCGGCTCCCTGGCCACCACTGATGATGAGAGCAAGCACATCATGCTGTCGTTCCTTTACAAGGCCGACCCTGAATATGGCACTGGGGTGACCAAGGTGGCCAAGGGCGACCTGGCCCGAGTCAAGGCCCTGGCGGCGAAGTTGAGCGACTGATCGAGCGAGCCTTACCCGTCACGCCCGCCCGGGCGTGACGTCTTTTTCCGACAGAGGAGTCGCGCCATGCGTCTTTTTATAGCGCTGCTGTCAGTGGCCTGGTCGTTTGCCGCCTACGCGCAGCCTACGGCCGAAGCAGCGGCCGCCGCCGACCCGGTGGCGGTCAAGGTCCAGCTGGAAAACTATTATTTCGATGCCGCCCGCCGTGGCGATGTGGAAATGCTCGACACCTTTATCGCGGCCGGCTATTCCCTCGATACCCAGGATGAAAAGGGCTACACCGCGCTGATCCTCGCGGCCTATCACGGCCAGGGCCCGGCGGTGGAGCGCCTGCTGGCCGCTGGGGCCAACGCCTGCGCCCAGGACAAGCGTGGCAACACGGCCTTGATGGGGGCGATCTTCAAGGGCGAGGTGCAGATCGCCCGGCGCCTGCTGGCCGCCGATTGCAGCCCCGACCAGCGCAATGGCGCCGGGCAGACCGCCGCCATGTACGCCGGGTTGTTCAAGCGGGTCGAATTGCTCGACGCCCTGGCCGCCAAGGGCGCCGACCTGAATGCCGAGGATCCCCTGGGCAATAGCGCCACGCGCCTGGCCAGCGGGCAGATACGTACCGCCGCACCGCGCTGATCCGCGCCAGCTGAGCTATCATCGCGGTTTTTGCCGGGGGTTCAGATGGCCAAGGCCAAGCGCATGTACGGCTGCACCGAGTGCGGCTCCACCTTTCCCAAATGGGCCGGGCAGTGCGGTGAGTGCGGGGCCTGGAACACCCTGACCGAGACCATGATCGAAAGCGGCGGCGCGGCGGCGCCTGCCGGGCGCACCGGCTGGGCCGGGCAGCAGGCGCAGATCAAGACCCTGGCGGAAGTCAGCGTCGAGGAAATCCCGCGTTTCTCCACCGCTTCCGGTGAACTCGATCGGGTGCTGGGCGGCGGCCTGGTGGACGGTTCGGTGGTGCTGATCGGTGGTGATCCGGGGATCGGCAAGTCGACCATCCTGCTGCAGACCCTGTGCAATATCGCCACGCGCATGCCGGCGCTGTATGTCACCGGTGAGGAATCCCAGCAGCAGGTGGCGATGCGCGCCCGGCGCCTGGGCCTGCCCCAGGACCAACTGCGGGTGATGACCGAGACCTGCATCGAAACCATCATCGCCACGGCCCGGGTAGAAAAACCCAAGGTCATGGTGATCGACTCGATCCAGACGATTTTCACCGAACAACTGCAGTCGGCCCCGGGCGGCGTGTCCCAGGTGCGCGAGAGCGCGGCCTTGCTGGTGCGCTACGCCAAGCAGAGCGGCACGGCGATCTTCCTCGTCGGCCACGTGACCAAGGAAGGCGCCCTGGCCGGGCCGCGGGTGCTGGAGCACATGGTGGACACCGTGCTGTATTTCGAAGGCGAATCCGACGGGCGCCTGCGCTTGCTGCGGGCGGTGAAGAACCGTTTCGGTGCGGTGAATGAGCTGGGTGTATTCGGCATGACTGACCGCGGATTGAAGGAAGTCTCCAATCCTTCGGCGATTTTCCTGACTCGTGCCCAGGAAGAGGTTCCGGGCAGCGTGGTGATGGCCACCTGGGAAGGCACCCGGCCGATGCTGGTGGAGGTCCAGGCGCTGGTGGATGACAGCCACCTGGCCAACCCGCGCCGGGTGACCCTGGGCCTGGACCAGAACCGCCTGGCCATGCTGCTGGCGGTGCTGCATCGCCATGGCGGCATCCCCACCCACGATCAGGATGTGTTCCTCAACGTGGTGGGCGGGGTCAAGGTGCTGGAAACCGCCTCCGACCTGGCGTTGATGGCCGCCGTGATGTCGAGCCTGCGCAACCGTCCGTTGCCCCATGACCTGCTGGTGTTTGGCGAAGTCGGCCTGTCGGGTGAGGTGCGCCCGGTGCCCAGCGGTCAGGAGCGCTTGAAGGAAGCGGCCAAGCACGGCTTCAAGCGAGCTATCGTGCCCAAGGGCAACGCGCCGAAAGAGGCGCCGCCGGGCTTGAAGATCATTGCCGTGACCCGCCTGGAGCAGGCGCTGGATGCACTTTTCGAGTAAGCATGCTGGTCTTTTTTGAAAGGAAGCAGGTGATATGGCCATGAGCGGATTCAGGAGGCGGGTGTTGGGTTGGGGGTTGCTGGGCTATTGCGGCCTGGCCCTGGCACAGCCGGCCGAGGTGCCGGAAGGCTATCGGATTGCCCAGCAGGTGCTGGTGGGCGACGGTTCGGTGCTGGAGGTGCTGGAGGATGTGCGCATCACCCCCCAGTTGCATGCCGATAGCTGGGGCAATGGCCTGGACGCCGACAGCTTTGCCGAGCCGGAGGGGGATCAGCCGAGCGCGCCGTTGGGAGCCCAGGCGCGCCTGGTGTCCGATAGCGGCGAGGTACTGGCGCAGAAGTCCCTGGGCTACCCGATGGCCACCGTGGAAAAGGCACCGCTGAACGGCCTGCCGTCCCCGGCGTTTTTCCTGACCATCGACCAGACCGCTCCCATGGGCAGCTACAGCGGCCCGGCCACCCAAGTGCTGATGCCGGAGCAGAATCAGTTGGACCCGGTGCTGTGCCAGGGGGAGGGCGCGGAGAAGCAGCCGCTGGTGTTTGCCCAGACCGGCAAGGCGGCCTGGCAGATCGTACCGTCCGTTGGTGGCGGCACGGAAAGCATCCAGCAGGTGTCGTCCGCTTCATCGATGGAGAACGAAGAGTTCGTCACCACCTATCGCACCTTCCGTTATGCCGACGGCCAGTGGACTGTCGCCACGCGCCAGCAGGCGGGTTACTGGGACACGGAAAGCGAGTTTCCCGAGCCCGCGCTGTTTCCCTGAAAGGGCATCAGATATCGATTAAGGCCCCGAGCTCGCGCTCAAGCTCCTCGGGGTCTCCCAGGTTCAACTCGATCAGGCGCCTGAGGTGCTCGATGGACTCCAGGCCGATGTGCAGGCAGACGAAGCCCAGTTGGCCCTTATTGTCATGGGCCAGTTGTACGTCCATGCGCACATCGGCGTCGGAGCTCAGGTGAATGTCGGCCTCGAAGGGGCGCGCCGGGTCGCCCAGCCACGGATCGGGGCGCTCGATCAGCAGGCCCTTCAGTGAAAGATCCAGCAGCCGTACCGGCCAGCGGTGGGTGCCTTGGCTGAGTTCGGTCCGGGCATCGAAGGCGATGCGTTTGAAGCGTCGGCGGTCGTCGTGTTGCTCGGTCATGGGCTGGCCCTCTGCATGGTGCCCTGAACTATAGACCCCGGTTCGCGCCTGTCGCTACAACCAGCGCCGGACCTTGCGGCAGTAGTCACGGTAGGGCTGGCCAAAGAGCTCCAGCAGTTGTCTCTCGTCCGGGCGGATCACCGTGCGGTTCATCAGGTACAGCAGCCCCGGCAGCAACAGCCAGGGCCACAGGTTGCCCAGCAGCAGGGCAATGGCGCAGTAGCCCAGGGTGTCGCCCAGGTTGATCGGGTTGCGCGAGATGGCGAAGGGGCCATCGCGGAGCAACTGGTCGGGCTGGTCGAAGTTGCTGGAGGTGGTGCGCTGTTGCCGGAAACGCCACATGGCCCAGAACGACAGGCCCTGCCCGAAGACGATCAGGATCACTGCCAGGCTGCGCACGCCGTTATTGACCGGCAGCGGCAAGGGCAGCCAGCCGCTGAGAAAAAGCGCCAGGGTCAGGCACAGTAAATACAGGAGTGGCGGTGGCAATGGCGGTTGTTCGGGTGGCGTTGACATGGAGGTTCCTGCGCCAGGGCTCAAGCGTGCGACTGTCGGCAAGTGCCCAGGGTTCCGTTTTTTTCCTGGCGTGCGCCGCTCAGGCAGATCGGGAGCAAGAAAAACCGCCCTCATAAGTTAAAAGAAGGCTCTAGACCAACGTGGGGGGTGGTCTTTAAGAGCAGTAGCGCTACACTCGAAACGCGGTTTTTCTATCCTCCTGGCTGGAATAAAAAAATGAAAAATAATAATAGCCTGTTGCGCCATGTTCCTTGGCTGCTGCTGGCAATCGTAGGAGCTTGCGCCCTTGGCGTAGTTGCATTGCGTCGCGGCGAGGCGATCAACGCCTTGTGGATTGTGGTCGCCGCCGTGGCCATCTATCTGGTGGCGTACCGGTATTACAGTCTGTTCATTGCCAACAACGTGATGCAGCTGGACCCGGGCCGGGCCACGCCCGCCGTGGTCAACAATGATGGTCTGGACTACGTCCCGACCAACAAGCACATCCTCTTCGGTCACCACTTCGCGGCCATTGCCGGCGCAGGCCCCCTGGTGGGCCCGGTGCTGGCGGCGCAGATGGGCTACCTGCCCGGCACCCTGTGGCTGATTGCCGGGGTGGTCCTGGCCGGCGCGGTGCAGGACTTCATGGTGCTGTTCCTGTCCACCCGGCGTAACGGCCGTTCCCTGGGCGACATGGTCCGTGAGGAAATGGGCCGCATCCCCGGGACCATCGCGCTGTTCGGCTGCTTCCTGATCATGATCATCATCCTCGCGGTGCTGGCGCTGATCGTGGTCAAGGCCCTGGCCGAGAGCCCGTGGGGCATCTTCACGGTGATGGCGACCATCCCGATCGCGGTGTTCATGGGCGTGTACATGCGCTACATCCGCCCGGGCCGCATTGGTGAGATCTCGTTGATCGGCGTGCTGCTGTTGCTCGGCTCCATCTGGCTGGGTGGCCAGGTGGCGGCGGATCCGGTGTGGGGCAAGATGTTCACCTTCACCGGCGTGCAGATCACCTGGATGCTGATCGGCTACGGTTTCGTCGCGGCAGTACTGCCGGTGTGGCTGATCCTGGCACCGCGGGACTACCTGTCGACCTTCCTCAAGATCGGCACCATCATCGCTCTGGCGATCGGCATCCTGATCACCATGCCCGAGCTGAAGATGCCGGCCCTGACCCAGTTCACCGACGGCACCGGCCCGGTGTGGAAAGGCGGCCTGTTCCCCTTCCTGTTCATCACCATCGCCTGTGGTGCGGTCTCCGGCTTCCATGCGCTGATCTCCTCGGGCACCACGCCCAAGCTGCTGGATAACGAAGCCAACGCCCGCTACATCGGCTACGGCGGCATGCTCATGGAGTCCTTCGTGGCGATCATGGCCATGGTCGCGGCCTCGGTGATCGAGCCGGGCGTGTACTTCGCCATGAACAGTCCGGCGGCCATCGTCGGCGGCGACGTGGTGGCGGTAGCCCAGACTGTCAGCAGCTGGGGCTTTGCGATCAGCCCGGACCAACTGCAGGCGGTGGCCAAGGACATCGGTGAAAACACCATCCTGGCCCGTGCCGGCGGCGCGCCGACCCTGGCAGTGGGGATCGCGCAGATCCTCCACCATGTATTGCCGGGTGAGAACACCATGGCCTTCTGGTACCACTTCGCGATCCTGTTCGAAGCCCTGTTCATCCTCACTGCGGTGGACGCCGGTACCCGTGCCGGGCGCTTCATGCTCCAGGACCTGCTGGGCTCCTTCGTTCCGGCGCTGAAACGCACCGAGTCGTGGACCGCCAACCTGATTGCCACCGCAGGCTGCGTGGCGCTCTGGGGCTACCTGCTGTACCAGGGCGTGATCGATCCTCTGGGCGGCATCAACACCCTGTGGCCGCTGTTCGGCATCTCCAACCAGATGCTGGCCGGTATCGCCCTGATGCTGGGTACCGTGGTGCTGATCAAGATGAAGCGCCAGCGCTACATCTGGGTCACCCTGCTGCCGGCTGTGTGGCTGCTGATCTGCACCACCACCGCAGGCTTCATCAAGCTGTTCGACGCCAACCCGGCGATCGGCTTCCTGTCGCTGGCGAAGAAATACAGCGATGCAATGGCCAACGGCCAGATCATCGCTCCGGCCAAGGACATCACGCAGATGCAGCACGTGATCTTCAACGCCTACACCAACGCGACCCTGACAGCCCTGTTCCTGCTGGTGGTGTTCAGCATCCTGTTCTACGCGCTCAAGGTCGGCATCGCCGCCTGGGGCAGCAAGGAGCGTACGGATAAAGAATCGCCCTATCAGGCCGTGCCGGACGCGTAACTCGAGGATTGCAACGATGTTCAATGACCTAAGTCGCCTCGGTAAATACCTCGGTCAGGCCGCGCGCCTGATGGTCGGCATGCCCGACTACGACAACTATGTCGAGCATATGCAAACCAAGCACCCGGACAAGCCGGTGATGTCGTACGAGGCGTTCTTCCGGGAACGCCAGGAGGCGCGATACGGCGGTAAGGGCGGTCCGAAGTGCTGTTGAAACACAGCGTTTGAGCCACACCCCTGTAGGAGCCGGTTTGCCGGCGATAGCGGTTCTTCGGACGCCATCGCCGACAAGCCGGCTTCTACGTTTTTATGCGTGGGAGATCCTGTTTTGCACAACCCTATTCCCGTGACCGTGCTCAGCGGTTTTCTTGGCGCCGGCAAGACCACTTTGTTGCGCCACCTGCTCAAGGCCGAGCACGGCCTGAAGATCGCCGTGATCGAGAACGAATTCAGCGATGCCGGCATCGACACCCAGTTGCTGGGCGAGCAGCCGGTACAGGTCATGACCCTGTCCAACGGCTGCGTCTGCTGCACTATCCACACCGACCTGACCAAGGCCCTGTACCTGTTGCTGGAGCGTCTGGACAGCGGCGAGATCGCCTTTGACCGGCTGGTGATCGAGTGCACCGGGCTGGCCGATCCGGCGCCGGTGGCACAGACCTTCTTCATCGATGAGGAACTGCGCGAACGCTATATCCTCGACGGCATCATCACCCTGGTGGACGCCAAGCACGCCGAGTTCCACCTGACCCAGACCATTGCCCAGGCGCAGATCGGTTTTGCCGACCGGCTGCTGGTGAGCAAGCGTGACCTGGTGGACGAGGCGACTTTCGAAGCCCTCTGCCAGCGCCTGACCCGGATCAACCGCCGGGCACCGATCCGCCTGGTGGAGCACGGCCAGATCGACCTGACCGAGCTGCTGGATGTGCGGGGGTTCAATCTCAATGCCGACCTGGGGGGCGGCCTCAGCCTGCGGCCAGTGAGCAAGGCGCCGTCAGTGGACCGGATTTCCAGCCTGGTGCTGCGCACCGAGCAAGCCCTGGACCTGGATCGCCTGAGCGAATTCATGAATGAGCTGCTGGAAGACCACGGCAAGCAACTGCTGCGCTACAAAGGTGTGCTGAGCGTTATCGACGAGCCCCGGCGCATGGTGTTCCAGGGCGTGCTCAAGCTCTATGGCTTCGATTGGGACAGCGAATGGGCCGAAGGCGAAGTGCGCGAGAGCGTGATGGTGTTCATTGCCGACGATCTGCCGGAAGAGAAGATCCGGCAGGGGTTCGAGCGGATGCTCGCGGGCTGATGGCGGCTACAGGCCGCCCAGCAGGCGCTGCTCCAGGTGCGCCAGGTGCTGGTTCATCAGGGTTTCGGCCTTTTCGGCATCGGCCTCCTGTAGTGCATCGATGATCTTCGAGTGTTCCTGCCAGGAGCAGTAGTTGCGGGCCTGGCCCTCGAACTGGGCGATGGCCAGTGAGGTCAGGGGCACCAGGCTGCCGAGGAACTGTGCCAGGGGCCCGTTGCCGGCGATTTCCGCCAGTTGCAGATGGAACTCCCCGGACAGGCGGATAGCCGGCCCGCGCTGGTCGCGGGCAATGGCCTCGCGCTCCTGGGCGATCAACTCGCGCAAGGGTTGCAACTGGCGCCGGGGCTGCTGGCAGGCCAGGCGCACCAGGGTGATTTCCGTCAGGCGCCGGGCATGCAGGATCTGCCGGGTCTGTTCCAGGTCCGGCGCCGCCACCTGGGGCCGGTAATTGGGCCGCAGGATCACCACTTGCTGATGGGAAAGCCGCGCCAGGACCTGGCGCACTATGCTGCGGCTGACGCCGAAGGCCTGCCCCAGGCTGTCTTCGGTGAAGCGGCTGCCGGGAGCGATGCGCTGTTCGAGAATGGCGTCGAAGATCTGCGGGTAGACATCATCCACCAGCAGCTTCCTTTCGCCCCGAGGGCGCCTTGGCAGGCTGGCCACCCGGGTGAAGGGATTGTTTTTCAGGGCGTAGCTGACCATGGCCTGTCTCCAGTCCGGTTGCTGACTCGGGGGGATTACTGGGCGCTGTTGCCCAGGTGATCGTCCGGGATATTCAGTTCGATGCCCATGCGCTGGCCTTCCTGGAGGATGTGCCGGCGCATCTCGGCGCTGGCCAGGGCGCTGTTCTTGTTGCGGATGGCCCGCACCACCGCCTCATTTTCTTCCAGGCGTTCGGCCAGGTGCTCCGGTGAATTGCGCAGGATCTGTGCACTTTGCTTGAGGGCATTGCTGGTCTGTTGCACCACGTTCTGGAAGATCGGGTTGCTGGTCAGGGTGAACAGTTCCTCGTGGAAGGCGATGTAGGCGTTGACCCCGGCTTCGCTGTCGCCGGCTTCAAGGGCTTCGCGCATGTCCATCAGGGTCAGGCGCAACTGGCCGACTTCCTTGCTGCTGATGGATTGCGCCACCAGGCCGACGATGAAGGGCTCCAGGGTGTAGCGCAGTTGCAGCACGTCTTCGAGGCTGGCCCCGGCCACTGCACTGTCGCTGCCCTGCGCTTCGTCCAGGGGGGTGTCCAGCACCACCACGCCTTTGCCGGGCATGGAGCGCACCAGGCCCAGGGTCTCCAGGACGATCACCGCTTCGCGCAGGCTGGGGCGGCTGATGCCCAGTTGCTCGGCCAATTCGCGTTGCCCTGGCAGCATGTCGCCGGAGCGCCACTGGCCGCGGGCCAGGGCGGCCCGGAGCTTTTCTACCACTGAATTCACCACTGTTGACGAGCTGATCACTGTTGACTCCATGAACGATTAATAGCGCGCTGTTGCCGCGCCGAGTGTTGTGCCTGCCGATGACAGGCACAAGATCGGGTCAAAATTCCTGCTGGTGGGCGCCGGTCACCGGTTTTCGGGCCTGGAAGGTGTAGCCCTGCTGGCCGCTGAGCACCTTGTTGGCCCGCTGCACGTCGATGTCCTTTTCCCAGCGGGCGATGGCGACGGTGGCCACGCAGTTGCCGATCAGGTTGGTCAAGGCGCGGCCAATGCCCATGAACCAGTCCACCGCCAGCACCAGCACCAGGCCCACCACCGGAATCGCCGGGATTGCAGTCAGGGTTGCCGCCAGGATCACCAGCGCCGAGCCGGGGATGCCGTGGGCGCCCTTGGAGGTGATCAGCGACACCAGAAGAATGGTCAAGAGGTCCGACATGGACAGCGGAGTGCCGGTGGCGTTGGCAATGAAGACGATGGCCAGGGTCAGGTAGATGGAGAAGCCGTCGAGGTTGAACGAGTAGCCGGTGGGAATCACCAGGCCTACGGTGGAACTGCCGATCCCCAGGTGTTCCAGCTTGCGCATGATCTGCGGCAGCACGGCGTCGGAGGAAGCGGTGCCGAGGACGATCAGCAACTCTTCGCGCAGGTACTTGAGAAAGGGCAGCATGCGCAGGCCCGACAAACGCATCACCAGGCCCAGGATCACCGCAACGAAGGCAAAGCAGGTCAGGTAGAACAGCCCCACCAGGCTGCCCAGGTGCTGCAGCGAATCCAGGCCGTACTTGCTGGTGGTGAAGGCGATGGCACCGAACACGCCGATGGGCGCCAGACGCACGATCATGCCCATGATGCGGAAGATCACATGGCTCAGTTCGTTGATCAGCCGGGAGATGCCCGAGGCGGCTTCACCCACCAGGTTAAGGGCGCTGCCGAACAGCACCGAGAACAGCAGTACCTGGAGGATGTTGTTCTCGGCGAAGGCACCGATCACCGAGGTGGGAATCAGGTCCATGAGGAACTGAGTGGTGGTGTGCATGTGCTGGCCACGCTGGGCGATGTCGCCCATGTCCGCGGTGGACAGTTGCTCCAGATGGATGTTGGCGCCGCTGCCGATGCCGGTGCTGAAGGCCATGATCAGGCCGATCACCAGGGCCACGGTGGTGAGGATCTCGAAGTAGATCACCGACTTGAGGCCGATGCGGCCGACCTTTTTCAGGTCGCCGGCACCGGAGATGCCGCTGACGACCACGCAGAACACGATCAGCCCGATCAGCATCTTGATCAGCTTGATGAAACCATCGCCTAGGGGTTTGAGCTGGGAGGAGTATTCGGGGAGGGTGAGTCCGCACACGATGCCGAGCATCAGTCCGAGGACAACCTGGAGGAAAATCGAACGCGAGCACCATCTGAGCATGGGGGGAATCCTGGTCGGTGTCCTGTCTGCCGTGCGCGGGGGATGCGCAGCGGATGGAGGACTTAATTATTGTGGTCTTACCGGTATGTCCAGTGCAGGCGCAGTCTACGCTCGGGTTTTATGGGTTTACAAGGGGGAGGGTGCAGATTGGCTTTACCGGTCTGACCAGTGGTTTTTCCTCCCCTGGCCACTGTAGCCGTTGTCGCAGGCTGCGATCGGCCGGACCAGCCGCCCGGGTATCCTGCGTTCGCAAGACCTCGCAGGCTCCTTTCACCGCCTGTCTGCGCGGCCCTGCGGGCACAAAAAAGCCCGGCACTGGGCCGGGCTTTTTCTGCTGCGGTCTGCGGGCTGATTAAGCGCCGTATACCGGCAGCTTCTTGCAGATGGCCTTGACCTTCTCACGCACGGCGTCGATCACCGCTTCGTTGTTCAGGTCCGCCAGGATGTCGCAGATCCAGCCGGCCAGTTCCTTGCACTCGGCTTCCTTGAAGCCACGAGTGGTCACGGCCGGAGTACCGAAGCGCAGGCCGGAGGTGACGAACGGGGAGCGTGGATCGTTTGGCACGGAGTTCTTGTTCACGGTGATGAAGGCTTTGCCCAGAGCGGCGTCAGCGTCCTTGCCGGAGATGTCCTGCTTGATCAGCGACAGCAGGAACAGGTGGTTCTTGGTACCACCGGACACCACGTCGAAACCGCGCTCGATGAACACTTCGGCCATGGCCTGGGCATTCTTCACCACTTGTTCCTGGTAAGCCTTGAACTCAGGCTGCAGTGCTTCCTTGAAGCAGATGGCCTTGGCGGCGATCACGTGCTCCAGTGGGCCGCCCTGGGCGCCAGGGAATACGGCGGAGTTGAGCTTCTTCTCGATGTCGGCGTTGGCGCGAGCTAGGATCAGGCCGCCACGTGGACCGCGCAGGGTCTTGTGGGTGGTGGTGGTCACGACGTCAGCGAATGGCACCGGGTTCGGGTAGACGCCAGCGGCGACCAGACCGGCCACGTGGGCCATGTCGACGAACAGGTAGGCACCGACCTTGTCGGCGATATCGCGAAAGCGCGGGAAGTCGAGGATCTGCGAGTAGGCAGAGAAGCCGGCCACGATCATTTTCGGCTTGTGCTCGACGGCCAGGCGCTCGACTTCGTCGTAGTCGATCAGGCCGTTGGCGTCGATGCCGTACTGGATAGCGTTGTACAGCTTGCCGGAGGAGGACACCGCGGCGCCGTGGGTCAGGTGACCGCCGTGGGCCAGGCTCATGCCCAGGATGGTGTCGCCGCCTTGCAGCAGGGCCAGGTAGACCGCGGCGTTGGCCTGGGAACCGGCGTGTGGCTGGACGTTGGCGTAGTCGGCGCCGAACAGCTCCTTGGCGCGGTCGATGGCCAGTTGTTCAACCACGTCGACGTATTCGCAGCCGCCGTAGTAACGCTTGCCCGGGTAACCTTCGGCGTACTTGTTGGTCAGTACCGAGCCTTGAGCTTCCATCACCGCTGGGCTGGTGTAGTTTTCCGAAGCGATCAGCTCAATGTGCTCTTCCTGGCGCTGAGCTTCTTGCTCCATGGCGGCAAAGAGATCGGCGTCGTACTTGGCAATAGTCAAATCACGGCTGAACATGGCGGTCCTCAAGGATCGGGGGCAGAAAAGGGAGGCATTCTAACCCAATGGGTTTTAGATGGCATATGAAAGGACATCATGTCGCAGACAAGTGGCCTTCACTTGGGTACGGGCTCGTGCAGGAGCTGGCTTGCCAGCGAAGAGGCCCCTGAGACCGCCTTCGCCGGCAGGCCGGCAATTACGCAAGCAGGAGATGTTAGTCGAACATGAACAGGGCGTCGTTGCTGAACTGCGCCTCGAAGCGGTTGGCCGGCATCGGCCGGCCGAACAGGTAGCCCTGGACCTCGTCGCAGCCATGTTCGCGCAGGAACTCCAGCTGTTCGTGGGTTTCCACGCCTTCGGCGATCACCGCCAGGTTCAGGCTGTGGGCCATGGCGATGATGGCGCGGGCGATCTGCGCATCCTGCTCGCCGGACGGCAGGCCGTCGACGAAGGTGCGGTCGATCTTCAGCACGTCGATGGGGAACTGCTTGAGGTAGTTCAGCGATGAGTAGCCGGTGCCAAAGTCGTCCACCGCGATGCTCAGGCCGAGGTTCTTCAGGCCATCGAGAATCTGCATCGCCTCGCTGACTTCGCGCATCAGGATACTTTCGGTCAGTTCCAGCTCCAGGCACGCCGGTGGCAGGCCGGTGTCCTTGAGGATGGTGGCGATGCGCATGCCCAGCTGGCCGTCGGAGAACTGCCGGGCGGAGATGTTCACCGAAACCTTCGGCACCCGCACCTTGGCCTGGTGCCAGGACTTGAGCTGGCGGCAGGCTTCACTGATCACCCAGTCGCCCACATCCACCACCAGCCCCAGTTCTTCGAGCACCGGAATGAAGTCACCCGGCGGTACCAGGCCGCGACGCGGGTGGCGCCAGCGCAGTAGCGCCTCGGCGCCGGTCAGGCGCTTGCCGTCGCCGCTGAACTGCGGTTGGTAATAAAGCACGAATTCTTCCTGCTCCAGGGCGTGGCGCAGGTCGCTTTCCAGTTCCAGGCGCTCCAGGGCGCTGGCGTTCATGTCCGCCTGGTAGAACTGGAAGTTGTTCTTGCCGCGTTCCTTGGCGTGGTACATCGCGGTGTCGGCGTTCTTCATCAGCTGGCTCAGCTCGTTGCCATCCTGGGGGCTCAGGGCGATGCCGATACTGGCGGTAACAAAGAACTCGCGGCCTTCGAGGACGAAGGGTTTGACCAGGCTGGCGAGAATCTGCTCGGCCACATGGATCGCCCGGTTCAGCGCCATCTCACGGCTGGAGCGCGGCTGCAGGAGCAGGGTGAATTCGTCGCCGCCCATGCGTGCCACGGTGTCGTCGTCATCGACGCAGCCCAGTAGGCGCGTGGCCATTTCCTTGAGCATGCGATCGCCGGCGGCATGGCCCAGGGAGTCGTTGATCGGCTTGAAGCGGTCCAGGTCGAGGAACATCAGCACCACCCAGGACTTCTGTCGTTCTGCCGATTGCAGGGCGGTGTGCAGGCGGTCCTGGAACAGGGTGCGGTTGGGCAGGTGGGTCAGGGCGTCGTAGTAGGCCAGGCGGTGGATGCGCTGTTCACTGGCCTTGCGTTCGCTGATGTCGCTGAAGAAGCACACGTAGCTGGCCAGGTCGCCTTCATCGTCGAGCACTGCGGTGATCCCGACCCACGCCGGGTAGTGCTCGCCATTGCGGCGCTTGAGCCAGACTTCGCCTTCCCAGGTGCTGTGCTGGTTCAGTTGCTTGAGTACATAGCGCAGGTGGGCTTCCTGCTGGTCGTCCACGGTGAGCATGTTCGGCAACTGGTCGAGCACCTGGGACACCGCGTAGCCGCTGACCCGGCTGAACGCCTCGTTGGCCTGGACGATATAGCCGGCGGGGTCGGTGATCAGGATCGCCGAGGTCGAGTGCTCGAATACCGTGGCCGCCATGCGCAGGTCCTTTTCCGCTCGGCGCTGCTGGCTGATGTCGCGGCCGACCCCGAGCACGCCCTCGAAGGCGCCATGCTCGTCCCACACCAGTACCAGGCGCAGTTCGATGGGGATCTTGCGGCCATCGGCCCGCAGGCAGTCGAACAGGAACAGCTGGGTCTGCACCTGGCTGCGCAATTGCGCCAGTTGCTCGGGTTTGTCCAGGGCCTTGCTGACCCGGTCCATGAGGGTATAGATGCCGCTCAGCTGCTGCGGGTTGGCGATGGTCGACTGCCAGCCGTTCTGGAAGATCCACTCCACGTCGTAGCCGAGCACCGCGTGCACCGAGGGGCTGACGTAGTTCAGCGAAAGCTTGCTGTCGGTGGAGAAGATCACGTCGCTGATGCTTTCGGCGAGCATGCGGTAGCGCTGCTCGCTGTCACGCAGGGACTCGCTGGCCTCGATCTGGTCGGTGATGTCCTTGGCCACGCCGATGATCCGCGTCACCTGGTCGTAGCGGTCCCGGGCCAGGGCCTGCTCGCGGATCTCGAAGCGCCGCCACTGGCCGCTGCGGTGGCGGAAGCGCAACTGGCATTGCAGCAATTGGGCATAGGCCGAGTGCCGCTGCTCCTGGCGCAGGCGGTGGTACAGGTCGGCGTCTTCCGGGTGCAGGAGGATTTCCCAGAAGTACTCGCCCATCTGGTGCAGCTCGGTCTTGTTGTAGCCCAGGGTCTGGCCCAGATGGTGGTTGCTGAAGATCATCCGCTGGCTGATCACATCCTGTACGTATAGGTGATCGGGTACGGTGCGCACCACGTCCGACCAGAACCCTTCGCGCTCCAGCAGTGAAAGTTCGATCAGCTTGCGGCTGGTGATGTCGCTGATGCTTAGGATCACCGCGCTGTAGTCCGCGATGGCCTCGGGCAGGCGCAGGACCAGCCACAGATGCTGGTCGTTGCCCTGGGCGTCGCTGAGCTTGATCTCCAGTTCCAGCTGTTTCTGCTGGTTGATCACGGCTTCGAGCAACTGGCTGCCGATGGCGTTGCCGTTCTTCGGGCTGCCTTCGATCAGCAGTTGCCAGGCCTGCTCGCTGGATTCGACGTTGAGCAGGCGCAGGGCAACCTGGTTGACCTCGGTGATGCGCAATTCACTGAGCAGTTGCAGGCGGTGGCCAGGGTCGCTGGCCTGCCAGCGCTTGAGTTGGTCGCTGTTGTGCAGGTTGTGCTTGTCGAGCAACCCTGGAAGCCCGGAGATATCCATGACGCACAAGGCCACGCCGGTGCCTTCGAAAATGTCCTGATAGCGCCGCCGGCCTTCGTGCAGTTGGCGCTGGCGCCGGCGCATGTTCAGCAGGGCGATCACCGGCAGCAGGGAGAAGGCCAGGCCCAGCAGGCACTTGCCAATGAAGGCCGGCAGCAGCGCCTCGAGCACGGCCCGCTGGTCGAACAGGCCGCGCAGTTGCCAGTCGCTGTTGCTCAGGGGCACCAGCAGTACGCTGCTGGCCATTTCGTCGGGATCCAGCATGCCTGGGGTCGAAGTGCTGCGCTCATCGCGCTTGATCACCTGGTGGCTGAGGCGGTTCTCGATCACCCAGGTGGGCTTGAAGCCTTCTTCGCTTTGCCGTACCAGGGTCTGCAGAAAGCTCGGAGCCAGGCGCAGGACCCAGTAGCCGCGGCTCCCGCCGCTGGACTGGTGCAGCAGGACATGCACCACCGAGCCATCGGCGGGGTTGCTGTAGTAGTAGCGTTGGGCATGGCTGCGCTGGACCAGCTCGGCGAGCCACAGGGCGTCCTGGCTATCGGTGGCGCTGTCGCTGAGGATCTGCCCCTTGCTGTCCAGCAGGGCAAAGCTGCGTACGTCTGGCAGCGAGCGCTGGAGTTTCTGAAGCAGTTGCTGTTGCTGCTGGCTGTCCTGCGGCGCCTCGATGATGGGCAGCAGATTGAGGGCGATCTGGGCGTTGAGCGCCAGGTTCAGGCTCAGGTGGTCGGCCAGGTCGGCGCTGTAGTCGATGGCATGCTGACGTTGGTCGTGGCGGGTCTGTTGCAGTTGATCGAGCAACTGCCAGAACAACAGGGCCAGCAGCAACAGCACCAGCGTCGCCAGTGCGCCTTTGAGTGTGCCACGCATAGGATAGGCCGGCCCGGGGGCAGCGGCGCGCGCGGGCTTTGGCGAAGTGACGTTGAACAAGCTGTGATCCTGCGGTTTGGCTGGGCTGGCGCGACGTGCACTATAAGCCGGACGCCCGAAGGGCGGCTAGCATGCCTTGAGTTGTGGCAAAGTGCCAGTCCCGCCTGGCTGGACCTGGATCGTGCATTGAGGTAGTTTTGCCGGTTACGCGGGAGCGTTCCAGCTCCAGACAATCAGGCTTTTTCCGCCCGTCGGTATTGATCATGGTCAATGCCGGCGCAGCGCATGGCCTGGCCCGGGCCCGGCCCGTTCTATTCATCTGTCACTGACGCTAGGTTCACCATGGCTCAATACGTCTTCACCATGCATCGGCTGGGCAAGGTTGTTCCGCCGAAGCGGGAAATCCTGAAAAACATCTCCCTGTCCTTTTTCCCTGGCGCCAAGATCGGCGTGCTGGGCCTCAACGGTTCGGGCAAGTCCACGCTGCTGAAGATCATGGCCGGCGTCGACACCGAGTTCGAGGGCGAAGCCCGCCCGATGCCGGACCTGAACATCGGTTACCTGCCCCAGGAACCCCAGCTGGACCCGGCCAAGACCGTGCGTGAAGTGGTCGAGGAAGCGGTCAGCGTGATCAAGGACGCCCAGGCGCGCCTGGACGAGGTCTACGCCGCCTATGCCGAGCCGGATGCCGACTTCGACAAGCTGGCCGCCGAGCAGGCCAAGCTGGAAGCCATCCTGCAGGCCAGCGACGGCCACAACCTGGAGCGCCAGCTGGAAGTGGCCGCCGACGCTCTGCGTCTGCCGGCCTGGGACGCCAAGGTCGAGCACCTGTCCGGTGGCGAGAAGCGTCGTGTGGCCCTGTGCCGCCTGCTGCTGTCGGCCCCTGACATGCTGCTGCTCGACGAACCCACCAACCACCTGGACGCCGACTCCGTCGCCTGGCTGGAGCACTTCCTCCACGACTTCCCGGGCACCGTGGTTGCGATCACGCACGACCGTTACTTCCTGGACAACGTTGCCGGCTGGATTCTGGAACTCGACCGCGGCGCCGGCATTCCTTACGAGGGCAACTACTCCGGTTGGCTGGAAGCCAAGTCCGACCGTCTGGCCCAGGAATCCAAGCAGCAGTCGGCCCATGAAAAGGCCATGAAGGAAGAGCTGGAGTGGGTGCGCAAAGGCGCCAAGGCCCGCCAGTCGAAATCCAAGGCTCGTCTGCAACGCTTCGAGGAAATGCAGTCCCAGGAATTCCAGAAGCGCAGCGAAACCAACGAGATCTACATCCCGGCCGGCCCGCGCCTGGGTGACAAGGTCATCGAATTCAAGAACGTCACCAAGGGCTACGGCGATCGCGTGCTGATCGACAACCTGTCGTTCTCCATGCCCAAGGGCGCCATTGTCGGCGTGATCGGCGGTAACGGTGCCGGTAAATCGACCCTGTTCCGCATGCTCATGGGCAAGGAAACCCCGGATTCGGGCAGCATCGAGATCGGTGAAACCGTGCAGCTTGCCTGCGTGGACCAGAGCCGTGAGGACCTGGACGGCAGCAAGACCGTGTTCCAGCAGATCTCCGACGGCTCCGACCAGATCCGCATCGGCAACTACGAGATCCCGTCGCGTACCTACGTCGGCCGTTTCAACTTCAAGGGCGGCGACCAGCAGAAGTTCGTCAAGGACCTGTCCGGTGGTGAGCGCGGCCGCCTGCACCTGGCCCTGACCCTGAAGGAGGGTGGCAACGTCCTGCTGCTCGACGAACCTTCCAACGACCTCGACGTTGAAACCCTGCGCTCCCTGGAAGAAGCCCTGCTGGACTTCCCGGGCGCCGCCATTGTGATCTCCCACGATCGGTGGTTCCTGGACCGGGTGGCCACTCACATCCTGGCGTACGAAGACGACTCCCAAGCGGTGTTCTTCGAAGGCAACTACACCGAGTACGAAGCCGATCGCAAGAAACGCCTGGGCGAAGCCGCAGCGCAACCGCACCGGGTACGGCACAAGAAGCTGGCCTGATCGGTTAACTGCTTGAAAAAACGGGGCCTTCGGGCTCCGTTTTTTTATGCCTGGCAGAAACCAAGGCGGTTAATTTTGGGGCGTGGCTCAACGTTCAAAGTGAGTGCAAAGCAGTCAATTTTTGTCACCAATTCGGTGCGTAAAACAGCTGAAGAACCGGGCTATTTATATTTATTGCACCATTTAAATTCATATCTGCGACATTTTGCGCTGTCGCGGTGCGGATTGAATTGATAAAGTCCCGGGCAAATCTCTTCTTAACGACAATAAATTTGCCGAGACTTCCCATGATCGAATCCGTCGAAGACTTCCTCGCCCGCCTGAAAAAACGCGACCCGGACCAGCCTGAATTCCATCAGGCGGTGGAAGAGGTCCTGCGCAGCCTCTGGCCGTTTCTCGAAGCCAATCCGCACTACCTGAGCTCCGGTATTCTCGAGCGGATCTGTGAGCCGGAACGCGCGGTGGTGTTTCGCGTGTCGTGGGTCGACGATCAGGGCAAGGTCCGGGTCAACCGCGGCTTCCGCATCCAGATGAACAGCGCCATCGGCCCGTACAAGGGCGGCCTGCGCTTCCATCCCTCGGTCAACATGGGCGTGCTGAAATTCCTCGCCTTCGAGCAGACCTTCAAGAACTCCCTGACCTCCCTGCCCATGGGCGGCGGCAAGGGCGGTTCGGACTTCAACCCCAAGGGCAAGAGCGACGCCGAGGTGATGCGCTTCTGCCAGGCCTTCATGAGCGAGCTGTACCGGCATATCGGTGCCGACGTTGACGTCCCAGCCGGCGACATCGGCGTGGGTGCTCGGGAAATTGGTTTCCTCTTTGGCCAGTACAAGCGCCTGAGCAACCAGTTCACGTCGGTGCTGACCGGCAAGGGCATCAGCTACGGTGGCAGCCTGATCCGCCCCGAGGCCACGGGCTTTGGCTGCGTGTACTTCGCCGAGGAAATGCTCAAGCGCCGCGGTGATCGGGTCGAAGGCAAGCGCGTGGCCATCTCCGGCTCCGGCAACGTGGCCCAGTATGCGGCACGCAAGGTCATGGACCTGGGTGGCAAGGTGATCTCCCTGTCCGATTCCGAAGGCACCCTGTATTGCGAGTCGGGCCTGAGCGAAGAGCAGTGGCTGGCGGTACTGGAACTCAAGAACGTGCAGCGTGGGCGTATCAGCGAGCTGGCGAGCCAGTTCGGCCTGGAGTTCCGCGCCGGCAAGACTCCGTGGGACCTGCCGTGCGATATCGCCTTGCCCTGCGCCACGCAGAATGAACTGGACGCCGAGGCGGCCCGTACTCTGCTGCGCAACGGCTGCACCTGTGTCGCCGAAGGTGCCAACATGCCGACCACTCTGGAGGCTGTGGATATCTTTATCGACGCGGGCATCCTCTTCGCCCCGGGCAAGGCGTCCAACGCCGGTGGCGTGGCGGTGAGTGGCCTGGAAATGTCGCAGAACGCCATGCGCCTGCTGTGGACCGCGGGTGAAGTGGACAGCAAGCTGCACAACATCATGCAGTCGATCCACCACGCTTGCGTGCACTATGGCGAAGAGAATGGCCGGATCAACTACGTGAAGGGCGCGAACATCGCCGGCTTCGTCAAGGTCGCCGATGCCATGCTGGCCCAGGGCGTGGTCTGAACCGTCTCAGGCCGGTTCGATGCGGATGATCTCGATCAACTGATTGCCCGCCGGCCTTTGCCACAGGACTTCGTCCCCCGGTTGTGCTCCCAGTAGGGCACGACCCAGGGGCGAGGCCCAGTTGATCAGGCCCCTGGCCGCATCCGCTTGATCCTCCCCCACCAATTGCACGCTGTGCTGGCGATCCTGTTCATCGGCGAAGGTCACCCGGCTGCCGATCTGCACCTTGTCGGTTGAAGTGGCCGTCGTCACCACTTGGGCGCTGTGCAGGCGCTGGGTGAAATAGCGCAGGTCGCGCTCAAGTTCGGCCATTCGCTGCTTGTCGGCGTCATCCCCCAGGTCGTTTTGCTCGCTGTGCTGGCTGTGCAGCAGGGCAACCCTGGCCTGCAATTCGGCAAGGCCCTGGGGCGTGACGTAATTGGGCTGGGCGCTGATCTGGCGCTCCACCGGCTGCTCGGCCTGGGCGGCTTGATCTTCATTGACGAAAGCGCGGCTCACGGTTTTCTCCTTGAAGGGAGGCGGGTGGACCATGGTTGCAGGCTTTTCACCTGGGCGGTTACCTGAAAGCGACCTACGGCGAGCGATAGGCCCGGGCCGCATCGCGGTCCTTTTCCTGCTGCCAGGCTCGCTCGCGCTCGTCCCAGTGCCGCTCTCGATACTCGTTGCGGTCCTGGTTCTCCAGCATGGCCTGGCATTGGCGGAAACCATCGTTCCAGCCTTCGGCGTATTGCGCGTCCTTGAGGTAGCGCGGTACGTCCTTGCGAAACTCTCCGCTCATGGAACCCGCCGCCTGGCGGCCGCTGACGCAGCCGGCATCGAAGCCATCGGCAAAGGCCGGCGGATAGCCCTGCGCCAGCAGATGCTCATGGGTTGATTCACAGCCACCGACTAGCGCCAGCAACAGCGCTGCCCACCCGTACCGCCACATTTTCGTCTCCCAGGCTTCCTCTGCATGAAGTCTAGAAGGGCGTTTGTCAGCAAGCCGTGAAAGCCGGGTGATCAACCTATTTATCCGTGGCCGCTGGTGCAGGCTGCGACAAGGTTCGCAGCACCTTCCAGGGCCCTTGAGAGCGGCCTCTGGCTGCCTTTAGTAGTGATACCACTTGAGTTCGAGCATGACCTCGTTGACCGGAGTCGCCAGTTGGCTGAACTCCCGCTGTGCGCTCAGGCGCAGGCCCAGGTTGCGCGACAGCTCCCACTGCTGGTTGAGGCTCAGGCTGCGGCGTACCTCGCCATTGGTGAAGTAGTCGCCCTTGGCCTCAAGGCTGAAGTTGCCCAGCGGGTTTTTCCACAGCAGCCCGGAGTTGAAGCCCGCTGCCGGGGCGATGAAACCGGCGAAGTCGGCGTTGTGCTCGACCCGTACCGTGCCCAGGACAAAGCCCAGGGTGTCCTCGCCCAACTGCCAGGTGCCGCCGGCCCCGCCGTTGACGTGGCTGACCAGGGTCTCGTCGTCGTGTTTGCCCGGTACTCGCTCCAGGCCGCCGGTGACCTGCCAGGACCAGGGTTGCAGCAGCTCGTTGCGTGGGGTCAGGGAACGGATGGTCGCCAGGTCCAACTGTTGCAACTGCCAGTGGTTGCCTTCGTACTGGCGCAGCTTCATCTGCAGGATCTCGATCTGCGCCCCCAGGGGGAAGCCTTCGGCGTTGTCGTTGAGGTCGTGATAGGCCATGCGCAGGCCGTACTCGGCGAAGGCCTTGTCGTCCCGGGTGCCGACTCCCAGCTGCCAGGTGCGCGACTGGTGGCCGTCTTCCGGCAGGCCGGGGCGCTGGATCTGCAGCTCCGGTGCCGGGTTCTGGTTGATTGCCCGCAGCAGTTCGAAACTGCGTTGCGAGCGCTGCGCATCTCGCTCCAGGCCGTTGGCCCGGTAGCGTTCAAGACGGTAGGCGGCATCCACGATCAAGGCCTGGCGATCCCGGGGCAGAGCCTTCAGCTCAGGGGCCTGCAATTGCTTCTGGTCAGCGCTGACCTTGAGCACCCATTGCTGTTCCTCCGGGTCCAGGGGCTGGGCGCGGCTCAGCAGCTCCCGCTCCCGGGACGGGCGATAGTCGATGCGTTCCACCAGCCCGGCGTCCTTGACTGCCTTGACCGTATCGGTAGGGATCGCCGTCAGCGGGAACTGTTCGGTCAGGCGCAGGCTAGGGCGCGCCACTTGCAGCAGTTCCAGGAGCCGGTAGGAGCAGTTTTCATCGAAGAAGAAGTAGTCGAACTTGATCTGCTTGAGTTCCCAGACATGCTCCACCATGCGTTCGGTTTCGGCCTGGGTCAGGTTCAGGCGGTACTCCCACAGGTCGCGGTTTTCCAGGCTGCGGTATTCCGAGAGCTTCTCCTGGTAGGGCACCAGAGCGAACAGCCCCGGATAGCCGCCCATCAGGCCTTTCCAGGCGTAGAGAATGCTGTTGTCCGAGCCCTCGATATAGGCCCCGAAGTTGATTGCGTAGCTGAGCAGCGCGGTGTTGTTGCTCTGTACGTCCGCCTGATCGATGCGCAGCAGGGTGTGGCCGAACATCGACGAGGGGCTGTTCAGGTAGGCCGCGGGAAAGATCATCACCGTGCTGTGGGGCGAGACATCCTTGAACCATTGCTTGAACTCGGCGCACTCCACCGGAGGCAAGTCATTCAGGCCCAGTTGCGCCTTGAGCCAGCGGGTGCGGGACGGATAGACGCACTGGGCATGCTGGTCACCCGCATCGGCGGGGGCGTAGAGGGCGTTCAGGGTCGCGGCCAGCTCAGCGTCGGGATGATGGGCACCGTCGGCAGCGAGGAAGAATTTCGGGTCGCTGACATAACTGCGCCAGCCGCCGAGCTTGGCAGTTTCGTAGTGACCTATGGATATCCAGAAGGGGTCATTGGCCAGTTGCTGCAAACGTTGAGGGTCGATGTGAGGCGCGGCATACAGCGGGGCGCAGACACAGAGCGCCAGGTAGGCAAGGCGTTTGAGCATGTTGGGCAACTTAAGTCGGAAATACAAAGACCCAAGGTGGGCAAGGTCCGGAAAATAAAACCCGCTCCTCGCGAGGAGCGGGTGGGGCGAGCTTAAGCTGGGGTTGCGTACTTGGCCAGGCGCGCGTCGTTTTTCAACACGGCCAGGGTATTGGTGTGCACATCTTCCGCGGTCACGTCAGCCTTGCTGAAGATCTGTTGGAAGTGCTCGTGGGTAACCGCGGCAAAGTGCGCGCGATCCTCAGGGGCTACACCGAGTACCACGGCGTAGGTGGTCAGGGCTTCGCCTTGACCCTTGGCCATGTCTTCGGAGAGCTCGTTCATCATGCCGTTCATGGCGAACCAGGACTTGCCGCCATAGGTCAGCGAGGCATTGGTCGAGCAGCCGTTGGTACCGGAGGTCATGCCGAAAGTGGCGTTGCCTGAGGTGCCGTTGGTGGTGGATGCGAGGAAGTGCGCCGGAGTGCCGCGTTGGCCTTCGAACAGCATGTTGCCCCAGCCGCAATCCGGGCCGCCTGGCGCCTGGGCCATGGCGTTGAGGGATACAGCGGTGAAAAGAGTACCGAGAAGAATCCGTTTCATAGCGTTGTTCTCTTTGTGTGCATACCAATGGACAGGGAGACTGGCCCATGTGGGCGCCAGTGGGCCGGTTATCTATCCAGCCGCGCAGTTTGGAGTTTAGGCAGGTTCCTCAGGTTCCGTAACTATTTACAAAACAATACCTGAAACAGCTGGTTTTACTTGGTGCGGGTCGTGGCCTGCGGCTTGTCTATGCTTTCCCCTGAGGCGCGCCTTGCCAGCCGGGCATACCCGGCGCCAGAATGCCGCCATCTGCCCCGCCTGATGTAAGGAAGCCCGATGCCTGATCCTGTTGCTGCCAGCCTGCGTCTTGCGCCTGAAGCGCTGACCCGTCCTTTCTCTGCTGAACAGTTCAGCTTCTCCACAACCAATGATCTGGAGCCCTTCCGCGGTGTGCTAGGCCAGGAACGTGCGGTCGAAGCCTTGCAGTTTGGCGTGGCCATGCCGCGCCCCGGCTACAACGTCTTTGTCATGGGCGAGCCGGGCACCGGCCGCTTCTCTTTCGTCAAACGCTATCTGAAGGCCGAAGGCAAGCGCCTGCAGACCCCGTCGGACTGGGTCTATGTCAACAACTTCGACGAGCCCCGGGAACCCCGGGCACTGGAGCTGCCAGCGGGGGCCGCGGGCAGTTTCATCAGCGACATCAACGGCCTGATCGATAACCTGCTGGCCACCTTTCCGGCGGTCTTCGAGCACCCCTCGTACCAGCAGAAGAAGAGCGCCATCGATCGCGCCTTCAACCAGCGCTATGACCGCGCCCTGGATGTGATCGAGCGCCTGGCCCTGGAAAAGGACGTGGCGCTGTACCGCGACAGCAGCAACATCGCCTTTACCCCGATGTTCGAAGGCAAGGCCCTGGACGAGGCTGAGTTCGCCCAGTTGCCCGAGGCCGATCGAGAACGCTTCCACGAGGACATTTCCGCCCTGGAGGAGCGCCTCAACGAAGAACTGGCGAGCCTGCCGCAATGGAAGCGCGAGTCGAGCAACCAGTTGCGCCAGCTCAATGAAGAAACCATCACCCTGGCCCTGCAGCCCTTGCTCGCGCCGCTGTCCGAGAAGTACGCGGAAAACGCCGCGGTCTGCGGTTACCTGCAGGCCATGCAGGTCTATCTGTTGAAGACCGTGGTCGAACAACTGGTGGACGACAGCAAGACCGACGCCGTGGCGCGCAAGCTGCTGGAAGAACAGTACTGCCCGAGCCTGGTGGTCGGTCACCCGGCCAGCGGTGGCGCCCCGGTGGTATTCGAGCCCCATCCGACCTACGACAACCTGTTCGGGCGCATCGAGTACAGCACCGACCAGGGGGCGCTCTACACCACCTACCGGCAGTTGCGCCCTGGCGCCTTGCACCGGGCCAATGGCGGTTTCCTGATTCTGGAAGCCGAGAAGATGCTCAGCGAACCCTTTGTCTGGGACGCGCTCAAGCGCGCCCTGCAATCGCGCAAGCTGAAGATGGAGTCGCCACTGGGCGAGATGGGCCGCCTGGCCACTGTGACCCTGACGCCGCAGGTGATTCCGCTGCAGGTCAAGGTCATCATAATTGGCGCCCGCCAGTTGTATTACACGCTGCAGGACCTGGATCCGGACTTCCAGGAGATGTTCCGGGTACTGGTGGATTTCGACGAAGACATTCCGATGGTGGACGAAAGCCTGGAGCAGTTCGCCCAGTTGCTGAAAACCCGCACCTCGGAAGAGGGAATGGCGCCACTGACCGCCGACGCCGTGGCGCGGCTGGCCACCTACAGTGCACGCCTGGCGGAGCATCAGGGGCGCTTGTCGGCGCGTATCGGTGATCTGTTCCAACTGGTCAGCGAAGCCGATTTCATCCGGCACCTGGCTTCGGATGAAATGACCGACGCCGGGCATATCGAGCGCGCGCTGAAGGCCAAGGCCACGCGTACCGGGCGGGTGTCGGCGCGGATTCTCGACGACATGCTGGCGGGCATCATCCTCATCGACACCGATGGTGCCGCGGTAGGCAAGTGCAACGGTCTGACGGTGCTGGAGGTCGGGGACTCGGCCTTTGGCGTGCCGGCGCGGATCTCGGCCACGGTCTACCCCGGCGGCAGCGGTATCGTCGACATCGAGCGCGAGGTCAATCTCGGCCAGCCGATTCACTCCAAGGGGGTGATGATCCTCACGGGTTACCTGGGCAGCCGTTACGCCCAGGAGTTCCCCCTGGCGATTTCCGCGAGCATCGCCCTGGAGCAGTCCTATGGCTATGTGGACGGTGACAGTGCTTCGCTGGGCGAGGCCTGCACGCTGATTTCGGCGCTCTCCAAAACCCCGCTCAAGCAGTGCTTCGCCATTACCGGCTCGATCAACCAGTTTGGTGAGGTGCAGGCGGTCGGCGGGGTTAACGAGAAGATCGAGGGCTTCTTCCGTCTGTGCGAGGCCCGTGGCCTGACCGGGGAGCAGGGGGCGATCATTCCCCAGGCCAACGTCGCCACACTGATGCTCGACGAGAAGGTCTTGCAGGCGGTGCGAGCCGGGCAGTTCCATGTGTATGCGGTGCGCCAGGCCGATGAGGCCCTGAGCCTCCTGGTGGGCGAGCCGGCTGGTGAGCCGGATGCCGAAGGGCAGTTCCCCGAGGGCAGCGTCAATGCGCGTGTGGTGGAGCGGCTGCGGGTGATTGCCGAGATGATCAGCGAAGACGACCTGAAGGAGGCCGAGAAGGAACAGGCCCAGGAGGCGTTGGCCGATACCAAGCCGGCGTGATGCTGTTCGATGGCGAGGGGGGTGTTCCCTCGCCATTGGCGCCAGGCCGCTGACGCCAATTTTTCAAAATAGACCATTCGGCGCCTGTTGGATCGGTCAACTTTGTTTATCAGGCTTTTCTTCTATTCTCAGGGCAAGGAGAACGACAGTCGTCGCTGGATCGAAACAGCCTTGCGTTGAAGGCTGAATAGTGGATCTACCGAGGGTCGCCGCCATGTCGCGCAACCTTTGCCTTACTCGCCAATGCCTTGGCCTGGTTACCCGTATCGAATGCATTGTTCGCCCTTTGGCGGGGGACAACGGTATGTGGACCCTTCTCTTCGCCGCCGGAATGGCCGGTGAACAACCCTCGGCGATCAAGTCCCAGGGGCCGTTCTGCGGACCTGTGGTGGCCGAATCGATCCTCGATTCGATCGTTGAAAGCCTGACTACCCACGGTTACCAACTGGCCGACGATCCGCAGATATGGTGCCTGCATCTGCAGGCCCAACTGCGGCAGATCAACGGTGAGCGGGGGCGTCACGCCGGGGATTTCCAGTTCCGTCCCGAACACTGATGGCTAGGGTGGTGTCGGCTCGGCTTTGTCGAGTTTGACCTCGAAGCCGTATTCGACGGCATTGAGTTCGCTGCGCTCGTAGCTTTCCAGTTGGCTGGGCTGGCCGTAGAAGTAATGCACGTCGAACAGCGCGGGCCCGTTGTTCGAGGCGTCGTGGCTGACGGCAAGGATCTCCTTCAGGTACTGGCCACTGTCGTCCTTGGCATAGAAGCGCCAGGCATCCCCGGGAAAGAGCTTCTGGTCGACTATCAAGGCATTGCCCTTGAGCTCCAGGCCCTTGGGCAGTTGCTGGGCATTGATGGTTTTTTTCTCGATGTTGGCGAGAAACAGCGGGATAGAGCCGACGGCATAGGCCGGGGTTTCCGGGAACAGGTTCAGGTCATAGGTGATGACGCCACGCATGGGGTCGATTTCAAAGGCCTCGTCCGGCAGTTCGATCGGTTCGCCACGCTGGCCCTTGTCGTCCTGAGTGAAGAAGGTCAGCGGGGTGTCTCCGGCATTGAACTCCGAGCCCAGCAGTTCGTCGTTGAAGGTCCGCGGGTGGCTGAACTCAATGCGTGCTGCACTGGCATCTTCTACCGATTGGCTGATGGTCACGGACTTTTTCAATGAGTCCTCATCAAGCTCCGCGCCCTTGAGGTAGCTGGCGGCCTGATCGTCATAGACCACCACCGGCATCGGCAGTGGCTGGATGTTCTTGTCGGTGGTGAGCCGATCGAAGCGGTGTACCGGCAGGTCGAGGTCCTTGCGGGTCACGCTGGCCTGAGCGAAGTCGAGTACGGCGACCTCCAGCTTGTCGATCTGGCCGTTGAAATACACCTTGGCGTAATGCTGGGTGTGCTGCTGGTCGAAGGCTTTCTGCTCATCCTCCAGTTGCTTCTCGAAGGCCTCGCTCCAGCTCTTCTGCTTCTGCATCTCGGCCAGTTGCTGGCGGTAAAAGGCGACCTGCTGGGCGCTCTCATTGATCGAGCCCGACCGAGAGAGGATTTGTCCGCTGCTGTCCCGAGCCTGCGCCAGCAAGGGGTTGAGGGAGGCGTCGTCGGCTTCCTCAGGCAGGGCGGCGTTATTGCTCAGTTCGATTTCGGCGACATTCTTTTCCAGCGCCAGCAAGGTCAGGCTGATGTTGCCGTCCTGGCGTGGCTTGCCGATGTCGGCCCGGGTCAGTTCGAAGGTCAGGGTGCGGCCGGGAGCTATCACTTCCAGTTTGCCCTGCAGCGAGACTGGCTGCGGCTGGTTCTTGTTGTCCACTTCCAGGCCCTCGATGAAGGGATAGGTCACGGTCAGGTCATCCGGGTTGGTCAGGTTGGAACTTGACGGGCTGAGTTGAATCCCCGGGTCGGTTTCCGACCATTCGGGCTGAAAGGGGATGACCTTCTTGTTGCTCAGGGTGACGGACTGCCACTCCAGGCCATGGGGAAAGGGGAACTGCGCGGGCATGTTGAAGCTGAAGGGGAACACCGGCTGCAGGTCGGTCAGGTAGTCCGAGCTGGAGGGCTTGCGCAGCACGAACAGGCCATTGACGTAGGTGTCCACCAGCGCCTGGGCCGTGGGGTAATGCTTGAGCAGGGCCAGGCTGTCGTCACCGTATTCGGTTTCGATCGGCTTGCTGTCGAGCTTGATCTGCGCACGCTCCAGCAGCAGCAGTGAGCCGCCGAGGTCGGCGATGGCGTCCTTGAGCTTGGGGTCCTGGATGGCGTCCAGGGATTTTTCAAACTGTGCGGTCCTCTCTTCGAGGCTGGCCTGCTTCTTTTCGTCGCTGGGTGAACAGCCGCCGCTGATCAGCAGCGCCAGACCAAGGCCGAAGCTGGCCAAAGGCAATCGCAAATCCATTTTCCAGTCTTCCTGTCCAGTGTCGGTGGGCGGTGGCAATGGCTTCGACACTAGCAGAAAAAACGTTCGGAAAAACCCGTGGGTCAGGGGATTGTCTGTGGTTTATGGGCTTTTGGCGCGCTGATATACTCGCCGCCGTTTTTACACCGGGTACGAGATTCAATGGAACGTTTTATCGAAAATGCA
Source organism: Pseudomonas sp. GW822-FHT06D10 (assembly GCF_058799535.1). Classification (NCBI taxonomy): domain Bacteria; kingdom Pseudomonadati; phylum Pseudomonadota; class Gammaproteobacteria; order Pseudomonadales; family Pseudomonadaceae; genus Pseudomonas; species Pseudomonas sp. GW822-FHT06D10. Next base: position 85,152 of record NZ_JBXALN010000007.1, on the reverse strand, counting down.
ATGTATGCCTCACGCTGGCTGCTGGCGCCGATCTACTTCGGATTGTCCCTGGGCTTGCTGGCACTGGCATTGAAGTTTTTCCAGGAAGTCTTCCACGTTATTCCCAATGTGTTCTCCATGGCCGAGTCCGACCTGATCCTGGTGCTGCTGTCGCTGATCGACATGGCGTTGGTGGGTGGCCTGCTGGTGATGGTGATGATTTCCGGCTACGAAAATTTCGTGTCGCAACTCGACATCGATGAGGACAAGGAAAAGCTCAGCTGGCTGGGCAAGATGGATTCTTCGTCGCTGAAGATGAAAGTGGCGGCGTCCATCGTCGCGATCTCCTCGATCCACCTGCTGCGGGTGTTCATGGACGCCAAGAACACCCCCACCGAGTACCTGCTGTGGTACGTGGTGATCCACATGACCTTCGTGATCTCGGCATTTGCCATGGGGTACCTGGACAAGCTGACCAAGCACTGACCGCCCCTGCCCACCGGACACCTGCCGCCCGGCCGTTGCGAAACGGACGGGCGGCGTTGTTTGTGGCTTGTGCTTTTTCCGGGCGGGGCATATCCCTGTAGGGGTCATGGCTTTCAATTGCACGAGGTGCGCTCATGAACCTGCAGGAAATGAATGCCTACGCCATTGCCGGAAAAGTCGATGAGTTGAACCTGATTTCGCTGGAAGGCGGAATCTACCTGCTTGAGGCGCGCATGCACGGGGCTGCATACCCGTTGAGCGACGCCCATGGGCAGATGTTTCATCTGCGTTCGGTGGAGCATGCCCGTGAAGTGCTGCAGTCGTTTCCCAAGCTGCCGTTCAACCTGATCCACACCTCGGTGCATGACGAGATGTGCGGGTTGTCTGCCAGCGCCGAGGAAAGCCTCAAGGTGCCGATCACCCTGCACTCCGGCTGGTAGCGCCGGGGTTGCGCTGATTGTCGCCGGACTTCTGTGCTAGTCTGCTCGCCCTTTTGGTTCCGGGCGCTCCGGAAGGTGCTGTGTTTCCACGGCCTTTCCCGAGCCGTCCGCACAGCGGAGCAGTGTCATGTCCGAAGTAAATCTGTCCACCGACGAAACCCGCGTCAGCTACGGCATTGGCCGTCAGCTGGGCGACCAACTGCGTGACAACCCGCCACCGGGCGTGAGCCTGGATGCAATCCTGGCCGGTCTGACCGACGCTTTCGCCGGTAAGCCGAGCCGTGTGGGTCAGGAAGAAATGTCTGCCAGCTTCAAAGTCATCCGCGAAATCATGCAGGCTGAAGCCGCTGCCAAGGCCGAAGCGGCTGCCGGTGCCGGTCTGGCATTCCTGGCGGAAAACGCCAAGCGTGAAGGCATCACCACCCTGGCTTCCGGCCTGCAGTTCGAAGTGCTGACCCAGGGCGAAGGCGCCAAGCCATCCCGTGAAGACAGCGTTCGCACTCACTACCACGGCACCCTGATCGACGGCACTGTGTTCGACAGCTCCTATGAGCGCGGCCAGCCTGCCGAATTCCCGGTTGGCGGCGTGATCGCTGGCTGGACCGAAGCGCTGCAACTGATGAACGCCGGTAGCAAATGGCGTCTGTACGTGCCGAGCGAACTGGCTTACGGCGCACAAGGCGTGGGCAGCATCCCGCCGCACAGCGTCCTGGTGTTCGACGTCGAGCTGCTGGACGTTCTGTAACCCTGTAGGAGCCAGCTTGCTGGCGATGAAGGCTGCGCACTCGCGGTCTGCTCATCGCCGGCAAGCTTGCCCCTTGATCGGCTTAGGTTTCATAGACGGATTTTTGCGCCCAGGCTTTGACCATCGGTGCCGGTCGGCCGCAAGGCTCTGGCGTAGCAGAACAAAAACAGGTTGCGCACCAATTCCTTGAGTACCAGCGGTTCGCTGGAGCTCAGGCCGTTCAGGTCCAGATCTCCCTGGTCCTGCAGCTCGTTCAGGGCTTCCTCTTCCAGCACCGCACAGACTTCCCCGGTTTCCCGATGCAGGATTCGCAGGTAAGGGTGTGGGCGGTCCAGCCAGGCATCAATCAAATAAGTCATGGTCGTCATCTCCTTGAATGGGGTTCAATGAGAATAATTCTTATTCAATGAATAGCAAGTGCCTATTGGCGGTTTCTGCTTTTTTCTGTGCAGAAATTGTTTTCGATCAAATCGACTGGCTTTCTGCTAGCAAGGTTGCGGGTTGACCGAGCGGGGAGGGGCGTAGGGGGGGGCCCTCTCGCGGCGGGCGCGAGAGGGGGGGGATTCAGACCTTGCGGACGAACTCGGACTTGAGTTTCATCGGGCCGATACCGTCGATCTTGCAGTCGATGTCATGGTCGCCATCGCACAGGCGGATGTTCTTGACCTTGGTGCCGACCTTGACCACCAGCGAGGTGCCCTTGACCTTGAGGTCCTTGATCACGGTAATGGTGTCGCCGTCTTGCAGCACGTTGCCCACCGAATCTTTCTTCACGGCTTCATCGGATACGGCTTCGGCTTCACCGCTGGCGGACCACTCGTGGGCGCACTCAGGGCAGATCAGCTGGGTGCCGTCCTCGTAGGTGTATTCGGAATTGCATTTTGGGCAGGGTGGCAAAGTGCTCACTTAAGCTCCTCAAAGTCAGGATGGCTAAAAAGCGCACATTGTATAGGGTTTTGTGGGCGAGAGGGGATGAAGGGGCGGCAGGGCAACGAGCCGGCTCCTGTGATGAGCAGGAGCCGGGCTGTTTAGTGGGTGCGGGCGACGGCGAATTCGCTCAGTTCCACCAGGGCATCGCGGTACTCGCTCGGTGGCAGGGCTTCCAGGCAAGTGATGGCGCGCGCAACGTAATCGCGGGCCAGTTGTGCGGTGTAGTCCAGGGAGCCCGAGGCCTCGACGGCGGCACGGATGCTTTCCAGATCTTCGATGCCGCCTTTCTGGATCGCCTGGCGAACCAGGGCTGCCTGCTCCGGTGTGCCTTCGCGCATGGTGTAGATCAGCGGCAGCGTCGGCTTGCCTTCTGCCAGATCGTCACCGACGTTCTTGCCCAGGGTCTCGGCATCGCCGCGGTAGTCCAGCAGGTCGTCCACCAGTTGGAAGGCCACGCCCAGATGGTCGCCAAAGGTGCGCAGGGCCTCGGCCTGTTCCTCGGTGGCGCCGGCCAGTGCGGCGGCGCTGTGGGTCGAGGCTTCGAAGAGCATCGCGGTCTTGCCACGGATGACTTCCATGTAGGTTTCTTCGGTGGTGCTGGCGTCACGCACCTTGGAGAGCTGCAGGACTTCGCCTTCAGCGATGATCCGGGTGGCCTGGGACAGGATGCGCATGACCGGCATCGAGCCCAGCTCGACCATCATTTCGAACGAGCGCGAGTACAGGAAGTCGCCCACCAGTACGCTGGGAGCGTTGCCCCACATGGCGTTGGCGGTTGAGCGGCCACGGCGCATGCCGGACATGTCGACCACGTCGTCATGCAGCAGAGTGGCGGTGTGCAGGAATTCGATGGTGGCGGCCAGCAGGCGCAGGTCGTCGCCTTCGCGGCCCAGGGCCTTGCCGCACAGCAGCACCAATAAAGGACGCAGGCGCTTGCCTCCGGCCGAGGTGATGTAATCGCCGATTTTGGAAACCAGCGGAACTCGGGAGGTCAGCTGTTTCTTGATGATGCCGTCGACGGCGCTAAAATCGTCCGCCACCGCGCGGTAGAAAGCTTGGGGTTGCATCAGCGACAGGTGCTCCAGAAGGGTTGCGCGGCATGCTAGGACCCACGTCCGCGGGTGTCAAGGCGCGGTCCCGCACGGCTAAAGCCCCGACGGGCTGTAATTTGTCAGGGTAAAACACTGGGGTATAGTCGCGTGCTGCCATTAAACCCAGGTTTCAGGGGGTTAGGTCCCCGGCGTCAGGGCTGGCAGCGTTGTCCGACGTGGCCTGAACGGCACTTGCAAGGCCATTGAGCCTTGCGTACAATCGCGCACCCTGAACTTCCTGGGCAGCACCTGCCTTACGCAATTGCACTTGGGCCGTTCCAGCCCCATGCAGCCATGCCAGCCAATACCTCTTCTTATAAAGAGCTGGGTGAGCAGGATTATCGGAGAAATACCATGTACGCAGTAATCGTTACCGGCGGTAAGCAATACAAGGTCGCTGAAGGTGAATACCTGAAGATCGAAAAACTGGAAGTCGCTACTGGCGAATCCGTGACTTTTGACCGCGTTCTGTTGGTCGCCAACGGCGACGACGTGAACATCGGCGCACCTGTTGTTGCTGGCGCAACCGTCAAGGCTGAAGTGATCTCCCAAGGTCGTCACGATAAAGTCCGCATCATCAAGTTCCGTCGCCGTAAGCACCACATGAAGCGTATGGGCCACCGCCAGTGGTTCACCGAGATCAAAATCACCGGTATTCAGGCTTAATTTCAGCCTAATTCCTCACTAGGAGAATTGAACTCATGGCACACAAAAAAGCTGGTGGTAGTACCCGTAACGGTCGCGACTCAGAAGCCAAACGCCTTGGCGTGAAGATGTATGGCGGCCAGGTCATCAAGGCCGGCAACATCATCGTGCGTCAGCGCGGCACCCAATTCCACGCTGGCTACGGCGTTGGCATGGGTAAAGATCACACCCTGTTCGCGAAAATCGAAGGCGTGATCAAGTTTGAAGTAAAAGGCGCCTTCGGTCGTCGTTACGTGAGCGTCGTCGCAGCTTAATTGCGCGATCGCTGGAAAAGCCCTGTCTCGCGACGGGGCTTTTTCGTTTGTGGGATGAGTCTCTTGCAAAACTGTTTGTACGAGCTGCCAGCGTTGGATGTTTCGGTCGTTGATTGAGGTCGCTGCGCTCATTTTTGCAAGAGTCTTATGTCTTAGTGCTTTTCAGCTCGCCCGTGTGGCGAGAGGCGTTTGAACATGAAGTTTGTTGATGAAGTATCGATTCGAGTAAAGGCTGGCGACGGCGGCAATGGTTGCATGAGTTTCCGTCGGGAAAAGTTCATCGAGAACGGTGGTCCCAACGGTGGTGATGGTGGTGATGGCGGCTCGATCTACATGGTCGCCGACGAAAACCTCAATACCCTGGTGGACTACCGCTACACCCGGCACTTCGATGCCGAGCGCGGCTCCAACGGCGGCAGTACCGACTGTACCGGCAAGAAGGGTGAGGATCTGGAGCTGCGGGTTCCGGTCGGTACCACGATCATTGATGCGGGTACTCAGGAAGTCATTGGCGACCTGACCAAGGCTGGCCAGCGGTTGATGGTGGTGCAGGGCGGCTGGCACGGTTTGGGCAACACCCGTTTCAAGTCCAGTACCAACCGTGCGCCGCGCCAGACCACTCCGGGCAAGCCGGGTGAGCAGCGTGATCTCAAGCTGGAGCTGAAGGTGTTGGCGGACGTGGGTCTGCTGGGCTTGCCGAATGCGGGCAAAAGCACCTTTATCCGCTCGGTGTCTGCGGCCAAGCCGAAGGTGGCCGATTACCCGTTCACCACCCTGGTGCCGAACCTGGGTGTGGTCAGCGTCGATCGCTGGAAGAGCTTCGTGATCGCCGACATTCCGGGTCTGATCGAGGGTGCTTCCGATGGTGCCGGCCTGGGGATTCGCTTCCTCAAGCACCTGGCGCGTACGCGCATCCTGCTGCACCTGGTGGACATGGCGCCGCTGGATGAAAGCAGCCCGGCGGATGCGGCAGAGGTGATTGTCAATGAGTTGATGAAGTTCAGCCCGTCCCTGGCCGAGCGCGAGCGCTGGCTGGTGCTGAACAAGTCCGATCAGATCCTCGAGGAAGAGCGTGAAGAGCGGGTCAAGGAAATCGTTGATCGCCTGGAGTGGACGGGGCCGGTATACGTGATCTCGGCCATCTCCAAGGATGGTACCGAGCGCCTGAGCCGCGACATCATGCGTTACCTGGAGGATCGTGCCGATCGCCTGGCAGCCGACCCTGCCTATGCCGACGAGTTGGCTGAGCTGGATCAGCGCATCGAAGACGAGGCGCGTGCCCAGTTGCAAGCCCTCGACGATCAGCGTGCTCTGCGCCGCAGTGGCGTGAAGAGCGTCCATGACATCGGTGATGATGACTGGGACGAAGAAGACGTTGACGATGAGGATGGTCCGGAAATCATTTACGTCCGCGACTGATTCGGCAGGAGCGGGCTTGCCCCGCGAAGACGGTTTATCTGGCAGGGTGCGGTGTTATCATCGCTGCCAAGCCAGCTTCCAAGGCGCCGCTCATTTGAGCGGCGTTTTGGTGTCTGCAGGATACAAATACGAATAACCCCATGAGTGGCGCTCGGTCGCGTCGCTCGCTGGCAAAGGTTGAATAAGATGCGGAGCAAGGTGACAGGTGCGCAGCGCTGGGTCGTTAAGATCGGCAGTGCGCTGCTGACGGCGGACGGCAAGGGGCTGGATCGCACGGCAATGGGTGTGTGGGTGGAGCAGATGGTGGCCTTGCATGAGGCCGGCGTCGAGCTGGTACTGGTTTCCTCCGGTGCTGTAGCGGCCGGCATGAGCCGCTTGGGCTGGACCGCACGACCGAGTGCGATGCATGAGTTGCAGGCCGCTGCGGCCATCGGCCAGATGGGGCTAGTGCAGGCCTGGGAGTCGAGCTTTGCCGAGCATGGCCGGCATACTGCACAGATTCTCCTGACCCATGACGACCTCTCCGATCGCAAGCGCTACCTCAATGCTCGCAGTACCTTGCGTGCCCTGGTGGAGCTCAAGGTGATCCCGGTGATCAACGAGAACGACACCGTGGTGACCGACGAGATCCGCTTTGGCGACAACGATACCCTGGCGGCGCTGGTGGCCAACCTGGTTGAGGCTGATCTGCTGGTGATTCTTACCGACCGTGACGGCATGTTCGATGCCGACCCGCGTAACAATCCTGATGCCCAGCTGATCTATGAGGCGCGGGCCGACGACCCGGCGCTGGATGCGGTGGCCGGTGGTACGGGCGGTGCGCTGGGGCGTGGCGGCATGCAGACCAAGTTGCGTGCGGCGCGGCTGGCTGCGCGTTCCGGGGCGCATACAATCATCGTTGGTGGGCGTCTGGATCGCGTGCTGGACCGCCTCAAGGCTGGCGAGCGCATTGGCACGTTGCTATCGCCGGAGCGCGGCATGCTGGCGGCGCGCAAGCAGTGGCTGGCCGGGCATCTGCAGACCCGTGGCACCCTGGTGCTGGATGAGGGGGCGGTGTCGGCTCTGTCCCAGGGTAACAAGAGCCTGTTGCCGGTGGGGGTCAAGCAGGTCCAGGGTGGTTTCCGGCGTGGTGAGATGGTGGTGTGCGTAGCGCCGGATGGTCGTGAGATTGCCCGTGGCCTGGCCAACTACAGTGCGCTTGAGGCGCAGAAGATCATTGGTCAGCCGTCCGACGCTATTGTCGGTGTCCTGGGGTATATGGCGGAGCCTGAACTGGTACACCGCGATAATCTGATTCTGGTGTAAGTGGCGTAAGGAAAAGCGTATGCGCGTAGCAAAAGGATTGTTGGGCTTGCTCTTGGCGATGCCGTTCATGGTGTCGGCGGAAGAGATCGGTCAGGTGTCCACGGTGTTCAAGTTTGTCGGGCCGAACGATCGGATCGTGGTCGAGGCGTTCGATGATCCCAAGGTCGATGGGGTGACGTGCTATCTGTCGCGAGCCAAGACGGGTGGGCTCAAGGGTGGCCTGGGTTTGGCGGAAGATCGTGCGGAGGCCTCCATTGCCTGTCGTCAGGTGGGGCCTATTGCGTTCAAGGGTGAGCTCAAGGATGGCGACGAGGTATTCAAGGAGCGCACCTCGCTGGTATTCAAGACCATGCAGGTGGTGCGTTTCCTGGATAAGAAGCGCAATACCCTGGTGTACCTGGTCTACAGCGATCGCCTGATCGAGGGTAGTCCGCAGAATGCGGTGACGGCTATCCCGATCCTGCCCTGGCCGCACCCGTAACGGAGTTTCTCCTGGCATGCTGGCCCTCTGTTGAAGGCGGGGCTGGTTTGCCGGGTGGGTAAATCGCGGGCAATAAAAAACCGACCCTTGGGTCGGTTTTTTAACAAGCGTGTCGCTTAGGCTGCAGCAGCAAGGTTCAGAGCCTTGATGTGGCCATTCAGACGACCTTTATGGCGAGCAGCCTTGTTCTTGTGGATGATGCCTTTATCGGCCATGCGGTCGATAACTGGCACAGCCAGAACATAAGCAGCTTGCGCTTTTTCAGCGTCTTTTGCGTCGATGGCTTTAACTACATTCTTGATGTAGGTACGAACCATGGAACGCAGGCTGGCGTTGTGGCTGCGACGCTTCTCAGCCTGTTTTGCACGTTTTTTGGCGGAAGGTGAGTTGGCCACCGTCGAGCTCCTCGAAAGACTTTTTGGGAAATAGCAAACAAAATAGGCCGCGAATCATGCCGATGAGTTGAAGTCTTGTCAAGGGCGGGTGATGCGTTCCGCTGAGTGGTCGATCTGAAGAGGCGGGATATTTATTTCCGGCGCTTGACCTGTAAACTCGCGAGCTTTGGCTCTGTGCTGTTGCGGCGCGGAGTATCGCATAAGTGGGTGTCTTTTCGCCTGCTGTTTATCTACAAGGCGCAAAACCTTTTCATGAACCTGCTCAAGTCGTTGGCCGCCGTCAGCTCTATCACGATGCTTTCCCGGATACTGGGGTTTGTGCGTGACACCATCATCGCGCGCACTTTCGGTGCCGGGATGGCCACCGATGCCTTCTTCATTGCCTTCAAGCTGCCCAACCTGCTGCGGCGCATCTTTGCCGAAGGCGCGTTCTCCCAGGCGTTCGTGCCGATCCTGGCAGAGTACAAGAGCCAGCAGGGGGAAGAAGCGACCCGTACCTTCATTGCCTATGTCTCGGGTCTGCTGACCCTGGTCCTGGCGCTGGTGACGGCTTTAGGCATCATCGCCGCGCCCTGGGTGATCTGGGCCACGGCACCGGGGTTCGTCGACTCTCCGGAAAAGTTCGCCCTGACCTCTGACCTGTTGCGGGTGACCTTTCCTTATATATTGCTGATCTCGCTGTCGTCTCTGGCCGGGGCAATCCTCAACACCTGGAATCGTTTCTCGGTGCCGGCCTTCGTGCCGACCCTGCTCAACGTCAGCATGATCATTTTTGCGGTGTTTCTGACGCCGTACTTCGATCCGCCAGTGATGGCTCTGGGCTGGGCGGTGCTGGCTGGCGGCCTGGCGCAGTTGCTGTATCAGCTGCCGCACCTGAAGAAGATCGGCATGCTGGTGCTGCCGCGCCTGAACCTGCGGGATACCGGGGTCTGGCGGGTGATGAAGCAGATGCTGCCGGCGATTCTCGGGGTTTCGGTGAGCCAGATCTCGTTGATCATCAACACCATCTTCGCCTCTTTCCTGGTAGCCGGTTCGGTGTCGTGGATGTATTACGCCGACCGCCTGATGGAGCTGCCGTCCGGTGTGCTGGGGGTGGCGCTGGGCACCATTCTTCTGCCGACCCTGGCCAAGACCTACGCCAGCAAGGACCGCCACGAGTATTCGCGGATTCTCGATTGGGGCCTGCGCCTGTGTTTCATCCTGGTGCTGCCGTGCTCCCTGGCCCTGGGTATCCTCGCCGAGCCGCTGACCGTGTCACTGTTCCAATACGGTGAGTTCAGTGCCTTCGATGCGTCCATGACCCAGCGTGCGCTGGTGGCTTATGCCGTGGGTTTGCTGGGGATCATCGTGATCAAGGTGCTGGCGCCGGGCTTCTATGCGCAGCAGAACATTCGTACACCGGTGAAAATCGCCATCTTTACGCTGATCGTCACCCAACTGCTGAACCTGGCTTTTATCGGTCCCCTGAAACACGCGGGCCTGGCCCTGGCCATCAGCGCCGGGGCCTGTATCAACGCCGGACTGCTGTTCTACCAGTTGCGCAAGCAACAGATGTTCCAGCCGCTGCCGGGGTGGGGGCGGTTCACCTTGAAGTTGCTGTTGGCGGTCGCGGTCATGTCCGCGGTGTTGCTGGGCCTGATGCATTTCATGCCGGCCTGGGATCAAGGCCACATGCTCCAGCGGTTCCTGCGCCTGGGCGTGCTGGTGGTGGCTGGGGTGGTGGCATATTTCGGCATGCTGGCGCTGCTGGGCTTCCGTTTGCGCGACTTCAATCGCAAGGCCTTGAACTGACGGCTGTTTAGTCGCCAGGGCAGGGCAGGCATCGGTTTTGTCGGATCAACCACATTGGGTGCGGTGCTGCCTGTCGTCGGCCGCCGGGTGTGGTTATAATCGACCACTTTATGAGCAAGAAGCGCGTTATGCAGCTGGTTCGAGGCCTCCACAATCTGCGCCCCCAGCATCGGGGCTGCGTCGCCACTATTGGCAACTTTGACGGTGTTCACCGTGGTCACCAGGCTATCCTGGGCCGGCTGCGCGAACGTGCGCTCGAGTTGGGCGTGCCCAGCTGCGTGGTGATTTTCGAGCCCCAGCCGCGGGAATTCTTTGCCCCCGAGACGGCTCCGGCGCGTCTGGCCCGCCTGCGGGACAAGCTGCAGTTGCTGGCTGACGCCGGTGTCGACCGGGTGCTGTGCCTGGCCTTCAACCAGCGCCTGAGCAAACTCAGCGCCAAAGAGTTCGTCGAGCGAATCCTGGTGGATGGCCTGGGTGTACAGCACCTGGAGGTGGGTGATGACTTCCGCTTCGGTTGCGACCGGGTCGGTGATTTTGACTTCCTGCAGCAGGCCGGCGCCACCCACGGCTTTACCGTCGAGGCGGCGCAGACCGTCGAGCTCGACGGCCTGCGGGTGAGTAGTACCCAGGTCCGCAATGCCCTGGCCGCCGCCGATTTCGATCTGGCCGAGCGCCTGCTGGGTCGCCCGTACCGCATTGCCGGGCGGGTGTTGCACGGCCAGAAACTGGCGCGCCAGTTGGGTACGCCCACTGCCAATGTGCAGTTGAAGCGCCGTCGCGTGCCGCTTTCCGGGGTGTACCTGGTGAGTGTCGATCTCGATGGCAAGACCTGGCCCGGCGTCGCCAATATCGGCGTGCGGCCCACTGTTGCAGGTGATGGCAAGGCCCACCTGGAAGTACATCTTTTAGATTTTGCCGGCGATCTGTATGACCGGCGTTTGACGGTGGTTTTCCACCACAAGCTGCGTGAAGAGCAGCGTTTCGCCTCCCTGGAGGCGTTGAAGACGGCGATCAATGCGGATGTTGCCGCCGCCCGTGCCCAAGTGGCACGTATCCATAGCGCCAATCGCTAATGAAGAGCCTTAAATGACCGACTATAAAGCCACGTTAAACCTTCCGGACACCGCCTTCCCAATGAAGGCCGGCCTGCCTCAGCGCGAACCACAGATTCTGCAGCGTTGGGACAGCATTGGCCTGTACGGAAAGTTGCGCGAGATTGGCAAGGATCGTCCCAAGTTCGTACTGCACGACGGTCCTCCCTATGCCAACGGCTCGATTCACATCGGTCATGCGGTCAACAAGATTCTCAAGGACATGATCATCCGCTCGAAAACCCTGGCGGGTTTCGACGCGCCTTACGTTCCTGGCTGGGACTGCCACGGTCTGCCGATCGAGCACAAGGTCGAGGTGACCCACGGCAAGAACCTGTCCTCGGACCAGACCCGCGAGCTGTGCCGCGCCTACGCTTCCGAGCAGATCGAAGGGCAGAAGGCCGAGTTCATCCGCCTGGGTGTGCTGGGCGACTGGGCCAATCCCTACAAGACCATGAACTTCGCCAACGAGGCCGGGGAGATCCGTGCCCTGGCGGAAATGGTCAAGGGCGGCTTCGTGTTCAAGGGCCTGAAGCCGGTGAACTGGTGCTTCGACTGCGGCTCGGCCCTGGCTGAAGCAGAAGTCGAGTATCAGGACAAGAAGTCCGCGACCATCGACGTGGCCTTCCCGGTCGCCGACGAAGCCAAGCTGGCTGGCGCCTTCGGCCTGGCCAAGCTGGCCAAGCCTGCTGCCATCGTGATCTGGACCACCACCCCCTGGACCATCCCGGCCAACCAGGCGCTGAACGTACACCCCGAGTTCAACTACGCCCTGGTCGACACCGGCGAACGCCTGCTGGTGCTGGCCGAAGAGCTGGTGGAATCCTGCCTGGCCCGCTACAACCTGGAAGGCTCGGTGATTGCCACGGCTCCAGGTTCGGCCCTGGAACTGATCAATTTCCGTCATCCGTTCTACGATCGTCTGTCGCCGGTGTATCTGGCCGAATACGTGGAGCTGGGTGCCGGCACTGGCGTGGTTCACTCGGCCCCGGCCTATGGTGAAGACGACTTCGTGACCTGCAAGCGTTATGGCATGGTCAACGACGACATCCTCAACCCGGTGCAGAGCAACGGTGTCTACGCGACATCGCTGGAGTTCTTCGGCGGCCAGTTCATCTGGAAGGCCAACCCGGCCATTGTCGACAAGCTGAGCGAAGTCGGTGCGTTGCTGCACACCGAAACCATCAGCCACAGCTACATGCACTGCTGGCGCCACAAGACCCCGCTGATCTATCGCGCCACCGCGCAGTGGTTCGTTGGCATGGACAAGCAGCCGGAAGCCGGCGACACCCTGCGCCAACGCGCCCTGCAAGCCATCGAAGACACCCAGTTCGTACCGGCCTGGGGCCAGGCACGCCTGCACTCGATGATCGCCAACCGCCCGGACTGGTGCATCTCCCGCCAGCGCAACTGGGGTGTGCCGATCCCGTTCTTCCTGAACAAGGAAAGCGGCGACCTGCACCCACGCACTGTCGAGCTGATGGAAGAAGTGGCCCAGCGCGTCGAGCAGGAAGGCATCGAGGCCTGGTTCAAGATGGACGCCGCTGAGCTGCTGGGCGACGAAGCCGCCCAGTACGACAAGATCAGCGACACCCTGGACGTCTGGTTCGACTCCGGCACCACTCACTGGCACGTGCTGCGCGGTTCGCACCCCATGGGCCACGAAAGCGGCCCGCGGGCCGACCTGTACCTGGAGGGCTCCGACCAGCACCGTGGCTGGTTCCACTCGTCCCTGCTCACCGGTTGCGCCATCGACAACCACGCGCCGTACCGCGAACTGTTGACCCACGGCTTCACCGTGGACGAGAACGGCCGCAAGATGTCCAAGTCCCTGGGCAACGTGATCGCGCCACAGAAGGTCAACGACACCCTGGGTGCCGACATCATGCGCCTGTGGGTCTCGGCCACCGACTACTCCGGCGAGATGGCGGTTTCCGATCAGATCCTGCAGCGCAGCGCCGACGCCTACCGGCGGATCCGCAACACTGCGCGTTTCCTGCTTTCCAACCTGAGCGGCTTCAACCCGGCCACCGACCTGCTGCCGGCCGAAGACATGCTGGCCCTGGACCGTTGGGCCGTGGACCGTACCTTGTTGCTGCAGCGCGAGCTGGAGCTGCACTACGGCGAATACCGCTTCTGGAACGTCTACTCCAAGGTGCACAACTTCTGCGTGCAGGAGTTGGGCGGCTTCTACCTCGACATCATCAAGGACCGCCAGTACACCACCGGCGCCAACAGCAAGGCGCGCCGCTCGGCGCAGACCGCGCTGTACCACATCTCCGAAGCGCTGGTGCGCTGGATCGCACCGATCCTGGCCTTCACCGCCGATGAGCTGTGGGAGTACCTGCCGGGCGAGCGTAACGAATCCGTGATGCTCAACACCTGGTACGAAGGCCTGACCGAATTGCCCGCTGACTTCGAACTGGGCCGCGAGTACTGGGAAGGCGTGATGGCCGTCAAGGTTGCGGTGAACAAGGAGCTGGAAGTTCAGCGCGCGGCCAAGGCCGTCGGTGGCAACCTGCAAGCCGAAGTCACCCTGTTTGCCGAGGATGGCCTGGCCGCTGACCTGGCCAAGCTGAGCAACGAACTGCGTTTCGTGCTGATCACTTCGACCGCCAGCCTGGCCCCGTTTGCCCAGGCACCAGCGGACGCCGTGGCCACCGAAGTACCGGGCCTCAAGCTCAAAGTCGTCAAGTCGGCCTTCCCCAAGTGCGCCCGGTGCTGGCACTGCCGTGAAGACGTCGGCGTGCACCCTGAGCATCCGGAAATCTGCGGTCGTTGCGTAGACAACATCAGCGGAGCAGGCGAGGTCCGTCACTATGCCTAACGCCGCAGGCCGATTCGGCCGTCTGGGCTGGCTGTGGTTGAGCGTGCTGGTCCTGGTCATCGACCAGGTCAGCAAGCTGCACTTCGAAAGTTCGCTGAGCATGTACCAGCAGATCGTGGTGATCCCGGATTACTTCAGCTGGACCCTGGCCTACAACACCGGCGCCGCCTTCAGCTTCCTCGCCGACGGCTCCGGCTGGCAGCGCTGGCTGTTCGCCCTGATCGCGATTGCGGTCAGTGCGGTGCTGGTGGTCTGGCTCAAGCGTCTGGGGCGCAATGAAACCTGGCTGGCCATCGCTCTGGCGCTGGTGCTGGGCGGGGCCCTGGGTAACCTGTACGACCGCATCGCCCTGGGCCATGTGATCGATTTCATCCTGGTGCACTGGCAGAACCGCTGGTACTTCCCGGCATTCAACTTCGCCGACAGTGCCATTACCGTTGGCGCGGTGATGCTGGCCCTGGATATGTTCAAGAGCAAGAAAACCGGAGAAGCCGTTCATGACTGAACAGGTATTGACTGAACAACGCATCGGTCAGAACACGGAAGTCACTTTGCATTTCGCATTGCGCCTGGAGAACGGCGACACCGTAGACAGCACGTTCGACAAGGCCCCGGCGACCTTCAAGGTCGGCGATGGCAACCTGCTGCCAGGGTTCGAGGCGGCGCTGTTCGGCTTCAAGGCCGGCGACAAGCGCAACCTGACCATCGAACCGGAAAACGCCTTCGGCCAGCCCAACCCGCAGAACGTGCAGGTCATCCCGCGTTCGCAGTTCCAGGACATGGAGCTTTCGGAAGGCTTGCTGGTGATCTTCAACGATGCGGCGAACACCGAGTTGCCAGGTGTGGTCAAAACTTTCGATGACGCGCAGGTGACCATCGACTTCAACCACCCGCTGGCCGGCAAGACCTTGACCTTCGACGTTGAAATCATCGACGTCAAAGCGCTTTAAAAGCATCGCCGGCATGCCGTCTTCTATTATCCAGGAGCCGGCTGCCGGCGATCCGCTGTCTACAACGATCTAACTTCTTGCGCGCAAGACACGAGGCACAGCATGCAAATCAAACTCGCCAACCCCCGTGGCTTCTGCGCCGGCGTGGACCGGGCGATCGAAATCGTCAATCGCGCCCTGGAAGTCTTCGGGCCGCCGATCTACGTCCGGCATGAAGTGGTGCACAACAAATTTGTCGTCGAAGACCTGCGCAATCGTGGAGCGATCTTCGTCGAAGAGCTGGAGCAGGTGCCGGATGATGTCATCGTTATCTTCAGCGCCCACGGTGTTTCCCAGGCAGTGCGCAGCGAGGCTGCAGGTCGTGGCCTCAAAGTGTTCGACGCCACCTGCCCGCTGGTGACCAAGGTGCATATCGAAGTGGCGCGCTACAGCCGCGACGGCCGTGAATGCATCCTGATCGGCCACGCCGGCCACCCCGAGGTCGAAGGCACCATGGGCCAGTACGACGCCAGCAATGGTGGCGCCATCTACCTGGTGGAAGACGAAAAGGATGTGGCCGAGTTGCAGGTGCACAACCCCGAACGCCTGGCATTCGTGACCCAGACCACCTTGTCCATGGATGACACCAGCCGGGTGATCGATGCCTTGCGCACGCGCTTTCCAGCCATCGGCGGGCCACGCAAGGACGACATCTGCTACGCCACGCAGAACCGTCAGGACGCGGTCAAGCAACTGGCCGACGAATGCGACGTGGTGCTGGTGGTCGGCAGCCCCAACAGCTCCAACTCCAACCGCCTGCGCGAGCTGGCCGAACGCATGGCCACCCCGGCCTACCTGATCGACGGTGCCGAAGACCTGCAGCGCAGCTGGTTCGATGGTGTGGAGCGCATCGGCATTACCGCCGGTGCCTCGGCCCCGGAAGTGCTGGTGCGTGGCGTGATCCAGCAACTGCAGGCCTGGGGTGCCACCGGCGCCGATGAGCTGGCCGGCCGCGAAGAAAACATCACCTTCTCCATGCCCAAAGAGCTGCGGGTTCGCTCGCTGCTCTGATCAGCCGACGCCTGCACACAAGGCCTGCTCGGCGTTTTCGCTGCGCAGGCTGACCCTCCCGCTACGTGACAGCACCACTTGATGGCGGCTGTACTCTTGGCCTGCCTGGCAGACATGGAGTGTTCCGGCCTGGAAGGCGCCACTGGGCAGCAGCGGATGGCCCAGGGCACTGAAGCGCACGAAGTGCTGCACCGGGCGATTGCCCACGATCAATACCTGCCCACTGCCTTGGCGCTCGATCAGTTGCGGGTTGCGTGCGTCCTGGGCGCCCTTGCC
This sequence comes from Pseudomonas sp. GW822-FHT06D10, assembly GCF_058799535.1. Taxonomy (NCBI): domain Bacteria; kingdom Pseudomonadati; phylum Pseudomonadota; class Gammaproteobacteria; order Pseudomonadales; family Pseudomonadaceae; genus Pseudomonas; species Pseudomonas sp. GW822-FHT06D10. The sequence goes on along the minus strand of NZ_JBXALN010000007.1, from coordinate 68,937 downwards.
GCTGATATCCAGGATGATCCTCCAGCCCCGGCTCCAGTCGTCCTCCAGACCATGAATCAGGACCGTGCGCTGGTGCAGGATCGCTGCCGCCCGGGCGTTGCGCAGGCCACTGGCGAGCATCTGCGCGGCGTCCTGCTGGCGATTGGAGCGCAGGAGCTCACTCATGGCGCTACCGGAAAGCGGCAGTAGCAGGGCCAGCAGAACCAGTGCGGTCAGCAGTTCAATCAGGCCGAAGCCTTTCTCATGCATGGGGTCTCCCTCCCTGGGGACGACGGTTTCACGCAATCCGTGCGTGTTCATTGAGCAAATGGCCAAAGCGCCGGTCTATGGAGGGTCCGGGCGCTTGCCTGTTATAGCCGATGACACTTCCAAGGCCGGCCATGAATTTGCATACAAAGGGTTTCACCTTGCTGGAATTGCTCGTCGCCCTGGCGATCGCGGCCCTTCTTCTGGGCCTGGTGGTGCCAGCCTATCGCGCCACCGTGCAGCGAGTGCGTGCCGACACCGAGATCAATCAACTACGTCAGGCCCTGGCTTACGCACGGTTGGAAGCGATCAATCGCCGCCAGAGGGTCGGGATTCGCCCGGCTGCCAAGGACGCTCCCTGGAACGGCGAATTGATGGTGTATGCGGGGCAGGACCCCGGAGGCAATGTATTGCGGGTTGTTCCAGCCATCAGTCCGGGCGCCACCCTGACGCTAACCTCAGATGACCACAGCATCGATTTCAATCGCCTCGGCGGCTTGGCGGCCAGTGATGCGCTGCACATCGTCTATGGACTGGACCAGCAGCGGCGGGTGATCAGTGTCTGTCTCAATGGGCGGGTGATAGCAGCGGAGAACTGCGGATGAACGTGCGGGATGCACAGGATGGCATGACCCTGATCGAGGTGCTGGTGGCGCTGTTGATACTGGCGGTGGGCCTGCTGGGTGCGGCGGCGGTGCAGATCAAGGCGCTGCAGTACACCGACAGCTCGCGGATGACCACCCAGGCCAGCTTTATCGCCTATGACATGCTCGACCGGATCCGCGCCAACGCCGCCGCCGACTACAGCGTGGCGATACCGGCAGAGGGCAACCCGGGCAATGTGCGGGATCAGGACCTGTACGACTTCGCCGCCAATATCGCGAGCTTCGCCGGCCCCAGCGGCAAGGGCAGCATCAGCGTCAAGCAGCATGTCTACACTATTCGCATCACCTGGGACGACTCCCGTGCCGAAGGCCGGGAGGGCAGCCTGCGTAGCCTGGAGCTCAGCAGCCGGGTTGCAGCGCAACCGGGAGGCTTGCCGTGAACCGGGCCGATAGTGGCTTCGGCCTGGTGGAGATGATGCTGGCACTGGCCTTGAGCCTGGTGCTGGTACTGGGGGTGGCCCAGGTATTCATTGCGGCGAAGAACACCTACCAGAGTCAGAGCGCTGCCGCCTACCTGCAGGAGGATGCTCGCTTTGTCCTGAGCAAGATGCTTCAGGAAATCCGCATGGTGGGGCTGTTCGGTTGCCTGCGGACCATCAGTGATGCCAGCACGGCGCGGGAGTTCTCGCACTATGCGGCGACACCGATCCAATGGGACAACGCCGAGCAGAAACTGACCCTGATCACCGCCGATGTCGGGGACGATGGCGGTGCGCCGACCTGGAGCGTGGTCAGCGACTGCCAGCGCAGCGCCGTAGCCTATTCAGGCGCTCATCGAGGAGCCGGCGCTGAGCAGGTGTTCGCCCTGCGCCGGCTGTTCTACAGCCTGAAGAATCGCCAGTTGCTGCTGGGCAGTGGCCTTGGCAAGCAGCAAGCGGTGCTGCTGGACAACGTCGAAGCCTTTGATGTGAGTTTCGGCATGGCCCGTTCGGCCACCGACATTGCCGCCTCCAGCTACAGTCGCAACCCATTGGACCCGGAACGGATCCGCAGTGTGCGCTTGCGCCTGACCCTGGCTGACCCCCATGACCGCGTGCGCCCGCAGACCTATAGCGTGGTCGCGGCCCTGCGCAACAGGTTGCCCTGATGGCGCGCTTGCGAGGTCGGGTTCCTCTCGGGCAGCGGGGTATGGCGTTGCTGGTCAGCCTGGTGTTCCTGTTGCTGCTGACCCTGATCGGGCTCTCGTCGCTGCAGAACGCCACCCTGCAGGAAAAAATGGCCGCCAGCCTGGCTCTGCACAACCGCGCATTCCAGGCCGCCGAAGCCGCGCTGCGGGTGGGGGAGAGTGCGGTGCAGCAGGATGATTTTCGCTTGCCGGTATGTGCCAGCCCTGTTCAGTGCGCGCCTCCCGCCGAATCAGCGCTGGTCAAGGCTCCTGGAGTCAATGCTGCTTCGGCGGTGCTGTGGATCGCTAGCGGCTCTGGCTTCTACGGGGTGCAGAACCTCGGTGTTTCACAGGATGCGGTGAATGTGCCGAGCAATACTCCGGCCACCTTGTATCGCGTGACCGCTGTCGGTCTGGCCGGGCAATCGCGCAGTGTGCTGGAGAGCATCTATGCCAAGTATTGATCGGGGCATGCGTCGGCCCGGTTGGCGAAGCCTGGGCGCGCTGCTGCTGAGCCTGTTGCCGGTGCCTCTAGCCATGGCGTTCAACCCTGCCAGCACCCCGCTTCTTGGTGCCGCGGCGGTGGCGCCGAACGTGATGCTGGTGCTGGATGACTCCCAGGGCATGAACAGCATTGTCCATGCCCGGGAGTTCGATCCGCTGCTCGCCCGGGCTGCGGTCTGGCGCTGTGCCGGAGTGGGGGGCGAGTGTGCTCGGGGTGAGCGACTTGCAGGCCAGGCGATTGCCTTGTCCAGCCTCGGCGAGTCGGGGTGCCGGGCAGGCTTTCACAGCTTCCATGATCCCGAGCGTGGGGTGCGCTGCCTGAAGCTGCCGGACCCGGTTGGGGCGGGAAATACGCTGTACTCCGCGGACTACCTGTCCTGGCTACTGGCGCAGGCCAAGGGACGGGAGCGAGACTTCACTGACGGTTCCATTCCCAACGACTACCGGATGAATGTGGCGCGGCGGCTGGCCACGGCCCTGGTTACCCGGTATCGCTGGCTGCGCCTGGGGTTGGCCACCTTCAACCCGCCGGCCCCGGGTGATCCGGGCCCTGGGGGTTACATTGCCCGTCCCATCAGTGACCTGTCGGCCATTGAAGGCGCTGTGAGCCCGGCCCAGGCCGAGGCCAATTACCAGGCCCTGCTGGCGACAATCAACGGCCTCAAGGCCGGCGGTCATACGCCGTTGGCGGAAACCTACTACGAGATCACCCGCTACCTGCGCGGCATGGTGCCGTACTACAACCTTTCACCGGCGCTCTACAGCAGCCCCATTCAATACCGTTGCCAGAAGAACTACGGGGTGGTGATCAGTGCCGGCGCGGCGGATCACGATACTCAGTTCCCGCTCAACGACCCTTTAGGGGCGGGGCGCCTGCCCAACTGGGACGGGGTCGGCAACGATGGTGGCGAGCGCGATGGGCAGACTCTATTCCTCGATGACCTGGCCAAGTTCGCCTTCGATATCGACTTGCGTGGCCCAGGAGTGGATGAGGCCGGTAAAAGCTGGGCGGAGGTGGATTTCCCCCGTCAGTACCTGAATACCTTCACGGTGGGTTTCCAGGCCCACAATCCTCTGCTGATGGGCGCTGCGGACTACGGCCAGGGTGAGTATTTCCAGGCCCGCAGCAACCTTGAAGGCGTGCTGGCAGGCGTTCTGGGCGAAGGCGTAGCCAGTGCCGTGACTGCCGGCAGTGGTGTACTGGATGCCGCCAGTGGTCGTTATTACCAGAGCCAGTACGACCCGGTCGATTGGCATGGCACGATCCGCGCCTACGGCATCGACAATCAGGGCCGAGTGGCTGTCGGTTCGCCGTTGTGGAGCAGCGATAGTGGCGTGGATGGTGCCGGCGCGGCGGTAATCCATGAGACCTGGAACACTGCCAGCCGGCGTCCGGTGAGCCTGGCCTACGGCAACTTGTCCACCGCTCAGCGTGGCGAACTTGAGCAGTCGTTGCCTGCAGGTGTCAGTGGCGCCGAGTTACTGCGCTGGAGCCAGGGCCGCTCCGTGAGCGGGCTCAGGGAGCGCCGCTATCAGTTGGGAGATATCGTCAATTCGCCGCTGGTGCTGGCAACTGCCGGGCAGCGCAGTGCTGTCGATGGGGCTGCCGGGGGCGACTACAGCCGCTACCTGGCACAGAAGGCCACGGCCATGGCGACGCGCTTGTTGGTGAACAGCAATGACGGGTTGTTCAATGTGTTGGACCCGGCCAGCGGTGAGCGCCTCTATGGCTACATGCCCTCCAGCGCGTTGGGCGCCCTGGCGCAGGTCGCAGATCCCGGTTATCGGCGGGGCGAGCGCCATCGCTATCTGGTGGATGGTCCCCTGGCGGTGTTCGATGGGCAGCGGGGCGGTGCCTGGCAAACCCTGGCCCTGGGGGGCGTCGGGGCGGGCGGCAAGAGTTTCTTTGCGGTGCGTCTGTTCGACGCCGTGCACGGCAATGCGCCTGGCGCCTTGTGGGAAATCGGCGCTCCTCCCGAGCCGGACCGCAATCATCCTTTCAATGACCTGGGGTATGCCTATGCCCGCCCACAGGTAGCGCGCTTGGCCGATGGACGCTGGGCGGCTTTCATCGGCAATGGCTACGGCAGCCATTCCGGGGTGGCAGCGCTGTATGTGGTGGACCTGAATGATGGCTCGCTGATTCGCGAGATCGCCATTGACGACCAGCCTGACAATGGCCTGTCGTCCGTCACCCTCAAGGTCAATGCACGCAATGAAGTGCAGGCGGCCTATGCGGGCGACCTCAAGGGGCGAATGTGGAAATTCGAGCTGTCCGGCAACGATAGCGCCAGCTGGCATCTGGCATTTGCCGGGCAGCCCTTGTTCCGCACCGCGGGAGGCGCCAGCCAGCCGATCAGCGCACCGCCGCGCCTGCTCGATCATCCCCGTGGTGGCCAATTGGTGCTGTTCGGTACGGGCAAGCTCAACGAGACCCGGGACAAGCAAAGCCGGGCGCGCCAGGGATTCTATGGCGTGTGGGACGCCGAGGGCGGTCCTGGGGGCATTGGCGAAAGTCAGTTGCAGGTGCAGCACCTTGAGGCCGGGTTCAGCGCGGCGGCCGGCAGTTTCCTGCGCAGCACCCTCAACGAGGTGCGTTATCCGGCGCAGCGCGGCTGGTACCTGCCCCTGGTACAAGGTGGCCTGGCAGCCGGCGAGCGGGTGCTCAACGAGGCGACCCTGGTGGCCGGCAGGGTGGTGTTCAGCACCCTGCAACTGGAGCCCGACGACCCTTGTTCGAGTGCCAGCAGTGGGAAATTGATCGAGCTGGAGGTGTTCAGCGGTAAGATGCTCGACGCTGCGGTGCTCGACACCAATGGCGACGGGGTCGTGGATGACCAGGACCAGCCCTCCAGCGGCGTGCGCTACGTCGGCACCGTGCCCAGCCTTGGCGGAGTTGCCAGCAATGGCGCCCGCAAGATCATCAGTGACTCCAGGGGTGGCATCAGCACCCTGGTGGAAAGGCCCGGCGGTGGCAGCCGGCGCATCCTGTGGCGACAAATCCAGTAAGCGAGATTCTTGACCATGCGCAGATCCAACCAAGGTTTTACCCTGATCGAAATCATGATCGTGATTGCGATCATCGGTCTGGTCCTTACCTTGAGCCTTCCCAGCATCACCGAATACGTGAAAAAACCGCACCGCAGCGAAATCGCGGTACTGCTTACCGAGCAGGCGCAGCAGCTTGAACGGCATTTCTCCAAGGCTGGGGTCTACAGCAACGCCCCGGACCTGAGCGCCGGCAATGAGTACTACAGCATTACCGCAACCCTGACCGACACCGGTTTCTCCCTGACCGCGACCCCGAAGGACGATGGGCTGATGGCGGCGGACAAGTGCGGCAGTTTCAGCATCGACCAGACCGGCGCGACCCGCATCAGCGGCCAGGCCGAAGGGCTGACCGCCAAGGATTGCTGGGGGCGCTGAGCACCTGATTCGGGCCGCGGCGCCCACTGTCTTTCTCATGATTGGATCGGACTATGGCTAAGCAACAGCAAGTGCTGGTGGTGGGCGGCGGGGTGATCGGCCTGCTCACCGCCTTCAATCTGGCGTCCCAGGGCCAGCAGGTACGGCTTCTGGAACGTTCGGACCTGGGGCGTGAATCGTCCTGGGCCGGTGGTGGGATCGTCTCGCCGCTTTACCCCTGGCGCTACAGCCCGGCGGTCACTGCCCTGGCGCACTGGTCGCAGGATTTCTACCCACAACTGGCCCAGCAACTGTTCAGTGCCACCGGTGTCGACCCGCAAGTGCATGTCACCGGCCTCTACTGGCTGGACCTGGAGGATGAAGCCCAGGCCCTGGAGTGGGCCAAGCGTGAAGGCCGGCCGCTGAGTGCTGTGGATATCTCGGCGGTGCATGACGCGGTGCCGGTGCTGGGCAATGGTTATCAACAGGCGATCTACATGGCCGATGTGGCTAACGTGCGCAACCCGCGCCTGGTCAAATCCCTGAAGGCGGCGTTACAGGCGTTGCCTAATGTGCAAATCGATGAGCAATGCACCGTCAGTGGTTTTATCCGCGAAGGCCAGCAAGTGGTGGGGGTCGATAGCTCGCTGGGCGAGGTTCGCGCCGATCAGGTGGTGCTCTGCGCGGGGGCCTGGAGTGGCGAACTGCTGGGCAGCCTGGGCCTGGAACTGCCGGTGGAGCCGGTGAAGGGGCAGATGATCCTCTACAAGTGTGCTGCCGACTTTCTGTCCTGCATGGTCCTGGCCAAGGGGCGCTATGCCATCCCGCGGCGCGATGGCCACATTCTGGTGGGCAGCACCCTGGAGCATGAAGGCTTCGACAAGACCCCGACCGTTTCGGCCCTGGAGAGCCTCAAGGCCTCCGCGGTCGAGCTGATTCCCGCCCTCGCCGAGGCCGAGGTGGTCGGGCACTGGGCCGGGCTGCGCCCGGGCTCTCCGGAAGGCATTCCCTACATCGGGCCGGTTCCGGGCTTTGCTGGCCTGTGGCTCAACTGCGGGCACTACCGCAATGGCCTGGTGTTGGCGCCGGCCTCCTGCCAGCTGTTCTGCGACCTGCTGCTGGGGAACCCGCCGATCATCGACCCGGCGCCTTATGCGCCTGAAGGTCGGATCTAGTCCAGCCCGAGCTTCTTCATGCGGTAACGCATCGAACGAAACGACAGGCTCAGCCGCCGGGCCGCCGCCGTGCGGTTCCAGCGGGTTTCCTCCAGGGCCTGGAGCAGCAGTTGGCGCTCCACCTGTTGCAGGTGCAGCGCCAGGTCTAGCTGGGTAGCCGCCGCCGATGATCGGGCTTCAAGGCTGCCGGCTCTGGGCAACTGCAGGTCGTCTGTTTCTATCCAGCGTCCTTCGCATAGGGTCTGCGCCCGTTCCAGCAGGTTTTCCAGCTCTCGCACGTTGCCCGGAAAGTCATAGCGCTCCAGGGCTTGCAGGGCTTCGGGACGTAGCTGGACGGCAGGCTGTCCGCTGTCCCTGGCCAGACGCTGCAGGACGTGCCCGGCCAGTGCGGGGATGTCGCCACGGCGCTCGCGCAACGCAGGGACTCGCAACTCGATGACGTTCAGGCGGTAGTAGAGGTCCTGGCGAAAGCGTCCGGTCTCTACCTCGTTTTTCAGGTCCTTGTGGGTGGCACAGAGAATCCGCACGTCGACGGTTTTTTCCTGTTGGCTGCCTACAGGGCGCACGGATTTTTCCTGCAAGGCTCGCAGCAGTTTTACTTGCATGGCCAGGGGCAGGTCGGCGACCTCATCAAGAAACAGGGTGCCGCCGTGGGCGGCCAGAAATAACCCGGGCTGATCGCTGACGGCGCCACTGAAGCTGCCTTTGCAATGGCCGAAGAGTTCACTCTCCATCAATTCGGAAGGAATCGCCCCGCAGTTGACCGGGACGAACGGGTATCGGGCCCTGGGGCCAAGCTGGTGGAGCAGACGGGCGACCCGTTCCTTGCCACTGCCGGATTCACCGCTGATATAGACCGCCGCCAGGCTGTGGGCCAGCTTGTCGATGTGGCGACGCAGGGCATTCATGGGCGCCGAGTCTCCCAGCAATTGCCGGGCTGGGTCCTCCGTTGCGCAGTCCGTGGCCTGCTTCAGGCTGGCACCTACCCAAGCGCGCAGTTGCTTGAGGTCCAGAGGCTTGTGCAGCAACTGGCAGGCTCCGGCCTGCAGGGCACCCGCGCTGGCCTGTGCACAGGCGCCGTTGCTTAGCAGCGCCACAGGAAGGTTGGGGTGGGACTGGCGGATGTGCCGCAGCAGCTCCAGCCCGCTGCCGTCCGGTAGCTGCAGGTCGGTCAGGCACAGGTCAAAGCGCTCCCGGGCCAGGCGGCCACGGGCTTCCTGCAGGGTGCGCGCACTTTGGGTGTGCAAGCGCATTCGGCCCAGAGTGATCTCCACAAGGGCGCGGGTTTCCGTGGCGTCATCGACCACCAGCACCGATTGCCGTGGGTTCATGGCGGCTGCAGTTTTCATCCGTGAGTGAGGAGCGGGCGACAGTGCTCGCCCGATGGGCGTGAACTCAAGTCTAGGCCCGACGCGGTAGCGGCGCAGGGGATGGGCCACTGGTCATCCTGCCGGGCGTCCTGAAGGTGCGCGTCGTCGGGACGTTGTGGTGCCCGTGGATGGGGGGCTACAGCGCTCTGCCCGAGAGCGAAACGGCGAGTGGGCGCCAACAGGCTATTTTGTCGCCAATTGTTCGGCCGGGGTTGGCACTTGGGCCTTCCCGTTCCTGAGTAGAGGTTCGAAGCCTGGGAGAGGCGAGGGAGGAAGGGGGCGACGAGCCGGTTCATGCGCTGACCAAGGCCTGGAATAGTCCGTGTCAGACGCCATTTTTCGCCCCCGAGTTCCTTGCCTCGGCTATCCGCAGTGGGCCTGGCGGCTCAGCGGTCCTGGTTTCCCGGCCCTTGTTGCAGGTGTGCCTGGCTGCAGTACCACTGTTGCGACTGGCTCAGGGCCCGGTCCTGGGGCAGGTGCACGCCGCAATGGGCGCAACGCACCATGGGCGTAGTGGCCGGTTCATTGGGGGCGCGAGGGGCGGCGACAGGACGCTTGAACTTGCGCCAGAACCATACCGCGGCGGCAATCAGAGCGATCCAGAACAGTAGACGAACCATGGCAACCAGCTTTTTGAAGGGGGAGGGGGCAGTTTAGCCAAGCGCCCGACGGGCGCACAGGCCCATCAGTGCGCGGGCATAAAAAAGGGAGACTTCAAGTCTCCCTTTCCGGCCTGCGGGGTGATCAGTCGAACACGCCGAAGGTCATGTAGCTGAACCAGGAACGGTCGCTATTGTTGTTGCCGGCAGCCTCGTGCTCTTCTTCCTCGACCACGTCGCCGTTGCTGTCTTTAGGCTTGAGCTCGGACGGAATGGCGTCCTTGGCATCCTGGTACTGCTTCATCACGTCCTGGTTGGCGCGGGTTTCTCCCGGCGGCAGCGGTGGACGGGACTCGATCAGGCCCAGGGTGGCCTTGCTCAGCCACGAACGGTTGTCGGCCTCAGCTACGCGTGGCACGAACTGACCGTCCACCAGGCTTGGGTGGTTGGGGTAGTTGAGCTTGAGAGTTTCCAGGCTGGTGGCAGCCAGTTCATCCAGGTGCAGGCGCTGGTAGGCCTCGGTCATCACCGCCAGGCCGTCGCCGACCGATGGGGTTTCCTGGAAGTTCTCCACTACGTAGCGGCCACGGTTGGCGGCGGCGACATAGGCCTGGCGGGTCAGGTAATAGTCGGCTACGTGGATCTCGTAGGCAGCCAGCAGGTTGCGCAGGTAGATCATGCGCTGCTTGGCGTCCGGCGCGTAGCGGCTGTTGGGGAAGCGGCTGGTCAGCTGGGCGAACTCGTTGTAGGAGTCGCGGGCGGCACCCGGGTCACGCTTGGTCATGTCCAGCGGCAGGAAGCGCGCCAGCAGGCCGACGTCCTGGTCGAACGAGGTCAGGCCCTTGAGGTAGTAGGCGTAGTCCACGTTCGGGTGCTGGGGGTGCAGGCGAATGAAGCGCTCGGCGGCGGACTTGGCGGCCTCCGGCTCGGCATTCTTGTAGTTGGCGTAGATCAGCTCGAGCTGTGCCTGATCGGCGTAGCGACCAAAGGGATAGCGCGATTCCAGGGCCTTGAGCTTGGCAGTGGCGCTGGTATAGCTGTGGTTGTCCAGGTCGGTCTGCGCCTGCTGGTACAACTCGACTTCGCTCAGGTTTTCGTCAACGACTTCCTTCGATGAGCAAGCAGCGGTCAGTGCGAGGATGGCGATCAGCAGCAGGTGTTTCACTTGCATGGCGGCTTGCGTCCCTATGACGGCCGCTGTCTTGGGCGGGGCCGTCCTGTTATGATGAGCGCCCCGTTGAAAGCCTCGGGGCAAAAGACGCCGTATTTAACCACAAGCGCGCAGCCGAAACCAAAGGCTGTGCCGACGCCCAGTCCGAGCATGTCCGATAAAATTGAACTTCGCGCAGAGGTGCCGTCCGAACTGGGCGGTCAACGCCTCGATCAAGTCGCCGCCCAACTATTCGCTGAGCATTCGCGCTCGCGCCTTTCCGCCTGGATCAAGGACGGCCGCCTGACTGTGGACGGAGCGGTCATCCGCCCGCGGGACATCGTGCACGGCGGCTCCATTCTTGAGCTGACTGCCGAGCAGGAGGCCCAGGGCGAGTGGATCGCCCAGGATATCGAGCTGGATATCGTCTATGAAGATGACGATATCCTGGTGATCAACAAGCCTGCGGGCCTGGTGGTGCACCCGGCTGCCGGCCATGCCGACGGCACCCTGCTCAATGCCCTGCTGCATCACATCCCGGACATTATCAATGTGCCGCGGGCCGGTATCGTCCACCGCCTGGACAAGGACACCACAGGACTGATGGTGGTGGCCAAGACCATCCAGGCGCAGACCCAACTGGTGGCCCAGCTGCAAAGCCGCAGTGTCAGCCGCATCTATGAATGCATCGTGATCGGCGTGGTAACCGCCGGGGGCAAGATCAACGCTCCGATCGGCCGTCATGGCCAGCAGCGCCAGCGCATGGCGGTGATGGAAGGCGGCAAGCAGGCCGTCAGCCACTACCGGGTCCTGGAACGTTTCCGTTCCCACACCCATGTGCGGGTCAAGCTGGAAACCGGTCGTACCCACCAGATCCGGGTGCACATGGCCCACATCAACTTCCCGCTGGTGGGGGATCCAGCCTACGGCGGCCGCTTCCGCATTCCGCCGGCGGCGAGCCAGACCATGGTCGACTCGCTGAAGAACTTCCCGCGTCAGGCCCTGCATGCACGCTTCCTGGAGCTGGATCATCCGACCACCGGTATGCGCATGAGCTGGGAATCGCCGCTGCCGGACGATTTCGTCTGGCTGCTGTCGCTGCTCAAGCAGGACCGTGAGGCGTTCATCGGATGAATGACTGGCTGATTCCCGACTGGCCCGCGCCGGCCGGAGTCAAAGCCTGTACTACCACCCGCGCTGGCGGCGTCAGCCTGACGCCGTTCGACAGCCTCAACCTGGGCGACCATGTCGACGATCAGCCGCAAGCAGTGGCCGAGAATCGCCGTCGCCTGAGCGAACACTTCGGCATCGCCCCGGCCTGGCTGCAACAGGTGCACGGGGTGGCCGTGGCCCACGCCGATCCTTCCATGGCCGCGACCGCGGACGCCAGTTGGTCCGCCACCCCGGGCGTTGCCTGTGCGGTGATGACGGCCGACTGCCTGCCGGCACTGTTCTGCAACCGTGCCGGAACCCGAGTCGCCGCGGCCCATGCCGGCTGGCGCGGGTTGGCGGCGGGCGTGCTGGAAGCCACCCTCGACAGCCTGGATACGCCCTGCGCCGAGGTGCTGGTGTGGTTGGGGCCGGCCATTGGCCCGCAGCGCTTTGAAGTGGGGCCCGAGGTGCGTGAAGCCTTCTTCGCCCAATTGCCGGCAGCCGAGCAGGCCTTTGTGCCGAGCGCCAATGCCGGGCGCTTCATGGCCGATATCTATCAGCTGGCGCGCCTGCGCCTGGCTGCCTGTGGTGTGACTGCCGTGTACGGTGGCGGCTACTGCACCGTCAGCGATCCCCGCTTCTTTTCCTACCGGCGCAGCCCGCGTACCGGGCGTTTTGCCTCCCTTATCTGGCTTGAGCGCTAGACTAATCTGACTTGTGTCAAGCTGCTGACGCTTGAATCTCCCAGAATCGACCGCATCTAGTGAAACATCTGGCAGGTTTCTCTATTTAGGTGTGTCCATCGCTCCGGCCTGCTCAAAAGGAAGGTGACTAATGCGTATAGACCGATTAACCAGCAAATTGCAGCTGGCCTTATCCGATTCTCAATCTCTGGCGGTTGGCCTCGATCATCCGGCCATTGAACCGGCGCACCTGATGCAGGCGCTGCTGGAACAGCAGGGCGGCTCGATCAAGCCTCTGCTGATGCAGGTGGGCTTCGACGTCAACAGCCTGCGCAAGGAACTGAGCAAAGAGCTCGACCAGCTGCCGAAAATCCAGAACCCCACTGGCGACGTCAACATGTCCCAGGATCTGGCGCGCCTGCTCAACCAGGCCGACCGCCTGGCGCAGCAGAAAGGCGACCAGTTCATCTCCAGCGAGCTGGTGCTGCTGGCCGCCATGGATGAGAACAGCAAACTCGGCAAATTGTTGTTGGGCCAGGGCGTGAGCAAGAAAGCCCTGGAGAACGCCATCAACAACCTGCGTGGCGGTGAAGCGGTGAATGACGCCAACGTCGAAGAGTCGCGCCAGGCCCTGGACAAGTACACCGTCGACCTGACCAAGCGCGCCGAAGACGGCAAGCTTGATCCGGTAATCGGCCGTGACGACGAAATTCGCCGGACCATCCAGGTGCTGCAACGCCGGACCAAGAACAACCCGGTGCTGATTGGTGAACCAGGCGTGGGTAAGACCGCCATCGCCGAAGGCCTGGCCCAGCGGATCATCAACGGCGAAGTGCCCGATGGCCTCAAAGGCAAGCGCTTGCTGTCCCTGGACATGGGCGCCTTGATCGCCGGCGCCAAATATCGTGGCGAGTTCGAAGAGCGCCTCAAATCCCTGCTTAATGAACTGTCGAAGCAGGAAGGGCAGATCATCCTGTTCATCGATGAGCTGCACACCATGGTCGGCGCTGGTAAAGGCGAAGGCTCGATGGATGCGGGCAATATGCTCAAGCCGGCCCTGGCCCGTGGCGAGCTGCACTGCGTGGGCGCCACCACGCTCAACGAATACCGCCAATATATAGAGAAGGACGCAGCCCTCGAGCGGCGCTTCCAGAAAGTGTTGGTGGATGAGCCGAGCGAGGAAGACACCATTGCTATCCTGCGTGGGCTGAAAGAGCGCTATGAGGTGCACCACAAGGTGGCGATCACCGACGGCGCGATCATTGCCGCGGCCAAGCTCAGCCATCGTTACATCACCGATCGGCAGTTGCCGGACAAGGCCATCGACCTGATCGACGAGGCCGCCAGCCGCATCCGCATGGAGATCGACTCCAAGCCGGAAGTGCTGGACCGTCTGGAGCGGCGCCTGATTCAGCTCAAGGTTGAATCCCAGGCCCTGAAGAAAGAAGACGACGAGGCCGCGATCAAGCGCCTGGAGAAACTCCAGGAAGAGATTGTCCGCCTGGAGCGTGAATACGCTGACCTGGAAGAAGTCTGGACTTCGGAGAAAGCCGAAGTGCAGGGTTCTGCGCAGATCCAGCAGAAGATCGAGCAGTCGCGCCAGGAACTGGAAGCGGCGCGTCGTAAAGGCGATCTCAATCGCATGGCCGAGTTGCAGTACGGGGTGATCCCGGACCTGGAGCGCAGCCTGCAGATGGTCGACCAGCACGGCCACAGCGAGAACCAGTTGCTGCGCAGCAAGGTTACCGAGGAAGAGATTGCCGAAGTGGTGTCCAAGTGGACCGGCATTCCAGTGTCGAAAATGCTTGAAGGCGAGCGCGACAAGCTGCTGAAGATGGAAAGCCTGCTGCACGAGCGGGTGATTGGCCAGAACGAAGCCGTGGTGGCGGTGGCCAACGCTGTGCGCCGTTCCCGAGCCGGGTTGTCCGACCCGAACCGGCCCAGCGGTTCGTTCATGTTCCTCGGCCCGACCGGCGTGGGTAAGACCGAACTGTGCAAGGCCCTGGCGGAATTCCTCTTCGATACCGAAGAGGCCATGGTGCGGATCGACATGTCCGAGTTCATGGAGAAACATTCCGTGGCTCGCCTGATCGGTGCGCCACCAGGCTATGTCGGTTATGAAGAGGGCGGTTACCTGACCGAAGCCGTGCGTCGCAAGCCGTACTCGGTGATTCTGCTGGACGAGGTCGAGAAGGCGCACCCGGATGTGTTCAACATCCTGCTGCAGGTCCTGGAAGATGGCCGTCTGACGGACAGCCACGGGCGTACCGTGGATTTCCGCAATACGGTGATCGTCATGACCTCCAACCTGGGGTCGGCGCAGATCCAGGAGCTGGTAGGGGATCGCGAGGCACAACGTGCGGCGGTGATGGACGCGGTGTCCACCCACTTCCGGCCGGAGTTCATCAACCGGGTCGACGAAGTGGTGATCTTCGAGCCTCTGGCACGGGATCAGATCGCCGGCATCACGCAGATCCAGTTGGGTCGCCTGCGCAGTCGCCTGGCGGAGCGCGAGCTGAGCCTGGAACTGAGCGACGAGGCCTTGGACAAGCTGATCGCTGTGGGTTACGACCCGGTGTATGGCGCACGGCCGCTGAAACGGGCCATCCAGCGCTGGATCGAGAACCCGTTGGCGCAGTTGATCCTCTCCGGCGGTTTCCTGCCGGGAGCCACGGTTACCGCCTCGGTGCAGGACGACGAAATCGTCTTCGCCTGATCACTGATCGGTGGGTTTATAGAGGAGGCCTCGCATTGCGAGGCCTTTTTTTTCACTAGGGCGTTGAACTGTAAGGAAAAGGCTTGTAAAGTGCGCCCCGCAGTCAGTCACCCCCGAGGTTTTTTCTGATCAAGAAGAAACCGGCAATGAAGTCGCAAATCATTGTCTTAAAAGCAATTTAAGGGGTTGACAGGGGTTTTTAAGATTGTAAAATAGCGCGCCTCAGAGACATGAACGTAGCGATGCGAACAAGTCGAAGAGGATGAAGTAAAAAGTTGTAACTTGAAATATGTAGTTCCGTGATAGCTCAGTCGGTAGAGCAAATGACTGTTAATCATTGGGTCCCAGGTTCGAGTCCTGGTCACGGAGCCAATTTCAAACCGGGGTATAGCGCAGTCCGGTAGCGCGCCTGCTTTGGGAGCAGGATGTCAGGAGTTCGAATCCCCTTACCCCGACCATTTTTGGGTCGTTAGCTCAGTTGGTAGAGCAGTTGGCTTTTAACCAATTGGTCGTAGGTTCGAATCCCACACGACCCACCATTTTTGAAACCAGTTAGCGCTGGAATCGAATCTTAAGAACAGAGGCCAAAAGCGCTGTTCGAAGAAGGCGCCTCTAGAAGGTGCCTTTTTTTTACCGGGGTATAGCGCAGTCCGGTAGCGCGCCTGCTTTGGGAGCAGGATGTCAGGAGTTCGAATCCCCTTACCCCGACCATATTCACGAAAAAGGGCACCTCATTGAGGTGCCCTTTTTCGTATGCCTGTGGAAAAGTTCGCAGCCCCGCTGGCGTCGAGCCTAGGGTAGGTTACCTACAGCCCTTGATGCCTCGATTGTGCTTGTGCTGAATGTTCTCCGTCACAGTATTTGGCTGATGACTCGAGTCATGGCTGAAGCGGCGAGCCTTTTCTGTGGGGGAGGGCGTTTTCCAGGCAGTTGAGTCAACTGCCAATGATGTTGTGCCGCGGCCCGTACGGCAGCCCGGTGATATTGCACGCGCCGTGCTCGTCGACGATCAGGATGTCGTGTTCCCGATAACCGCCGGCACCGGGCAGGCCTTCGGGCAGCCTGATCATCGGTTCGATGGACACCACCATGCCGGGCTCAAGAATGGTCTCCACATCCTCACGAAACTCCAGCCCGGTCTCGCGCCCATAGTAGTGGTTGAGGATGCCGAACGAATGGCCATAGCCGAAGGTACGGTATTGCAGCAGGTCGTGCTCCAGGTAGAGGGCGTTCAGTTGTCGAGCGATATCGCTGCAGCGTGCGCCGGGCTTGACCAGTTGCAGCCCGGCTTCATGCACCTGGACGTTGATCTCCCACAATCGCAGGCAGGCGTCGGGGCAATGGCCGAGGAACAGCGTGCGCTCCAGGGCGGTGTAGTAGCCGGCGATCATCGGGAAGCAGTTGAGGCTCAGCACTTCTCCTGGGCTGACCCGTCTCGAGGTCAGTGGATTGTGGGCACCATCGGTATTGAGCCCGGACTGAAACCAGGTCCAGGTATCCATCAGTTCGGCCCCCGGAAACGCCTCGGCAATCGCCCGCACCATGGCCTGGGTGGCGTGTCCGGCCACCTCGTATTCCGGTACCTGGTCGTGCAGGGCTTCGATGGCGGCGGCCCCGCCGATGTCTGCAATCCGCGCACCCTGGCGGATCAGCGCTTGCTCTTCGGCGGACTTGAGCATGCGCAGGTTCATGCAGGGCGCGGCGATGTCCAGTAACTGTGCCTGGGGATAGAGCTCGGCAAAGGCCCGGTGATTGGGCAGGGTCAGATGATCGAACTCCAGCCCCAGGCGCGAAGCGCGGGGCAGGGCCTGCTTGACCGCGACGAAGAAATTGCCCCGCTGCCAGTCGGTGTAGATCACCTGGGCATCGCAGGTCGCCCGTCGCCCCGGTTGGCCGCCGTCGATATTGGCGCTGATCAGCACGCTGTGGTCCTGGGTCACCACGAGGGCGTACTGGCGGCCGAAGGAGCAATACAGGAAGCCGGCGTAGTAGTTGATGTTGTGGTACGAGGTGAACAGCGCGGCGTCAATGTCCTGTTGCGCCATGTAGGCCCGCAGGGCGCCCAGGCGTCGAGCGTATTCTTTGGGGGAGAAGGTGGCAGGGGCTTTGTCGCCGTTGTGCAACTCAAGCGTCTGGGGCATCTGCATGGCCTGGGTCCTTGTCTGCTATGAGCGATGCATGGCGCCACACGGGGTGGGCCGTGACACAGCATTGCAGCAGATAGGGCGGGGGCAGGCATGTGCGGTACCGACCTTGAGCTGGTTGTCAGCGCTGTTTTGCGGGTCATGGCCATGGGCGCCGATGACGCTGGGGCAAGCGTTGGTTGCACCGCAAACCTAGTATTTCTTATAGGTTTTGCCTGGCCCGTTGCTGCCGGGCGTGGCATTCTGGCCCTTCGCTGTTAAGGATCAACAGTAAGGAAGCGGCAAGGATGCAGAGCAGGCTCGCGGAATTTGATACCCATCTTTTGTCCGGAAACTCGCTGCATGAGCGAATGACGGGAACCATGACACTGGCCTCGGAACTGGGTTTCGATGCCCTGGTTTATGACTACAGCCCGGTGCCTTTCGATCAGGCAGGCGAGCTGATCATCCCCAGTGCCATGGTCTGCAATACCCCCAGGGACTGGCTGGAGCTCTGGTGCGATCAGGGTTACTACCATATCGACCCGGTCCAGCAGGTTGCTCTGGACAGCTCCTCGCCCTTTATCTGGTCCTACAAGCCCGAGGCGGAAACCGTCCTGCGCCAGGCCCTCGGGCAGCAGCACGCTCCGGTATCCAGTTACCTGCACCATCATCAAATGGCCCATGGCATGACTGTGCCCATCCATTTACCCAGGGGCGGTTTCGCCAGCCTCACCGGTTTGCGCTCCGGCAATGCCACGGTGGCATTACAGGACTTGCAACAGGTTCAGGGCCACTTCACCCTGCTTGCTCATGCGTTGCAGGAGCATCTCTATCCACAGCTCAGCAAATGCGTTCGCAGTTATCCGGTTGATCTGACCCGGCGTGAACGCGAGTGCCTGAAATGGGCTGCAGAGGGCATGACTTCCGGCGAGATTGCCGAGCGCCTGCAGCGTTCGCAGGCCACGATCAACCTGCACCTGACCTCGGCGATGCACAAGCTGGGCGCCAGGAATCGGGTTCAGGCGGTGGTTCGCGCGGTTCACTATCGCCTGCTGGGGAACTGAGGCGAGTAGCGCAGGCTCTGCCGCACTGGAGGCGTTGGAGCGCGGAACGGAAGATTGAACGACACAGGCTGATTGTCATCAGGGAGCGATGCGCAATGAATGCAAGCAAACCACCACTGGAAGGCTATGCCTCCTTTGGCGTCCATCAGACGTGGTATCGGGTCACCGGGGATCTGCACAGCGGACTTACGCCCCTGGTGATTCTGCACGGCGGTCCGGGCTGCACCCATGACACCCTGGACGCCTTCAGGGATGTGGCCGCCAGTGGTCGGGCGATCGTTCAATTCGATCACCTGGGAAGTGGCCTCTCCACTCGTCTGGATGGCAAGCCGCCGTCGTTCTGGAGCCTTGAACTCTACCTGGAGCAGTTGGACAACCTCCTGGACCACCTGCGCATCAGCCAGGACTACGCCCTGCTGGGTCACTCCTGGGGAGCTGCGCTGGCCAGCGAGCACGGGGTGCGCGCGCCGGCCGGCTTGCGTGCGCTGATCCTGGCCAATGCGCCAGCCGACATGCGCACCTGGGAAGCCGAGACCCTGAAACTGCGCACAGCCCTGCCTGAGGAAGCGTTGCAGGTGCTGGCCTGGCATGAGCAGCCGGGCTCCCCTCGTGGCGCCGAATATGTGCAGGCCTGGCAGTTGTACTTTGAACGGCATGTATGTCGGCTGCGCCCGTGGCCTGAAGAGGTGGCGCGGATGTTTGCCCAGGGCCGTGGTGCCGATGGCGCGGAGCGGAGGGGAGGTTTTCCGCTGATGGACAACCTGCGGGACTGGAGCATCGTCGAGCGCCTGGAACGCATCGAGGTGCCGACGCTTTTGATCTGTGGCCGCTACG
This sequence comes from Pseudomonas sp. GW822-FHT06D10, assembly GCF_058799535.1. Lineage (NCBI taxonomy): Bacteria > Pseudomonadati > Pseudomonadota > Gammaproteobacteria > Pseudomonadales > Pseudomonadaceae > Pseudomonas > Pseudomonas sp. GW822-FHT06D10. The sequence goes on along the minus strand of NZ_JBXALN010000007.1, from coordinate 50,143 downwards.
ATGAAGCCACGCCAGTTGTGGTCAGACCCTACCTGGAGAAGATTCCCGGCATTCGCCTGGCGTTGTTCGAACACTCCAGCCACATGCCCCACGTCGAGGAGCGGGTCGCCTGCATGGGCACCGTCGTGAATTTTCTCGATGAATGCCTGTAACCGCACGCCAGCACCCCACGCTACGTTGCGTAGCGGGGGCGTGGTTTTTCAGGGGCCTAGTGCAGCTTCAGGCGTGGATCGGTACCGCGGCCGATTCGGCTGCCAAGCATCAGCATCGCGGTGCGGAAGACTCCGTACAGCGCCATCTGGTGCATGCGATACAGCGAGATGTAGAACATCCGCGCCAGCCAGCCTTCGAGCATCACGCTGCCAGTGAGGTTGCCCATCAAGTTGCCCACCGCCGAGAAGCGCGACAGCGAGATCAGTGAGCCGTAGTCGGTGTACTTGTAGGTCGGCAGGTCCTTGCCTTCGATGCGCAGCTTCAGCGACTTGGCCAGCAACGAGGCTTGCTGGTGCGCGGCCTGGGCCCGTGGCGGCACATTGCGGTCGCTGCCTGGTTGCGGGCAGGCGGCGCAGTCGCCGAAGGCAAAGATGTTCTCGTCGCGAGTGGTCTGCAGGGTCGGTAGTACCTGCAGTTGGTTGATGCGGTTGGTCTCCAGGCCGTCGATGTCCTTGAGGAAGCCTGGCGCGCGAATGCCCGCGGCCCAGACCTTGAGGCTGGCGGGAATGGTCTGGCCGTCGGCGGTGATCAGGCTGTCGGCGGTCACTTCGCTGACCGAGGCGTTGGTCAGCACCTTGACCCCGAGTTTCTCCAGGGTCTTGTGCACCGGGCCGCTGATGCGTTCGGGCAGGGCAGGCAGCACCCGTGGCCCGGCCTCGATCAGGGTGATGTGCATGTTTTCCGGGAGAATCCGGTCCAGCCCGTAGGCCGCCAGTTCATGGGCCGCGTTGTGCAGTTCTGCCGCCAGTTCCACGCCAGTGGCGCCGGCGCCGACGATGGCCACGCTGATCTGCTCCACGGTATCGGTCTGCCCGGCATGGGCTCGCAAGTAGTGGTTGAGCAGTTGCTGGTGGAAACGCTCGGCCTGCTTGCGGGTGTCGAGGAACAGACAATGCTGGGCCGCGCCCTGGGTGCCAAAGTCGTTGGTGGTGCTGCCCACGGCGATCACCAGGGTGTCGTAGCCCAGCTCCCGGGCCGGCAATAGCTCCACGCCTTCTTCGTCGTAGGTGGCGGCCAGTTGGATCTTCTTGCGCTGCCGATCGAGCCCGCTCATGCGGCCCAGCTGGAACTCGAAGTGGTTCCATTTTGCTTGGGCGACGTAGTTGAGTTCGTCTTCGGAGGAGTTCAGCGAACCGGCAGCCACTTCGTGGAGCAGCGGTTTCCAGATGTGGGTCAGGTTGGCGTCCACCAGCATCACACTGGCGGTGCCGCGCTTACCCAGAGTCTTACCCAGGCGGGTCGCCAACTCCAGGCCGCCGGCGCCGCCGCCAACGATGACAATACGATGAGTCATAGGGATATCTCGCAAGGCTAAAAGAAATCGGTGCAGTCAACCGAGCGAGCGCGAAGCAGCTCATAGCGTCAGGTAACTGATGAAACGGCTCAACAGGCCCAGGGCGACGGTCACCGCAATCACCACCACGAGGAGCATCCACGGCCGGAAGGGCCGGCGCTCGACTCGATGCTGGGGCAGTTGCAGGTATTCTTCGACATGGCGTTGGTCGTCGGGGTTCAGGCGGCTGCTCATAAAAGACCTCGTCAGATAGACGTCGCAACGTTGAGGAATGTTACAGCGCGGTGTTATCCGGCATGAACGGAGCATAGCCGCTGCCGCGTGAGGGCTCGCTGGCACGGGCCCGGCGTTGGCAGGCAAGTGTGCTTTTTTACCATTGCCGGGCGGATTGCGCCATGGCTACACAGGCCGCATTGACCGGCGTTACAAACTGATGCCGACGTCGAAGAGGATGCTGCGGCCCAGGTTGCTGCGCAGGAACTCCGGTGCATCCGGGTGGGCGAACAGCACGCGGGCGAACGTCGGCCCCACCAGGGACAGCGAGCGCCAGCCCTGGCGCAGGTATTCGGTGGGGGGCGGGAAGTGGCTGTTGAGATCCAGGACTTCGCGTTTCAGGGCGGCGAAGGCAATGATGTCCAGCTCGCCGAGGTTCATTCCGCGTTCCTGATAGTTGTGGGCCTTCTTGCGCAAGGTCGGTGCCAGGCGCAGCAACAGTTCGCTGGCCGGGATGCGCTTGGGCTTGGCTTCGCGGCGCACCAGCTGGCTCAGGGAGAACGCGCTGCGCCGGCGCTGCAGTTCGTCACGCCATTCATCGTTGAGCCTGCGGCCTTCGTCGAGGACGAAGAACACTTCGAAGCTGGCCTCGCGAAACAGCACATCGGGGGGCTCTTGCCCGGCGGCGGTGAACTCGTCGTTGCGGTAGGGAATGTTCAGGCCTTGCAGCAGGCGCTGGCAGACCCAACGCTCACGCTCCCATTTGCGGGCATTGGACAGGAACGCGTTGGCTTGTTCGGCCTGGATGGTAAGCAGGCGCAAAAAATCTGAGTCATCCATACCCCCAAGCTTAGCGCTCAAATATGACCTTAAAAACCACGGCCGTGCAAAAACCTCCGCAGGTGTTGCCGGCAACCTCGCTGGAGCCTGTCCAGGGGCGGTGTAGACTGTCTGCCGTCCAACCATTCGATAAGGAGTGCGCAGTGAAGCGCTGGTCAATGCTCTTGCTGGCCCTGTTGCCGTTGTGGGCCCAGGCCCTAGAAATAGGAGAGCGCCTGGCGCCCTGGACCCTGCTGGATCAATTCGACCAGCCCTACAGCCTCGATTCCCAGGCGCGGATCCTGTTGGTGGCACGTAGCATGGACGCCGCCAAAGTGGTGAACGCGGCGCTCAAGGACAAACCCAAGGGCTACCTGCAGGAGCGCCACGGGGTGTTTGTCGCCGATATCCAGCGCATGCCGACAGTGATCGCCAAACTGTTTGCGGTGCCGGCCATGAAGGATTACCCCTACCGAGTGATGCTCGATCGCGATGGGCGCGTGGCACCACGCTATCCCGCCGCCGAGGATCAGGTGCTGTGGCTGCAACTGCAGGATGGGCAACTGGTCGCCCGGCAGGCGTTCGCCACGGCCGCGCAATTGGCTGCGGCGCTGGAGCGGGCCCAGCCATGATCAGCGCGGCGCTGCTGTCGCCGCAAAGCCTGATTGGCGGCTGGCTGCTGTATGTGCCAGTACTGATCTGGGCGGTACTGCGGGCGCCCTGGGTCGAGCTGTTTACCGACAGCCGGCGCCAGCACTTGCTGTTTGGCACGGTGTTCGCCTTGTTTCTGCTGTGGCTGGTGCGCCGGGATTTCGACACCGGGGTCTCCTACCACTTCATCGGCATGACCGCAGTAACCCTGCTGCTGGACTGGCCGCTGGCGATAGTTGGCGGCTTGATCGCACAGTTGGGCCTGCTGGCCCTGGGCCGGCAGGACCTGGCGGCGCTGGGGGTCAATGGAGCCTTGCTGATCCTGCTGCCGGTGGCGGTCACCGAGGCCTGCGCCTGGCTGGTGGAACGGGCCCAGCCGCGCAATCCCTTCGTCTATATCTTCTGCTCGGGGTTCTTTGCCGCGGCACTCTCGGCATTGTTATGCCTGCTCTGCGGCCTGGGCCTGCTGTGGTTCGATGAACGCTTTGCCATGCCCGAATGGCTGGAAGATTTTGTCGGCTACCTGTGGCTGATCATCTTCCCGGAAGCCTTTATCAACGGCATGGTGATCAGCGCCCTGGTGGTGTTCTGCCCGGAATGGCTGGAAACCTTCAACCGCACCCGCTACCTGTCGGCTCCCTGGAAAGACGAGGATCCGCGCCCTTGATCCATATCAATCCACGGTGTTTTGCCGGGCTGCATGCTCGGCAAAAATCTCAGGAGTGCGGTCATGAGTGTCTACCAGTGGGCCCGGCAGGAAGTGCGCGACAGTCTGCACAATGCTCAGCAGGAAGGTTTTGAACCGGGGTTGAGCCTGCGCGCCCTGCTCAGTGCGGTGGTGCAGCAAAGCAAGAGTGTGCGCAGCATCGAGGACCTGGCAGACGAGCTGCAGTTTCTTGCGGAGAACCTCGACGACGATCAGGACTACAGCTTCATGCGGCCCTGACCGGCGCCGGGGTCAGCACTCAGTGAGCGCGAGGGGGCAGCTCTTCGGAGAACAGGTCGTCCTCGGCATCCGGGCTCACCGGAATCTTGTGCTCCTCGGCAGCCCAGGCGCCCAGGTCGATCAGCTTGCAGCGATCGGAACAGAAGGGCCGATTGATGTTGGCCGCGGTCCATTCCACGGGGGCGCCACAGGTTGGGCATTCGACGGTCAGGGGTTGGCTCATGACTGGCCTCCACGCAAAGTTAGGTAAAAGTGATGCAGGCGCTCGACCTCGCTGCGCAACCAGGCGTGGTCGCGGTCGTTGACCAGCACGTCATCGGCATGGCGCAGGCGTTCCTCACGGCTGGCCTGGGCCTGGAGAATCGCCTGGACCTGCTGTTCGCTGATCTGGTCGCGCTGCAGGGTACGCTCGATCTGCAGTTGCTGGGGCACGTCGATCACCAGAATCCGCTGGGTCATCCGCGACTGGCCGGATTCGATCAGCAGCGGCGACACCAGGATTGCGTAGGGCGATTCGGCGCGGGCCAGGTGGCTGACAATTTCCTCGGCGATCAGCGGGTGCAGCAGGGCTTCCAGCCAGCGACGCTGTTCGGGCACCTCGAAGATCAGCTTGCGCAGAGCCGCGCGATCCAGTTGGCCGTCGGCCTGCAGCACGCCTTGGCCAAAGTGCCGGGCAATCTGTTCCAGGGCCGGGCGGCCGGGCTCCACTACCCAGCGGGCGGCATGATCGGCATCGATCACATGTACCCCCAGGTCGATGAAGTGCTGGGCGGCGGCACTTTTGCCGCTGCCGATGCCGCCGGTCAGGCCGAGGGTCCAGGGTGTGTTAACGGAGCGAGTCATTGGAAACCGACAAACTGCAGATAGAAGTCGGTTATTTGACCACCCCAGAGCAAGGCAATCCAGCCGGCAATGGCCAGAAAGGGTCCAAAGGGGATTGGCGTCGAAGTCTTTTCCCGGCGCAGGCGCAGCAGGATCGTGCCGAGAATCGCCCCCAACAGGGATGACAGCAGCAGGGTCAGCGGCAGGATCTGCCAGCCGCCCCAGGCCCCGAACAGGGCCAGCAGCTTGAAATCACCGTGGCCCATGCCCTCCTTGCCGGTCAGCAGCTTGAACAGCCAGAACACCGACCACAGGAACAGGTAGCCGATCACCGTCCCCCATAGTGCATCCTCCAGGCTGATCAGCAGGCCGAAGCTGTTGGCGATCAGCCCCAGCCACAACAGTGGCAGCACCAGCACATCCGGCAGCAGCTGGTGATCGGCGTCGATCAGGCTCATTGCCAGCAGCCCCCAACTGAGGATCAGCATCAGCCCGGCCGCCCAGCCGAAGCCGAAGTGCCAGGCGATAAAACCCGAGATCAGCCCGCAGGCCAGTTCGGTCAACGGGTAGCGCGGGCTGATGGAGCTATTGCAGTGGGCGCAGCGGCCACGCAGCCACAGGTAACTGAGCAGCGGAATGTTTTCCCAGGGGCGGATCGGCTGCGCACAGTGCGGGCACTGGGAGTGCGGCAGCATCAGGTTATAGGGCGCAGCCACAGATTCCGGCTCCAGCCCCAGCACGTCGCGGGCCTGGGCTCGCCAGTCGCGTTCGAGCATTTTCGGCAGGCGCCACACCAGCACGTTGAGAAAGCTGCCGACGATCAGGCCCAATACCAGGGCCGCAGCCACGAAGGCCATGGGGTAGAGAGTGAGGGCGTCAGTCAGGGGCATGTTCAGATCGCTGTACCGAGTTGGAAGATAGGCAGGTACATGGCAACCACCAGGGCGCCGACGATACCCCCCAGGACCACCATGATCAACGGCTCCATGAGGCTGGTCAGGCTGTCCACCAGGTTGTCCACCTCGACCTCGTAATGGATCGCGACTTTTTCCAGCAGATGATCCAGGGTTCCGGACTCTTCGCCGATGGCGGTCATCTGGATCGCCATGGTCGGGAAGATGCCGCTGGCGCGCATGGCAAAGTTCAATTGCATGCCGGCGGCGACCTGCTGGCGGATCCGTTGCACCGCTTGCCTGAAGACCGGGTTGCCGCTGGCTCCGGCCACTGAATCCAGGGCCTGCACCAGGGGAACGCCGGCGGCGAAGGTGGTGGCCAGGGTCCGTGCGTAGCGGGCCACCGCGGATTTGTGCAGCAGTGGCCCGGCCAGGGGCATGTGCAAAAGGCCGACATCCAGGCGGTCACGCAAGCTCGGGGAGCGCTGATAGGCCAGGCGCGCCGCAAGCCCGCCCAGCACACCGGCAGCCAGCAGCAGCGTCCCCTGCTGCTGGATGAAATGTGACAGAGCGATGACCCACTGGGTGAGCAGTGGCAGCTCGGCATTGAAACCGGCGAACAAACTCTGGAATTGGGGGACCACCTTGAGCAGCAGGATGCTGCTGACCACGACCGCCACGCCGATCACCGCCAAGGGATAGACCATGGCTTTCTTCAGCCGCGCCTTCAGCTTCTCGCTCTTTTCCTTATAGGTGGCGACTCTCTCCAGCAGGGTATCCAGGGCGCCGGCCTGCTCGCCGGCGTCCACCAGGTTGCAGTACAGCGGGTCGAAGTGGCGCGGCTGTCTGCGCAATGCCGTGGCCAGGCTGGAGCCGGCCTCGATGTCGCGCTTGAGGCTGGCCAGCAGTTGGCGCATCTGCGGATGCTCGAAACTTTCGGCAATGATGTCGAAGGATTGCAGCAGCGGCACCCCGGCCTGCATCAGCGTGGCCAACTGCCGGGTGAGCAGGGCAATGTCCCGTGCCCCGACTCGCTGATGCAGGCGCAGCCAGCCCTTGGGTTTGCGTCGGACTCGGGTTGGGGTGATGCCCTGTCTGCGCAATTGCGCCCTGATCAGGGCCGGGGTCGCGGCGCTGAGTTCTCCGGTGAGGGGGCGGCCCTGGCTGTCGGTGCCGTGCCAGAGATAGACACTGGTCGCGGGTGCTTTTACCGCCATGGTTCGATCCTTGGTGCAAGGGTGGATAGGGAGGCGCAAGCGCCCTGCTGTGTTCGAACGGGTGATAGATCACCCTGACCCCCGGACGTTCCTTGGTGGGGGCGCGAGCCGACCGTCGGGTCGCCAGGCACCTGTCCAAGCCTAGCTGGCGAGGCGCTGCCCGAGAGGGGCAGGGGCTGACGAAATTTGTCAGTTTGTGCGACTCCTTGCGCTCAAGGCCATGGGCTATCGCGGCTGCAGGCCACGTAATCCGTGGGTTATCCCCTGGCACAGGCTGTGCTTCACGCCTTTGTGCTCATGCAACATTCGTCCATGCCAGGAGGCAACCCATGAAACATCAATCCGGTTTTACTCTGATCGAATTGCTGGTGGTGGTAGCCATCATCGGCATCCTCGCCACCGTGGCGATGCCGATGTATGCCAAGTACCAGGCGCGGGCCAAGGTGATTGCCGCCCTGTCCGAGGCGTCGGCCCTGAAGGTCAACGTCGAGGATCTGCTGAACCAGGGGACTGATCCGACCCTGGCCCTGGCCGGGGGCACGGCCCAGACCGCCAACTGCCGGATGAGTGCCGGCGGGACGGCGGCCACCGGTGAAGGCAGCATTGGCTGCACCCTGCTCAATGCGCCGGGGCCGGTGCTGAACAAGACCCTGACCCTGACCCGTTCGGCGACTTCAGGATGGACATGCACCACCACTGTGGAGGCCGACTATGCGCCCAAAGGCTGTGGTACGGAGGGGGCTTGAGGAGGCTTTTAACGATTGGCCAGGCCGCGCTGAAAAAGCCGCAACTTGCATGCAGATTGGCGGGCAGTCATGCATTTTGCATGATGCCGAATTATTAATGATTTTATAACTTATTGATTTTTAAGAATATTTATAGGCTCCTAGACTTGGCACAGCACCTGCAATATCCCTCATAACCCTGTTGCCAGGACACGGCGCAGGCTTTCTTAAAGAACAGGAGTTACTCGTATGAAGAAGTTCGCTATCGCTGCCGCAACTGCTACCGCTCTGACCCTGACCATGGCTAACGCAGCATTTGCGCAGACCACTCAAAACACCCAGTCGCCCATGGTGGTGGCTGCCGGTGAAGTGACCAAGGCCAAAGAGGCCACCTCCGATACCTGGATCACCACCAAAGTGAAAAGCGATCTGGTAACCGAGAAAGGCATTCCTGGCACCGACATCAAGGTTGAAACCAACAAGGGCGTTGTTTCGCTGTCGTCCACTGTTGCGGTAACCGAGGCTCAGAAAGCTACCGCCGTGGCCATCACCAAGAAAATCAAAGGCGTCAAGGCAGTTTCCGCTGACGGCCTGAAAGCCGAGTAACACTCACGCTTCTCGCCTGGACAGGGAGAGGGTGCGGTAGACGAGCCCAGTGATACGTCTGCCGCTTCTCAAAAGGGTTCATGCGGAAGATCACAAGGACGTGATCATTACAGGCCCCGGCACTGAGTGTCGGGGCCTGTTCTATTGTGGGCGCCAGGCAGGCGCTGCAGGAGAGACCGGCCGGGCTGGGTGGAGCCCGGCGCGAGAGGTTTATTCGCTGTCCAGGTGCAGCGGGGTGACGACCCGGCCATCGCTTTCGGCCTGGCCCAGGTTGGCATCGATGAAGTAGACCCGGTCGTCGGCCAGTTGGCCCTTGTCCACCAGGAAGTCCTTGATGCTGCTGGCGCGCTCCTGACCCAGTTGTCGCAACAGCACGTCGCTGCTGCTCCAGAACTTGATCAAACCTTCACGCAGCTTGGCGCTGCGTTCGTCGCGGCTGAGCTGGGTCCATTCCGCCGGCGGCTGCTGTTTCAGGCGGGTGCGGTAGATGCCTTCCAGCAGAGGGGCCTTTTCGCCCTCGGGAACCTGCAGCAGGGACGCCTGGGCGGGGACCTTGTCACCGCGGCGCTGGAGGATCTTGTAGTAGTTGTACTGGTATTCGCGCTCCAGCCGCTGTTCGGCGATCAGCGGGCCGTCACTGCTCTGGGCGCTGGTACCTTCGATTTCCAGGCGCAGGGTCGGACGCTCCTTGAGCGCCTTGGCCAGGGTGGTCAGGGCCGACTCGGATTCCTTGCTCAGGTCGCTGGAGCCTGGAGCGAAGGACACGTTGCTCAGGTCTTCCGAGCCACCACCGCTGACCAGCCCGCCAATGAACTTGAAGGGTGCCTGGGCGGCGCGCAGCACCAGATTGCGCAGGGTCTGCCAGACAATCGGCATCACGCTGAACTGCGGGTTGTTCAAATCACCGGAGATAGGCAGCTCGATGGAGATCTTGCCGTCCGTATCTTTCAGCAAGGCCACTGCCAGGCGGATCGGCAGATCCACGGCGTCCGGGCTGTCGACCTTTTCCCCCAGTTGCAGCTGCTCGACCACCAGTTTGTTCTCGGCCTTGAGCTGGCCCTTGGTGATCATGTAGTGCAGGTCGAGGTTGAGCCGGCCCTTGCGGATGCGGAAACCGGCGAATTTCCCGGAGTAGGGGGTCAGGGTGGTCAGTTCCACTCGTTTGAAGCTGGTGGCGATATCCAGGGCGGCCATCGGATCGAACGGGTTGACGCTGCCCTTGATGGTCACCGGCGCATAGCGGTCGACCTTGCCCTTGACGTCCACGTCTGCCGGCTTGGCCTGGCGGCTGTCGATGGTGCCGACATGGCCGTTGAGCTGCTGGATGGCGGTAGCGAAGTTAGGCGTCAGGCTCAGGTCGGCGAAGTTCGCCGAACCGTCGTTGATGGCGATTTCACCGATGTGGATGCCCAGGGGCTTGCTTGAGCTTGGCTCGGCCTTCGTCGAGGATTTGCCACCACTACTGGGTGGTTGTGGAATCAGCAGGTCGTCGATGTTGGTGGTGCGGTCATCGTTGATGATGAAGCGTGCATAGGGCTGCATCAGGTTGACCCGGCTGATGGTCAGGCTGTCACCGTGCTGATAGTTCAGGCCTTCTACCACCACTTGTTTCCATTTCACGAAGTCGCGGGTCTTGAGGGTGTCCAGGGTGTGCAGCTGGTCCACATTGGCCCGGCCGGTGACGCTGAAAGTCAGGGGTTCGACTTTCTTCAGGTCCACTGCCAGATCACTGCCGAGCATGCCGCTGCGCAGTTCCAGGCGGATGAACGGGCTGATATAGGACTGGGCGACGCGCAGGTCGATGTCCCGGGTCTGCACCTTGAGTTTGGCGCTGACGGGGTTGAGGTTGACCTCGCCGGTGGCGTTGACCTTGCCTTGTTTGCCCAGGCCGGTATCGAGCTTGAGGGTGAAGGGCGACTGGTTGAGGCTGTCGAAGTTCTGCAGGTCCAGGTTCAGCGGCCCCAGCTCCAGGGCTACGGCGGGCTTGGCCTTGCGATCGGCCAGGTGCACCTGGTAGTTGCGCAGTTGTACGTCCTTGAGCAGCACCTGCCAGGGTTTACCTGGTACTGCTGGTTCCTTGGGCGCGTCGGCAGCGGCCGGCTCGGGTTTTGGCGCCGGTTTGGCCGGCTGACTGGCGAAGAGCTTTTGCCAGTCCAACTGGCCATCGGCTTCAAGGGCGGCCCAGGTTTCGAGCTTTTGGCTGCGGACCTTGCCGACAATCACGTGCTGCTTGGCCAGGTCGACTGTGGTTTCGCTGACGTCCAGGCGCTCCAGACGCGCCAGTGGGCGACCGTCCGGGGCCTTGATGGCAAAGGGCGCGACGCTGATGGAGGTGTTGTCCAGCAGCAGCTCGGTTTCCTTGGCCAGGCTGAATTTGTAGTGGGTACTGAGGTTGACCACGCCGTCTTCCAGCACCAGCGGCACCGCATCGCGCACATAGGGCCACCAGGCTTTCATCTTGCCGTCGGTGACTTTCAAGGTGCCTTCGGAGGTCAGCGGCGTCACGCTGAAGTTGCCGCTCCAGTCGATCTGCCCGCCCTCGGGGCCGCTGGCGACCAGCGTCATGTCGGCGCTGTCGTCCGGCAGGGTACTGAGGTTCTTCAACTCAAAATCGAGCTTGTTGTAGAGGAATTCGATGGGTTCGCTGGGGCGCAGGTCCTGGAAATGCAGGTAGCCGCCGGCCAGCTTGATGCGTTCGATGCGTACCGGGAAGGGTTTTGCGTTGGGGTCGCTTGGGGTCGGTTCGCTGGCCGGCAGCTTGAACAGGGCCAGGAGGTTGAGCTTGCCTTCCTTGTCGAAGAGGATTTCGGTCTTGGGCTGGTCCAGCTCGACATCCGCCAGGTGCAGCGCACGTTTCCACAGGCTGTCCAATTGCAGATTGGCGTAGAGGCGATCGAAGGCGATCTGCTCCTTGCCCGGTTCACCGATGCTCAGGCCCCAGAGGGTCAGCTCCAGGCTGAAGGGATTGAGCTCGATGCGCTGGATATGGGCTGGGGTGGTGGCGTAGTTGGCCAATTGCTGGTTGGCCACCCGCAAGGCAATGCCCGGCAGAATCAGAAAGCCCAGCAGACTGTAAAGGGCGAGAGCGGTCAACAAGGCGCAAAGAGCGCGAATCAATCCTTTGGTCATGCGAGGCTTCATCTATCTGAATCGGAAGTGCCTTGGAGTATGGCACGCGTTTACGGTTCCGAAACCACTCCAGTCTTCAGGATTGTTCAGATTTCCTGCTCTTGGTCAAAGTTGCAGGATCAAGGTTTTCAGTGGGGGTTGCCCGTCTTGGGAGGGGAAGTCCGCGGCGGGCGCCAGGACCTGGCAGTCGCGAACCGGACGCCCGGCCTTCTCGGCGCAGCGCAGTACTTGTTCACGCCAGTCCGGCATTGAGACCTTGGCCAGGTTGTTGCAGCAGATCAGCACGCCGTCTTCGGCGGTGGCCAGCAGTGCCGGCTTGAGCAGGCTCTGGTAGTCACGCAGCAGGTCGACCGTGCCGAAGGCGCTTTTGGCCCAGGCTGGCGGATCCAGCAGTACCAGGTCGTACTGGCGCTGTTCAAGGCGCGGATAGCTGGGCAGTTTCTGCCCGCGGCGCTGGCTGATGGGCAGGCCCGCCAGTTGGCGGATGGCCGGGAAATAGTCCGACTGCACGAACTGCATCTGTGGCAATTGCGGGTTGAGCTGGCCGTTCTCCCGTCCGACGGCGAGGTTGCCCTCGGCGAAGTCCAGGTTGCATACCTCGCGCGCGCCGCCAGCTGCGGCGCTGAGGCCTACGCCACAGGTGTAGGCGAAGAGGTTGAGCACGCTTTTACCCGCGCTGTGCTGCTTGACCCAGCCACGGGCGTTGCGCAGGTCGAGAAACAATAGCGGGTCCTGCCCGGCGTGGCGTCCACGCACGCGGTAATTCAGGCCCCATTCGTGGCCAACCAGGTCCTCCAGGGCGGCCTCTTCGGCGCGGTACACCGAGTCTTCGCGGTCGATCCGCGAGTTGCCCCGGGAGCGGTCGTTGTAGACCAGCAGGGTCGACAGGTTCAGATGCTGATTGATGCTGGCGTGCAGTTGCAGCAGGGCGTCGCGTTCCAGCGTCTGGTGAAAGCTCTGTACCAGCAATTGCGGGCCATAGCGGTCGATGGTCAGGCCGCCGGCACCTTCCTGGCTGCCGTGGAACAGGCGATAGCAGTCGGTGCCTTGCTGATGCAGCTCGGCGAGCAGGTCCTGGCGGTGATCGAGAGCGGCGCGCAGCGCCTGATTCAAGGAGGACATGCGGAGCGCCTTGGAGCTGAGGAGTGAGGCGCGGCAGTTTACCAGCGTCCCGTCCGTTGTAGGAGCCAGCTTGCTGGCGAAGGCGCTCTCACGGGCACCTTCGCTGGCAAGCCAGCTCCTACAAGGAGGGCGGTTTTGCGTGGAGGTTAGCGCTCGATCGCCAGGGCCACGCCCTGGCCGCCGCCGATGCACAGGGTCGCCAGGCCCTTTTTGGCATCACGCTTGATCATTTCATGCAGCAGGGTCACCAGCACCCGGCAGCCCGATGCACCAATCGGGTGGCCGATGGCGATCGCACCGCCGTTGACGTTGACCTTGCTGGCGTCCCATTCCAGCTCCTTGGCCACCGACAGCGACTGCGCGGCGAAGGCTTCGTTGGCTTCGATCAGGTCCAGCTGGTCCAGGGTCCAGCCGGCCTTGTCCAGGCAGCGGCGAGTGGCCGAGACCGGGCCGATGCCCATGATCGCCGGGTCGACGCCGGCGTTGGCGTAGGCGGCAATTTTTGCCAGCACCGGCAGGCCCAGGGCCCGGGCCTTGCTGGCGCTCATCAGCATCACCGCGGCGGCGCCGTCGTTCAGCGCCGAGGCGTTGCCGGCGGTGACGCTGCCGTCTTTCTTGAACGCCGGCTTGAGCTTGGCCAGGGCTTCGGCGGTGGTGCCGGGGCGTGGCTGCTCGTCGGTGGCGAAGGTCAGCGGCTCGCCCTTGCGCTGGGGAATCTGGATCGGGGTGATCTCGTCGACAAAGCGCCCGGCCTCGATGGCTGCTGCGGCTTTGTGTTGGGAAGCGGCGGCGAAGGCGTCCTGGGCTTCACGGCTGATGCCGTATTTCTCCACCAGGTTCTCGGCGGTGATGCCCATGTGGTAGTCGTTGAAGGCATCCCACAGGCCGTCGCTGATCATGGAGTCGATCATCTGGCTGTGGCCCATGCGCAGGCCGGTGCGGGCGCCGGGCAGCACGTAGTTGGACAGGCTCATGTTTTCCTGGCCGCCGGCGATGATCACCTCGGCATCGCCGCAGCGGATGGCCTGGGCGCCCAGGTGCAGGGCCTTGAGGCCGGAGCCGCAGACCTTGTTCAGGGTCATGGCGGGCACGGCGTGGGGCAGGCCGGCCTTGATCGCGGCCTGGCGGGCGGGGTTCTGCCCGGCGCCGGCGGTGAGCACCTGGCCCATGAGCACTTCGTCGACCTGGGCCGGGTCGATGCCGGTCTGGGCCAGCAATTGGCGGATGACCGCGGCGCCCAGGTCAACGGCGGGAATGTTCGCCAGGGAGCCCTGGAAACTGCCCACGGCGGTGCGGGTGGCGGCAACGATTACGACGTCTTGCATGATCGGGTCCTTGTGTTCGGTGGCAGGGACCTGTGGCGTGGTGCGGGTGTTGGCCGGGCGGCACAGGCACTGGAAATTGGCGAAATCATGGTTGCACACAACCCCGGGAGCCGGCCAATCGCGAACCGGCCGGTCGGGTTGTGCTTGAACGGTCGGTTTTTACAGGCCCATGCGTCGTTTCGCCCGGTGCACGGAACTGTCCCGTACCGCCCAGCGCAGCATCGGCGTGCTGCGCTTGACGCTGGCACGAATCAGTTGGCGTTGCAGCGGGTTCTGATTGACCTCGAGCATGGCGCTGGCCCAGTCCGGCAGCAGGTCGATGCCGGCCTGCATCATCAACGAACCGAAGGGTTTGGCCAGGCGGCTGGGGGCTGGGGCAGCCAGCAGCAGGCGCAGGACTTCCCGGCTGCGCTGGTCGCAGAGCAGTTGGGGGCGCATGGCCTGCAGGTAGTCGGCCACGGCGCGCCGCGAGCGCGGCACGTCCCGGGCTCCCAGGCGTTCGGCGATCAGGGCGATCTCGTCGTAGTAGCGATCCTGGTCAGCCCCGGAAAGATGAGGGTTGAGGTAACGCAAGTGCGCGGCAAGAAAACTGCTGACCTCAGCCACGTGAACCCAGGTCAGCAGATCGGGGTCGCTGGCGGCATAGGGGCGGCCATCGGGGGCGGTGCCGACTATGTGCAAGTGAATGCTGCGTACCTTGTCGATCAGCCATTCGGCGTCCTGGCGGGAGCCGAAGGTGGTGCCGGAGATGAACTGCCCGGTGCGGCGCAGGCGGCCGATCATGTCCTGGCGAAAGTTCGAGTGATCCCAGACGCCGGCCAAGGCCAGAGGATGCAGGGCCTGCATCAACAGGGCGCTGATGCCGCCGATCAGCATGCTGCTGAAGTCGGCGTGCACCTGCCAACTGACGGACCCCGGCCCGAACAGGCCGGGGTCACCTTTGGGATGTTCCAGGTCGAGTTGGCCCAGAGACAGGCCGGACAGGCTCATGACCTGGCTTTCGATGCGGCTGCGAATGAATTCCATGACAGCTCGGTGTGGCTATTTAAAAAAGAAGCGCGGCGGATGCCGCGCCGGTTTCAAACGTTCAGGCGTTTGTCGATCAGGCCGTCCACCACGCTGGGGTCCGCCAGGGTCGAAGTGTCACCCAGGGTATCCAGTTCGTTGCAGGCGATCTTGCGCAGGATACGCCGCATGATCTTGCCCGAGCGAGTTTTCGGCAGGGCCGGAGCCCACTGGATCAGCTCCGGCTTGGCGAAACTGCCGATCTCGCGGCTGACCAGGGCCAGCAGTTCCTTCTTCAGTGCCTCGTCGGGCTCGACGCCCTGCATCGGTGTGACGAAGGCATAGATTCCCTGGCCCTTGAGATCATGGGGGTAACCGACCACCGCCGCTTCGGCGATGCTGTCGTGCAGCACCAGGGCGCTTTCCACTTCGGCGGTGCCGATGCGGTGCCCGGAAACGTTGATCACGTCGTCGATGCGCCCGGTGATCCAGTAGCTGCCATCCTCGTCGCGCCGGGCACCATCACCGGTGAAGTAATAGCCGGGGTAGGGAGCGAAATAGGTTTCGACCATGCGCTTGGGATCGCCATAGACGCTACGGATCTGCGCCGGCCAACTGGCCTTGATTGCCAGGATGCCGCTGCCTGCCCCATGGATTTCCTTGCCCTGGTCGTCCAGCAGCACCGGTTGTACGCCGAACATCGGGGTCGAGGCGCATCCGGGCTTGATCTGCCGGGCGCTGACCAGGGGGCTGAGCATGATGCCGCCGGTTTCGGTCTGCCACCAGGTATCGACAATCGGGCAGCGTTGTTCGCCGACCACGTTGAAATACCACTCCCAGGCTTCCGGGTTGATCGGCTCGCCGACGCTGCCGAGCAAGCGCAGGCTGGCGCGGGAGGTGTTCTGTAGCGGGGCGCTGCCTTCGCGCATCAGGGCACGCAGAGCGGTGGGCGCGGTGTAGAAGATGTTCACCTGATGCTTGTCCACCACCTCCCAGAAACGCGAGGTGCTGGGGTAGTTGGGCACGCCTTCGAAGATCAGCGTGGTCGCGCCGTTGGCCAGGGGGCCGTAGAGGATGTAGCTGTGGCCGGTGACCCAGCCGACGTCGGCGGTGCACCAGAAGACTTCGCCGTCGCGGTAGTCCAGCACGTACTTGAAGGTCATGGCGGCCTGTAGCAGGTAGCCGCCGGTGGTGTGCAGCACGCCCTTGGGTTTGCCGGTGCTGCCGGAGGTATAGAGGATGAACAGCGGGTCTTCGGCGTCCATCGGCTCGGGGGCGCATTGGTTGCTGGCGCCAGCCACGGCCTGTTCATAGGAAATGTCGCGATCTGGCAGCCAGTTCACCGGGTTGCGGGTGCGTTCGACCACCAGCACGCTGCTGACATCCGGGCAACTGAGCAGGGCCTTGTCGACGTTGCTCTTCAGCGGAATCAGTTTGCCGCCGCGCACGCCTTCATCGGCGGTGATCACGGTGCGGCAGTCGGCGTTGAGAATGCGGTCGCGCAGGGCCTCCGGCGAAAAACCGCCGAACACCACCGAATGCACCGCGCCGATCCGGGTGCAGGCGAGCATGGCGTAGGCCACTTCGGGAATCATCGGCATGTAGATGCACACCCGGTCGCCCTTCTTCACGCCACGGCTTTTCAGCACGTTGGCCAGGCGGCAGACCCGGTCGTGGAGTTCTTGGTAGGTGATGCGCTGGGAGTCTGCCGGGTTGTCACCTTCCCAGATGATCGCCGCCTGATTGCCGCGTTTTTCCAGATGACGGTCGATGCAGTTGTAGCTGACGTTGAGTTGGCCACCGCGAAACCAGTTGGCCTCGCCGGTGCGCATGTCGTGGCTGTGGACGCTGTCCCAGGGGCTGCTCCAGTGCAGGAAGCGCCTGGCCTGCTCGGCCCAGAACTGGTCCGGCTGCTCAATGGACTGGCGGTAGAGGTGGTGGTAGTCGTCCTGGCTCATTTGTGCCGCCCGGCGGACGGCATCGGCTTTCGGAAAAGTGCTGATATCGAACATGACGGTTCCTTATTCTTGTTTTGCGACAAGTCATAAGGGTGCGCACAAGTGCCGGGAAGGTTCAAGTGGGGAAGGGCCGGGGCCCGGACAGGAGCCGGTGTGGCCGGCTCCTGGGGTGACAGGGTCGATCAGCCGCGGTGACGGCCGCGGAAGTAGTTGATCAGGCCTTGGGTCGATGCGTCGTCGGCCAGGGTTTCGTCGCTGCCGACCAGGCGGTTGTAGACGCCTTTGCCCAGCTCCTTGCCCAGCTCCACGCCCCACTGGTCGAAGGCGTTGATGCCCCAGACCACGCTTTGCACGAAGACCTTGTGTTCATACAGCGCCACCAGTGCGCCAAGGCGTCGCGGGCTGATGCGCTCCACCACCAGGGTGTTGCTCGGACGGTTGCCGGGAATCACCTTGTGCGGTGCCAGCTTCGCGATTTCGGCTTCGCTCAGGCCTTTCTCGCGCAGTTCGCTCTCGGCTTCGGCGCGGGTCTTGCCCAGCATCAGTGCCTGGCTCTGGGACAGGCAGTTGGCGTACAGCCATTGATGGTGGTCGGCCACCGGGTTGAAGCTGACGATCGGCACGATGAAGTCGGCCGGAATCAATTGGGTGCCCTGGTGCAGCAACTGGTGGTAGGCATGCTGGCCGTTGCAGCCCACGCCGCCCCAGATCACCGGGCCGGTATCGGTGGCCACCGGGGTGCCGTCCTGGCGCACGCTCTTGCCGTTGGATTCCATGTCCAATTGTTGCAAGTGCTTGGTGATGTTGCGCAGGTAGTGGTCGTACGGCAGGATCGCG
This sequence comes from Pseudomonas sp. GW822-FHT06D10, assembly GCF_058799535.1. NCBI lineage: Bacteria > Pseudomonadati > Pseudomonadota > Gammaproteobacteria > Pseudomonadales > Pseudomonadaceae > Pseudomonas > Pseudomonas sp. GW822-FHT06D10. The sequence continues at coordinate 32,368 of NZ_JBXALN010000007.1, read as the reverse complement.
TGGCTCTGCGCGCCCCAGAAGTTGCCGTACCACACGCCGAGCAGGGCCAGCAGCACGGGCATGTTCTGTTCGAACGGCGCGCTCTGGAAGTGCTGGTCCATGGTGTAGGCACCGGACAGCAGCTCCTTGAAGTTGGACATGCCGATGGCCAGGGCGATCGGCAGGCCGATGGCGGACCACAGCGAGTAGCGCCCGCCGACCCAGTCCCACATCGGGAAGATGTTCTCTTCGCGAATGCCGAAGGCCACTGCCGCCGCATTGTTGCTCGACACGGCGATGAAGTGGCGGTGCAGTTCGGCCTCCGAGCCGCCCTGGGCCAGGTACCAGGCCCGTGCTGCCTGGGCGTTCTTCAGGGTTTCGAGGGTATTGAAAGACTTGGAGGAAACGATGAATAGCGTAGTTTCTGCACGGATTTTCGCAGAAAGCTCATGGAACTCGCTGCCATCGATGTTCGCCAGGTAATGGCAGCGCACGCCTTTCTGGGCATAGGACAACAGCGCTTCGGAAACCAGCTCCGGGCCGAGGAAGGAGCCGCCGATGCCGATGTTCACCACGTCGGTGATGGGCTTCTCGGTGTAGCCGCGCCACAGGCCGTCGTGGATGCGGCCCACCAGCTCGGTGATCTGGTTCAGTACCTTGTGCACTTCGGGCATCACGTTGACACCGTTCACCGACAGCTTGTCGCCCACCGGGCGGCGCAGTGCGGTGTGCAAGGCTGGGCGGCCTTCGGAAGCGTTGATCAGTTCGCCGGTGATCATGGACTTGATGGCGTCTGAGAGGCCGACTTCCTTGGCCAGGTTCACCAGCAGGTCGCGGGTTTCGCTGGTGATCAGGTTCTTCGAATAGTCGAGAAACAGCCCGCAACTGCTCAGGGTGAATTGGCTGAAGCGCTGCGGATCGGCATTGAACGCCTCGCGCATGCTGAAATCCTGCATGGCTTGGCGGTGGTCTTTCAACGCTTGCCAGGCGGGCAGAGCGGTAACGTCATGAGGAGTGCGGTAGTACGCCATCGCTGCGGTTTTCCTTTTGCTTGAACTGCCTTTTGGACACTGAAAAGCCCGGAACGTCCTGCGCGGTCTCAAGGACCCGTTGGGCCGGCCCTGTGCTGATACGTTTAATCACTCGGGGGGATAACAGTAACCCCGGCGTGCTGTTCTGTCTTGGCTTTGTCCGACTGGTGGCCAGTACTATTTTGTACTCAGCGGGCCTGCCTGGTCTGGATTCGGGATTTCAATGGGTAGAAATAGGGGGAAGCGTCAGGCGACCTGATCCGCAATCGCAGGGCTGGTAAGGCTCTGCTCATTGCCAGGGGCCATGTGCAGCATGCGCGGCTTGAAACCGAGCGGTTCGGCTTCACTGCAGGGAGCATAGGTACAGAGGGTCGCTCGATCACCGACCTTGGCCTTGAACATGATGGTGTACATGGGGTGTTCCCTGGGGCGGATCCTTGAACGGGGCCCGCAGTCATGGGCTGCAGGCCCCAGCCGGCGGCAGTTTGCCCGAAGGTTGGAGTTCGGGCAATCGGGCGTTCATGCCGGTGTGTCGAGGTCCAGGTGCAGGTTGTCGATCAACCGTGTCGCGCCCAGATAGGCTGCCACAAGAATCACCAGTTCACGGTCTTGCGCGGTGGCTGGACGCAGGTTCTGTGCCTGGCGGATTTCCAGGTAGTCACGACGCAGACCGGCGGCTTCAAGCTGCTGCTGTTGTTCGGCCACAAGCTTGGGATAGTCGCGTTCGCCGTTCCTGATGGCCTGGGCAATCTGGCTCAGGCTGCGGTACAGCACCGGGGCGATAGCGCGCTGCTCTTCGCTCAGGTAGCCGTTGCGCGACGACAGGGCGAGGCCGTCGGCGGCACGTACCGTTGGCTCACCGATGATCTGGATCGGCATGTTCAGGTCGTGCACCAGGGCCCGAATCACTGCCAACTGCTGGTAGTCCTTCTGGCCAAACACCGCGAGATCGGGCTGGACCATGTTGAACAGCTTGCTGACCACTGTAGCCACGCCTTCGAAATGCCCGGGACGGCTGGCGCCGCACAGGCCTTCGGACAGCTGGGGAACGCTGACCCGGGTCTGCCCGGCCATGCCGTCGGGGTACATTTCTTCGACGCTGGGGGCAAACAGCAGGTGGCAACCGGCTTCCAGCAATTTTTCCTGGTCGGCGGCGAGGGTGCGTGGGTACTTGTCCAGGTCTTCGCCGGCACCGAACTGCAGTGGGTTGACGAAGATGCTGGCGACCACGAAGTCCACCCGCTGGGCGGCTTTGGCCACCAGGGCGGCGTGGCCACTGTGCAGGTTGCCCATGGTGGGCACGAAGCCGATCCGCTTGCCCTCACTGCGCGCGCGGGCGACCGCGGCGCGCAATTCGCGCACGGTTTTGACTGTATTCATGCAGAGAACCCGTGTTCGGCGCCAGGGAAGGTGACGGCTTTGACTTCTTCGACATAGGCGCTCAAGGCGGCCTGGATACTGTCCTTGCCTGCCATGAAGTTCTTCACGAACTTCGGCGAGCGACCACTGAGGGACAGCCCCAGCATGTCGTGGAGCACCAGGACCTGGCCGTCGGTAGCATTGCCGGCACCGATACCTATTACCGGGATCTTCACCGCCTGGGTGATTTCCGCCGCCAGCTCGCTGGGCACGCACTCCAGCAGCAGCATTGCCGCGCCGGCCTGCTCCAGGGCGATGGCATCGGCACGCATCTGCCGCGCCTGGCTTTCATTGCGGCCCTGGACCTTGTAGCCGCCCAGAACGTTCACGGTTTGTGGCGTCAGCCCCATGTGCACGCAGACCGGCACTCCACGCTCGTTCAGCAGGCGCACCGGCTCGGTCAGCCAGGCTGCGCCTTCGATCTTGAGCATATGGGCGCCGGCCTGCATCAGCTGGGCCGAGCTGCTCAGGGCCTGTTCAGTGGTGGCGTAGGACATGAATGGCAGGTCGGCCAAGATCAGTGCCCCGTTGTTGCCGCGTTTGACCGCCGCGACGTGATAGGCCATGTCAGCGGTGCTGACGGGCAGTGTGCTGTCGTGTCCTTGCAGCACCATGCCCAGGGAGTCGCCTACCAGCAGGACTTCGACTCCCGCCTCGCAGCAGGTGTGGGCGAAGGTGGCGTCGTAGCAGGTCAGCATGGTGATTTTCTCACCTTTCTGCTTGAGGCTTTGCAGGGTGGTCAGAGTGATGTCTGGCATGAAAGGGGTCCTCATTTCAGGCGCTTTGGAAACTACTGCGAGTAACGCGCGTGATTCTTCGTTATTCAGGCGCACGGTCTTTTGTCGTGCTTATACAGCCTGGTTCCAAGCGATTTGAACGGGCTTGCGGGAGTCGCGCCTGTGGCGTCGGGCCCATCATTCTGTGCCCAGAAGAGGTGCCATGCCAGCGGGTGCCACCGCCGTTGCACAACTGCCCCTGCCTGGCGTTTCCCGGGCTCGCCGCGAACCGACCTCACTTGAATTGCGCCCTTTAGCGCCGTGATGGCGGCAACGGGACGCCTATAGTCGTGAGGAGAACTCGGGAAGTCAATTAGATGTGTTACCGCATTGTTACGCTGCCAGTGTTACCGCCGTTACTGATGCGTTTCAGCGGTCAGGCCAGGCGTTCCAGGCCGACAAATGGGCAGGCAGCGAGCAGTTCGTGCAGGGTGCGGCCGTCAGCCAGTTGCAGGTCGGCAGGGGCCAGTTCCGCCAACGGGTAGAGCACGAAGGGGCGTGCCTGCATGTGGTAATGGGGGACTTTGAGGCGGGGTTCGTCGATCAGTCGATCGCCGAACAACAGGATGTCCAGATCCAGGGTACGTGGGCCCCAGCGCTCATTTCGCTCGCGGCCTTGCTGGTTTTCGATGGCCTGCAAGGCGTCCAGCAGGGCTAGCGGCGCCAGCGCGCTGTCCAGCGCCGCGACGGCGTTGGTATAGCGTGGCTGGCCTGGGAGCAATGAGTCGCTCTGGTAGAAGGCCGATACGCCGTGCAGGCGGCTTTCGGGCAACTGCGCGAGGGCCTCGATGGCACTGCGCAGTTGTGCTTCAGGGGCTGCCAGGTTGCTACCCATGCCGATATAGATGCGTTCCATCTATTACTCGCCCGATGCGCCGCTGCTGCGCTTGCGCTTGGCACCGCTGCTGCGCCGGCGCTTGCGTGGCGCGCCACTGGCGTCTTCCTTGCCGCTGAGGTCGCGGATCATGTCGCGGCGTTCGGCGTCATTGGCGTCCTGATAGTCGGTCCACCATTCCCCCAGGCCATCGGTCTGCTCGCCGGCGCTTTCGCGCAGCAGCAGGAAGTCGTAGCCAGCGCGGAAGCGCGGATTGTCCAGCAACTGGTCGGCGCGCTTGCCGCTGCGCCGTGGCAGGCGTTCCTGCATATCCCAGATTTCGCGGATCGGCATGGTGAAGCGCTTGGGAATAGCGATGCGCTGGCACTGTTCGGCGATCAGCTCGTGGGCGGCTTCCTGCATGGCCGGAATCGGCGGCATGCCACGCTCCTGCAGGCGCAGCACTCGGGCCGGCAGGGCTGGCCAGAGCAGGGCGGCGAACAGGAAGGCTGGGGTCACCGGCTTGTTCTGCTTGATCCGCAGGTCGGTGTTGACCAAGGCTTCGCTGATCAGCGTATGGGTGTAGGTCGGGTTGTACTCCAGGGCTTCGGCGCTGGCCGGGAACAACGGGTCGAACAGTTGCAGGTCCACCAGCATTTCGAAGGTGTCCGCCGCGTAGCCGGAGAGGAACAATTTGAGCACTTCTTCGAACAGGCGCGCCGAGGGGATTTCCCGCAGCATCGGTGCCAGTTCGCGAATGGGGGCGGCGGTGTGTTTCTCGATGCCGAAGTTCAGTTTTGCTGCAAAGCGTACTGCCCGAAGCATACGTACGGGGTCTTCCTGATAACGCTGGCGAGGATCGCCGATCAGGCGGATCAGGTTGTTGCGAATGTCGTGTACGCCATTGGCGTAATCGAGAATGCGCTCGCTGACCGGATCGTAGTACAGGGCATTGATGGTGAAGTCGCGACGTTGCGCGTCCTCTTCCAGGGTGCCATAGACGTTGTCCCGCAGGATCCGCCCGCTTTCGTTGCGCGATGACTGGTTACTGTCCTCGTCGTCTTCGTTTTGCGGGTGATTGGCGCGGAAAGTCGCAACTTCGATGATTTCGCGACCGAAGTGGATGTGCACCAGCTTGAAACGCCGGCCAATGATGCGCGCGTTACGGAACTCGGCCTTGACCTGTTCCGGCGTGGCGCTGGTGGCGACGTCGAAGTCCTTGGGGGTGATATTGAGCAGCATGTCGCGCACGCAGCCACCCACCAGGTAGGCCTGGTAGCCGGCGTTCTGCAGGCGTTCGACGATATTCACCGCATACCGGCTGAACTGGGCACGTTGCAGCGAATGCTGGCTGCTATTGAGCACTTCAGGCGTGCTGCGTTTATGTTGCGTACGACGCAAGGGAGAACGGAATGACTGGAACAGCTTCTTCAGCATGGGATGCACTGTTTGAAGGAATATTCGGCCAAAACGAAGAGTGGCCGCATGATGGGCGGGGATTCTAGCATTTAGTCGGAGGATGGTGTAGGAAGCTGCCGCGACTTGTACAGGCTGGCGCTGAACTGCGGTTTGGCGAGGTTGGATGGGGGCGGGTGAGTGAAAACACGAATTCCGGAAACCACAAGGGGAGCCGAAGCTCCCCCAGAATAGTTGCGTGCTCTATTTTTATTATTGGTTTCGGGCTTCTTGTTTTTGTTAAACGCCCTTGTCATCTGGTTTACCCAGGATGACCCTCCCAATCGGGAGCCAAGAGCAAACGGATTGCTTTGATCGCTGAGTTGCAATGACCTTTCGATCCAACCAGTTCAGGCTCTGCCTTAGGGCAGTTTTTGTTGTTCTCGGCCTGGTTGTGGGGCAAGCCCCAAATACAACGCCTCTCCAAAAGAATCAGTTAGCTGCGCCTCCGCCGTGTTGTTTTTATTATGCGTGAGTCGATTCGTCTTATTTTTATTGTCTTGTGCATTGCTTGTTATTGTTCTTGTACCAAACATATAGCAGGTGCCGTGCCAACTTTTGCGATCCCCAGTAAAACAAGGGGTTAGGCGTGCCGTTGGGTGTTTTTCAGGGCAAAAAAAACCGGGGCTTCGTTACCTTTAGCCCCGGTTCCTGTTACGTGCGATGGAGCAGGTAACAGTTTTTTTCACAAAAGCGAGTGTTACCCGCGTTTTCGTCAGCCGTAGTTCAGCTTTCGCTGGCGACCCCACTCTTGCGCCGTGGGATGCCCAGGCGCTGACGACGTTCCCACAGGCACTTGCGGCTGACGCCCAGTTTGCGTGCCAGCTCGGTCTCGGTCATGTGGTCCTGGTGTTCGAGGACGAAGTGCTGGAAGTAGTCCTCCAGGGACAGGTCTTCGGTCGGTTCGTGGCTGGTGTTACCCGCTTGTGGGGGCAGGCCGACGAAGTCATCGTCTTCCAGGTCGCTCAGTTCGATGTCGATGCCCAGCAGGTCGGCCGAGATTTCCGGGCTTTCGCACAGAATGACCGCACGCTCGACAGCGTTCTCCAGTTCGCGCACGTTCCCCGGCCAGGAGTAATGGCGGATGGCCTGTTCTGCATCGGCGGCGAACTTAAGGTCCGTGCGGCCGACGCGTGCGCTCTGGCGGGCCAGAAAGGCATTGGCAATTTCATTGACGTCTGCACCGCGCTCACGCAGGGCCGGCAGTTTCAGGGCAATCACGTGCAGGCGGTAGTACAGGTCTTCACGGAACTGGCCTATTTTCGACAGGCTTTTCAGGTCGCGGTGAGTGGCTGCAATCAGGCGCACATCGACTTTCTGTGACTGCACCGAGCCGACACGGCGAATCTCGCCTTCCTGCAGTACTCGCAGCAATCGCGCCTGCGCCTCCAGCGGTAGCTCGCCAATCTCGTCGAGGAACAGGGTGCCGCCGTCCGCAGCTTCTACCAGGCCAGCACGGCCGGCGCTGGCACCGGTGAACGCACCTTTCTCGTGGCCGAACAGTTCGGACTCGATCAGGGTTTCCGGAATGGCTGCGCAGTTCACCGAAATCATCGGTGCCTTGGCACGCTTGGACAGGTTGTGCAGGGCTCGGGCCACCAGTTCCTTGCCGGTACCGGATTCACCCTGAATCAGTACATTGGAGTCAGTGGGCGCCACTTTGCGGATCTTGCTGTACAGATCCTGCATGGGAGCGCAGGAGCCGATGATGCCGATTTCGCCATTGTTGTTGCCCGCACCGGCCCGCTCCGCAGTGGCGCCAGCCTTGGCGGCCGGACGGTCTGGCGGGGCATTTTCGGCGCTTTGCCGATCCCGCAGGATCCGCGCCACGGCTTGGAGCATTTCATCGTGATCGAACGGCTTGGCGATGTAGTCCACCGCGCCCATTTTCATCGAGTCCACGGCCGAGCGCAGGCTGGCGTAGCTGGTCATGATCAGCACCGGAGTGCCCTGGCCGAGCTTGATCAATTCGGTGCCCGGGGCGCCTGGCAGGCGCAAGTCACTGACGATCAGATCGAAAGTGGGAATGCTGAAGCGTTCCTGTGCCTCCTGCACTGAGCCGGCTTCGCTGACCTGGTACTGGTTGCGTTCCAGCAGGCGGCGCAGGGCGGAGCGGATAATGGTTTCGTCTTCGACGATCAGAATATGCGGCATTGATTCAATTCTCTCGACGGTCTCAGTTCACAGCGGACGTCGCTTCGACATGACGCGGTAAAGTCACCCGGATACGGGTGCCGCGTTGGCTTTGAGGATCGGCCGGGCTGTCGATGGTGATTTGTCCATAATGCTCTTCAACGATGGAATAGACCAGTGCAAGGCCCAGACCGGTGCCTTCCCCAGGGTCCTTGGTGGTGAAAAACGGTTCGAACAATCGGTCCATGATGTTCTTCGGAATGCCGCTGCCTTCGTCCTCCACGATCAGGTCGACCGTGTGCTCGAAAGCCTCGCTCTTGACGCGTACCGCGCAGCCAGGAGGGGAGGCGTCGCGGGCGTTGGAAAGGAGGTTGATCAGTACCTGGGCAAGGCGCTGGGGATCACCGTCGACCCAGTGGTCGGGATCGCACAGGTTGAAGAACTGCACCTCGAAATTGCGCCGGTTCAACGCCAGCAGGCCAATGGCGTCCTGGGCCACTTCGGCCAGGCACACCGCCTCGTCGTTGTGCTGATGGCTGCCGGCGTGGGCGAAGCTCATCAGCGACTGGACGATGCGCGAGATGCGTTTGGTCTGTTCGAGGATCTGCTCGCTGATTTCCGTCAGTTCGCCGTCCTCTTCCCGTTCTTCGCGCAGGTTCTGCGCCAGGCAGGCGATGCCGGTAATCGGGTTGCCGATCTCATGGGCCACCCCGGCCGCCAGGCGCCCGATGCTGGCCAGGCGTTCGGAGTGCACCAGCTTGTCTTCCAGGGTCTGGGTTTCGGTCAGGTCTTCCACCAGTAGTACCAGGCCGCTGTTGCCTGGGGCCAGAGGCTCATCGATGGCGGCCTTGTGCAGGTTCAGCCAGCGGGTCTGGCCATCGAGGGCCAGGTGCTGTTTGTGCAAGTGTTCGTCCGGCAGGTTGATAAAGCCCTGCAGCAGGTCCTTCCACGGGTTGGTAATGGTGCTCAGGCGCGAGCCCACCACGTGCTGGGCAGGTATGCCGGTGAGCTCCTCCATGGCCTTGTTCCACATGAGGATCTCCTGGTCCTTGGCCAGGGAGCAGACCCCCATCGGCAGCTCTTGCAGGGTTTGCCGGTGATAGCGGCGCAGGGCATCGAGCTCGGCGGCCAGGCCAGTGAGGCGTGAGTGGTAGTCCTCCAGCCGGCTTTCGATGAAGTGGATGTCCTCGGTGACGTAGTTTTCTCCACCGGCCTTGTAGGGCAGGAAGGTTTCCACCATGTCCTGGGCGACGCTGGGGCCCATCAACCCGGACAGGTTGGCTTCGATGCGGTCGCGCAGGCGCCGCAGGGCGTAAGGTCGGCGTTCGTCAAAGGGCAGATACAGATCACGCAGGGCCTGCTCCACTTCCTTCTGGGCTGCCTTGGCCCCCAGCGGCTTGGCCAGTTGGGTGGCGAACTCCTGGGGCGAGGCGGCGTGCAGTTCCCGGCGCTGCGGACGGCGCACGTTGTCCACGGCACAGGCTTCGGCGGCGCTGGCCTCCTCGGTGCTGGCATTGGTGAACAGCGAGATCAGGGTGAACATCAGGACGTTGGCCGCCAGCGAGGCGATGGCCGCCATATGCCAACTGGTGTCGTCCAGGACGTAGATCATGTTCAGCAGCGGGATGTAGAAACCCTGCAGGTTGCCGATCAACGGCAGCAGCATGGTCACCAGCCACACCAGGATCCCCGCCAGCAGGCCGGCGATGAAGCCCCGGCGGTTGGCGGTTGGCCAGTATAGTACCGACAGCACGCCCGGAAGAAATTGCAGGGTGGCGACGAAGGCCACGATCCCCAGGTTGGCCAGGTCCTGCTCGGCGCCCAGCAGCAGGTAGAAGGCGTAGCCGGCCATGATAATGGCGACGATCAGGGCGCGGCGGGTCCACTTCAGCCAGCGGTAGATGTTGCCCTCCGCCGGTGGCTGGTAGAGCGGCAGCACCAGGTGGTTCAGGGCCATCCCCGAGAGCGCCAGGGTGGTGACGATGATCAGGCCGCTGGCGGCCGACAGCCCGCCGACATAGGCCAGCAGAGCCAGGGCCGGGCTGTTGGCGGCGATGCCGATGCCCAGGGTGAAGTATTCCGGGTTGGTGGTAGCGCCGAGCTTGAGGCCGGCCCAGAGAATCAGCGGCACTGCCAGGCTCATCAGCAGCAGGAACAGCGGCAGCCCCCAACTGGCGCTGACCAGGGCGCGAGGGTTGAGGTTCTCGGTAAAGGTCATGTGGTACATGTGCGGCATGACGATCGCCGAGGCGAAGAACACCAGTAGCAGGGTGCGCCACGGGCCTTCCTGAAGGGGTGTATGCAGTGCGGCAAGGGCAGTCTGGTTCTGCAACAGCCAGAGTTCCAGTTGCTGCGGGCCGTCGAATACCCCGTACAGCGCGTACAGGCCGACACCGCCAATGGCGATCAGCTTGATCACCGATTCGAAGGCAATGGCGAACACCAGGCCTTCATGTTTTTCCCGGGTGGCGATATGCCGCGAGCCGAAGAAGATCGTGAACAAGGTGATCAGCGCGCAAAAGCTCAGCGCCACCCGATGTTGCACCGGCTCGTGGGTGAGAATGCCAATGGAGTCGGCCACGGCCTGGATCTGCAGCGCCAGTAATGGCAGTACGCCGATCAGCATGAAGATCGTGGTCAGCGCACCGGCCCAGGTACTGCGAAAACGGAAGGCGAACAGGTCGGCCAGGGATGACAGCTGGTAGGTGCGGGTGATTTTCAGGATCGGGTAGAGCAGTACCGGTGCCAGCAGGAAGGCCCCGGAAACCCCCAGGTAGCTGGACAGGAAGCCATAGCCGTACTGGTAGGCCAGGCCGACCGTGCCGTAGAACGCCCAGGCACTGGCATAGACCCCGAGTGACAGGGTGTAGGTCAGCGGGTGGCGAATGATCGAACGAGGGATCATCCCGCGCTCACTGATCCAGGCAACGCCGAACAGCACCGCCAGGTAGGCGGCGCTGATCAGGATCATCTGGGTCAGGCTAAAGCTCATCGGCATCTTTTTGGCTCTGCAGGATGAAGGTCACGACGATCAGAATCAGCCAGAGCAGATACGGGCGATACCAGGCGCCAGTAGCATCGATCCACCAATCCATGATGGCGGGGGAGAACAGATAGATCCCCACTACCAGGAGCAGGACCAAGCGATAGATGTACATCTCGGCCTCTCTTTATTGTGTGCGTGCCCGAAAACGTGCGGCGATGGTAACGGATGGGCGCCAAGCTGCAAGTGGCGTCAGCTTAATTGCGCTTCCGGCACGCTCAGTGTGCGTGGAATCAAGGCGGCATCCCAGTGGGCCATGCCCCAGGCCATTATCTGCGCGACGCTGGCGCCATCGAGGTCGGCCGGTGGCTTCTGGCCCAGTGCCCGCAGGGCGCGCAGCAGCAGGGGCGGGGCCTGATCCTCGGTCAGCGGGGGCGAGCGGTAGGACTTGCCCAGTTTGTGCCCGTCCGGCTGGGTGATCAGCGGTACATGCAAGTAGCGGGGCAGGGAAAGGCCCAGCAGTTCCTGCAGGTACAGCTGGCGCGGTGTGGAATCCAGCAGGTCGGCGCCGCGCACGATATCAGTGATGCCTTGCCAGGCATCGTCGAGCACCACGGCCAGTTGGTAAGCGTAGAGACCGTCGCGGCGGCGGATCACGAAGTCCCCCACTTCCCGACCCAGGTGCTGGCGGTATTCGCCCTGGACCCGGTCGACGAAGCGATACTCCAGTTCGGGTACCCGCAGGCGGATCGCGGCGTCGTCCTGGGCGTGGCCGAGGTTGCGGCACAGTCCCGGGTAAATGCCATGGTAGGGCTCCAGCTGTTTGCGCGAACAGGTGCAGGCATAGGCCAGGCCCTGCTGGAACAGGCGATTGAGGACTTCGCCATAGGCGTCGTGGCGATCGCTCTGGCGGATCATCTGCCCATCCCATTCGAAACCGTAGCTTTCCAGTGCCTTGAGAATGGCCGCCTGGGCACCGGGCTCTTCCCGGGGCGGGTCAAGGTCCTCCATGCGTAGCAGCCAGCGGCCGCCGACGGCGCGGGCATCGAGATAGGAGGCAAGCGCGGCAACCAGAGAGCCGAAATGCAGATAGCCGCTGGGAGTGGGGGCGAAGCGCCCGATGTACGAGGAAGAGGTGGAGGCAGTCATGGAGCGGATGTTACTTCGTCTGGCCCCGGGGTGACGATGGTGCCGGGGGATCGCTTTGGCGAGTGGGCTTGCTCTTGCAGGGAAGGTAGAAACGAAAACGGAGCGTGGGTACGCTCCGTTTCAGGTTCCAGCCGGCGATTATTTGCCGACCTGTTTTTCCTTGATTTCCGCCAGTGTCTTGCAGTCGACGCACATATCGGCGGTTGGGCGGGCTTCCAGCCGGCGGATGCCGATCTCGACGCCGCAGGATTCGCACCAGCCGTATTCTTCGTCTTCGATCAGTTGCAGGGTCTTGTCGATCTTCTTGATCAACTTGCGCTCGCGATCGCGGGCCCGCAGTTCGAGGCTGAACTCTTCTTCCTGGCTGGCACGGTCAGCCGGGTCGGGGAAGTTGGCCGCTTCGTCTTTCATGTGATCAACAGTGCGGTCGACTTCCTGCATCAAGTCCTGTTTCCACTTGTTCAGGATCTTGGTGAAGTGCTCGCGCATGGGCTTGCCCATGTACTCTTCGCCCGCAGTTTCAACGTAAGGTTCAAAACCGCTGATCGATTGAATCTGTTGCTTTGCTTGGGTGGGCATGAATGGACCGCCTCTACTCTTGTAATCCATTGCGCAGGATTGCTCCATCTCCGACACTTGCCGGCCCTGCGGCTGCAAGCGGGCGAACTTACCAGATCAAACCAGAGCGCGCTACTCCCGGTTGTCGAGCCTATGTCTTGCTTCGTCCATGGATATGGGAAAAGTCTGACATGGCTTGCTGATCGGTTCGTTCAATCATTGATTTTAGTCAAGTCTGCGGGTTGTGTTGGCGCCAGTTGGCGCAAGCAACAGACCGCTCGGATCCGCCTGGGTTCTCCCGGGCTTGATCAGATGGGTAGAATCGGTCCTTTGCTCCCCCCTCGAATCAATGAAGGAAGGCTAATGGCTCAGCCCTACAGTGCGCGTAGTCGCGCTATCGAACCTTTCCATGTCATGGCCTTGCTGGCCCGCGCCAATGAGCTGCAAGCCGCCGGGCATGATGTGATTCACCTGGAAATCGGCGAACCGGACTTCACCACCGCCGAGCCGATCATCAAGGCCGGGCAGGCCGCGCTGAGCGCCGGCAAGACGCGCTACACCGCAGCCCGCGGAATTCCCGAGCTGCGAGGGGCGATTTCCGGCTTCTATCAGCAGCGTTACGGCCTGGACATCGATCCCGAGCGGATCATGATCACCCCCGGTGGTTCCGGTGCCCTGCTGTTGACCAGCAGCCTGCTGGTGGACCCGGGCAAGCACTGGCTGCTGGCGGACCCGGGTTATCCGTGCAACCGGCATTTTCTGCGTCTGGTGGAAGGCGCTGCGCAGTTGGTCCCGGTGGGGCCGGATGTGCGTTACCAACTGACGCCGGACCTGGTGGAGCGCTATTGGGATCAGGACAGCGTGGGCGCCCTGGTGGCCTCGCCGGCGAACCCCACCGGCACGGTCCTGAGCCGGGACGAGTTGGCGGGGTTGTCCACCGCGATCAAGGCTCGCAACGGGCATCTGGTGGTGGACGAGATCTACCATGGCCTGACCTATGGCACCGATGCCGCCAGCGTTCTGGAGGTGGATGACAGCGCTTTCGTCCTGAATAGTTTCTCCAAATATTTCGGCATGACCGGCTGGCGCCTGGGCTGGCTGGTAGCTCCGCCGGCAGCCGTGGGTGAACTGGAAAAGCTGGCACAGAACCTCTATATCAGTGCGCCGAGCATGGCCCAGTATGCTGCGCTGGCGTGCTTCGAGCCGCAGACCCTGGAAATCCTCGAGGAGCGCCGCGCCGAGTTCGGGCGCCGCCGGGATTTCCTGCTGCCAGCCTTGCGTGAGTTGGGCTTCGGCATCGCTGTGGAACCTGAAGGGGCGTTCTACTTGTACGCGGACATCAGCGCCTTCGGCGGTGATGCCTTCGCCTTTTGCCGGCACTTCCTGGAAACCGAGCACCTGGCCTTTACCCCTGGCCTGGACTTCGGCCGGCATCAGGCTGGCCATCATGTGCGCTTTGCCTATACCCAGAGCCTGGAACGCCTGCAGGAGGCGGTTGAGCGTATCGCCCGTGGCCTGCAGAGCTGGCACGCCTGATGCGCTTCGATCCTCCCCTGGAAGAGGGGCGTCTGCTGCGTCGTTACAAGCGCTTCCTGGCGGACATCGAAACCACCACCGGCGAGCTGTTGACCATCCATTGCCCCAATACCGGCTCGATGCTCAATTGCATGGTCGAGGGCGGGCAGGTGTGGTTCAGCCGCTCCAATGACCCCAAGCGCAAGTTGCCGGGCACCTGGGAAATCAGCGAAACCCCTCAAGGCCGCCTGGCCTGCGTCAACACCGGGCGGGCCAACGGGCTGGTGGAAGAAGCCTTGCGCTCGGGGCTTATCAGCGAGTTGAACGGCTTCACCGGGCTCAAGCGCGAGGTGCCTTACGGGCAAGAGAACAGCCGCATCGATTTTCGCCTGGATTACCCGGACGGTCCGGCGTACGTCGAGGTCAAAAGCGTCACCCTGGGCTTCGATGGCACACCGGTGGCAGCGTTTCCCGATGCCGTGACCCAGCGCGGCGCCAAGCATCTGCGGGAACTGGCGAGCCTGGCCCGGGAGGGCGTGCGGGCGGTTCAGCTGTATTGCGTCAACCTTTCGGGCATCGACGCGGTGCGGCCGGCGCAGGAGATCGATCCGGGTTACGCCGCTGCCCTGCGCGAAGCCCGCGCGGCGGGGGTTGAGGTGCTGGCCTATGGTGTGTGCCTGACGGCCGAGCAAGTGTGCATCGACCGACGTCTTGAGGTGTTGCTCGGGGATTAGAGGTCCACCCAGATCCCCTGGCTGTCTTCATGGCAGTCGATGCTCTCCAGGAACTGGCCGGCGCAAGGTCCGGCCACGCACTCTCCGCTCTCGATCAGAAACAGGGCGCCATGGGTGGCGCACTGGATCAGGCTGGCGCTGGGGTCGAGGAACTGGTCAGCCTGCCACTCCAGCGCCACTCCCCGGTGCGGGCAGCGATTGGCATAGACATAGGCTCGCTGCTCGCGCCGCACGGCGAACAGCTTCAGCCCCGCGAGCTGGAAGCCCCGGCTGCCGGCTTCGGGCAGATCGTTGCCGGCGCAAAGAAATTTCATGGCTATCCTCTTGGTCCGAAGGCTCTGCGTCCAGGCTGTCACAGTTTCTTTCCGGCTGCAGGATGAAACATGTCGGCGCTTGACGGCTAAATGAAAACAATTATCAAATGGCCGCCCCGCCCGTTACGGGACGCTTGTTCCTTTCGATGCCCGGCCTGTCCGGCATGTCACATGGACAGCAGCTGCGCGGGCCCCCACTTTAATGAAGGAAATGTTCTTATGCGCCTGAGTGCCTGCGCCATTGCGTTCTGTGCCGGATTGCTGGTGAGCCAGTGGGCCACCGCTGATGAGTTGCCGCAGCGTTGGGTCAGTGCCGGTGGGGCCTTGTCCGAGTGGATAACGGCTCTGGGGGCCGAGTCCAAGCTGGTGGGCGTCGATACCACCAGCCAGCACCCGGAGTCGCTCAAGGCGCTGTCGAGCATCGGCTATCAGCGTCAGTTGTCGGCCGAAGGCATTCTCAGCCTGCGGCCGCAGATTCTGGTGGGTACCGAGGAGATGGGGCCGCCGCCAGTGCTTTCGCAGATCCGCAGTGCCGGGGTCAAGGTCGAACTGTTTTCCGCCCAGGCCGACTTGCCGACCTTGCAAGCTACCCTGCAGCACCTGGGGCTATTGCTGGGCCGAGAAGAGCAGGCCAGGCAACTGTTCCAGGGCTATCAGCAACAACTTGGGCAGCAGCAGGCCTGGCTCGCCCAGGCTCAAGCGCAGCACGCGGCGCCCGGGGTGCTGTTGTTGCTCGGGCATGCCGGCGGCAAACCCCTGATCGCCGGCAAGGACACCGCCGCGAATTGGCTATTGCAACAGGCCGGTGGGCGCAACCTGGCGACTCATACCGGCTATAAGCCGTTCTCGGTCGAATCCCTGGCGGGCTTGAATCCGGATGTGCTGGTGTTCTCCGATCGCAGCCTGACCGGCGATGCCGCTCGTGCCGCACTGTTCAAGGAGAACCCGGTGCTGGCATCCACACCGGCGGCCAAGGCCGGGCGGGTGGTGGAACTGGACCCGACCTTGCTGGTGGGAGGCCTGGGCCCTCGCTTGCCTGATAGCCTGAAACGCCTCTCCAGCGCCTTTTATCCCCAGGCCAAGCCGGCCCAATGAGTCGTCTGGTCAAGCCTCGAACACTGTTTATCGGGCTGGGTGTCCTGTGTCTTGTGGCGATCTGGCTGTCCCTGGCCCTGGGCCCTGTCAGCCTGCCCTTGTTTGATACCTTGCGTGCCGCCTTGCGCCTGCTTGGATTGCCGATCGACGGGCAGGGTCTGGAGCAGGCGGAACTGATCCTGGGACAGATTCGCTTGCCCCGGACTCTGCTCGGTCTTGCGGTCGGCGGAGTTCTGGCGCTGTCCGGGGTCGCCATGCAGGGGCTGTTTCGCAACCCCCTGGCGGACCCGGGGTTGGTGGGGGTTTCCAGTGGTGCAGCATTGGGTGCGGCCATCGCCATTGTTGGCGGCTCGATGTTCGGCGGCCTGCCAGAGGCTGTCGGCCCTTATTTGCTCTCCCTGTGTGCCTTCCTTGGCGGCCTGGGGGTGACGGCGCTGGTGTATCGCCTGGGGCGGCGCAACGGGCAGACCCATGTGGCAACCATGCTGCTGGCGGGGATTGCCCTGACGGCGCTGGCCAGTTCGGCGGTGGGGTTGTTCACCTATCTGGCGGACGATGCCACGTTGCGCACTCTGACTTTCTGGAACCTGGGCAGCCTGAATGGTGCCAGTTACCAGCGCTTGTGGCCCTTGCTGCTGGTGACCGCCGCGGTTGCGCTGTGGCTGCCGCGCCGGGCCAAGGCGTTGAATGCACTGCTGTTGGGCGAGTCCGAGGCCAAGCACCTTGGCATCGATGTCGAAGGCCTCAAGCGCGAGCTGGTGTTCTGCACCGCGCTGGGTGTGGGCGCTGCCGTGGCGGCGGCGGGAATGATCGGTTTTGTCGGCCTGGTGGTGCCGCATCTGGTGCGCCTGTTGTCCGGTCCGGATCACCGAACCTTGCTCCCGGCCTCGATCCTGGCCGGAGCCAGCCTGCTGCTGTTGGCTGACCTGGTGGCGCGCCTGGCGCTGGCGCCTGCCGAGTTGCCCATCGGTATCGTCACGGCCTTTATCGGTGCGCCATTCTTTCTGTACCTGTTGTTGCGAGGGCGTGCCTGATGCTGCGAGTCGAGAACCTGCATGTGCGGCGCGGCGGCAAAGACGTCCTGGCTGGCATCGACCTGCAGTTGCTGCCGGGCGAGGTGCTGGGAGTCCTCGGCCCGAACGGTGCAGGTAAAAGCAGCCTCTTGGGGGGCTTGAGTGGTGAACTGGCGGCTCATCAGGGGCAGGTGCTGCTGGATGATCAGGAACTGGCTCATTGGTCGGGCGCCGAGCGTGCGCAGCGCCTGGCAGTGCTGCCCCAGGCTTCGAGCCTGGATTTCGCCTTTCGTGTGGAGGAGGTGGTGGCGCTGGGGCGTTTGCCCCATCAGACCGGGCGCGTGCGTGACGAGGAAATCGTCAACGCTGCTTTGAATGCTGCCGATGTGGCGCACCTGTCGGGGCGCAGCTATCTCGCGCTGTCCGGCGGCGAGCGCCAGCGGGTGCATCTGGCGCGGGTCCTGGCGCAACTGTGGCCGGGCCAGCCAGGGCACAACCTGCTGCTGGATGAGCCGACTTCTGCACTAGACCCCTTGCACCAGCACGTCACCTTGCAGGCCATTCGAGCCTTCGCCGACCGCGGCGCGGCGGTGCTGGTCATCCTGCATGACCTGAATCTGGCTGCGCGTTATTGTGACCGGGTCTTGTTGCTTGAAGGCGGCCGCCCGCATTCATTGGGAACACCGACCGCGGTACTGCGGCCTGAGCCCCTGAAGGCGGTGTTCGGCCTGGAAGTTCTGGTGCAGGAGCATCCCGAACGCGGGCACCCGTTGATCATCGCCCGCTGAGGCGAAGCCCGGAGAGACCTGATGCGCGTATTGCCATTGTTGCTGGCCATGCTGCTGGCCGCCTGTCACAGCATGCCGGGGATCCTGCCGCCGCCGGTGGCTTCGGCGCCCGGCAGTATCATTGAGCTGCGCAGTGCCAAGGCGCTGACCCCTGTCGAACTGGTAGGGCGCCTGGCACGGGCCCCCCGAGTGATCATTGGCGAGCAGCATGACAATCCCGATCATCATGCCCTGCAACTCTGGCTCTTGCGCTCCATGGCCCGGGAGCGGCCACAGGGCAGCCTGTTGCTGGAAATGCTCAACCCGGATCAGCAGCCAGAAGTCGATGGGGTAAAACGCTCCATTGATGGGGGGCGTTTGCCTGATGACCTACCCGGCAGGTTGGCCTGGCAATCAGGCTGGGATTGGAGCCTCTACGGCCCGCTGGTGGGTTTTGCCCTGCGTCAGCCCTATCCCTTGCTCGCTGCCAATCTGGATCGCCAGGAGGTGCGTGCCATTTATGCACGGGCGCCCGTCCTGACCGGCACACGGAGCAACGCACCGTCGGTGATCGAGGCATTGGCCGGGCAAATCCGCGAATCGCACTGTGGCTTGCTGCCGGAGAGCCAGGTGCCGGCAATGCGGGCGGTGCAGCAGCAACGGGACCGACGCATGGCTGAACAGCTGCTGGCGGCTCCGGCTCCGGCCCTGTTGCTGGCCGGGGCGTTTCACGGTCGCAAGGATCTTGGCGTGCCCCTGCATCTTGCCGATCTGGACCGAGGCCAGGAGGTGGTGGTGTTGATTCTGGCGGAGCAGGGGCAACAGGTTGCCGCGGCATCGGCCGACTACGTCTGGTACACACCGCCCCAGTCCGCCAAGGACTATTGCGCGCAACTGAGGCCCTGATCGGAGGGCTTTTCTGCGGGCAAAAAAAGACCCGGCAAGAGCCGGGTCAAATAACCGTGATTAGCCTGATGAGGAGATAATCTGAGAGTCCGAACCACTGGTCTTCCAGGTTATCGACTGATCTCGCGATCAGTTGTGATAATCATAACGATTCTCATTTCGAAGTCAACAAGGCTTTTCAGATTTCTGCATATTTTGCCAAACGTCCGTTTGGATCTGCCTGGAATCCGGGGTCAGTTCGGGTTGTTCAAGGTCATGAGCCGGGTCACTTCCTTGTTCAACAGGTCGATGCGGCGCGCCATGCTTTCGATCAGGCTGTGGGCAATGCGCGGATTGCTCTGGGTCAGGCTGAGAAACTGGTCCTTGGGAATCAGCATGATGGTGCTGGGTTCGCTGGCGATCACGCTGGCACTGCGTTTTTCTCCGGTGAACACTGCCATGGCGCCGAAAATCTCGTCCTTGGGGACGTCGCCGACCTTGTGTCCGTCGACGAAGGCCTGTGCATGGCCTTCGAGTATTACAAACACATGATCTGCCTCATCCCCCTGGGTAATCAGCCTTTCGCCCGCCTCCACGCGCTTGAAACCGTTGCTGCTGCGCAACTCTGGCGGCTTGAGACGGGCAATGGCATCGGACAGCAGGGCGGTCTGGCCGATCAGGTACTGTACGAGCAGTTCCGAGCGTTGTACGTCGGCCTGGATGTGTCGAAACACTTCAGTCCTCAGATAGGGAATCAGTTGCAGCGGCGTATCGCAGTGCAGTTGCCACTGCGGGAGTTCGATGCCGCGCCGCAGCCCCACCAGGTCGCCTTCATGCAGGTAGAACAGTGGCCGCTCTTCGACACTGGCCTGGATCACGCCACTTGCCAGCAGGAACAACTGGTCGCCGGGCAATACGCTGGACAGCTCAGCGATGGGGCCAAGCTCCAACGTCGGGCCGCTGGGCGCAAGCCCGTCCAGCAATTGCGGCGGAATGCTCTGCAGTCTGTTGATCAAGGCGTCGGCGTAAGCCGGCTGCTCCCCCATTAGATACATTTGGCTCTGCCAGTCAGTTTTTGTGACGAGAGGAAATGGCGTCCAGTTGCTTGTTCAACGCCTCTTTGCGTTCGGCGGGAAGGTCGTTCCAGTGCATGTCCATCAGGGCGCCTTCAATGGCATAGAGCAAGACTTTCGACGCACGAAAACCACGGGTCCGCACGGCCCGGTAGGCGTCCACCGCGCCCAGGCGGCGCAAGTCGGAAGCGCTATGGATGCCCACTGCATGCAGCCATTGTGCCGATGTCTTGCCAAGGTTCTTCAGGTGTTGCAGTTCATCATTCATTAAGCCTCCTGGCGATGGCCGAATGGTGAGTGGGCAGCCTCTGAGGAGTGTAGCGCTCAGTAGAAAACGCGCTGTTCTTTGGTCGGGTTTGGCGCAAATGCTTCTAAGGGAGCAGCGGTGAAGCTCGAAGGGAAGGGGGCAGGCCATGCGAAAGGCGGGGTGCAGGCGAGAAAGCGGACCAGGTCCGGCGCTGAACAGAGCGCCGGACAAAGACGGGTGGCGGGGGTCAGCGAGTGCGGTAACGCAGGCGGGTGCCGAAATTGACCGACATGAGAATCTCGTCGGCGCTCAGTTCCACCGGAAAGTAGGCGCCGGAAATCTGTGCATGGGCGAGGCTGGCGCCTTCCATGGACGAGTTTCTCAAGTCCAGCCCGCGCAGGTCCGCGGAGCGAAAGTAGGCGTCAGTGAAATCGATGCCTTGTGCGTTCAGTTCCCGCAGGTCGAGGCCGCGGAAATCCCCGCCGCGCATGTCGATGGGTTGGTCTTTCGGGCGTTCGCGGTTGAAGCCGACGATGTCGTCTTTATGCAGCAGGGCGTAAAGCGGAGTGTCGAGAAGTTTCGGTTGGCTCATGGCGACGTCACCAGTGTTGGATTTATGACGCCAGTATAGTGCCACTATTTTTCAGCCGTGAAGTCTTTGCCACTCCACGGCTGAAATGACCGTTTACAGGCCTGGGAGGCGTTGGCGAATGTTGGCAACCAGGGCGTCCAGGCTGCCGCTTTCGTTGGTTTCTATGCGCTTGCTGCGCAGCAGCTCTTCGTCGGTCAGTGCTTCACGAGTGGCTTGCTGGTTGGCAATCACTTCCAGAGTGGCGTCGGATGGATCGTTCTGATCGGCCTGGCGCTGGGCCAGCCAACTGGCAACCACTGCCTCAGGGGCGTTGCAGTCGATGATCAGGCAGGGCGTACCAGTGGCCTCGGCCACTTTGGCCGCGGCATCGCGCTGGGCTCGTTTGAGGTAGGTCGCGTCGATCACTACCGGGTAGCCGGCACGCAGGATGGTTTCGGCGATTTCATGCAGGCGCGCGTAGGTGGCGCTGCTGGCTTCGCTGCTATAGATGCCCGCGTGTGGGTCGTTGGGCACCTGTTGCTCGCCGAACAGGCGCTTGCGCTCTACGTCGGAGCGCAGGCGAACGGCGCCCAGTGCCTCTACCAGGCGCATGGCCACGCTGCTCTTGCCGACTGCCGAGATGCCTGAGGTGATGGCCAGGAAACGCGATGGAATGGTGCTGTAGCTCTCCGCCAGATTGGCGTAGTTGCGGTACTGGCGCAGGGTGGTGGCGCGCTGCACCGGCGTGGCATCGGCAGGCATGCTGAATAGGCTGACCTTGGCGCGTACCAGGGCACGGTAGGCCTTGTAGAAATTAAGCAGCTCCAGGCCCTGGTAGTCGCCGGTCAGTTCCAGGTACTGGCTGATGAAGCGTCGCGCCAGGCTCTTCAGGCCGCGGTCTTCCAGGTCCATGGCGAGGAAGCCGGTATCGGCGTAGACGTCGGTGAAACGAAACGGTTCGTTGAATTCGATGCAGTCGAAAATCACCACCTTGCCGTCGATCAGGGTGGCGTTGCCCAGGTGGATATCGCCATGGCATTCACGGATGAAACCTTCGCTCTTGCGTTGGGCCAGCAGAGGCTTGAGGCGTTCGAAGCTGGTTTCGGCCCAGGCTTGCAGGGCTTCAAGTTGTTGCAGATCGGCCTTCTCGCTGAGGAATGGGCGGATTTGCTCGAAGTTCTGGCGCACCGGAGCCATCACACTCTCCGGGGTGCCGGCTTCATGCTCAGCTGGAACCTTGGGCGCGTTGAGGTGGAAGTGGGCGATCTGCCTGGCCATCTCATCGATGTGCGCAGTGGTCAGTTCGCTGTTGGCCTGCAAGGTGCTGAGCAACTGGCTTTGCGGGAACTGACGCATTTTCAGTACGTATTCGATAGCCGGACCATCGCCGCCCAGTACCGGGGCTTCGGCGCTACCGGTGATCGGCAGGACTTCCAGGTACAGGTCCTCGGTCAGGCGCTGGTTCAGGCGCAGCTCTTCGCCGCAGAAGTGCTCGCGGGCGTCCAGGCTGGTGAAGTCGAGGAAGCCGAAATTGACCGGCTTCTTCACTTTATAGGCAAAGGGGCCGGTGAGCAGAACCCAGGAGATGTGGGTTTCGATGACCTGAAACCCTTCTACGGGATGAGGAAACAAGGCGGGGTTTTGCAGGGCAGCGATCAGTGACTGGCTCACAGGCGATCCTTCAGAGTCGGGAAAATCGAGGGCGTCATTATGGCCGCTGAGCGCACTAAGGCAAACCTCGGGTGGCGCATGTTGACGATGAATAAAGTGCGTATAATCCGCCGCCATGACTCGTACCCGATCCCCTCGTTCTGCTAAAAAAACGCCGTCTGGTGGCCTGCGCCCCTGGCTGGGCTGGGCCCTCAAGCTCAGTCTGGTCGGTTTGGTGGTGCTCGCCGGCTTTGCGGTTTACCTCGATGCCGTGGTCCAGGAAAAGTTCTCCGGCAAGCGCTGGACCATTCCGGCCAAGGTCTACGCCCGCCCTCTTGAGCTGTTCGTCGGACAAAAGCTCAGCAAGGACGATTTCCTCACGGAACTCGACGCTCTGGGCTATCGCCGTGAAAGTGTCGCCAACGGCCCGGGCGCAGCCTCGGTCAATGGCAATACCGTGGACCTAAACACCCGCGGCTTCCAGTTCTATGAAGGGCTGGAGCAGGCTCAGCCGGTGCGCGTGCGCTTCTCCGGTGATTACGTGGCGGAACTTTCCGGCAGCAAGGGGGCCAAGCTCGCGGTGGTGCGCCTGGAGCCATTGCTGATCGGCGGCCTGTACCCGAAGAACCTCGAAGACCGGATCCTGATCAAGATCGATCAGGTTCCGCCGTATCTGCTGGAAACGCTGGTGGCGGTGGAAGACCGCGACTTTTATTCACACCACGGGGTGTCGCCCAAGTCGATTGCCCGTGCGATCTGGGTCAACACTTCGTCCGGCCAGATGCGCCAGGGCGGTAGTACCCTGACCCAGCAGTTGGTGAAAAACTTCTTCCTGACCAACGAGCGCAGCCTGTCGCGCAAGCTCAATGAAGCGATGATGGCGTTGTTGCTGGAGCTGCATTACGACAAGCGCGAAATTCTCGAGGCCTACCTCAACGAGGTCTTCGTCGGCCAGGACGGTCAGCGTGCGGTGCACGGTTTCGGTCTGGCCAGCCAGTTCTTCTTCAGCCAGCCCCTGTCCGAACTCAAGTTGCACCAGGTGGCGCTGTTGGTCGGGATGGTCAAAGGACCTTCCTATTACAACCCGCGGCGCTACCCGGAACGTGCCCTGGAGCGGCGTAACCTGGTGCTCGATCTGCTGGCACAGCAGGGCGTAGCTACCCCGGAACAGGTGGAGGCGGCGAAGAAGATGCCGCTGGGCGTAACCAAGCGCGGCAGCCTGGCGGACAGTTCCTTCCCCGGTTTCCTCGACCTGGTCAAGCGTCAGTTGCGTGAAGACTACCGTGATGAAGACTTGACTGAAGAAGGCCTGCGGATCTTCACCAGTTTCGATCCGATCCTGCAGATGAAGGCCGAAGCCTCGGTCAACGACACCTTCAAGCGCCTGGCCGGGCGCAAGGGCTCGGAAGACGTCGAGGCGGCGATGGTGGTGACCAACCCGGAAACCGGTGAGGTCCAGGCCATGATCGGCAGTCGTCAGGCCAGCTTTGCCGGTTTCAACCGGGCCTTGGATGCGGTGCGCCCGGTGGGCTCGTTGATCAAGCCGGCGGTCTACCTGACCGCCCTGGAAAAGCCCAGCCAGTACACCCTGACCAGTTGGCTGTCGGATGAGGCGTTCTCGGTAAAAGGTGCAGACGGCCAGGTGTGGAAGCCGCAGAACTATGACCGGCGCTCCCACGGTACGGTGTTCCTGTACCAGGGCCTGGCTCACTCCTACAACTTGTCTACCGCACGGCTCGGCTTGGAAGTGGGTGTGCCCAATGTCCTGAAGACCCTTGGGCGCCTGGGGGTGACCCGCGAGTTCCCGGCCTTCCCATCGATGCTGCTGGGGGCAGGGGGCATGAGCCCGATGGAAGTGGCGACCATGTACCAGACGCTGGCCAATGGCGGCTTCAATACGCCGATGCGCGGGATTCGCAGCGTGTTGACAGCGGAAGGCGAGCCGCTCAAGCGCTATCCGTTCCAGATTCAGCAGCGCTTTGATGCCGGCTCGATCTATCTGATTCAAAGCGCAATGCAGCGGGTGATGCGCGAAGGCACCGGCAGCTCGGTGTACAACGTTTTGCCCAAGACTCTAGCGTTGGCGGGCAAGACCGGTACCAGTAACGATTCCCGTGACAGCTGGTTCGCCGGTTTCAGCCAGGACCTGCTAGCCGTGGTCTGGCTGGGTCGCGACGATAACGGCAAGACGCCGTTTACCGGTGCTACCGGTGCCTTGCAGGTGTGGACCAGTTTCATGCGCAAGGCCGACCCGCTGCCGCTGGATATGCCGCAGCCGGACAACGTGGTTCAGGCCTGGGTCGATTCGCGTACCGGGCAGGGCTCCGATGCCAACTGTCCGGGGGCTGTGCAGATGCCGTATATTCGCGGCAGCGAACCGCCTCCCGGTGCTTCCTGTGGGGGAGAAACCCCGGCAGGCGGCGACTCGGTGATGGACTGGGTCAAGGGCTGGATGAACTAAGCGATGAGGGTTTGACGTGAACAAGTGGTGGGTTCCAGCTATTACAGCTCTGGCGTTGCTCAACGGTTGCGCCAGTGTGCAGCGCGGCTCTATTCCCGTCGTGGATTCCGGCACTGCCGTGTCCAACAGCGAGCGGATTTCCGCTTCCGGAGGCTTTCGCCAGACGACCATCAAGCGCCCGGCGCAGGCTCAGGCACAGGCGATTCCGGAAGATTCCGGCGTAGTGGTAATGGTTCCGGGCGGCGGCGCTACGGCCTCGGCGCCGATCAGCAGTTCGCCCATTACTCCGGGGCCGGTCACTTCAGGGCCTATTACCCCGGGGCCGGTGGACGGCTCCGGTTATCAGTCGGCACCGATCAGCCAGGGCACTTACAACATGCCTTCTACGCCCAGTGGCATCCCTTCGGCCCGGGCCGGTGGTCTGTCGGCCGATGAGCAACTGGATGGCCCGGTGCTGGCGTTGCTGACCACTGCGCAACAACAGCAGTCCAGTGGTGACTTGAACGGTGCTTCCTCCAGCCTCGAGCGAGCGCAGCGTGTTGCGCCACGCGAGCCGCAGGTGCTGTATCGCCTGGCTCAGGTACGCATGGCCCAGGGGGATGCGCCCCAGGCCGAGCAGTTCGCTCGCCGTGGCCTGAGCTTTGCCAACGGCCGCCCTGATCTCCAGGCAAGCCTGTGGGAGCTGATTGCCCAGGCGCGTGAGAAGCAGGGTGATGCCGCAGGTGCAGCGCAGGCGCGCCAGAAAGCTCGGGTTTCGCTGTGATGGATGGGCGCTTTCCCAGGATCGCCGAACAGTTGCTGCTGATCGAGCGTGAGTTGCGTGTGCAGGGCCTGTGGGACGACGCTGTGCCCAGCGCCGAGGCACTGGCCAGCACTCAGCCCTTTGCCGTGGATACTCTGGAATTCGAGCAATGGCTGCAGTGGATCTTTCTGCCCCGTATGAAGATGATTCTGGAGCAGGATTTGCCGCTGCCCAATGCGTCAGGTATTCAGGAAATGGCCGAGATGGTGTTCTCCACTCGCCCGATGCAGGGGCGCGACCAGCAGTTGCGAGTTCTGCTCAAAGAGTTTGATCAGCTCATCGTTGCTACTCGCTGAAACACGACTGCCAGGTATACCTGGCAGTCGCCTCCCTCCATGCTGCCCACTTCAGTCTCGCTCTCCCGAGGTGACAACTTCGGAGGGGTCATGTCTGTCCGTGCATTGCTGTTGTTGCAGTGCATGACGTTCCTCTCGGCTCTCTGGCAATAGGGTTTCGCCCAAAGTCCGGGTTCGCATTTCTGAGTTGCTTGCTGAAGATTGCGCAATTGAAGCGCAGACAGCAGTCGTTTTTGGGTTTTTTCTTGCGTTCTCATGCGCTTAGTTCGAATTAACCACATAGACGACTTGACTTGAAGAGGACGAAACAGAAGAATCCAAAGTCCGCTGTAGAGGGACTGCCAGAAGCAGACCCACTCAGCAGATCATGAGGCGCACATCCGCGCCGAAGTGCTACACCCGCAACGCGTTACCTCGCGCTGGGTGGGAAAACCCCGCAACACTTTGGGGCGCTCCCAATACTTGCTCAGTCAGTGCTGACGTAGTCGGCGACCACCGTCGCTCATGCTCTGCTGAGAAGTAAACCTATTAAGACCCGCTCCCTTTTGAGGGCGGTATTCTGGCGTTTTAGAGGTGAACAACGTGGAGCTTTTATCTGGCGGTGAGATGCTCGTCCGCTTTTTGCGTGACGAAGGCGTCAAATATATCTACGGGTACCCGGGTGGTGCTCTCCTTCATGTTTACGATGCCCTGTTCAAAGAACCGGAAGTGACCCACATCCTGGTTCGTCACGAACAAGCGGCGACCCATATGGCTGACGGCTATGCCCGTGCCACCGGTAAAGCCGGCGTGGTACTGGTGACCTCCGGCCCGGGCGCGACCAATGCCATTACCGGTATTGCCACCGCCTATATGGACTCGATTCCCATGGTGATCATTTCCGGCCAGGTGCCCAGCACCATGGTGGGCACCGACGCGTTCCAGGAAACCGACATGATCGGTATCTCCCGGCCGATCGTGAAGCACAGCTTCATGATCAAGCACGCTTCGGAAATCCCGGAAGTCATGAAGAAAGCCTTCTACCTGGCGCAATCCGGTCGTCCTGGTCCGGTGGTGGTCGATATCCCCAAGGACATGACCAACCCGGCTGAAAAGTTCGAATACGTTTTCCCCAAGAAAGCCAAGCTGCGCTCCTACAGCCCAGCTGTTCGCGGTCACTCCGGGCAAATCCGCAAGGCGGCAGAAATGCTCCTGGCGGCCAAGCGCCCTGTGCTTTATGCAGGCGGCGGCGTGATTCTCGGCGGCGGTTCCGCACCGCTGACCGAACTGGCCAAGATGCTCAATCTGCCAGTGACCAATACCTTGATGGGCCTGGGCGCCTATCCGGGCACTGACCGGCAGTTCGTGGGCATGCTCGGCATGCACGGCAGCTACACCGCCAACCTGACCATGCACCATGCCGACGTGATCCTGGCCGTGGGCGCGCGCTTCGATGACCGGGTAATCAACGGTGCGCCGAAGTTCTGCCCGAATGCCAAGATCATCCATGTCGATATCGACCCGGCTTCCATCTCCAAGACCATCAAGGCCGATGTGCCTATCGTCGGTCCAGTGGAGAGCGTCCTGACCGAAATGGTCGCGGCACTCAAGGAAATCGGCGATACCCCGAACAAGGAGACGGTCGCCAGTTGGTGGAAGCAGATCGAGGAATGGCGTGGCGATCGCGGCCTTTTCCCGTACGACAAGGGCGACGGCAGCATCATCAAGCCACAGACCGTGATCGAAACCCTGTGCGAAGTCACCAAGGGCGATGCCTATGTGACCTCCGACGTGGGGCAGCACCAGATGTTCGCGGCGCAGTACTACCGGTTCAACAAACCCAACCGCTGGATCAACTCCGGTGGCCTGGGCACCATGGGCTTCGGTTTCCCGGCGGCCATGGGCGTGAAATTGAGCTTTCCGGATAATGATGTCGCCTGCGTCACCGGTGAAGGCAGTATCCAGATGAACATCCAGGAGCTGTCGACCTGCCTGCAGTACGATCTGCCGGTCAAGATCATCAACCTGAACAATGGTGTGCTGGGGATGGTGCGCCAGTGGCAGGACATGAGCTACGGCAGCCGTCATTCGCACTCCTACATGGAATCGCTGCCTGACTTCGTCAAGCTGGTCGAAGCCTATGGTCACGTGGGCATGCGTATCACGGATCTGAAGGATCTGAAGCCGAAGATGGAAGAAGCGTTCGCCATGAAGGATCGCCTGGTGTTCCTCGATATTCAGGTCGACACCAGCGAGCACGTCTATCCGATGCAGATCAAAGACGGCTCCATGCGCGATATGTGGCTGAGCAAGACGGAGCGTACTTAATCATGCGGCACATTATTTCCTTGCTTCTGGAAAACGAACCGGGTGCTCTGTCTCGTGTTGTAGGTCTGTTCTCGCAACGCAACTACAACATCGAAAGTCTGACGGTGGCGCCGACTGAAGACCCGACTCTGTCGCGTCTGACCCTGACCACCGTTGGCCATGACGAGATCATCGAGCAGATCACCAAGAACCTGAACAAGCTGGTTGAGGTGGTGAAGCTGGTAGACCTGTCGGAAAGCGCGCACATCGAGCGTGAGCTGATGCTGGTCAAGATCAAGGCCACTGGCGCCCAGCGCGCCGAGGTTAAGCGCACCACCGATATTTACCGTGGGCAGATCGTTGATGTCAGCGCCAGCGTGTATACCGTTCAACTGACCGGTACCAGCGACAAGCTCGACAGCTTTATTCAATCGATCGGCACCGCATCGATTCTGGAAACCGTACGCAGTGGTGTCACCGGGATTGCCCGTGGCGACAAAGTACTGAGCATCTAACTCAAATTAGCGAATGGCCGGAACGGCCTGATATAGGGGAAATTCATGAAAGTTTTCTACGATAAAGACTGCGACCTGTCGATCATCCAGGGTAAGAAAGTTGCCATCATCGGCTACGGTTCCCAGGGCCACGCTCAAGCATGCAACCTGAAGGATTCCGGCGTAGACGTGACTGTCGGCCTGCGTAAAGGCTCGGCTACCGTTGCCAAGGCTGAAGCCCACGGCCTGAAAGTGACCGACGTTGCTGCAGCCGTTGCCGGTGCCGACCTGGTCATGATCCTGACCCCGGACGAGTTCCAGTCCCAGCTGTACAAGAACGAAATCGAGCCGAACATCAAGAAGGGCGCCACTCTGGCCTTCTCCCACGGCTTCGCGATCCACTACAACCAGGTTGTGCCTCGTGCCGACCTCGACGTGATCATGATCGCGCCGAAGGCTCCAGGCCACACCGTACGTTCCGAGTTCGTCAAGGGCGGTGGTATTCCTGACCTGATCGCGATCTACCAGGACGCTTCCGGCAACGCCAAGAACGTTGCCCTGTCCTACGCCGCAGGCGTGGGCGGCGGCCGTACCGGCATCATCGAAACCACCTTCAAGGACGAGACTGAAACCGACCTGTTCGGTGAGCAGGCTGTTCTGTGTGGCGGTACCGTCGAGCTGGTCAAAGCCGGTTTCGAAACCCTGGTTGAAGCTGGCTACGCTCCAGAAATGGCCTACTTCGAGTGCCTGCACGAACTGAAGCTGATCGTTGACCTCATGTACGAAGGCGGTATCGCCAACATGAACTACTCGATCTCCAACAACGCTGAGTACGGCGAGTACGTGACTGGTCCAGAAGTCATCAACGCCGAATCCCGTCAGGCCATGCGCAATGCTCTGAAGCGCATCCAGGACGGCGAATACGCGAAGATGTTCATCAGCGAGGGCGCTACCGGCTACCCATCGATGACCGCCAAGCGTCGTAACAACGCCGCTCACGGTATCGAAATCATCGGCGAGCAACTGCGCTCGATGATGCCTTGGATCGGTGCCAACAAAATCGTCGACAAAGCCAAGAACTAAGTTCGAGTCTTGTCAGGGAAAACGCGGCCTAGGCCGCGTTTTTTCGTTTGCATGGATAGGTTCTGGTATAAAGCTGGATCCTTTGTGGCCGAATCGCGGCCCTGGGTATCTGTCGAAACTTTTCACACCGTTGCAAGGTAATGTCCATGAGCGAACGTCCCGAAGAGCCAAACCAGGCCTCTGACGCCGAAAGCCTGCTACCGATCGATGAGCATGTCGAAGAAGGGCATGACGCTGAAGGCCGTAAAGTCCGGCATCGTGGTATCTATCTTCTGCCGAATCTGTTCACCACTGCGAACCTGTTCGCGGGGTTCTATTCCATCATTAGCTCTATGAGTGCCCAGAGTGCAATGAGCGCCGGAGATGCGGCCGGGGCGAGCAAGTACTTTGCCTTTGCCGCGATCGCCATTTTCGTGGCCATGGTGCTCGATGGCCTGGATGGGCGTGTTGCCCGCATGACCAACACACAGAGTGCTTTTGGCGCTGAATACGACTCACTGTCCGATATGGTTGCATTCGGCGTAGCGCCGGCGTTGTTGGCCTTTGGCTGGGCCCTGGGTGATATGGGCAAGGTCGGCTGGATGGTCGCCTTCATCTATGTGGCAGGCGCGGCCTTGCGTCTGGCGCGTTTCAATACTCAAGTCGGTACTGCCGACAAGCGTTATTTCATCGGCCTTGCCAGCCCGGCAGCGGCGGGTGTGGTGGCTGGTATCGTCTGGGCCTTCAGCGACTACGGGATCCAGGGGTCGAAGATGTCGTTCCTGGTGGCGTTGATGGTGGCCGCCGCAGGCATGCTGATGGTCAGTAACATCAAGTACAACAGCTTCAAGGACCTGGACCTGAAAGGGCGTGTACCTT
The DNA here is from genome assembly GCF_058799535.1 of Pseudomonas sp. GW822-FHT06D10. Lineage (NCBI taxonomy): Bacteria > Pseudomonadati > Pseudomonadota > Gammaproteobacteria > Pseudomonadales > Pseudomonadaceae > Pseudomonas > Pseudomonas sp. GW822-FHT06D10. The sequence goes on along the minus strand of NZ_JBXALN010000007.1, from coordinate 1,927 downwards.
TTGTGGCGATCCTGGCGGTGGTACTGGTGTTTGCAGTGGTGTTCAGCGATCCGCCGCGCATTCTGCTTTTGGTGTTCCTCGCCTATGCGGCGTCGGGCCCTATCCAGTATCTGTTGCACCTGCGTCGTCGCAAAAGCGTCGAGTGATGTAATTTCCCCCATACTCCGCAGTCTATTGGTACATCTGTCCTCCAATACTGCGGAGTTGCCATGTTATTCAAATTCCCCAAGTCGTCCGACTGCAATGAGTCGCAGGTTACGCCCGAATCTCTTTACCTCTCTCGACGCAGCCTGCTCAGTGGTGCGGTTGCGGGCATGGCGTTTGCCAGCTTGCCGCGATGGGCAGCAGCACAGGACGCGTCGCGTTATGCCGATGTTGAGCCGGGTCAGGCTCCCGCGTGGTTCTCCGACAAGCTGTCTACCACTCGGTGGCAAGCAGTAACCGTCAGGGATGAGGCGATCACGCCTTTCAAGGACGCGACTCACTACAACAACTTCTACGAATTCGGCACTGACAAGGGGGACCCGGCGGCCAACGCAGGTGCGCTCAAGACTCAGCCGTGGAGTGTGGTTGTGGATGGTGAGGTGGCTAAGCCAGGCCGCTACGCCCTGGAAGATTTCATGAAGCCCTACTTGCTGGAGGAGCGTATTTATCGACTGCGTTGCGTAGAGGCCTGGTCGATGGTGATTCCCTGGATAGGTTTTCCAATCTCTGCCTTGCTCAAGCAGGTGGAGCCCACCAGCAGCGCCAAGTTCATTCGCTTTGAAACGTTGCAGGATCCCAAGAGTATGCCGGGCCAGCGCTCCGGCTTTGCCTTGATCGACTGGCCCTATGTCGAGGGATTGCGTCTTGATGAGGCGATGAATCCATTGGCGATTCTTGCGGTGGGGATGTACGGGCGTGAACTGCCTAACCAGAATGGTGCGCCGCTTCGCCTTGTAGTGCCTTGGAAATATGGCTTCAAAAGTGTGAAGTCGATTGTGCGCATCAGCCTGGTCAGCGAGCAGCCCAAGACTACCTGGCAGAGCATTGCGGCCAACGAATATGGTTTTTACGCGAATGTGAATCCAACGGTTGATCATCCGCGCTGGACCCAGGCCCGGGAGCGGCGCCTACCCAGCAGTCTGTTCAGTCCCAATGTGCGGGAAACCCAGATGTTCAACGGTTACTCGGATGAAGTCGCGTCTTTATATAGCGGCATGGATCTGCGGAAGAACTATTGATGCGTTATTCGTTCTGGCGTATCGGCGTCTTCATCGCTGCGGCTATCTGGCCGCTGTATTGGCTGTATGAAGCCTGGGCTTCGGTCCTGGGGCCGGACCCGGGCAAGGTGCTGGTTGATCGCCTGGGGTTGGGCACGCTGGTGCTGTTGTTGATCACCTTGGGCATGACTCCTTTGCAAAAACTCACGGGGTGGCCGGGCTGGATCGCTGTGCGCCGACAGTTGGGGTTGTGGTGCTTCGCTTATGTAGTGCTGCACCTGAGTGCTTATGGGGTATTCGTCTTGGGGTTGGACTGGTCGCAGCTGGGAGTTGAGTTGCGCAAGCGCCCCTATATCTTTGTCGGAAGCCTGGGGTTCCTCTTTCTGTTGTTATTGGCTGTGACATCCAATCGTTATAGCCAGCGTCGCTTGGGCGCGCGTTGGAAGAAGCTGCATCGCCTGGCTTATCTCATCCTGGGGCTGGGGCTGCTGCATATGCTATGGATTGTCCGGGCGGACCTGAAGGAGTGGTCGGTCTACGCTTCTATAGGGGGGCTGTTGTTGCTGCTGCGTGTTCCTCCTGTAATGCGCCGGATTCCGCGCCTAATCGCTAAAAAAGCATCTTCTGCAACAAAATCGTAATTAACCCTTGACGGCAGATTCTACAGGTCTATAATTCGCCCCACTTCCGGCGCAGTCGAAACGGAAAACTCCTTGAGATTCAAC
>NZ_JBXALN010000006.1:0-442881 GCF_058799535.1 Pseudomonas sp. GW822-FHT06D10 | reverse complement strand
GGTGGGTGATGACGGGATCGAACCGCCGACATTCTGCTTGTAAGGCAGACGCTCTCCCAGCTGAGCTAATCACCCTTCACGTTCGGTGTGGCGCGCATTCTACGGAGCAGCCCCCACTCTGGCAAGCACTTTTTATAATAATTTTTTCAGGCCTTCCAAAGGCTTAGCGAAGGGTTGGCCTGAGCAGCAGCGAAGAGAATAATGCCCTCCTTTGTATAAGGAGAGATTCACCCCATGTGGTTCAAAAACCTGCTGATCTATCGCCTGACCCAAGATCTGCCTTTTGATGCTGAGGCGCTGGAAACTGCACTGGCGACCAAACTGGCGCGCCCCTGTGCAAGCCAGGAGTTGACCACTTACGGTTTCGTCGCCCCTTTCGGCAAAGGTGAAGACGCCCCGCTGGTTCACGTCAGCCAGGACTTCATGCTGGTAGCCGCGCGCAAGGAGGAACGCATCCTGCCTGGCAGCGTGGTGCGCGATGCGGTGAAGGAAAAGGTCGAAGAGATCGAAGCCGAACAGATGCGCAAGGTCTATAAGAAGGAACGCGACCAGATCAAGGATGAAATCATCCAGGCCTTCCTGCCCCGTGCGTTTATCCGTCGCTCCTCGACCTTCGCCGCCATTGCCCCGAAACAGGGCCTGATCCTGGTCAACTCGGCCAGCCCGAAGCGCGCCGAAGACCTGCTCTCCACCCTGCGCGAAGTCCTCGGCACCCTGCCGGTTCGCCCGCTGACCGTGAAGATCGCTCCCACCGCGATCATGACCGACTGGGTCAAGACCCAGAAAGCCGCCGACGACTTCTTCGTACTCGACGAGTGCGAACTACGCGACACCCACGAGGACGGCGGCATCGTGCGTTGCAAGCGCCAGGACCTGACCGGCGAGGAAATCCAGCTGCACCTGAGCACCGGCAAGGTGGTCACTCAACTGTCCCTGGCCTGGCAGGACAAACTGTCCTTCATGCTCGACGACAAAATGGTGGTCAAGCGCCTGAAGTTCGAAGACCTGCTGCAGGATCAGGCGGAACAGGACGGCGGTGATGAAGCCCTCGGCCAGCAGGATGCCAGCTTCACCCTGATGATGCTGACCTTCGGCGACTTCCTGCCGGCGCTGTTCGAAGCCCTGGGCGGCGAGGAGATTCCGCAGGGCATCTGACGCCTTGCCCGGATAACCGCTACGCACTAGACGCCACCGCCTTCGGTGGCGTTTTCACATAATAAGGAACAGGTCATGCGCGCACTGGCTGCACTGAGCCGCTTTGTCGGCAACACCTTCGCTTACTGGGTACTGATCTTCGCCATCCTGGCATTCTTCCAGCCTGGCTGGTTCGTCGGTCTCAAGGGCGCCATCGTGCCGCTGCTGGGCCTGGTGATGTTCGGCATGGGCCTGACCCTGAAACTCGAAGATTTCGCCGAAGTGGCCCGCCACCCATGGCGCGTGGCCCTGGGAGTGGTGGCCCATTTCGTGATCATGCCCGGGGTGGCCTGGGTGCTCTGCCAGGCATTTCACCTGCCGCCGGAAATCGCCGTAGGGGTGATCCTGGTCGGCTGCTGCCCAAGCGGCACCTCTTCCAACGTGATGACCTGGCTGGCCCGCGGCGACCTGGCGCTGTCGGTGGCCATTGCAGCGGTTACCACTCTACTGGCCCCACTGCTGACCCCGGCGCTGATCTGGTTGCTGGCCTCGGCCTGGCTACCGGTCTCGTTCATGGAGCTGTTCTGGTCGATCCTGCAAGTGGTGCTGCTACCGATCGTGCTGGGAGTGCTGGCCCAGCGCCTGCTGGGCCAGCGGGTGCAGCACGCGGTGGAAGTACTGCCGCTGGTTTCCGTGGTGAGCATCGTCATCATCGTCACCGCGGTGGTGGCCGCCAGCCAGGCGAAAATCGCCGAGTCAGGCCTGCTGATCATGGCCGTGGTGATGCTGCACAACAGCTTCGGCTACCTGCTGGGCTACTTCACGGGGCGTCTGTTCAAGCTGCCACTGGCGCAACGAAAATCCCTGGCCCTGGAAGTCGGCATGCAGAACTCCGGCCTGGGCGCGGCCCTGGCCAGCGCTCATTTCTCGCCACTGGCGGCGGTACCCAGCGCCTTGTTCAGCGTCTGGCACAACATTTCCGGGGCCCTGCTCTCGACCTATTTCCGGCGAATGGAAGATCCAGCCGAACAAAAGCTGGAAATACAGCGAGGCCATGACTGAGGAAAAAAATACTCGCCCACGTGAGAGTGGGCAGTATACTGCGCATCGCGAGGACGACCTCGCGACTCATTCGAGCGATCAACTCCGGGGACGACCCCATCAACCGATGAGGTAGGCATGTCCTGGATCATTCTGTTTTTTGCCGGTTTGTTTGAAGTGGGCTGGGCCGTCGGCCTGAAATACACCGATGGCTTCAGCCGCCCGCTGCCCACCGCCCTGACCATCATTGCCATGGCCATCAGCCTCGGCCTGCTGGGCCTGGCGATGAAGGAACTGCCCCTGGGCACGGCCTATGCCATCTGGACCGGAGTCGGCGCCGTCGGCACGGTGATCGCCGGCATCATCCTGTTTGGCGAATCCATGGCTCTGGTGCGCCTGGTCAGCGTGGCGCTGATCATCGCCGGCCTGGTGGGCCTGAAAGTCAGCGCCAGCTGAAAAGCCCAGGCAGAAATGAAAACGCCCGCAAATGTGCGGGCGTTTTCGTATCCGGCAGCTAGCGCCATGGGCCCCGCAACTGCGCCACCATGGCCTGCAACTGCGCCGGTTCGGCCGCGTCCACCGCCACCGATGGCCCGGCCACCAGGGTCACTCGCGACCAGAAGCGGTGGAAGAAACCCTTGCTCGGATCGCGACTGAAGAAGCTGCCCCACAAGCCTTGCAGAGCCATGGGAATCACCGGCACCGGGGTTTCCTCGAGAATCCGTGTCAGCCCGCCCTTGAACTCGTTGATCTGGCCATCGGCAGTCAGCTTGCCCTCGGGAAAAATGCACACCAGCTCGCCATCGCGCAGGTACTGGGCAATGCGCTGGAAGGCTTTTTCATAGATCTGCAGGTCTTCATGCCGACCGGCGATGGGAATGGTTCCAGCGGTACGGAAGATGAAGTTCAACACCGGCAGGTTGTAGATCTTGTAGTACATGACGAAGCGAATCGGCCGACGCACCGCACCGCCAATCAGCAAGGCATCGACGAAAGACACGTGGTTGCACACCAGCAGGGCAGCACCTTCATCAGGGATCAACTCCAGATTGCGATGCTCGACGCGGTACATGGAATGGCTGAGCAGCCAGATCATGAAACGCATGCTGAACTCGGGCACCACCTTGAAGATGTAGACGTTGACCGCAATGTTGAGCAGCGACACCACCAGGAACAGGTGGGGAATGGTCAGCTGGACCATGCTCAGCATCACGATAGAGACAATCGCCGAGACCACCATGAACAGCGCATTGAGAATGTTGTTGGCGGCTATCACCCGGGCCCGCTCGTTTTCCGGGGTACGGGACTGGATCAGGGCATACAGCGGCACTATATAGAAGCCACCGAAGATCCCCAGGCCAAGGACATCGAACAGCACCCACCAGGCATGGGCAAAACCCAGCACTTCAATCCAGCCATGACCCGTGGCGCTTTCCGGGATACCACCGGAATGCCACCACAGCAGCAGGCCGAACACCGTCAGGCCAAAGGAGCCGAACGGTACCAGACCGATCTCAACTTTGCGCCCCGACAGCTTCTCGCACAGCATCGAACCTACGGCAATCCCCACCGAGAACACCGTCAGGATCAGGGTTACCACGGTCTCGTCGCCGTGCATCCATTCCTTGGCATAGGCCGGAATCTGGGTCAGGTAGATGGCGCCGACGAACCAGAACCAGGAGTTGCCGACAATCGAGCGCGACACCGCCGGGGTCTGCCCCAGCCCCAGGCGCAAGGTGGCCCAGGACTGGCTGAAGATATTCCAGTTCAGGCGCATCTCCGGGGTCGCCGCGGCAGCCCGGGGAATGGCGCGGCTGGCCAGGTAGCCCAGTACCGCCACACCGATCATGGCGCTGGAGACTATCGGCGCGTAATGCTCCGAGGACATCATGACCCCAGCGCCGATAGTGCCGGCCAGGATCGCCAGGAACGTACCCATTTCCACCAGGCCGTTGCCTCCCACCAATTCCTCTTCACGCAAGGCCTGGGGCAGGATCGAATACTTCACTGGGCCGAACAGCGCCGAGTGGGTGCCCATGGCGAACAGGGCCACCAGCATCAGCGACAGGTGATCGAAGGCGAAGCCCACCGCCCCCACCACCATGATCGCGATCTCCCCCAGTTTGATCAGGCGGATCAGCGAGTCCTTGGCGAACTTCTCGCCAAACTGCCCGGCCAGGGCGGAAAACAGGAAGAACGGCAGGATGAACAGCAAGGCACAGAGGTTGACCCAGATCGACCGGTCACCCTCGATGCTCAGCTTGTAGAGAATGGCCAGGATCAGCGACTGCTTGAAGATGTTGTCGTTGAAGGCACCGAGGGATTGCGTGATGAAAAACGGCAGGAACCGCCGCTTGCGAAGCAAGGTGAACTGCGAAGGGTGACTCATCTTCCATGTCCCTGAGTGGCGTGGATACTGTTATTGGAATGTCGAATATCGATCCAGGCCACAACCTTACCTATCTTTGCCGATTATTTCCGTAACCCCGCAATGCACGGCGAGACAAACAGCTCTCCTTTATAAGCCCCCTGCACCGTGCGCTTGGCCACGATCAGCCACATCACCGCCAGCGCCGCCACCAGTACGGCGCCAAACACACTGAAAAACCCCAGGTGCAAGGTGCTGCCCAGTTTAAGGGTGGCCAGCGAATACACGCCCAGAGGAAAGGTAAAGCCCCACCAGCCAAGATTGAAGGGTATGCCTTCGCGCAGGTAACGGCGGGTGATGAGCACGGCCATCAACATCCACCACAGACCGAACCCCCACAGTGTGAGCCCCGCCACCAGGCCCAGGCCGGCGGCAATCTCACCGACGCCGGGCAAGCCATTGGCGGCGAAGATCGCCGGTGCATCGGCGCCCAGCACCAGCATGCCCAGGGCACCGGTGCCGATTGGCCCCAGGGCCAGCCAGCTCGACGCCGCCATGCTTTCATGGGGCAGTTTGTGCAGCGCCATGCGCAACAGCAGGATGGTCAGGATGCTGAACGCCACCGGCAGCGAAAAGGCCCACAGCACGTAGCTGGTGCTGAGCATTACCAACTGCCCGTGGGCATCCAGCAGATGAGGCGCAAGCAGGCCGCCACTGGCCGCCGCCACTTCGGCCGCCACCACCGGTAGCAGCCAGACCGCGGTCATCTGGTCGATGCTGTGTTCCTGGCGGGTGAACATCATGTAGGGAATCAGGATCCCGCAGGCCAGGGACATGGCCACATCCAGCCACCACAGCAGTTGCGCCACCTCCACCACACCATCGCCCCAGCGAGGTATGCCGAACACCAGCAAGCCATTGATGATGGTCGCCAGGCCCATGGGGATGGTGCCGAAGAACATCGAGACCGTGGAGTGCCCGAAAATCCGCCGCGCCTCGTCGAAGAACAGTACCCAGCGTGCGGTATACATCGCGGTAAACAACAGGAACAGGGCGATGGTCAGCCACCAGAAACCCTCTGCCACCTGGTGCAAGCCGGGAACCTCGGCCGGCCACTGGGCCAGCGCCAAGGCCAGAACCCCGGTGCCCATGGTGGCGGCGAACCAGTTGGGGGTGAATTGGCGAATGGCTTCGAGGGGATGCGGCAGATGGCTCAATGGCCAGTGGCCGGTTTTAACGCTATTGGGGCATGTCATGGTCGTGTCTCCTGTCCTCCGATGAGGTAGGAAACATGGTAGAACCTAATCGAATATCTATATAACGGGTAATTTCTCTATCTGTTATCTATTTTGCAGATAAACATCTATGCACGGCCCCAGGAGCGATCACCGCAATCGGACCGCGCCCGGCGACACGCCCGTATCTGATTGGCGTACAGCACCTCTCCCCTGCGGCTTCCCAGGCACAATCCCGAAGCCCTTGAAGCCTCGGGCTCAAAGCCCCGACGCCCCACACGCCGTCACCGGGCGCTGGCGCATCAGGGCCAGCAGTGCCCCGAGGGACAAGAGAACCAGTACCGCACCATAGCCGTCGGTAGTAGCGATCAGGCCGAAGCTGCGGGTCAGGTTGCCAGCCAACAACGCCGGCAGACAGAAGGCCAGATAGCTCAGCACATAAAACGCCGACATCAGGCCCGCACGCTCATGAGGCAGGGCCAGTGGCACCACACTGCGCAGCGCACCGAGAAAACCGGCACCAAAGCCGCTGCCCAGCACCAAGGTGCCAAAGAAGAACAACGGCAGGCTGGCGCTATGCACCGCAGCGAGGATCAGCATCACTCCCGTCGCCAGCATCCCGGCGCCCAGGCGCAGCACCCTGTCTGCAGGACGCTGACGCAGGGAATAGATCATCAGCGCGCCGCTGAGTGTCAGCACCGCCACCAGGCCACCGCCGATCAGGTTCGAGGTGGAGCCGGTCGCCGCACGGACCAGCGAAGGCGCCAGCGACAGATAGAAGCCGCCCACCGCCCACACCGCCACGTCCACCGGCAAGGCCAGCCATAACGCGCGCCGCGCTTGCACCGGCACATGCAGCGTGGGTTTCAGCGACGCCCAGGCACCGGGTTGCGGGCTGACACTTTCCGGCAAGCGCCAGACATACCCGGCCTGGAGCACGAACACCCCGAGCAGCAGCCAGTAGCTCAATTGCAGCGGCCAGGGCGCAAACTCCACCAACAGGCTGGCCCCCATGGCACCACAGGCCATGCCCAATAGCGGCGCAACGCTATTGACCAACGGCCCCTGCTGGCGATCGGTATCCAGCAGGGCCGCCCCCAGCACACTGGTGGCCATGCCGGTGGCAAAGCCTTGCATCACCCGCGCAGCAATCAGCCACTGCACTCCGCTTTCATTGATGAACAGCAACATCGCCAGGATATTGAGCAGTAAGGCGACAAAAATCACCGGTCGCCGCCCCAGGTGATCCGACAGCGACCCTACGGTCAGCAGAGCCGCCAGCAGGCTTATCGCGTAGACCCCGAATATCAAGGTCAGCACCGCCGGGGAAAAGTGCAGGTTTTCCTGATACAGGTGGTACAGCGGGGTCGGTACGCTGGAGGCAGCCAGAAAACTCAACAGGGTAATGGCCAGAAACACCAGACTGCGACGGTTGGACACGCAAGTGTCGATAGCACCGGACATAAGCTCGCTCCACTAAAGCTAATATTTTGCTTTTGCGCAGTGTGCTACCCGCCAATGCTTAAAGCAAATTCTTTGTGTTAAGGTGCCGCCCCATGGCTATCAAAGAAGGTTTGCGCCCCGGCGGCCGTAGCGCCCGGGTCCAGGAATCCATTCACACCGCGGTCCGCGAGCTCCTTGAAGAGCAGGATCGCTCGTCCCTCACCGTGCCGCAGATCGCCGCCCGAGCAGGCGTCACTCCGTCGACCATCTACCGGCGCTGGGGCGACCTGTCGGCCCTGCTGGCCGATGTCGCCCTGGAACGAATGCGCCCGGACAGCGAACCGGCCAATACCGGCAGCCTGCGCGGCGACCTGCGGGCCTGGGCCGAACAGTATCTGGACGAAATGAGCTCGGAGCCCGGGCGCAACATGATGCGCGATGTGCAATGCAGCGCGACCCCGGGCTATTGCGTGACCATCCTCAGCGGGCAGTTGCAGTGCATCCTCGAGCGCTATCAGGGCCACACGGAAAACCTGCCGGACATCGACCGCCTGCTGAACCTGCTGGTAGCACCCACAGTGTTTCGCATCCTGTTCTCCGCCACGCCACTGCCGGTTCAGGAACTCCATGAACTGATCGAGATCGCTCTGCAGCCGTAGCCCTTCCCCGCCTCGGCTCAGCCCTGCGACATCAGGCCGCGCTGATACCTTGGTCGACACTGACGCCAATCCAACATCGTGCCAGACTGTCTGGCCGGGCTGAGGTGCCCGGTGTCTTTGTTCCGGAGTTTCCATGTCGTTGTCCAGCGGGCTGATCGCCGCCGTTGCCCTGGCCTATATGGCCATCATGTTCGCCATCGCCTTCTACGGTGACCGCCGCAGCGCGCCACTTCCGCCGCGGGTGCGGGCCTGGGTATACAGCCTGTCGCTGGCGGTCTACTGCACCAGCTGGACCTTCTTTGGCGCGGTGGGCCAGGCGGCCGAGCAGCTCTGGGCCTTCCTGCCGATCTACCTCGGCCCCATCCTGCTGCTGGTGTTCGCCCCCTGGGTGCTGCAGAAGATGGTGATGATCAGCAAGCAGGAGAACATCACCTCGATCGCCGACTTCATTGCTGCCCGCTATGGCAAATCCCAGTCGCTGGCGGTGGTGGTGGCACTGATCTGCCTGGTGGGGGTACTGCCCTACATCGCCCTGCAGCTCAAGGGCATCGTGCTTGGGGTCAACCTGCTGATCGGTGCTGGTGCAGACGCCATGGGCACCCGCGCCCAGGACACGGCGCTGATCGTGTCGCTGATCCTGGCCCTGTTCACCATCGTCTTCGGGACCCGCAACCTCGATGCCACCGAGCACCACCGCGGCATGGTGCTGGCGATTGCCTTCGAATCCCTGGTCAAGCTGTTTGCCTTTCTCGCCGTCGGCGCCTTCGTCACCTTCGGCCTCTATGACGGCTTCGACGACCTGTTCAACCAGGCCATGCTGGCTCCGCGACTGGAGCAGTACTGGAAGGAAACCATCAACTGGCCGTCGATGGTGGTGCAGACCGGAGTGGCGATGATGGCGATCATCTGCCTGCCGCGGCAGTTCCACGTCACCGTGGTGGAAAACATCGAACCCCAGGATCTGCGCCTGGCCAAATGGGTGTTCCCGGCGTACCTGGCCCTCGCCGCGCTGTTCGTGGTGCCCATCGCCCTCGCCGGGCAGATGCTCCTGCCCAGCAGCGTATTGCCGGACTCCTTCGTCATCAGCCTGCCCCTGGCCCAGGCCCACCCCGCCCTGGCTCTGCTGGCATTCATCGGCGGCGCCTCGGCGGCCACCGGCATGGTGATCGTCGCCAGCGTGGCGCTGTCCACCATGGTCTCCAACGACATGCTGCTGCCCTGGCTGTTGCGCCACAAGAATGCCGAGCGGCCGTTCGAAGTCTTCCGCCACTGGATGCTCTCGGTGCGCCGGGTGAGCATCGTGGTCATCCTGTTGCTGGCCTACGTCAGCTATCGCCTGCTGGGCTCCACCGCCAGCCTGGCCACCATCGGCCAGATCGCCTTCGCCGCCGTGACCCAGCTGGCACCGGCCATGCTCGGGGCGCTGTACTGGAAACAGGCCAACCGCCGCGGTGTATTCGCCGGCCTGGCTGCCGGTACCTTCATCTGGTTCTACACCCTGATCCTGCCCATCGCCGCCCACAGCCTGGGCTGGTCCCTGAGCAGTTTCCCTGGCCTGGCCTGGCTGCACGGCAATCCGCTGAACCTGCCGATCACCCCGCTGACCCAAGGCGTAGTGCTGTCCCTGGCGGGCAACTTCACCCTGTTCGCCTGGGTCTCGGTGCTCTCGCGCACCCGAGTCTCCGAGCACTGGCAGGCCGGACGCTTCATCGGCCAGGAAATCAGCGGCCGCCTCAGCTCCCGCTCGATGCTGGCGGTACAGATCGACGACCTGCTGAAACTGGCCGCGCGTTTTGTCGGTGAGGAACGTGCGCGCCAGAGCTTCATCCGCTTCGCCTATCGTCAGGGCAAAGGCTTCAACCCGAACCAGAATGCCGACGGCGAGTGGATCGCCCATACCGAGCGCCTGCTGGCCGGTGTGCTCGGCGCCTCTTCCACCCGCGCGGTGGTCAAGGCCGCCATTGAAGGCCGGGAGATGCAGCTCGAAGACGTGGTGCGCATCGCCGACGAAGCGTCCGAGGTGCTGCAGTTCAACCGGGCCCTGCTGCAAGGGGCGATTGAAAACATTACCCAAGGCATCAGCGTGGTCGATCAGTCGCTGAAGCTGGTGGCCTGGAACCGCCGCTACCTGGAGCTGTTCAACTACCCCGATGGGCTGATCAGCGTGGGCCGGCCAATTGCCGACATCATTCGTCACAATGCCGAGCGCGGCCTGTGCGGACCTGGCGAGGCAGAAGTCCATGTGGCCCGGCGCCTGCACTGGATGCGCCAGGGTCGGGCTCATACTTCCGAGCGGCTGTTCCCCAATGGCCGGGTCATCGAACTGATCGGCAACCCCATGCCCGGCGGCGGCTTTGTCATGAGCTTCACCGACATCACCCCGTTCCGCGAAGCCGAGCAGGCCCTCACCGAGGCCAATGAAGGGCTGGAACAAAGAGTGGCTGAGCGTACCCACGAACTGTCGCAACTCAACGCAGCACTGACTGAGGCCAAGGGCACGGCGGAAGCGGCCAACCAGTCGAAGACGCGTTTTCTGGCCGCGGTCAGCCACGATCTGATGCAACCGCTGAACGCCGCGCGCCTGTTCTCCGCGGCCCTGTCCCACCAGGACGACGGCCTGTCCGCCGAAGCCCAGCAACTGGTGCAGCATCTGGACAGTTCGTTGCGCTCCGCCGAGGACCTGATCAGCGACCTGCTGGACATCTCGCGCCTGGAAAACGGCAAGATCACCCCTGATCGCAAGCCCTTTGCCCTCAACGAACTGTTCGACACCCTGGGAGCCGAATTCAAGGCCCTGGCCCAGGAACAGGGCTTGCAGTTCCGGGTGCGCGGCAGCCATCTGCGCATCGACAGCGACAGCAAGCTGCTACGTCGGGTGCTGCAGAACTTTCTGACCAATGCCTTCCGTTACGCCAAGGGCCCCGTTTTGCTGGGAGTGCGCCGCCGTGGTGAAACGTTGAGCCTGGAAGTCTGGGACCGGGGGCCGGGTATTCCCCAGGACAAGCAGCAGGTGATCTTCGAAGAATTCAAGCGCCTGGACAGCCACCAGACCCGCGCCGAGAAAGGCCTGGGCCTGGGCCTGGCGATTGCCGATGGCCTGTGCCGGGTGCTCGGCCATCCGTTGCAGGTACGTTCCTGGCCCGGCAAAGGCAGCGTATTCAGCGTCAGCGTGCCCCTGGCCCGCAGCAGCGTGGTGGCTCCAGGCAAGGCAGCCGAGCTCAACGGCCAGCCCCTCAATGGCGGGCAAGTGCTCTGCGTCGATAATGAAGACAGCATTCTGATCGGCATGAACAGCCTGCTCACCCGCTGGGGCTGCCAGGTCTGGACCGCCCGCAACCGCGAGGAATGCGCGGCGCTGCTCAAAGAAGGCATCCGCCCGCAACTGGCCCTGGTGGACTACCACCTGGATAACGGCGAGACCGGGACCGAGGTCATGGCCTGGCTGCGCACGCAACTGGGCGAGCCGGTACCGGGGGTCGTGATCAGTGCCGATGGGCGCCCTGAAATGGTCGCCCAGGTCCATGCAGCGGGCCTGGACTATCTGGCCAAGCCGGTGAAGCCGGCGGCCTTGCGCGCCCTGCTGAGCCGGCACCTGCCCCTGGGCTGACGGGCCTTTGGCGGATTACTCCGGCAATTCCAGCTCGCGTCCTTCGGCGTCGGTCATGGCCCGCTCCAGCAAGTCCGCCGGCAAGCTCTTGCTGGCCCGGGCGCCGAGCAGCTTGAGCTGCTCGCTACGGCTGACCAGGTTGCCACGCCCTTCAGTCAGCTTGTTACGCGCAGCGGCGTAGGCCTTGTCCAGTTGTTGCAGGCGATTGCCCACTTCATCCAGGTCCTGGATAAACAGCACGAACTTGTCGTACAGCCAGCCGGCGCGCTCAGCGATCTCCCGGGCATTCTGGCTCTGGCGTTCCTGCTTCCACAGGCTGTCGATCACCCGCAAGGTGGCCAGCAACGTGGTTGGGCTGACGATCACGATATGCCGGTCAAAGGCTTCCTGGAACAGATTCGGCTCGGCCTGCAGAGCCGCGGAAAACGCTGCCTCGATGGGCACGAACAGCAGCACGAAATCGAGGCTGTGCAAGCCTTCAAGGCGCTTGTAATCCTTGCCGGCCAGACCTTTGACATGATTGCGCAAGGACAGCACGTGCTGTTTCAGAGCCGCCTGGGCGACCTGCGGATCGTCGCTACCGACGTATTGCTGGTAAGCCGTGAGGCTGACCTTGGAATCCACTACCACCTGCTTGTCACCCGGCAACATGATCAGCACGTCAGGCTGGAAGCGCTCGCCATCCGGGCCCTTGAGGCTGACCTGAGTCTGATACTCGCGGCCCTTTTCCAGGCCGGCGTGCTCCAGCACTCGCTCCAGAATCAGCTCGCCCCAGTTGCCCTGAGTCTTCTGGCCCTTGAGGGCACGGGTCAGGTTGGTGGCCTCATCGCTCAGGCGCAGGTTCAGCTGTTGCAGGCGCTCCAGCTCCTTGGCCAGGGAGAAGCGCTCCCGGGCTTCGGCCTGATAGCTTTCCTCGACCCGCTTCTCGAAGGACTGGATGCGCTCCTTGAGCGGGTCCAGCAACTGCCCAAGGCGCTGCTGGCTGGTCTCGGCGAAACGCTGTTCGCGCTCATCGAAGATCTTGCCCGCCAGCTCGGCGAACTGGGCGCGCAACTCATCCCGCGAGCCTTGCAGATCGGTCAGGCGCTGCTGGTGGCTGTCCTGCTGCTCACGAAGCTCGGCATTCAAGGACGCCGCCAGGGCATCCAGCCGGCGCAATTCGTTTTCTTTGGCGGCCCGTTCCAGGTTCCAGGCGTGGGCGGCATCACGGGCGTTATCGCGCTCGATCTGCAGCAATTCGACCTCGCGGCGCAGGGCTGCCAGGTCCGCCTGCTTCAGAGCATTGGCCTGGCTCAGGTCGCTGACTTCATCGCGGCTGGCATCCAACTGTGCTGCCAACCCCTCCTGGGCCAATTGGGCCGTGGCCAGGCGCTCTTCCAGCAGGCTCAGCTCAGTCTGGCTGGAACTGGCCCGGCGTTGCAGTTGCCAGGCCAGAACCAGTAGCGGCAGCGCCGCTCCCGCCAGGCCAAGCAGCAAGCTGGTCAAGTCCATAGCCATAGCGATTCCTGCTGTAGAAAGAAGAAATGAAGGTTAACCAAGCGTCCGAGTGTTGGACAGCTCAGTCTTCGATCCGGCCCAGCTCCAGTTGCGCACGGCGGTCGCCGGCACGGGCAGCCTGGCGCAACAGGTCATGGCCGATGCGACGATCACGGGCGTTGCCGCATTCGCGGCACATCAGCTGGCCCAGGCGACTCTGCGCCGCGACCACGCCTTCCCGGGCCGGCTGCTTGAGCAGGCGTCCAGCAAAATGCTTGACGTTGGGGTTGTGACCAAGGCGCGGGCTGTCCAACAGCCAGAGAGCAACGCGCAGGGAAAACCGCTTGGGTTCGGTAACACTGGCAGGGGTCGCGGTAACAGAAGGTGATACGGAGCGAAACTTCATAAAGCACTGTGGGGCAGATCGGAAGGCGCGCCACTCTACTCCTTTTTTCGCCCGGGTAAAGCCTAAAAGAGCCAGCACGCCCGTCCTAGAGCAAGCGCTTGGGACAATCCACAGAAGCTGTGGATAACTCAGTGGACAACCCCTCCACAACCCTCCCAAAGCCCCATGAGACGGGCCTTGCAGTCAAACTGACGATTTTTTCACCAGTAAAAAAAAGCGATGTTTATCATTGACTTAAATTCTCGAGACAGGCTAGGGGGCAGGCGTTGGGGAAGGTGACAACGGGGTGACACGCTGCGCAACAAGTGTGCACAACCTTGCGCAGATTAACGCCGGTAACGCACTGTTTTCGTACACGCCACAACAGCAACGGTTACACAGCCGATGCTTGAGACTCTGGCCTCTTCTGAAAGTTTTTTCCTAGCACACTTGCATTATGTCGTTCAACTCAATAGAATTCTCGCCGTTAGTACCAAGCTGAAAGTCAATTCTGGTCGAACAAGTCCCATCGACAGCGTCTCCAACCGAGCACAACGTCGAACACCAAGGACCGACCACCTCGATGGTTTCCAGGTAAAGCTCACCCTATCGCCCTTGATACGAATTCAACGGCAGTGCTCGAGCCATTTACTCTGACCGAACCAACCTGCAAATTGATCAGGATCTCCACCCTGGGCCCCGAACCTTTGCCCTTGCTGTGTTGCCTGCCCTCCTAAGTACCTACCTGCCAGCCCTAGCGCAACCAATCAACGCGCTGCAACTGGCTGCTTTGTTCCAGTCAGGTTCTTCGTTTGACCAATGCTGGTCGACGTTTACTGGAACGTTTTAACGTTGCACGGTTCTTAACCGTGTCATTTGTAGGAACACCTAATAATTATGTCTACTCAAATCCAGACTCAGGATGCCATTCGCACCCTAACCCACGCCTTTGCACCGTTGAACTGCCTGATCATGGCCGCTCGCAAAGGTTGCTTCAGCTTCACCCTGGTCAACGAACATGGGATCGCCCGTCACAGCGAACGCCTGTATCCCGACCAGTATTCCAGCGCCGAACCGCTGCAGGCAGTGATCGAACGTGCGCGCCAGGCACTGGTTGCCTGATACGCCGAACTGCTGAAAACCCTGAAAAGCCTCGCCTGATCGCGGGGCTTTTTATTGCCTGCGATTTGCCCATTTACCCTACAGAGCAAAGTACCAATCGATATAAGGCTTATAACAAGAGGACGGAAATATTTTAAAAACAGTCCTTTACAGCACAGATATGACACTACACTTCAACTCAAGCGGCCTGAACCGCTTCCGGCAAACCTGATCCTTTTTTGCTGCCAAGCGCCCTTCAGGTTTCGCCGGCCATTTCACGCTTCGAGGGCTTTATGGGTATCGCCGCCAGCGAGTTGTGCCGCTATGTGATCCGCCCGACGCTGATGTACCTGGGCAGCCATAGCAAAACCGCTGAAGTCCTGCTGCTGGGCATTGCCGCCAGCCAATCGGCGCTGGGCTCAGCCCTGCACGATCGTCGTGGCCACGGCCTCTACCGCATCACCGAGTTGCGCCATCAAGCCCTCTGGGACCAGTACCTGGCACTGGATCCGGAACGGGCCAGCCTGGTTCGCGGGCTGGCCAGCCAGCATGCGTTCCTCAGCGGGCCGCACCTGGAACTGACCGTCAACCTGCGTTACGCCACCGCCATTGCCTGGTTGCTGGTGGAAGAGCAACACACGCCGCTCCCCGCTGCCGACGACCTGCTCGGCATGGCCCGCATCTGGAGGAAGACCTTTCAACCACAAGGACGTTTAAGAGATTTCGCCTACGCCTGGCAGACCTGCATTGCACCGTTAAACCAGGTCGCCTGCTGACAACGACTTT
This sequence comes from Pseudomonas sp. GW822-FHT06D10, assembly GCF_058799535.1. Lineage (NCBI taxonomy): Bacteria > Pseudomonadati > Pseudomonadota > Gammaproteobacteria > Pseudomonadales > Pseudomonadaceae > Pseudomonas > Pseudomonas sp. GW822-FHT06D10. The sequence goes on along the minus strand of NZ_JBXALN010000006.1, from coordinate 427,646 downwards.
TGCAAAATCGGAGAAAGAAGCCGATTTTGGTCGGATTGTCCTACAAAACCGCTCTAAATCAACTGTTGCAGCCTATAGCGCCGAGATCGAAATGTTGGTAATTTTCGCCTCGGTGATCACCAGGAGTTCTAATAATGAAAAAAGTAATGCTCAAATCCACCATAAGTCTCGCGGTTGCACTTGCCTCTACCCAACTTTTCGCCAGCGGTTTTGCTCTTAACGAACAAAGCATCAGCGGCATGGGTACCGGCTTCGCGGGTCGTTCCTCTTCTGCCGAAGATGCCAGCACCGTTTACGGTAACCCTGCCGGCATGTCCCTGCTGCAACGTGACCAGGTAACGGTCGGTGTAGCGGCAATCGATGCCAAGACCAACCTGAAAAACGTCAAGGGCGGCCCACCCGGCGGCACCAGCGACGGCGACATGGTTCCGTTCACCAGCGTTCCTATGGGGTTTTTCGTCAAACAACTGGGCAACGGCTGGGCATTGGGTCTGGGCGCCTATGCACCCTTCGGCCTGGTTACCAACTATGAGTCCACTTCTGCCAGCCGTTATTACGGCGACAAGAGCGTAGTCAAGGTCGTCACCCTGCAACCGACCGTCAGCTATGCCTTCAATGACATGGTATCGATCGGCTTCGGCCCGACCATCAACCGCCTGAGCGGTGAACTGACTTCCGCGACCCCGTTTCCAAACCCTGCGCTCTTCGGCCGCAATGATGGCAGCGTGAAGATCAAGGGTGACGATACCGCCATCGGCTACAACGTCGGCATCATCGTCCAGCCTACCGACACTACTCGCCTGGGCCTGACCTACCACTCGAAGGTCAAGTACAAGCTGGAAGGCCACACCAACATCGCCGGCCCGGGCTTCGGTCCGTTCAATGGCGGCCGGTACGACGCCTCGCTGGACATCACCACTCCGGAAGTCGTCGACTTCTCTGTCACCCAGAAACTGGATGACCAGTGGACCGTCTACGCAGGTAGCACCTGGACTCGCTGGAGCCGCCTGAAAGACATCACCGTGAACAACGAAGGTGTTCCTGCCCTGCTTGGCGGTTCCAGAGGCCCGATCGGCACCATCACCGAGCCACAGAACTGGCACGACACCTGGGCCTCGGCTGTTGGTGTTTCCTACAAGGTCAACAAAGAGTGGGTTCTGCGCAGCGGCCTCTCGGTTGACCAGGCGCCAACCAACAACACCGACCGTTCCGTACGTATCCCTACCGGTGACCGTAAGGCCATCAGCTTCGGTGCCGGCTACAGCCCGACTGAAGACCTGACTCTGGACCTGGCGGTTTCCTACCTGAAGGAAGAAGACGTCAACGTCAACAGGACCGGCAAAGGCAATGCCTACAGCGCTACTTACCAGAACAGCGCATGGGGCTACGGCCTAGGCGCCACCTACAAGTTCTAACGAACTCTAGGACGCGCAGTTTCAAACCAATAAAAAACCCGCAGATGCGGGTTTTTTATTGGCTAATGAATAGGCTTTCTCAGGATTTCGACGCCAATGCCTTCTCCACCGCTTCGATGAATTCCGGATTGTCCGGCTTGGTCAGGCTGGAAAAATTGGCAATCACATTGCCCTGGCGATCCACCACGTATTTATAGAAATTCCACTTCGGCGCGCTGCTCTGCTGCGCCAGCACCTTGAACAGGTGCACCGCATCCGCCCCCCGAACCTTCTGCGGCTCGGTCATGGTGAAGGTCACGCCGTAATTGACATAGCAGACCTTGGCAGTCTCCGCGCCATCCTTGGACTCTTGCTTGAAGTCATTGGAGGGCACGCCCACCACTTCCAGCCCTTGATCCTTGTAACGCTGGTACAGCGCCTCGAGGCCTTTGAATTGCGGAGCAAACCCGCAGAAGCTCGCCGTATTGACCACCACCAGCGGCTTGCCGGCAAAGCGCTGGCACAGATCGATGGATTCCTTGGCGTGCAATTTGGGCAAGGAGCCCTGCAACAGGGGCGGACAGTCCGCCGCCCATGCCGAGCCGGCCAAGGTCGCGAGTAAAGCTGGAACCGCAAACCAGCGCATAGCCATGTCCAGAATCCTTGTCAAAGTGTCGGGCTACGACGTTACTCGCCCCCTCGTTCCCCTAGCAAGCGCCCATGCCCAACTGCATCAGCGCCAGCCCGCCCCGGTGCCAGCCCCACCAGGCCAGCAGCAACAATAGAATGCCGAGGCCCAGGCCGGCACCGCGCAGCAGCCAGCGGTTCATGCCGCGCTGGCCTGCAAACGCGCCACCGGCCGCTCGCGCACCGGCCAGTTCAGTGCTGCAGCCAACAGACTAAGGAGAATCGCCACCTGCCAGATCAAGTCGTAGCTCCCGGTACGGTCATACACCACGCCCCCCAGCCAACCACCAAGGAAAGACCCCAATTGGTGGAACAGGAACACAATGCCGCCGAGCATGGACAGGTTGCGCACGCCAAACAAGGTGGCCACGGTGCCGTTGGTCAAAGGCACGGTGGACAGCCAGAGAAAACCCATGGCCATGCCGAACAAGTAGGCGCTGGTCTGAGTCACCGGCAACCACAGGAACAGCCCGATCACCACCGCCCGTAGCAGATACAGGCCCGTCAGCAGGCGCGGCTTGGACATCCGCCCACCCAGCCAGCCGGCGGTATAGGTACCAAAGATATTGAACAGGCCAATCAGGGCCAGCACCGTGGTGCCCACGGTCGCCGGCAAGTGCTGGTCCACCAGATACGCCGGCAGGTGCACGCCGATGAACACCACCTGGAAGCCACAGACGAAAAAGCCGAATGCCAACAGCCAGAACCCTGAATGGGAACAGGCTTCACGCAAGGCCTCCATGAGGCTCTGCTCATGCCCCAGCGCCGGCAGCGGTTTGTCCTTGAGCATGCTCACCAATGGCACGATCAAGGCCACCAGCAAGCCCAGCACCAGCAGCGCCGTAGACCAGCCCAGCCAGCCGATCAGCCCCAGGGTTCCGGGGAGCATGGCAAATTGACCGAAGGAACCTGCCGCACTGGCAATCCCCATGCCCATGCTGCGTTTTTCCGGCGGCAAGGCGCGGCCGACAACACCGAGAATTACCGAGAAGGACGTACCCGACAGACCTATGCCGATCAGCAGCCCGGCACTCAGGGACAGGGTCAGGGCCGAATCCGACAGCCCCATGAACACCAGCCCGACCGCGTACAGCACGCCACCCACCAGCACCACTTTCGCCGCACCAAAACGATCGGCCAAGGCTCCGGTAAAAGGCTGGGCCAGCCCCCAGATCAGGTTCTGCAGGGCAATGGCGAAGGCGAAGACTTCGCGCCCCCAGCCAAACTGCGCGCTCATGGGCGGCAGGAACAGGCCGAAGCCATGCCTTATCCCCAGCGACAAGGCCAGGATCAATGCGCTGCCGAGAAGCACCCAGCCACTAGTACGCCACATCGATGACATTTTTATTCTCCAGTTACGGGTATGTACCCGCTTATAGTCGAACGAAAGGCGCTCAAGACAGTTCGTTCAGCAAGGCCAACAAGGTTTCACGCTTTTCCACCCCCAGGCGATCGATCAACCGCTGCTGAGCCGCTTCCCACGCAGGCAAGGCCGCCACCAGCCGCTCATGCCCGGCCTCGGTCAACAGCACCAGCCGGTTTCGCTGATCGTCGCCTTCCTGCAGGCGCACCAGCCCTGCAGCTTCCAGGACCCGCACATTGCGCCCGAGCGTGCTGCGATCCAGCCCCATGGCTTCCGCCAGGCTGGAAATGCTTGGCTGATCAAGGCGCAGCAGGTTGTTCAGCAGAGAATACTGGGCAACGTTGATCCCGAAGCCATCAAGGGCGCCGTCGTAGTACCTGCTGACGCCACGGGCGGCGCGACGCAGGTTGGTGCACAAACACTGAGAGGGAAGCATGATGCGTGTATATACCCGTGATTATTCCAAGGCAAGATTTTTCATGAAAATCGTCAATCCCGTGCTCCACTCAAAACAGCGCCACCCCGAGCAATACGGCAGTTTCCAACAGTTCAAGCACAGCCCCGGCAGTGTCTCCAGTGGTACCACCCAGGCGCCGCATCATCACTTGCCGCAGCCAGAAGAACAGCACAGTGGCCAGCAGCACTGCCCATAACCCGCTGTAGCCCCCCAGCAGCAAACAGGCCAGTACGCTCAGGCCCAGCACTTGCCGCCCGGCCAAACGTGGCAGGTGGTCAGCCAGCGCCTGCCCCAGCCCACCGGCACGCACATAAGGCGTGCAGAGAAACAGGCCCAGCAATGCCCCGCGGCCGATCAGCGGCGCCAGCAACAAGGCAAAGCCCTGCTGCTGTTCGATCAGCGCCACCAGGGCGGTGAACTTGAGCAGCAGCACCAGCACCAGGGTCACCACGGCGATCGGACCACTACGGGGGTCCTTCATGATGCTCAGAGTCCGCTCTCGATCGCCAAAGCCCCCCAGCCAGGCATCGGCACTGTCCGCCAGGCCATCCAGGTGCAGACCACCGCTGAGCAGGACCCAGGCGGTCAACAGCAAGGCCGCATGCAGCAACAGGGGAACACCACCCAGCATGGCATTCAGCCCCCACAACAGCACGCCGAACAGCAGCCCCACCAACGGATAGAACAACAGCGAGCGGCCCAGCTCTTCAGGCCGAGGCATGCCCGGCAGGCGGACCGGCAGGCTGCTGAGAAACTGCAAGGCAATCCAGAACGGCAACATCTCAGCCCTCCTCGCTCATCCGGCCTTCGCTGGCGACCTGCAGGCGAAACAGCGCGCCATGACCCACTTCAACGTTCAACAACTGCTGGCGCGGCAGCCCTCGAGCCCGGGCCAGCAGCAAGCGCATGACCCCGCCATGGCTGACCAGCAGCACACGCTGCCCGGCGCAGGCCTGGTACAAGCGCTCTATCGCCCCCAGCACCCGCAGGGAGAACAGCTCTACCGGCTCGCCCCCAGGCGGGGTGAATGCATAGGGATCGGCCCAGAAACGCCCCAGGTCATCGGCGTCGGTTTCCATCAGCGCCGCCGCGCTCTGCCCTTCCCAGGCGCCAAAGTGCAGCTCCTGAAGGTCGGGCTCAAGGCTCAGCGGCAACTGCAACTGCCCCGCCAGCTCTTGGGCGAAACGCGCACAGCGCTGCAATGGCGAACTCAGTACCCGGTCCCAGGGCCCCCGCCCCTGGACGGCTTCGCGCATCTGTTGCCAGCCCGTTGCAGTCAACGCATCGTCCAGGCTGCCGCGCAGGCCACCACCCAGTTCGGTTTCACCGTGGCGCAACAGGTCCAGGTACAAGGTCATGCCGGACGATCCGCAACCGCTGCTTCGGCGAAAGTCGCCATCTGCCCGTGCAGGTCACAGGCCAGCCGCAGCAACGGCACTGCCAGGGCGGCGCCGCTGCCTTCACCCAGGCGCAGGCCCAGGTCCAGCAAGGGTTCGGCTTGCAGGGTCTGCAGCACATGCCGGTGCCCGGGCTCGGCGCCCTGGTGGGCGAACAGCAACCAGGGCGCGCAGGCCGGATTCAGACGCACCGCCACCAACGCGGCGACGCTGCAGATGAAACCGTCCACCAGCACCGCAATGCCCTCCTGGGCACACGCCAGGTAAGCCCCCGCCAGCGCCGCCACTTCAAAGCCACCCAGGTTGAACAGGGTCTGCAAGGCATCGCCGCGAGAGGCATCGTGCAGCGCCAGGGCACGCTCGATAACCTGCGCCTTGTGATTGACCCCCTCGGCATTCAGGCCGGTGCCCGGCCCGGCCAGTTGTGCCACTGGAATACCCAGCAGGGCACAGGCAATGGCACTGGCCGCGGTGGTATTGCCGATGCCCATTTCACCGCCGATAAACAGCTGGGCGCCGTCGGCATGAGCCCGCAGCGCGCTGTCGCGGCCGGCTTGTAGGGCCTGCTCGCCCTGTGCACGGGTCATCGCCGGCCCCTGGACAAAATTCTGCGTGCCGGGCCCCAGGTTCAGGTGGCGCACCCCCGGCAGGTTCAAGCCTGGCGTCACTGTTCCCAGATCCACCACCTCCAGTTGCGCCTGCAGTTGCCGGGCCAGCACGCTGATGGCCGCTCCGCCGCTGACGAAGTTCAACAACATCTGCCCGGTGACTTCCTGCGGGTAGGCGGAAACGCCCTCGGCCACCACCCCATGGTCACCGGCGAAGATGGCGATCCATAGCCGCTCGATGCCGGGCTTGAACCGTCCTTGCAGGCCCGCCAGGCGTACCGCCAGTGGCTCCAGGCGCCCGAGAGAGCCGGCCGGCTTGGTCAGTTGCTGCTGACGCGCCAAGGCCTGCTCGACCATCTGGGTGTCGATTGCCTTGCACGGTTCCAGCCACCAGGAGTTACTCATAACGCAGTTCCTTTCAAAGTCAGGGGCAGGCCGGCGACCGTCAGCACCACTCGCTGACAACGCTCGGCCAGGGCTTGATGCAGCCAACCGGCTTCATCCACATAGCGGCGAGTCAATTCGCCCAGCGGCACGACACCCATTCCGGTTTCGTTGCTGACAAAAATGATCTCCCCCGGCAAGCTCGCCACACACTGCAACAAGGCCTCGCGTTCGGCGGCCAGGCGCTCGGGGTCCTCAAGCATCAGCAGGTTGGTCAGCCACAGGGTCAGGCAGTCCACCAGCAGGCAGCGCCCTTCGCCGGCAGATTCCTGCAGCGCACGAGCCAGCTCCAGCGGCTCCTCGATCAAACCCCAATGGGCCGGACGCCGATCGCGATGATGGGCAATGCGTTGATTCATCTCGCCATCCAGGGGCTGGCTGGTGGCGATGTAGGTCACCGCCAGGGCGCTGTCGCCGGCGAGCTTTTCAGCGAGGCGGCTCTTGCCGGACCGGGCACCGCCGAGGATCAGTTGCAACATGCTTGGGCACCTCTGATAGGGAAGACGGCCTGGGTTGAGCGCTCAAAGGCCACAGAGCCGACGCAGTGCAGCGGTGTCCAGGTGATACTCCACCAGATCCGCCAGACGCTCGATATCGCGTTCACGCAAGGCGTGGTAATCCACCTCCTGCACCGCTTCGAGCCCGGCCCAGCGCAACAGCGCACTGCAGGCCGCAGGGGTTTCGAACAGACCGTGCAGGTAGGTGCCGAGGATCTGCCCGTCGGCGCTGCAGGCGCCATCGCTGCGACCGTCGTCCAGTTGCACGGCGGCAAGCTCCAGGGCCGGCCCGCGAGTGACCCCGGCGTGAATTTCATAACCACTGACAGCGGCATTCTCCAGGCTCAGGCGACCGCTGACGTTACGCAGCTGCTTCTCTTCTTCGAGCACGGTTTCAAATGCCAGCAGGCCCAGGCCGGGGCTGGAGCCCGCAGCGCCTTCGAGCCCGAGCGGGTCATGCACCTGCTCGCCAAGCATTTGCAGGCCTCCACAGATGCCCAGCACTTTGCCGCCGTAGCGCAGGTGGCGGGCAACCGCCCGATCCCAGCCGTTGCTGCGCAGGTAGGCCAGATCGCCCCGTACGCTTTTCGAGCCGGGGAGGATGATCAGATCGGCAGCAGGAATCGCCTGGCCGGGGCCGATGAATTGCAAGTCGACCTGAGGATGCAGGCGCAACGGATCGAAATCCGTGTGATTGCTGATGCGCGGCAGCACCGGCACCACCACCTTGAGCAACTGTTCGACCTTACCCACCTGGCGCTGGTCGATACCGTCCTCGGCTTCCAGGTGCAGGTCCAGGACATAGGGCAGCACGCCGATCACCGGCTTGCCGGTGCGGGCCTCCAGCCAGTCCAGGCCCGGTTGCAGCAACGCCAGGTCGCCACGAAAGCGGTTGATGATGAAGCCCTTTACCCGGGCCTGCTCACTGGGAGACAGCAGTTCCAGGGTGCCCACCAAATGGGCGAAGACTCCACCGCGGTTGATGTCGGCGATCAGCAGCACCGGGCAGTCCACCGCCTCGGCAAAGCCCATGTTGGCAATATCGCCGGCCCGCAGGTTGATCTCCGCCGGCGAGCCGGCGCCTTCCACCATCACCACCTGATAAGCGCTTTTCAGGCGCTCATGGGAAGCCAGTACGGCCTGCATGGCGATGGCCTTGTAGTCGTGATAGGCCACCGCGTTCATGCTGGTCACGGCGCGGCCGTGAATGATTACCTGAGAGCCGGTATCGCTGTTGGGCTTGAGCAGCACCGGGTTCATGTCGGTGTGGGGCGCCAGATTGGCCGCCTGGGCCTGGACGGCCTGGGCCCTACCGATCTCGCCGCCATCGGCAGTCACCGCACTGTTGAGGGCCATGTTCTGGGGCTTGAACGGCACCACGCTGACACCCTGGCGCCGCAGCCAACGGCACAGGGCCGTCACCAGGGTGCTCTTGCCGGCATCCGAGGTGGTGCCTTGAACCATCAGAGTGCTCATGGATATTCCTTGCGATAGGCCTGCAGCGCCTGTTCCAGGCGATCCCAATCGGCCTCCTCGGCGGGCAGGCCGAAGCGCAGGCTGCTGTTATGGGTAAACAGCCGCAGGAGAATGCCGCGGCGCGCCATGAAGTGATAAAGCGATTCGGCCTCGGCACTGATCAGCCACTGAAACAGCGCACAACCGCCCTGGGGCTTGAGACCATGGCGCTCGAGGACTTCAACCAAACGCTCGCTCGCCGCTTCGCTGCGCAACCTTTGCCGGGCGTGCCCCTGGGTATCGCGCAGGCAGGCCTGCCCCACCACCCGGGTCGGCCCGCTGACCGCCCAGGGTCCGACCTGCTCCGCCAGCAGTTTGAGCAGCCGGCGCTCGGCCAGGACAAAACCCAGGCGTACTCCGGCCAGACCAAAGAACTTGCCGAACGAACGCAACACAATCAGCCCCACCTGATGGGCGTGGCGGGCCAGGCTCAGGTGCGGGGTGTTATCCATGAAGGCTTCGTCCACCACCAGCCAGCCGCCACGCTGAGCCAGGCGCGCGTGCCAGTCCAGCAGGCGCTCCGGGGTCAGGCTCAGTCCGGTAGGGTTGTTCGGGTTGACCACCACCAGCACATCGAGGCTGTCGAGGAAGAAATCCACTTCCTGCTCCAGCACTTCGCGTACCCGGTAGCCGCTGCGGCGCCAGGCTTCGGCATGTTCGGCATAACAGGGCGACAGCACACCGACCTTGCCCGCTCGACGCAAGCGCGGCAGCAACTGGATTGCTGCCTGGGAGCCGGCCACCGGCAGCACTTCACTGGCGCCGTAGTATTCGCGGGCCGCCTGTTCCAGTCCGTCATCGGTTTCCGGCAGGCGCGCCCAGGCACGCAGCGCAATGGGCGGCAGGGGAAACGGCCAGGGCGCCAACCCGCTGGACAAGTCCAGCCAGGCATCTTCGGCAATCCCGTATTGCTCGGCCGCCTTGCGCAGTCGTCCGCCGTGCTCAAGCATAGAATTCAGCCCCCAGGCAAAGAATCAGCAGCCACAGCCAGACACCCCGCTGCACCAGCTGCCAGCCACGATCAATGGAACCGGCACTGGCCGGCTCGCCTTCACCCAGTTGCGGGCGCTGATGCAGCTCACCGTGATAAATCGCTGCGCCACCCAGCTCCACTCCCAGGGCGCCCGCCCCGGCCGCCATCACCGGGCCAGCATTCGGGCTGTCCCAGGTCGGGCCCTGGCGGTGCCAGCACTTGAGTGCCAGCCGGGTCTTGCCCAGCAAGGCGTAAGTCAGGGCCACCAGGCGCGCGGGAATGTAATTGAGCAGGTCGTCAATCTTCGCCGCAGCCCAGCCAAAGCGTTCGAAGCGCTCGTTGCGGTAGCCCCACATCGCATCCAGGGTATTGCTCAGACGGTAGAGCACCACCCCGGGCGCGCCGGCCACGGCAAACCAGAACAGCGCGGCGAACACCGCGTCGCTGCCGTTTTCCAGCACCGATTCGGTGGCCGCGCGGGCCACTTCGGTGGCGTCCAGTTCACTGGTCTGGCGACTCACCAGAAACCCCACCCGGCGGCGCGCTTCTTCCAGATCGTCACTGCGCAACGCCTGGGCCACCGGCTCCACATGCTCGCCGAGGCTGCGCAGGCCCAAGGCGCAGTACAACGCCAGGATTTCCACCAGCCAGCCGACGTAGGGCAACCAGGACAGCGCTGTGGCCACCAGGGTCAGGGGCACCACCGCCAGCACCCAGGCGGTGACGCCATGGCTGCGCCAGCCACGGCCGGCGGAGTTGAAACGTTGCTCGATACGATCGGCCACACGGCCGAACGCCACCAGCGGATGCCAGCGCCTGGGTTCGCCCAGCAGCGCATCCAGCGCGACCCCGGCGACACTCAGCAAGGCCACACTCATTGACTCACTCCCCAGTAATTCTCATACAACAACTCACTCAGCGGCCGCGGTTGCGCCCAGCCTTCCAGGGCCAGCATCGGCGCCGGGTAGAATTCGGTGACCGGGCCCAGGCACAGCACGGCCACGGGCTTGGCACCTGCCGGCAGCCCCAGCAGATCGGCCAGGGCCTGAGGATCGAACAAAGACACCCACCCCATTCCCAAGCCTTCGCTGCGGGCCGCCAGCCACAGGTTCTGGATGGCGCAGGACAGGGACGCCAGGTCCATCTCCGGCAGGGTCCGACGGCCGAAGATGTGTCGTTCGCGGTCATCCATCAAGGCGGCCACCAGCACCTCGGCACAATCGTTGATGCCTTCGACCTTGAGCTTCATGAACTCGTCGGAACGCTCACCCAGGGCTTGGGCGGTGCGCACCCGCTCCACCTCCACCAACTGCTGGATGTGCTTGCGCAACAGGCGGTCGCTGATGCGAATAAAACGCCAGGGCTGCATCAACCCGACACTGGGCGCCTGATGCGCTGCTTCCAGCAAGCGCCGCAACACTGCCGGCTCGACACTGCCACCCGCGAAATGACGCATGTCGCGGCGCTCGGCGATGGCCCGGTAGACCCCCTCGCGCTGCGCCTCAGAGAACCCCTGCTCACTCACCCGCCACGCCCTCGGCTAAAACCGGCTCAACAGGCGCGCCCGGCGCAAACAACGCCGCCACCGCCGCCGGATTGGACGGGAAATAGAAGTGCACATAAGAGGCCGTCATCCGTCCCTGGCGATACACCGCTTCCGCGCCGCGCCCGCCGTTGGGGCTGAGCCCACGGGCGATGGGCAGCAGCTCGGTGCTGGTCAGGGAATGGTGATAGGTGTGGCCGCGCAGACTGCCTTCGGGCAAATCCACCGCCTGCAAGGCCAGTGCCGCCAGGCGCTTCTGCATTACCGCATCTCCGGGCAGCAGGCCCAGGAGCTCGGCACGCTGGCCTTCGACATCGGTCAGGGAGTCCAGCAGGTAGAGCATGCCGCCGCACTCGGCGAGCAGCGGCTTGCCGGCCGCGTGATGGGCACGAATGGCCTGCAGCATGCTGCTGTTGCGGGCCAGGGCCTGATGGTGCAATTCGGGATAGCCGCCGGGCAGGTACAGGCTGTCCGCGTCGGGCAGCTGGGTATCGTGGATCGGCGAGAAGAAGCTCAACTGCGCCCCCATGGCTCGCAACAGATCGAGGCTGGCGCCATAGGTGAAGGCAAACGCCTCGTCCCGCGCCACGGCAATCCGCACGCCCTTGAGCAGCGGCGCGCAAGCCACCGGCGTGGGTGCGGCAAAACTCACCGCTGGCGGCAGTTCCACCTGGCAACTGCTGGCCAGGGCCTCGGCGGCGGCATCCAGGCGCAGGTCCAGATCATTCAACTCGCTGGCCTGCACCAGCCCCAGATGGCGGCTGGGCAGCTCGATATCGGTTTCCCGGGACAAGGCGCCATACCAGCGCAAGCCTTCCGTCAGGCTGCCTTCCAGCAACTGCGCATGGCGCAGGGTACCAACCCGGTTGGCCAGCACCCCGGCAAACGGCAGGTCCGGCTGGTAGCGCGCCAGGCCCAAAGCCAGGGCGCCGAAGGTCTGGGCCATGGCGGTGCCATCGATCACCCCCAGCACCGGCACGCCGAAATGCCGCGCCAGATCGGCGCTGGAAGGGGTGCCATCGAACAGGCCCATGACCCCTTCGATCAGAATCAGGTCGGCCTCTCCCGCCGCCTCCCAGAGCAGACGGCGGCTTTCCTGCTCGCCCACCATCCACATGTCCAACTGGTACACCGCGGCACCACTGGCGCGCTCAAGAATCATCGGGTCGAGAAAATCCGGGCCGCACTTGAAGACCCGGACCTTGCGCCCCTGGTTGCGGTGCAAGCGGGCCAGGGCCGCGGTCACCGTGGTCTTGCCCTGGCCGGAAGCCGGTGCGGCGATCAACACTGCCGGGCAATGACGAACATCAGTCATGAATTCACGCTCACAGCTCGACACCTTTCTGCGCCTTGATCCCGGCCTGGAAGGCGTGCTTGACCATGCCCATCTCGGTCACGGTATCGGCCAGCTCGATCATCTCCGGCTTGGCGCCGCGACCGGTCACTACCACATGCTGCATGGGCGGACGGGCCTGCAGGTCACTGAGCACCTGATCCAGGTCCAGGTAGCCGTGCTTGAGGGCAATGTTCAGCTCGTCGAGCACCACCAGGCCAATATCCGGGTTGCTCAGCAACTCCCTGGAAACCGCCCAGGCGGCTTCAGCCGCAGCGATATCGCGCTGGCGATCCTGGGTTTCCCAAGTAAAGCCTTCGCCCATCACGTGAAAGCGCACCTGCTCGGGGAAACGCCGGAAGAACAGTTCTTCGCCGGTGCTGTTACGCCCCTTGATGAACTGCACCACGCCACACTGCATGCCGTGGCCCATGGACCGCGCCAGCATGCCGAAGGCCGAGCTGCTCTTGCCCTTGCCGTTGCCGGTCAATACCAGCAGCAGGCCGCATTCGTTGGGCGAGTTGGCAATGCGTTCATCGATCACGGCTTTTTTGCGCAACATGCGCGCCAGATGGCGCTCGTCACGATCGGGGGATTCACTCATGGGGCAGCTCTCCGTTGGGGCTGGGGAACGGGGGGCAGGGAAAAGGAACAGACGGCGCTAGCCTGGCATCGCCCACCGTGATGCCGTTGGATGGATCAGGCCGGTCTCCGGGCTCATGAGCGGCATGGCTGCCGGACTGCGCGCCTTCCCGTGTCATTGACACAGTGGCGTCAGGCGCAGTCTTGACTCATCTACCGTTGCGGGGGCAGCGCCGGAATCGTCGTCGGCTCCATCACTGGAACAGACCCTGACCGGCTTCCCTGTTTCACTCTGTCGGCCACGGGCCACAGAGCACCTGAAACAAGTCGCGAAGGTTAGAGGGTTGGGGGTGGAGCGTCAATTAAAGCCGGCCGTCGCCCCCAGCACAAAACTGCACTGCATCAATAAACTGACGCCAATCTTGTGCCACACTCAGAGCAATGATATCAAATAGCCACTTTTCAGCGCCCCAGGCGCCAACCACACAACAATAAGGGGTGAGTTCGATGCAAGGCATGATCATCAGCAATCCGAAGCTGGAATTCCTGCGCCCGATGCTGGAACGCTGGTTCGATTGCATCGATCGCTACAACGCGGTTCGCGGCGATAACGAAACGCCCTACTGGTTCGACGAGCAGGCCAATCTCGGGCTGCTCAGCGCGTCGGCCTGGATGGCCGAGATGGTCAGCCTGGAACACAGCCCCAGCAGGAAACAGCAGGAAGAAGGTGCGCGCAACGCCCGCACCGACCTGTACCTGGCCACCAAGGAAGAGCGCGCCTACATCCACGCCACCCAGCGCTGGCCAAGGGTCAACAGCCTGAACCTGACCCAGGCACTGCTGGACGTTGCCCAGGATGCAAAAAAGATCAGCTACGCCAGCGACCTGAGACTGGGTTGCCTGTTCGTTGCCCCACAAAAATCCCAGCACAGCGCTACGCCGGAAGAGCTCCAGGACATGCTCGACGAACTGCAGAAAGAGCACTGCTGCGCCGTGGCCTGGTACTTCCCCTACGCGTATCGCAAGCTGCACAACGAGGCCGGCCACTACCACCCGGGCGTCGCCGTGCTCTTCAAGGAGGCCCGCTGATCAGGCGGAACCATCGACTGGCTATGCTTCTCTATGACTACGACGTCCGTGCACTCATAGGGAAATTCGCATGCTCAAGCTTCAGCACAGCCTACTGATCGCCATCGCCGCCGGCCTCGCCGCCTGCGGCGAAACTTCCAGCCTGCAGGTGTCCGACGGCACCGGCCCCAACCCCAAGCTGCCGGAACCCAACCCGACGCTGATCCCCACGGTCAACATCGCCCCCGCCATCGGCTGGCCGCAAGGCGCAAAACCCCAGGCCGCGGCCGGCACCCAGGTCAAGGCTTTCGCCGAGAACCTCGACCATCCACGCTGGCTCTACGTCCTGCCCAATGGCGATGTGCTGGTGGCGGAAACCAACGCCCCGCCCAAACCGGATGACAGCCAGGGCATTCGCGGCTGGATCGCCGGCAAGGTCATGGGCCGTGCCGGGGCGGCCGTGCCCAGCGCCAACCGCATCACCCTGCTAAGGGACCAGGATCACGATGGCGTGGCGGAGACCCGCACAGTGTTTCTGGAGAACCTCAATTCGCCCTTTGGCATGACTCTGGTGGGCAATGACCTGTATGTGGCCGATACCGACAAGCTACTGCGCTTTCCCTACCAGAGCGGCGACACCCAGATCAGCGCAGCCGCCACCAAGGTGGTCGACCTGCCCGGCGGCACCCTCAACCATCACTGGACCAAGAACGTCATCGCCAGCAAGGACGGCAGCAAGCTCTACGTCACCGTGGGCTCCAACAGCAACGTCGGCGAAAACGGCCTGGACAAGGAGCAAGGCCGGGCGGCGATCTGGGAGGTGGACCGTGAAAGCGGCCAGCACCGCCTGTTCGCCACCGGCCTGCGCAACCCCAATGGCCTGGCCTGGGAGCCGGCCAGCGGCGCACTCTGGACCGCAGTCAACGAGCGGGACGAAATCGGCAGCGACCTGGTGCCGGACTACATCACCTCGGTCAAGGATGGCGCGTTCTATGGCTGGCCCTTCAGCTACTACGGGCAACATGTGGATGTACGGGTCAAACCGCAGAACCTCGACCTGGTGGCCAAGGCCATCGCCCCGGACTACGCGGTAGGCCCGCACACCGCGTCGCTGGGGCTGACCTTCGCCGACGGCAGCAAGCTCCCCGCCCCCTTCACCGAAGGCGCCTTCATCGGCCAGCACGGTTCCTGGAATCGCAAGCCCCATAGCGGCTACAAGGTGATTTTCGTGCCATTCAGCGCCGGCAAGCCCAATGGAGCGCCGATCGATGTGCTTAGCGGCTTTCTCAATGCCGACGAGAAAGCCATGGGACGCCCGGTCGGAGTGGTGATCGACCAGCAAGGCGGGTTATTGGTGGCCGACGATGTCGGCAACAAGATCTGGCGAGTCTCCGCCGCCAAAGCCCCCTAGGCTCAACGCTTGCGGCACAGCGTCAGACCATCTCCCAGCGGCAGCAGCGACAGATCGATACGCGAGTCATCCTTCAAGGCGCGATTGAGCGCCTGGATGGCTCGGGTATCCTCGCTCAGGGAATCGGTCTCCAGCACGCGCCCGCTCCACAGGGTGTTGTCGAACACCAGCAGCCCGCCAACTCGCAACAGGCCCAGCGCAGCCTCCAGGTAGGCCGGGTAGTTGGCCTTGTCGGCATCGATGAAGATCAGGTCGAAACAGCCAAGCTGCCCCGCTCGCTCCAGGCTGGCCAGGGTATCCAGGGCCGGGGCCAGGCGCAGTTCTATACGCTGGCCCACCCCCGCCTCCTGCCAGTAGCGCAGGGCCGTAGCGTTGTAGTCGCCGGGAATGTCGCAGCAGATCAGAGAGCCGTCTTCAGGCAGCGCCTGGGCCATGCACAGGGCGCTATAGCCGGTGAAAGTGCCGACCTCCAGCACGCGACGGGCGCCGGTCAACTTCACCAGCAATGCGAGGAATTGGCCCTGCTCGGGCGCCACCTGCCAACGGGCGGTGGGCAATGCCTGGGTTTCATCCCGCAGACGACGCAGCAGGGGCGTTTCACGCAGGGAAACGTCCAGCAGGTAATGGTAGAGAGCATCGTCGAGGTTCAGCGTCCGAGCGGTCACAGGCACCTCGACCAGAGAAGATTAGGGATTGCGCGCCAGGTGTTCTGGCTGCAGGACGCGCTTGGCGCTCAGGTAGGCCTTCTGCCAATAGGCCTTGGACAGGCTGTCGAGCTTCACCGTGCCGCCAGTGGCCGGCGCATGCACGAAGCGCCCTTCACCCACGTAGATGCCCGCATGGCTGACCTGGGAGCCGCCATTGGTGGCGAAGAAGATCAGGTCGCCGGTCTGCAGCGCGTTCTTGCCCACGTCCGGCGCCTGCATGCCGATCATTTCCCGGGTTGAACGCGGCAGGGAAATACCCGCCGCATCGCGGTAGACGTAACCGATCAGGCCACTGCAGTCGAAACCGGAATCCGGGGTGTTGCCGCCCCAGCGATAAGGCGTGCCCACCAGTCCAAGGGCGCGGAATAGCACGTCTTCGGCAACCGGAGAGAAGGTTTGGGAGGAGTTGAACACCGGAGCACGCACCACAGGCGCAGGCGGCGGGGTACGGCTGGCACAGGCGCTGAGCAGCGCTGCGAGGGCAATGAGAGCGAAACGGGCTGAGGTCGACATAAGCTGGACAATCCTGATCGGGATGCGGCTTTCTCTGCCGTGGCACTGAAAACAAAACCGCGTAAGCAAGGCTTACGCGGTTAGTTTCAACAATAGATCAGGATTCTAGCGCCTACACGCCAAACTTCAAGTAAGACTTTAACTTCGCCCTACAAATAGTCCGCTTATTTACGTGCAGTGACCACGGTTGGAGCCATGGCGAGTGCGCGCTTGGCTTCGATGAAGGTCTTGCTCCAGTAGCTATCGCCCAGGCTGTCGACCCGCACACCGCCACTGCGACGGCTGCTGGAGTGGATGAACTGGTCATCGCCCAGGTAGATACCTGCGTGGCTGACGCGCCCACGGCCGTTGGTGCTGAAGAACAGCAGATCACCCGGCTTGAGATTGTTGCGCGCTACCAGAGGCGCTTTCACGTTGATCATTTCGCGAGTGGAACGCGGCAGGTTCATGCCCGCCTCTTCACGAAACAGATAACCGATGAAACCGCTGCAATCGAAGCCGGCTTCCGAGGTACCGCCGAAACGGTAACGGGTACCAATCAGGGACATGCCGCGCTCGAGGATGCTGTCAGCCAGAACTGGCAACTGGTAAGGCTTGCTGTCAGAGAACTCTGCCAGTTCCTTTTCAGTTGCCAGCTCTTCCTGATAAACAGCGGAAGACTGGTTTTTGACGGAGACTTGAGCCTGCTGGACAGGTTGCTGCTGGGACACCGGAGTGTGGGAGGCGCAACCAAACAACAGGGTGACGAGTGCGAGAGGCACGAGGGGTGCGAAGCGATTTAGCATGGGCACGACCGTGGCTTGAAATAAAAGAAGACGCGACTATGCCTTCTATCGCCCTCATTTGCAAATTCAATCGATCAGAATGTGACTTATGAGTTTCTTCCGTACATCTAAGGCTTTAAGCCCATTTTAAGTCCGCCCACCCCTGGAACCCCTTCCAAAGGTGCGTTTTCTGGCGCCTGGAATATGCCGAAGGTCGCTCCAGAAAGCCCTGGAAGCCTTGTCGTTACCAGCCCAGGGTCTCTTTCAGAAAAGGGATGGTCAGCTTGCGCTGGGCCTGCAACGAAGCCTGGTCGAGGCGCTCGAGAAGCTCGAACAGGGCACTCATGCTGCGAGTACCGCGGGTCAGGATGAAATGCCCGACCTCGTCGGTCAGATGCAGCCCCCGGCGGGATGCCCTTAGCTGCAAGGCACGCAATTTGTCTTCGTCGGAGAGCGGGCGCATCTGAAAGATCAGCGCCAGGGTCAGGCGGGACTTCAAATCCGCCAGCTTCACCGGCAACTCGCGAGGCGAGGTCGAGGCCGCGATCAACAGGCGCCGACCACTGTCGCGCAAGCGGTTGAACAGATGAAACAGCGCTTCTTCCCAATCCGCCTTGCCAGCCACTGCCTGCAGGTCATCCAGGCAGACCAGCTCGTACTGTTCCAGGTTGTCGAGAATCTCGATACCGCGATCCAGAAGCTCCGCCAGCGGCAGATACACCGCCGGCTCCCCCAACTGCTCGAAACGCAGGCACGCGGCCTGCAGCAAGTGCGTGCGGCCCACGCCATCCTTGCCCCAGAGGTAGATCAGGCTTTCGGTCCAACCGGCGTCGGCTTCGCAGAGGCGCTCGACGTAGCCGAGTGCTGCGGCATTGGCGCCTGGGTAGTAGTTGATGAAGGTGGCGTCATCACGCAGACGCACACCTAGGGGCAGCTGAATCGGTTTCATGCTGACTGAACAGTTCCAAACGAACCGTTAGTGGCCTCTGTGTAAAGTTTGCAAAGTTTATACCCGTGACGCCGAGCGCACAATGCAGCAGACCACAAGCAAAATCAAAGGTTTGCGACAGCCAAACCCAATCGAAGGGCGTTCCTTGACAGCTACCCTGACGGCCGGCCAAACGCCGCCAACCGTCACGAAGGCCCGCGCGCCCCTTTACAACTCGGGGTCTTCAGCACCGCTGTAGAGATCCGAATCCTTGTACAGATCATGCACATGACGCACCAGCACCATGATCACCGCCGCCACCGGCAGCGCCAGCAGCACCCCGGTAAAACCGAACAGTTCGCCGCCGGCAAGAATGGCAAAGATCACCGCCACCGGGTGCAGGCCGATGCGATCGCCCACCAGCAACGGCGTCAACACCATGCCCTCAAGGGCTTGCCCCACCATGAATACCGCGACAATGCCGATCATCGGATACAGGTCGCCACCGAACTGGAACAGCCCGGCAATCAGCGCCGCGCCAATGCCGATGACAAAGCCCATATACGGCACGATTGCCGCCAGACCGGCAATCAGACCGATCAACAGCCCCAGCTCCAGCCCCACCAGCATCAGGCCCGCGGCGTAGATCACCCCGAGAGCCAGCATCACCAGCAATTGCCCGCGAACAAAGGCCCCCAGCACTTCATGGCACTCCCCGGCCAGAGACACCACCTGCTCTTCGCGGCTGCGTGGCAACAGGCTGCGGATCTTGGCCATCATCAAGTCCCAGTCCCGCAGCAGATAGAAGCTGACCACCGGGATCAGCACCAGATTGGCCAGCCAGCCGATCAGCGCCAGGCCCGAAGCCGTTGCCTGGCTCAGCACCACGCCGACGATATCGGTGGTCTGGCCCATGTGCTCGCTGATGGCCGCCTTGACCTTGTCGAACTTCCAGAAGCCGTCCGCCAGACCGAGCTTGGACTGCACCCAGGGCATGGCGCTGTGCTGAACCCAATCGAGCATCTGCGGCGCCAGTTCATAGAGCCGCACCAACTGCTTGGCCAGCATGGGCACCAGCACCAGCAGCAGGGTCATGACGATCAGGGTGAACAAGGCGAATACCGCCACCACGCCCCAGGTCCGCGACAACCCCCATTGCTCCAGCCGGTCCACCAGCGGATCGAACAGGTAGGCCAGCAACAGCGCTACCAGGAACGGACTGAGGATCGGGTGCAGCAGGTAGACGAACCCGCAGGCCAGGAGCACGACACCCAACCAGACCCAACGACGCGTATCAGCCATATACCTCTCCAGCTTCTATATAGAAGGAAACAACCTGCTACCAACGAAAACGCAGTTGGGCCTGCGGCGCCACCGGGGCGGCCCCTTCAGCGCCTTGTACAGGAGCTTGCGGCGCAGGCGCTTCACTCGCCGGAATCTCTTGCAGCTTGGCCAGCGACAGTTGCGCCCGCAGTTGCTCCGCACTGCCGTTGACGCGATAGACGATCCGATCACCGTCAACGCTCTGCAACTGCGCACCAAAAGGCTCCAGCAAGTGCCCAAGGGCCGCGTAATGCTCCAGAGTCATGCCCTGCACTTCCAGCAACTGCTCACTGGAAGCACCAGGACGAGTGACGAAACGGGGCGCCAGACGCTGGCTCACCGCCAGCAACACCCCATCGGCCAGGGCCGCGGTATCGGCGCCCTGGACAGTGCCCTGCTCCTTCTGATCGCCCAGCCACAGCCGCCACTTGGCTTGCCATTGGCCACCTTCTTCCCGGGCATGTACCGCCAGCAACGCATCAGCACCGTAACGCTCGGAGGCTTCACGCAGCGGCGCCGGATCGGAACCTTCAAGATTCGGCGCCGTGGCGACGATCTGCTCGTTCAGATCCCCCAGCGGCAGGCGCAGGGGCAAGCCACGATGTTGAGCCGCACGCCGCAAGGGCGCCGCGCTGGCCTGGCCATCACCCACCAGGCTCGAGCCTTCGGTGGAATCACTCAGCCACCAGCCGATGATCGACGGCCGGTTGTTGCCCCAGAGCGATAGCCCGGCCTGACGCAGGGCGCGATCGGTGGTGACCGGATCGAAATCCACCTGCAGGCTTTCCGGCGGGCCGGCGTCGTAGCCGTACTGACTGATGATCTGCTGCGGGTCCTTGCGGATCGCCGCCAGCCCTGGCCCCTGGGCGGCCTTGGCGTCGCCAGTGAGGCGCAGCACCAGGGTTTCCAGGGCCCGTTGCGTGGCCTGGTCGCGCTCTTCGGGCGACTGGCTGCTCACAGGCTCACGCACTTGATACAGGCCATTGAGGGTTTCGGCATGACTCGCCAGGCTGACCAATGACAAACAGCCCACAAACAGAAATTTACCCAGACGCATGGAAGATTCCCGACGACAGAAAACGATTGAAACAGCGCACTTGAACCGCGGCGAGCAAGGCTGTGACCACAAGCTTGGGCAAAACATTCACCCGGCGCTCGATAGTTTTCGCGCTGTCATAACGATAGCCACTTGAGCGCTATACCTTATACAGGCATGGGCAGGAGCACCAACACGGCCAATCGCGGTTTTTTTAACAGGATATGCCTCTCCCCGTCGGCCCGAGGATGGCCGCTGCCCCTCAAGCCTGATAAAATCGCGCGCCTTCGCAGACCGGCATCAGCTGGGCACCCTGAAACACTTTTCCTGTGTTTCCGGCAGTCTCACTGATTCGGTCGATACCCCTGAATCCCCCCTAAAGGCCTGGATCATGAGCAAGCAACCCTCCCTGAGCTACAAAGACGCCGGTGTAGACATCGACGCCGGTGAAGCATTGGTCGAACGCATCAAGAGCGTCGCCAAGCGCACTGCGCGCCCGGAAGTCATGGGCGGCCTGGGCGGTTTCGGCGCCCTCTGCGAAATCCCGGCCGGCTACAAGCAACCGGTGCTGGTCTCCGGCACTGACGGCGTCGGCACCAAGCTGCGCCTGGCCCTGAACCTGAACAAGCACGACAGCATCGGCATCGATCTGGTGGCCATGTGCGTCAACGACCTGGTGGTCTGCGGCGCCGAACCGCTGTTCTTCCTCGACTACTACGCCACCGGCAAGCTCAACGTCGATACCGCAGCCCAAGTGGTAACCGGCATCGGCGCTGGCTGCGAGCTGTCCGGCTGCTCCCTGGTGGGCGGTGAAACCGCTGAAATGCCCGGCATGTACGAAGGCGAAGACTACGACCTGGCCGGCTTCTGCGTAGGCGTGGTGGAAAAGGCCGAGATCATCGACGGCTCGAAAGTTGCCGCCGGCGATGCCCTGCTGGCCCTGCCCTCCTCCGGCCCGCACTCCAACGGCTACTCGCTGATCCGCAAGATCATCGAAGTCTCCGGCGCCAACATCGAAAGCATCCAGCTGGACGGCAAACCACTGACCGACCTGCTGATGGCGCCGACCCGCATCTACGTCAAGCCACTGCTGAAGCTGATCAAGGACACCGGCGCGGTCAAGGCCATGGCCCACATCACCGGTGGCGGCCTGCTGGACAACATCCCGCGCGTGCTGCCAAAAGGCGCCCAGGCCGTAGTCGACGTGGCGAGCTGGCAGCGCCCGGCGGTCTTCGACTGGCTGCAGGAAAAAGGCAACGTCGACGAGCACGAAATGCACCGCGTGCTGAACTGCGGCGTGGGCATGGTCATCTGCGTGGCCCAGGATCAGGTCGAGAACGCCCTGAAGGTCCTGCGCGAGGCGGGCGAGCAGCCATGGGTCATCGGCCAGATCGCCACCGCAGCCGAAGGCGCGGCCCAGGTCGAGCTGAAGAACCTCAAGGCTCACTGATGCAAGAGCGGATGTCGCCGACCTGTGATGTTGTGGTGCTGTTGTCCGGCACCGGCAGTAACCTGCAAGCCTTGATCGACAGCGTGCACACCGGCGACAGCCCGGTGCGCATCGCCGCCGTGATCTCCAACCGCGCTGACGCCTATGGCCTACAGCGCGCCAAGGACGCGGGTATCGCTACCCGCTTCCTCGATCACACCGCCTTCGAAGGCCGGGAGGCCTTCGATCAGGGGCTGATCGAGCTGATCGATACCTTCCAACCCAAACTGGTGGTCCTGGCCGGATTCATGCGTATTCTCAGCGCCGGATTCGTCCGCCACTACGAGGGCCGGCTGCTGAATATCCACCCCTCGCTGCTCCCGAAATACAAAGGGTTACACACTCATCAGCGGGCGCTGGAGGCCGGAGATACGGAGCATGGCTGCAGTGTGCACTTCGTCACCGAGGAACTCGATGGCGGCCCTCTGGTCGTACAGGCTGTGATCCCGGTAGAGTTGCACGACTCGCCGCAGAGCCTGGCGCAGCGAGTGCACGTCCAGGAACACCGGATTTACCCCATGGCCGTACGCTGGTTTGCCGAAGGTCGGCTGACGCTCGGCGGTCAGGGTGCTTTACTGGATGGTCAAATACTGGCCGCCAGCGGCTATTTGATTCGAACCTAGGAGATTTTATGCGTCGCGCCCTGCTCTTCGCTTGCGCTCTGTTCGCCCTGCCGGCTGTGCAGGCGGCAGACCTTCACCCGTTCTCCGCCAGCTACACCGCCGACTGGAAGCAACTGCCCATGAGCGGCACTGCTGAACGCAGCCTGGAAAAAACCGCCAATGGTGCGTGGAAACTCAGCTTCAAGGCATCGATGATGATCGCCAGCCTGAGCGAGGAAAGCACCCTGACCCTGGACAAGGACACCCTGGTGCCCCAGTCCTATCGCTTCGAGCGTGGTGGTCTGGGCAAAGCCAAGAAAGCCGACCTGGATTTCGACTGGAAAGCCAAGATGGTCACCGGCACCGACCGTGGTGATGCGGTCAAGCTGCCGCTGAACACCGGCATGGTGGATAAATCCACCTACCAGTTGGCCCTGCAGCACGATGTGGCAGCCGGCAAGAAGACCATGAGCTATCAAGTGGTCGACGGCGGTGAAGTCGACACCTATGACTTCCGTGTCCTGGGCTCGGAGAAGGTTGACACCAAGGCTGGCCAGATCGATGCGATCAAGGTCGAGCGCGTTCGCGACCCGACACAGAGTAAACGCATCACCGTGATGTGGTTCGCCAAGGACTGGGATTACCTGCTGGTGCGTCTGCAACAAGTAGAAACCGACGGCAAGGAGTACAACATCATGCTCCTCAACGGCACCGTTGACGGCAAGACGGTCAAAGGCAGCTGAGCCGCAGCAGTCTCGAAGCCTCGCGAAAGCGGGGCTTTTTTTTGCCCGGGATTTGGCTCCTCGCCCGCGCAGCAAGCCCCGGCACAAGCCCTCGAAGATGAAACTTTTGTCATGAAGCGGTACGCCCTGCGGCGAAATGTCACGGTTTACGCGGGCTGCAGGATTCTCTTCGATTCTGCAAAGGTTTGTTGCAGCGACAGGCAATTTACTTAGCAAGCTAACAAAATATATAACAGAGTCCTGCACACGCCTTGCTGCAGATCAACAGAGATTGGAGCTAGCAGATGACTGTAAAAGTAACTGAACGCGACGATTCACATATGTCCCATGAAGGCGTAGCCGCGGGTGTACGGATATGGGATGTACATCAACAAGACATGCTGGTGGGCATGTTCCACTCCGAGAGCGACGCCCACAGCTACAAGGCTGAATTGGAAAAACTCGAGCAGAACCGCGCGCCCCAGAGCTCCTGACTCGACCTCAGTGCCGGAGTGCCGGGATCTCCACGCGGATCAACGGCCTCCCCCACAAACGACAAACCCCGCCATGAGCGGGGTTTGTCGTTATTCAAGGCTTACCACATCAGATCGTCGGGGATCTGGTAGGCCGCGTACGGATCATCTTCATCCGGCGCTTCGGTAGGCGTATTGAGCTGCACGATACGGCGTGGGTCGCGCTCCTGGATCTTCAGCGCGGCTTCCCGCGGAATCACCTCGTAGCCGCCGCCATGGTGGACGATGGCCAGGGAGCCGCTGCTCAGCTTGTTGCGCATAAGGGTATTCACCGACAGGCGCTTGACCTTCTTGTCGTCGACGAAGTTGTAGTAGTCCTCGGTGTTCAGCTTGGGCAGCCGCGACACTTCGATCAACTGCTTGACCTGCGCCGCACGGGCTTTCTGCTCGGCCTTTTCCTGCTGCTGACGGTTGAGCTCCTGGTCGCGCTTGACCTTCTCGGCCATGGCTTCCTGGGCCGCACGTTGCTGGGAGTCATCGAGTTCGATCTGGCCTTTGTGGGCCAGGCGCTGCTGCTTCTGTTTGTCTTTGCTGACCTGCTTGGCCTGCTTTTGGTTGACCAGCCCTGCTTTGAGCAACTGGTCGCGAAGGGAAAGGCTCATGGTGCTTACTCACTTAGGCAACGGCCTCAGCCACAGCTGGGCAAATTCTTTTCCTGACGTTTGGCTTCGCCCCACAGGGCATCCAACTCTTCGAGGGTGCAATCTTCCATGGGACGGGCAGTGTCGCGCAATGCCTGCTCGATAAATCGGAAGCGTCGGTCGAACTTGGCGTTGGCACCGCGCAGGGCGGTTTCCGGGTCGACCTTGAGGTGCCGGGCCAGGTTGACCACGACAAACAGCAAGTCGCCGATTTCATCGGTGATCGCCGCCGCATCGTTGTCGGCCATGGCTTCCAGCACTTCATCCAGTTCTTCACGAACCTTGTCCACCACCGGCAGGGCTTCGGGCCAGTCGAAACCGACCTGGGCCGCACGCTTTTGCAACTTGGCGGCGCGGGACAAGGCCGGCAAGGCCACCGGCACATCATCGAGCAGGGACAACTGCTGGGGAGCCTCGGACTTCTCCGCGCGCTCCTCGGCCTTGATCTGCTCCCAACGCTCCTTGACCTGGTCTTCATCGAGCCGCGGGATGTCCAGCGGCGCGTACAGGTCCCCGGTGGGAAATACATGGGGATGCCGGCGGATCAGCTTGCGCGTGATGCCGTCCACCACCGCGTCGAACTCGAAACGCCCCTCCTCCCGGGCCAGCTGGCTGTAGTACACCACCTGGAACAGCAGGTCCCCCAGCTCGCCCTGCAAGTGGTCGAAGTCGCCGCGCTCGATGGCGTCGGCCACTTCATAGGCCTCTTCCAGGGTGTGGGGGACGATGCTGGCGTAGTTCTGCTTGATGTCCCACGGGCAGCCGTACTGCGGGTCGCGCAGGCGCGCCATGAGGTGGAGCAGGTCTTCAAGGCTGTACATCAGTTCATCCATTTCATACTGGCATCAGGGGGTCCGGTTGCGCCGGGTCTCGATGATGTTAGGCAACTGGGAAAT
The DNA here is from genome assembly GCF_058799535.1 of Pseudomonas sp. GW822-FHT06D10. Taxonomy (NCBI): domain Bacteria; kingdom Pseudomonadati; phylum Pseudomonadota; class Gammaproteobacteria; order Pseudomonadales; family Pseudomonadaceae; genus Pseudomonas; species Pseudomonas sp. GW822-FHT06D10. Next base: position 402,220 of record NZ_JBXALN010000006.1, on the reverse strand, counting down.
CCGCCCCAACAGGCGACCCAACGCGTCCAGCCCCGGGATCTCGATAGTCAGGGACATCAACGCAGTGTTGTCCTCCTTATTCGAGCGGGTGTTGACCGCCAGCACGTTGATCCGCTCGTTGAGCAGCACCTGGGACACATCACGCAGCAGGCCGGAACGGTCGTAGGCGCGGATGATGATATCCACCGGATAGGTCAGCACCGGCACCGGCCCCCAGCTGACCTGGATGATCCGCTCCGGCTCGCGCCCGGCCAGTTGCAGCACCGAGGCGCAGTCCTGGCGGTGAATGCTCACGCCGCGGCCCTGGGTGATGTAGCCGACGATCGCATCCCCCGGCAATGGCTGGCAGCAGCCGGCCATCTGGGTCATCAGGTTGCCCACGCCCTGGATCTGGATGTCGCCACGCTTGCCCGGCTTGTAGCCGGCAGCCTTGCGCGGAATCAACTCCAGTTGCTCGTTGCCCCGCTCCGGCTCCACCAGTTGCTGGGCCAGGTTGACCAGTTGCGCCAGGCGCAGGTCGCCCGCGCCCAGAGCGGCGAACATGTCCTCGGCGATCTTCATGTTGGCCTTCTCGGCCAGCTTGTCGAAATCCACCTGTGGCAGGCCGAGTCGGCTCAGTTCGCGTTCCAGCAGGGTCTTGCCGGCGGCGACGTTCTGATCGCGGGCCTGGAGCTTGAACCAGTGGACGATCTTCGCCCGCGCCCGGGACGTAGTGACATAGCCCAGGTTCGGGTTCAGCCAGTCGCGGCTCGGCGTGCCGTGCTTGCTGGTGATGATCTCCACCTGCTCGCCGGTCTGCAGGCTGTAGTTGAGCGGTACGATGCGCCCGTTGATCTTCGCGCCCCGGCAGTTGTGGCCGATCTCGGTGTGCACCCGGTAGGCGAAATCCAGCGGCGTGGCGCCCTTGGGCAGGTCGATGGCGTGACCGTCGGGGGTGAAGATGTACACCCGGTCCGGTTCGATATCCACCCGCAGCTGTTCGGCCAGACCGCCGATATCCCCCAGTTCCTCGTGCCATTCGAGCACCTGGCGCAACCAGGAGATTTTCTCTTCGTAATGGTTGGAGCCGGACTTGACGTCGGTGCCCTTGTACTTCCAGTGCGCGCAAACCCCCAGCTCCGCCTCTTCGTGCATGGCGTGGGTACGGATCTGCACTTCCAGCACCTTGCCCTCAGGGCCGATCACCGCCGTGTGCAACGAGCGGTAGCCGTTCTCCTTGGGGTTGGCGATGTAGTCGTCGAACTCTTTGGGGATGTGCCGCCACAGGGTATGCACGATGCCCAGCGCGGTGTAGCAATCGCGCATTTCCGGCACCAGCACCCGCACTGCGCGCACGTCGTAGATCTGGCTGAACTCCAGGCCCTTGCGCTGCATTTTGCGCCAGATGGAATAGATGTGCTTGGCCCGCCCACTGATGTCGGCGTTGACCCCGGTGGCCTTCAGTTCGTTCTGCAGCTGGTTCATCACGTCGCTGATGAAACGCTCGCGATCCAGGCGCCGCTCATGCAGCAGCTTGGCAATCTGCTTGTACTGCTCGGGCTCCAGGTAACGGAAGGACAGGTCTTCCAGCTCCCACTTGATATGCCCGATACCCAGGCGGTGAGCCAGGGGTGCGTAGATGTCGAAGACTTCCCGGGCAACCCGGTTGCGCTTTTCTTCGTCGGCGCTTTTTACCGCTCGAATCGCACAGGTACGCTCGGCCAGCTTGATCAGTGCAACCCGCACGTCATCCACCATGGCCACCAGCATCTTGCGCAGGTTTTCCACCTGGGCCTGGGTGCCCAGCACCAGGGACTGGCGGGGGCTGAGGCTGGCGGTAATGGCCGCCATGCGTAGCACGCCATCGATCAGCTTGGTGACCACCGGACCAAACCGCTGGCTGACCGCCGGCAACTGGATCTGGCCCTCGCGGACACCCCGGTAGAGCACCGCGGCAACCAGGGAGTCCTGATCCAGCTTGAGATCGGCGAGGATCTCGGCGATCTCCAGGCCCGTGCTGAAACTCGACACGTCCTCGGGGCTGAGATTCTTCATTGCTATGTGCTGCAGTTCCGCCTCGCGGGCGAACTCGCAGGCTTCTTTCAAGGCTTCACGGTCCAGTGCCATGTCGACGCTGACCGTATGATCGAGCCATGCCTCGAGATTGATACTGCCGTCGGTGTTGATCGGCTGGTGCGCTCTCACCTGTACCATCTTGCTTTACCTTCCCTACGACGCACATTCAATGCGTCAAATCGCTGACCTTCAACGCTCGGGTGCGGCCCGCAGGGCCAGCGCGCCACTCCCGAAAGACCAGTCGGATTAGACAAGCCATCCTAGCTCGCTTCGAATAACGCCATGGCCTCGACATGCGCCGTCTGAGGAAACATATCGAGAATCCCGGCACGTTTTAACCGATAGCCCTGCCTGATCAATTCGACCGTGTCACGGGCCAAAGTTGCCGGGTTGCATGACACATAGACCAACCGCTTGGCGCCGAGGGTCGCCAGCTGGCGGACCACCTCGAAAGCACCGTCGCGAGGTGGGTCCAAGAGTACCGCAGAAAAGCCTGCATCGGCCCACTCGGCAGCACTTAAAGGCTGGGATAAATCGGCTTGAAAAAAGCGCGTGTTATGCAAATTGTTGCTGGCGGCATTCTCCGCGGCGCGCGCCACCATGGTCGCTACGCCCTCTACCGCCACCACTTCCCGCACCTGTCGGGCCAACGGCAAGGCAAAGTTGCCCAGGCCGCAAAACAGGTCCAGCACCCGCTCATCAGCTTGCGGCGCCAGCCACTCCAGGGCCTGGGCGACCATCGCTTCATTGACCCCCGCATTGACCTGAATGAAGTCACCCGGCCGATACGCCAGGTGCAGGTCCCAGGTCTCCAGGCGGTAGCCCAGAGCCTGCGATGGATCAAAGGGTTGCGGCTCGCCTTCACCGTGCAGCCACAATTGCGCTTGATGGAAATCGCAGAAGTCCTTGAGGATCGTCAGGTCGCTGTCGGACAACGGCGCCATGTGGCGCAACAGCACCGCCAGGGCCGAACCGCTGAACAACTCCACATGCCCCAATGCCTGAGGCTTGCTCAAGCGTCGCAGCATGGCGGGCAAACGGTTCATGACAGGTTGCAAGGCCTGTACCAGCACCGGGCAATCGTCGATGGCGACAATGTCCTGGCTACCGGCAGCGCGAAAACCCACCTCAAGTTGCTTGACCTTGGCGTCCCAGCGCACCGCCACCCGGGCACGGCGCCGATAGCCGAACTCGGGGCCGCTCAAGGGGGCGGCCCAGGCCTCGGGCTCGACACCCGCGACCTTGGACAACTGCTCGGCGAGCATGCGCTGTTTCAGGGCAAGCTGTTCGTCATGGGGCAAGTGCTGGACACTGCAACCGCCGCAACGCCCGGCATGGGCACAGGCCGCCGGGCGACGCAGATCACTGGCGTTGAAGATGCGCTCGGCACGGGCCTCCACCACTTTGCCGTGGCTGCCCAACACCCGAGCTTCGACTTCTTCACCGGCCAGGGCACCGCTGACAAACCAGGTACGCCCTTCGACAAAGGCAATGCCACGGCCGTCGTTGGCCAGACGCTGAATCGTCAAACGCTGTTTCTTGCCCACTGGAATCTGCGGCGCCCGGCTACCGCCCGCCGGCTGGAAGCGCAGGCCTCTATCGTGCTTAGCCATCAGTTGGGCGCATCGAAAATGCCGGTCGACAGGTAACGATCGCCACGGTCGCAGATGATCGCGACCATGACCGCGTTTTCCACTTCCCGGGACAGGCGCAGCATCGCTGCCACCGCACCGCCGGAAGAGACGCCACAGAAGATCCCTTCTTCACGGGCCAGGCGCCGAGTCACGTCTTCGGCCTCGCTCTGGGCCATGTCGACGATCCGGTCGACCCGACTGGCCTGGTAGATCTTCGGCAGGTATTGCTCGGGCCAGCGGCGAATGCCGGGAATGGCCGAGCCTTCCATCGGCTGCAGACCGACGATCTGCACCGCCGGGTTCTGCTCCTTCAGGTAACGCGAGGTGCCCATGATGGTGCCGGTGGTGCCCATCGAGCTGATGAAGTGGGTAATGCTGCCCTGGGTCTGGCGCCAGATTTCCGGGCCGGTGCCGCTGTAGTGGGCCTCAGGGTTGTCGCCGTTGGCGAACTGGTCGAGCACCTTGCCGCGGCCTTCGGCCTGCATTCGCTCGGCCAGATCGCGGGCGCCTTCCATGCCTTCTTCCTGGCTGACTAGAATCAGCTCGGCGCCGTAGGCGGTCATGGCCGCCTTGCGCTCGGCGCTGGAGTTGTCGGGCATGATCAGGATCATCTTGTAGCCCTTGATCGCTGCAGCCATGGCCAGGGCGATGCCGGTATTGCCCGAGGTCGCTTCGATCAGGGTATCGCCGGCCTGGATCTGCCCGCGCAACTCGGCGCGGGTGATCATCGACAGTGCCGGACGGTCCTTGACCGAACCCGCCGGGTTGTTGCCCTCGAGCTTTAGCAGCAGGGTATTGCTGGTGGCGCCGGGCAGGCGCTGCAGGCGGACCAGGGGGGTGTTGCCGACGCAATCGGCGATGGTTGGGTACTGCAAGGTCATGGCGTATTCGCAATCCAGACTGCGGGGGCGCCTATCATACCGGCAAACGACCGAGCGCCATATCACGCAAAGTGCGAGCCTTATGGCTTATTGGAATAAGGCAGCCCAGGGCAAGCCTCAGGCCGCCAGCAGGCGCACGTGGATGCGCAAGCCCTGGGCCAGGTTCTGCGCCCACAACTGCCCACCCTGACGCCCTACGGCATTGCGGGCGATGCTCAGGCCCAGGCCGAAACCGCCATCCCCCGGCCGTGACCCATCCAGACGAGTGAAGGGGGCGAAGATCCTTTCCAGATCCTCTTCAGCCACCCCCGGCCCTTCGTCATCCAGCCACAGGTGCCAGTACTTGCCCTCGCGCTGGCCTCCGAGGCTGACCCGTGCTCCGGCCGGCGAATGCCGAATAGCGTTGCGCAGGATGTTTTCCAGGGCCTGGGCCAGGGTATTGAGGTGCCCGCGAACCCAGCAATCGGCCTCCAGCTCGCAACACAGCTGCTGCGCGGACCAGCCACTCTCGAAGCAGGCATTTTCGCTGAGCATCTCCCACAACGCCTGGACCTGGATCTGCTCTTGCGGCAGTGGCGCACGCTCGGTGTCCAGCCAGGCCAGTTGCAGGCTGTCCTCCACCAGGCGCTGCATGCCGTCGACCTCCCGCGCCAAGCGTTCGCGCAGCGCGGCAAGATCACGCTCGCCATCGCAGGCCACGCGCAGGCGGCTCAGGGGGGTGCGCAACTCGTGGGACAGGTCCCGCAACAACTGCTGCTGCACCGCCACGGTACTCTGCAGACGTTCGGACATCTGATCGAACGCCCGTCCCAGTTCGCCCAGCTCGTCCCGACGCTGGGTGGTTTCACTGGACAGCCGCACGTTCAACTGCTCCGCCCGCCAGGCGTTGGCCTGCTCGCGCAACTGGTTCAGCGGCACCACCAGCAAGCGATACAGGCCGACACACAGCAACAAGGTGAACAGCCCGGGAATCACCCCATTGGTAATCACCTGCCAGAACACCCGGTAGCGCCCCGGCATGAAACGTTGCGGCAACTCGATCACCAGGCTGCCCAGGGACGGATCCTCGGGAAAGGGTACTTTCAGCCACGGCAGGCCCCGGGCGTGCCGGCTCACCGGCCAGTCGGCACCGCGCAGGAAGGTCAGGCGCTGGGCCTCCGCCGGCGTCAACGGATAGCTGCTCAGGGATTGCAGGTCACTGCCAATCACGCCGATCCAGGTTTTCTCGCGGCTGGCGATCTGCTGGATCCAGGCATCGACACCGGCACTCTGGCCGCCCTTCCAGGCCTGCTCGGCCTCGCGGGCGTAGCTGCCCAAGGTGGCTCTGGCCTCATCGGAGAGGTAGAGGTTCTTCTGCTCCACATAACGCCCCCAGGACCAGCTCAGCCAGATCATCAACAGGCAGAAAGCTACCAACAGGCACGCCAGCTTCCAGAACAGCGAATGCCGCCCCGGCAGATCAGACCAGTTCATCTAAGGCGCTCAGCACATAACCCTTGCCCCACACGGTTCGCAGCTCACGCTCGCTGTAGCCCAGCGCCTTGAGCTTGCGGCGGATCTGGCTGACATGCATGTCCAGGCTGCGGTCGTGGGCCGCATAACCGCGTTGCAGTACATGCTGATAAAGGAAGGCCTTGCTCAACACCTCGTCGCCATTGCGGTGCAAGGTATCCAGCAGGCGGTATTCACTGCGGGTCAGGCCGGCCCATTGCTCGGCAAAGAACACGTCGCTGCGCTCATCGTCGAAGCGCAGGCTCTGGGCCAGGCTGACGGGCACCGGCGGCATCGGTCGCCGGTCCAGGGCGACCCGGCGCAGGATGGCCTCGATGCGCACACGCAGCTCGGCCATGCTGAATGGCTTGGGCAGGTAATCGTCGGCCCCCAGGCGGAAACCGCTGATTCGGTCGGCTTCCGCTCCCAGGGCGGACATCAGCAGCACCGGCGTGGAATGGCTCTGGCGAAAGTGCGTGAGCACTTCCAGGCCATCCATTCCGGGCAACAGGATATCCAGCAGCACCACATCGAAAGGTCGGCGCCGGGCAATGCCCAGCCCTTCCGGGCCGTTCTGGCACCAGGTCACGGCAAAGCCACAATGCTCCAGTTGCTCGCGCACATAGGCACCCAGCACCGGGTCATCTTCAATGGTCAGAATACGTGGCGGCTCAACAGATACGGGAGTCATTGACTTCTGCAAGTGATTCTCAGTTGGGCGATTATTCAAGATTGCCCGGATCGCGGCAACCAGTGCCTTGGTCGCGGCCCGGCTTCAGGCATTTCAGGCGACGGCCGCCCTGGCGCAATTTGCCAAGATCAGCCCCCGGCAAATCGTTACACTGCGCAGGTGGCGCATCACGGACGTGCCCGTAGACCTTTCAAAACAGCGTGGAAGCAGGAGAGTTGCGTGCTCAAGAAACTGGGAATCAAAGGCCGCGTACTGTTGCTGACCTTGTTGCCAACCAGTCTGATGGCCTTGGTGCTGGGCGGCTACTTCACCTGGATGCAGCTCTCGGACCTGCAGACCCAGCTCCTGCAGCGTGGCGAGATGATCGCGGAACAACTGGCCTCCCTGGTGGCCCCGGCCATGGGCAACCACAACACCCAGATGCTCGAGCGCATTGCCACCCAGGCGCTGGAACAGCAAGACGTGCGCGCCGTATCGCTCCTTGCCCCGGATCGCAGCCTGCTGGCCCACGCCGGCCCCAGCATGCTCAACCCGCCTCCCGCCGGTAACAGCAGCCACATGATGCAACGCTCCGGCAGCGACGCGACCCGCTATCAACTGCCGGTCTTCGGCCGGCACCGCAACCTGGCCGGCGACCTGATTCCCGATGAGTCCGACCGCCTGCTGGGCTGGGTGGAACTGGAGCTGTCCCACAGTGGCATGTTGCTGCGCGGCTACCGCAGCCTGTTCGCCAGCCTGCTGTTGATTGCCGCCGGGCTGGCCGGCACCGCCCTACTGGCAGTGCGCATGGGCCGCACCATCAACAACCCGCTGACCCAGATCAAGCAGGCCGTGGCGCAACTCAAGGACGGCAACCTGGAAACCCGCCTGCCACCCCTGGGCAGCCAGGAGCTGGATGAGCTGGCCTCGGGCATCAACCGCATGGCCAGCACCCTGCAGAATGCCCAGGAAGAATTGCAGCACAGCATCGACCAGGCCACCGAAGACGTGCGCCAGAACCTGGAAACCATCGAGATCCAGAACATCGAGCTGGACCTGGCGCGCAAGGAGGCCCTGGAGGCCAGCCGGATCAAGTCGGAATTTCTGGCCAACATGAGCCATGAAATCCGTACACCGCTCAACGGCATTCTCGGCTTCACCCACCTGTTGCAGAAAAGCGAGCTGACACCACGCCAGCTGGACTACCTGGGCACCATCGAGAAATCCGCCGACAGCCTGTTGGGCATCATCAACGAGATCCTCGACTTCTCGAAAATCGAAGCCGGCAAACTGGTGCTCGACAGCATCCCGTTCAACCTGCGGGACTTGCTGCAAGACACCCTGACCATCCTCGCCCCGGCCGCCCACGCCAAGCAGCTGGAACTGGTGAGCCTGGTCTATCGCGATACGCCGCTGTCGCTGGTGGGCGACCCGCTGCGGCTCAAGCAGATTCTTACCAATCTGGTGAGCAACGCCATCAAGTTCACCCGCGAAGGCACTATCGTCGCCCGGGCCATGCTGGAAGAAGAACACGAAGACAGCGTGCAACTGCGCATCAGCATCCAGGACACCGGTATCGGCCTGTCGAACCAGGATGTACGCGCCCTGTTCCAGGCCTTCAGCCAGGCTGACAACTCGCTGTCGCGGCAACCCGGCGGCACGGGGCTTGGGCTGGTGATTTCCAAGCGCCTGATCGAACAGATGGGCGGCGAGATTGGTGTCGACAGCACCCCGGGCGAAGGTTCGGAGTTCTGGATCAGCCTCAACCTGCCGAAAACCCGCGACGACGCCGAGGACCTGCCCGGCCCGCCGCTGCTGGGGCGGCGCGTGGCGGTATTGGAAAACCACGAACTGGCGCGCCAGGCCTTGCAACACCAGTTGGAGGACTGCGGCCTGGAGGTGACCCCGTTCAATACCCTGGAGGCCCTGACCAACGGCATTACCGGCGTGCACCAGAGCGAACAGGCCATCGACCTGGCGGTACTGGGCATCACCACCAACGACATGTCGCCGGAACGCCTGAGCCAGCATATCTGGGACCTCGAACACCTGGGCTGCAAGGTCCTGGTACTGTGCCCGACCACCGAACAGACACTGTTCCATCTGTCGGTGCCCAACCCTCACAGCCAGTTGCAGGCCAAGCCCGCGTGCACCCGCAAGCTGCGCCGGGCCCTGTCCGACCTGGTGACCCCGCGCCGGGCTCGCAGCGAACCGGAGGAAACCCTTTCCAGCCGCGCGCCGCGAGTGCTGTGTGTCGATGACAACCCGGCCAACCTGCTGCTGATCCAGACCCTGCTGGAGGACATGGGCGCCAAGGTGCTGGCGGTGGACAACGGTTACGCCGCGCTGAACGCGATCCAGACCGAACCCTTCGACCTGGTAATGATGGACGTGCAGATGCCCGGCATGGACGGCCGGCAGAGTACCGAGGCGATCCGCCAGTGGGAAAGCGAGCGACACGGTACGCCGCTGCCCATCGTCGCCCTTACTGCCCACGCCATGGCCAACGAGAAGCGCGCCCTGCTGCAAAGCGGCATGGACGACTATCTGACCAAGCCCATCAGTGAGCGCCAACTGGCCCAGGTGGTGCTGAAATGGACCGGCCTGGCCCTGCGCAACCAGGGCCCGGAGCGGGCCAGCGAGCGCCCGGAACTGGGGCTGGAGCTGCAGGTACTGGATCAGGATGAAGGCCTGCGCCTGGCCGCCGGCAAGGCCGATCTGGCGGCGGACATGCTGGCCATGTTGCTGGCGTCCCTGGACGCCGACCGCGAAGCCATCAAGGCAGCGCGGGCCGCCAATGACCAGAACGCCCTGATCGAACGGGTCCATCGCCTGCACGGTGCCACCCGCTACTGCGGTGTGCCGCAATTGCGCGCCGCCTGCCAGCGCAGCGAGACCCTGCTCAAGCAGGAAGATGCCAAAGCCTTTGCCGCCCTGGATGAACTGGACCACGCCATCGGCCGCCTGGCTGCCGAAGCGCGGACCAACGCCTGACCCAGGGCAAGACCTGCCCGGCGCCCAGCCGCCATGCTGGGCGCCCCGAACAAGGATGCAGCCATGCGTACGATTCTTTTCAGCAGCCAGAACTACGACCGCGAGAGTTTCCTCGGCGCTCAACTGCCAGCAGGCATCGAACTGCAATTCCAGGCCGCCCGGCTGAGCCTGGATACCGCCGCCCTGGCTGAACGCCATGAAGTGGTCTGTGCCTTTATCAACGACGACCTCAGTGCCCCGGTACTGGAACAGCTGGCTGCCGGTGGCACCCGCCTGATCGCTCTGCGCTCGGCCGGTTACAACCACATCGACCTGAGCGCGGCCCAGCGCCTGGGGCTGGATGTGGTGCGGGTCCCGGCCTATTCCCCCCATGCGGTCGCCGAACATGCCGTGGCCCTGATCCTGGCGCTCAACCGCCGCCTGCACCGGGCCTACAACCGCACTCGCGAAGGCGACTTCACCCTGCACGGCCTGACCGGCTTCGACCTGGTAGGCAAGACCGTAGGCATTGTCGGCACCGGCCAGATCGGCGCCACCTTCGCCCGGATCATGGCCGGCTTCGGCTGCCAGCTGCTGGCGTACGACCCCTTCCCCAATCCCGCTGTAGAAGCCCTCGGTGCCCGTTACCTGGACCTGCCCGAGCTGCTGGCCCAGTCGCAGATCATCAGCCTGCACTGCCCGCTGACCGAGGACAGCCGTTACCTGATCAACCAGCAGAGCCTGGCCCACATGCAACCGGGAGCAATGCTGATCAACACCGGGCGTGGCGGCCTGGTGGACACCCCGGCGCTGATCGAGGCGCTCAAGAGTGGCCAGCTGGGCTACCTGGGGCTGGATGTCTATGAAGAAGAGGCGCAACTGTTCTTCGAGGACCGCTCCGATCTACCCCTGCAGGATGACGTGCTGGCGCGGCTGCTGACCTTTCCCAACGTGATAGTCACTGCGCACCAGGCGTTCCTGACCCGCGAAGCCCTGGCGGCCATCGCCGAGACCACCTTGCGCAACATCGCCAGTTGGGCAGCTGGCCAGCCGCAGAACCGGGTCCACGGCTGAAATCCGCGCCACGGGCTGATCGAAGGTCACCTGCCCGCAACCTGCGCCGCTGGGGCCCGTGCTAGCATACGCGGCAGATTTGGAGGACCCATGGTCGAACACGATTTCCGCTACAACCTGATGAACCCGCAACACACCCTGATCGAATGCCGTGCCCTGGTGCCCGGCCGCTATCAAGTCACCGGCAACGGTGGCTCGATCCGTACCGACGACGTGCTTCTGGTCACCCTCAAGGGCAGCAAGGACCTCTCCATGCGCCTGACCGTGGACACCGTGCGCCACTTGATCAACCCCGTCGGCCAGTGGGTCGCCGTGGCGCGTGGCCCGGTATTCGGCGAACTGGCGATCCACCAGTGGCAGGTCAATTGCGACAGCTGCGACGCCACCCTGGACTTCGAGTTCGCAGTGGATGCCAAGCTGGGCAGCAAGGCCCAGAAGCCTGCCGCCAGCGCGCGCATTGCCGAGCTCGGCTGGCGTAGCGAGGGTGAGCATCACCGCTGTCCGAAATGCCAGCAGGCCGGCCAATGAAACGCCTGATGCTGGCTGCGGCGCTGGGGGCCGGCCTGCTGGGCTGCGCCGCCGAGCCGCTGAAGTTGCAGCAGGACCGCAGTTACGTCCTGGAATGGATTGGCGAGCGTCCGCTGATCGATTACAGCCACCTGACCATCACGCTCGGCGAGGACGGTCGGGCCTATGGCAATGGCGGCTGCAACCACTGGTTCGCGCCCTACACCCTGGACGGCGAAAAACTCATCTTTGGCAAGGTCGGCAGTACCCGCAAACTCTGTGCACCGGCGTTGATGGAGCAGGAGCGGCGCTTCCTTCAGGCGCTGGAAACCGTTGAGCGCTGGGACATCTCGCCGATCGAGCAGGTGCGGTTCTGGCCTGCCGAGGGCAAGCCGTTGCGCTGGTGGCTGGAAGAAGGCTGATAGTGCGCTAGCCGCTGCCGAGCCCGCGAGGTTGCGAACGGGACACCAGGATGTTCCTGGATGAATCTCTGGCGAGTTTCAGGCCCCCGCGTCACTTGAGGGCGCTCGCACTGCGCGGCAGCGGCTACAGATCTTCGCGCCCTCAATGCCCGCGCAAGGCCTGCAGTTTCGCCAGCACGCCGGCTGCAGTCTGCTCGCCCATCATCTGCTCACGTACCTTGCCCTTGTCGTCGATGATGTAGGTCACCGGCAGCGCCTCGCTGCGTGGCAGATCGAAGAGCTCCGCGGGGTTCCGTGCCAGCACGGTAAACTTGATCCCCAGCTTCTCGCTGGCGCTCTTTAGCTCTTCACCCTGCACATTGTCGAAGTTGACCCCCATCACCGATGCCGACTGCCCCTTGAGCTGCTCGTTCAGGGCATTGAGTTCCGGGATCTCGGTACGACAAGGCCCGCACCACTCGGCCCAGTAGTTGAGCACCAGCCACTGCTTGTCGATACGCTCGGCGGCGACTTTCTGGCCATACTGGTCGACCCCGTAGTCATTGCCACAACCGCCCAGCAGCAGGGTTGTGATGATCGCCAATACCGCCGCCAATTGCCTTGCCATGCGCTGTTTCCTGTCTTGAAAGATGTCTTGAAAAATAACCGTCGACCCAGGGTCGCTGCGACCTAACGACTCCCAAGGTTCAGGAGTGCCCGTCGCGCGGGTAGAATAGCCGCCACCTTACGCAAGATGCGACCCGCACATGACCGATCTGACGCTTTATCACAACCCGCGCTGCTCGAAATCCCGCGGTGCGCTGGAACTTCTGGAACAACGCGGCCTGGCCCCGACCGTGGTCCGCTACCTGGAAACCCCACTGGATGCCGCCCAGTTGCGCAGCCTTCTGGCCAAGCTCGGCCTCAGCGCGCGCCAGCTATTGCGCACCGGCGAGGACGAGTACAAGACCCTCAACCTGGCCGACCCGAGCCTCAGCGAAGAGCAACTGGTCGCCGCCATTGCCCAGCACCCGAAACTCATGGAGCGGCCGATTCTCGAAGCCGGCGACAAGGCCATCATTGGCCGGCCGCCGGAGAACGTGCTGGAGATCCTGCCTTGAGCGCGCCCTATATCCTGGTCCTGTACTACAGCCGCAACGGCTCGACCAACGAGATGGCCCGGCAGATCGCCCGCGGCGTCGAGCAGGCCGGCCTGGAGGCTCGTCTGCGCACTGTCCCGGCGATCTCCGCGGAATGCGAGGCGGTCACCCCGGACATCCCCGACAGCGGCGCCCTGTACGCCAGCCTCGACGATCTGAAGCACTGCTCAGGGCTGGCCCTGGGCAGCCCGACCCGCTTCGGCAACATGGCAGCGCCGCTGAAGTATTTTCTCGACGGTACCAGCAACCTCTGGCTGACCGGTGCCCTGGTGGGCAAGCCTGCCGGCGTGTTCACCTCGACCGCCAGCCTGCATGGCGGCCAGGAAGCCACCCTGCTATCGATGATGCTGCCATTGCTGCATCACGGCATGCTGATCACCGGCCTGCCCTACAGCGAGTCGGCCCTGCTGGAAACCCGCGGTGGCGGCACGCCGTATGGCGCCAGCCACCATGCCGGAGCAGATGGCAAGAGCCCACTGGACGAACACGAGATTGCCCTGTGCCGGGCCCTGGGCCTGCGTCTGGCGAAAACCGCCCTGCGACTGGAGAACGGCCGTGGCTAAGAAGCCGAAGATCCTGCCCCCGGTGGAATGGCTGGAGCCCCGGGTCCGCCTGATGCGAATCCTCAGCCTGGTCTGCTTCTTCGGCCTGGTGGGGCTGCTTTGCGGGTATTACCTGCTGGTGGCCGATCTGCACGGTGCCCGCCCCTGGGTCATCCTGCTGATCGAGCTGGTGCCGCTGCTGCTGATGGCCCCCGGCATGCTCAGCGGCAGTGCCCGTGGCCATTCGTGGATGTGCTTCGTGGTCAACCTGTACTTCATCAAGGGCGCCCTGGCGGCCTACGACCCGAACCGCCAAATGTTCGGCCTGCTGGAGATGTTCGCCAGCCTGGCCGTGTTCACTTCGGCGCTGCTCTACGTGCGCTGGCGCTTCCAGCTTGATCGCCGGCTCGCGGGCGAAGGCGCCAGCCCGGCCTGAATCCGCCCCAGGTTCCCCGGCCCCCGGGGAACTTGTAATGCCGCCAAAGGCCCCAACCTTGGTCAACAGACTTTCCGACCCTCCCGACCGTCCCGGAGCAGGCATGCACGATTACAAATGGCTGAATGAATACTGTCTCAACCGCTTCGGTTCCGCTGCGGCCCTGGAAGCCCAGTTGCCCACCCCGGCCAGCGACGACTACCTGCGCGCATTGAGCGCCGATCGCTACCTCTCGACCCTGGCTCTGCGGGTTTTCCGCGCCGGGCTCAAACACAGCCTGGTGGACGCCAAATGGCCGGCGTTCGAGCAGGTGTTTTTTGGCTTCGATCCGGAGAAGGTCGTGCTGATGGGCGCCGAGCACCTGGAGCGGCTGATGCAGGACACGCGGATCATCCGCCACTTGGGCAAGCTCAAGAGCGTGCCGCGCAACGCGCAGATGATCCTCGATGTGCAAAAGCAGCACGGCAGCTTTGGCGCCTTCATCGCCGACTGGCCGGTGCATGACATCACCGGGCTCTGGCAGTACCTGGCCAAACATGGCAACCAGATGGGCGGGCTGTCTGCCCCGCGCTTCCTGCGCATGGTGGGCAAGGACACCTTTATCCCCACCTGGGACGTGGTCGCGGCCCTCAATGCCCAGAACATCATCGACAAGGTGCCCAGCAGCAAACGCGACCAAGCCCTGGTGCAGGAAGTATTCAACCAATGGCAGCACGAGAGCGGCCGGCCACTGTGCCAGCTGTCGGCAATGCTGGCCTACACCGTCAATCACTGAGCCGCCCGCTCCCCGGCATCACTTCCTGCCCGAAACAACGGGCAGGAAAACCTCCCTTCTCATGCCCGTCCTCCAGCCCAAGCTGACAATAAGCTGAACTAAACGCGAGGTTTTTTCATCCGCTGTTTTTTATCGGATAAAGTTCGCCTCGCACTTGCCTCAACGATAAAAACGAAACTCCGGGAATAACCTCTCGAAGCCATCTGACGTGCATAACCGGATAACAAAGCAGCGTTCGGGCCAACAACCTGAACAAAGGCTGTCTGGTTTTAAAAGAACTGCCGTCGACCATTCGTTTTTTTCACATTGCTTTCACTCTTCGCCCACCTGGCCCGACCTAAATTGGCCCCAGTTGCAGTGCGGGCTCCAGTGACTGCATGTCGTTCGTCTTCAGCGCACCAGTTCCAACCCGAATAACCAACACTCGGCAAAAGCCTACTCAGGTACACCTCGTGCTCAACACCGCTGAATCCGGCACTGGCAACAAGCCCCCCCGAACCTGGCGAGTCGTCGGTGGCGTCTGTGCGGCGACCCTGGCAATCCTGGTCAGCGGCTTTGTCCTGTGGCCCGTCACGCCTCGCGACCTGGGGGTCGGCAACCAGATGCAGCAGGCCAACATCTACCGTCACTGGCAAGGGGGTGAAGTGATAGTCCTGGTCCGCCATGCCGAGCGTTGTGACCGCTCCGCCAACCCCTGCCTGGGGCCCGCCGATGGTATTACCCAATTCGGAAGCCACAGCGCCAGCGACCTGGGACGAGCCTTTCGCACCCTGGGCATGGCCGCCACTGATGTCATCAGCAGCCCCGCAACCCGCACCCGGCAAACGTCGGAATTCATGTTCAGCGGTGCGGCGCAGACCCAGGACTGGCTGGCCACCTGTGACGAGCATTTCCAGCAGACGATCAAGGCGCACAAGTCACTCAGGCGCAATCTGATCCTGATAACCCACAGCGACTGCATCAGCAGCCTGGAACGCCAACTGGGCTACCCGCACGCCCTGGCCAGCGAATACACCAGCTCGCTGTTTATCACCCTGGATCCGCAAGGCCACATGCAAGTACTGGGAACCCTGGATGCAGGCAGCTGGCAGCGTGTACTTGATCAACCCCTTGAGTAACTAGTAACTGTTTTTAACAACATACCAACAGACTTTATTAGGGGAAGCGACACACTTGCCGGCTAATTAATTGACTTAACAAGTTTCTGTACTAATAAGAAACGGAAAGCCGCATTTATGAAAAAACTCTCAAACAAATGAATGCTGCCCGCTGAAACTTCGCGAACTTTGGAAAGCCAGTAATTCGACCAAATTGACGCTTTGTCAGCAACCCCCAGCAAATAACGAAATCGCTATCGGCCAATGACTTCGAGGATACAAATGCACCGCACTTCGCCGCCCCCTGCTTATGGAGCAAGCGCCCCGCCGTCCGGCTTTACCCTCGGCGCAAGTACAACCAGCACTCTCCAGCGCTGGGCACTTCCTCTGTTGCTCGTGGCCTTCGGCCTGTTCTACCTGGTACCTCTGACCAGCCACGGCCTGTGGATTCCCGACGAGACCCGCTACGCCCAGATCAGCCAGGAAATGCTGCTCAGTGGCGACTGGGTGGCGCCACACTTCATGGGCATCCGCTATTTCGAGAAGCCCATCGCCGGCTATTGGTTGATCGCCATCGGCCAAGCGATCTTTGGCGACAACCTGTTCGGCGTGCGCATTGCCTCGGCCCTAAGCACCGGCCTGAGCGTACTGCTGGCCTACCTGATCACCCGCCGCATGTGGAACGACCCGCGAAAGAGCCTCGCCGCCGCCTTGCTTTATATGAGCTTCGGCCTGATTGCCGGGCAAGCCGGATACTCCAACCTTGATCCGCAGTTCACCTTGTGGGTCAACCTGAGCCTGGTAGCCCTGTGGTTCGCCCTGGACGGCCGGACCACCCGCGAACGCCTGCTGGCATGGGCCGGGCTGGGCGTCGCCTGTGGCATGGGCTTCATGACCAAGGGTTTCCTGGCCTGGCTGTTGCCCGTACTCATCGCCCTGCCCTACATGATCTGGCAACGCCGTCTGGGTGAACTGCTGCGCTACGGACTGGTGGCCGTGCTGGTAGCGATCGGCATCAGCCTGCCCTGGGTATTGAGCATTCACGCCCACGAGCCCGACTTCTGGCGCTTCTTCTTCTGGCACGAGCACATTCGCCGCTTCGCCGCCGACAACGCCCAACATACCCGCCCCTGGTGGTTCTACCTGCCGCTGCTAGTGGCCTCCAGCCTGCCCTGGGCAGCCCTGTTGCCGGGCACATTCATGCAAGCCTGGAAAGACAAGCGCCAGGCCCCGACCGGTTTCCTGCTGCTGTGGTTCCTGCTGCCCCTGGCGTTCTTCAGCCTGAGCCGCGGCAAGCTGCCAACCTACATCATGCCGTGCCTGCTGCCTCTGGCCGTGCTCATGGGCAGCGCCCTGATCGACCGTATCAACGCCAGCCAGGGCCGGAGCATCCGCATCAACAGCCTGCTCAACCTGCTGATCGGCGTGGCGGCCATGGTGGCCCTGCTGTACATCCAGCTCACCCGGCCGGTCTACGGCCACAACGAGATGCTCGGCCTGTCCCTGGTGTTCATCATGCTGATGGGCTGGATCATCGCCAACCTGCTGCCGGCCGCCCGTCCGCTGCAGTACTGGGCGGCCCCGGCCCTGGGCATCTGGTTGCTGGTGGCCCTGCTGCCGGCGGGCATGCCGGGGTTCATCGTGCATAACCAGATGCCGGACCAGTTCATCAAGGAACATATCGAAGAACTCAGGCAGACCAAGAGCCTGCTGAGCAATGACCTGGGCACCGCCTCGGCCCTGGCCTGGCGCCTGCAACGCCCGGAGGTGACGCTGTACAACACTGAGGGCGAATTGAAATATGGCCTGGCTTATGCTGATTCGGCGCAGCGCAAGGTAAGCATGGCCGAGGTCGGGCAGTGGGTCAGCGAGGCCCGCAAACAGGGTTCGGTGGGTGTGGTGATGCGGGTCAAGGACGTGGTGGAAAGCGAGGAAGTGGCGCTGCTGCCGCCCGGAGGCAAGCGCTATGAGGAAGGCAATATGCTGGTCCTGATCCTGCCACAAAGCCAACCCTGACCCTGGGTACCCTTGTAACGATAGCGCCGACCAGGGTTGGCGCTGGCTTTTCTTCACGCTTCGATGCCCTGGATGGCTGCGACTTTTCCCACCGCCGCTCTGGAAATCCATCTATGAATCTGTTTCGCAGCGAACGCGGGGCCCTGGCCCTGCTGCTCGGCGTGTCTGCCTTGATCCTGCTGCTGGGCCTGGGCTCCCGTGAACTCTGGGGGCCGGAGACCCGCTGGGCCAACATCGCTTTGCAGATGTTGCAGAGTGGCAACTATTTCGACCCTTACCTCAAGGGCGCTCCCTACTACGACAAGCCCCTGCCCTCCTACTGGCTGATTACCGCTAGCGCCTGGCTGATGGGGGGCCTGGGGCACTGGTCGCTGCGCCTGTCCTCGGTGATCGCCGCATGGCTGAGCATCTGGCTGGTTTACCTGATCGGCGAACGGCTGTTCCACAAAGGCACTGGGCTGATCGCCGGCTGGATGCTGGCCACCACCTTCTATTTCGCCTTCTGGGCGCGGGTGGCCACGGCCGACATCCTGACCGTCTGTGGCGTATTGGCTGCAGTGTGGTGGTACTGGCGCGGCCCGGGAGATACCCGCCTGGGCCGCTATACGGTGTTCTTCCTGATACTGGCGGCGACCTCGCTGCTCAAGGGGCTGATCGGCTTCGTCCTGCCGGGGCTGATCCTGTTGCCACACCTGCTGAGCCAGGGGCGCTGGAAACGCCACCTGAACCTGCGCCTGGTGCTGGCCTTGAGCATCGCCGCGCTGTTCTACATGGTGCCCTTCGTTCTCTCGCACCTGTACGGCGCTCCCAGCTACGGGGAAAGCGGCCTGAGCCTGGTGTTTCGCGAGAATGTGGTGCGTTTCTTCAACCCCTTCGACCATGTCGGGCCGATCTACACCTACCTGATCTACCTGCCGGCCTATACCTTGCCCTGGGCACCCTGCTGGATCCTCGGCCTATGGCTGGCGGCCCGGCACTGGCGCCAGTTGCAACCCAATGAACGCTGGCTGGTGTGGGCCCTGGGGCTGCTGTTCCTGTTCTTCACCGCCAGTGGCAGCCGGCGCAGCTATTACGTTCTGCCCCTGGTGCCTTTCGCTCAGTTGCTCGGTGCCTGGTGGCTCAACCGTCGGCTGCAGCTACGCCAGGCCGCCGGCAAACCCGTTTCCCGTGGCTGGCCCCTCGGCTTCTCCTGTGCGGCCCTGGTCATGCTGCTGGCGCTGGGGGTTGCCTACCCCTGGAGCAACAGCGGCGGGGGGGTGATGCAGTTCAGCGCCGATACCCGCGCTGCCGCGAGCCGGATCGCTCCCTGGAATCAATGGCGGATGGTCATGGTGGAAATCGATAACAAACTGCCGATGTACCTGCAGAACCAGGGCGCTCCCTTCTACTACGTGGCAGAAACTGCGGATTTCCCGCGTAACGGCAGCAGCGCGGACTTCATGGCCTGGCTGGACAAGACCAGTGGCCAGCACTGGGACCCGCAGCGCACCCTGATCTTCGTCCAGCAGAAGCACGATGAACCGCTGATGCTGGGGTATCTGGGCGAAGATCATCAACTGCTCCGCACCATCCCGACCAACGGTGAGCGCCTGGCCAAGAAACCGGCGCAAGGCAGCGTGGCCTTCATTCCCCGCATGCCGGGGAGCTGAATGACCGGGCTGCGCAAGCGCAGCCCGGATTCACCAGGATCGGATCAGAGGTTCACCACATTGACGAAACGCGGCGTGGCGCTGTCGTCGATGCGCAGGCTGGTGAAGTCGAACAGAGTGCGGTCCGCCAGTTGCGAGGGGATCACGTTCTGCAGGCCGCGGAAGATGCTTTCGGTACGCCCTGGAGTCTTGCGCTCCCATTCCTGAAGCATCTCCTTGACCACCTGGCGTTGCAGGTTCTCCTGGGAACCGCAGAGGTTGCACGGGATGATCGGGAACTGCTTGAGGTCGGAATAGGCCTGGATGTCCTTCTCGCTGCAGTAGGCCAGCGGCCGGATTACCACGTTGCGCCCGTCATCGGCCAGCAGCTTGGGCGGCATGGCCTTGAGCGAACCGTTGTAGAACATGTTGAGGAAGAAGGTCTCGACGATATCGTCGCGGTGGTGACCCAAGGCCATCTTGGTGGCGCCTATTTCGTCGGCGAAGGTATACAGGGTGCCGCGACGCAGGCGCGAGCACAGCGAGCAGGTGGTCTTGCCTTCCGGGATCAGCTCCTTGACCACCGAATAGGTATCCTTCTCGACAATGTGGTACTCGATCCCCAGTTCCTTGAGGTAGGCCGGCAGCACGTGCTCGGGAAAGCCTGGCTGTTTCTGGTCCATGTTCACCGCGACGATCTCGAACTTGATCGGCGCCACCTTCTGCAGGTGCAGCAGCACGTCGAGCATGGTGTAGCTGTCCTTGCCGCCGGACAGGCAGACCATGACCTTGTCGCCCTCTTCGATCATGTTGAAATCGGCGACCGCCTCGCCCGCCTGGCGGCGAAGACGTTTCTGCAGTTTGTTCTGGTTGACCGTAAGAGTGCCCATGGCGCTTGAAATCCGCGAGGTATGTGACGAAAAGCCGGACATTTTACGCAAAAACCCCAGCCCCGTGAAAGCGCCGCAGAGCAGCGGTGCCGGTGCTGCAATGACAGATGCAGCAGCGATTAGCCCGGGGGTTTACAGCGCAATTTGCTCTAAAGGTGCGCACATCTGCGGAAAACTCCTCCCTATACTGCGACATAAGGTCGCACGCACATATAGACCTATACTGACTGTGCCACTTGGCTGTAAGCGCTCCGTTGGGGGGCGATGGCAACAATAAAGGAGTGACTGACCATGATTCATCATGTCGTAGGACTCTTCACCCACCCCGATCAGGAATGGCGAGACATCCGTGGCGATGCCGAGGAAAGCATCAGCCACATGTACCTCACCCATACGCTGATCCTCGCGGCAATCCCCGCCATTTCGGCTTTTATCGGCACCACCCAGGTCGGCTGGGTCATCGGCAATCGCGCGCCGGTGATGCTGACCATGGAAAGCGCCCTGTGGATGACCATCATGTCGTACCTGGCCATGCTCGGCGGCGTGGCGGTGATGGGCGCGTTCATCCACTGGATGGCCCGGACCTATGACGCCAGCCCGAGCCTGGCACGCTGCGTGGCCTTTGCCACCTACACCGCCACACCGCTGTTCGTCGGTGGCCTGGCGGCGCTGTACCCGCACATGTGGCTGGGCATGATCGTCGGCACTGCCGCCATCTGCTACACGGTCTACCTGCTGTATGTCGGGCTGCCGACCTTCATGAATATCCCGTCGGACGAGGGGTTCCTGTTTTCCAGCTCAGTGCTGGCAGTAGGCCTGGTGGTACTGGTCGCGATCATGGCCTTCACCGTGATTGTCTGGGGCCTGGGCGTCGGCCCCGTGTACACCAACTGACGCCGCACCAATAATAATCCTCTGTCTGCCAGCACAGGCCGCCGCAAGGCGGCCTTCTTATGGGCGCGGGGTGGATGACCATTCGGCGCCTGGGCGATTCGGAATCCCCCCTGTTTGCGGCATACTCACTCCCTCTGGAGAGCCGTTAAGCATGCCCGAGCAACTCAATACCCGCGTCGAAGATTGTTTCCAACTCGCTGAATCCTTTTTCAAACGTCCTTTCAAACGCCCGGTGGTCAGCCTCAAGTTGCGTGGCCAGAAAGCCGGTGTCGCCCATTTGCACGAGAACCTGCTGCGCTTCAACCCGCAGCTGTACCGGGAAAACACCGAGGACTTCCTCAAGCAGACCGTGGCCCACGAAGTGGCACACCTGATCGCCCACCAACTGTTTGGCGAACGTATCCAGCCCCACGGTGAAGAGTGGCAACTGATCATGCGCGGGGTGTACGAACTGCCGCCCAATCGTTGTCATACCTACGACGTCCAGCGTCGCAGCGTGACCCGCTATATCTACCGCTGCCCCTGCGCCGAGAGCGATTTCCCGTTCTCCGCCCAACGCCACAAACTGGTGGCCCAGGGGCGTCGCTATCTGTGCCGGCGTTGTCGGCAAACCCTGGTCTACAGCGGGGAAACCAGGGTCGAGTGACAGTTTTAAAGCACTGCCTCGGCAAACCCGCAGCTACGCGATGACCCGCTCGCGCCGCAGTGCCTCGATGCGCTCGGCGC
The DNA here is from genome assembly GCF_058799535.1 of Pseudomonas sp. GW822-FHT06D10. Lineage (NCBI taxonomy): Bacteria > Pseudomonadati > Pseudomonadota > Gammaproteobacteria > Pseudomonadales > Pseudomonadaceae > Pseudomonas > Pseudomonas sp. GW822-FHT06D10. Next base: position 380,370 of record NZ_JBXALN010000006.1, on the reverse strand, counting down.
TGTAGCCCAGTTCCTCCAGCACCTGATCGGAATGCGCCCCCAACCTGGCGCCAATATGCCGCGGCTCTGGCAGCCCCTCGGAAAACTTCAACGGGCAGGCCATCTGCGCCTGCCGGCTGCCGTCTTCACGGGGCACCTGGCTGACCAGTTGCCTGGCCTGCAACTGCGGATGTTCCAGGGCCTCGCCCAGGCTCAGCACCGGCTCGACGCAGGCATCGAAACCAGCGAACAGCTGGCACAACTCGGCGAAATCGTGTTTCTCGAATTCGACCTGCAAGGCCTGCTTCAGTGCCTGTTGCTGTTCGGGCAAGGGAGACAGCCCTTGGGCCGCCAGTTCCGGGCGGCCCAGGGCCTGACACAACTGCTGCATGAATACCGGCTCCAGACTGCCCACCGACAGCCAGCGCCCGTCCCGGCTGCGGTAGTAGTCATAAAAGCTGCCACCATTGAGCACCTGCTGCTCCATTCCGGGCTCGACCCCACAGGCCAGGTAGCCGGCACCGGCCATGGCGTTCAGACTGAACACGCAGTCGGTCATGCTCACGTCCAGGTACTGTCCCTGGCCGCTATGCTGGCGCGCGATCACCGCCGCCAACAGGCCGATCACCCCATGTAGCGAGCCCCCGGCGATATCCGCGGCCTGGATGCCCAGGGGTAATGGCCCCTGATCGCGGCGGCCGGTCTGGCTGGCCAGCCCGGCCAGGGCCAGGTAGTTGATGTCATGCCCGGCGCGATCCCGGTAGGGGCCGGTCTGGCCATAGCCGGTAATGGAGACGTAGATCAGCCGCGGGTTGATCGCCTTCAAGGCCTGGTAACCCAGCCCCAGGCGCTCCATCACGCCCGGGCGGAACTGTTCGAGAACAATGTCGTAGTCCTGCACCAGTTGCCGCACCACCTCCAGCGCTTCGGGACGCTTGAGGTCCAGGGCCAGGCTGCGCTTGTTGCGGTTGAGATAGGCATGGCTGGCGGAAACCCCGGCATCGTGGGGCGGCAACACCCGCAACAGATCCATGCGGGTCGGCGACTCGATGCGCAGGACCTCGGCGCCCATGTCCGCCAGCAGCAACGAGGCGAAGGGCCCCGGCAGCAGGGTGGAGAAATCCAGTACCTTGAGTGACGCCAACGGCCCTTGCATAGCCCTCTCCTCTTGATCGGCAGCCCATAGAGTAGGCAGCCGCGACGCCCGCAACAATCACCGCAACAGTCAGCCGGGCTGACCGTTGCGCTCAATCGCCAGGCAATAAAAAACCCGCCGAAGCGGGTTCTTTATATAGCTCAAGGCTTACTTGATGCTCGGTGCCGGGCCTTCGGCCACACCCAGGTCATCGGTTTCACGGGTGTCGGTAATCGGCCGGCCACCGGAAGCCAGCTCGGATTGCAGCTTGTCTTCGTCCAGCTCCTTGACCCACTTGGCAACCACTACGGTAGCCACGGCGTTGCCCACCAGGTTGGTCAGGGCGCGAGCTTCGGACATGAAGCGGTCGATACCCAGGATCAGCGCCAGGCCGGCCACCGGCAGGTGCCCCACGGCCGACAGGGTCGCGGCCAGGACGATGAAGCCACTGCCCGTCACACCGGCAGCGCCTTTGGAAGACAGCAGCAGCACCAGCAGCAGGGTGATCTGGTGAGTGATGTCCATGTGGGTATCAGTGGCCTGGGCGATGAACACCGCAGCCATGGTCAGGTAGATCGAAGTACCGTCGAGGTTGAACGAATAACCGGTAGGGATCACCAGGCCGACCACCGACTTCTTGGCGCCCAGGCGTTCCATCTTGATCAGCATGCGCGGCAGGGCCGATTCCGAGGAGGAAGTCCCCAGCACGATCAGCAGTTCTTCACGGATGTAGCGGATCAGCTTGATCACGCTGAAGCCGTGGGCGCGGCAGATTGCCCCCAGGACCACCAGTACGAACACCACGCAGGTGATGTAGAAGCAGATCATCAGTTGGCCCAGTTGCACCAGCGAACCCACACCGTAGGCACCGATGGTGAACGCCATGGCGCCCAGCGCACCCAGGGGCGCGAGCTTCATGATCATGTTGATGATGTTGAACATCACATGGGCGAAACGGTCGATGAAATCCAGCACCGGCTTGCCGTAGGCACCCAGGCGATGCAGGGCGAAACCGAACACCACGGAGAACATCAGCACCTGCAGGATATCGCCATTGGCGAAGGCGCCGACGATGGTGGCCGGGATGATGTTGAGGATGAAGCCGACGATGCTCTGGTCATTACCGGCAGTCACGTAGGCTGCAACTTTCGAGGCGTCCAGGGTCGAAGCGTCGATGTGCATGCCGGCCCCCGGCTGCACCACGTTGACCACGATCAGGCCGATCAGCAGGGCGATGGTGGAGACGATTTCGAAGTACAGCAGCGCATAGCCGCCGGTCTTGCCCACCGACTTCATGTTCTGCATGCCGGCGATACCACTCACCACGGTACAGAAAATGATCGGAGCGATGACCATCTTGATCAGTTTGATGAAGCCGTCACCCAGGGGCTTGAGAGCCACGCCGGTCTGAGGGTAGAAGTGGCCGAGCAGGATGCCGATGGCGATGGCAACGATCACCTGGAAATACAGGGATTTGTACAGTGGCTGACGAGTCGTCATTGCAAGTTTCCTCAAGAGCCCCGGCATGCACTTTCCGTCGATGCATGCGGTGCCTAAAGTGCGAACCCTCCTGCGCTGGAGGGATTTGTTGTGTCGAGCTGCGTGCTGGCAGATCTTCCGGCTCTATCGCAAAGCCCGTGCCACCTTGTGAAAAAGCCTTGCAGGCCTTTAGACATCAGGGGTGCGAGCTGATCCTTGCATCCGTTGCGCAGGTAGAAGCTGGCGGATTTCCGCCCACTCACCCTCTCTCGTCCTACAATTTGGCGGATATCCGCCTTGTTCCCTTCCTGGGGGCTGGCTAAGATCCGCCACTCAATGGACGGACCTGCCTGCATGCGCGAACGCACCATCGCCAGCCACTTTGCCCGTGCCGCCCTGGGCGGAGCACGCCGGCACGGCTATGACTACGCGCCCCTGCTGCATCAGTTGGGCATCAGCCCCGAACTGCTGAACCAACCCAAGGCCCGTATCGCCCCCGAGCAATTCACCCGTCTATTGCAGCAACTGTGGCTGGAGCTGGATGACGAGTACCTCGGGTTCGGCCATGGCCCCAGCAAGCGCGGGACCTTCGCCATGATGTGCCACGCGCTGATCCACTGCCGTACCTTGGAAAAAGCACTCAATCGCGGCTTATTATTTTATAGCCTGTTTCCGGAAGCCCCGCGTCTGAGTCTGACGCGTGAAGGAGAAATGGCCCGGCTGAGCCTGGATGATTCCGAGCTATGGGATCCCGAGCACTTTCTCAGCGAGAGCCTGCTGGTGATCTGGCATCGCCTCGGCAGTTGGTTGATCGGCCAGCGCATCCGCCTGGAGCAGGCCTGCTTCAGCTACCCCAAGCCCGATCACGGCGCGGAATACGACCTGCTTTTCCCTTGCCCGCTGCAATTCACCCAGGAGCGCAGCAGCCTGCTGTTCCACAGTCGCTACCTGGGCATGCCGCTGCTGCAGGACGAACGCACCCTCAAGCACTTTCTCGAACGCTCTCCCGCCGACCTGTTGTCGCGCCCGGATGAAGGCGACAGCCTCAGCAGCCAGCTGCGCCGCCTGCTCAGTCGCGACCGCGAGCACTGGCCCGACCTGGAAAGCGTCGCCCAGCACCTGCACGTCAGCCCGCAGACCCTGCGCCGGCATCTACGCGAAGAAGGTTCGAGCTTTCAGGAGCTGAAGGATGAGCTGCGCCGCGACATTGCCATCTACCACCTCGGCCGGGCCGACCTGTCATTGCAACAGATCGCCGAACAACTGGGCTTTTCCGAGCCCTCGGCCTTTCACCGGGCGTTCAAGAAATGGACCGGCCTGACCCCGGGCGCCTACCGCGCCCGGGAACAGTAGCCCCCCTACAGGGCCGGAAAGTGAATCCGGAAGGCCGCCCCCCCCAGGGCCGAATCCCCCAGGGTCAGTTGCGCGCCGTAGCTCTCGATGATGTCCTTGACCACCGCCAGGCCGATGCCCTGCCCCGGGTGCTGGCGATCCAGGCGCTCACCGCGCTGCAGAATCCGCGCCCGCTGATCGGGTGGCACGCCGGGGCCGTCGTCTTCCACACACAACTCGGAGCCTTCCAGGGTCTCGCGCACGCTGATGCGCACTGAGCTCAGGCACAGGCGATAAGCGTTCTCCAGCAGGTTGCCGAGCAACTCCAGCAACGCGCCGTGCTCGATCGGCAGGTAGCAGCGTTCCGGCAAGTCGAAGGACACCCGTACCTGCTTGTCGCGATAGACCTTGTCCAGGGTGTCGCAGAGGCTTTGCAGCACCGGCCGCAGCCGCACCTGGTGGCGCACCAGGCCGCTCTTGCGCAGGCTGGCGCGCTGCAACTGGTAACTGATCTGCTGGCTCATGCGCTCGATCTGCGCCTGCAGCACCCAGGCCTGCTCACGATCCTGGGGCCGTTGCGCCATGTCCTCGCTCACGCCCTGCAACACCGTCAACGGGGTTTTCAGGCTGTGGGCCAGGTCATCCAGGGAGTCACGATAGCGGCTACGCTGCTCACGCTCGCTTTGCAGCAGGCGGTTCAACGAGCCCGTCAGGCGCAACAGCTCGCGCGGGTGCTCCTCACTGAGGCTCTGGCGGGTGCCGCTTTCGATCTGGTCCAGCTCCTGGCTCAAGCGTCGCAAGGCTTGCAAACCCCAGGTCAGGCCGAGCCAGAGCAGTGCCAGGAGCACCAGCAAGGCCGCGCCGAACCCCAGGTAGAGGTTTTCCCGAACGCCTTCCAGGGTTTGCTGGTACTCACGCACCGGCTGCAGCGCGACGATACTGAAGGCCGCGCTCTTGCCCCCCAGCAGCTTGATCTCGACGTCGTAGACGAAGAACTCCTGGCCGTTGGCTTCGCGGATCCTGGCAAACTCATTGCCACGCCCGTCGTACCGCGGCCGGTAGTTGATGTTCTCTTCCTGGGTCGCCCGCGAGCGCCAGACCAGGTGCCCTTCGCGATCGTAGATGTAGCCCAGCAGGCGGCTGTCGGCGAGGTTGAAGCGCTCGTCGGGCAATTGCGCCGGCATCTGCAGGCGGTTGTTCTCGATCCGCGCCGCACTGATCAGGGTGGTGACATCGGAAGCCAGGCGCTGCTCGATAGAATCCTGCAACGCCAGGCTGAACGCCCCCTGCATGGCTGGCAGCAGGGCCAGCATGAACAGCACCGCCAGGGTCGTGGCGGCCAGCATCAGGCGCAGGCGCAGCGATCGAATCATCGGCAACGCTCGTTGAACAGGTAGCCCAGGCCACGCACCGTATCGATCGGCTTGAAGCCCGACGGCCCCTCAAGCTTGCGCCGCAAGCGGCCCACCAGCACTTCGATGACATTCGGATCGCGCTCGTCGTCGTCCGGGTACAACTGCTCCATGAGCCGGTCCTTGGCCACCACTTGCTGATGGTGACGCATCAGGTATTCGAGAATCCGGTACTCATAGGCCGTCAGGGCCAGGGGCTGCTCATCCAGGGAGGCCTGCTTGCGATTCAGGTCCAGCAGCAGCGGCCCGGCAATGATGGTGGACTGGGTGAAGCCACTGGAGCGCCGCAGCAGCGCATTCAGGCGCGCATCCAGCTCTTCGAACTGGAATGGCTTGACCACATAGTCGTCCGCACCGGCCGCCAGGCCCTCGACCTTGTCCTGCCAGTTGCCACGGGCCGTGAGGATGAGGATCGGGAACGTCTTGCCACGGTTGCGCAACTGGCGGATCAGGTCCAGCCCGCCCATGCCGGGCAGGCCCAGGTCGATCACCGCCAGATCGTGGTTGAACTGCTCGGTCTGATACAGCGCCTCCTCGGCGTTGGCCACGGACTCGACGACATGACCGCTGTCGGTGAGGCGGGTTTGCAAATGATGACGCAACAGCGCCTCATCTTCGACGACCAGCAACTTCATAACGCTCTCCCAGGCAAAATTCGACATCTCCAGGGGCGCCCCTGCGCCCTGATGATTAATGCGCCAACGCCGGACCGTGCCCAAGGCACGATCCGGCGCGGTCCAGGCCAGGCCGCTTATCAGAAAGCGTAGTTGGCCGACAGGTAGGTCTGGGCGCTGCTGGTAAGGCTCAGCGAACCCTGCTTGCTGCCACCGCGCTCGCTCATCTCGGTCCCGGCATTGCTGCGCAGGTAACGGTAGCCGAGCTCCACCGAGGTGTTCTGTGAAACCTGTTGCAGGACGCCGGCCTGTACGCCCACCGCGTAACCAATGTCGCTGTCACGGCTGAAGCCCGGAGACTCCTGAGTCAGCTTGGTCAGGCCGGCCGTGCCGCCGCCAAAGAGTTTGGTGCTGCTGGTCACCGGCAGGAACATATCGTAGCTGCCCAGCAGATTCTGCTGGCGCAGTTTAATGCCGTTGTGGGAGCCAGACACATAATCATAGGTAGCGTAGTAGCGACCCTGGTCATTCTGTTGACCGGCGCGTACACCCCAGGTGTTGTCCTTGCCGATCACGCCATCGGCGTTCGGATGGCCCAGGTTGCTGTTGAGCTGGCTGGACTTGTTGATCTTGTCGCTGGTCTGGCCGAAGGACAACCCAACGAAGTTGCTGTCAGCGGCTTGGGCGGCGGCGCTGGCGCCGAAGACGGTAAAGGCCAGGAACAGTTTTTTCAATGAAGTCATAGGAAGTTTCCTTTGCGCTATTGGCTTTTTGGGTACGGGGCTAGAGTAAACAGCCCGCCCTGAACTCCCCCTGAACACACCCTTAACCTCGCCTGAACCAGATCGACTAGGCTGTGCTGACATCTTTTCAACCGGAGTTCCCCTCATGCGCATGTTCGTCGCATTGGTCCTGTTAACCCTCGGCGGCCTCAGCCAGGCCGCCATCAAGACTCAGGAAATTCCCTATCGCAGTACCGACGGCACTCAGTTGATCGGCTACTACGCCTACGACGACGCCCTACAGGGCCCGCGCCCGGGCATCGTGGTGGTGCATGAATGGTGGGGCCTCAACGACTACGCCAAGCGCCGGGCCCGGGACCTTGCCGCCCTTGGCTACAGTGCCCTGGCCATCGACATGTACGGCCAGGGCAAGCACACCGAACACCCGGCGGACGCCATGGCCTTCATGCAGGCCGCGCTGAAGGACAGTGCCGCTGCCAGTGCACGTTTCAACGCCGGCCTTGAGCTGTTGAGACAGCAACCGCAGACCGATCCGCAGAAACTCGCCGCCATCGGCTACTGCTTTGGCGGCAAGATTGTCCTGGACGCCGCGCGCCAGGGCCTGCCCCTGGCCGGCGTGGTGAGTTTCCACGGTGCCCTGGCCACCGCCACACCGGCTACCCCCGGCAGCGTCAAGGCCAAGATCCTGGTGGAACATGGGGCCCAGGACAGCATGGTGACGGCGGACAACGTCACCACCTTCAAAGCGGAAATGGACAAGGCCGGCGCCGACTACCGCTTCGTCAGCCTGGAGGGAGCCAAGCATGGCTTCAGCAATCCCGATGCCGACCGCCTGAGCCATGGCGAACACGGCGGGCCGGACATCGGCTACAACAAGGCCGCCGATGAGCGTTCCTGGGCCGACATGCAGGCATTCTTCAAAAAACTGTTTGGCTAGCCGCCGTACCTGGGTTGCCGTCAGTGCGCTGCGGCAACCCTTTGCGCTTCACCCGACTACCCTCAAACGCAGCAACCCGGCACACTAGCGGCCATGAATGCTCTTCCCCCCCTCCCCGCTTGCTGCACCCCTCTGGACGCTGCCTGGCCGCTGCCGAACGTCCTGCCCCAAGCCCTCTGGCTAAGTACCCGGTTCGATCCCGGGCAACTTGCCGCGGATGATTTTCAGCGCAGCGGCATCGAAGCACCGCCGAGTATCCAGCGTTCGGTGGCCAAGCGTCAGGCCGAATTTCTCGCTGGACGCCTGTGTGCCCGGGCCGCCTTGCAGCAACTGCAACGACTGGACTGGGTACCGCCCATTGGCGATGACCGAGCGCCAATCTGGCCCGAACACATCTGCGGTTCGATCACCCACAGCAGCGGACGCGCCGCGGCCATCGTCGCCGACAAGCAACACTGGCGTGGCCTGGGAATGGACCTGGAACACCTGCTCAGTGCAGAACGTGCGGCCAAACTGGCGGAGCAGATCCTGACCCCGGCCGAACTGCAGCGCCGCGACCAGTTGCCGGCCGAGCTGCATGCACTGGCGGTAACCCTGACCTTCTCGATCAAGGAAAGCCTGTTCAAGGCCCTGTACCCGCTGGTGCACAAACGCTTCTATTTCGAACACGCCGAAGTCCTGGAATGGTCTGCCGAAGGGCCGGTGCGGATGCGCCTGCTGACCGATCTGTCCGGGGAATGGCAGCACGGCCGCGAACTGCAAGGGCAGTTCGCCGTGCAAGACGATCACCTGCTGAGCCTGGTGGCCATCAAGGCCTGAACCGGGGCCGCCCTCAGCGGGGTTCCTGATGCCGTGGCCAGCTCAGGCTGAAGCAGGCACCGCCCAGGTGCTTGCTCTTGCTGATCAGGGCACGGCCCTCGTGCCAATGGATGATCCGCCGCACAATCGACAGCCCCAGCCCATGCCCGCCGGAAGCCCGGGTGCGGCTGTCATCCAGACGCAGGAATGGGGTGAAGATCTTTTCCCAGGCATGTTCCGGCACGCCGGGACCGTCATCTTCCACATCCACCCGGCAGCGCAACTGCCCTACCTGATAGCTGACCGTCACCTGGGACTCGGCATGACGCATGGCGTTGCCCACCAGGTTCTGCAAGGCCCGGTGCAGGTAGCGCGGCTCGGCCTCGACCCACGCACCGTCACACTCGGCGGCAGACAGGCACAGGCCACGCCGGACCTTGAGATTGGCCCGCAGTGGCGCCAGTTCGCTGATCACCTGGTTGATCAGCGCATCCAGGTCGATACGCTGGAAATTCAGGGCCGGCGAGCCCTGCTCCAGACGGGCGTAGGTCAGCATTTCGTCCACCAGCCGGTCGAGGTCCTGAATGTCGTTGTCCATGCCGTCCAGGTACTTCTGCCGGGCCTGATCGGTGCTCGCCGAAGCAATCATCTCCAGGCCGAAACGCAGCCGCGCCACGGGTGTGCGCAACTCATGGGACACCGCACGTACCAGCTCGCGCTGAATCGCCAGCAGGCGCTGCAAGTGCTCGGCCATGCCATTGAAGGCCGCCGCCAGGCGCCCCACCGAGTCCGCGCCCCGGGCCGGCACGCGGGTTTCCAGGCTGCCCTTGGCGATCCGCGTGGCCGCCGACTCCAGGCCGCTGAGGCGCCGCTCCAGCTGGCGCACCAATAGATAGACGATCAGGCCGATCAGGCTCAGGCCCAGCACGGCAATCAGCACCAGCCATTGCGGCGGATAGGGATTCATCTGATACAGCGGGCCGATCTCCAGCACCCAGGGCGTGCCCACCAGGCCGGCGAAGACCCGGATCGAATCGCCACCCTTGCCCAGGGCCATCACCGTGTCGCCCTCCGCCACCCGGCGCCGCTGATCCTCGTCCATGTCGGCGGCGTCCAGAGTCGACAACTGCATATCGAAGCCGAACCCCTTGGCTTCCTTGAGTGCAGCCAGGCGCTGGGGTTGCTCTGCCACCGGATAACGCACCAGCTCATCCGCCAGCAGGTAGATAGTGGCCCGGGCCAACTGCTCGCTGATCTGCTGGACCTCGGCACTGAGCAGCAGCTGTTCCTTCTCGCTGACCAGGCGATAGACCCGGGCGGCGAAGGGGCCGGTCTGCTCCACCAGCGCCTGGCCGCGCAGCACCCGACCGCGCTGGCTACTGTCCAGGTCGGTCTGGCTGAAGGTCTTGAGACTCAGGGGAATGCCCAGCAAGCGCTCCCACACCGCCAGCGCCCGGCGACGCTCGATCTCGCTCATCGGCTGCAGGTTGTCCGCCATCAGCGAAAAAGTGCCGTGGGCCAGCCGCTCGCGGTACTGCTCGCTGCGCACCTGGTTCAACAGATGCAGGGCCAGGACCCCAAGCAACGCCACGAGGATCAGCGCGGCGCACATACCGCCGTAGATCCGCAGGAAGATCGAGTTCACGAGCGCATGTCGGCGGCGGCTTCGGGGACGAACAGGTAACCCTTGCTGCGAATGGTCTTGATCAGCCGCGGGTGCTCCGGATCGTCACCGATCTTCGGGCGGATGCGCGAGATCCGCACATCGATGGAGCGGTCCTGGCCGTCATAGCCGATGCCGCGCAGGGCGGTGAAGATTTCTTCCCGGGACAGGATCCGCCCGGCATTGGCCACCAGCAGCCACAGCAGGTCGAACTCGGCACTGGTCAATTCGATCCCGGCATCGCTCAGCCAGGCCTCGCGCAGGGCATTGTCCACCACCAGCGGGCCGAACTGCAGGCGGCGGGTTTTCTCCACCGCCGGCTCCGGCGCTTCGCTACGGCGCAGCAGGGCCTGGATGCGCGCCAGCAGCAACCGCGGGCGCACCGGCTTGCAGACATAGTCGTCGGCACCCAGGTCCAGGCCCATGATCTGGTCCATGTCATCGGTACGGGCGGTGAGCATGAGGATCACTCCGTCATAACGATCCCGAACCTTGCGGCAGATGCTCAGGCCGTCTTCACCGGGCAGCATCAGGTCGAGGATCACCAGATCCGGCTGCTCGGCAATGATCCTGGCCGCGGCCCGGGCACCGTTGCCCTCGATCGCCACCTGCAGGCCATTGCTTTCGAGATATTCACGGGTCAACTCAGCCAGACGCTGGTCATCCTCGACAATCAGTACCTGCCAGGCTTCCTGTTCCACGCACGACCTCTTCTTGTTCTATTGCCAGTCCACCTTGAGCAGTAAAGCCCCCGTCTTTCTGTCATGAAAAAGGCGGATAACACGCTCTGGGAAAGGTGGCTGGTTTGCCATGGGAAAGGCCGGGAAACCCCGGTCGATCGCTGCCGATTGTAGCAACCGGCACAGGCGCCGACACAAGCGGCTAAAACGACTCGGTCAGGGCGTTTTTTTGTGATAGGGTTCGCGCCCGCAAAAATCCGCCCAAGGCAATTTTCGACGGTAAAAAACAGTGACAAACGGTTCCATCCACTGGGACTGCGGGCTGCGTGAGTTTTACCCAGTCCATACACAATTTACGCACAACCTTATCCACAGGCAGTACGTTGCAATCAGCCCCCCAAACGCATTATCTTGTAGCCCGGCGGCTAAAAATCCCTATATCTAGGGTTTTGCGCAAAAAACCAAACACAATTCAGCCAAGAAACTCAAGCCCTTTTCTTGCCCCGTTTGGTGGAACCAATCGCTGTTTCAGAAGACCAAGACCGCGCGTGCGGATGGCATCGTTTTCCACCCTGTCCAGGAGAAAGCGGTACGGGTGTTGCAGCAACAAGACTGTCACCCACCAGGAATAAGGTGCCGAGCCCCGGCTCGGCACCCATGACTTCGGCATGGAAGCGGCGCCTATAGCCCCCTTCCTGAACTGTCCCGAAGTCGTTATGCCCGGCCTCTGCCGGCTGTAGTGCTTCAGGACGGAACGGTGGGCACCCAAACGGTGCCCAAACAAACATAGAGAACGTGGAGACACCCATGCAAACCGACACAACTCGCGAGAACCCGCAGGCCAATGCGCCGCAGGCCGCCGATTCCACTCAGGATCTGTCTGCTACCGCACCCGGCCAATTGCGCGTGATCAAGCGTAACGGCACTGTCGTTCCTTATACCGATGACAAGATCACCGTCGCGATCACCAAAGCGTTCCTCGCAGTTGAAGGCGGCACCGCCGCTGCCTCGTCGCGAATCCACGACACCGTGGCGCGCCTGACCGAACAGGTCACCGCAACCTTCAAGCGTCGCATGCCTTCGGGCGGCACCATCCACATCGAAGAGATCCAGGACCAGGTCGAACTGGCCCTGATGCGCGCCGGCGAGCAGAAAGTCGCCCGCGACTACGTGATCTACCGTGACTCCCGCGCCAAGGAACGGGCCACCCGCTCCACCAGCGAAGAGCCGGTACAAGCCCACCCTTCGATCCGCATCACCCGCACCGATGGCAGCTTCGCGCCCCTGGACATGGGCCGCCTGAACACCATCGTCAGCGAAGCCTGCGAAGGCCTGGAAGAAGTCGACGGCGACCTGATCCAGCGCGAAACCCTGAAGAACCTCTACGACGGCGTGGCACTCAAAGACGTCAACACCGCTCTGGTGATGACTGCCCGCACCCTGGTCGAGCGCGAGCCGAACTACTCGTTCGTGACTGCCCGCCTGCTGATGGACACCCTGCGTGCCGAAGGCCTGGGCTTCCTCGAAGTAGCCGAAAGCGCCACCCACCACGAAATGGCCGAGCTGTACGCCAAGGCGCTGCCGGCCTACGTCGCCAAGGGTATCGAGTTCGAATTGCTGAACCCGGTACTGGCTGAGTTCGATCTGGAAAAACTCGGCAAGGCGATCAACCACGAGCGCGACCAGCAGTTCACCTACCTGGGCCTGCAGACCCTGTACGACCGCTACTTCATCCACAAGGATGGCGTGCGTTTCGAACTGCCACAGATCTTCTTCATGCGCGTGGCCATGGGCCTGGCAATCGAAGAGAAACAGCGTGAAGACCGCGCCATCGAGTTCTACAACCTGTTGTCGTCCTTCGACTACATGGCTTCGACCCCGACCCTGTTCAACGCCGGCACCCTGCGTCCACAGCTGTCGAGCTGCTACCTGACCACCGTTCCGGACGATCTGTCGGGCATCTACGGCGCCATCCACGACAACGCCATGCTGTCGAAATTCGCCGGCGGCCTGGGCAACGACTGGACTCCGGTACGTGCACTGGGCTCCTACATCAAGGGCACCAACGGCAAGTCCCAGGGCGTCGTGCCTTTCCTGAAAGTGGTCAACGACACCGCGGTAGCCGTGAACCAGGGTGGCAAGCGCAAGGGCGCTGTCTGTGCCTACCTGGAAACCTGGCACATGGACATCGAGGAGTTCATCGAGCTGCGCAAGAACACCGGTGATGACCGCCGTCGTACCCACGACATGAACACCGCCAACTGGATCCCCGACCTGTTCATGAAGCGCGTCTTCGACGACGGCAAGTGGACCCTGTTCTCGCCATCGGAAGTGCCTGATCTGCACGACCTGACCGGCAAGGCCTTCGAAGAGCGCTACGAGTACTACGAAGCCCTGACCGAGTACAACAAGATCAAGCTGTTCAAGACCGTCCAGGCCAAAGACCTGTGGCGCAAGATGCTGTCCATGCTCTTCGAGACCGGCCACCCATGGCTGACCTTCAAGGACCCGTGCAACCTGCGCAGCCCGCAGCAGCACGTGGGCGTGGTCCACAGCTCGAACCTGTGCACCGAGATCACCCTGAACACCAACAAGGACGAGATCGCAGTTTGCAACCTGGGCTCGATCAACCTGCCGAACCACATCGTCGACGGCAAGCTGGATACCGCCAAGCTGCAACGCACCGTGAACACTGCCGTGCGCATGCTCGACAACGTGATCGACATCAACTACTACTCGGTGCCACAGGCGAAGAACTCCAACTTCAAGCACCGTCCGGTCGGCCTGGGCATCATGGGCTTCCAGGATGCGCTGTACCTGCAGCACATCGCCTACGGCTCCGATGCAGCCGTCGAGTTCGCCGACAAGTCCATGGAAGCGGTCAGCTACTACGCAATCCAGGCTTCCTGCGACCTGGCCGACGAGCGCGGCGCCTACGAGACCTTCCAGGGTTCGCTGTGGTCCAAGGGCATCCTGCCGCTGGATTCGCAACAGATCCTGATCGAAGCCCGCGGCCAGAAGTACATCGATGTGGACCTCAACGAATCCCTGGACTGGGCACCGGTTCGCGCCCGTGTACAGAAAGGCATTCGTAACTCCAACATCATGGCCATCGCACCGACCGCCACCATCGCCAACATCACCGGCGTGTCGCAGTCGATCGAACCGACCTATCAGAACCTCTATGTGAAATCCAACCTGTCGGGCGAATTCACCGTGATCAACCCGTACCTGGTTCGCGACCTGAAGGCTCGCGGCCTGTGGGACTCGGTCATGATCAACGACCTGAAGTACTACGACGGTTCGGTACAGCAGATCGAGCGCATCCCGCAGGAGCTCAAGGAGCTCTACGCAACTGCCTTCGAAGTGGAAACCAAGTGGATCGTCGACGCCGCCAGCCGTCGCCAGAAGTGGATCGACCAGGCTCAGTCGCTGAACCTGTACATCGCCGGCGCTTCGGGCAAGAAGCTGGACGTGACCTACCGCATGGCTTGGTACCGTGGCCTGAAAACCACCTACTACCTCCGCGCCCTGGCCGCCACCAGCACCGAGAAGTCCACCATCAACACCGGCAAGCTGAACGCTGTTTCCAGCGGCGGCAACCACGGTGACGACTCGGTCCTCGCGGCTCCAGCCGGTCCAGCTCCTGTACCTAAGGCTTGCGCCATCGACGAGCCGGATTGCGAAGCTTGCCAATAAGCTGAGCCGACAGGTGCCTGCGGGCACCTGCCCAAACCCTCGATAGACCTCCGGTTTATCGGGGGTTTTCTTTTGCCCGCAACAAAGCTGCAGAAGCCTGCTTGCCAGCGAAGAGCCCCGAAGCCTTGCACTGCACCGAGAGCACCCTCGCTGACAAGCCAGCCCCTGCGGCAGCGGTTCTTGCAGAGCGAACAGCACTATCGAACAGGCACAAAAAAGCCCCTCGAGGAGGGGCTTTTCGTAAAGCGTTTCAGCCAACCAGCATCAGGTCATCTGGATGATGGTCTGCATGATGGTGCTCTGGGTGGAGATGGTCTTGGCGTTCGCCTGATAGTTGCTCTGGGCCTTGATCAGGTTTACCAGTTCGTTGGTCAGGTTGACGTTGGACTCTTCCAGGGAGTTGGACTGAATCGCCCCCAGGGTGCCAGTCTTCGGTGCGTCATAACCTGGAATACCGGACGAATAGGTCTCTTTCCACTGAGTGCCGCCTACCGGCTGCAGGCCCTGCTCGTTGGTGAAGCTGGCCAGGGAGATCTGACCGATCGGCTTGGTCTGCTCGTTGCTGAAGTTGGCCAGCATCACGCCAGTGCCGTCGATGGTCAGGCTGCTGATCTGGCCAGTGGAGTAGCCGTTCTGCGCGATCACCGAGCGGGTGCTTTCGCCAAACACCGAACCGGTTTTGGTCATGTCGATGCTGACACCGTTAGGTGCAGCCTTGGCGCCATTGGGAGTGAACACGCCGTTAGTGACGGTACCCGGGGTCCAGGCCGCAGCCGACATGACAATGCTGTTACCGGTAATGGTATACGGCGTGGTCCCAGGCGCAGCTGGCGGGGTCATGCTGCTGAGCTTGCCCGACGAGTCGAACTTCATGGTGATCGGCGACTGGTTGGCCATGGTGAATGCAGTACCGTCCGGGTTGCGACCATCAATCAGCGTGTAGGTTTGCCACTCATTGGCGTTCGGCGTCTTGATCATGTACTGATCCATGACGTGCTTGTTGCCCTGGGTGTCATACACAGGCGTGCTGAACTGCTTGGTGTAGGTGGTGTTGTCGGTCGGATTGAACACATAGGCCGGAGTGGTCGCACCCACATCGATCGGCGTCGAATCGGAGTTCAGGTTGATCGTCGAGGAGATCGAGTCGGTTGGCTTTGGCGCCAGGTTCGAAGTATCGATCCGCAGGTCGGTCAGCACACCGTTGATGATCTTGCCGTTGGCATCGACCGCATAACCTTGCAGGCGGGCAGTGCCGTCACTGTTGGTGATGTAGCCTTCCTTGTCGGTCTTGAAGGTACCGGCACGGGTGTAGGTCAGGGAGCCGTTGGTGCTCAGCACGAAGAAGCCCTGGCCCTGGATGCCCATGTCCAGCACATTACCGGTGTTGTTGATATCACCGTTGGTGAACTGCTGGGAAACGTTGGCCAGGCGCACACCGTTACCAATCACCTGGGTGCCGCTGCCCAGCTTGGTGGCCGAATAGACGTCGGCGAACTCCGCACGGGAGGATTTGAAGCCGGTGGTAGCGACGTTGGCGATGTTGTTGCCGGTAACGTCCAGCTGTTTGTTGGCAGCGTAGAGACCGCTAAGGCCGATATTGAAAGACATATTCCACTCCTTGTGCCGGTTAGTCGGCTCTAGATACCAATGGTTTGTACTTTGGACAGGGCAATTGGGCTGCTCATGCCGGCGAGGTTCAACATCAACTCGCCGCCGGTCTGGCTGATGGTCACGCTATTGACCGTGGCCGGCAGGTAGGTGATCAGATCAGTGCCCTTGCCATCGATGGTGGTGCTGGCCTTGAAGGTGTAGTTGCCCGGATCCGCCTTGGTGCCGTCGGTCTTGGTGCCGTCCCAGACAAAGCTGGCGTTGCCGGCCTTCTGGCTGCCCATGTCGATGGTCTTGACGGTATTGCCGTCCTTGTCGGTGACGGTCACGGTGACCGAGTTCACGCTCGATGGCACGGTGACCGAGCCGGTCATGCTCTTGCTGGTGTCGACTTGGGTAGTGCCGGTCTGCACGATGACCGAGCGCCCCACCAGGGACGAAGCCTGCAAGGCCTGGGAAGACTTGTAGTTACCCGTGATCGCATTCACCGAGGAGTTGAGGGTGGTGATGCCTTCCAGGGTGGAGAACTGCGCCAACTGCGCAACGAACGCACTGTTGTCCTGCGGATCCAGCGGGTTCTGGTTGTTCAGCTGGGTTACCAGCAGCTTGAGGAATGCGTCCTTGCCCAGGCTCTGTTTGCCGGTGGCGCTGTTGGTCGCCGCGGCCAGGCCGTCGGCGCTGGTATTGCTCGTCGTTTTCGACGAATTCGCCAGGATATCCTTGAGGGATGGGGCGTTGGTGGTATCAGTAACGCTCATGGTCTTCGCCCCTTATCACTGACCCAGGGTCAGGACCTTCTGCATCATGGTTTTGGCGGTGTTCATCATTTCAGCATTGGTCTGGAACGAACGACTGGCAGAAATCATGTCGGCCATTTCTTCCACCACGTTGACGTTGGGGTAGTAGACATAACCCTTGGCATCAGCGGCGGGATGGTTCGGCTCGTAACGAGCTTCGAGGTTGCTCTGGTCTTCGACCACACCCAGCACCTGCACGCCCTGGCCGGCAGCGTCCTGGTTCTGGAACAGCGAGTCGCTGCCGCCGCTTTGCGCACCCTGGAACATGGTGGCAAACACCGGGTGACGAGCGCGGTAGGTCTGGTCGATGCTCGACGAGACGCTCTCGGCGTTGGCGATGTTACTGGCGACGGTGTTCAGACGGGTGGTCTGGGCGCTCATGCCACTACCGGCAATATTGAAAACACTGGCGAGGGACATGGATTACTCTCCGCGCAGGGCTGCTACCAGCCCTTTGAATTTGCTGTTGAGCAGCGTGAAGCTGGCCTGGAAATCCACCGAGTTCTGCGCGTAGCTCGATTGCTCCAGCTGGGCGTCCACGGTGTTCTGGTCGATCGAAGGTTGCATCGGGGTGCGATACAGCAGCGATTCATCACCACTGCTCAAGCCCTGGGCTTCGATATGCCGGTTGTTGGTCATGTTCAACGCGAAGGTACCGTTCTGGGCCTTCTGATTCTGCTCGGCAAGCACGGCAGAGAAGTCCAGGTCCCGAGCCTTGTAGTTCGGGGTATCGGCGTTGGCGATGTTGTTGGCCAGAACTTCGGCACGCTTGGCGCGAAAGCCAAGGGCCTGTTCATGGATACCGAGCGCTTTATCGAAGCTGATGCTCATGGCGGAAACCTTTGGGTGACCTGATTTTTCGTAACTCGGATATAGCAAGCTGCGTGCCAAGTCATCAAACCCCGTATTTCAAGGGTTTGCCGGCGACGGCAAGGCGGCAATGCCAGAAAAGCGGCAACGGATTTCCGCGAAACACCGGCAAAGCGGCAACCACCCTGCCGCTTTCAGCCAGGCGCGCCAGATAATCGCAGGCACAAAAAAGGAGGCCCAATGGCCTCCTTTTTAGGTACGACGATCTGCTGGCTACTTGGCCTGGTAGATGATGCCCGGACTGCATTGCACCATCTGATAATGATCCGGCAGCCCATTGAGGGCTTCAGAAGCCCCCAGGAACAGGTAGCCGCCAGGCTTCAGGGTGCTGTGAATGCGCATCAGGATGTCCTTCTTGACCTCCGCCGAGAAGTAGATCAACACATTGCGACAGAACACGATGTCGAACTTGCCGAGACTGGCGTAACTGTCCAGCAGGTTGAACGAGCGGAACTCCACGCGGCTCTTGATCGGCGCCTTGACCACCCAACGCCCCGGCCCCTTGGGGTCGAAGTAACGCTGCAGGCGCTCGGCCGACAGGCCACGCCCAATTGCCAGGCTGTCATATTCACCGGTCTTGCAGTTGTTGAGCATGGTCCCGGACAGATCAGTGGCAACGATCTGCACCCCCATCTTCAACTGCCCCATGTTGCTACGCTCGAACTCATCGATGGACATCGACAGCGAGTAGGGCTCCTGCCCCGACGAACAGGCCGCCGACCAGATGCGCAAGCGTTGGTTGGGGCTGGCCTTGATGGCTTCGGGAAGCACCTTGTTCTTCAACACCTCGAATGGGTAGGTGTCGCGAAACCACAAGGTTTCGTTGGTCGTCATGGCATCCACGACCATCTCGCGCAAACCACTGCGGGGCTGGGTCTGAATCCGCTGGACCAGCTCACCCAAGGTTTTTATCCCTTGCTGCTCCATCAGTTTGTTGAGACGGCTCGAGACTAGATATTGCTTATTTTCCCCGAGCAAAATACCACAGGCTTTTTCCAGGAAGACCCGGAACTGTTCAAAATCCAAATTACCCGTAGACAATGCTGCCGCCTCTTAAATCTTATGTCCGCCAGGGCGAGTGCCCTTAGCTGTGATCTGCTGCTTTGATCCGGTCGACTACCCGGGATGCCAGGTCATCAGGGCGGAACTTGGCAAGGAAGTCATCGGCACCGACCTTCTTCACCATCGCCTGATTGAACACCCCTGACAACGAAGTATGCAGGATGATATGCAGCTTTTGCATGCGTGGATCATTACGTATCTCGGCCGTGAGGGTGTAACCGTCCATTTCGGGCATCTCGATGTCGGAAATCATCATGAGGAATTCCTCTTCCGGCTTCTTGCCCTCGTCCACTAGCTTGCGCAAGTAATCCAGCGCTTGCCGACCATCATTCAATGCCACTACCTCGACACCTACGGTTTGCAGGCAACGGGTGACCTGCTTGCGTGCCACCGACGAGTCATCGACGGTCAGCACCCGCAGGGAAACAGCCTTGTGCTGGGTTTCGACATCCACCACTCCTACCGAGATCGCCTCCGAGGTCGGCGCGACTTCCGCCAGGATCTTCTCCACGTCGATGATTTCCACCAACTGGTTGTCCACCCGAGTGACCGCCGTCAGGTAGTGATCGCGTCCGGTCCCCTTGGGCGGCGGATGGATCTCTTCCCAGTTCATGTTGACGATGCGCTCCACCGAGCGCACCAGGAAACCCTGGGTCTTGGTGTTGTACTCAGTGATGATGACGAACGGATTGCTCTGGTCCTGCAGGCCACCAGAACCCGTAGCCATTGCCAGATCCAGGATCGGAATGGTCGCCCCTCGTATATTCGCGACACCGCACACCACAGGACTGGATTTGGGCATCAGGGTCAGCTTAGGGCATTGCAGCACCTCGCGAACCTTGAATACGTTGATCCCGTAGAGCTGCCCACCGTCCAGACGGAACAGCAACAACTCTAGTCGATTCTGCCCAACCAATTGCGTGCGCTGGTTCACCGAATCCATTACACCAGCCATGCCCAGACTCCCCAAAGCTTTAAGATCCGACGCACGCTCATTGCTAAACGGCACGGCGCTTGCTTTTTAACTGTTATGAACGCCAAAACGACATTTTTCCGACGCCTGACATCCCGCTACCGCACTTTGCTGTACGGGCTGTCGGCTCTGTACATTTTAAACCCCGGCAACCCTGCCGTTGCTGATTCGGTCACCCTGCCTGATCTTCTTATCGGCGTCACTCAAGGGTTTCTTGAATTCACGGTAGAAGACTACCTGGCCACCAGTCAAACGGACGGTCGCTATGAAATCCAGGTCAACCAACTGGACCCGCGCATGCGCATGCCCAATTGCGACAAGGAATTGACAGCCAACCTGGAAAGCCCGGCTCAACCGCTGGGGCGGGTCACCGTCAAAGTGCGCTGCGAAGGCGCCTCGCCATGGACGGTATTCGTGCCGGCGCAGGTCAAGCTGTTTCGCGAGGTGGTCACCACTGCGCGCCCGCTCAAGCGCGCCGGCATCATCGAACCGGAAGACGTGGTGCTGCGCGAACGGGACATCAGCCAGAACAATCAGGGCTATCTCACCTCAGTGGACCAAGCCATTGGTCAGAAACTTGTCCGACCAATGGTCGCCGACCAGCTCGTTACCCTGGCCCATCTGGAGCAGGCGGAAGTCGTGCGCAAGGGCGATCAAGTGGTGATTTCGGCACGCAGCGGCACGCTGAATGTGCGGATGCCGGGCGAGGCGCTGTCCAACGGCGGCATGAGCGAACAGATCCGGGTCAAGAACCTCAATTCGCAACGGGTGATCAAGGCCCGCATCACGGCGCCAGGGCAAGTGGAAGTGGCCATGTAGATAGCTGGCGCTCAACCCGTGCGTTCCCTAAACTGTGGTCGATAAAGGGTCGCAGATACCTGACCTGGTTTGTCGACAATCGAGCCTAAAGTTTTTCAGGGTATGGCCGAAAACATGGCAAGCGTCCAAATACCCAGAGGTTTACTTCATCATGGTCATCGACTTCAGCCGTTTAAACAGCTCCCCTTCACTGACAGGCAGTACGCGTACCAGCACCAGCAAGGAAACCGGTGATGCCGGCAAATCCACGCCGCTGACAACCGCCGCCGAAACCAGCAAAAGCGGGGAATCGGTACACCTGAGCAATGAGGCTCAACAGTTGCAGAAAGTCACTGACAAGCTGCGCGATCAGCCTGCCGTCGACAAAGCCCGGGTGGCCGAGTTGAAGCAAGCGATTGCCGATGGCAGCTATAAGGTCGACAGCAACCGCGTAGCCAGCAAACTGCTTAACTTCGAAGCCCAGCGCTAGCCCCAGGCTTGCGCCAGGCTTTTGGACGCTTAATCCCCAAGGCCAGCCATGCACGACACCAACCTACTGCAATTGATCAACGATGACCTTGCTCCAGCGCAACACTTGCTGGAGCTGCTACGCGCCGAGTCTATCGCCCTCCACGGCCGCGACATGCCGCTGCTGGAAGATATCCTGGCGCAGAAGCAAGCCTTGGTCATTTTGCTGGAACAGCATGGCCGTAAGCGCACGCAAATTCTTGCCAGCCTGAACCTACCGACCAACCGCGAGGGGCTCGAGCAACTGGCCAGCCACTCCAGCCTGGGCGCGCAGTTGCTCGAACAGAGCAATGTCCTGACCCAATTGCTTGCCGAGTGCCAAGCTGCCAACGAGCTCAATGGTCGCTCGATCCAGATCCAACAGGCCACCACCGCCAACCAGCTGAAAATCCTCAATGGTGGCGAACCTCCTGCCCTATACGACGCCCGCGGCTCTACCTCAATGCTTGCGAAGCCACGCCCACTCAGTCAGGCTTAATCCCAAAAAATGAGCGCGCGCTACCAAGCCGTGAAACATGCTGGCAAAATGCTGGCTCCTGCGTGTAGTTGTATTTTGTCTGGAGATTGATGAACCGTGTTCAACGCCTCAAATGCGGAAGATACTCCGCAGCCACCCAAGGTGCTCACCACTGCGTTGGAGATCTCTTCCAACCTGCGGTTGCTGCAAGAGAGCCATGACCCGCTGATCATCACTTTCCACGAGCGTAGCCAGCGCTTCCAAAGCTATCTGGTGGAAGTGGACCGCGATAGCAACATGATCGCCCTCGACGAAATGATTCCCCGCGACGGTGAACGCTTCCTGCTCGCAGGCGAGCCGTTTCGCGTAGAAGGCTTTCATGAAGGCGTACGCATCGCCTGGGAAAGCAACGGCTTGCCCACCCTCGACGAATCCAACGGCGGTCGCTGCTACCGCGCCACCCTGCCGGACGAAGTGGTATACCACCAGCGCCGCAACGCCTTTCGTGCCGCCCTGAAGCTGGCACAACTGGTAGACATCGAACTGAGCGGCGAAAAACTCAAATCGCCCCTCAGCGGCAAGCTACTGGACATTTCCGCCACCGGCTGCAAATTGCGTTTCGACGGCGATATTTCCTCACGCCTGCAACTGGGCCAGGTTTACGAGCGCTTTATCGCCGCCCTGCCCTTCGGCAGCATGACGGCCCCGGTGGAACTGCGCTACCTGCACCACGAAGAACGCATCGACACCACCTTTGCCGGCGTACGCTTCCACAACATGAGCGGCCTGGTACAGCGCCAGGTCGAACGCTTCGTCTATCAACTGCAGCGTGAAGCGCGGCGCTTCGATAAAGACGACCTCTGATTCAAAGGCATCAATGAAAACGGGCAGTGCCTTGCGGCAACTGCCCGTTTTTTTTGCGCCTAAGGCCTGGCCCCGCTGAGGTGTTCCCGGGCGCATTCCTCTGCAGGCGTTTCGTCCGCAGCCTGCGGGGTATCTGGTGCAGGCTCATCAGGCGCAGCTTCCGGCACGGGCGCGCTCTGCATCTGATCCTGAACCACCTGTTCGTCCACCCGCGGATCCAGAGCCGCCACCAACGGTGAACTGGACATGCTGTCCGGCATCGCCACGTGATGCAGTGGCGCATCGTCGACCTGATGCAGATTGGTCACGGCCTTCGGCCGAATCCGCCAGACCAGCACCAGGGCAAAAAAACTGAAGAAGGCGTAGAGCATTTGGCTACCGAACAACTTCATCAGCACCCCTGCCGCCAATGGGCCAATACTCGCACCCACGCCATAGGTCACCAGCAGCATCGCCGTCAGCGAGACCCGCCGGTCCCCTTCCACATGGTCATTGGAGAACGCCACCGCCAGCGGATAGAGACAGAACTGCACCAGGGAACACAGGAAGCCCAGAACAAACAGGACCTCCAGCGGCACCGAAGGCAGGATCGCCAGGGGCAGGGCCACCACCGCCAGGAACAAGGCAAAACAGCGGATCAGCAGCGCCCGGTCATAGCGGTCGGACAGCCAGCCCAGCGGCCATTGCACCACCAGCCCGGCGAAAATGCAGCTACCCATGAACAGACCCACCTGCTCGGTGCTCAAGCCCTGCTGCGAGGCATAGAGCGGCGCCAGACCGTAGAACGAACCGACGATCAGCCCCGAACCCAGTACCGTGCTCAGCGATTGCGGTACACGCTTGATAAAGAAGCGCGGCTCCATGGGTGCAGGGCGCAAGGGTGCCGGGTGAATGCGCCGCGTCATGGCCACCGGCACCAGGCACAGGGCAAAGCACAGCGCCACCAACATCAACAGCTCCAGGCCCAGGGCCGGGTGCATGACCAGTATCAACTGCCCCAGCACCAGGCCCAGGTAAGAGGCAATCATGTAGCCGCTGAACACCAGCCCGCGCTGCTTGGCGTCGGCCTGCTCATTGAGCCAGCTTTCGATGACCATGTACTGGCACATCATCCCCAGGCCCACGATCATCCGCAGCACTAGCCAGGCCGGCAACCAGTCCACCAGGCCGTGGCCCAGCACTGCCGCGCCGACAATCCCGGCACAGGTGGCGTAGGCACGGATATGCCCGACCCGGGCAATCAGTCGGTGCCCCAGCTTGCCCCCCAAAACCAGGCCGAAATAGTTGGCTGCCATCAAGGCCCCCACCCATAGCCCGTCGACATGATCGGCGGCCAGGCGCAGGGCCAGATAAGTGCTGAGCAGGCCAGAACCGATCAGCATCATCAGCGACGCGAAATAAAGCGCTCGAAAGGATTTCCAGATTTGGCGCATCGGCGTTCCGAGCGGCTCCTTGAATGAGGTATCGAGCCCCGGCAAACCAGGGCCCGACCAGCGACGGTTCGGTTATGCCTGGGCCGCTAACACACGCCGCTCCCAGGGAGTAATTTCATCAAAGAAACTGGTCAACTCCATGGTCTTCGAAGCAATGTAGCCTTCGATGAACTCGTTGCCGAACAGTTCCCTGGCCAACTGGCTACGTTTCAGACGCTCTAGGGCCGCATGCAAGGTACAGGGCAACGAAAGATTGTCCGGCACTTCGAACTCACCCTGGATGGCAGCGGTTGGCTCCAACTCGTTCTCGATGCCATGCAAACCTGCTGCCAGGCTCGCGGCGATCGCCAGATAAGGATTGGCGTCCGCCCCCGGCAGACGATTTTCCACCCGTCGCGCCACCGGTGAACTGGCCGGAATCCGCAGGCCAGCGGCCCGGTTGTCGTGGGACCAGCACGCATTGTTCGGCGAAGCGTAAGGATGACACAAGCGCTGATAGGAGTTCACATTGGGGGCGAACAAGGCGGTGAAGTCGGCGAGGCCGGCCTGCAGGCCGCCAATGAAATGCCGGAACATCGCCGTAGGTTGCCCGGCGTCGTCACTGAAAACGTTACGGCCGTTACCCATCTCCACCAGGCTCTGGTGTATATGCATCGAGCTGCCCGGCGTGTGAGCCAAGGGCTTGGCCATGCAGACCACGATCAGGCCGTGCTTGAGCGCCACCTCCTTGAGCAGGTGCTTGAACAGGAAGGTCTGGTCCGCCAACAACAGCGGGTCACCGTGCAACAGGTTGATTTCGAACTGGCTGACGCCCATCTCGTGCATGAAGGTATCGCGGGGCAGGCCCAAGGCGGCCATGCCTTCGTAGACCTCCTTGAAGAATGGCCGCAGACCATTGTTGGAACTCACGCTGAACGCCGAATAGCCTTCCTCCCGGCGCCCATCCAGGCCGACAGGCGGCCGGAAGGGCTGCGCTGGATCGTCATTGGCCGCAAACACGAAGAACTCGAGCTCGGTGGCCACCACCGGCGCCAGACCCAGGGCGGCATAACGGGCGATTACCTGTTTGAGCTGCCCACGAGTGGAGAGCCGCGAACTCTCGCCGCTGAGCTCATCGGCGTCACAGATGGCCAGCGCTCTGGGCGTTTCACTCCAGGGCAGGCGGTGGATCTGCCGGGGGTCGGCATTGAGCGCCAGGTCGCCGTCGTCGCTGCCGTAGAAACGTGCTGGCGGATAACCGCCCATGATGCATTGCAGCAGCACCCCCCGCGCCATCTGCAAGCGCCGCCCTTCGAGGAACCCCTCGGCGGTCATTACCTTGCCCCGCGGCACGCCATTCAGATCCGCGGTGACACATTCGATCTCATCAATGCCCGTCAATCGCTCGGCGAGTGAACTGTGGCCATCGGTTGTCATGACTCAATCCTTGTTGTTATACGAGCCGCGAACGGCGACCCGTACAAAATACGCACCACCCGTTCAGGATTTCAAGCAGGCGCGAGTAAAATCCCCGGCCCTGCCCCCACTGGCGGGGCAAGCAGGCCGCCAGCCTTGTTACAGGTCCATGGTGTCCATCAATCAGGACAAGGGAGTAGGCTCGGCACGTCGCCTACGCCAACTTGAGGGAGCGCCCATGCTGGGAAGCCTTGCCGATATTGATTTGCGGATGCTGCGGGTGTTCTGCGCCATCGTTGATGCCGGCGGGTTCACCGCAGCCCAGGCACGGCTCAACACCAGCCTGTCGCGACTGAGCGTGGTGGTCCGGGACCTTGAGGAGCGCCTGGGCTACTCCCTGTGCAGGCGCGGTAGCAGCGGATTTCAGCTGACCGATCAGGGCCAGGAGCTGTTCGAGGCAGCACAGTTGCTGTTCGCCGACATCGAGCGCTTTCGCCAGCACGCCAACCGCCTCGGCCCCATCACCCGCGAGCAGTTGCAGATCGGCAGTGTCGACAGCCTGATCAGCCTGCCCTATGCCCCCCTGTCCCTGGCCCTGGGCCATCTGCGCCGGCGCCTGCCCCAGGTACGGCCGAACCTGCACCTGATGCGCCCCGACGAACTGGAACAGGCCGTGCTCGACGAACGCCTGCACCTGGCCATCGGCGCTTTCCACCATCAACTGTCGGGGTTGCACTATCAGCACCTGTTCGAGGAGGAACAGAACCTCTACTGCGCCAACGGCCATCCGCTGTTCCTGCGCACCGACGAAACACTGACCCTGGAAGAAATCTGCGCCGCCGACTATGTGAGCCGGGGCTACATGGCGGAACACCAGCGTCCCCATGACCTGCACTTCAACCAGAGCGTCAGCGCCTACGCCATGGAGGCCATCGCCACGCTGATTTTCTCCGGCACCTACCTGGGTTACCTGCCCAGCCACTATGCAGCGGCCTGGGTGGCCAAGGGCCAACTGCGCGCCTTGCTACCCGAGCGCCTGGCCTACCGCTCGCACTTTCACTGCATCACCCGCCAGGGCCAGGAACCCAAGGTCGCACTGGCAACCTTTCTGGAATGCCTGGCCCTGGCCGGGCGGCAACTGGGCGAGGCACACCTTCAACCACTCGTGGCTCAGGGCAAGTAGAGCTTGAACAACCCGCCGCCCAATGGGCCGCCATTGCTGATCCGAGTGTGGCCGCACACGCCATTGCGCTGATGCAATTCGGCAATGCGCCCGGCAAAGTACAGGCCCAGCCCGGTGCTGCCGCTGCTTTGATTGATGCCCTGCACATAGTCGGCCTGACGCTCGATCATCCCTTGGGGATAGCCTTCGCCATCGTCGTTGATGGACAGCACCACCTGCCCTTCCTCATCACTGACGCTGATCAGCAGGGCATGACGTGCATGGCGAATGGAATTGTTGATGCAATTGGCCAATACCGAGGCGATCAGCTCACGATCGAAGAACCCCAGGGGGCTCAGCGGATCGACTTCATAGGCGGCGGAAATGCCACGGCTCTTGAACACGTCCTGGTGGCTCACCAGTTGCGCTTCGATGAAGTCATCCAGTTCGTGGTAGGCCGGCTGCAACGGCAGCTGGTTGATCCCCAGCTTGTACAGCCCCAGCAGTTGCACCAGCATGCCGTTGAGGTGGGCGAACTGATAGTCGATCACCCCCTGCTCTGGCGCACTCTGCTGCTCGGGCAAGCGCGCCAGCCACTGGGCGTGCGCCTGCATCAGCATGGCCAGGGAGTTCTTCATGTCATGTACGGTGGAGGCGATCACCGTGGAAAAGTCGAGCGCCTGTTGCTTTTCGATCATTGGCCAAACGCCTTGCTTCGCAGCTTCTGATAGCGCGGATAACGCGCGTCGGTATCGGGCATCATGCCCACCAATTTAAGGCACGCCCGGCATTCTTCCAGGAGTGCCGCGTCCGGATTGGCGTCGGCGCCGTGCAGCAGCGACTGGGCCATGTTCAGGGCAATACTGATGTTCTTCGGTTGCATGGCCAGGGCCTTGCGGAACAACTCCCGCGCTTCCACGAGGTTGCCGCCCTTGTAGCTGCGCACGCCCTGACGGTTGATATCGGCGGCGGCATTGGAAGAACTGAGGATAGTCGGGTCGTCGGTCAGCTTGGCGATGTTCTGCATGACCTTCGGATCATCACCATAGATCTCCGCACAGTTCTTGAGCATCGAAGCACCGGCACTGGCCTGCCCCAGCATCTGCAGTTGCTTGGCCACCAGCAGCGCCGCTTCGGGGCTCATGAACTGCTCCATGCCGTCCAGGCGCAGCAACGCCTGCTCGGTGAGTTTTTCCGCGGTCTCGGCATCATTGAGCAACAGGCTCGTGGCCTTCATCAGCCGCGCGCGAATCTGCAGGCCCGGGTCAGTGGGATTCTCCTTGGCCACGGCACTCAGGGTCTGGTTGATTTCCAGTCGGGTGCGCGTGTCCAGGCCCCTCTCGCTGCCCTTGCTGATCAGGGCATGGGCCAGCCCGAGGTTGCTTTCCGGGTCCTTGAAACGCGACTGCGCGCCCTGGGACACCGCCTGGCGATAAGCCCGGGAGGCGCTGTCAAAGTCTTCGTTGGCCATGGCCAGCTTGCCCAGCAATGCCTGGCGCCGCACGGCCAGGGGAGAAAGGCGCACCGCCTCTTCCAGCACGTTCTGGGCCCGCTGGGTATCGCCTTCGGCTACCAGCACCTCTGCCAGCCCGTCGTAGAGGCCCGGCATCATCGGAAAGGCCTTCAAGGCCTTTTCATAAACCGCCTTGGCCTCGCCAACCTGCCCGCGCTTGAACAGCAGGCGCCCCAGCCCGACGTAGGCCCAGGGCAGCGGCCGGTCCGCCAGGATGCTGTTGTACAGGCGCTCCAGGGCCTCGTTCTGATGCATGTCGCGCAGGGCATCGGCGCGGTAGCGCAAGCATAACGGCGCATAACGCGGGTCCTGCTTGCACAGGGCGATGCAGGCGTTGAGCACCTCCACCGGCTTGCCCCGGTCAAGGGCCTGGAGAATGGGTTTGAGCAACGTCTTGCGCTGCTGCAGGCGCTCCAGGCGCTGGGCCAGACCGGAGCGGTTGAAAGGCTTGGTCAGGTAGGCATCGGGCTCATGCTCCAGGGCACTGAGCACCATGGCCTGGCTGCTCTCGGCGGTGACCATGAGGAACACGCTCTCATGGCTGATGAGCTTTTCCAGCATCAGGTCTTCGAGCACCTGCTGGCCGTTTTTCTTGCCGTCGCCCAGGTGATAGTCCTGGAGGATGAAGTCGTAGCGCTTCTGCGCGCACATGCGCAGGGCCTGCTCGCCAGTGTCGGCGGTGTCTACATCCTTGACGCCCAGCTCACGCAGCATCGAACGCACCGAACTGCGGAAGTCCGAGAAATCATCGACGATCAAAAAGCTCTTTTGGTGGTACGCCAGCATCGAAGATTCCAGGCAAGTAAGAAGATCAATCCAAAGACAGCAGGACCCACCCGGCTTCGCAGCCTGTTTTTGGCGCGCAGATAATAGCTGCTGGCCACGGGCTATCAAGCACTTTCCGGTCGGCCTGTGATCCAGGCCGTCACTTGGGAACACAATTGTCCACTGAGGTTATCGGCCGGATTACGCATTCCCTTATAGCCGACAGGCGGCATTTCACCGCGGATTGCACAAGTCTCGACCAGCCCGTGTACTCGGCCGTAAAAGAGGCCCGTTTGCACGCTGAAACCTTGGATTCTGAAACATCACCTGATAGCGTGCTGCGCCTCACAGCCTCGATCGTTTCTGGCCGGAAATACCCCTGCATTGCAGAGGGTCTGCCGCGCAATAAAGGGTCCATCAGTCGCAAGCGTCGCAGGCTTGCGACCCGGGTGTCGAAGGATCGGCATGACACCCCACGGCGGTACCAACGACGAGGAAGTACCGGTCTGCCAGGCAGTGCATCACGTGATGCGCAGGTCATTATCAAATGGAGTTAACGATGGCGCATAACAGCAGTGCGATAACCGGCATTGAACTGGAACAGTTCATGGACCGCCTGGAGGCGCAACAGCAAGAACAGGAATCCGATGCCCTGCTGGCTCAGTTGCAGGCACAACCGCTGCAGGCCGACTCCCTGGCGTCCATCGACCGCCTGCACACCCTGTGGATGCAGGCCGGTGATTCAGCGGCAGCCCGGGCCGTCATCGATCAGGATGGCGACGCTCTTGTACAAGCCGCCCCAGAGCCGGCCCGCGCCGAGCTGATGATGAACCTGGCTATCCTGCGCCTGCGGGTCGCCAACTACCTCGATGACGAGCCAACCCTGATCGAAGTGCTCGGACAGCTCGAACAGATGGCCACGCAAACCCTGGATTTCAATGTCGAGCATTACCGCCGCTATCGGATCTTCGACGATCTGGAACGCGCTAGTTGTGAAATAGCACTGAAAACCATCGAAGTGCGCTACGCCCTGACCTTGGGCAACCCTGCCCGCGCGGCCCTGCGTGCCTGGGATGCCGCCGATCAGTATCAGCGCCGCGCCCGAGTCCTGGCCTACCACGACCGCAATGAAGAGGCCCGTAGTGCAGCCCTGGAGGCGGTCAACGCCGTACGTACCGCCGGCCCGGACCAGGATATCGATGAAGGCGACTGGCTGTGGTTGGGCAACTCGCTGATCGAGATCATTCCGCTGCGCCTGGCACTGTTCGAGCAACCCATCGCGCAACTGACCGCTGGCCGCTCCCTGCCCCAGCGCCGCGAATGGGAAGTGCGCACCGCACGCTTGGCGGCCCGCGCCCTGCACGCCCAGGGCGACCTGGCCGGCGCCCTGAAGATCTGCAATGCCGCAGCCCTGAGCCTGGATTCCGACGGGGGCAACAACTTTATCGAATACGAATTGCCCTGGCTGATGGAAGCTGGCCGCATCGACGAAGCCGGATTTCGCGCATTCATCGATGTCTATGACAGGCAAACCGAGCTATGGCCAGCCACCGCCCGCCTGGTACTCGATCGCCTGCAAGACCCTGATGAGCGCAGTGCCTGGTGGCCGATTTGCGTGATGCGTGCCTGTATCACCGAGGAAGTGCTGCAGAGCTTCCTGCAAGCACTGCCAAGTATCGAAACCAGCGAGTCTGCCACCACGCCACTGCTGGCCGCACTCTCCCTGGCCATGGAGGACCTGCAAGCTGGCGAAGCGCTGTATACCGAAGCTCGTGCAGAAGCCGTACGTCGCGCGCCCGATCACCCCTGGATCACCCGCCTGGCAGCGGTGCATGACGCTGAGCACGGCCTGATCGATGCGGCCACTGAAGCCAGCCTGCTGCAAACCGCCATCCAGGCGGGCCGCATGCAAGACAACCGCAGTGCGTTTTCGCTGTTTGCCGCTCGGATCAACAGCCAGGGGATTATCGAGGCACTCAAAGCGCCCAAGCCCGTCCTGTCCTGCGGCAAGCACGCCTACAACTACGCACTGGGCATTGAAGACCTGGCCGAAGCAGAAGCCGACAAACTGCCCCCGGACGCCCGGGACCAGGCCTATTCGTTGCTGCGCGAAGCCCAGAGAGATGCCTACGAGCAGGGCCAGGCCCATATGGAGCGCTATTTCGCCAGCGGCAGCGGCCACCCCTACGATGCCTGCGCGCACCTGTATTCCATGCTCTGCAACAACCTGGCGATCAACTACCGCTACTACAACCCGATTCGCTACGAAGACGCCATCGAACTGCATACACGGGGCATCGTCGCCAGCCCGTTCGCCGAACACTACAACGGGCTGCTCAGTGCGCGTATCAGTCTGGAGGATCTGCCCGGCATTATCGATGCCGCGGAACAGCTTTGGCATTACTCGGCCGAGTTCGGCTACAGCCGCCACAACCCGGATGAATACGTAGCCTCGGTGGCGTACGCCCTGTACAAGCTCGATCGCGACAATGAGATCCTCATCTGGCTCGAACGCCTGCTCAAGTGGCAGGAAGAGCAAGGCGTCAGCGATCAGCAACTGGACAGCTCGGCGCTGTTTGCCCGGATCCAGGTCGCACGCTACCTGGCCCATGCCCATCCGGACAACGCCGACAGCCTCTGGCAGCGTTACCAGCCGGCGGTACTGTCCTTGAACGAAGTCTCGGTCATGTCCGCCTCGGTGGACTTCCTCAAGGCCCGGGGGCGGGCCGCCGAAGCCATTGACTACTGCGCACGCACCCTGGCCCTGTGCACCCCGGACGATGACTACGACATCCGGTGCCGTGCCCGGATCGAGCAAATCCTGAGCGAGCTGCAAGCCCCGGCTCAACCGGCCGGCAAGAAAAACTGGTGGCAGATATGGAAGTAAGCGCCGACAAGCGCAGCCCCAGCTACGCCCCGCGCAACCTGCTCAATGCCGATGAACTGAAACGCGGCATCACCCAGCGCAGCCAGCAGCGCAAGGACGAGCAAGCAGTGCAGGGCTGGCTGTTGAACCACTTCTATCGCCACCTGGCGGGCAACTTCGAACCGGCACGGCGCATCCAGTCACTGGATGACGCCTGTACGGCCCTGGGTAGCGACTCTCTGCCGACGTGGGTGAGCGGCTATTTCGAGCACGCCGCCAAGGCGCAATCCGAAGATTGCGCCAAAGCCCTGGCGCCTCTGGTCTGGGTCAACCCGCAGGACCCGCAGCTGCTGCAGCAGGAAGCCCAACTGGTGGAGTTCCTGACCTCACGCAAAGGCACAGCTCTTGAGGGCAAGCTGGATCGCATCACCTGCCTACAAGCGCTGGCATTGTGGGAAAGGGAGCATGCACAAATGGCGGCCCGGGTCGACCAGGGGTGGCGCCAGAGCTCTGCCGAAGCCCTCAACGTGATCCTCACCTGTGCCGAGCACACCTGGGTCGAACTGCGCCCGCACAGCCCGCTGTTGCGGGCCGAGATGGCCTTTGAAAGCTACGTGATGCGCCATTGTCTCGGGCAGTTCGCCGACCGTCGGGCCCTGACCGGCGGCTACGGAGAGCGTTACGCCGAAGCGATGGAACAGCAGGGCATACGCGTGTTCAGCCTGCGCGATGCTCAAGGCCAACCCCACATCACCGTCAGCCTGATCATCCAGGACGACGGTGCACTGACGGTGGAGCAGGTCAAAGGCAAGCAGAACCGCCCGCCCGTCGAACGTTATTTCCACGACCTGCTGCGCTTTCTCAACACCCTGGGCACCGACCAACAGACCCCGGCCGACTGCATTGCCATCGGCATAGTGCGTACCGAGGCGGGTTGGCTGCGTATCGAAGAAGTCAGCGACCCTCAAACCCAGACCCGTCTGGTGGCCCGTTACCCACAGTTGTTCCGACGGCTGGAAGCCCCTTCGGCCATGGTCGAGTGGCTGGTCGCGGCACGCCAGTCCGACCTGCTGCTGGAGGTCGCGCCTCAGGCGCCGACTGTCAAGTACGCCACCCGTCACATCTTCAAGAAAAGCCCCTGGCTACCCCGTCAGGCCGAAGACCCGCAGTATCGGACCGAAGGCGTAGCCTGGTCGGATATGCCCCCATCCCTGGCCGAAGAAATCAGCACATGGCAAAACAGAAGCAGGTAATACGCAGATGATGACGGTAATTGTCGTGCTATTGGGCGCCTGGCTGGGCTGGCGTCACTTTCGCCGCCCGTCGGGAACATCCCTGGTGGTATTCACACCACGTAAGCGTTGGGCACTGACACTGGCACAACCCATGGTCGATGCCACCGGAATGACCGGTTTCTACGACCCCGATACCACCCACTTCATGGATCAGGCGAAAAGCACCCTGCGGGCCTCGTTGCTGCACCAGATCGGTTTTCGCAGCAACGCCACCGACGACGAAGTCTGCGCCCACCTCAATGGCACCCTGGAGCGCCAGTGGTTTCGTATTGACCTGCATGGCCTGAATCCCAGTGACGACCCGCGAGCAGCCATGGCCTTCGCCTGCGTGCGCAGCGCATTTTTTGTCCGTTGCGCCATGTTGATGAGCTGGCTCGAACCTGCAACAGGGTGGCGCATCATGCTGCTCAACGCCCAGCGGGCCCAGGACTGCTTCAACGACTGGGAAGACTTCGGTAAGGCCTTCATGCTGGGCCGCCAGCAATGGATAGCCGCATTCAGGGCCGATTCCCTGGGAGCTTCATTCAATGAAACGAAGCTGAACCAGTTGCTGGCACCCGGCAGCGGAGTGTGGGCAAGGGTCGACTGGAAGGGATTGCCGGCGCTCTGTCCGGTAGCGGATTGATATTTCTGGCCCTATTCACAAGCACGTAGCCCCACGCTGGTCAGGCTGTCACCAATACAAGAAAAAGAGCCCGTTGTTTAACGTGCCCCTCGGATAGACGAAAACAAAAAAGCCCCGCCCGAGGATCGCCCGGTGGGGCTTTTCTTTATTCTTTCGCTCCGGGGTCCAAGAACAGATCAACCGCGCAGGGATCAGCCCAGAAAGATACGAATTATATGGTGTCCCAGGGCAGGTTCGAACTGCCAACCTTCCCCTTAGGAGGGGGATGCTCTATCCAATTGAGCTACTGAGACAAAACAGCGAGCGCCATTGCGGCACGGCGCGGAGGACGGCGTGCATGTTAACGGCCAAGGCTGCATTTGTCATGTGATCCATAGGGCTTTTTGCAGGAAGCATCAGGCTCGCCCCGCGGCTTCGATGCCGCGTCGTGCAAATTGCATCACCGCAAAAAGCCATCATTGCAAAATGCAATTAAAGAGACTTTAAAAATCAGCTCAACATATTGTTTTTAAAGACTTTATCGCCAGGTAAACTCTTGGCACGCAGGCTGCTTATTCAGTGGATAAACACTGAGGAGATGCCGCCCATGAATAGCGCTCTGTTGCTCTTGAATGCGATTGCCATTGCCGTATTGGCGGCCTTTCACTTTCAACCTGCAGATGACGCTGCCCCTGGCGGGTCATCCTTCGCCCATTACCAGCAACGCCTGGCACCCCAGCTGGCAGTCATGAACACCCAGATTGAGCCTGGCTCAGTGACCCGGGTTACCCAGGGAAAAGCCTCGCAACAGCCAGGCGCCGCACCCACTGAACGCTGGGTATTTTGAGACCGAGACTACAGGAGCCATTTATGTCCACCGCTGCCAAAAGCCTGCTTGTTCTGACGCTACTCAGCGCCATTGCCGCTGTGTTCCTGCCTGAAGAACCTCTGGGCAGCGCGCCACTGATCATCAGCGGCTCACTGTTCGGCCTGTTTCTGCTGGCACTGCTGGCTGGCCGCAAGATCAAGTTCGACCCTGTATTGCGCTGATACCGTGCTCTTGCAATATGTCTAAGAGGCGCCTCAAGGTAACCTGTAATTCGGCAGAATTATCCAGGCGAACCACTCCCTCCTCATCCAGCCAGCCGGCATGGGCAAACTGTTCATTACGCTGCAGGCGCTCTTCTATCTCCGGCAGGCTTTCCCTGGCCCGACGCAGCAAGCGACGGCGTAATACTTCGTTATCAACCGTCAGAACTATCGGAATCAGATCGGGATACCGAGCTCGCGCCCTGGACAGATAGCCTCTGGACCCGTTGACCAGGACATTGCGCCCCTGCGCCAACCAGCTATCGATCACCACGGGAATCCCATAACCCAGGCCATTGGCCTGCCAGAACAAAGCGAAATCCCCCCGGCCTACTCGTCCCGCGAACTCCTCGGCGGTGACCTCAATCGCCTCCTCTCCCACCGACTCGGCAGAGCGCGTGATCACCCTTCTTGCCACTTCACAGCCCAACGCACTTAAAGGCTGCCGGGCCGCATCAATCAGGCTATCCTTGCCGGCCCCTGAAGGCCCCATCAAGTAGATCAACCTACCCGGCATGGGTGGCTGCTCCGCAGAGCACAACTAGTAAATCGGCCATTTGCCACTATCCTCTGACAGGTAGGGATTACACTTTCATCCGCATAGCATGCACCTTCGTCGGTGCACTGACACTCCCGCAGGATGGGAGAGTGCGGCCACTAACGCGGACCCGACGAACTTTTCAA
Organism: Pseudomonas sp. GW822-FHT06D10; assembly: GCF_058799535.1. Taxonomy (NCBI): domain Bacteria; kingdom Pseudomonadati; phylum Pseudomonadota; class Gammaproteobacteria; order Pseudomonadales; family Pseudomonadaceae; genus Pseudomonas; species Pseudomonas sp. GW822-FHT06D10. The sequence goes on along the minus strand of NZ_JBXALN010000006.1, from coordinate 345,136 downwards.
ACCAGTCCGCATTTCTGATAATTGGTGCTGGCATAACGCCTTTATCCAGTTCAATATTTGTCACAGAATTGACGCCAAGGATCTGGCAATTTTGAGGCATGATGCGGGCCTCTTAACAATTCAGGTTGAACATTTGGCATTCAGGCTTGTCCTAAAAGACAGCCCGCGGCCAATTCCGAGAACCGCTCCCCCTGAACTAACCGGTTAAATATATGCGCCCATTGAAACAGGCAATTTATTCCAGCCGTACGGCTGACAAGTTCGTCGTACGTCTACCCGACGGGATGCGTGAACGCATTGCCGAGGTGGCTCGCAATCATCACCGCAGCATGAACTCCGAAATCATCGCGCGCCTGGAACAGAGTCTTATTCAGGAAGGCGCCTTGGGTGAAGAGCTGAGCATGCGCCTGGACAGCCCCGAACTGTCCTTGCATGAGCGCGAACTGCTTCAACGTTTCCGCCAACTCTCACATCGCCAGCAAAACGCTTTGGTTTCGCTGATCGCCCATGACGCCGAAATGGCCGCAGACGCCACCTGATTGCATCTCGCAAGCTCAAGCCAGCCTAGTCGCTGGCTTTTTTTTGCCCCGCCAAAAGCAGCGAAGCGCCATTTAGGCGCTTCGTCGGTAACCAACAGGGAAAAACGGCTCAAAGCAGGAAAATGGTCGCCAGGCCGAGAAAGATGAAAAAGCCGCCGCTGTCAGTCATGGCGGTGATCATCACGCTAGCGCCCATCGCCGGATCACGCCCCAGGCGCGCCAGGGTCATGGGGATCAGAACCCCCATCAGCGCCGCCAGCAGCAGGTTCAAGGTCATGGCAGCGGTCATGACCACCCCCAGCGACCAGCTCCCGTAGAGCATGTACGCCACGACACCGATCACCCCACCCCAGACCAGGCCATTGATCAGGGCTACTGCCAGCTCTTTACGCATCAAGCGCGAGGTATTGCCAGTGCTCACCTGGTCCAGGGCCATTGCCCGGACAATCATAGTGATGGTCTGATTACCCGAGTTGCCACCGATACCCGCAACGATGGGCATCAGGGCCGCCAACGCCACCAGCTTTTCAATCGAGCCCTCGAACAGGCCAATCACCCGGGACGCGACAAACGCGGTAATCAGATTGATCGCCAGCCAGGCCCAACGGTTGCGCAGGGATTTCCAGACCGAGGCGAAGATGTCTTCCTCTTCCCGCAGACCGGCCATGTTGAGGACTTCGGTCTCACTTTCCTCACGAATCAGGTCGACCATTTCGTCGATGGTCAAACGGCCGATCAACTTGTCGTTCTTGTCGACCACAGGGGCCGAAATCAGGTCATAACGCTCAAACGCCTGAGCCGCGTCGTAGGCGTCTTCATCCGGGTGAAAACTCACCGGATCACTGGCCATGACCTCAGCGACCTGCTTGTCCGGGTCATTGACCAGCAGACGTTTGATCGGCAACACCCCTTTGAGCACGCCGTCGTAGTCCACCACGAACAGTTTGTCGGTGTGGCTTGGCAATTCTTTCAGGCGACGCAAATAACGCAGGACCACTTCCAGGCTGACATCCTCGCGGATGGTCACCATCTCGAAGTCCATCAGCGCACCGACCTGCTCCTCGTCATAGGACAGCGCGGAGCGAACGCGCTCACGCTGCTGACCGTCGAGAGCCTCCATCAGCTCATGGACGACGTCTCGCGGCAGCTCGGGGGCCAGGTCAGCAAGTTCGTCAGCGTCCATCTCCTTGGCGGCAGCCAGGAGCTCGTGATCGTCCATGTCGGCGATCAGGGTTTCACGTACGGAATCGGATACTTCGAGGAGGATGTCGCCGTCACGCTCAGCCTTGACCAACTGCCAGACGGTCAGACGCTCTTCCAGAGGCAAGGCTTCAAGGATGTAGGCGACGTCAGCAGAGTGCAGATCATCGAGCTTGCGTTGCAACTCGACGAGGTTCTGCCGATGGACCAGGTTCTCGACCCGGTCATGATGATGGCCTTCCTGACGGTGCGTCAGGTCTTCAACTACTCGCTGGCGCTGCAGCAGTTCAACGACTTGAGCCAGGCGGTCTTGCAGGCTTTCCTGCGTTTTCTTTACTTCTACTTCGGTCATAGGCGAACTCCACTCCCAGCAGAGGAGCACGCCGGAAGGATCAATCAGTCAATTCATGATTGTTAAAACGGGATACTGAGTAACTACTGGGTAAGTCCATGGAGGTATTCCACAAGCCCCGGCGGGGCTGACGGGCGCAATCATACACCGCTTGACGGTTTTAAACGTTAAAAAATCGCGGCAAGAACAAGCGCTTGCGGCATAAAGCTGAGCAACGTCCGAATCTATGAGACTGCGACGCCTCGACAGAAAAAGAAAACACACAGCACAGGAAAAAAGTCGGAGAGACAGGCTCACAGGCATTGCATTCGACTTCCGCCGGGCAAAGCCGTTCCAGCCCAGGAGGGCAAAAGAGATAAAGGAGGATAAAAAAGGCAGAAAGCAAAAAGCCCGCATCTTTCGATGCGGGCTTCCTGGTGTATGGTGCGCACTCGACAGGATTCGAACCTGTGACCGCTCGGTTCGTAGCCGAGTACTCTATCCAGCTGAGCTACGAGTGCATTTTGTGTTTTTAGACCAGACCACAACTGGTTGAAGCCAAGTTAACTACATAACTGTAACTAACTCTTAAATGGTGCACTCGACAGGATTCGAACCTGTGACCGCTCGGTTCGTAGCCGAGTACTCTATCCAGCTGAGCTACGAGTGCATTTGTTGCCGCGCATTATAGGCCGTTAAATCTTTTTGTAAAGCACTTTTTCTAGTAATTTCAACAACTTACAGAAGAAGCCAGATTACAACGTACTAAGCAAATAATGGCGGAGAACGGGGGATTCGAACCCCCGACACCCTTTTGAGGTGTACTCCCTTAGCAGGGGAGCGCCTTCGGCCACTCGGCCAGCTCTCCGCAACACGGGGCGTATATTAACCAGCTTTCTCCCCGTTTGCAAACAAAAAAAACGATAAAAATTAATGGCTTGGTTCTTCGTCCTTCTCTTTCTTAATCCGCAGGTAAATTTCCTCACGGTGAACCGCCACTTCTTTGGGGGCGTTGACACCAATACGCACTTGATTACCTTTGACGCCGAGCACGGTCACAGTGATCTCGCCATCACCAATGATCAGGCTTTCTGCGCACCGACGAGTCAGAATCAGCATACCTTTCTCCTCACGCATTACATTTTCAGGGACTACAGTCTGCAAAAAAAAGGGTGTTGGCCTACAACCGGGTCGGCTGCAGTCCTACACGCCTAAGTATTGACTAGCACGGGCAAAAGAACAGTTTTCTCCCGTGCCGATCAAAAACACAAAGGGCGCGGTCAGACCGCGCCCTTTCAAACACGCATCACTCGCCCTGTCGGGCCGGAGCGTCGAGCTCGAAAGCGGTGTGCAGCGCACGTACCGCCAACTCCAGGTACTTCTCCTCGATCACCACCGAAACCTTGATTTCAGAAGTGGAGATCATCTGGATGTTGATGCTCTCTTTAGCCAGGGCCTCGAACATGCGGCTGGCAACGCCCGCGTGGGAGCGCATGCCGACACCAACGATCGATACCTTGGCAATGTCCGTGTCGCCTACCACTTCGCGGGCACCGATTTCACGTGCGGTGTTCTCCAGCACGGTCTGGGCCGCCAGGTAGTCATTGCGGTGCACGGTGAAGGTGAAGTCGGTGGTGTTATCGTGCGAAACGTTCTGCACGATCATGTCGACTTCAATGTTCGCCGCGCTGATCGGGCCAAGGATCTTGAAGGCCACGCCAGGATTGTCTGGCACGCCACGGATAGTCAGCTTGGCTTCATCGCGGTTGAAAGCGATGCCGGAAATGATCGGCTGTTCCATGGATTCCTCTTCATCAATAGTAATGAGGGTGCCCGGACCCTCCTGAAAGCTGTGCAGAACGCGCAGCGGAACGTTGTACTTGCCAGCAAACTCGACCGCACGGATCTGCAGCACCTTGGAACCGAGACTGGCCATTTCCAGCATCTCTTCAAAGGTGATCTTGTCCAGGCGCTGAGCCTTGGGCACAACCCGTGGATCGGTGGTGTAGACGCCGTCGACATCGGTATAGATCTGGCACTCATCGGCCTTCAGAGCCGCCGCCAGCGCCACACCGGTGGTGTCGGAACCACCACGCCCCAGGGTGGTGATGTTGCCGTGCTCGTCAACGCCCTGGAAACCAGCAACCACTACCACACGACCGGCTTTCAGATCGCCACGAATCTTCTGATCATCAATCTGCAGGATTCGCGCTTTATTGTGAGCGCTGTCGGTTAGGATGCGCACCTGGTTACCGGTATAGGACACCGCCGGAACACCGCGCTTGATCAACGCCATGGCCAGCAACGCGATAGTCACTTGCTCGCCGGTGGAGACGATCACATCCAGCTCACGGGGAACCGGTTTGGCTTCGCCACTGATCTGCTTGGCCAGATCGATCAGGCGGTTGGTTTCGCCACTCATCGCCGACAGCACGATCACCAGGTCATCGCCGGCTTCGCGGAACTTCTTCACCTTGTCGGCGACCTGCTCGATCCGCTCGACAGAGCCGACCGAGGTGCCTCCAAATTTCTGTACGATCAAAGCCATTTTCTAAGCCGCCTCAGCCCGTAAAGGGGCGCCCGTTAAACAATCAAACTGCACAGCGCAAGGACCCGCCACTAGACGACGGGCCCGGCTCGGCGCCTTAAATACCCTGCTCGACAAATGGCACGGTCAGGGCCAGCGCGGCATCCAGTGCAGCGGCATCAACACCGCCGCCCTGCGCCATGTCTGGACGACCACCGCCCTTCCCGCCCACTGCCGCAGCGGCTTGCTTCATCAAATCACCGGCTTTGAGTTGGCCAGTCAGGTCCTTGGTTACACCGGCAACCAGTACGACCTTTTCCTCATGGACACTGCCGAGCAGGATCACTGCGCGGCCGAGTTTGTTTTTCAACTGATCCACCAGCGCCAGCAGCGCCTTGCCGTCCTGGCCGTCGAGACGCGCAGCCAGCACTTTCACGCCCTTGACGTCTGCCGCCTGAGCGGACAGATCATCGCCCGCGGCGCTTGCAGCCTTGGCCTGCAACTGCTCGAGTTGCTTCTCCAGCAAGCGGTTGCGTTCCAGCACTGCCGACAGCTTGTCGATCAGGTTGTCGCGGCTACCCTTGACCAGGGTCGCCGCTTCCTTGAGTTGTTCTTCCGCCGCATTCAGGTACGCCAGGGCCGCAGCACCAGTCACTGCCTCGATACGACGCACGCCGGAAGCCACACCGCCTTCGCTGGTAATTTTCAGCAAGCCGATATCGCCGGTACGGTTGGCGTGGATACCGCCACACAGTTCTACCGAGAAGTCGCCGCCCATGCTCAGTACGCGCACGCTGTCGCCGTACTTCTCGCCGAACAGCGCCATGGCGCCCTTCTTCTTGGCGGTATCGATATCCGTTTCTTCGGTTTCCACCGGGGTGTTCTTGCGAATCTCGGCGTTGACGATGTCTTCCAGCGCCTTGATCTGCTCGGGCTTGATCGCCTCGAAGTGGCTGAAGTCGAAACGCAGGCGCTGGCTGTCCACCAGCGAGCCCTTCTGCTGTACGTGCTCGCCCAATACCTGACGCAGCGCAGCGTGCAGCAAGTGGGTGGCCGAGTGGTTCAGCGAGGTCGCGTGGCGCACTTGCGCGTCGACCTGGGTTTCAACCGGCGCACCAACAGTCAGGCTACCCTTGGCCAGCACGCCATGGTGCAGGAAGGCACCGCCGGTCTTGGTGGTGTCGCGCACGTCGAAACGCGCGTTGCCAGCCTGAAGATAACCGCAGTCACCGATCTGGCCGCCGGATTCGGCATAGAACGGGGTCTGGTCAAGAACCACCACACCCTCTTCGCCTTCGCTCAGCACGTCGACCGATTGTCCTTCCTTATAAAGAGCAACCACTTTCGCCGAACCGCTGGTGGCGTGGTAACCGGTGAACTCGGTAGCCACGTCGACCTTGACCAGGCTGTTGTAGTCCATGCCGAAAGAACTGGCGGAGCGGGCACGCACACGCTGGGCTTCCATTTCGCGCTCGAAGCCTTCCTCGTCGAGAGTCAGGTTGCGCTCGCGGGCGATATCGCCAGTCAGGTCCATCGGGAAACCGTAGGTGTCGTACAGCTTGAACACCACGTCGCCCGGCACCACCGTGCCCTTGAGCTCGGCCAGGTCCTGCTCGAGGATCTTCAAGCCCTGCTCCAAGGTCTTGGCGAACTGCTCTTCTTCGGCTTTAAGCACACGCTCGATGTGCGCCTGCTGGGACTTCAGCTCCGGGAAGGCTTCGCCCATCTCGGCAACCAGGGCGGCAACGATCTGATAGAAGAAGCTGCCCTTGGCGCCCAGTTTGTTGCCGTGACGGCAAGCGCGGCGAATGATCCGGCGCAGCACATAGCCACGGCCTTCGTTGGACGGCAGTACGCCGTCGGCAATCAGGAAGCCGCAGGAACGAATATGGTCCGCCACCACTTTCAGCGAAGCCTGGGCATCGTTGGTGCAGCCGATGGCCTTGGCTGCCGCATCCAGCAAGCTCTGGAACAGGTCGATCTCATAGTTCGAGTGCACGTGCTGCAGCACCGCGCTGATCCGCTCCAGGCCCATGCCGGTGTCCACCGACGGCGCGGGCAGCGGGTGCAACACACCATCGGCGGTGCGGTTGAACTGCATGAACACGTTGTTCCAGATTTCGATGTAACGGTCGCCGTCCTCTTCCGGCGAGCCGGGCGGGCCGCCCCAGATATCGGCGCCGTGATCGTAGAAAATCTCGGTGCAAGGGCCGCACGGGCCGGTATCGCCCATGGTCCAGAAGTTGTCGGACGCGTAAGGCGCACCCTTGTTGTCGCCGATACGCACCATGCGCTCGGCGGGTACACCGACTTCCTTGGTCCAGATGTCGTAGGCCTCGTCGTCGGTGGCATACACCGTGACCCAGAGCTTTTCCTTGGGCAGGTTGAGCCACTTGTCGGAGGTCAGGAAGGTCCAGGCGAAGGTGATCGCATCACGCTTGAAGTAGTCACCGAAGCTGAAGTTACCCAGCATTTCGAAGAAGGTGTGGTGACGAGCGGTGTAACCGACGTTTTCCAGGTCGTTGTGCTTGCCGCCGGCGCGGACGCACTTCTGGCTGCTGACAGCGCGGGTATAGGCGCGCTTTTCCTGCCCCAGAAAGCAATCCTTGAACTGGTTCATCCCCGCGTTGGTGAACAGCAGGGTGGGGTCGTTGCCTGGGATCAAGGAGCTGGAGGCTACACGGGTGTGGCCTTGCTCTTCGAAGAAGCGGAGGAAGGCTTCACGGATTTCTGCGCTTTTCATTAGGTTCTTCCACGGAGACTGCGGCCAAAGGCCTGTGCGCAACGTCAACAGACGAAACGACGGCAAAGGGCCGCATTATATCGGCGTTAATCACTAGGTACAGCGTGTTTGTACGATACAAACAGTCAATTGGACGGAGAACACTGTCAGTTACGGGAAAACTCGGCAAAAGTGCTCAGCACGTGCTCGATTTGCCCGGCGCTGACGTCCAGATGAGTGACCAGACGCAACCGTGATGCGGCGCTGAGCTTGATCCCGCGCTCGGCGGCGAACGCCTTGAGCGCCTCGGCCCGGTCCCCCATCTCTACATACACCATGTTGGTCTGCACCGGCTCGACACTGTAGCCCAACCGCCGCAGGCCATCGGCCAGCAATTGTGCATGGGCGTGGTCGTCAGCCAGACGCTGTACCTGATGGTCCAGGGCATACAGCCCCGCTGCCGCCAAACCGCCTGCCTGGCGCATGCCGCCACCGACCATCTTGCGCAGGCGCCGGGCCTTGGCGATCAGTTCCACCGAGCCACACAGCACCGAGCCCACCGGCGCACCAAGACCTTTGGACAGGCACACCGACACCGAGTCGAAATGCTCGGCAATCACCCGTGCATCCACCCCCAGCTTGACCGCTGCGTTGTACAGCCGCGCGCCATCCAGATGCAGGGCCAGCCCGTGTTCCCGGGTAAAGGCCCGCGCCTGGGCCAGGTAGGCCAAGGGCAGCACCTTGCCCTGCATGGTGTTTTCCAGGGCCAGCAGGCGGGTGCGGGCAAAATGAAAGTCATCGGGCTTGATGGCCGCAGCCACCTGGACAAGGTCCAGCGAACCGTCAGCCTGCAATTCCAGTGGCTGGGGCTGGATAGAGCCGAGTACCGCCGCGCCCCCGCCTTCATATTTATAGGTATGGGCCTGCTGCCCGACGATGTACTCGTCGCCCCGCTCACAGTGAGCCATCAAAGCCAGCAGGTTGCTCATGGTGCCCGAGGGCACGAACAGCGCCGCAGCAAAACCCAGGCGCCGCGCCAATTCACCTTCCAACCGATTGACTGTCGGATCTTCGCCGTACACATCATCCCCGGTGGGCGCACTGGCCATGGCATCGAGCATGCCAGGGGTCGGCTGGGTCACGGTGTCACTACGAAGATCGATCACGCTCATCACATCTGGCCTCGGCTGTGGGACCTGCAAGGTCCGCTCTTGAACAGGGGGAACTCCCTTTCGAAACGAAACTGCGGCCATGGCCGGCAATAATCAAGCAACAACTGTAGAAAAGCCTGAGTCTGGCGTTGAAAAATCCGATGAGAATTATCCAAAAGGTGCGATGCGTCTCGCGAGGATCTGTGTTAAAAACTCACCGCCCGCGAAAAATTGCGGGCAAACGTTCTCAGGGCGGGGTGCAATTCCCCACCGGCGGTAATTGCGTGCAATGCGCATAGCCCGCGAGCGCTTGGCGAGACCGGTGGCTTGGCCACAGGTGACGACAAGGTCAGCAGACCCGGTGTGATTCCGGGGCCGACGGTCATAGTCCGGATGAAGAGAGAACGGGATTGGCGCCAAAGGGCCGTTGCCGGGCAGTTCGTGGGAAATCCACGACCGTTCTGCGCGCACCCTTAAATCCCATTCGATTCATATATGCCCTGTTTTTCACACAAACAGGAGTCAGAACAGATGCAACCCACTGCAATCGATAGCAAAAGCAAACACCACCCCAACGAGCGCGTCGCCTTTATCCAGGCCTGCTGGCACAAGGAAATCGTCGATCAGAGCCGTCAGGGCTTCGTCACTGAAATGCTCGCCCAGGGCTATCAGGAATCCGATATCGACTTCTTCGAAGTCGGCGGCGCCTTCGAAATCCCGCTGCACGCCAAACTGCTGGCCAAATCCGGTCGTTATACCGGGATCGTTGCTGCCGGCCTGGTGGTGGACGGTGGCATCTACCGTCACGAGTTCGTCGCCCAGTCGGTCATCAGCGGCCTGATGCAAGTGCAACTGGAAACCGAAGTGCCGGTCTTCTCGGTGGTGCTGACCCCGCATCATTTCCATGCGGGTGAAGAGCATCAGAAGTTCTTCTTCGAGCACTTCGTGCACAAAGGCCAGGAAGCGGCAAGAACCTGTGCCGACACCCTGCAGAAGGTCCGCGCCCTGCGCCGTAACGAGCAGCGTGCGGTAGCGGTTTAAGCGTTAGCGGTATCGCCGGCAGGCCGGCTCCTGCGGGGGCCCGGCTTGCCGGCGAACCTCAGGCCAGGCCGTCGGCCGTGGCCGGCACAATCAGAATCCCTGCGCGCAAGCCGTTCTTCACCTTGGGATTGGGGAAAATGATCCGTGCCCCCGTCTCCTCGATGACCCAGCGGGTCTGGGCGATATCCTCGGCCAGCAGGTAACCCACTTCCAGTTCGGAAAAGTTCTCGATGTCTGCCGGCAGATGCAGGTGGAAGCTGTCGCTGTGCTTGATGACTTCCCGAGCCACGCTGAACAACTGCAACCCGTCGAGGCTGTCCTGCTCCGCAGGTGGTTCGCTACCGTCGATGATCTGCTTGAGCCGGGTTTCCAGGCGTTCGACATTGACCCCCTGGTTCTGCCCGAATGGCCGTGCCTTGCCCAACTCCAGGGTGAAGGACTCGGCCCCCAGCTGATCGTAGGTGTAGGCACTGAAGACGATGGAGGGCTTGTTCTGCAACAGCACCGCTTCCATACCGGCAGCCCGCAGGCGGGCCAGCTCGCGACGTGAATGCTGACGCCCGTCCTTCCATGGGTACAGGGCAAACTGCTCGATCTTCGAGCCGCGGATTGCCGTGTGCAGGTCGTAGTGCAGGCGCTGGCGATCGGGCTGGCTGAAGAAGCTCGCCGCCAGTCGCTCCAATTCACAAGCGCGCAGGGCTTCGAAACCACTGCTCGATTCATGCCGGCCATTGAATAGCCGGTTGACGTCCTGTTCGACAAAACGCTCGCCGCGGCGCATGGCCTCGGGGTTGCCGAACAGGAACAGGATACGTGCGCGGGGCTTCAGATCGCCCCGGGCGATGTCATGCAACAAGCGGTCGAGCAGCTCGATGGGAGCCGTCTCGTTGCCATGGATTCCCGCTGACAGCAGCAGGTCCAGGCCGTTATCGCGAGCCTCGGGCGGCCGCACTTCCAGCGCCCCCTCGCTCAGCCAGCGCATGCGCACGCCGTCGACAGTCAGTTGAGTCTTCTCCGCCGGTTCACGGCCGGCGAGGGTCAGTTCAAGCAGTTTGCCGAGGGCGAGCATAGAGCGGACTTCCTTAGTGGGCGTGGCCGCAGTCAGGGCCGTGCACGTGATCATCGTCACCGGCATCGGCCGGCTCCATTTCCAGTTGCAGGCTGACCAGGTTGGTCGCCAGTGGGCGCAGCAGCAGGCTGGCGTATTCCGCATCGCCTTCTTCCACATCCACGCCGATCAGCAGCTGGCCGCGGCCGTCCTGCTGGATCCACACTTCCTTGCCCTGCCACAGCACGGCGAAGCGGGTGCAGGACGTTTCCAGCTGAGTGCCGTCGGTGTCTTCAAGGATCAGCTGCAGGGTATCGCTCATGGGTCGGTTCTCATCTGGGGTAAAGCTGCGCGCCCGGGATCGCCGGGCGCTGGCTTTCAATTGATCTGGAAGGGATAAACCGCGCCCAGTTTAAGGATTTGCGTCAGTTCATCCAGTGCCGTCCGGCACTCAAGCAGCAGTTGCGGGTCCGCCAGGTCGCTTTCGCTCAGGCGGTCGCGATAGTGCTTGCCGACCCATTGGGTCAGGGTGTCGTACAACGGCGCGGTCATGATAACCCCAGGATTGACCGCCGCCAGCTCGGTTTCCTTGAGCGCCACGCGCAAGCGCAGGCACGCCGGGCCACCGCCGTTCTGCATGCTCTGCTTGAGGTCGAAGACCTTCACTTCACGAATCAGCCCGCCAGAGCTGGTGAGGCTTTGCAGGTACTGCCAGACCCGCTCGTTGCCGCGGCATTCCTCGGGCACGATCAGCAGCATCGAGCCGTCGGCGCGTGACAGCAACTGGCTGTTGAACAGGTAGGAGCGCACGGCATCTTCCACCGTCACCTGCGAACGCGGCACGCAGATCGACTGGAAGTTGCCCCCGCGCTTGCCCAGCTTGCCCTGCAACTCGGCGAGCATCTTATCGGTCTCGAGGAAGGCGTCCTCGTGATAGAACAACACCTCGCCATTGCCCACCGCGATCACGTCGTTGTGGAACACGCCCTGGTCGATCACCGAAGGGTTCTGCTGGGCATAGACCACCCCTTCCTCGCTCAGGCCATGCAACCTGGCGACGGCCTGGGAAGCTTCCAGGGTCTGGCGCGCCGGGTACTTCTGCGGTGCCGGGTAGCGAGTATCGAAAGCACTGCGACCGAAGACGAAGAACTCCACGCCGGCCTGCCCATAGTCACGGCAGAAGCGCGTGTGGTTGGCGGCCCCTTCGTCGCCGAACTGCGCTACCGCCGGCAGGGCCGCGTGATGGGCGAAATGCTTCTGGTCGGCGAACATGGCCCCCAGCACGCGGCTGGTGGTGGGGTGCTCGATGCTGCGGTGGTATTTGCAGTTGAGGTTGGCGGCAGTGAAGTGCACACGGCCATCGGCGGTGTCGGCACTGGGGCTGACCGTGGCGGCGTTGGCCACCCACATGCTCGATGCCGAGCAACTGGCGACCAGCAATGGCATCGCCTGCTTGGCGGCCTGCTGGATGACTTGGGCGTCTGTTCCGGCAAAACCCAGGTTGCGCAGGGCGGCCACGTCCGGGCGCTCTTGCGGGGCGAGCACGCCTTGCTGAAAGCCCATTTCCATCAGCGCTTTCATTTTCGCCAGGCCTTGCAGCGCCGCTTCCCTGGGATTGGAGCCCTGCTGGCTGTTGCTCTGGGAGGCAACGTTGCCGTAGGACAGGCCGCCGTAGTTATGGGTCGGCCCCACTAGCCCGTCAAAATTGACTTCATAGGATTTCATCAGCGAGGCTCCACGAATCTGTTTGTTATAGGCAATCGATATCTACACATGGCGAACGCGCTGCGCTCGTTCGCCGGCAAGTCGGCTCCTGCACAGATCTGCAGGAGCCGGCTTGCCGGCGAAAAGGCCACGCCAATCAGGACAGGCGCACACCCGGCGTCAATGCGCTCGGCAGCACCAGGCTCGGGGTTTCCAGGGAAGCCACCGGGTACGCGCAGTAGTCCGCCGCGTAATAGGCACTGGCCCGATGGTTGCCCGAGGCCCCCACGCCACCGAATGGCGCGCTGCTGGCGGCGCCGGTCAACTGCTTGTTCCAGTTGACGATACCTGCTCGACTTTCCAGCCAGAACTGCTGGTAGCGCTCGGCGGAGTCCGACAACAGACCGGCTGCCAGGCCGTACTGAGTGTTGTTGGCCTCGGCGATCGCGTCATCGAAATCAGCGTAGCGGATCACTTGCAGCAACGGCCCGAACAGTTCCTCATCAGGGCGCTCGGCCACGGCGCTAACGTCCAGGATGCCCGGGGTCAGCAAGGCGGCCTGGGCCTGGGGCTGGGTCATTTCCAGCAAGGCTACGGCGCCGTTGGCCAACAGCTGCTGCTGCGCATCCATCAGTGCGCGGGCGGCGCCCAGGGAGATCACCGAGCCCATGAACGGCGCAGGCTGCTGGTCAAACGCGCCGACCTCGATGGTTGCGCTGACCGCCACCAGGCGCGCCAGCAACGTGTCACCCCAGGCGCCTTGCGGCACCAGCAAGCGCCGCGCGCAGGTGCAACGCTGGCCAGCCGAGATAAAGGCCGACTGGATGATGGTGTACACCGCAGCGTCCAGGTCGGCGACCTGCTCCACCACCAGGGGGTTGTTGCCGCCCATTTCCAGGGCCAGGATCTTGTCCGGGCGCCCGGCGAACTGCTGGTGCAGGTGATTGCCGGTACGGCTGGAACCGGTGAAGAACAACCCATCGATACCCGGATTGGCCGCCAGGGCGATGCCGGTTTCCCGAGCGCCTTGCAGCAGGTTCAGCACACCGGCCGGCAGGCCGGCTTCGATCCAGCACTGCACCGTCAGCTCGGCGACTTTCGGCGTCAGCTCGCTGGGTTTGAACAGCACGCTGTTACCGGCCAGCAAAGCGGGAACGATGTGCCCGTTAGGCAGGTGGCCAGGGAAGTTGTAGGGGCCGAACACCGCCACCACACCGTGGGGCTTGTGCCGCAGCACGGCGGTGGCGTCGCCCAGCGGGCCGCTCTTCTCGCCGGTACGCTCGCGGTAGCTCTGCACCGAGATGGCGATCTTGTTGACCATGCTGGTGACTTCGGTGGCAGCTTCCCACAGCGGCTTGCCGGTTTCCTCGCCAATGCAGCGGGCCAATTCGTCGGCACGGCTCTTCAGGCTGGCGGCAAAGGCTTCGAGCACGCTGATGCGCTCTTCCAGGGAACGCTTGGCCCAGGCCGGAAACGCCTGGCGGGCAGCCTGCACGGCGCTGTCCACTTGTGCGGCAGTAGCACCGTTACCCGACCAGATGACCGCCTGGGTCACCGGATTGACCGAGGTGAAGGCCTCGCCCTGACCGGCCAGCCATTGGCCGGCAATGTACAGCGTGCTCATTGTTTCGACTCCCGAGAAGCAGACAGCGGAACCGCGCGGACCTGGTCGCCGGCGTTGAGTTGCAGGCGCTTGGCGGTCAGGGGATCGACCACCAGGGTGCCGGCGGCAAAGCGCGCCGGTGCCGCGGTGATGCGGCAGTCCTCGCGCTTGCGGTTGTGGATCAGGAACGGCGTGGCGTCGTCGCCCGGGGTGCCGATGGCCAGCACCAGCGCCTGGCTGTCACGCACTGCGCGGATCTTGCTGGTCTCGCACTCCACCGCCGGGCCGGCGTCGAAGATGTCGACATAGCCCTGGTAGCTGAAGCCTTCGCTCTTGAGCATGGCCAGCGCCGGCTCGGTGTCGGTGTGGACCTTGGCGATGACGTTGCGCGCATCTTCGGACAGGAAACAGGTATAGAGCGGGAACTTGGGCATCAGCTCGGCGATGAAGGCCTTGTTGCCGACGCCGGTCAGGTAGTCGGCCTGGCTGAACTCCATCTTGAAGAAGTGCCGGCCCAGGCTTTCCCAGAACGGCGAGCGGCCATTCTCGTCGGACATGCCCCTCATCTCGGCAATGATCTTGTTGCCGAACAGCTGCGGGAACTCGGCGATGAACAGCATCCGCGCCTTGGCCAGCATGCGGCCGTTGAGGCCGGTGCGGTAATCGGCATGCAGGAACAGCGAGCACAGCTCGGAGTTGCCGGTCAGGTCATTGGCCAGGAACAGCGTGGGGATCTCGCGGTAGATGTTCAGCTCCTGGGAGGCGCTGACCGTCAGGCCCACCCGGAAGTTGTACCAGGGCTCGCGCAGGCCGACGGCGCCGGCGATGGCGGAAATGCCCACCACCCGGCCGTTGTCGTCTTCCAGCACGAACAGGTAGTCCGCATCGCCGCGCTCGGCTTCACCGCGAAAGGTCTTTTCCGCCCAGCCGACCCGGTGGGTCAGGCGCTCTTCGTTGGCCGGCAAGGTGGTGAGGCCAGTGCCGGTGCTGCGGGCCAGGTCGATCAGCGCGGGTAAATCGCTGCTGCGTACGGGACGAACGATCATGCTATCTCCTCAGACGCAGGCCGCTGGCGGCCTGCGCGAAACTCGCTGCTTCTAGGCTTGCTTTCCAGGTAGTGAAAGCAGGCGTTAAACCGCCACCAGGCGCACGCTGGCGCCTTCGCCGACGCCCAGGGCTTCGGCGGCTTGCAGGTCCAGGGTCACCGGTTTGCCCGGGGCGTAATCCAGCTCCAGCAACACCGCGCGGTAATCCTGCAACTGGCCATTGGAGACCAGGTACTGGCGGCCGCCGCCCTTGGCTGCTTCACCGATCTTCACCGGCACCACGCGGCTCTGGGCAATCGAGCGGATACCCGAGACCCGCGCATGCAAGGTCGGGCCACCGTCGAAGATGTCGATGTAGTGATCGGTTTCAAAACCTTCGCGCATCAAGATGTCGAAGGTGATCTGTGCCCGCGGGTGCACCTGGCCCATGGCTTCCTGGGCCGCATCCGGCAGCAGCGGCACGTAGATCGGGTAATGGGGCATCAGCTCGGCGAGGAAGGTCCGGCTTTTCAGGCCGCACAGGCGCTCGGCCTCGGCGTAGTTGAGGTCGAAGAAGTTGCGCCCGATGGCATCCCAGAACGGCGAGTCGCCATGCTCATCGCTGTAGCCGACGATCTCGGTCACCACCGAATCGGCGAAGCGCTCCGGGTGGCTGGCGACGAACAACAGGCGGCCGCGGGAGTTGAGCTCCGACCAGGCCGAGCCCACCAGCTCCGGTACCACGTAGAAACTGGTCAGCAGGCTGTTGCCGGTGAGGTCGTGGCACTGGGACAGGACGTGGATCTTGTTGTGGATCTTCAGCTCGCGGGAGGCGTGGACGAAGGTTTCGTTGCGAAAGCTGTAGAACGGCTCGGAGTAGCCGGCCGAGGCGACAATCGCCGAGCAGCCCACCAGCTTGCCGCTGTCGGTGTCTTCCAGGACGAAAAAGTAACTCTCTTCACCGTTGAAGCTCACTTCAGCGGCGAACGAAGCCTCGCTTGCGGCGATCTTGTCGCTCAGGCGATCCACATCATCCGGCAAGGAGGTGACACCAATCGGGCTGTCTGCAGCCAGACGCTGTACCTCGCCCAGATCAGCCATTTGCGCGGGGCGCATCACCAGCATGGTGTCACTCCTTACTCTAAAACAGGTCGGAAACCGTCCGACTCAGGGAAAAAAATGCCGGGATAGCCCGGCACAGGAATTAGGCTCGACGCCGGCCGCAAAGGCCGGCGCCGAGAAGCACCGCCGCCCTGGATCAGGCTTGAGTCAATTTCGCCACGGCGCGCTCGAAGCGGTCCAGGCCCTGGTCGATATCGGCATCCTCGACCACCAGGCTCGGCGCGAAGCGCACCACGTCAGGGCCGGCTTGCAGGATCATCAGGCCTTCTTTCTCGGCCGCGTTGAACACGTCCTTGGCCTTGCCCTTCCAGGCCTCGCTGAGCACGCAGCCGAGCAACAGGCCCAGGCCGCGGACTTCAGTGAACAGGCCGTACTTCTCGCCGATCTGCAACAGACGGGTCTTGAAGCGGTCGTGCTTGGCTTTCACACCATTGAGCACCTGTGGGGTGTTGATCACGTCGATCACCGCCTCGGCCACCGC
Source organism: Pseudomonas sp. GW822-FHT06D10 (assembly GCF_058799535.1). Classification (NCBI taxonomy): domain Bacteria; kingdom Pseudomonadati; phylum Pseudomonadota; class Gammaproteobacteria; order Pseudomonadales; family Pseudomonadaceae; genus Pseudomonas; species Pseudomonas sp. GW822-FHT06D10. The sequence goes on along the minus strand of NZ_JBXALN010000006.1, from coordinate 328,642 downwards.
ACACGCCAGCGGATTGCCGCCGTAGGTGGTGCCGTGAGTGCCGACTACCAGGTGCTTGGCCAGCGCTTCGGTGGTCAGCATCGCCGCGATCGGGAAACCGCCGCCCAGGCTCTTGGCGCTGGTGAGGATGTCCGGGGTCACGCCGTAATGCTGATAGGCGAACAGCTCGCCGCTGCGGCCCATGCCGGTCTGCACTTCGTCGAACACCAGCAGCGCGTTGTGCTGGTCGCACAGCTCGCGGGCGCCTTGCAGGTAGGCCAGCTCGGCCGGCAGCACGCCGCCCTCGCCCTGGATCGGCTCCAGCACCACGGCGCAGGTCTTGTCGGAAACCGCGGCTTTCAGGGCGGCCAGATCGTTGTACGGCACATGGGTGATGCCGGTGATCTTCGGACCGAAGCCATCGGAGTACTTGGACTGGCCACCCACGTTCACGGTGAACAGGGTACGGCCGTGGAAGCTGTTCAGGGCCGCGATGATTTCGTACTTCTCGGCGCCGAAACGATCGTGAGCCACGCGACGGGCCAGCTTGAAGGCGGCCTCGTTGGCTTCTGCGCCGGAGTTGCAGAAGAACACGCGCTCGGCGAAGGTGGCGTCGATCAGCTTGTGGGCCAGGCGCAGGGCCGGCTCGTTGGTGAAGACGTTGGACACATGCCACAGTTTGCCCGCTTGCTCGGTCAGTGCGCCTACCAGGGCCGGATGGGCGTGGCCCAGTACGTTGACCGCGATGCCGCCGGCGAAGTCGATCAGTTCCCGACCCGACTGATCCCATACTCGGGACCCCGCGCCACGCACAGGAATGAAGGCCGCAGGTGCGTAGTTGGGAACCATCACCTGGTCGAAATCGGCGCGTTGCACCGGAGCTTGCTCAACGGACATCGGAGTCTCCTGAAGAGGAACACCCGCCTGAAACTGGCGAGCGATGGAGGGATTGTAAGGACAGTTTTGTGCCCGGCCTTGTCGCCAAGCGACAACTTCTTATAGCGCCAACCCAGGTTTTAAGCGGGTTTATGGCAATGCGACAAATAGCGTCGCAAAGGCGCAGTTTAAACTGCGCACAGCCTCAGCGGCAGATTTGCCGGGCAATTTGCCCAAGGTAATTACCCAGGTAGTTACGTGGCGGGCAGCCCCAAATCTCGAAAAGGTTATCGACGTTACGACAAGAGGGCGTCGAACGGGATTTTGCGGGCGAACGGGTGGCCTGTGGGATTCGCCGGCAAGCCGGCTCCTACAATACGGGGTCAGCCGCGCTCGGAAGGCACGGAGGAGAGTTCGAACGGGCTGCTGCTGCGCCGCTGATTGCGATCTTCGCGCGGGGTGGCGCCAAAGAAGTTGCGGTAAGCGCTGGAGAAGTGCGGGCCGGAAGAAAAACCACAGGACAGGCCGATCTGAATGATCGACTTGCTGGTCTGCATCAGCATCTGCCGGGCCTTGTTCAGGCGCAGCTCCAGGTAATACTGGCTGGGCACGCGGTTCAGGTACTGCTTGAAGATCCGCTCCAACTGACGACGGGAAACACAGACGTGCTGGGCAATCTCGTCGGTGGTCAGCGGCTCCTCGATATTGGCCTCCATCAGCAGCACTGCCTGGGTCAGCTTCGGATGGCTGGAGCCCAGGCGATTTTGCAGCGGGATACGCTGGCGCTCGCCACCTTCACGAATGCGCTCCACCACCAGTTCCTCGGACACCGCACCGGCCAGCTCGGCGCCATGATCCCGGGCCAGCACCGCCAGCAGCAGGTCCAGCACCGACATGCCACCGCACGCAGTCAGGCGATCACGGTCCCAGTCGAACAGATGGCTGGTGGCGATGACCTTGGGAAAACGCTCGGCGAAATCATCCTGCCAGCGCCAGTGCACCGCTGCCCGATAACCATCGAGCAAACCCAGTTGTGCCAAGGGGTAAACCCCGGCTGACAACCCACCAATCACACAACCGGCACGCACCAGCTGCTTGAGGGCACTGCTCAAGCCGGAACTCATCGGCGCCGGCGGCTCGTCCGCCAGCAGGAACAGTTTCTGACAACCTTCCAGCTTGCCCGCCCAAGGCTCGCCCGGCAGTTGCCAGGCGCCTTCGGCCGGGGCCTCAGCCTGCAGGAAAGCCAGCTCATAGACCACTTCCGGGTGCACCCGCTGGGCAACACGCAAGGCCTCCTCAGCCAGCGCCAGCGTCAAGGCTTTAGTGCTGGGCCAAATCAGGAAACCAATTCGATGGGCAGTCATGGCGGGCAATCCGAAACGAAAACAAGGTGAGAAGCCAAGGGCGGCAGCACCAAGTTAGACCATCTGGCGCGCGGTGCGCAGCATGACCTAATTTGGTGCACAACGGCAGCTATTACTTGAGGCTGCCCGAGAGGAATTGTTGCAAACGTTCTGATTGCGGGTTCACCAGCACTTCACGCGGGTTGCCGCTCTCTTCCACCACACCCTTGTGCAGGAACACCAACTGGTTGGACACCTCACGGGCAAAGCCCATTTCGTGGGTCACCACCACCATGGTCCGGCCTTCCTGGGCCAGGGCCTGCATGACCTTCAGGACGTCGCCCACCAGTTCCGGATCCAGGGCCGAGGTCGGCTCGTCGAACAGCATGACTTCCGGTTCCATCGCCAGGGCCCGGGCAATCGCCACCCGTTGCTGCTCGCCACCGGACATGTGCCCCGGATAGGCATCCTTGCGGTGCGCCACACCGACCTTGGCCAGGTAGTGCTCGGCCTTCTCGCGAGCCTCGGCCTTGGACACACCCAGCACATGCACCGGCGCTTCCATGATGTTTTCAATCGCGGTCATGTGCGACCACAGGTTGAAATGCTGGAACACCATCGACAGGCGCGAGCGCATGCGCTGCAGCTGCTTGGGATCGGCGGCCTTCAAGGCGCCGTCCTTGTTGGCTACCAGCTTCAGCTCTTCGTTGTTCAGCAGGATCTTGCCCGCATGGGGCTGCTCCAGCAGGTTGATGCAGCGCAGGAATGTACTCTTGCCCGAGCCACTGGAGCCGATGATGCTGATTACATCGCCAGCTGCGGCCTTCAGGGACACGCCCTTGAGCACTTCGTGACTGCCATAGCGCTTATGCAGGTCTTGGACTTCAAGTTTGTACATGCGGTCGGTTCTCACAAAAACAGTCAGTCGTTGAGCAAGCGCCCGTGACGCAGCGCTTCGCGCCCCGCCACCTTGGCCAGCCAGAAACCGGGTTGGGCATAACGCAGCCGCTCAACGGCGAACAGCACGCCGCTGGTGCCAGCACACACCGTGCTGACCCGATCGGATAGGGGATCAATCACTTCAAAAACCGGCTCGCCCGCCTCCACCCAGCTACCGGCCGGACGCAGAAAGCTCACCACGCCGGGGTGCGGCGCATACAGCAGTTGGGTGCCTTCGAAAGGCATGGCCTCGCAGGCTTCGCGCCCGGGGGCCGGCCAATCACCGGCAATCAACCCCTGCTCGGCAAGAAACGCCAGGATGCCTTCGGCGTGCGCTTGGGCCTGAGGCCGCCCGGTGTCGGCCTGGCCGCCCAGCTCGAGGGTGGTTGCCAGGCAAGCCAAGGGGATCTGCGCTTCAGGGAACTGCCGCGACAGGCGCAACCAGGGCAACGAGCAGGCTTCGTCGAACGAACTGCCACCGGAATCTTCCGCCAGCAGGCCGACCTTCACATCCAGGTGCGCGGCCAGGGAGCGCCACTGCGGCCAATGCTGCGGCAATGCATACATGTGCAGCGCCGCCTCGGCATCGCAATGCAGGTCCAGCACCACATCAGCGCTGCAGGCATGGCTCAGGAGCACCCGCTGCATGCCCTGCAACTGGCTGGACGCCGGCGGTAGCTCAGCCAGCACCTCGGCCATGGCCTGGCGAATCAGGCGCACATTGGCGTGCGGATCATCCCCCAGGCGCCCTTGCAGGCGCTGGCCGACCGGCTCGCTCAACTCGACGAAATCACGGTTGAAGTTCTTGCCGCTGCCGGCCTCGAAACGCCCCTGGTGATTGCCTTGCAGCAACTGGCCCAGGCCCAGCGGGTTGGCCACCGGCACCAGTTCGATGACGCCGCTGAGAGCCCCCTGGGCTTCCAGTGCGCCGAGGCGCTTCTTCAGCTCCCAGGCAGTACGCATGCCCGGCAACTCGTCAGCATGCAGGCTGGCCTGGATATAGGCCTTGCGCTCGCCGCTGCCGAAACGGAACACCGAGATATGCCGCTCGCTACCCAGGTGATTCCAGGGCAATGGATGATCAATGCGCTCCATATCAGTGCTTCCGCGGCGCCAGGTAGCGCAGCCAGCGGCCTTCGGCCAGCTTGAACAGGCGCACCAGGATAAAGGTCAGGCACAGGTAGAACACGCCGGCGGTGATGTAGGCCTCGAACGGCAGGTAGTACTGCGCGTTGACCGTCCGCGCCGCGCCGGTGATGTCGATCAGGGTCACGATGGACGCCAGACTGGTGGTCTGCAGCATCATGATCACTTCGTTGCTGTACTGCGGCAGCGCGCGGCGCAGAGCCGACGGCAAGAGAATGCGGCGGTACATCTTGTAGCGCGACATGCCCATCGCCTTGGCCGCCTCGATCTCGCCATTGGGCGTGGCCTTGAGGCTGCCGGCGATGATTTCCGCGGTGTAGGCGCTGGTGTTGATGGCAAAGGCCAGGCAGGCGCAGAAGGTCGCGCTGGACAGCCAGGGCCAGAGGAAACTCTCGCGCACCGCTTCGAACTGAGCCAGGCCGTAGTAGATCAGGAACAGCTGCACCAGCATCGGCGTGCCGCGGATCACATAGGTGTAGAGCCAGGCTGACATGTTCACCAGCGGCTGCTTGGACACCCGCATCAGCCCCAGGGGCAGCGCCACCAGCAAACCGAAGAACAGCGACAGCGCCAGCAGTTTCAGGGTGGTCAGCAGGCCGCCGAAGTACAGCGGCAGGGCCTCATAGATGACGTTGTAGTCGAAGATCATAGATCAGCCGCCCTTACGCCTACCGAGTAGCGCTTCTCAAGGTAACGCAGTGCCAGCAACGAGACACTGGTGATCACCAGGTACATCGCCGCCACTGCAAGGAAGAAGGTGAATGGCTCGCGAGTGGCATCCGCCGCCTGCTTGGCCTTGAACATCATGTCTTGCAGGCCCACCACGGAAATCAGCGCGGTCGCCTTGGTCAGTACCAGCCAGTTGTTGGTGAAGCCGGGAATCGCCAGGCGAATCATCTGCGGCACCATCACCCGGAAGAACACCTGGAAGCTGCTCATGCCGTAGGCCATGCCGGCTTCCGCCTGCCCCTTGGGGATCGCCATGAAGGCGCCACGGAAGGTTTCGGAGAGGTAGGCACCGAAGATGAAGCCCAGGGTGCCGATACCGGCCGCCAGCGGATTGAGGTCGATGTAATCGTCATAACCCAGCAGCGGCGCCACCCGGTTGAGCAGATCCTGGCCGCCGTAGAAGATCAGCAGGATCAGCACCAGGTCAGGAATACCGCGGATTACCGTGGAGTACAGGTCGCCCAGCCAGGCCAGCCAGCGCACCGGCGAGAGGCGCAGCGCAACCCCGATCAGACCCAGAACAATGGCCAGGGCCATGGACGACAAGGCGAGCTGAAGCGTCAGCCAAGCGCCATCGAGGATGACAGCCCCGTAGCCTTTCAACATGATTCAGGTCCTCGAAAATTGGGATGAAAAAATGGCGCAAACTTCAGAGATTCTGCTGCTTGCGCCATCTCGGACTGACTGATTCGACGGTCTTACTTGCCGTAGATGTCGAAGTCGAAGTACTTGTCCTGGATTTGCTTGTACTTGCCGTTCTCACGAATGGCAGCGATGGCGGCGTTGATCTTGTCCAGATCGGCCTTGTCGCCCTTGCGCACGGCGATCCCTACGCCGTCGCCGAAGTATTTGACGTCGGTGAAGGCCGGACCAACGAAGGCGAAGCCCTTGCCAGCGTCGGTTTTCAGGAAGCCGTCATTCAACAGGGTAGCGTCCGCCACGGTGCCGTCGAGGCGACCGGCGGCCACATCCAGGTAGATTTCGTTCTGCGAGCCGTAAGGCTTGATCTGCGCCCCCAGGGGAGCCAGCACTTCACGGGCGAAACGCTCGTGGATCGAACCGCGCTGCACGCCGATGTTCTTGCCCTTGAGCTCGGCCAGGCCGTCGCTGATCTGGGTACCGGCCTTCATCACCAGACGCGCCGGGGTGTTGTAGTACTTGTTGGTGAAGTCCACGGATTTCTTGCGATCTTCAGTGATCGACATGGACGAGAGGATGGCGTCGATCTTGCGAACCTTCAGGGCCGGGATCAGGCCGTCGAACTCTTGCTCGACCCAGACACACTTGACCTTCATCTCTTCGCACAGGGCGTTGCCGATGTCGTAGTCGAAACCGACGATGCTGCCGTCCGGCGCCTTGGAGGCAAACGGAGGGTAAGCCGCTTCGATACCAATTTTCAGGGGCTTTTCATCGGCAAAAGTCGGCAGGGAGAGCACGGACAGTGCCAGGGCGCCAAGAAGCACGAGTTTCTTCATCTTAGAACTCCATCGGTAAAGGGCGAAAACGGCAGAGTGAGCGACAGCCCAATATGCGAATGGGTGAAACAGCAAATAGCGGCGCTGCGGCCCGGGCAGCCCGCAGGGGGCTCACACACAGGCAACGACGAGCGAGTGACCGGCATTCTAACGACAGGCTGGAAGCCGATATTTCCTCAATGCGACAACAAATTACAGAAGCATCGAGAATGCCTGGCCAGCGCATTGACAGCTCTTCAATTCTATGCAAGAGCGAAAGACGGGGAACCGATCTATGCTGCAAATTGCGGGCCTATTATTGGCAAAGCCTTCTATTCCGGCAAGCGCAGCGTGATGACTTATTTTTTATAAGGGTATAAAAGGCCCTGAAATGGGGCCCGGCGTTTCCCATTGCCCCGAAAGTAGGCGCGAGGTTACATCTTCGGCCGTACCGGTAACATTCGGATACACCGAAGGGATAAATCCGATATTTATTCGCCCCTTCTTCGCGGGCAAGCCGGCACCTGCAACAGCCACGCAGAGGGCTTTGCGGCCCATCTCCACCGCACAAAAAAGCCCCGCCCGGCACAGGGCCGGGCGGGGCTGGGTGACTCGAAAACCGCCTCAGGCGACGTTCATGGTCTTGTGGGTATCGATCAGGTGCTGCACCACACTCGGGTCAGCCAGGGTCGAGATATCGCCCAGACCGTCGTACTCCGCCGTGGCGATCTTGCGCAGAATCCGCCGCATGATCTTCCCGGAACGAGTTTTCGGCAGGCCCGGCGCCCATTGGATGACGTCCGGCGAGGCGATCGGCCCGATTTCCTTGCGCACCCAGTTCTTCAATTCCAGGCGCAGGGCTTCGTTCGGCTCTTCGCCACCATTGAGGGTCACATAGACGTAGATGCCCTGCCCCTTGATGTCGTGAGGCACGCCCACCACCGCCGCTTCGGCGACCTTCGGGTGCGCAACCATGGCGCTTTCGATTTCGGCGGTACCCATGCGGTGCCCGGAGACGTTGAGCACATCGTCCACCCGACCGGTGATCCAGTAGTAGCCATCTTCGTCGCGACGGGCGCCGTCACCGGTGAAGTACATGCCACGGAAAGTCTTGAAGTAGGTATCGACGAAACGATCGTGGTCGCGGTACAGGGTCCGTGCCTGGCCTGGCCACGAGTCGAGAATCACCAGGTTGCCCTCGGCCGCGCCCTCGATGATGTTGCCCAGGTTATCCACCAGGGCCGGCACCACGCCGAAGAACGGACGCGCTGCGGAACCCGGCTTCAAGGCATGCGCCCCCGGCAGCGGGCTCATGAGGGTGGCGCCGGTTTCGGTCTGCCACCAGGTGTCGACGATCGGGCAGCGGGACTGACCGACGTTCTTGTAGTACCAGTCCCAGGCTTCCGGGTTGATCGGCTCGCCCACCGAGCCCAGCAGGCGCAGGCTGCTGCCATCGGCGCCTTCGCAGGCAGCGGTGCCCGAAGCCATCATGGCGCGGATTGCGGTCGGTGCGGTGTAGAGGATGTTGACCTTGTGCTTGTCGACGATCTTCGCCACCCGAGTGACATCCGGGTAGTTCGGCACCCCCTCGAACAGCACGGTGGTGGCGCCGTTGGCCAGCGGGCCGTAGACAATATAGGTGTGGCCGGTGACCCAGCCGACGTCGGCGGTGCACCAGTAGACTTCGCCCGGGCGGTAGTCGAACACCCGCTCATGGGTCAGCGACGCATACAGCAGGTAGCCGCCGGTGGTGTGCTGCACGCCCTTGGGCTTGCCGGTGGACCCGGAGGTATAGAGGATGAACAGCGCTTCTTCGGCGCCCATCTCTTTCGGCGCGCAGACGCTGCCGGCGACTTTCATCAAGTCTTCGTACCAGATGTCGCGGTGCTGGTTCCACTTGATGTTGCCACCGGTGCGCTTGCACACGATGACCTTCTGAATGCTGCTGGTTTCCGGGTTGGTCAGGGCATCGTCGACATTGGCCTTGAGCGGCACTTTCTTGCCGGCACGGATACCTTCGTCGGCAGTGATCACCACCTTGGAGCGGCAGTCGATGATGCGCCCGGCCAAGGCTTCAGGGGAGAAGCCGCCGAACACCACCGAGTGGATCGCGCCAATGCGGGTACAGGCCAGCATGGCCACCACCGCCTCGGGAATCATCGGCATATAGATAGTCACCACGTCGCCGCGGTGCACGTCCTGGCCACGCAGGGCGTTGGCGAACTTGCAGACTTCCTCATGCAGTTCGCGGTAGGTGATGTTGCGGCTTTCGGAAGGATCGTCGCCTTCCCAGATGATCGCGATCTGATCACCGCGCTCGGCGAGATGGCGATCCAGGCAGTTGTAGGAGACGTTCAGGGTGCCGTCGGCGAACCACTTGATATCGACATGGTGATCGTCGAAGGAGGTCTGCTTCACCGTGGTAAAAGGCTTGATCCAGTCGAGACGCTTGGCCTGTTCGCGCCAGAAACCGTCCGGGTTCACGACCGACTGCTGGTACATGGCCTTGTAGGTCGCCTCGTCAGTCAGCGTATTGGCCAAAACCTCGGGACGAACGGGATACAGAGAAGCCGCACTCATCTTTCTTACCTCGGTGACATAGTTGTTTTTGTATGACCCCGTTGTAGCCGGGGGGCGTCTATAGAACCATTCGACGATGGTAGTAACAACCCCCTGCGAAATACCCCTTCATTTGCCAAACCCCTTCAAGAATGCGCCTTACAGCGATATCCACCCTACCCAAAAAAGTTCCAGCCAGCTGCCAAACAGCCCTTTTTCGGCGATTGTTACAAAAACTGTCAAAGGTGTTTATCAAAAGTACGCCTATATGACTGCGCCCCCCGCGCCTAAAATCTGCCTCGCCCAACAGGCAATCTGATTAACCAAGTTGCAGCCCCCACGAAGGCAGTTAATCAAACTTCTACTCAAGTTCCACACGCAGCCCCATAAAGGCTGCGTGACCTCACACGACCTTAGAAAGGTAAAACGCAAATGAAAGCTTTATTAGTTCTGGCCCTCAGCAGTCTGTGCGTAACCGCGATGGCTGATGAGATCCCGACTGATGTCGCCAACCAGCAAGTACCGGTAGAGGAATACACTTACTCGACTGATCTGGATATCGCCAAAGTTATCTCCATGAGCGAAGTTCCAGAAGTATGCGAAGTTGTACCAGCGCGCATGGAATATGAAGACTCCCACGGCCAGCGGCATATTCTTCAATATCGCGTAATGGGCAACGGTTGTTCTAACGGCTAATAGCAAAGTTCATTGCACATACCTTGATGACTGCCGGCCGCAAGAAATCCCTCTTGCGGCACAGATGCCTGGTGACTACCCACCCATGGGCAGCAAAAGGCCTCAGCCTGACGACGTGCGAGCCCGGCAATCGCACGCACCTTTCCTCCTGAGGTTGCTGGCCTCCTCATGGCACCGCCCACCACCTTGCGAGCAACTCCAGCGACGGCTTCGACGGAGGAAATCCGGCCACCCCCTGAAGACCTGCTCCAAGAGATTTCCCAAGGCAAGACCGAGCGATTCGAGTTGTGTTCAAAACCTCAAAAAGGCTTGCAAAAACACAACATCTAGTAAAATTGGCTATTTTTTGGCCATTTCCGGCTGTTTTTTTCAAGCGTGAAAAAAAATCTTCAACCGCCAAAGCCTTGTAAACCCGCGCTCTGCTCCAAGTCCCCCCCCTTCTCGGGCTCGCCTGCGCCCATCGGTCGCCCCACGCCCCCGAAAATATCCTTATAATGCGTCCTCAAAACGGGCCTGCAACATTCCCTTACCGGATGAAAACGACCTGCTGAATCCTGCGCAGGAGCTGGTACGCCAAGCTCCGCCCGACAGCGGTCACCAGGCACCCGGACACGTATTTCTGTTTATTGCCTGCGTTCACTGCTGCAACAAACGATTTCCAATGATTTAACGCGGCCAGCGTGCCGTGTGAAAAACCACCCCTTTTGTTTTCACACGGGCATCTGGCCCTCGAGCAGGAGACGACACGTCATGCTGAGCTGGGACGAATTCGACAAAGAAGAAGGTGAAGTTGCGGTCAAAGGCGCCAACGCCGGCCACGCTACTGAAGCCAACATGGACCGCCTCGACAGCGCCGGTGGTGCCGCCGCTCTTGAAGCCCGCGCCGTGACCGCCAGCGACTCCGCTGCCGTTGCCCGCGCCAAGGCGTCTCTGGATCAGCTCGACATCGCCGAAGGCCTGGCTGAACTGGAAGGTTCTTCCGCCCGTGTCGCGGTTGACGAGAAGCGCATGATCAACTGCCGCGCCGACCTCAACCAGCTGGTGCCGTTCAAGTATGACTGGGCCTGGCAGAAGTACCTCGACGGCTGCGCCAACCACTGGATGCCGCAAGAGGTCAACATGACCGCCGACATCGCCCTGTGGAAAAACCCGGAAGGCCTGACCGACGACGAGCGTCGCATCGTCATGCGCAACCTGGGCTTCTTCTCCACCGCCGACTCCCTGGTTGCCAACAACCTGGTACTGGCCGTGTACCGCCTGATCACCAACCCGGAATGCCGCCAGTACATCCTGCGCCAGGCGTTCGAAGAGGCGATCCACACCCACGCCTACCAGTACTGCATCGAATCGCTGGCCATGGATGAAGGCGAGATCTTCAACATGTACCACGAGATTCCATCGGTCGCGAAGAAAGCCGCCTGGGGCCTGAAGTACACCCGTTCGATCTCCGATCCGAAGTTCGAAACCGGCACCGTCGACACCGACAAGGAACTGCTGCGCAACCTGATCGCCTACTACTGCGTTCTGGAAGGCATCTTCTTCTATTGCGGCTTCACCCAGATCCTGTCCATGGGCCGTCGCAACAAAATGACCGGTGTCGCCGAGCAGTTCCAGTACATCCTGCGCGACGAATCCATGCACCTGAACTTCGGCATCGACGTGATCAACCAGATCAAGATCGAAAACCCGCACCTGTGGGATGCCGAGATGAAGGAAGAAGCGACCCAGATGATCCTCCAGGGCACCCAACTGGAGATCGAATACGCTCGCGACACCATGCCGCGCGGTGTACTGGGCATGAACGCCGCGATGATGGAGGACTACCTCAAGTTCATCGCCAACCGTCGCCTGTCGCAGATCGGCCTGAAGGAAGAGTACCCAGGTACCACCAACCCGTTCCCATGGATGAGCGAGATCATGGACTTGAAGAAAGAGAAGAACTTCTTCGAGACCCGCGTGATCGAGTATCAGACTGGCGGCGCCTTGAGCTGGGATTGATTCCCGGATCAATGACACAAACAAGAAGCCCTGACCTGGTCAGGGCTTTTTTATTGGCCGCACCAATCTACACAGGGACTGGTTCATCAAAGTACGTGCAGGCGGCATGACCTGCCGCTATAAAGAACCCTCTTCCGCTTAAGGATCAAAGCGCCCATGAAATTCGATACTGCGTACTGCATCAGCCTCGACGACAAGTTGTCGATCTATGACGTGCGTGATCTGAATTTCGATGAAACCCTGGTCTTCGATTCGGCCAGGGAAAGTTTCCAGTGCCCCAACGATGAATGCCGCGCAGCGTTCGATAGCACTAATCAACTGGGCACTTTCAACGCCAAGAACGTCAACTACATCCGCACGCCGCATTTCAAGAACCTGCCCGCCACGCTTCATATGGAAGGATGCCCTTATGGGGTCAGCAAAAGCGCCGGTAGCGTGGAAGGCACCGCGACCGAAGAGGAACGCGAGGAGCATTTCCCCTCGGAGCTGCTCTTAAGCCGCCGTGAATACGTGCGCAAGCCGGCCAGCCCGCAAGCGGCAGTGGATGCCCCACAGGACACTCCGCCAGCCGCTAAGGCCAGTTCGCACAAGCCCCATCCCGGGCGCGACACTACCCCGGACAAGACCAGCGTCTTCGCCCACCCAGTGGAGTGCTTTGTGTCGAACATCGACGACAAGGAACTGCTCAAGCGCATGCCGCTGAAGGTCGGCGAACACACGGCCAGCTACGCCTCGTTCTTCAAGAAGATCGAGTACCTGCTGGACAACAAGGGGCTGATCTACTGGGGCAAGATCAAGGAGATCAAGGATTACACCCAGAGCTTTCGCATCGATTTCGAGCAGAAAGTCTGGTTCAAGGCCGAGGGCGAAACCAAGAAGAAGCCCTACTCGGTCAATGTCTACCTGAGCAAGAAGCTGATCGACAGCTACCGCAAGCGCAAAGCCTTCCTCGAGGAGATCAAGGGCGCCGCCGACAGCCAGCGGGAGCTGTACTGTTTCTTCTATGGCGTGACGCCGGCGCTCAAGCAAGTGCCGAGCAAGAAAGACCCCGAGTCGACCTTCGGGGTCTTCAGCGCCAATATCGAGAACCTGGATCACTTCGTGATCCGTGAGGCGCCGGGGCTGGAAGCAAAATAACCTCCTTCGGTTTCAATGCTTGGGCAGCTCCAGAGCGACGGCCCCGGGGTGCTTCCTGACCAACGCATACGGCAGCACCGCCCACTCAGGCCCGTCACAGGCCCGCGCTACCCGAGGAAAGTAGGCCTTGAGGAACAGCCCCTTGGGAGTGAAGTACCAACTGTTATCGCCCCAGACGCTCTCATCGCTGTAGTTGCAGCCCTCGTCGGGGTCGGTCGGCTCGCGCATCTTGTCGGGGTACAAGGCGCGAAACTGCTGGACCAGCCAGGGTGCCAGTTTTTCCTGGTTGTATTCGTAGAGGCCTGTGCGCTCAGCTTCGGTGAGACGAGTGTCTCCTTTGCCATTGCGGTCGCTGTGCAATAGCGGTTGGCCTTGCCCCACCCAGAGCACATCGGACAGTGACAACGGGTGGCCACTGTTCACGTCGATATTCATGGGGGAGTCGCCAAAGTCCGGGTGAGCACCGCCGCAGGAATAGCTGGTGGAGATATTCACGCTCAGTACCGCCGGTGAGAAGAACTGTGGTTTCACCGTCTGCATGAATTCGCCCCCCTGGGAGCCGGCTCCCAGCAGGCACTCGTGGTAGGCGCTCACCTCGCGCCACAGACGCTCCATCAACAACTGATTGAGACGCTGTTGCTGAGCTTCCGGGTAACCGCCGACCACCTTGAACATCGACAGCTTCGACCCTGGCTCGCTCCACCATTGCAGGGTGTAATCCATGAAGCTCTGCTGCTTGCCCTGCTTGAGGGCCAGGCCCTGCAGGCGCAGGTATTCGTACAGATCATTCGGATAAAGCTGCGCCAGATAGGGCAACGCATCCGGCTTGGGCGCCTCAGCCTTGGCCGTGGACAACTGCACATCGAGAGTCTTGCCCTTGGAATCCTGCCACTGTCCCTGCCAGCCATCGCCAGTTTGCTGCAACTTGAAGGTGGGCAGGGCCGCCTGCTCATCGTCAGGGCGGCCTCCTCCTTCCCGCAGCTCCAGCGTCTGCCCGACAAGCGTGCCGTTGAGTGCCAGATCATGGTGATACTTCTGATAGAAATATCGCCCTGTGACGTCCTTGGGATCGTCGGTATTGATTTCCAGCACAATCGGCATCTTGCCCAGAGTGCCGCTGAGAACCTGTCGAGAGGGCGAGGCCTGCAGGCCCTGAAGGTAGATACACAGCAACAGGGCACCGAGGATCTGGCGCATCAATCCGTTGAACATGGAAACTCCCTTGCATGAAAAGGCCGCCAGCGTCGTCAACAGCGCCTGGGCCTGTGGTAAGCGACGAGCAATTATGGACCGGCGCCCCAGGACAATCGAGCGGCCAAGCGTGACGCTTCTATCACTTCAGGCACATGCTCAGCAGCACCAGAAACAACAGACCGATGTAAACCCTCGCATGTACCCGGTCAGGGATCCTGCCGATCCAGGGCGCGGCCAGACGAATACCCAGCAACGAACCGAGGGTGAGGACAAAAAACGCCAGCAGGTCGACATAACCGACAAACCAGGGCCCCAGATCGAAGCGGCTATAGCCTGCCAGCGCCATATAGGTCGCAGTACCCGCCAGCGCCACGGGGACACTCAGCGGATTGGCCATGGAGGTGGCCTGGGTCATGCTCAGGCCGCAGCGACGTAGCAGGGGAACAGTCATGACACTGCCGCCCACTCCGAGGAAGGTAGCAATGACGCCTATTCCTACACCGCCAAAGAGCGTTTCGCCTGATCCCAGGTCACGGGTTTTCTGCCCTACCGACTGTTCAAGAAACCCCCGGCGCAGCAGGCAGTCGGCAATGGTCAGGCCCAGGTAGGCAATAAAGGCATAGCGGATCACCTCGCCACTCACCCACATGGCCCCCGCCGCGCCAACTATCGCCCCCAGCCCGATATAACCACCCAGGGGCCACAGATAGCGGCGGACAAGATTGCCTGCGCGCTGGTGCCTGCCGGTGGCAACCAGGGCGTTGACGATCATCACGCAGGTCGAAGTGGCTACCGCGACATGCATCGCCGCCTGCCCCACCGCCGAATCGGCGCCCTGGCTGCCGAGCAACATCCAGTACAGCAGCGGCACCACCACAAACCCGCCACCAAAGCCGAACAGCACGGCGCTGATGCCCGTCATGCAACCAAAAAGTGCCAACAGTAGATAGAACATCAAGGCGTTTCCATTCAGGTAGACGCCCTGGAAGATAGAACCCCAGCGCTTGGCCGGCTTCAGCAAATTGGCCAATAATGTTTGCGTTTACGCCAAATACGGGACTGTGTCGGCATGCGCAATATCTCCATCGACCAACTGGATCAGACCCCGCGTCCCGTGCTCGCCATTGGCACCGACTACCCAGACGGGCAACGCCTGCCGCGCCATCGGCATCGGCGGGCGCAACTGCTCTATGGCGCCACCGGAGTGATGCAGGTCAGTACCGATCAGGGCAACTGGGTGGTGCCACCGCAGCGGGCGGTGTGGATTCCACCGGGGGTGGAACATGAGGTGCTGATGCTTGGGGTCAGCACTCGCAGCCTGTATATCGAGCCGGCCGCGGCGCCACTGGACAGCAGCGGCTGCCGGGTCATCGGCATCTCGCCACTGCTGCGCCAGCTACTGCTGGAAGCAGTGGACATGCCCCTGGAATACGACCTGGACGGACGCGACGGGCTGCTGATCAACCTGCTGCTGCACGAAATCCAGCGTTGCCCTGGCCTGCCGCTGCACATTCCCTTGCCGGCCGGCGGCCCACTGCTGGAGCTGTGCCGGGCTTTTCTCGCCCGGCCCGATGTCCATCAATCCCCCCTGCATTGGGCAGACCGACTGCATGTCAGCCTGCGTACCTTCAATCGCTGGTTTCGCCAGGAGACCGATATGAGCTTCGTGCAGTGGCGGCAACGGGCCTGCGTGATCCAGGCCCTGGCCCGGCTGGCGGCCGCGGAGCCGGTAACCCGAATCGCCCTGGACCTGGGTTATGACAGCCCTGGCGCGTTCTCCACCATGTTCCGTCGGGTGCTGGGGCAATCCCCCAGCACCTACCTGAATCAAGAGCATCCCGCCCCTGGAAAAGCCTTGTGACCAAAGGCTGGCGCAGTGGCAGAAATTGAGTTTGATCCGGACGCAAAACAACTGTACAAATATCCAGTACAAAGCCAACGCACTGCCTAACCTCCCGGAGAAAACCATGGCCTCTCTCGCGATGAAAATCACCCTGGAACGTATCGCTCTCTATCAATTCACCCCACAACACTGTGCCCAGGCCCGGGACATGCTGGGCTGGGACATGGATCAGCTGTCCCGCGAGTCCGCGGTCTCGGTGCAAGCCATCCAGCGCTTCGAAGCGGGCTACGAGGTCCGTGACGTAACCCGCCTGGCCCTGGCGTTCTGCCTTGAGGCCCAGGGCCTGGTGTTCTTCCCGGGCTTCACCCCGGGCCGCGGCATGAACATCAAGGGAGCCACTCCCAACCCGATGGAGCGGCCCGACTACGCCCTGATCGAATGATCCAGCCGCCTGGGCAGGTGCTCGTACAAGGCCGGTACTGGCAGAGGGGTCGAGCCCGGACGAACCCGCGGGCAGGCCAGGGTTTTGATCCAGGCCTCATGGCGCCGCAAACGGCGGATGCCATGGTCACCATCCTCATAACCCGCCGCCCGGGTGAAGAATGCCTGGGTCAGGCGGATTCGACGCCCGCCTGCTCCAGTGCACCTTCCACCTCCAGCCACCAGGCGGCTCCCCGCTGCGGCTGCGCCAGGTTGAAGGCTTCGCCCATTTGCGGCGTGGTGATGTTGGTACTGCGCTCCCAGGCCAGGGCCAGGATGCGGTCGAAGGGTTCGTGCCAGGCGTGCATCGCCAGGTCGAAGGTGCCGTTGTGGATCGGTAGCAGCCAACGACCTTGCAGGTCGATGTGGGCCTGCAGAGTCTGCTCGGGCTGCATGTGCACATGGGGCCATTCGACGTTGTAGGCCCCGCTTTCCATCAGTGTCAGGTCGAATGGGCCGTACTGCTGGCCGATACGCTTGAAACCGTCGAAATAACCGGTATCGCCGCTGAAGAAGATCCGCGTGGGGCCATCGATCATCACCCAGGAGGCCCACAAGGTCCGGTTGCCATCGAACAGACCACGCCCGGAAAAGTGCTGCGATGGGGTGGCAACGAAACGGACGCCAGCGACCTCACAGCCCTGCCACCAGTCCAGTTGCCGGACCTTGGCCGCCGGCACGCCCCACTTGATCAGGGTATCGCCCACCCCCAGCGGGGTGAGGAAATGCCGAGTCTTGTCCGCCAGGACCAGCACGGTCTTGTGATCAAGGTGATCGTAATGATCATGAGACAGGATCACCGCCTCGATATCGGGCAATTGCTCCAGGCTGATCGGCGGCTGGTGAAAGCGCTTCGGCCCGGCCCATTGCACGGGTGACGCGCGCTCGGCAAACACCGGATCGGTGATCCAGAACTTGCCGCGCATCTTCAGCAGCACGGTGGAATGCCCCAGGCGGTAGACGCTGTGATCGGGCGCCGCCAGCAACTGCTCGCGGGTCAGCGGCTGCACCGGAATGGCTCCGGCCGGGCGGGTATTGCGCGGCTTGTGGAACAACATGTTCCAGAAGATCTGCAGGGTCTTGCCAAAGCCGGCACGACGCACCGGCGCATGGTTGCGAAAAGCCCCCTGCTCCTGGCGCGAGGTTTCCTCGCGGGGAGCACGGGTGATGCTTGACGAGACAGTGGCCATGATTGAAATGACTCCATGGAACGCAGCAAGGTTGCGACGTGGTATTGCGGGACGATCTACTGGCCAAGGCACGCAAGCATCAGCCGCCAATCATCGTTTCGAAGACGAACTACACTACACAGTGTAGTTTCTACATTGCAACAGGAAACAGACGAAGTAGACTGCCGAGTGTTTTTACCGACCACCCTGACCGAACCCAACTTATGACAGCCCCGAAGCGCCTCACCGACCTCAAACGCAGTGCCATCGTCCAGGCGGCGATCAGTGAATTTCGCACCAGCGGTTTCGAGATCACCAGCATGGACAAGATTGCCGCTACGGCTGGGGTGTCCAAGCGCACGGTGTACAACCACTTCCCCAGCAAGGAGGAACTGTTCGCCGAGATCCTGCACCAGCTCTGGGCCAGCATCAGCGCGCAATCGGAAATCATCTACCGCAGCGACCTGCCCCTGCGCGAGCAGTTGGAAAAGGTCGTGCGGGCCAAGCTGCAACTGCTGGCGGACGACAACTTTCTCGATCTGGCCCGGGTGGCCATCGCCGCAGCCATTCACTCGCCGGAACGGGCGCAGAACATGGTGGCGCGGCTTGGCGAACGGGAAGAAGGCCTGACCCTGTGGATTCGCGGCGCCCTGGCCGACGGTCGCCTCAAGCCGGTAGACCCGGAATTCGCCGCGACCCAGATGCACGGCCTACTCAAGAGCTTCGCCTTCTGGCCGCAGATCACCATGGGCCAGGCGCCACTGGCAACAGGCATACAAAATCAGGTCGTCGAGTCGGCGCTGGACATGTTCCTGGGCCACTACCAGGCCTGAATTCCCGGGGCACCTGTGCGCGCCGAACCGCAGCCGGCGGTCGCCACCACTGTGAAATGGCTTGGAAGGACACTGATTATTCTCACTGGAATAAATGACAATATTCACCAGACTGATCCGATAAACGGCTAAGCCGAAAAAACACCACAAGGTGTTTCAGTACAGAACCTGGTGCAGGAATTTATGGAAAACCAACGCGGCAAGGGGCTGTCATTTGCCCGGCGCATCTATCGGCCAAGGATCATCGGCCTGGGTATCGGCGGTATCAGTGTATTCGCCACCCTCTACCCCCTTGCACTGCCCGGTTGGATCTGGGCCCTGCTCCTGTTCCACGGCCTGCTCTGGCCTCACCTGGCCTATCAACTCTCCACCCGTTCTGCCTTTCCCTACCAGGCAGAACGTCGCAACCTGCTGTACGACTCGATGCTGGGCGGTTTCTGGGCTGCCACCATGCAGTTCAATCCCCTGCCCGCCGTCACCATCCTGTCGATGATGGCCATGAACAATGTGGCCGCCGGGGGGGTGCGTCTGTTCATCCGTGGCGCCCTGGCCCAGGGCATCGGGGTCCTGTTGTCCTGGTCGCTGTTCGGCGCCAGCTTCAATACCCGGATCAGCCCGCTGCAGATCTATGCCTGCCTGCCGATGCTCACGCTCTATCCGCTGGCCGTGGGCATGGTCTGCTACCGGCTGGCGATCAAGCTGTCCGAGCACAAGCGCGCCCTGAGCGCCCTGAGCCGCACCGACAGCCTCACCGGTCTGCTCAACCACGGCTCTTGGAAAGACCTGCTGCATATCAAGTTCCACAAATGCCAGCAGCAACAGATCGATGCCAGCATCGCCCTGATCGACATCGACCACTTCAAGGCGATCAACGACACCTACGGACACATCATCGGCGATACGGTGCTGCGCCATCTGAGCAACGAACTGCGGCGCAACCTGCGTCACGACGACCTCGCCGGCCGCTACGGCGGTGACGAGTTCTGCGTGATCCTGCCGCGCATGGACCGCCAGCAGGCACTGGAGGTCATGGAACGCCTGCGCCAGGTCTTCAGCCAGTACCGGCATCCGCAAGTGGCTGAACTGAAAGTCAGCCTGAGCATCGGCCTGGCCGCCTTCGACCGCGAATTCCAGGACCCTTCAAGTTGGCTCAACGCCGCCGACAAGGCCCTGTACCTGGCGAAAAACAGTGGCCGCAATCGAATTGCCAGCAATGACGACGAGGCTCATTCCCGGCAAACACAAATGGCATAAAAACCTAAAAAACTTATACAAAAAGGGAGTAAAAAACATTTTTGTACAACTTTATTTGGATTTATCCCGATAATTGCCATCATAATGCCGCCACTTCGCTACCGCACAAGACCTCCATTCGGGGACAAATGCCGCAGCCCATCAATCCAACTAAATCGATTCGCAGCCACTACGTCTCCTCTTGATGCGGCCAACGATGCACGCCAGCAACGTCGCCCGCGTCATCGCTGCGAATTTATCTGTCAGTCATGGAACGCTGGCATTGAGCAGATAATGCCGAACGCTGGGGAGCATTCGGCATACCGGCGAACTCAATAGGGATCGACGCGACGTTTCTCCCACAGAGCACCAGCTACCATGCTATTCAACCGCCACAACAAGACCATCGATTCCCTGCAGCAAACCATTGCCGAACAATCCCGAATGCTGGAAGCCATCGATCGCTCCATGGCGGTGATCGAATTCGACCTGCAGGGTAACGTCCTGCGAGCCAACGCCAACTTTCTCCAGACCCTGGGCTATCGCGAAGACCAGGTGACAGGCCAGCCGCACCGCCTGTTCTGCACCCCGGAGTACGTTCGCAGCAGCGACTACCAGCAATTGTGGAACCGACTCAGAAGCGGCCAGTTCGAATCCGGCACCTTCGAACGGGTGGCCAGCAACGGCCAGAGCCTGTGGCTGGAAGCCAGCTACAACCCCATCCGCGACGCATCCGGCGCAGTGTACAAAGTGGTCAAGTACGCCCTGGATGTCACCGCCCGAGTGCAGGAAGAGGTGGAGGCACGAAACAAGCTGGACGCCATCGACCGGGCCATGGCGGTGATCGAGTTCAACCTCGACGGCAGCATCATCGGTGCCAACAGCAATTTCCTCAGCCGCATGGGCTACAGCCTGGCCGAGATCAAGGGCAAGCATCACCGCATGTTCTGCAAACCCGAGCTGATCAACAGCAGCGCCTACCAGGACTTCTGGAACCGCCTGAACCGGGGTGAGTTCTTCAACGGTCAGTTCGAGCGGATCGACAGGCACGGACGTACGCTGTGGCTGGAAGCCAACTACAACCCGGTCTACGACGCCAGCGGGCGCCTGTGCAAAGTGGTCAAGTACGCCGCCGACGTCACCCAGCAGGTGGAAAAACACGAACAGGATGCCCAGAGCGCGAGCCAGGCTTATCACATCTCGGTGCAGACCCGAAAAGTCGCCGAACAAGGCACCGGAGTGATCCAGCAAGCCGCCAGCGAAATGCGCCAGATCGCCGAGAACATCGAGGGTTCTTCATCGCTGATCGCGCGCCTGGGCGAACGCTCCGAGCAGATCACCGCCATCGTCAACACCATCCGCGCCATTGCCGACCAGACCAACCTGCTGGCTCTGAACGCCGCCATCGAAGCGGCCCGGGCCGGGGACCAGGGCCGTGGTTTTGCCGTGGTGGCCGATGAAGTCCGGCAATTGGCGGCGCGCACCAGCGGCTCGACAGCGGAAATCTCCAGCATGATCGACATGATCCAGAACGAAACGCAGCAAGCCATCAAGAGCATGGACGGTACCCGGGAGCGGGCGGCCAAGGGCGTGCAACTGGCGGATCAGGCGGGCACGGTGATCCTGCAGATTCGCGACGGTGCCAGCGAGGCGGTAGAGGCCGTGAGCATGTTCGCCAACGAACGCGGCGCCCCCTGAGGGCAGGCTTTCCCGGCATTGGGAGCGACGTCGGGCCTGGCCCGGGAGGCTATAGTGGCCTGACGTCCCAGTGCCTGGCGGAGGCCATCATGAGTTCCAGCGACACCCCGAAGAAAACCACTCCGGTCATCGACCACCTGCGCTTTCATCGCGCCCATGCCCACCTGGCGCCGACCTTCGGCACCGATAACTTCGCCTTGAAGGCCGAAGCCTTCGCCCGGTTCTTCGGCACCCCGACCTTCCTCGGCGCACAAACCCTGGTGGTGCTGGTCTGGGTGGCCTTGAACCTGACCGGCGTCACCCATTTCGACGTCTATCCCTTCATCCTGCTGAACCTGGCCTTCAGCCTGCAATCGGCCTATGCCGCCCCGCTGATTCTCCTCGCACAGACCCGCCAGGCCGCGCGGGACAAGGCCCAGGCGGATGCCGATGCGCAGCACCGCGAAGCCCTGGCCGTTGCCAACAGCGAACGCCAGGCCCAGGCCGCACAGACCACCACGCAACTGATGGAGCTGCTGGAACAGAACACCCGCCTGACCGAAATGACCAAGCAACTGACCGAGCGCATCGAGAATCTCACCAGCGAGATGCATGAGCATTTCGTGCGCAAGGATCAATCCAAGGCCTGAAGGCCTCAGGGCCAGCGCAGGTGCCGCGCCAACTCGTCGAACAGTGTCACCACCAAACGCAAGGCCCGACAGTCCGGGCGGGTCAGCAGCCACAGGGCGGTTTCCTGGCCCAGGGGTTCACTCAACGCTTCCAGCCCGGCGCTGCCCACCAGGAAATCCGGCAGCGCGGCCACGCCCAGGCCAGCGCGCACCAGCTCGGTAACCGAAAGCATGCTGTTGCAGCGGTAACTGGGCTGTACGCCGGGCCATTGCTGGCGACGCCAGACCACGGTGGGGTGATCGGGCAGGAAATCGTCCGGGGCGATCCAGGCCAGCCGCGACAGATCAGTGCAGTCGACCCGTTGCCGATAGGCCGGGCTGGTGCATACCCGGTAGGACACCGCCCCCAGGCAGCGCCCCACCAGGTGCTCTGGAGGCCTCGCGGTCAGGCGCACGGCAATATCCGCATCACGCCGGTTGAGATTGGCGAAATCATTGGACGTGCACAGCTCGATGACCAGTGCCGGGTAGTTCGCCATGAACTGCGCCAGGGCCGGCAGCAACAGGCCTTGCAACACCGAATCGGTACAAGTCAGGCGTACCGTGCCGCTGACCACTTCGCCGCCCCGGGCCACGCCGATACGCGCCGCTTCCAGGGCCTGTTCAGCATGTTCTGCCTGCTGCGCCAGGGCCTGGGCCAGGCTGGTGGGCAAGTAGCCGGCGCGGCTCTTGTCGAACAACTGCTGGCCCAGCCCGGCCTCCAGCCGGCGCACGGCGCGAAACACCGTCGAGACATCGACCTTGAGCAGGGCCGAAGCACGCGCCAGGGAGCCGCCGCGAACCAGGGCCAGGATCAATGAGAGATCGGGGTAGTCCAACTGATAGTGCGCTGGTGCAATGATCATTTGGGTAAACGCCAATATTGATTGCGTAGGCGCCAATTTATAGTGGGCCCAGGCCATCGACAAGTCAGGGTCACAACCGGAGAGTTCCATGCATCCACAGGTACCAGCACCGACCATTCGTATCGCCCTGGTGGGGGATTACGACCCACAGATCACCGCGCACCAGGCCATCCCCCTGGCCCTGGAGCGGGCAGCGCAGGAGGGTGCCGGCCCAATGGAATACCAGTGGCTGGCAACCGCCGATCTGCACCAGGAGAAAGACCTGGAGGGCTTCCACGGTATCTGGTGTGTCCCCGGCAGCCCCTACCGCAACATCGAGGGTGCCCTGCTGGCGATCCGCGTGGCGCGTGAACAGCAGCGGCCATTTCTCGGTACCTGTGGCGGCTTTCAGCACGCGGTCCTGGAATACGCCCGCAATGTGCTGGGCTGGGCGGATGCTGAACACGGCGAAACCGCGCCCGACGCCGAGCGCGTGCTGCTCACGCCCTTGAGTTGCGCCCTGGTGGAAGCCCGGGGCTCGATTCAGTTGCGCGCCAACAGCCGCATCGCCAGGGCCTACGGCACAACCTGCATCGAGGAAGGTTATCGCTGCCGCTATGGCGTCAATCCGGACTTCGCTGGCGCCCTGCTCAGCGGCACCTTGCTCCCCACTGGCCATGACAGCGCCGGGGACCTGCGCAGCATGGAACTGGACGAGCATCCGTTCTTCGTCGCCACCCTGTTCCAACCCGAGCGCGCGGCCCTCCAGGACCGCACACCGCCTCTGGTCAGGGCCTTGCTCACGGCCTGCCGGGAGTGCCGAGCATGACTGACCGGACTCCCGCACCGCCCTACTACGCCGTGATTTTCAGTTCCCAGCGCGGTGAGGCCGACCCCGCCTATGAACAGGCAGCCGAACGCATGCTCGAACTGGCGCGCCAGCAGCCGGGGTTTCTCGGGGTCGAATCGGCACGAGGTGAGAACGGCTTCGGCATCACCGTGTCGTACTGGAGCAGCGAAGCGGCGATCCTGGCCTGGAAGCAGCACCCCGAACACAGCGCGATCCGCGAGCGCGGTCGGGCACAGTGGTATCGCCAGTTCAGCACCCGGGTGAGCAAGGTCCAACGGGCTTACGGCTTTCCAGGCTGAGCCCGCTTCGGCACGGATTCCCGAGCCGCCCGGGTGACGGCTCGGGGGCACGCATCAGCCCTGCGTGGTCGACAGCAGGCTGCGCACCGCCTGGATTTCCGGCAAGTCGCTGCGGCGCATGTATACCCGCAGCGGCTCGCTGATATTGATCCGGTCGTCGATGTTCTGATCCAGCAGCAGCTGGATCTGCTCGCGCTTGAGGCTCATGGCCTGGTCCGACACCGGCGCCCAGACAAACTCGTGGGCCGGCACGATGGCGTCGTCGGCCACGTCCATGCCAAAGGAGTCTTCGCTGAAGCGCACGATATAGCGACCGGTCTTGCGATTGAAGCCGACAAAGCCCTTGAGCTGGTCGGCAGCCTGACAGATGAGTTCGGAGGTGATGCTCATGGTAAACCTCACTAGAGTCCCGCAGGACAGGTGATCAATGGTCTACACGCGAGGCAAGGGACAGCGGAGTTTTCAGGGCCTCCCTCTGATGGGGAAACTGCAGCGCCCAAGAGTACTGCAAAGCGCCGGAAAAAAGCGCTGAAAAATGCAAATGAGAGGGATTTATGTCGCTCTGGAGATAGCACAAGCGTCATCGAGTTGTTAAAAGATATCCCCTTGCACACGCCCCCACGAAAGGATTTCGAGCATGCCCGCGACCTTCACCCCTTGTGCCCTGATGCTGGGCCTGATGCTCGCTTGCGGACTGGCCCAGGCCTCTGAACAGCCTGACCCGGACGCCCTGGCCGCTCGCCAGGGGATTCCACAGCCAGCGGTGATCGCCCACCGCGGCGCCTCTTTCGATGCCCCCGAATCCACCGCGGCTTCCTACACGCTGGCCCGGGACCTGGGCGCCGACTACCTGGAAATGGACCTGCAACGCAGCAAGGATGGCGTGCTCTTCGCCCTGCACGACAACAACCTGCAACGCACCACCGACGTGGCGCAGAAATTCCCCGAACGCAAGGACAGCCCGGCCAACGCCTTCACCATGGCGGAACTGAAAACCCTCGACGCCGGCAGCTGGTTCAACCAGGCCCACCCCGAGCGGGCGCGGCCGGGCTTTGCCGGGCTGAAGATCCTCACCCTGGATGAAATCATCGACATCGCCCAGGGCAATGCGCAGCACAAGCCCGGGCTGTATATCGAGACCAAGGAACCCCAGCTGTTCCCCGGTATCGAGCACGACCTCAAGGAAAAACTCCAGGACCGTGGCTGGCTGAGCCCGGCCGGTTCCAAGCTGGCGAAAAGCGAACTGGCGGTGGGCCAGGGCAAGGGCAAGGTGGTGCTGCAGACCTTCGACAAGCACAGCCTGGAACTGCTGCACCAGGCAATGCCCAACGTGCCGAAAGTGCTGTTGCTGTGGGTCGCGCCCGGCAGTATCGAACCCGCGTCCGGCCAGAGCTTCGCCAGCAGCGGCGAAACCGACAAGGCCGCGTTCTATGCCCGGCAGCAGCCCAAGGACCAGGCCGAGTTCAAGCGCTGGGTGGATTTCGCCAAGGCCCAGGGTGCCATCGGCACCGGCCCTTCCGCGGCCCTGACCGGCGGTGGCGAGCAGAGCTACTCGGACCTGGTGCAACCCTGGATGAACCAGTACACCCACGACCAGGGCCTGCTGGTGCACGTCTACACCATCGACGAGCCGGTGGACTTCAAGAAGGTCATGGATGCCGGGGTCGATGGCATCTTCACCAACCGCAGTGCCGAACTGCTCAAGTACTTCAAGCGGCCGGCCAGTGCCAGCGTGGCGCAATTGCTGGACGCCAGCGGTTACTGAATGGCGGTTTCGCACTGGCACGGCGAGCTCTGGCTGGGCCGGGATTTCGGCCTGATCCACGGGGCGATGGGGCCAACCGAGCCCCATGCCCACTATGCCCATCAACTGATCATCGCCCCCGGGCAACCGGTCACGGTGGCGCTCGCGGGCGGGCTGCAGAGCGCTCATTACCTGTTGATCCCGGCCTTGCAGCGCCACGCCATCGTTCAGGCTCCCGAGCAGGCCTTCACGGTGTACGCCGAGCCGCTGCTGATCGCCGTCGAAGACCTGCAAGCATGCGTCAGTGGCGCCGAACCCTCACTGCCCGGCCTGGAAGCGGCGCTGCGCCGTTGCCCGCGCCAGCCCGTTGCCGACCCACGTGTAGCGCGGGCACTGCACGCCGTGGATGCCGCCCTGGAGGGCAAGGTGGCGGCCGCGCAACTGGCGGCCCGGGCCCATGTATCCCTGAGCCAGCTGGAGCGTCTGTTCGCCCGTGACGTCGGCCTGCCGGTAAGGCGCCTGGTGCTCTGGCGCCGCCTGCGCCTGGCCATGGCCCTGGTGCTGGAGGGCCAGACCCACACTGGCGCGGCACACGGCGCCGGGTTCGCCGACAGCGCGCACTTCTCCCGCACCCTGAAGAGCCTGTTCGGCGTCACCGCCAGCCAGGCCCTCAAGCACCTCAAGCCCCGCTTGCTGGTCTGACGCGCCGGCGCAACTGCTCGGGCACCACGGGTTCTGCCCCATAGCGCTGGGCCTTGAACGGCTCCAGCAACTGCGGCCAGTAATCCACCGGGTAGTCGGCACGGCTGCCAATCCCCAGGTCGCCCTGGCGCATGCAATAGTCATCGCGATAAAACGCGGTGCCCAGCAGCCAGTCCCAGAGATTGAAGAACAGCCCGAAGTTCACATCCCCGGCGCGTCCGTACTTCATGTGGTGAAAGCGATGCACCGGCGCCCAGGCGAAGATCCAGCGCAAAGGCCCCAGACGCATGTCGACATTGGAATGCTGCAACAGCAGCTGGACGGCAATGGCCAGGGCCAGCAACTGCGCCACCGGCAGCGGGATGCCCAGCAACACCAGCGGCAGCAGCCCGGCCGAAGCTTCGATCAACTGGTGCAGGGGATGCTTGAGCAAGCCATTGAAACCGTACATGCGCTGCACACTGTGATGCACCGCATGCAAACGCCAGAGCCAGGCCAGGCGGTGGCTGGCGTAGTGGGCCAGGGTAATGCCGCAATCGGCGATCACGATGGCCAGCAGCAACTGCCCCCAGAGCGGCCAGCCCTGGGGCCAGAGCCCATCATGGGCCAGCAGCGCAACCAGCCCGGGCAACGCCAGCAGCCCCAGCGCATTGAGGCTTTCATTGACCAGGGCATGCAGGCTGTCGCGCAGCCGGTCGCCTTGGGAACGGTTCCAGCCAGGCTCATAGGGCAAGCACCATTCCGCCAGGAACGACACCCCCAGCGCAGCCCCGAACACCCCCAACAACCCGCTGGCAGACGCCGGCCCAGCACTCATCCACCACACCCCGGCGCCGATGAACCCGGCAAACACCAAGGGTGCGTACAACCATGCAAGCATTCGTTTCATTTGCTGCAGCTCCTGTAGGGAAAACCGCAGCTTGCGACCCGATGCCGGGGCGCGGCTTGAACAAACGACGCAAAGAGTGACCTGAATTAAGGGTGAATTAAGTTGCGTTGGCTAACCTGTGCCCATCGAAACCCATCACCCCAAGGAATCAACCCATGACCAAGTTCTCCGCCCTGTTCGCAGCCGCCGCCCTGACCCTGACCGCTGGCCTGGCCCAAGCCGATGTGCGCCCGGACCTGATCCCCGGCCTGCTCAAGTCCGGCGCCATCATGGACCTGGAAAAACTCAACCAGGCCGCCCTCGCCCAGCACCCGGGCACCACCGCCGCCAGCATCACCGACACCGAGCTCGAGCAGACCGCCACTGGCGCCTACGTCTACCAGGTGGAACTGCGCGACAGCAAAGGCATCGAGTGGGACGTGGACCTGGATGCCAAGACCGGCAAGGTCCTGAGCAACAAGCAAGACAAGTAACCCCCCGCCCCTACAAGGCCGCGCCCCGCTTCGGGAGCGCGGCCTTGTGCGTTGGGGCGTGCGGATCAGTCAGGCACTGGTGCTGACCAGGGAGCCTGAAGTACTGCTCTGGGATTGCTGCAGGGCCTGGAACAAGGCCGCGGTGGCGGTCTGCAACGAAGCGCTGGTGCTGGCCACCTGAGCCTGGGCTGCCGCTACTTGCGCGGCCTTGGCATCGGCACTTTCCTGCTTGCTCTGCGCGGCCTGCAACTGCTGCTGTTGCTCCTGCAATTGCTTTTGCAGTTCAGCAATCTGCTTGCGCAACTGCTTGACCGAGTCGCTGCTGGAATCATCGCTGCTGGAACTGCCGCCGGCCGCGCCAGCACCCGTGGCCGGCGCCTTGGTCGCGTCGCTGGCAGCAGTGGTACTGGCGGTGGAGGTCGCTGAAGTGTCGCTGTCCGAACTGCCGGCGATGCGGGTCTTGCTCGGGCTGACCTGGGTCTGGTTGATCGCGATGGAAGTGATGCTGACCATGGTGTGAGTCCTGTCGGGTGTGAAGATACCCGGTCATCGACACCCGCCCCGGCCACTTGAGAGTGATCGTGTATCGGCCTGGTAAGCAGGCCGATACACCCCGGCCGGCCTCAGGCGCTCAAGCGCGCCGTGACCTCGCTCAACTGCCCCGACAGGCCGTGCAGATTGCGGCTCGCCGCCTCGGTGCGCTGCACGTTGTCCAGATTGGTACTGGCGATGGACGTGATCTCGGTGAGATTGCGGGAAATGTCCTCGGCCACCGACGTCTGCTCCTCGGCGGCGGTCGCGATCTGCCGGTTCATGTCGCGAATCGCTTCTACCGCTTCGGTGATGCGCTCGAGCATGGCCCCGGCCTCGGTCACCTGCTGCACACTCTGCTCGCTGCGGGACTGGCCGCTCTCGATGGCCTGGGCCGCATCCACGGCCCCGGTCTGCACGCTCTGGATGATCTGGTTGATCTCGGTGATCGAGGCCGCGGTGCGCTGCGCCAGGCTGCGCACTTCATCGGCGACCACGGCAAAACCGCGTCCGGCCTCACCGGCCCGGGCTGCTTCGATGGCCGCGTTGAGGGCCAGCAGGTTGGTCTGTTCGGCAATGCCCTGGATCACTTCCAGGACCTTGCCGATGCGCCCGCTGTCGGCCTCCAGCCGGCGGATCACGGTGGCGGTGTTGGCAATCTCGCCACGCATCTGGGTGATGCTGTGGATGGTCTGCTGCATCACCTGTTCGCCCTGCTGCGCCGACTGGTCGGCATCGTCTGCGGCACGAGCGGCGTCGGCGGCGTGACGCGCCACTTCCTGGGCGGTGGCGGACATCTCGTTCATCGCCGTGGCCACCTGGTCCGTGCGGTTGAACTGCTCGTTGGTGCCCTGGGACATCAGGGTGGCGATGGAGTTGAGCTCGCCGCTGGAACTGTCCAGGTCCGAGGCACTGCGCTGCAAGCTGGCGAAGGTCTGGGCCAGGAAATCCCGCAGGGTGTTGGCGGCCATCGCCAGCTTGCCCAGTTCATCCTGACGCTCGCTGGCCACCCGCTGGGCCAGTTGGCCGCGGCTGAGCTGGGCGACATAGTCGATCAACTGACGGATCGGCTGCACCAGGCTGCGATTGACCAGCCACAGGCTGAGCAGACCGATCAGCAAACCGGAAGCCAGCATCACCAGAATACCCAGCCACACCGTGCGGTCGGCCGCTGCACTGATCTCGGCGGACTGCCGGTCGCCGTGCTGGCGCAGCTCGGTCACCAGTTCGCTCATCTGCTCGCTGGTGGCCCGGTCCACGCCCTTGACCGCGGCATCGCCGGCACTCGGATCGGCACCGCCGGCCACATAGGCATCGCGGCCCTTCTGGTAGGCCGAACCCAACTGCCGGTGCTCATCCGCCAGGCGCTGCACCCGGCTCTTGAGGGAGGCGTCCAGCCCGGGGGTCTGCACCAGCTGGCCGAGGATGTTCTGCACATCGCGCTGGCGGTCTTCAAACTGCTGCCAGTACTTGTTCAACTCCTGGGGCTGCTTGCCCCGCAACAATACGTTCTTCCACTCCTGTACCTGGCTCTTGAACTGCAGGTTGGCCTCGTCGATCAACTGCGAACTGCGCAGCGGACCTTCAATCAGCTCGCGGTAGCTCTGCACGCCACCGGACAGCAAATGAAAACTCGCCAGGGCGATCAACAACATCGCCAGCAGGCTACCGCTCAGCAGGGCAAGGATTTGCGCTCTCAGGGATTTTTGCAAAAACATCGAGGAGATCTCATGGCAGGGATAGAGCAGGCCCGATGAAGGCATGCGTAGTGCCGAACATCCCTGTAAGGCGCATTCGAGAGGGGTCGAATGAGTGCAGCGTAGGTGTGTGATCGGCCTGCGCAAGACAATCTTGAGTGCCGCCGACCATCGGTATGACGGGCTCCATCATGCACTTCAAAACGTCACAAAAATGTCAAAAAGCCTTGCCATGATGGGGCTCAAGTGAACCTGAGAAACCCGCGCCAGGCACTGTCCCTCCTGCGAGACTCCATGAACCACAGCATCGACCAGAGTCACCGTGATTCCGATCTGTTCGGCCTGCTCTACGGTTTCAGCTTTCGCCCCGGCGAACGGGGCCGCGAACTGGACTCGGCCAAGGCCCTGCAAGCCCTGCAACACCCCGAGGACAGCGAGGAGTTCCTCTGGCTGCACCTGAACCTGGCTCACGCCGCGTGCGAGCGCTGGATGAAGTCCCACCTGCAATTGCCCGACGAATTCTTCGAGGCCCTGCACGAAGGCTCGCGCTCGACCCGCATCGAACAGGTGGATTCGGCCCTGCTGGCGGTGGTCAACGACGTGGTGTTCAACTTCGGCAGCATGGTTTCCTCGGACATCTCCACCCTCTGGGTCTGCGCCCGCAGCCGCCTGATCGTCAGCGCCCGCCTGCAGCCGCTGCACTCGGTGGACAAGCTGCGCTCCTCGGTCAAGGCCGGAGAACGCTTTCGCTCGCCCCTGGAACTGCTGGTGCACCTGCTACGGGACCAGGGCGAAGTGCTGACCCAGATCGTGCGCCGGACCAGCCTCAGCGTGGATCAGATCGAGGACCAGTTGCTGGCGGCCCGGGTCTCCACCAACCGTGCCGAACTGGGGGCCATGCGTCGGGTGCTGGTGCGCCTGCAACGGCTGCTGGCCCTGGAGCCGGGCTCGCTGCTGCGCCTGCTCAACCGCCCGCCGCAATGGTTGCAAAAGGAAGACGTCAAGGAGCTGCGCAAGTCCACCGAAGAGTTCGCCCTGATCATCAACGACCTCACCGCCCTGGGGGAGCGGATCAAGCTGCTGCAGGAAGAGATCGCCGCCAACCTCAACGAACAGACCAACCGCACCCTGTTCACCCTGACGGTGGTCACGGTGCTGGCGTTGCCGATCAACATCATCGCCGGTTTCTTTGGCATGAACGTCGGTGGCATTCCGTTCTCCGGCGACCCGGAGGGCTTCTGGATCCTGGTAGCGCTGGTGGCCACCTTCACCGTGATCGCCGGGCGCTGGGCCTTCCGCAAGCGCCAGGACTACTGACCCCGCCTTGTAGGAGCAGGCTTGCCGGCGAAGGTGTCCGCCAAGGCAGGTGCTTGGCTTGAGGGCCTCTTCGCCGGCAAGCCGGCTCCTGCGGGATGAGCGGGATGGAGGGATGGTCGTGCGTGATCGATCTGATCAACGGAACGGCTCAATTGCGTAAACCATGACCTGAGGCAGCCTCCCTGTAACATTCAGCAACGATCATGGGCAGCACTCCTTCTCGCCACAGGATTGTCCAGCAATGGCCACCCCGTCCCTGACTGCCGCTTCGTCCAACCTCGACAGCAAACCGCAACTGGATAAAAAGCCCGGCCCCTTCACCCTCGTCGCCTTCTTCGCGGTGCTGGCCATGGGCTTGCTGTTCACCGCCTACAGCCTGGTGCACGACATGCACGAGCTGGGCACCACGGTCACCACCTGGACCCCGTTCCTGCTCCTGGGCGTGGCGTTGCTGATCGCCCTGGGCTTCGAGTTCGTCAACGGTTTCCATGACACCGCCAACGCCGTGGCCACGGTGATCTACACCCACTCGCTGCCGCCGCAGTTCGCGGTGGTCTGGTCCGGCCTGTTCAACTTCCTCGGCGTACTGCTGTCCAGCGGCGCGGTGGCTTTCGGCATCATCGCCCTGCTGCCGGTGGAACTGATCCTGCAGGTGGGTTCCTCCGCCGGTTTCGCGATGATCTTCGCCCTGCTGATCGCCGCCATCCTATGGAACCTCGGCACCTGGTGGCTGGGCCTGCCGGCTTCGTCTTCCCACACCCTGATCGGCTCGATCATCGGTGTCGGCGTGGCCAATGCCCTGATGCATGGCCGCGACGGCACCAGCGGCGTGGACTGGGGCCAGGCCACCAAGGTCGGCTACGCCCTGCTGTTCTCGCCCCTGATCGGCTTCGTGTTCGCCGCCCTGCTGCTGTTGGCCCTGCGCCTGTTCGTCAAGAACCGTGCCCTGTACAAGGCACCCAAGGGCGACGCACCGCCGCCCTGGTGGATTCGCGGGCTGCTGATCCTGACCTGCACCGGCGTGTCCTTCGCCCACGGTTCCAACGACGGCCAGAAAGGCATGGGCCTGATCATGCTGATCCTGGTGGGCACCCTGCCCATGGCCTACGCCTTGAACCGCACCATGCCCGCCGACCAGTCGCTGCAATTCGCCGCGGTGGCCGAAGTCACCCAACAGGCCCTGGTGAAGAGTGCCCCGCAACCGGCGCCGGCCGATTCCCGCGCGGTGCTCTCGGAGTACATGCGCAGCAAGGAAGCGACACCGGAACTGATCCCCGCGCTGGCCGCCCTGACCGGCGCCATCGGCACTGAAGTGAAGGGCTACGGTTCGCTGGCCAAGGTGCCCGCCGAAGCCATGGGCAACGTGCGCAACGACATGTACCTGACCAGCGAGGCGATCCGCCTGATGGACAAGAATCAGGTAGGCCACTTCGACCAGGACACCCGGGACAAACTGCAACTGTTCAAGCAACAGATCGACAACGCCACGCGCTTCATTCCGCTGTGGGTGAAGATCGCCGTGGCCATCGCCCTTGGCCTGGGCACCATGGTGGGCTGGAAGCGCATCGTGGTCACCGTTGGCGAAAAGATCGGCAAGACCCACCTGACCTACGCCCAGGGCGCCTCGGCGGAAACCGTGGCGATGCTGACCATCGGCGCGGCGGACATGTTCGGCCTGCCGGTGTCCACCACCCATGTGCTGTCCTCGGGGGTGGCCGGGACCATGGTGGCCAATGGCGGCGGCTTACAGATGCGCACCATCCGCAACCTGGCCATGGCCTGGGTGCTGACCCTGCCGGCGGCGATCCTGCTGTCCGGCAGCCTGTACTGGTTGTTCACTCAGCTCTTCTGAGGGGCGTGCCTCCCCCTCTGTAGCCGCTGCCGAGCCTGCGAGGCTGCGAAAAGGCCCGCGGGGCCTTGCCTGGCGATCCCTCGCCAAACCTGCAGCAACCTCAGGCTCCCAGCGGCTACACGAGCAAGAGGGTCAGGAAGGGAACAACTTGCTCAGGCAACTGAGCTTTTTCTTGTAGGAACGCCGGGCCTCCAGCGCTTCTTCCAGGGTCACCGCGACAAAACGGGCCTTCTGGTTGGGCTGCATCTGGCCGATCAGGTCGAGGTCGGCGCTGATCACCGTGCCGATCATCGCGTAGCCACCACCGGACACCGCGTCCCGGTGCAGGACGATGGGTTCGAGCCCCGCCGGCACCTGGATCGAACCGATGGGATAGCAACTGTCGACGATGTTCGACGGATCGGAACCGGCACCGAACGGCTGCTCCCTGGGCTGGAAGCTCAAGGCGCTGCCGCCCTTGAAGCG
This sequence comes from Pseudomonas sp. GW822-FHT06D10, assembly GCF_058799535.1. Classification (NCBI taxonomy): domain Bacteria; kingdom Pseudomonadati; phylum Pseudomonadota; class Gammaproteobacteria; order Pseudomonadales; family Pseudomonadaceae; genus Pseudomonas; species Pseudomonas sp. GW822-FHT06D10. The sequence goes on along the minus strand of NZ_JBXALN010000006.1, from coordinate 295,025 downwards.
ATAGCCGATGCGGTCCGCCTCCGAGCCCACGGTCCAGGGTTCGGCGAAGAAGCTGGCCTTGGCCGCCTCGCTCAAACGTTCGTAGTACAGGCCCGGCACCACCCGCAGGGTGATTTCGCCGCCCAGGGACTGGCGCAGCGCCATGGGCAGACTGGCGCCCGGGCGGCTCTTGCCGCTGTCCACGCCCACCGGCAGCTCATCACCCGCCACCAGGCGCCGGCCCTGGAAACCACCCAGGGTACCCAAGGCGTAAGTCGAGCGGCTGCCCAACACCAGCGGCACATCGATGCCACCGGCCACCGCCAGATACGCCCGGGCCCCGGCCTTGGGAAAGTCGAAGCGCAGCACTTGCCCGGCCTTGACCGCAAAGGCGGTGTCCAGGTGCATGTCCACGCCATCGAGCTTGGGGGTCATGTGGGCACCGCAGACCGCCACCAGGGCATCGGTGCTGAATGCAAGCTCAGGGCCGAGCAAGGTGCACTCCAGCCCCGCTGCCCCCGCCGGGTTGCCCACCAGCTGGTTGGCGGCGCTCAGGGCGTACTGGTCCAGGGCCCCGGACGGCGGAATCCCCAGGTGATAGAAACCTTCGCGCCCCAGGTCCTGTACCGATGTGGCCAGGCCCGGTTTGATGACCTTGATCATGCCAGCACCTCCTGCAGCGACGTGGGATAGCCGACCGGGTCGGCGAGAAAGGCATCCAGGGAAAACTCCACCTCGCGGATGCGCAAGTCGAAACGCCCGGCCTCGACCTCGGCCACGGCAAGGTCATAGGCCTGGCGGTCAATGGGCTTGAACTGCACGATGTCCCCCGGACGGAAGAACACCATGTGCTGCTTGAGGTAGGCCAACTGTTGCTGCGGGTCGTAGATCGGCGCCGGGGTGACGCCGAACATCTGGTAGCCGCCGGCACCGCGCACCGAGTAGATGCAGCCGAAACAGCCGCCGTGGCCCAGGGTCAGTTTGGGCGTATCGGTGCGCGGCCGCAGGTACTTGGGCACCTGCAGTTGCCGTTCACGTTCGACCATCTGGAACATGAACGGCAGGCCCGCCACAAAGCCCACCATGGAGACGAACCAGGGCGCGCCGCTGTGGGCGGCGATAAAGGCTTCGACATCCGCCAGGCCGTTGATCCGCGCCGCGTACTCAAGATCGGTGGCGCTGGGGTCCTGGTGCCGGTCGCGAAAGCGCATCAGGGTTTCATGGGTCCAGGGGTCGTTGTAGAGCACCGGGATCTCGATGATCCGGGTATGCAGGCTGCGCTCGGCCACCGCGCAGGCCTCGGCCTGTTGCACCGCCTCCAGCAGATCCTGCGGGGCGATGCGGTCCGGGTCGAAGCGGATCTGGAACGAAGCATTGGCCAGGCACACATCCAGCACGCCATCCAATTCCAGGCGCTCCACCGCGCGGGTCACCGCCATGCCCTTGAAGAAGGCTTCCAGGGACATGCTGTCGCTGACTTCGGCGAACAGGTGCTCGTCGGCACCAAAGCTGTAGCGGATCGGCTGGCTCATGCGACACCTCCGGCGCGGCGCTCGGCCAGCCAGGTTTCCAGGGTTCCGGTGTGAAAGTCGGCCTGCTCCAGCCAGGGTTCGGCCAGCAGTTCACGGTGCAGCGACAAGGTGCTGGCCATGCCGGTCAGGGTGGTGTGCTCCACGGCAATCCGCGCCCGGGCCAGGGCTTGGCCACGGTCACGGCCATGGACGATCAGCTTGGCCAGCAGCGAGTCGTAGTAAGGCGGCACAGCATAGCCCGGGTACAGGTGGCTATCGACTCGCACCCCGGCGCCTTGCGGCCAGATCAACTGCTCGACCTTGCCCGGGCTGGGGAAGAAATCCCGCGCCGGATCTTCGGCGTTCAGGCGCATCTGCAAGGCCGCGCCGTTAAGCCGGATATCACTCTGGCGCAGGCCCAGGGGCTCGCCCCCGGCAATACGCAGCATGGCCTGGACCAGATCGATACCGGTGATCAGCTCGCTGATGGGGTGCTCCACCTGGATCCGCGTGTTCATCTCGATAAAGAAGAACTCGCCGGTGCTGTCGTCGTAGAGGTATTCCAGAGTGCCCGCGCCCTGGTAGCCCAGGGCTTGGGTCAGGCGCACGGCACTGCTGCACAACTGCTCACGCTGCTCGGCACTGAGCACCGGCGAAGGCGCTTCCTCGAAGATCTTCTGCCGCCGCCGTTGCAGCGAACACTCGCGCTCGAACAGATGCACCGCGTGTTTGCCATCGCCCAACACCTGGACTTCGATGTGCCGCGCACGGCCAATGAAACGCTCCAGGTACACTGCGCCGTTGCCGAACGCGGTCTGGGCTTCGCGTTGCGCCCGAGGGAATTCCTCGGCCAATTGCGCCGCGTCCTGGGCCAGGCGGATCCCGCGCCCGCCACCGCCGGCACTGGCCTTGATCAATAGCGGAAAGCCCACGACTTCAGCGGCCGCCAGCGCACTGTCCAGGTCGAAGAGTTCTCCTGGGGAGCCCGGTACCACCGGCACTCCCGCCGCCTGCGCAGTGCGCCGGGCTTCGGCCTTGTCACCCATGCGGCGGATGGTTTCGGCACTGGGACCGACGAAGATCGCCCCGGCCTCGACCACCGCCTCGGCGAAATCGGCATTCTCGGAAAGAAAGCCATAGCCCGGATGTACCGCGTTGGCACCGCTGGCCTGCAAGGTACCGAGCAGGGCCTGGACATTCAGGTAGCTCTTGTCGGCCCGCGCCGGGCCGATGATCTGCACTTCATCGGCCATACGTGCGGCCATGGAATCGGCATCCGCCTCACTGCAGGCGGCAACGGTGGGAATCCCCAGGGCCTTGGCCGCGCGAATGATGCGCACGGCAATCTCGCCACGGTTGGCCACCAGCAATTTGTTGATTGATCCAGTCATGCCCCGGCCCTCACTGTTCGAGCGTCGCGACGACCTGACCCGGTTCCACCGGATCACCGTCTTCCACCAGAAAGGCGCTGACTTGACCCGCGCTCCCGGCGGTCAGTTCGGAAAACTGCTTCATGACTTCGATCAGGCCGATCACGGCATCGGCGCTGACGCTGTCGCCGACCTCGACGAAAGGCGCCGACTCCGGGGTGGCCTTGCGATAAAAGGTGCCCGGCAAGGGGGTGATAACACTGTATTCGGCCATGTCTGTTCCTTTTGGAATAGTTGTAGAAAGGCAGGCAAAAAAAACAAAACCAGATGAACCCCGCGTCTGTGCGCGGTGCTTCGTATCGATGCGCCTCAGCGCGGTGCGCGGACCTCGATGCCGGCCTGATCCAGCGCCGTGCGGGTGGCCTGCACCAGATCCAGGGCGCCGGGGGTGTCGCTGTGCAGGCAGATGGAATCGAATTCGAGAAACAGCTCCTCGCCTTCGACGGTGCGTACCAGGCCGGTCTGGCAGGCGCGCAGCACCTTGGCCGCCACGGCTGCCGGGTCCAGGGCGCGGACGTTGCGGGTAAACACGATGGAGCCGCTGAGGTCGTAGTCGCGGTCGGCGTAGAACTCGCGGATCACCGGCTGCCCCAGCTCCTGGGCCACGCGCCAGATCACCGAATTGGGCATGCAATACAGCAGCAACTCGGGCTCCAGCCGGCGCAGGTTTTGCACCAGCAGCCGCGCCGCTTCCTCGTCCCGGGCCAGGTGCATGTAGAGCGCACCATGAGGCTTGATGTGCTGCAGCTTCACGCCTTGTACCCGGGCCATTTCCCGCAGGGCGCCAAGCTGATAGAGCATGTCGTCCACCAGCTCCTGGGCCGGGGCATTGATGTGCCGGCGGCCGAAACCCACCAGGTCGCGAAACCCCGGATGGGCGCCGATGGCCACCCCCAGGCGCTTGGCCTGTTCGATGGTGCGGCGCATGGTGCCGGGGTCGCCGGCGTGAAAGCCGGTGGCGATATTGGCCGAGCTGATAAAGCCCATCAGCTCGTTGTCGACGCCATCGCCGATGGTCCACGGGCCGAAGCTCTCGCCCATGTCCGAATTGAAATCCACTGCCTGCATCACTGTTGCTCCAACTCTCGTGACTTCGTGCGACGAAAATTAGAGCGCCCTTGACCCCTTGGGAAGATCTATTATCAGATAGAGCTTGTTCTGAAAAACAGATAAAGCTAGCAGGCAGCGTGATGCGTGACGGCGCAGGCGCTTGCACGATCGCTTTCGCCGGCAAGCCGGCTCCTGCAGCGTTAGAGGGGAATGGGCCGTGTCGTTGACCTTGCGCCAGGTGCGCTATTTCGTTGCTACCGCCGAGATCGGGCAGATTTCCCAGGCGGCGCTGCACTTGAATATTTCCCAGTCGGCGGTGACCACGGCGATCAAGGAGCTGGAGGCGATGCTCGCCGTGCAGCTGTTCGTGCGCTCGGCCCAGGGCATGAATCTGACCGATGCCGGGCGGCATTTTCTCAACCGCGCCTACGTGATCCTGCGCAGCGTCGAAGATGCCCTGAACAGCCCGTTGCCGGACTATCGGGCCAGCGGCGTATTGCACCTGGCGGCCAGCTACACGGTGATCGGCTACTTCCTGCCGCACCACCTGCAGCGCCTGCAGCACTGGCACCCGGACGTCACCATCGAGCTCCATGAACAGGAACGCCAGGCCATCGAGCAAGGCTTGCTGGAAGGCCGCTTCGACATGGCAGTGGTACTCACCGCCAACCTGACGCACCCGGACATCGTCTCGCAGACCCTGTTCAACTCCGAGCGCCGGCTGTGGCTGCCGGCCCACCATCCGCTGTGCGAGCGCAGCAGCATCAGCCTGGCGGACGTGGCCGAGGAGCCGTTCATCCTGCTCACCGTCGACGAAGCCGAGCAAAGCGCCATGCGTTATTGGGAACAGGCCGGCCAGCAGCCCCGGGTGCGCGTGCGCACCAGCTCGGTGGAAGCGGTGCGCAGCATGGTGGCCAACGGCAGCGGCGTGGCGATCCTCTCGGATCTGGTGCACCGGCCCTGGTCACTGGAAGGCAAGCGTATCGAGACCCTGAGCCTGAGCGATGCGGTCACGCCCATGAGCGTGGGGCTGGCCTGGCACCGCGAGCGTACCTTCACCCCGGCCATGCAGGCCCTGCGCGATTATTTCCACGACGCCTTCCTGGCGCCCCAGCAACTGAGCGCCCGGCGCTGAACACCTTGCTTGGCGATCTCTTGCCGAACCTCCAGCGGCCTCAAGATCCACGCGTCTCCTACGGAGACGTTCGCAGCCTGCGGCAGCGGCTACACAAACCTAGTCAGGGGCAGGTCCAGCTACGCGCCGCGCCCGCAATCTGCCCGGCCAGCTGGGCGATGGCCTGCTGGTGGGCCTGCACCAGGCTGTTCAGTTCCACCCCCGCCGGCTGGCGGATCTGGCTGCTGCAGGTCAGGCTGCGGGCCGGGCCGCCCTCACCCCGCTGGCGCAGGCTCCAGACCACATCGATCAGTGCATAGCGCCCGGGCAGGGACTCGAAGCGCCGCACATCGGTCTGCAACGACAGCACCGGGCGCCCGGGCTGCTTGGGCAGGCCTTCAAGGTTGCGGGTACCCAGCTTCTGCTCCATCTGGCTGGCCAGGGCGTCGTGGAACTCATCCACCAGCGGCGCGCTCCAGCGCTGGGTTTCGAGGATCGCCAGGGTGCCGCTGTCCTGGCGCACCACCAGTTGCGGCTGGTCCACCTGGACCGGAATCCGCACCGTGGACATTTCGAACTGCGGGCCCCCGGTGCGGGCCGCGCTGCTGCCTTCGGCCACCGGTGGCAGCAGGGTGTAGTAATGGGTGGGCGCGGAGCTGCAGGCGGCAAGTCCCAGGGTCAGGCAGAGCAACAGGGCACGGGTTTTCATGGCTGGGCTTCCGGTACGGATTCGCGAACAGAGGAGGATGGCGACTGGTAGGCATCCGGTTGATTGTCTTTGAGGCGCCCGCGGATCAGCGCTTCAGGATGACGCCCGAGGAAATCGCTGAGCACCCGCACCGAACGCGCGGTGCGCTGCACTTCCTCCATGGCCTGGCCGAGTTTCTGCCGCTGCGGCGAGTCTTCGGAGAAACTCTCGTTGGCGCTGGCCAGGGTCTTCTTGGATTGCTCCAGGGTGTCGCGCATCTGTGGCAGCACTTCGCCGTTGACCTGTTTGAGGGTCTTCTGCATCTCCGCCAGGCTGCCATTGAGGTTGGCGGCAATGGAGTCGATCGGCAGCTTGCTGATCTTGTCCACCACGGCCTGCAACTGCTCCTGCAACTTGTCCATGCTGCCAGGCACAGTGGGAATCTCCAGGGGCCGTGCGGTAGCGTCATAGGCCACCGGCTTGGCGTTGGTGACAAAGTCCAGGGAGATGTACAGCTGGCCGGTCAACAGGTTGCCGCTGCGGGGCTGGGCGCGCAGGCCGTTCTTGACGAAGGCGCCGATCAGTTTCGCCGAGCGGGCGTCGTCTTCGCCGCCGGTCTGCTTCACCAGCTTTTCGTGGGCCTTGCCCAGCCGCTCGGGGTAGATCACCGCGCCGACCAGGGTCGGGAAATACTTGCGCTGCTCGTCGTAGTCCAGATCCATGGACACCACCTTGCCGATGTTCACCCCGAGGAACTCCACCGGGGCATTCACCGACAGGCCGCGCAAGGCCTGGTCGAAGCGCATGCGAATGTAATAGGGCGCGCCGTCGGGCGGCGCCAGGGCGGTGTCCTGGTCGCCGAACAGGGTGTACTCGGCGTTCTCGTCAGCCGGCTTGGCATTGGGGCTGTACTTGGGTTCGACGAAGGCAATGCCGCCGGCGAGGATCGACGACACCGACTCGGTGTTGACCTTCAAACCGTTGGCGCCGAGGGTCACGTCGACGCCGCTGGCGTTCCAGAAACGGGTGTCGGTGGTGACGTACTTATCGTTGGGCGAATTGACGAAGATCTTCACGTCCACGCCCTTGCCGCTGTTGGCCAACTGGTAGGACACCACCTGCCCCACCTCGATGCGCCGGTAATAGACCGGCGAGCCGATGTCCAGCGAGCCCAGGTCGTCGGTGTGCAGGGTAAAGCGCTTGCCCTTCTGCCCATAGGTGATGGGCGGCGGGGTTTCCAGGCCCTTGAAGCTGTCCTTGCGTTTTTCCGACTTGCCGGCATCGGCGCCGATAAAGGCCCCGGAAAGCAGGGTGTCGACCCCGGAAATGCCATTGGCGCCGATTCGCGGGCGCACCACCCAGAACAGCGAATCGTCGGCGGTGAAGGGTTCGGCGGACTGGTCCAGCTCGACCTTGGCCACCACCTTCTTGCGGTCGTCGCTCAGGGCGATGGAGGTCACCTTGCCGATCACCACGTTCTTGTACTTGACCTGGGTCTTGTTGGCTTCCAGGCCTTCGGCGGTCTGGAAGCTGATGCTGATTTCCGGCCCCGCCGAGAGTGAGTTGTGCACCACCATCGACAGCCCCACCAGGGCCGCGACAATCGGCACCAGCCACACCAGCGAGACATTGAAACGCCGCGTGCGCAGCGCCGGAGCGCCAGGAACGGGCGGGGGATTTGCTGCGTTGGAACCTGGATGATCAGACATCTTCAACCTCTGCGTCCCAGATAAGCCGGGGATCGAAACTCATGGCCGCCAACATCGTCAGCACCACCACCAAACCAAAAAACAGAATACCCATGCGCGGGTCGATCGAACTCAGGGCGCGAAACTGCACCAGGGCCGCCACCAGGGCCACCACCAGCACGTCGAGCATCGACCAGTAGCCGATCAGCTCGATGAAACGATAGAGCTTGGCCCGCTCGCGCTGGGCCCAGAGGCTGCGGCGCTGGCAGGTCACCAGCAGGGTGCCGAGGACAAAGAACTTGCTGCAGGGCACCACCACGCTGGCGATGAAGATCAGCAGGGCGATGTCCCAGGAACCGTGTTTCCAGAACTCCACCACGCCGCTCATGATGGTGTTTTCACTGGCGCTGCCAAAGATGCTGGTGTGCATCACCGGCAGCAGGTTGGCCGGAATGTAGAAGATCAGGCTGGCCAGGAGAAAGGCCCAGGTGCGCGCCAGGCTGTTGGGCTTGCGCGCATGCACCGGCGCATCGCAGCGCGGGCATTGATGCTCGGACGCCTGGCAGACCTGGCCGCAGGTGTGGCACAGCATCAATTGGTGGTCCCGGGCGTAGGGTGGAGCGCTCATCAGTAGCGGCCCTCCAGGTCATCCCAGAGGTAGCGGATGTCCTTGCCGGAAATCAGGATGATCAGCACCGTGAGCATCGCCAAGGCCCACAGCCCCAGCCCCGGATGCACATCGAGCATCCCCGCCAGCTTGACGATGGCCACCAGGATCCCCAGCAGGCACACCTCCAGCATGCTCCAGGGCCGCAGGTGCTCCAGAGCGCGCATGCTTGCCTTGAAGCCGGGCGCGGCGCGCCCCACATTGGCAAACCCCAGCACCCAGCACAGCAGGATGATCTGCAGGCAGGGCGCAAGAATGATGGTCAGGCCGGTGATCGCGGCAATCAGGCTGATGCGACCCTGGGCCAGGGCCTCCACCGATTGCCAGAGGGTCGCCTCGTTGCTCAGGCCTTCGAGGCTGATCTTGATCACCGGAAACAGATTGGCGAAGACAAACAACAACCCGGCGGTGATCGACAGGGCCAACAGCTGCTGCACACTCAGCCAACGGGCACGGGCCAGTACCGCGCCACAGCGCGAGCACTGGGCCGTCTGGCCTTTGCCGAGCGGCACGGACTCGTACAACGAATCGCAGTGTTCGCAGATGATCCAGTTACGGGAAATAGTCATGGCCTTCAGATAGTCAGGAGGACAGCAGGTTCACTGAACGGAACCCGAAGCCGGGTATTTTCTGCAAAAGTAGAGGATGGTGTCTAGTTTTCTCTAGGACTGCACCCCACGCTCTACGCCATAATAGGCGCCCCCGGACATTTCGCTGACCATGACCGAATCCATCCCCTCCCCCGCCGCTCCCCACCGAGCCCCCAAACAGTCCCGTGGCCACGAACGGGTGATGGCGATCCTCGACGCTTGTGCCCGGCTACTGCCCAGCCAGGGGGCGGCGAACCTGACCATGCACGGCATCGCCCGGCTGGCCGGTACCTCCATCGGTTCGCTCTATCATTTTTTCAGTGACAAGCAGCAAGTGCTCGAAGCCCTGGGCCAGCGCCACATCGAAGCCCTGAGCACCATCACCAGCGACCTGCTGGCGGTTGCTCCGCAGGTCTGGACGGGGTCCAGTGGCCGGCAAGTGATAGAGCGCATGGTGCTGCCGATCCTCGAATACCTGGAGCAGCACCCCGACCTGCTGCTGATGATCAACCCGGGGTTTGCCATGGGCCAGTTGCAGGCCCCGGACCTGCGCCTGCAGATCAAGAGCGTCTATCGCCAGGTCCTGGCGCTGCGCCTTCCCCAGGCCAGTGCCGCCGAGCGCGAGGCCTACGCCATGGCCATGCTCGGCCTGCCCATCGGCCTGTTCCATCTGGCCCTGGAACACCCCGAGTTCAAGAGCCAGCTGCTGCTCGAAGAAGTGCCGCGGGCGCTGGAAGCCTATCTGGCTGCCATCGAAGGGCGGCACCCGGCACCCTGAAACCGGCTCAGTGAGCCAGGCGCTGTTGCAGCCACTTGTCCCGCAGCACGTCGTAGACCCAGTGATAGACATAGGTGTACGGCAGGAAGAACAGCAGCACGCCGATGTCCAGGATGAACGCCTGCAGCAGGCTGATATTCAGCCACCAGGCAATCATCGGTACGCCCACTGCCACCAGCCCGCCTTCGAACATCAACGCATGCAGGACCCGGGTCCAACCGTTGTGGACCCACTGCAAGCGCTTGAGCAACCGGTCGAACAGGCCGTTGAACACCACGTTCCAGGCCAGGGCCAACAGGCCAATACCGATGGTCACCAGGCCCATGTCGGCCATGGGCTTGTCCATGATCCAGGACAGCAGCGGGGTGCAGATCAGCACCGCCAGCAGTTCAAAACCTACCGCCTGGAAGATGCGTTCGTTAAGGGATTTCTGAAGGCTCATGGCCGGCTCCTTGAATGAATGTGTTGCCGATCTTCCAGGACAAGGCCGATACTTCATAATCAATAACCATCGAGCAGGGCGATAGTTCATGGCCTCACATGAAGTGCTGCTGGCGTTTGTCCAGGCAGCCACCCAAGGTTCCTTTTCCGCTGCCGCGCGCAAGCTGGGCAAGAGCCAGTCCACCATCAGCGCGGCGGTGGCCAGCCTGGAGATCGACCTCGACGTGCAGCTTTTCGACCGTTCCAGCCGCAAGCCCGGCCTCACCCCGGCCGGGCATGTGCTGCTGCAGCGTGCCGAAGCAATCCTGGCTGCCACCAGCCGCCTGGAAATGGCCGCCAGCCAGCTGTCCCAGGGCATTGAGGCGAAACTCACGGTGGCGCTGTCGGACACCTACCAGTCGGATCGCTTCGAAAGCAGCCTGAGCGCCTTCGAGCAGCGTTACCCGGACCTCGAGCTGGAATGCCTGATTGCCGAGTGCGAAGACCTGATCGCCCTGGTGCAGAGCGGCCGGGCGCAGATTGCCTTTGCCGAGATGCAGGCCGACTACCCGGCGGACCTGGAGCACAAGACCATGCAAGAGCGCAGTGAGATTTCCCTCTACGTGGCCTGCAAGCATCCCTTGGCGCAGCAGGCCCGGGTCGATGAGGAAAGCCTGCGCCAGCACCGTGAATTGCGTCTGGCCACCGTGCTCAACCCCTACGACAGCCGCTGCCAGGGCCGGGTCTGGTCGGCCCCCAGCTACCTGATGCTGCTGGAGATGGCCCAGGGCGGCTTTGGCTGGGCGCCCCTGCCGCGCTGGCTGGTGGAAGGTTTTGGCGCGGGCAAGTTGCAGGAGCTGAACGTGCGTGGCTGGCCGCGCACCGTGGCGGTGGACGCGCTCTGGTCGCGCCTGCACCCGCCAGGGCCGGCGGGCAGCTGGTTGCTGGCGCAGATGCTGCAATGACCGCGCTCGTCAGCGCCGCCCGCTAGCCGATTGGCCGCAGGGTGCGCAAGTAGTCATGCAGCGTGCGCAAGGTCGCCGACTCCAGCGCCTGCACGGCGTAGCACAAGCCGATCCGCCGGCTGGGCGCCGGCAGGTGCAAGGCCCGGCTTTCTACCCCCTCGCGGCCCTGCACCAGCGACAGCGGCAGCATCGCCACCCCCAGGCCCGCCGCCACCATGTTCAGCGCCTGCTTCAAGCTCCCGGCATGCCCGGCCTGGGCTTGCACAGCACCGCCATAGAGCGCCATCAGGCGCTGGTGCGAGGCGTGCTCCGGGCAAGTGACCCAGTCCTCCACCCGGGGCTGGGGCTGCTCTTGCTCCAGCAGCCTGTGCCCCACCGGCACCGCCAGCACATAAGGCTCCTCCCATAACGGCAGGAACAATTCGTCCTCGCAGCACAACTCTTCCACCGCCAGGCGCGCGTCGCCGACACAGCCTTCCTGCAAGGTCAGCAACAGGTTGGGCAACGCCTGCTGGGCCATTCGTACGAAAGCGGATACCTGGCAGTCGGCAATATCACCTTCTACTCCCAGCTCCAGCGCCAAACGGCTTTCGTCCTGGCGAAACAGACGGCTCAAGCTCTCGGCCTCGGCCACCATGCGCCGGGCCTGGGGATACAGCACCCGCGCCTGCTCGCTGACTTCAACACCCCGTGGCTGGCGCAGGAACAACTGCGCCCCCAACTCGTCCTCAAGCTGTTTGATGGTCACCGACAAGGTCGGCTGGCTAATGCACAAGCGCTGGGCGGCAGCGGTGATGTTGCGCTCCTCGAACACCGCAAGGAAGGCTTTGAGATGGCGGACATCCATAGGAAATACCGATGACAGACAGAGGAATAAGGCATTTTTCAGCCTCAAGAGGGCTAAATATACTGCCCGCCCCGTAAAGCCATGCATTTTTCTTATTCCTGGAGTCCTCCCATGAGCAAGCCTCTCGTCATCATCACCGGCGCCAGTTCGGGCATCGGCGAGGCCACCGCCCGCCTGCTGTCGGCGGCCGGCCATCCCCTCCTGCTGCTGGCCCGGCGCGTCGAGCGCCTGCACGCCCTGGAACTGCCCGACAGCCTGAGCCGCGCGGTGGACATCACCGACCGCGCCGCACTGCTGGCCGCCGTGGCGGAGGCCGAAGCGCGGTTCGGCCCGGCGGACGCCCTGATCAACAACGCCGGGGTCATGCTCCTGGGGGAAATCAGCCGGCAGGACCCGCAGCAGTGGGAGCGCATGCTCGACGTCAACGTCAAGGGGCTGCTCAATGGCGTGCACGCCGTGGTGTCCGGGATGATCGAGCGCCGCCAGGGCACCCTGATCAACGTCAGTTCGGTGGCCGGGCGCAAGACCTTTGCCAACCACGTGGCCTATGTCGGCACCAAGTTCGCGGTCCACGGGCTCTCGGAAAACCTGCGCGAAGAGCTGGCGCCGCACAATGTGCGGGTCATCACCATCGCCCCCGGTGCGGTAGAAACCGAACTGCTGAGCCACACCACCGACGAGGCCATCAAGGCCGGTTACCAGGCCTGGAAACAGGACATGGGCGGTACGGTGCTGAGTGCAGACGACGTGGCCGGGGCCATTGCCTTTGCCTACCAGCAGCCGCAGCAAGTGTGTATCCGCGAGATCGTCCTGGCGGCGACCCGTCAGCAGGCTTGAGCCGGGGCGCGGTTGGCGCCCCGGCGGGTTCGGTCGCAGCCTTCGGCAGCGGCTACTGGGGGAGCTGGGCCAGGCGCTGTTCGAGGAAGCGCCGCTCGGGGGCTTGCCGGACCAGGGCCAGGGCCCGCTGGTAGGACTGGCGCGCCGCGGCGATATGCCCCAGTTGCCGGCAGAAGTCGGCACGAGCGGCATGGGCCAGGTGGTAATCCTGCAAGTCGCCGCGCAGCAGGATCGCTTCCACTTGCGCCAGCCCGGCACCGGGCCCGTCGCGCTGGGCCAGGGCCACGGCACGGTTGAGCTCGATCACCGGCGAAGGCTGCAGGCGCAGCAGCACGTCATACAAACCGACGATCTGCGGCCAGTCGGTCTGTGCTGCACTCGGCGCTTCGGCATGCACCGCGGCAATCGCCGCCTGCAGGCAATAGGGCCCGGCCTGGCCGCTGCGCAGGCCGCGCTCTACCAGGGCACAGCCCTGCTCGATCAAGTCCTGCTGCCACAACCCGCGATCCTGCTCGTCCAGCAGGACCAGCTCGCCGTCGCTGGAAAGACGCGCGCCACGCCGTGACTCGTGCAACAGCATCAGCGCCAGCAGGCCCATCACCTCCGCTTCCGGCAACAGTTCCAGCAGCAGGTAGCCCAGGCGGATGGCTTCGCGGGTCAGGTCCTCCCGGGTCAGCTCGGCGCCCATGGAAGCCGAATACCCTTCGTTGAACACCAGGTAGATCACCCGCAGCACGCTCTCCAGGCGCTCGGGCAGCTCGCTCAACGCCGGCACCTGGTAGGGAATCCGCGCATCGCGGATCTTCGCCTTGGCACGCACGATGCGCTGGGCGATGGTGGCCGGCGTGGCCAGAAAGGCCCGGGCGATTTCCTCGGTGCTCAGGTCGCAGATCTCCCGCAGGGTCAGGGGTACCTGGGCATCCGCCGCCAGCGCCGGGTGGCAGCAGGTGAAGATCAGGCGCAGGCGATCGTCTTGCACGTCCTCGGCGCTCCAGTCGTCCTGTTCCAGTTGCTCGAGCTGGCTGAGCAGCGCCGCCTGTGACGCCGCGAAGCGCGCCCGGCGACGCAGGGCGTCGATGGCCTTGAAGCGGCCGACGGACACCAGCCAGGCCCGCGGGTTGTCCGGCACGCCATCGCTGCGCCAGCGCTCCACCGCCACGAAGAAGGCTTCATGCAGCGCCTCCTCGGCCAGGTCGAAATCCCCCAGCAGGCGGATCAGGGTGGCGAGGATCCGCCGCGACTGCTCGCGGTAGACCTGCGCCACCGTTGCCGCGATGACTTCCCGAGGCTGGTCGCTCATCAGTCCGGCAGGTCCCGGGTGACCAGGGCCACCAGGCGCTCCAGGCTCTGCCCCCAGCCCTCGTGAAAGCCCATGGCCTCATGGGCCTTGCGATCGGCCTCGGTCCAGTGCATGGCGCGGGCAGTGTAGAGGGTCTGGTCGCCCTGCTCCTCGAAGGTCACTTCAGCGGTCATGAACGGCTTGCCCGAGGGGATCCAGCCCGGCAGGTAGGCGTCGGTAAACACCAGCCGCGACGGCGCGGCGATCTCCAGGAACACCCCCATGGTCGGGTACTCGCTGCCGTCCGGGGCGCGCATCAGGGTACGAAACTGGCCACCGACCCACAGGTCCATTTCACACTCCGGAGTGGTCATGCCGTGGGGCCCCCACCATTGCGCCAGCAAGGCCGGCTCGGTCCAGGCGCGAAAGACCTTGTTGCGCGGCGCGTCGATCAGGCGGCTGATGGACAGTTCATGCTCGGCGGGCTTGCGGCCCGCGGTCTGGAAAGTCATCGCGAAACTCCTGTTTATCGTTGTTTTCAGGGATTCAATTCACGTACCGGACGCACTTCGACACTGCCGACCCGGGCCGCCGGTATCTGCCCGGCCACCTGGATCGCTTCGTTCAAGTCCTTGGCCTGGATCAGGTAGAAACCGGCCAACTGTTCCTTGGTTTCGGCGAACGGGCCATCGGTGATCGACAGCTTGCCGCCGCGCATGCGCACCGTGGTGGCGGTGTGCACCGATTGCAGCGCCTCGGCGGCAAGCATCCGCCCGCTGCCCTGGACCGACTCGGCATAGGCCAGGCACTCGGCATCCTCGGGGCTATCGGGCAGGCTGTGCAGCAACTGTTCGTCGCTGTAGACCAGGCATAGGTATTTCATGGGCACCTCCGGATTCGGGCTGAGCAACTATGGTCGCTGTTCGCCGCTTTGGCGAACCGCTGGTTGCTCAGGGTTGCAGGTCGAACTGGGTGGTCCCGGTGAGCATGTCGAACGGCGCCGACCAGTGCTCGTGCACCACCAGCCATTGGCCCGCACGGCGCTGGTAGGCGGCACTCACCCGCATCCAGCAGGCCTTGGTCACGCCCTCGGCATCGGTGCCACCGCAATGAGCCAGCCAGTGGGCGAAGGCCAGCTCTTCGTCGGCCAGCACCTGCAACTGATGGAACTCGAAAATACCCGGGCCGGGGCAGACCTGCATGCACGCTTCCCAGTGTTCGCGATAGGCGGCCTTGCCCTTGAATTGCAAGGCACCGACCGCGTCGAAAGAAGTGATGTCGTCGGCGTAGTAGCTGACAATACGCTGGATATCCCGGGCCATCACAGCCTGTTGCCAGTTGTCGATCAGGCTGCGGATCTGCGCTTCGTTGGATGGATTGTGCATGGCGAAACTCCTCATGAATGGAATGAACCGCTGCTGAACACCCCCTGCACCCACGCCGTTGAATGTTCAGTTCACCCTTAGTCGTCTGGCCATTCGCGCAATCGACACTGCGCATAAAAAAATTTACCGGCGGGGCAAAATCGCTAGAATCCGCCCCCTCCCCCCACCGGATCTACGTGCCCCGTGACCACTCGCCTGGTGCCTTACGAACAGCTCGACAGCCACCAGCATGCCCGCTTGCTGGAGCTTGAGGTGCTACCCGGACAGAAGGCGTTTAGCGGGGACATTCATGGCGCGCTGTACACCCTCGACAACGCGCCGCGGGGAGCGATCAGGGGCTTTGCCCTGCTCAGCGAGGAGTGGCCGGTGGCCTTCCTGCTGCTCAAGCGCCCGCCCTGCCTGCCGGCCTGGGCCGATGCCGATAGCGCCAGCCTGCACGCCCTGCAAGTGGACCGGCGGCACCAGGGCCGGGGCTTCGGCCAGGCCTGCCTGCAAGCGGTGCCTGAGGCCGCCCGCCAGGCCTGGCCCGAACTCAAGGGCCTGACCCTGGCGGTGGACAGCGACAACCAGCCGGCCCTCAGGCTGTACCGCAAGCTGGGCTGGGTGGAAAACGGCGAAGCCTGCAAGGGCCGGATCGGCTATGAACGGCGGATGGCGCTGGCGTTCTGACCCCGGGCCCGCGGCTGCAAACCCGATATCCGCTCTACAGCGACTGCACCATCTCGTGCCAGGCCATGCCGCCGTGGTCCGACTCCGACGCCTTGATGTAGACAAAACCAAAGCGCTGGTACAGCGGTACATGACGTTCCTTGCACATCAGGTGGATGCGCGCCTTGCCCAGTTCGCGCATGCGCGCGATGAAGGCTTGCAACAGTTGCCGGGACAGGCCCAGGCCCTGGAAGTCCGGGTGCACCACCACCGACATGATCACCACTTCCGGGCCCGCCGGGTCGTGGCCGATCAGTTCCTTGAAGGCCTCGTCGGCCATCTGCACATCGAAGGTAGCGCCGGAGTTGATGAAGCCGGCCACCACACCCTGCACCTCGGCAACGATGAAACCTTCGGGCCAGGTGGCGATGCGGGTGGCGATCTTGTCCCGGGTCGCGGCCTCGTCGCCTTCGTAGGCCAGGGTCTCGATGGCAAAGCAGCGGTCCAGGTCGGTGGGCAGGACGGTGCGGATCAGCGGAGTCGAAGCGGTCATGGGCGGCAACCTGGGGTCGGAGAAGGGCCGCCGATTCTACCAACAGTGCAGCCTGCGTATGCATTGCATAGGGATCGAAGGGGCCGCCGTAAAGCTTTCATATAAGCCCTGGCAACGCCTGCGCCAAGGGCTTATCTATCAGCTCCCCGACGTCAGGGTGGCCGGCCCGAGCGGGCCGGAACCGCCCCGTCCTGCCCCCAGGAGCTTTCCCATGAGCAATATCCAGATCGGCCTTCTACTGCTGTTCGGCATTGCCGCCTTCGGCTGCATCACCCTGTACATCGACTTTGTCCACGAACGGCGCCGCGGCGAAAAAACCCTGGGCCGGGATCACAGCCCCACCAGGCGGTAACCCACCTGCAACTCGGTGATCAGATGCTGGGGCTGGGCCGGATCGGCCTCCAGCTTCTGCCGCAGATGGGCCATGTGTACCCGCAGGTAATGGGCGCGGTCGACGTAGTCCAGGCCCCAGACTTCCAGCAGCAACTGGCGATGGGTCAGCACCCGGCTCTGGCCACGGATCAGCGCGCAGAGCAGGCGGTACTCGATCGGCGTGAGGTGCACAGGCAGCCCTTCGCGGCGCACCTCATGGGTGGCTAGGTCGACCTCGATGGCACCAAAGGCCACCTTGCTGGTGGCGGCCGCCGTACCGCTCTGGCCATGACGGCGCAGTTGCGCGCGAATCCGCGCCAGCAGTTCCGGCACGCCGAACGGTTTGACCAGGTAGTCGTCGGCGCCGGCATCCAGGGCGGCGACTTTCTCGTCCTCCCGATCCCGGGCCGACAGCACCAGGATCGGCACCGCCAGCCAGCCGCGCAGCTCGCTGATCAACTGCTTGCCGTCGCCGTCCGGCAGGCCCAGGTCGACGATCACTAGGTCCGGCTGGCGGCTGGCGGCGTGGATCAGGGCGCGCTTGACGCTGTCGGCCTCGAACACCTGGAAACCTTCGTCCTCCAGGGCGATACCGACGAAACGGCGGATATTGGCTTCGTCCTCGACGATCAGGATGCGTGCGCTGCTCATAGGGTTTCCATGGAAGGCGGCTGACCCGCCGGCAAGGTGATGACAAAACTCAGCCCGGCATCGGCATGAGGCTGGGCCTCGATGCGCCCGCCATGGGCCTCGACGATACGTTTGGCCAGGGCCAGGCCCAGGCCGATGCCGGCCACGGCGGATTCCTGCTGACCGCGACTGAAGGCTTCGAACAGACTGGCCGGGGAACTGCCCTTCGGGCAGCCCGGGCCGCTGTCGCTGACCTGCAGGATGATCTGCTGGTCGACCTGGCGGGCGCTGATCTGCACCAGGGTCCCGGCCGGGGTGTACTTGGCGGCGTTGTCCAGAAGGTTCACCAGCACCCGCTCCAGCAACAGCGCGTCCACTTCCACCAAGGGCAGCTGCGGCGCCATGGCCACTCGCAATTGATGCCCGGCCAGGGGCTCGCGCAGCTGGCGCAGGGCACTGCCGACAATCTCCTCCAGGGAGTTCCACTGGCGATTCAGGCGTACCCCGCGCTCCTGCATGCGCGCCATGTCCAGCAGGTTCTCGATCAGCCGCTGCATGGACGAAGCCTGATCGTGAATCCCTGCCAGCAGGTGCTTGAGCGGGCCCTGCGCAGCGTGGGGCAAGGCGGCGTCGGCGGCGCCGATGATGGTGGTCAAGGGCGTGCGCAGGTCATGGGAAATGGCCGCCAGCAGGGTGTTGCGCATGCGCTCGCCCTCCATCTGCAGCACAGTGCTCTGGGCCACCTCGACGTAATGCACGCGCTCCAGGGCAATCGCCAGCTGGCTCATGCAGGCCTCCAGCAGGCGCTGTTCTTCCGGCTCCTTGAGGCGCTCGGCATCCTCGGCTTCAAGCACCAGCACGCCACGCACCCGCATCGGCGCCTTGAGCGGCAGATAGCAGCCCTTGGCCGCCGCCAGGGTATCGGTGCCGCGCCCGGCCGGTTGGTCGTGGTCATAGGCCCACTGGGCGATGCTCTCGTCAATGGCCAGGGTATTGGCGCTCAGCGCCCGCACCCGGTTCTCGGCATCCGGCAACGCCAGCCCGACCCGGGCCTCGAACACCCCACTGAAGGTACGCAGGGCCACGGCGCAGATCTGCTCCTCGGTCAACGCCGCCGACAGCTCACGGGCCAGCCCGGCCAGGGAGGTGGCACGGCGCTCGCCCGCGGCCGCGGTACGTGCTTCATGGCGCAGGCGCGCAGTGAGCTGGCCGGTGATCAGGGCAATCCCCAGCATCAGGGCGAAGGTGAAGAAGTACTGGGTGTCGTTGACCGTGAACGACCACACCGGCTGGACGAAGAAGAAATCGAAGCACAGCACCGCCAGCATCGCCGCCCAGACGCCGGGGCCACGCCCGTAGCGCAGCGCCACCAGGACCACCGTCAGCAGGAACAGCATGACCACGTTGGCCGGGTCGAACACTTTGAGCAGCAGCGCCGCCACCGCGGTGGCGGCAAAGCACGCCAGGCTCGCCCACAGGTAGGCCGGCGCGCGGCTGGGCGGCAGGCCGGCCTCGGGCTTGTCCACTGGCGCAGGGCGCCGGCTCAAGGGCCCATTGGCGATTACGATCTGGTCGATTTCCGGGTGCTGGCGGCTGATGCGGTCGCTCACCGACTGGTGCCAGAACTGCCAGACCTTGCGCGGGTAATGGCCCAGCACCAGGCGATTGGCGTTGTGCTCGCGAGCGCAGGCCACCAGGGCTTCGGCGACATCCATGCCGGGCAAAGTGGCGGTCTCGGCGCCAAACTCGGCGGCCAGGGCCAGGGTCTTCATGGCCGCCGCATAACGGGCGGCGCCGGCGCCACGGCGCTGGGCCGAAGCCACGTGCACCACCATCCAGTCGGCTTCGAGCTTTTGCGCCAGGCGCGCGGCTTCGCGCACCAGGCGCTCATCCGCCGGGTCGCCGGCGATCCCCACCAGCAAGCGCTCGCGAGCCGGCCACAAGGCATTGATCGAACGCTCGCGGCGATAGTCGCGCATCTGTGCATCGACCCGGTCGGCGGTGCGGCGCAGGGTCAGTTCACGCAGGGCCAGCAGGTTGCCCTTGCGAAAGAAATGCCGTGAAGCGCGTTCGGCCTGGGGCCCGAGGTAGACCTTGCCGTCCTTGAGGCGGCGCAGCAGGTCATCCGGCGGCAGGTCGATCACCAGCACTTCGTGGGCTTCGTCGAACAGGTGGTCGGGCACCGTTTCGCGCACCCGGATGCCGATGATCCCGCTGACGATGTCGTTGAGGCTTTCCAGGTGCTGGACGTTGAGGGTGGTCCAGACATCGATCCCGGCCCGCAGCAATTCCTCCACGTCCTGCCAGCGCTTGGGATGGCGCGAGCCGGGCACGTTGCTGTGGGCCAGCTCGTCCACCAGCAGCACCGCCGGGTGGCGCGCCAGGGCGGCATCCAGGTCGAACTCCGGCAAGGCGTAGTCGCGGTGCATCAGGCGGTGGCGCTCCAGCACTTGCAGCCCTTGCAGCAGCTCGGCGGTTTCTCGCCGGCCATGGGTTTCCACCACCCCGGCCACCACGTCGCGGCCCTGGGCCACTTCGTTGCGCGCCGCGGTGAGCATGGCGCAGGTCTTGCCGACTCCGGCGTTGGAACCGAAATAGATCCGCAGTTTGCCCCGTTGGGCCGCTTGCTCGTCCTGCTGCAGTTTTTCCAGCAGCGCATCGGGATCGGGGCGACCGTCGCGGGGCGGCATGTCAGCATCGAGAACAGCCATGTGCATCCTTAAATGGACAAGGCGGCACTCGAAAGAGCGCCGCCTTGCAAGTCCCTGTCAGACCAGGCCGAGGCCGGCCAGCAGCATGTCGATCAGCTTGATCCCGGCGAAGGGTACCAGCACCCCGCCCAGGCCGTAGATCAGCAGGTTGCGGTTGAGCAGTGCCGCGGCGCCAATGGCCCGGTACTTCACCCCCTTGAGCGCCAGGGGGATGAGGAACACGATGATCAGCGCGTTGAAGATCACCGCACTGAGAATCGCCGAGTTCGGGCTGTTCAGGTGCATCACGTTCAGCGCCGCCAGTTGCGGGTAAGTGGCGACGAAGGCGGCCGGTACGATAGCAAAATACTTGGCCACGTCGTTGGCCACGCTGAAGGTGGTCAGGGCGCCGCGGGTCATGAGCATCTGCTTGCCCACTTCCACCACTTCGATCAGCTTGGTCGGGTTGCTGTCCAGGTCCACCATGTTGCCGGCTTCCTTGGCCGCCTGGGTGCCGCTGTTCATGGCCACCGCCACGTCGGCCTGGGCCAGGGCCGGGGCGTCGTTGGTACCGTCGCCGGTCATGGCCACCAGCTTGCCCTTGGCCTGGTAGTCGCGGATCAGTTGCAGCTTGTCCTCGGGCCGCGCTTCGGCGAGGAAATCGTCGACCCCGGCTTCCACGGCGATGGCCGCCGCGGTCAGGCGGTTGTCGCCGGTGATCATCACGGTCTTGATGCCCATGCGCCGCAGCTCGGCGAAGCGCTCCTTGATCCCGCCCTTGACCACGTCCTTGAGCTCCACCACGCCCAGGGCCTGGGCGCCTTCACTGACTACCAGCGGCGTACTGCCACGGCGCGAGACTTCATCGACCTTGGCCTGCAAGGCCGGCGGGAAGCTGCCGCCCTGGGCCTCGATATGCCGGCGGATGGCATCGGCCGCGCCCTTGCGGATGCTCCGGCCCTCGGGCAGGTCGACCCCGCTCATGCGGGTCTGGGCGGTGAACTGCACGAAGCTGGCGCCCAGGGCGTGAAGGTCACGCCCACGGATGTCGAACAGTTGCTTGGCCAGCACCACAATGCTCCGGCCTTCCGGGGTTTCGTCCGCCAGGGAAGCCAGTTGCGCGGCTTGCGCCAGTTCGCTGTCCTTGATCCCCGGCGCCGGCAGGAAGGCGCTGGCCTGGCGGTTGCCCAGGGTGATGGTGCCGGTCTTGTCCAGCAGCAGCACGTCCACGTCCCCCGCCGCTTCCACGGCGCGGCCGGAGGTGGCAATGACATTGGCCGACATCATCCGGCTCATGCCCGCCACGCCGATGGCCGAGAGCAGGCCACCGATGGTGGTGGGGATCAGGCACACCAGCAGCGCCACCATCACCGTGGCGCTGATCACACTGCCGGTGCCGCTCATGGCCACGGCGAAGATCGAGTACGGGCTCAGGGTCACGATCACCAGCAGGAACAGCAGGGTCAGGCCCACCAGGAGAATGGTCAGGGCCACCTCGTTGGGAGTCTTCTGGCGCTTGGCCGACTCCACCATGGAGATCATGCGGTCCAGGAACGACTCGCCTGGGTTGACGCTGATGCGCACCACCAACCAGTCCGACAGCACCCGGGTGCCGCCGGTGACCGAGGAGAAATCGCCCCCGGCCTCGCGGATCACCGGTGCCGATTCACCGGTGATGGCGCTTTCGTCCACCGTGGCCACGCCTTCGATGACCTCGCCGTCCAGGGGCACCAGGTCGCCGGCCTCGATCAGCACCACCATGTCCTTGCGCAGTTCGCTGGCGGCCATGGGCAACCAGGCGGCGCCATGCCGGGGCTGTTGCAGCAGCTTGGCCAGGGTCTGGCGCTTCATGCCCTTGAGGCTCGCCGCCTGGGCCCGGCTGCGGCCCTCGGCCAGGGCTTCGGCAAAGTTGGCAAACAGCACGGTGAACCACAGCCACAGGGTGATGCTGAGGATAAAGCCGCTGGGGGCCTCACCCTCGCCGCCCAGGGACTGGAACCACAGCAGGGTGGTGAGAAGGCTGCCCAGGTAGACCACGAACATCACCGGGTTCTTCCACTGCGCCTGGGGCAGCAGTTTCTTCACGGCATCCAGGCACGCGGTGAGCACTAGCCCACGGTCGAACAACGCTATACGAGGGTTGCTACTCATGATCGACGTCTCTTACTCACTGGCCGCAACGGGCGAGGAATGCAGGGGCGCTTGGGCATCCAGCGCCAGGTTGAGTTGCAGCACATTGACCCGGGGCTCGCCCAGCAGGCCGAAGGTGCGGCTTTCGCTGTGCGCCTGCAGCAGCATCAGCACGTCCACGGCGGCCATTTGCCGCTGGCGGGCCACCCGGTTCAGTTGCAGCCGGGCGTTGGCCAGGGAGATGTGCGGGTCCAGGCCGGAGGCCGAGGCGGTCACTGCGTCCACTGGCACCGGCATGTCTGCCGCCAGGCCATTGAGCTGGCGATAGGCGCTGACCCGCGCGGCCACGCTGTCCACCAGCTTCTGGCTGGTGGGGCCCAGGTTGCTGGCGCCACTGGCCCCGGCGTTGTAGGGCTGGGGCACACTCTTGCTCGGGTCCAGCGGATCGCTGCCCAGGGTCATGCTCGGGCGGCCCTGGAAATACTCCGGGCGGTCGAACGCCTGGCCGATCAGCGCCGAGCCCACGACCCGGCCATCACGCTGCACCAGGCTGCCCTGGGCCTGGAACGGAAACAGCAGGTTGGCCAACCCCGTGGTAACCAGCGGATAGGCCAGCCCGGTGAGCAGCATGAAGAACACCGCCGACACCAGCACCGGGCGCAACAGGCCCTTGAACAGCAGCGCGGTGGCGCCCTGGGTTTGCATTTGCGTAGTCATCACAACCCCTTACTTGTAGGTCTGGCCGGCGAGCAACTGCAGTTGCTCCACCAGCGGGCCGAGCGCGAGGGCCGGCAGGAAAGTCAGGCCACCGACCACCAGCACCACGAACACCACCAGCAACATGAACAGCGGCGTGGCGGTGGGAATGGTGCCGGCACCGGCCGGGATGTTCTTTTTCGCCGCCAGGGAACCGGCCACGGCCAGCATCGGCAGCATGGTGAAGAAGCGCCCCATGAGCATCGCCAGGCCAATGGTGGTGTTGAAGAACGGTGTATTGGCGTTCAGGCCGGCAAACGCCGAACCGTTGTTGGCGGTGCCCGAGGCGTAGGCGTAGAGCACCTCGCTGAAGCCATGGGGGCCCAGATTGTTGAGGCTGTTGAGAGTGCCCGGCCACAGTGCCGCCAGGGCGGTGAAACCGAGGATGCAGATCGGGTGCGCGAGCACCGAGAGCATCACCAGCTTGATCTCCCGGGCCTCGATCTTCTTGCCGAGGAACTCAGGGCTGCGACCGATCATCATGCCCACCAGGAACACCGTCAGCAGGGCGTACTGAATCAGGTTGATAAAGCCCACGCCGTCGCCGCCGAACACACAGTTGAGCATCATCTGCGCCAGGGGCACGAAGCCGCCCATGGGGGTCAGCGAGTCGTGCATGGCATTCACCGAACCGGTAGTGGCGCCGGTGGTGGTGGTGACGAACAGCGCGGTGTCGGCAATGCCGAAGCGCAGCTCCTTGCCTTCCATGTTGCCGCCGCTCTGGGTCTCCGACATCTGCTGGTCGGCACCGGCCTGGGTCAGCAGCGGGTTACCGCCCTGCTCCGCGGTGAAGACAATCGCCAGGAAGCCGACGAACATCACCAGGAAAGTGCCGAAGAACACCCAGCCCTGACGCCGACGCAGCAGCATGCTGCCGAAGGCATAGGTCAGGGCCGAAGGGATCAGCAACATGCTGAGGATGTGCAGGACGTTGGTCAGCGGCGTCGGATTCTCGAACGGGTGGGCCGCGTTCATGCTGAAGAAGCCGCCACCGTTGGTGCCGATGTGCTTGATCGACTCGAAACTGGCCACGGCGCCGACGATCAGTTGCTGCTGGGCGCCTTCCAGGGTGGTGGCCAGGGCCTGGGAGTTGAGGGTCTGGGGCATGCCCTGCCAGACATAGACCAGGGCCATGACCAGGCACAACGGCAGCATCACCCGGTACAGGGTGCGGGTGAAGTCGACCCAGTAGTTGCCCAGGTCCGCCGAGCTGGAACGGCTCAGCCCACGAATGAAACCGGCTGCCGCCACCACGCCGGCGGTGGCGCCGACGAACATCAGGAAGGTGATCACTGCCATCTGGCTGAAGTTCGACAGGCTGCTTTCACCTGAGTACGCCTGCCAGTTGGTGTTGGTGATAAAGGACGCGGCGGTGTTGAACGCCAGGTCCGGGGTCTGCGCCGCCAGCCCCAGGGGGTTGAGCGGTGTGCTGCCTTGCAGGCGCAGCAGCAGGTAGCCCAGCAGCATCATCGCCGCATTGGACAGCAGCAGGGCCGAGCCATAGCGGGCCCAGCCCATGGTTTCAGCCGGGTCGATCCCCAGCAGGCGGTAGGTGGCACGCTCCGGCAAGGCGTGGCCACGGCCGCTGAAGACCCGGGCCAGCCATTGGCCCATCAGCGCGGCCAGCCCGGTCATCAGGCCGAGGATCACCGCGTATTCCAGCACAGTACTCAACATGTCGATGCTCCGTTCAAATCTTGCCCATGGCGACGATGACCAGGGCCGTCAACACAAAGAACCCCAGGGTCAGGCCCACGAAGATCAGGTCGAACATGGCTGGTTTCCTTTCTGGTAGATGCCCGGACGGGCGAATGAAAGTGGGTGGCAGTTGCTGCGTGCGGTCATCAGAATTTCTCGGCACGGATCAGCGCATAACCCAGGTAGGCAAACAGCAGCACGGCGCACAAACCACTGGCGCCGTAGATGAATGGCAGTGTCAGCAAGGCAGCTCTCCCCTTAATGCTCAAAGGCGGTGCCGGGAGCGCAAAGCGCAACCCGGGCACGGCCGGTCAGGGCACCCGCGACGGGCGCCGGCAGGGAGTCGGGAACGCCTCGTCCACCGCTCTCCTCTGCGCCACGCAGGTTAGGTGAGGGCGCATCAAGGTCGGGCACTGATTGCCGGGGGCGGCATTAAGACGGCGTAAAGATTGCGGCGGTGCGGGGCGGGAGAATCGGGGACGGGCCAGCGCCCCCGAGGGGGTCATTCACTTTTCAGGGGCAGCCAGATTTCCAGTACCCCGGTGCCGGCCTGGGGGTTGAAGTCGGCGCTGTAGCGCTCGAATTCCGGGGCATCGGCGGCCTCTCGACCCGACTGGGGCAGCCAGGTGTTCCAGATGTAGTCGAAGGTCCGGGGCAAGTCCTGCAAGGCGCCGCCATGCTCGAACACCGCATAGTGCTGCGGCTGCACCTCGATCCAGCGATAGCGCTCGGGCAGATCGTCGAGCTTGCTGATCTCGACCCCGGCGATGTACTCGAAGCCGCCCTGGCCGTCGGGGTTGCAGCAGATGCCATAGGTCTTGCGGTCGACCTGCCCCGGCACCTTGCCGATGTGCGGCACAAAGCGCTGCCACAGCAGGCCGATGTCCTGGCGAGTGGCAGGAGTGAATCGTTCGCCGAGGCCGGCGATCAGCAAAAAACGCTCCCTTTCGAAGCGCGGTTCTGGGCCTCTGCCCTGTTCTTGCTCATCCATGAATGCCACTCCTGCCGCAGAAAAGATGGGTTCGGCACGAAGTATAGAAGCCAATAGCCAAGGCCAGGATCAGAGCGCCGGAAGGTCTGCCGCGCCCGTACCAAGGATGAACTCCTGGTAGCCGGATAGAATCACGTACACCGCGAAATAGCAGAAGATCGCCGCAGATGCCAGGTAGGAATAGCGCAACAGCTTGTCCCCCAGCAGCTTGCCGCCCTGGGTCGCGGCCAGGCACAGGCCCAGGGTCCAGACCAGCCCGGCACAGAAAAAGCCGGCCAGGAACAATCCCGAATCGGCAATCCCACCGCCCCCGGATCGGGCAATCAGGGTGCCGCCCACGGCAGCGAACCAGAGGATCGCACTGGGGGACGACATGGCCAGGAAGATCCCGCGGAAAAACTCCCGGCGCGGCGAGCCCTGGTCCGCCTCCCCGGCGGTGGCCAGCACCGCGCTGTGATGGAGGGCGGCGTAGATCATCTTCGCCGCGAAGTACACCAGCAGGGCCGAACCGCCGATCCACAGCACCCAGCGCACGCTTTGGTATTGCAGCAGCACGGTCATCCCGGCCAGGGCCAGCAGCGCATAGATCAGGTCGCCGACACAGGTCCCCAGGCCCAGGCAGAAGCCCTGGAAATAACCCCGTTGCATGGCCAGGGTAATCATCGCGATATTGGCCACGCCGATGTCCAGGCACAGCGAAAGGCTCAACAAGAAGCCGCTGGTAAACTCCATCATTCATCCCGTTTGCTGCTGTTGTTCGAAGAGGGGCGAGGTGCGAGGAGCCCGGAAAAGCCGGGCCGGCTGAGGCAGCTCACAGCCCTTGCAGGCAAGAAGCGTGCACGTTATAGCGGCAAATCCTGCCCCCTCGCAAATCCGCACGGGCGCACCAAAAATAATTTTCCGCGCCTCTGGACAAGCCGGCGGCGGCGCCCGTATCGTCTGCCCCGCAGGCCACCGCAGTGGCCAACGTCGCTCGGACGGTTCCGGGCGCTTACGTCTTTTCGAGGCAACAATGGCCGAACAAGGTTCGCCGCGCCGCTTTGCGCGCATCGATCGTCTTCCCCCCTATGTTTTCAATATCACTGCCGAGCTGAAGATGGCTGCGCGTCGGCGCGGCGAAGACATCATCGACTTGAGCATGGGTAACCCCGACGGCCCTACCCCGCCGCATATCGTCGAGAAACTGGTCACCGTCGCCCAGCGCGAAGACACCCACGGCTACTCCACCTCCAAGGGCATTCCGCGGCTGCGCCGGGCGATTTCCCGCTGGTACAAGGACCGCTACGAGGTCGATATCGACCCGGAAAGCGAAGCCATCGTCACCATCGGATCCAAGGAAGGCCTGGCGCACCTGATGCTGGCCACCCTGGACCAGGGCGACACGGTGCTGGTGCCCAACCCCAGCTACCCGATCCACATCTACGGCGCGGTCATTGCCGGGGCCCAGGTGCGCTCGGTGCCGCTGGTGCCCGGTGTGGATTTCTTCGCCGAGCTGGAGCGGGCCATCCGCGGTTCGATCCCCAAGCCGAAGATGATGATCCTCGGCTTCCCGTCCAACCCCACCGCCCAGTGCGTGGAGCTGGATTTCTTCGAACGGGTGATCGCCCTGGCCAAGCAGTACGACGTGCTGGTGATCCATGACCTGGCCTACGCCGACATCGTCTACGACGGCTGGAAAGCCCCGTCGATCATGCAGGTGCCGGGCGCCAAGGACATCGCGGTGGAGTTCTTCACCCTGTCCAAGAGCTACAACATGGCCGGCTGGCGCATCGGCTTCATGGTGGGCAACCCGGAACTGGTCAGCGCCCTGGCGCGGATCAAGAGCTACCACGACTACGGCACCTTCACCCCGTTGCAGGTGGCGGCGATTGCCGCCCTGGAAGGCGACCAGCAATGCGTGCGCGACATTGCCGAACAGTACCGGCAGCGGCGCAACGTGCTGGTCAAGGGCCTGCACGAACTGGGCTGGATGGTGGAGAACCCCAAGGCCTCGATGTACGTCTGGGCCAAGATTCCCGAGGCC
This sequence comes from Pseudomonas sp. GW822-FHT06D10, assembly GCF_058799535.1. Lineage (NCBI taxonomy): Bacteria > Pseudomonadati > Pseudomonadota > Gammaproteobacteria > Pseudomonadales > Pseudomonadaceae > Pseudomonas > Pseudomonas sp. GW822-FHT06D10. Next base: position 267,306 of record NZ_JBXALN010000006.1, on the reverse strand, counting down.
TACGCGCACCTGGGCTCCCTGGAGTTCGCCAAGAAGCTGCTGGCCGAGGCCAAGGTCTGCGTGTCCCCGGGAGTGGGTTTCGGTGAATACGGCGACGATCATGTACGCTTTGCGTTGATCGAGAACCAGGACCGGATTCGCCAGGCGGTGCGCGGTATTCGCGGCATGTTCCGCGCTGACGGGCTGGTGCAGAAAAGCTGAGATGGCTTGAGCCACAAAAAAACCGCAGCGATGCGGTTTTTTTGTGGCCGTGCTATCGGTGTTTCGCGGGCAAGCCCGCTCCTACGGGTGAAGCTCTTAAACCACCAACGACAGCAGCAGGATAAAGATCAGGCCCACCACCGAAAGGATGGTTTCCATCGCCGTCCAGGTCTTGAACGTCTCGGCCACGGTCATGTTGAAGTACTGCTTGACCAGCCAGAACCCGGCGTCGTTGACGTGGGACAGGATCAGCGAGCCGGCGCCGGTGGCCAGCACCAGCAGCTCACGGTTGACCCCGGGGATCATCCCCACCACCGGCACCACGATGCCGGCACCGGTGATGGTGGCCACGGTGGCCGAACCGGTGGCGATACGGATCACCGCCGCCACCAGCCACGCCAGGAGGATCGGCGAGATCTGCGCATTGACCGCCATATGGCCGATCACGTCACCCACGCCGCTGGTCACCAGCATCTGCTTGAAGCCGCCACCGGCACCGATGATCAGGATGATCGCTGCGGTCGGCGCCAGGCTGGCATCCAACAGTTTGAGAATCTGCTTGGAACCGATGCCCTGCTTGTAGCCGAAGGTGTACAGCGACAGCAGCAGCGCCAGCAGCAAGGCGGTGATCGGGTGGCCGATCATGTCCATCCAGATGCGGAAGAAGTGTCCGTCCGGCAGCGCCACGTCGGCGAAGGTCTTGAGCAGCATCAGGAACACCGGCAGCAGCACGGTCACCAGGGTCACGCTGAAGCTGGGCAACTGGGCGGCCTGGGGCTCGCGGGCCAGTTGGTCCACCAGTTCCTGGGACGGATTGCCGGGAATGTACTTGGCAATGAAAGTGCCGTAGATCGGCCCGGCGATGATCGCCGTAGGCAGCGCCACGATCAGCCCATACAGGATGGTCTTGCCGATGTCGGCGCCGAACACGCCGATGGCCAGCAGCGGCCCCGGGTGCGGCGGCACCAGGCCGTGCACCGCCGACAGGCCGGCCAGCAGCGGAATGCCGATCTTGATCAGCGACACCCCGGTACGCCGGGCAACGATGAACACCAGCGGAATCAGCAGCACGAAGCCGATCTCGAAGAACAGCGGGATACCCACCAGGAAGGCGGCGAACATCATCGCCCACTGCACCCGCTCCTTGCCGAACGAGCGGATCAGGGTCTGGGCGATCTGATCGGCGCCACCGGACTCGGCCATCATCTTGCCGAGCATCGTACCCAGGGCCAGGATGATGCCGACAAAACCAAGCACGCCACCAAAGCCGTCCTGGAACGCCTTGATGATCTTGTCCACCGGCATGCCCGACGTCAGGCCGAGGAAACCCGCGGCGATGATCAGAGCGATGAAGGGGTGCAGCTTGAATCGGGTGATCAACACGATCAGCCCGATGATAGTGACCACTGCATCAACCAGCAGATAGGTCTCTTGGGACATGCCAAACATGGGATTGCCTCCGGTTTGTTGTTTTTATTAAAGCGTTAAAAACAAGGGCCGAGTGGGATAGCGCTACCTTTTTCGAGCCAGCACTTAATGTGAAGGTTCCAGGCCATGCTCCAGCCACCATTGGTTGGCCAGTTCGGCCAGGCGCTGGACGCTCAGGGTGCTGGCATCCAGGGCCAGGGTGAGCGGCTCCCCCACCGGGGATTCGAGAGTGGCGAACTGACTGTCGATCAGGGTCGAAGGCATGAAATGCCCTGGCCGGTGCGCCACACGGTCGGCGGCGACTGCCGGAGTCAGTTCGAGAAAGACAAAGCCCAGGCCGGGCGTGGCGGCGCGCAGGCGCTCGCGGTACTTGCGCTTGAGCGCCGAGCAGGTCAGTACCGGGTGCTGGCCGGCAGCCAGGGCACGACGCAACTCATCGCACAGGCTGTCGAGCCAGCCGGCACGGTCTTCGTCGTCGAGGGGAATGCCGGCACTCATCTTGGCGATGTTCGCCGCCGGGTGGAAGGTATCGCCTTCAATGGCCATGGCGCCGCTGCGCTGGCACAGGGCCTGACTGACACTGGACTTGCCGCAGCCGGCAACACCCATGATGACCAGGGCGGTGATGGGTTGACTCATGAAACACCTCAGCGCGCAGACAGCGCTACCTTCGCAAATAGAAAATCTAGTACAAAAACAGTGTCTGCCGACGCCTTCTTGTCATTTTTGTGGGTTGCCGCGTATATAGTCCGCCAAACCAAAGAGCGAGGGTCAGGCACACCTCGCTCACGCATTGCAGCTGTTTCAGGACAGCGCTACCTTAGAGACTTGAATTTTGTTTGGCAAGCCGTCTGATGACCACTCATAAAAACGATAAAAACACCCGTACCACGGGCCGTCCCACCCTCAATGAAGTCGCCCGCCTGGCCGGAGTCAGCCCGATTACCGCCTCCCGGGCCCTGCGCGGCGTCAGCAGCGTGGCCACCGAACTGGTGGAAAAGGTGCAGAAGGCCGCGCAGGAACTGAACTACGTGGTCAACTCCGCCGCCCGCGCCCTGGCTTCGGCGCAGAGCCAGTCGGTGGTGGTGCTGGTGCCGTCGCTGTCCAACCTGCTGTTCATCGAAACCCTGGAAGCCATCCACCAGGTACTGCGCCCCAAAGGCTTCGAAGTGCTGATCGGCAACTGCCACTATTCTCGGGACGAAGAAGAAAACCTGCTGCGCAACTACATGACCTACCAGCCCCGGGGGCTGCTGCTGACCGGTTTCGACCGCACCGAAAGCGCCCGACGGATGATCGAGGCGAACAACATTCCCTGCGTCTACATGATGGACCTGGACTCCGGCGCCGGGCTCAACTGCGTGGGCTTCTCGCAATTGAACGCCGGCGAAACGGCGGCCCAGCACCTGATTTCCCGCGGGCGCAAGCACCTGGCCTACGTCGGTGCGCAACTGGACCAGCGCACCCTGCTGCGCGGCGAAGGTTTCCGCCGTGCCCTGCAGCAGGCCGGGCTGTACAACCCCGACCTGGAACTGCTGACCCCACGGCCCTCGTCCGTCGGCCTGGGGGCCGAGCTGTTCCTGCAACTGATGCAGAGCCAGCCCCAGGTGGACGCGATCTTCTTCGGCAACGACGACCTGGCCCAGGGCGCGCTGCTGGAAGCCATGCGCTGCGGGATCAAGGTGCCCGAGCAGGTGGCGGTGCTGGGCTTCAACGACCTGCCCTCCTCCGAACACATGGTGCCGCGCCTGAGCAGCATCAGCACTCCGCGCGAAGCCATTGGCCGCCGCGCCGCCGAACAGATGCTGACCCTGCTGGCCGGCAACAGCGTGGCCGAGCCGGTGGTGGACATGGGCTTTGAACTGCGGGTTCGGGAAAGCACCTGAAACGCCTCAGGGCCTGACGCTCAGGACACTGAGCAACAGGCCGAAGCCCACCAGCACCGCGCCGAACAACTGATCGATCCGGCGTTTGTAGGCCAGTAGCCGGCCGGCAATCGCCGGTGCCGAGAAAAACAGCGCCACCAGCACGAACCACAGTACGTGGGCCAGGACGATGATCGCGCCGTAGCCGATCTGCACCGGCAAGGCCGTGCCCGGCTGAATCACCTGCATGAACAGACTGAGAACGAAAATCATCGTCTTGGGGTTCAGGGCATTGGTCAGAAAGCCACTGCGCAAGGCGCCCCAGGTCGACATCCGAGCCCCCTCTGCCGGTTCTTCCCCCGGACGTTGCTCAGGGCTGCGCAACAGCTTGATGCCCAGGTAGATCAGGTACAGCGCACCCGCGATCTTCAAGCCGGTAAACCACAGCAGCGACTGCTGCAACAGCATCCCCACCCCCAGCAAGCTGTAGCCGATATGCACCATGACCCCGAGCCCGATGCCCAGGGCCGTGAACACGCCGTGGCGGCGCGAAAGCAGCAGGCTGTTGCGGGTTACCAGGGCAAAGTCGGCCCCGGGGCTGAGTACAGCAAGAATGGTAATGGTGATTACGAGTAACAGTTCGGTCACGTTGAATACGCCTAGGCTATAGAATCAGGCGCTACTGTATTGGGACCATGACCCAGGCCGATAACGATGAAAACTGACATTCCTGGTGATAAAAACTCACAACTCTCGCGACGGCGCCTGCCCCCGCTGAGCGCCTTGCGCTGCTTCGAAGCCGCTGCACGCCTGGAAAGCTTCACCCAGGCCGGCGCCACCCTGCACCTGACCCACGGCGCCATCAGCCGTGCGGTGCGCGCCCTGGAAGAGGACCTCGGCACCCCTCTCTTTGAGCGCCGCAGCCAGCGGGTCTTTCTCACCGCCGCCGGAGCCGAACTGCTGCACAGCGTGACCCAGGCCCTGGACCTGATCGAGAGCACCGCCAGCCGCCTGCGAGCCCCGGCTCCCGCAGCACCGCTGGTGCTGTCCTGCGAGCCGACCCTGCTGATGCGCTGGCTGATTCCGCGCATGCCGGGGTTCTATGCCGAGCACCCGCAAGTGCCGATCCAACTGCTGGCCGGCGGCGGGCCCTTCTCGTTCGGTGCCGGTATCGACCTGGCGATCCGCCGCAACGACTTTGCCTGGAGCCGCGACACCCAGGCCCACTGGCTATTCGACGAAGCCATAGGCCCGGTATGTCGCCCCGAGCGCCAGGCCGACTGGACCCCGGCAACGGCCGGGCTGGCGCAACTGGCGGCGCAAGCCCCGCGCCTGCACAGCGCCACCCGGCCGCACGCCTGGCAACAGTGGCTGCAATTGCAGCAACAACCGGTTGCCCCGACGCCACCGGAGCAGGTCTTCGAGCACTTCTACTTCAGCCTGCAAGCGGCCGTGGCCGGGCTGGGTCTGGCCATTGCCCCCTGGCAACTGGTGCGTGACGACCTGGAGGGCGGGCTGCTGTGTGCGCCCTTCGGCTTTGTCGCCGATGGCAGCGCTTATTACCTGCTTTCCCCCCAGGCCATAGACCCGGATTCGGCCAGCGGAAAACTGCTGCACTGGTTGCGCCGGCAAGCCCTGGCCTAGGCACTCAGGCAGGCGGGGCCACGGCCCCCAGCGCCGGGTCCTCGCCGCTGAGCAATTGCACCAGGGCCAGGGCCCCCTTCTGCAAAGGCTGGTTCTTCAACCACACCGCGTGCACCGGCAACACCAGGCCGTTGTCGATGTTCTTGAAATGCAACCGTTGCAAGCGCCCCGCCGCCAGCAACGGCTGGATCACCGACAGCGGGAAATTGCCCCAGCCGATCCCCGCCTCCACCATGTGCAGGGCCATCGCCAGGCTGTCGGTGCGCCACAGCGACTCGCCCACCAGGGGCCGGGTATCACTCAGGGGCAGGTCGCGGCTGGCCACCACCACCTGCCGGACCTTGATCAGCTCTTCCAGGTACAGCGAACCGTCACTGGCCTGGAACACAGGGTGCCCGGCGCAAATGCAGGCAATCATCCGCTCGCAGCCCAGGTACTGGAAATACTCCAGGGCATTCACGCTCAACCCGGCAAAGGCCACGCCGACGCTGACCCGGCCACTGTGCAAAAGGTGCAGCACGTCATCCTGGGGAGCACTGAGCAGCTCGACTTCCAGCAGCGGATAACGCTCGGCAATCAGCTTGATGGCGGCCAGTACCCGTTGCTTGTCGATGTCATCCACCACCGCGATCGACAGCTTGCTCTCCAGGCCCAGGGACAGCTCGACGGCATGCACCTGCAATTGCTTGAGCTGGTCGGCAATCAGCCGCGCATGGGGCGCCAGGGACAAGGCCAGCGGCGTGGGCAGCGGCTCGCGGTGGCTGCGATCGAACAGCGCATACCCCAACTCCGCCTCGAGGTTGGCGATGCCCATGCTCACGGCCGAAGGCACCTTGCCCAAAGAACGCGCCGCAGCAGAAAAGGAGCCGCGATCGAGCACGGCGAGAAACAACTGGATGCTGTCGCTGGAGAAGTTCATGAGAAACAACCTATCAGGAAAACTGAAAGCTTCCGACTTTTTCTGTCACCTTGATTGAAGCTATCTTCCGCGCCCTGCGCCACCCTCAGGCTGGCCATTCCCATTCAAAATCGAGGAACCCGCATGCAAGGCGTGAAACGCAAACTGGTCTATGTCTCTTTATTCGAAGTGTTCGGCATGACCTTCTCGGCCCTGGGCCTGGCCCTGCTGTCCGGCACCTCGCCCAGCAGCACCGGACCGCTGGCGGTGGTCATCACCAGCATCGCGGTGACCTGGAACTTCATCTACACCACCCTGTTCGAGCGCTGGGAAAGCCGCCAGCCATCGCGCACCCGTACGGTCAAGCGGCGCATTGCCCATGCCGTGGGTTTCCAGTTGACCCTGATCGTGTTCCTGATCCCGCTGATCGCCTGGTGGATGGCGATCAGCCTGGTGCAGGCCTTTCTCCTGGACCTGGCGCTGATCCTGTTCATCCCCTGCTACACCTTTGCCTTCAACTGGCTGTTCGACCGGGTTTTCGGCTTGCCGGCCTCGGCCCTCCCCGATCCGGCCTGAGATACCCGTATCGGCAAATTGATCGTCGCCGAGACGACGCCACGCTGTTAGATTCCCATGGCCATCCAGTACCACGAACAAGGAAGCGTCATGGGAACCCGCTGCAGAATTCTCGGTAAAGCCTCGTCCATCAATGTCAGGAAAGTCTTGTGGACCTGTGAGGAGCTTGGGCTTTCCTACCAGCAGGAAGACTGGGGTAGTGGCTTTCAGTCCACCCATACCCCCGAGTTTCTCGCCCTCAACCCCAATGCCCAGGTACCGGTGCTGATCGACGACGCCGGGGTCCTGTGGGAATCCAACAGCATCTGCCGCTACCTGGCCAACCTGCACCCCGGCAGCGGCCTGCTGCCCACGGCCCCGCGCGCCCGGGCCCTGGTTGAACAGTGGATGGACTGGCAGGCCACCGAGCTGAACCCGTCCTGGAGCTATGCCTTCATGGGCCTGGTGCGCCAGCATGCGGATTACCAGGACAGCCAGCGCATCGGCGCCAGCCTGCTGGCCTGGAATGCCAAGATGCAAATCCTCGAACGCCAGCTCGAGCGCTCGGGCGCCTATGTTCTGGGCGAGGATTTCAGCCTTGCGGATATCGTTCTTGGCCTCTCGGTGAATCGCTGGAAGATGACCCCCATGGAGCACCCGGCCTACCCCGCCGTGGCCGCCTACTACGAACGCCTCAGCCTGCACCCGGGCTTCATGCTGCACGGGCGCAATGGCATCGCCTGAGCTGGCCATCCCTCCTCTGGCCCATCGGAGATTCGAAATGAACGGACTTAACGTACTACTGACCGGCGCTTGCGGCAGGATCGGCAAGGTGTTTTTTCAGGGCTCCCAAGAGCGCCACCGCTTCACCCTCACCGACCGGGTAGAGCCGGACTTCGAAATCCCCGCGCCACACCGCTTCGTGCGCCTGGACCTCGACGACCCGCAAGCCATCGGCCGCCTGCTCCCGGGGATCGACGTCATCGTGCACCTGGCCGGCATTCCCCATGCCAGCGCCAGCTTCGACGAGTTGCTGCCGAACAATATCCTCGCCACTACCTACCTGTTCGAGGCCGCGGTACAGGCCGGTTGCCGGCGCCTGGTATTTGCCAGCAGCGCCCAGACCATCGAGGGCTACCCGGTGGACCGGCAGATCACCCCGGGCATGCCGGTGATGCCAGCCAACCTGTATGGCGTGAGCAAGTGCTACGGCGAGGCGCTATGCGCCTTCTATGCCGCCAAGCGCGGGCTGTCCTGCATTGCCCTGCGCATTGGTGCGTTCGAAGACCCGAAACACCACGAACTGACCACCACCCGCGACCTGAGCGCCTGGCTCAGCCCACGGGATGCAGTGCAGCTGTTGCAACGGGCAGTGGAAACCCCGGGGGTGCAACTGCTGATCGGCCACGGCATTTCCAACAATCGCTTCAAGCGCCTGGACCTCAGCGAAACCACCCGGGTGCTGGGCTACGAACCGGTGGACGATGCCTTCCAGGAAGATTTCGGCATTCCCATCACCTACTGAGCCACCACCGGGCACACGCCGTCACGCGCGGGTGCCCGGCGTTGCGCTATAAATCCGGCAGATGTAACGAAATACGACAATAAATCAGCGCATCCTCCGGTTTACGCACGTGGATTCACAATCCTTGGTTTCCGTTAGCAGGCTAAGATTTCCGCTCTGTGTCCTGTGGAATTCCCTGCATGCCCGCCTCTGCCCCGCTCACCAGCGACCTCGACCCTCAACGCGCCGCCGGCATCAGCGCGCGCATCGACCGCCTGCCTGCCGTGGCCACGATCTGGCGCCTGGTGGCGCTGCTGTCCATTGGCGGTTTTTTCGAGCTGTACGACCTGTTCCAGACCGCCTACATCAGCCCGGGGCTGATCCGCGACGGGATCTTCGCCAGCGGCAACCAGGGGGTGTTCGGTTTTTCCGACCAGGCGGCCTTCGCCTCGGCGACCTTTCTCGGCCTGTTCCTCGGCGCCAGCCTGCTGAGCCCGATAGCCGACCGCTTCGGACGCCGGGCGATCTTCACCTTCGCCCTGATCTGGTACACCCTGGCCACGGTGCTGATGGGGCTGCAGAGCACGGCGTTGGGGATCATCTGCATGCGATTCCTGGTGGGCATCGGCCTGGGCATCGAACTGGTGACCATCGACGCCTACCTCAGCGAACTGGTGCCCAAGCGCATGCGCAGCTCGGCCTTCGCCTTTGCCTTTTTCGTGCAGTTCCTGTCGGTGCCGGCAGTGGCGCTGATGTCCTGGTGGCTGGTGCCCCAGGCGCCCTGGGGGATCTCCGGCTGGCGCTGGGTGGTGCTGGCCAGCGCGGTGTTCGCCCTGTTCATCTGGTGGTTGCGCTCACGCTTGCCGGAGTCGCCACGCTGGCTCGCCCAGCACGGGCGCTTCGACGAAGCCGACCGGATCCTGCAAGGCCTCGAGACCCGCTGCGCCCGGGACTACGCCAAGCCGCTGGATGAGCCCGAACCCCAGGCCGTGGATATCCAGGGCCGTGGGCGCTTCGCCGATATCTGGCAACCGCCCTACCGCCGCCGGGCCCTGATGCTGATCGTGTTTCACGTGTTCCAGGCCATCGGCTTCTTCGGATTCGGCAACTGGCTGCCGGCGCTGCTGTCGGGCCAGGGCGTGAGCGTCACCCACAGCCTGCTGTACGCCTTCATCATCACCCTGGCCTACCCCCTGGGGCCGCTGCTGTTCGTGCGTTTCGCCAACCGCTTCGAGAACAAGTGGCAGATCGTCGGCTCGGCCCTGGGCGCCATGACCTTCGGCACCTTGTTCGCCCTGCAGAGCAGCGCCCTGGGGCTGATTGTCTGCGGGGTGATGATCACCTTCTGCAATGCCTGGCTGAGCTTCAGCTACCACTCCTACCAGAGCGAATTGTTCCCCACCAACATTCGCGCCCGGGCGGTGGGCTTCTGTTACTCGTTCAGCCGCTTGTCGACGGTGTTCAGCAGTTTGCTGGTGGGCTTTTTCCTCGAGCATTTCGGCACGCCCGGGGTCCTGGCCTTTATCGTCAGCAGCATGCTGATCGTGATCCTGACCATCGGCCGCTTCGGGCCGCGCACCCGCAACCTGGCCCTGGAAGACATTGCCCACGCATGAAGACGGCGCCGGCAGCGGTTGCCTGAAAGCGGCAAGACTTGTCCGCTTGCTGGCAGCCACGACCGGCGTCTTGAGCCAAGCCCTTGATATACAAGGGCGTATCAATCGGCATGGAACTTGCTAAAACCTCAGCCTAGTTCTCTTACACAGGTTCCCGATCATGTTGGTCAACGCCCAGAAATCCGTTTCGGTGCAGCCCACCTCGCGCACCGATATGGACCCGACTACCGCAGCCGCCAGCGCGCTGTACAGCGGCATGCTGCAACAGGCCCAGAACTCCGTGACCTATCCGGCGTCCCAGTCCTCCAGCCAGCAGGCCAACAGCGTGGACGACAACGTCAACGCCGCCTTCGCCAAGACCCGCGTGCTGCTCCAGGCCACGCCACCGACCGCCAGCGCCGCGCAGGCTACCAGCGCGACGGAAACCGGTGCGCTGAGCGAGTTCAAGGACTACATGAGCAAGACCCCGGAACAGCGCCTGCGCGACAGCATCCTCAAGGACATGGGGCTGACCGAGGAAGACCTGAAGAACCTGCCGCCAGAGCGCCAGTTGGCGATCAACCAGGAAATTGCCCAGCGCCTGCAGGACAAGATGCAACTGGCCAAGGAAGAGAAAGACGCCAAGGACAGCGCCAAACCGGTGGACGAGAAGTTCCTCGCCGCGCTGTAACCCCGCTGGACGCAAAAGGGTTCCCCATGGGAACCCTTTTTTGTGCCCGGCGAAAACCGGCTACTGCAACTGCAGGGTCGAGTTGAACTGGCTGATGGCATCCACCACGTGCCGCGAGCCCTGCTGGATCTCCAGGATCACCTCCCCCGCCTCATTCGCCAGTTCGACCCCGAGCCCGGTGCGGCTCAGGCTCGACTGCATGCTGGTCACCGCGCTCGTCGACAGGTCGTGGTTCTTGCGCACCACCTCGACGATTTCCACCGTCGCCTGGCTGGTGCGCGCCGCCAGGCTGCGCACCTCGTCCGCGACCACGGCGAAACCGCGTCCGTGCTCACCGGCACGGGCGGCCTCGATGGCCGCGTTGAGGGCCAGCAGGTTGGTCTGGTCGGCGATCCCGCGGATGGTCTGGACGATGCTGCCGATGATGTCCGACTGCTTGCTCACCGCATCGATGCTGTGGGCCGCTTCATTGAGGTCATGGGAAATCTGCTGAATGATTTCCACGGTCTGCTGCACCACCTCCGAGCCCTTCTGCGCACAGGCGTCGTTCTGCACCGAGGTGCTGTGGGCGGACTCGGCGGCGGAGCGCAAGGTGGTCATCTGATCGGTGATGTCGCTGGCGATCTTCACCACCTTGTACAGGCGGCCCTTGGTATCGAACAGCGGGTTGTAGGAGGCTTCGAGAAACACCGTCTGCCCATACTTGTTTTCCCGCTCGAAACGATGGGAGTGAAACTCGCCACGGTTCAACGAAGCCCAGAATTGCTTGTACTCCGGGGATTCAGCCTCGGAACGGTGGCAGAACATGCTGTGATGCTGGCCAACGATTTCATTCAGGGTGTACTGCATGGTCTTCAGGAAGTTGTCGTTGGCGGTGATGATCCTGCCGTCCGGGCTGAACTCGATGATGGCCATGGAACGGCCGATAGCGTTCAGCAGGCTCTGGTTCTCATGTTCGACATGGATGCGTTCGGAGATGTCCGACGCCACCTTGATCACACTGCGCACCTGACGATCGGCATCGAACACCGGCATGTAGCTGGCTTCGAGCCAGATCTCCCGGCCACGCTTGTCCAGGCGCAGAAAAGTCCCGCTGACCGGTTCGCCACGCCCCAGGTCGCGCCACAGCTTGCTGTACTCCTCGCTGCGATAGAACTCTTCCTCACAGAAAATCCGGTGATGCTTGCCACGTATGTCTTCTGCGGAGTAGCCCATGACCTGGCAGAAGTTTTCATTGGCATCCAGCACGATGCCATCGGGCGAGAACTCGATCATCGCCATGGAACGACTGATCGCCGCCAACTTGGCGTTGGCCTCGCTCAGCGCACAGTTGAATCGTTCGATTTCCAGCAGGTCAGCCTTGTGATGTAGGTTAAACATGGTTGTATCACCTTCAACGCTGTCTTTTGATTGACGGAAGTTTCTAGTCTTTCAACTGATCCACCACAACGATCTATAAAACAGGGCAAGCGCCTCCCTCCATATGAGAGAGGAAGTGTCAGGTGATAAATGATGTTTAATCGGAGAGTCCATGTTGCAACGCTCTTATCAAGCCATCCTTTACTTGATGCCCCATTTCCGGGCCTGACCTAACAAAGTTAAGAAACTCCATCTAAATCGACACTCCTGATACTGCGGTGCCTCTAACTGCGCACTCTCGCCTTTATTCATGAATTCAATACTGCGCCCTGGATGAAGGTCGCACGCATACCGGTTACATCGGCGCAGGCCGCTCGGGACGGATACTCATAGGCCAACAGATACGAATTTTCACAATTGAGCATAGACAGCCGCAGTCTCTATGCAAGGCCACTAGTCAGTCTGTTTTCACAACTTTCGAGGTATTGAAGTGCATTCGCGACAAGTAACAAACAAGACATAAACAGAGCCTGTGGCAAAGCCCGGGAAGCTCCCGCACTAAAACTCTTCGAGGGTCGACAGAAACGCCTGGACCAGAACACTCGACTCCCGCCCCGGCGCCGCTACCAGGGCGAACTCCCGCTCCACTCCTGTGCTCAGTTCCAGCACCCGCAACCCTTCGCGCTGCACCGGTAACGTACTCTGTGGCACCAGAGTCACTCCCAGCCGCTCGCGCACCAGGCTGAAGGCACTGTTCCATTCCCGCACCTCCACCCGGACGTCGGCCAGGGGGATCCCGGCCTCGGCGGCCAGGCTGCGGGCATTCACCGAACAGCCCCCGGTGGCCAGGACAAAGGGCTGCGCCAGCAAGGTTTCAAGGTCGATGGTCGAGGCCTGCCAGGGGTGATCTTCAGGTAGTACCGCGACCCACGAATCACGCCCCAGCAACCAAGAGCGGCGCTCGGGGGCCGGGTTGAGCACGACCCCAAGGTCCACCAGTTGCGCCTCTAGCAGCGTTTCGACCTCATCATCACTGACCTCCAGCTGCACCACCTCGATGCCCGGATACAGCTGCTTGAAACGCCGCAGCAACGGCGGCAGGAAAGTCGCCAGGACCATGGGAAAGCCCGCCAGTCGCACACTGCCTTGAGGAATGCCCCGCGCCGCGTCCACCTGCCGGCGGACCTCGGCCAGGGCCTCGAGCATCACCCGCGCCTGGGCCAGCACCTGCAAACCGATCGCCGTGGGCAGCGCCTGGCGGCTCTCGCGGACAAACAGCTGCACCCCGAGCATGTCCTCCATCTGGGCCAGGGCCTGGCTGGCCCCGGACTGGGTCATGCCCACCTGCTCGGCGGCCCGGGTGATGGTGGCGCACTCGGCAATCGCCACCAGCAGGCGCCAGTGCATCAGGTTCATCATGGCAGTAGCTGTCCTTATGGCAGTGTTCTGAAAGATTAATTTTACCCATGTTGCCACCTTGCACGACACTGGCTCGCACGTTCACCAGAGACCTGCCGATGAAACTCTACTACGCCCCACAAGCCTGCTCCCTGGCCTCCCATATCGTGCTGCGCGAGCTGCAATTGCCGTTCGAGGCCATCCGCGTCGACAACCGCAGCAAGCGCACCGCCGACGGCCGGGACTTCCTCGCCATCAACCCCAAGGGCTACGTAGCCGCGCTGCAACTGGACAATGGCCAGGTCCTCACTGAAGGCCCGGCCATCCTGCAATACCTCGCCGACCTCAAGCCCGAGTCCGGCCTGGCCGCGGCCAATGGTAGCTGGGAGCGGGTGCGCCTGCAGGAAACCCTGAACTTCATCACCAGCGAAGTGCACGGGATCATGGGCTGGCTGTTCAATCCGGGGTTCGATGATGGGGTGAAAGAGGTGTTCAAGCAGAAGTTGTTCAAGCGCCTGGCCTTGCTCGAGCAGACGCTGGAACACCAGGACTACCTGCAAGGCGCGCAGTTCGGGATCGCCGATGCCTACCTGTTCACCGTCCTGCGCTGGACGGCATTGTTCGCCATCGACCTGGCGAACTGGCCGGCGCTGTCGCGGTTCCAGGCCCGGGTCGAACAGCGAGCGGCGGTACGCGATGCCCTGGCGCTGGAACTGGCCTGAGGGGAGAGAACACGAAGCCCGCGGGGCGGGCTTCGTCAAAGTGATCAGTGGCCGAAGATATTCACTTCGGTCTTCTTGGCCTTTTTCTCGGCGCGTTTCTCGTCTGCGCTCTTTGCCGGCTTTTTCTTGGCATTTTTCTTGGCGTTCATACCTTTGGACATGACGTTCACTCCACTGATGCGGGAAAGGCTTCAGGTATAGCACCTATAGTCGGCCAGGGTTCTTTTATAATCCGCCGGCCCCTGTTGCCAAATCCGGAAACCTCATGCCCGACCTCCAGATCAACCTGCTTGCCGAGGTTGAACGGCCCTTGCTGAACAAGTTCTATCGCCAGCACCGGTCATCCATGCGCGCCGCTTCCGAGGGCCAGCTCTGGGTTGCCAGAAGCAGTGAAATCATCGCTGGCATGAGCCTGAGCCCGACAGCTGAAGGCTATTGGCTGACGGGCCTGTTCGTCGCCCCGACCAGTCGCGGCCAGGGGCTGGCCACCCAGCTGGTGGGGCAGGCCGTGCAAAGCGTCGAAGGCCCGGTCTGGCTGTTCTGCCATCCGGACCTGCAGGCCCTGTACCGGTCGATGGGCTTCTGCAGCACAACCTGCCTGCCACACGCCTTGAACGAACGGCTGGCCCGCTACCAGCGCAGCAAACCGTTGCTGGCCATGGCCATCGACCGGCCTGGGTCGAGGCCCTGACGCCGGGCGGGCCGGGGCTTATTCGTCGGCGTTGGGGTCGAGGTCGGGAAACAGCACTTCGGTGAAGCCGAACTTGCTGAAATCGCTGATCCGCGAGGGGTACAGCCGGCCGATCAGGTGATCGCACTCATGCTGCACCACCCGGGCGTGGAAACCCGAGGCCACGCGCACAATGGGCTCGCCCCTGGGGTCGAAGCCTTCGTAGCGGATGTGCTGGTAGCGCTGCACCGCGCCGCGCAGGCAGGGAACCGAGAGACAACCTTCCCAGCCCTCTTCCAGCACCGGGCTCAAGGGCGTGATCAGCGGATTGATGAGGATGGTTTGCGGCACCGCTTCGGCTTCCGGATAACGTTCGCTGTGCTCGAAGCCGAAGATCACCAGTTGCAGGTCGACACCGATCTGCGGCGCCGCCAGGCCGACGCCACCCACGCTTTCCATGGTCTGGAACATATCGTCGATCAGTTCCCAGAGCTCGGGGCTGTCGAACATTTCCGGCGGTACCGGCGGGGCGATGCGCAGCAGGCGCTCATCGCCCATCTTGAGGATTTCACGGATCATGATCAGGCTTCGTCAGTGGTCGGCTTGAGCGAGTGGTCCCGGCCCAGTCCCGAAACGTGTTGTTTTTCGTCGTGCTGGTCAAAGTCCTTTTCGCCAGGGTCCTTGCCTTCGGCCGACATGTGTTCGATCACCGCGTTCATCTCCGCTCCCAGCAACAGCACCGCGGCGGAGATATAGAAGTACAGCAACAGCACGATGATCGCTCCGATACTGCCATACATGGCGTTGTAGTTAGCGAACGTCTTCACGTAGTAGGCAAAACCCAGGGAAGCGACGATCCATACCACCACCGCCAGCACCGAGCCCGGGGTGATGAAACGGAATTTCTGCTGCACATCGGGCATCACGTAGTACATCAGGGCCACGGCCACCATCATCAGCAGCACGATCACCGGCCAGCGCAGGATGGTCCACAGGGTGACGATGAAGTCCTCCAGGCCCACCTGCCCCGCCAGCCAGGCCATCACCTGCGGCCCCAGCACCATCAGCGCCGCGGCGGCCAGAAGCATGCCGGCAATGCCCACGGTGTAGAACACCGACAGCGGGAAGCGCTTCCAGATCGGCCGCCCCTCGACCACGTCGTAGGCGGCGTTCATCGCGCTCATCATCAGGCGTACACCCGCCGAAGCGGTCCACAGGGCGATGACGATACCGATGGACAGCAGGCCACCCTTGGACTGCTGCAACTGATCGATGACCGGGTTGACCTGCTCCAGGGCCTCGTGGGGCAGCACCAGCTCCGACTGCAGGCGCAGCCAGGTGAAGAAGTCCGGCAGATGGAGGAAACCGATCAGGGCGATCAGGAACAGAATGAAGGGGAACAGCGAGAACAGCATCTGGTAGGCCAGTGCCGAGGCGTAGGTGGACATCTCGTCCGCGATGAACTCATTCACCGTGCGGATCAGTACCCGGTGCAGGGGCAAACCTTTGAGGTCCGGAAAAATCATAGCGTCTCCTTTCGCCGCAAAAAGGTTGAAGTCGATAGCGACTCAGGGGGCGTTTTCTACAACAAATTAGCCTAGTTGGCGAACCGCAACCATTTCCAGTGGCCGATTCCACTCTCTCACCCACACCTCACATGAAAACGGCCATCCGTGGATGGCCGCTGCAGTGGGTCATCGAACAGGCCGTTTTCAGGCCTTGTCGATGGTCTTTTTCACTGCATCCTTGGCTTTGCCCACCGCTTGCTGGGCTTCGCCTTTCTTCTCCTGCAGCTTGCCTTCAGCCTGCAGCTTGGTGTTGTCGGTGGCTTTGCCGACACCTTGCTTGACGTTACCGATGGCTTCGTTAGCCAGACCTTTTGCCTTATCCGCTGTGCTGCCCATGGTATTTCTCCGTAGAACATTCATTGATCGAACAAAGGGGATTGCGTCGTTACCCAAGGTTGACCCGCGGCTTTCGCGCAGAGTTTCAATTATTTTTTCCGGGCATTTCATCGCGCCGCCCAGGTAGCGCTTTATGTTTGCCGGGCAACCCGGGAGAATGCTCCCCCTGTTCAGGCCAAGCACTGAAGATCCAATCCCCGTAGGAACGTTATGAAACTCGATAAAAAGCAGGCTATCGCCCGCAGGAACCAGGAACTGGGCGGTGCGGTGCTGGGCGTCAACAACTGCCACTTCGCGGAGCTGAACCGCAACCGCAATATCTGGTGGTTCGATATCCTGGTCACCCGCCTGGCCATCGGTCAGTACGAATGGGTGCACCTGCTGCTGCACACCCCGGACACCGATCAACTGCTGCACCTGAAAGTGCCTACGGTGTTCCTGCGGGAAAAACTCGAAGGCCTGGTGATCCGCAACGAAGGCAAGCGCAAGGCTGCCCTGAGCCTGGAGTTGAGCGCCGACAAGGACTCCTTCCTCAAGGACGTGCGCCCGGCCGGCACCGGCGTGAGCTTCGCCCAGTTCCAGCAGTAAGGCGGGCGCCGCCCAATAAAAAAGCCCCGCACTGGCGGGGCTTTTTTGTGGGCGCTGCGGCTTACTTCTTCACGCCGAGCTTCTTCAGCTCTTCGTCACGCAGCTCGCGGCGCAGGATCTTGCCGACGTTGGTGGTTGGCAACGCATCGCGGAACTCAACAGCCTTGGGCACCTTGTAGCCGGTGACATTGGCACGCATGTGCGCCATCACCTGCTCCTTGGTCAGGGTCACGCCCGGCTTGACCACGATGAAGATCTTGATGGTCTCACCGGATTTCTCGTCCGGCACGCCGATCGCCGCGCACTGCAGCACGCCCGGCAGCGAGGCCAGTACGTCTTCCAGCTCATTGGGATAGACGTTGAAACCGGAGACCAGAATCATGTCCTTCTTGCGGTCGACGATGCGGATGTAGCCATTGGGCTGGATCAGCGCGATATCACCGGTCTTCAGCCAGCCTTCGCTGTTGAGGACTTCATCGGTGGCATCCTGGCGCTGCCAGTAGCCCTTCATCACCTGCGGGCCCTTCACGCACAGTTCGCCGACTTCGCCCAGGGGCAGCTCTTCCCCGGCGTCGTCCACCACCCGGCACAGGGTCGAAGGCACCGGAATGCCGATGGTGCCGATCTGGATGTTCTGGATCGGGTTGACCGTGGCCACCGGGCTGGTCTCGGTCATGCCGTAGCCTTCGCAGATCGGGCAGTTGGTCACTTCCTTCCAACGCTCGGCCGCCGCCAGTTGCAGGGCCATGCCACCGGACAAGGTGACTTTCAGCGCCGAGAAATCCAGCTTGCGGAACGCTTCACTGTTGCACAGGGCGACAAACAGGGTGTTGAGGCCGACAAAGCCGCTGAACTTCCACTTCGACAGCTCCTTGACCATCGCCGGCAAGTCCCGCGGGTTGCTGATCAGGATGTTGTGGTTGCCCATGAGCATGATGGCCATGCAATGGAAGGTGAACGCATAGATGTGGTACAGCGGCAGCGGGGTGATGAGGATCTCGCAGCCTTCATTGAGGTTTGAGCCCATCAGCGCCTTGCACTGCAGCATGTTGGCCACCAGGTTGCGGTGGGTCAGCATGGCGCCCTTGGCGACCCCGGTGGTGCCACCGGTATATTGCAGCACTGCCACGTCGCTGCTGGCAGGGTTGGCTTCCTGCACTGGCTGGCCATGGCCCTTGCGCAGAACGTCATTGAACTTGACGGCCTGGGGCAGGTGATAGGCCGGCACCATCTTCTTCACGTACTTGACCACGCTGTTGATCAGCAGGCGCTTGAGCGGCGGCAGCAGGTCCGCCACTTCGGTGACGATCACGTGCCTGACCCCGGTCTTGGGTACCACGGCCTCTGCCAGGTGGGCCATGTTGGCCAGGCAGACCAGGGCCTTGGCGCCGGAGTCGTTGAATTGGTGTTCCATTTCCCGCGCGGTGTACAGCGGGTTGGTATTGACCACGATCAGGCCGGCGCGGATCGCACCGAATACCGCGATCGGGTATTGCAGCAGGTTGGGCAGTTGCAAGGCGATTCGATCGCCGGGCTGCAAATCGGTATGCTGCTGCAGGTACGCGGCAAAGGCCCCGGACAGTTCGTACAGTTCACCGTAGGTGATTGTCTTGCCGAGGTTGCTAAAGGCCGGTTTGTTAGCGAAACGTTGGCAGGACTGCTTCAACACCGCCTGAATATTCGGATACTCGTCTGGATTGATATCGGCAGCAATCCCAGCTGGGTACTTATCCTTCCAAAAGTCTTCGATCATGGAAGCCCACTCCTCAGCAACGCGAATTCATCACCGCATTTGATGCGATTATTATTTGTCTGTGTTTTTTATTGGTGTCTATTGTTGGTGAGTCTGGCTTTTACTTAGGCCGAGAAGTCACAAAGCGCGCCGAGAGTAGCAGCTTTGGAAAAGGCCGACTAGAGCCAAAGAAGGCCTGAATAGTCACAAAAATGACTCAAGACACTTTAATAGTCACTTTTAGAGTAAAAATTCTACCCACCTGAATTCCGCTCTGGCCCGGGGCTTTGCGCCCCTCGGAATGCAGAGCGGGCAAGCCGGTTGCGCCAACCGGCTTGCCCGCCAGGTAAAAGCCCTGGGCTCAAGCGATATCGCGCAACTCGCGGCGCAGGATCTTGCCCACCGGGGTCATCGGCAAAGAGTCACGCAGCACAATGTGCTTGGGCACCTTGTAGCCGGTGAAATTCTCTTTGCAGTAGGCCTTGAGCTCTTCAAGGCTGACCCCCGCCTCACGCGGCACCACAAACAGCTTCACCGCCTCGCCGGAACGCTCGTCCGGTATGCCGATGACTGCACAGTTGGCGACTTTCGGGTGAGCCATGACCACATCCTCGATCTCGTTCGGGTACACGTTGAAACCCGAGACGATGATCATGTCCTTCTTGCGATCGACGATGCGCACGAAACCGTCCGGATCGATCACCGCGATATCACCGGACTTGAACCAGCCCTCGGCGTCCAGCACTTCGGCGGTGGCCTCGGGTTTGTTCCAGTAGCCCTTCATGATCTGCGGGCCCTTGATGCACAGCTCGCCTCGCTCGCCCAGCGGCAGCTCGACGCCCTGGTCATCGATGATCTTCAAGGTGGTGCCCGGTACCGGCAGGCCGACGGTGCCCAGCCGCGAACGCTCGCCATAGGGGTTGGTACAGGCCACCGGCGAGGTTTCGGTCAACCCGTAGCCTTCGGTGATCCGGCAGCCGGTCAGCTTCTGCCAGCGCTCGGCGGTAGCCTTGACCAGGGCCGTGCCGCCAGAGTTGGTGAGCTTCAGATTGGAAAAATCCAGGTTCTTGAAATCCGGGTGATCCATCAGTGCCACAAACAGCGTGTTGAGCCCCAGTAGCGCAGAAAAACGCCACTTCTTCAGCTCCTTGATGAAGCCGCCGATGTCCCGCGGGTTGGTGATCAGCACGTTGTGGTTGCCGGTCACCATCATGCACATGCAGTTCGCGGTGAAGGCATAGATGTGGTACAGCGGCAGCGGCGCGATCATCACCTCCTGGCCTTCGCGCCACTGGGTGTGACCGTCGGGCCCATGCTGGCCTAGGCAGGCCCGCGCCTGCTGCATGTTGGCCACCAGGTTGCCGTGGGTCAGCATCGCGCCCTTGGCCAGGCCGGTGGTGCCCCCGGTGTACTGCAGCACCGCAACATCGTCGTGGCCCACCTGCAGTGGCTTGATGCTCTGGCCACGCCCCAGGCGCAGGGCACTCTTGAAGGAAATGGCCTGGGGCAGGTGGTAGGCCGGCACCATCTTCTTGACCTTGTCCACAACGGTATTGATCAGCCAGCCCTTGGCGCTGGGCATCATGTCGCCCATCCGGGCCTCGATCAGGAACTGGATATCGGTATCCCCCAGCACTTCCTGGACCTTCTGGCCGAAGATGTTCAGGTAGACCAGGGCCCGGGCCCCGCAATCCTTGAACTGGTGGCGCATCTCCCGCGCGGTGTACAGCGGGTTGGTATTGACCACCACCAGCCCTGCGCGCAAGGCTCCGAATACCGCGATCGGGTACTGCAAAACGTTGGGCATCTGCACCGCAATACGGTCTCCCGGAACCAGATCGGTATGACTTTGCAGATAACCGGCGAAGGCCGCGCTGTAGCGTTCCAGCTCGGCGTAGGTGAGGGTCACGCCCATGTTGCTGAAGGCCGGGCGATCAGCGAATTTCTTGCAGGAACGCTCAAACACCTCGATCACCGACTTGAAGGCCCCCAGGTCGATCTCGTTGGGGACGCCAGCGGGGCGCTTATCATTCCAGAAATCAGGTTGCATTATTCTTGTCCTCTCTTGTACCTGAGCTGTCCGGGCCGCCACTGCAACGCTCTCAGGGGCGGGGCTCCTCGGACGTTAGCAGCTATGGCGATTCAGGCAAATATGCGCAAGTGTGTCATTAATTTTGTGAATCTTGCTTCCAACAGGCGCGCGAATCAGACGCCCAGGCACCGATGCGCTATAAATTGCAGCGTCTTCGAGCAAAGGAATCGCCATGACCCATGACACGTTCTGGTTGACCACGAGCGACCACCACCGCCTCTTCGTCAACCAGTGGCTGCCCGAACCGCCACTCAAGGCGGTGGTCCTGCTGTCCCACGGCATGGCCGAGCACAGCGGGCGCTACGCGCGCCTGGCCCAGGCCTTGTGCGCCGAAGGCTATGCCGTCTACGCCCCCGACCAGCGAGGCCACGGCAAGACGGCGGAACAGGGGGTGCTGGGCCACTACGCAGACCAGAACGGCTGGAGCAAGGTGGTCGGCGACCTGGCCAGCCTCAACCAGCACATCGGCCAGCAGCACCCCGGCACGCCCATCGTGCTGCTGGGCCACAGCATGGGCAGCTACATCGCCCAGGCCTATCTGCAACATCACAGCGCCAGCCTGCACGGGGCGATTCTCAGCGGCTCGAATTTCCAGCCGGTGGCGCTGTACCGCGCCGCCAGCCTGATCGCCCGCATCGAACGCTGGCGCCAGGGCGGCCAGGGGCGCAGCGCACTGATCGAATGGCTGTCCTTCGGGTCGTTCAACAAGGCGTTCAAACCCAATCGCACCGCCTTCGACTGGCTCAGCCGCGACCCGGCGGAAGTCGACAAGTACGTGGCCGATCCATTGTGCGGCTTTCGTTGCACCAACCAGTTGTGGATCGATCTGCTGGGTGGGCTGCAGCAAATCAGCAAGATTGCCAACCTCAAGCAGATCGATCCGGGCCTGCCGCTGCTGGTAATGGGTGGTGAATGTGATCCGGTGAGCGCTGGCAAGCGTCTCAAGGATCTGGCCAACGCGTTGCGCGAGGCCGGCAGCCAGTGCCTGCAACTCAATATCTACCCCCAGGCACGTCATGAGCTGTTCAACGAAAGCAACCGTGACCAAGTGACCCACGACGTGCTGGCCTGGCTCGACCAGGCCCTGCAGCACCGCCGGCCACCACGGTCGGAATAGCCGGTGCGCAGCCAGTGCGCTTATTTATCTGTCAGAGGATTTCAGCAACATGACCCAGGTAACCAACACGCCTTACGAAGCCCTGGAAGTCGGCCAGACCGCCCAGTACAGCAAGACCGTCGAGGAGCGTGACATCCAGCTGTTCGCCGCCATGTCCGGCGACCACAACCCAGTGCACCTGGACCCCGAGTTCGCCGCCGCCACCACGTTCAAGGAGCGCATCGCCCACGGCATGTTCAGCGGCGCGCTGATCAGTGCCGCCGTGGCCTGCGAGCTGCCTGGCCCGGGCACCATCTACATCGGCCAGCAGATGACCTTCCAGAAGTCGGTGAAGATTGGCGACACCCTGACCGTGCGCCTGGAGATCCTCGAAAAACTGCCCAAGTTCCGCGTGCGCATCGCCACTCGCGTATTCAACCAGCACGATGAACTGGTTGTGGACGGCGAAGCCGAAATCGCCGCTCCGCGCAGAAAGCAGACCGTGACCCTGACCACCCTGCCAGCCATCACCATCGGCTGAGCCTCGCTCCCCAGGAGCCGGCTTGCCGGCGAAGGCGATGCCGGCGCTTTCGCCGGCAAGCCGGCTCCTACTGTTTGCCGCCCTCCTCCACTTGCACACTGGCTGTCATGCCGGCGCTCAGGTTGATGCCTTCGGGCACCTTGTCGAGCTTGATCCGCACCGGAATCCGTTGGGCCAGGCGTACCCAGTTGAAGGTCGGCTCCACTTCCGCCAGCAGTTGCCCGTCAGGCGTGGCATTACGGTCGGTGATCCCCCTGCTGATGCTTTCCACATGGCCTTGCAGGGCATCACCGGCGCTCATCAGCCAGACCTTCACCGGGTCGCCGACCTGGATCCGCGGCAACTTGGTTTCCTCGAAATAGGCCTGGACATAGAAGGTCGAGTCATCGATCAGCGCCATCACCGGCTGCCCGGCATTGACGTAGTTGCCCTCGGCCAGGCGCAAGTTGGTGATATGCCCGTCACGGGGCGCATGCACCTGGCTACGGGCCAGGTTCAATTCAGCGACCTTGGCCTCGGCCTGGGCCTGGCGCAGCTCGCCACGGGCGATGCCGGCGTTGATCTGGGCGTTCTCGCGCAGCTCGGCGCTGATGGCCTGGGGGCCAAGAGCAGCGCGGCGGCTGGCTTCATGTTCGCGCAGGCTCAACTGCTGCTGGCGGGTCTGCACCACCGCCTGGGCTTTTTCCAGGGCGGCCTCGAAACGGTCGCGGTCAATACTCAGCAACAGCTCGCCGGCCTTGACTGGCTGGTTGTCCGCCACCTTGAGCTCGCGCACCCAGCCGGACACATCCGGGGCGACTATCACCACGTCGGCGCGGATCCGCGCATCGCGGGTCCAGGGCGTCAGCATGTAGTACTGCCACAGGTGATAACCGGCAAAGATCGCCACCGCCACCAGGCAGAGGGTAAACACGACACGTACGGGTGTACGCATGATCAACTCCTTATAAGGGCCCCAGGACCAGCGTAATGACCGTCAATACACAGACGTACAGGGCACAATCGAACAGTGCTTCGTGCCAGATCCAGCGGCCCAGCCCGGTTACCCGCACCAGCATCCGCAGGGCACCGGTCAGCACCAGCGCCAGCACCACATAAATCAGGAACGGGCTGAGCAGCACCCCGCCCAGCGACCACTCACGCAGCCCCATGACTTTCCTCCTGCTGCCGGCACCAACTGCGCCAGCTGCTTTGCAATTGCACGACGGCGCCCTGCGCCAGTTTCAACGCATCACTGGGCGGCTGCTGCCCCAGCGCCTCCAGCAGGGCCACGCTGGGCTGCTCCAGGGCATCCTGACGACTGCCCGCCGGGCCTTGTTCCAGGGTGCGCTGCAGGTGCTCGAAATAAGCTCGCTGCGCAGCGCCGACCGGCACCTGGGCCACCGCCAGGCTCAGGCGCAGGTGCATCAGTTCGTCGCCGATATCCAGGCCCAGCAGGCCATCGTCCCAGCGGCTGCGGGCCGGCTCCGGCAGTTCCGGATAATGCCGCGCCAGTTGCAACAGGCGGTCGGCCATGCGCCCGCCAAACCAGCTTTCCGCACCCCGCAGGTTGCGCCGGGTCAGGCGCACCAGGTCGTGCAGGGTCGCAGCCAGCAGGCGCCGGCCGTGCCACGCCGGGTTGCGCAGGATCAGCAGATGGAAGGCCAGCACCGCGGCGCCCACCCCCAGCACCATGGCCTGGGCGTTATTGAAGAAACTGGCCACATCGAAACTCATGCGGTTCATCGGCGAGATCAGCACGATGAAGTGCAGGCAGAACGAAGTGGCCGTGGCGCCGATCTGCGGCTTGGCCATGCCCAGGGCGCCGAAGAACAGCGGCACGCCCATGGCCATCGCCAGCATCGGGAAACCGCTCCACTGGGGCAGCAGGATCTGTCCCACCACGAAGGCTGCCGGAACCGCCAGAAAGATCCCGCGCATGAAGCTCATGCCGATCTGCGCCCCGTTCTCGCGGCTGGCGAACAGGCTGCAGACCACACAGGTCAGGAGCATCGCCCCGGAGGCCGCGGGCCAGGCGGTGGCCAGCCAGAAGCTGGCCACCGTCAGAAAAGCCAGGGCGCTGCGGGCGCCGAACACCAGGGCCAGCGACAAGTCGCGGTGAGGTGTCAGCGTCGCCGGCTGCACCATTGCCCCGCGTCCCTCCTGCACCGCTTCAAGGGCCTGAGTGGCAGCCAGGGCGGTGTCCAGCAACAAGCTGAAACGCGCCAGGCAGTAACTCTGCGCCGGGCTGATCGCCCCAT
This sequence comes from Pseudomonas sp. GW822-FHT06D10, assembly GCF_058799535.1. Taxonomy (NCBI): domain Bacteria; kingdom Pseudomonadati; phylum Pseudomonadota; class Gammaproteobacteria; order Pseudomonadales; family Pseudomonadaceae; genus Pseudomonas; species Pseudomonas sp. GW822-FHT06D10. Next base: position 242,583 of record NZ_JBXALN010000006.1, on the reverse strand, counting down.
CGCGGGAGGCCTCCAGCACCCGTGGCGACAAGGCTTGCAGGCTGGCCCCATCAGCGCTGTCCAGGGCCGCCAGGACCTGATCCATCCACGGCTGCAACCGCGCAGCTTCGACGCTATCCAACTGCTTCCACTGGCGCCGCACCGAACGGGAGATGCGCAGCAGCATCAACAGTTTCTGGCTCAGGCCACCGATCGCCCGGGCCCGCTGGCGGCCCAGCGGGCCTTCGAACCAGGCATGTTCGCGCTGGGCATCGACGGCGACGATGCGCCCGAGGATCTCCAGCAGGCCCTTGCGGGCCTGGGCATCCCCGGCCAGGGTGGCACCGGCCGCCTGCATCCCGCTGTGCCAGGCGCTGCGGGCCTGATCGGCCAACTGTCGCTCGACGCGCAGCGGCCAGAGCAGCGCGCTGCTGGCGGTGGCACAGATGATGCCCAGGGAAATCTCCGTACAGCGGGCCACCGCCTGGTCGAAGATCCCCAGGGGATGGCTGATGGCCGGCAAGGCAATGATGGCCACGGTGTAGCCGGCCAGCACGAAGGAGTAGGACCAGGCACTGCGCAACAGGGTCGAACTGGCCGTGCACAACCCCAGCCACAGCGCCAGGGCCAGGAGGAACAGCCAGGGGGTCTGGGCGAACAGCCCCATGAACAGCACCGACATAAGGGTGCCCACCAGGGTCCCCAACAGCCGCGCCAGACCTTTTTGCAGGACCATGCCGGACAGCGGCTGAGCCACGATGAATGCGGTCATCAGGGCCCAGGCCGGTTGCTCCAGCCCCCAGCGCAATGCCAGCCACAGCGCTACCCCACCACCGAGCAGGGTCTTGATCGCGAACTGCAATGCAGGAAGGTTGGGAGCAAGCAGGGCTTGCAGGGTAATGGGCACGGCTGGCAACTCTTGGCAGGACAAACACAACGATAGTCGCGATAGGCATCAGCGAAGCTGGGCTAATTATTAGCTAGCTAACTAAATACCGTCCAGCATTAAATTACCGGCATAAAAAAACGCCAGACTGGCTGGCGTTTTTGACAGGTTTTGACCCTTACGAACGGGCGCGTGCCTGATTGCGCAGGGCTTTGACCTGGTCGTGATTGCGTTGCACGCCGTGGTACTGGCGCTCTACCACATCACGAATGCCCACCAGGTTGTGCTTGTTGATCTTCTCCAGAGCCTCCTTGTAGGCCTTCAGTGCATGGTCTTCACCACGCTCGGCTTCGTTGAGCACCGCCTCCTCGTCCTTGCCGGTCACCAGGGACTTGAGGTCGACCCAGCGACGGTGCAGGTCGCCACTGACACTGGTGGAGGTTTCCGGATCACCGCCCATGGAGCGCACTACCGACTGCAGTTCTGCCGCGGCCGTGGCGCAATCGGTGGAGCGCTTGATGAACAGCGCCTTGAGCTCGGGGTGCTTGATGTCTTCGGCACAGGTCTTGAACCCTTCCTGACCGTCCTTGCTGGTCTCGATCAGGCTGTTGAGTACCGAAATAGCTTCTTTGTTCAAGTCAGTCATTTTCTGGTTCCTTGTGGGTTGCGAGAATTGGGTTAACTCGAGAGTTGAGTTAGTTGAGTTAACTGTTGCACCCGCCATGCCAGACTTGGATTATATTTTTATTCCTTACTATTCAATTACTTAGAAAATATACAAAAATCTGTATCCGAGTTATTTGCATGATCTGTCATTTGGCCTCCATGCAGAATGCCTGTATTTTCCAAGGCTCTTGAATGACACGACAGCCCCCGCCATGACCCCTGAAACTCTTGAACTGCTGGTCACCCGGGAAATGCCCTTCGGCAAATACCAGGGCCGCATCCTGGCCGACCTGCCCGGCCCCTACCTGAACTGGTTCGCCCGGGAAGGTTTTCCCAAGGGCGAACTCGGCGGCCTGCTGGCCCTGATGCAGGAAATCGACCACAACGGCCTTAGCGACCTGCTCGATCCCCTGCGGGCCAAACATGGCAAACCCAAACCCCGTCATTGAAAAAGAGCCCTCCATGCCAAGGACTGCAGCCACACTTGCCCACGACGAAGATCATTGGCAGGGCATCGCTCGCCAGTTCGACATCGAGCCGGGGCCGATCAACCTGGAAAACGGCTACTTCGGGCGCATGACCCGCAGCGTGGCCCAGGAGTACCAGCACAACATCCAGTGGGTGAACCGCAGCAACTCGCTGCTGGTGCGCCAGCGCTTCGAGCAGATCGACGCGCTGGACATCCGCCGCCAACTGGCGGCGCTGCTGCAGGCGCCGGAAAACGCCGTGGCCCTGACCCGCTGTGCCTCCGACGCCCTGCAATCGCTTATCCGCAACTACAACCGCCTGCAACCGGGCGACCAGGTGCTGCTCAGCGACCTGGAGTACGACACGGTCAAGAGCGCCATGCGCTGGCTGGCCCGCCAGCGCGGCGTCGAAGTGATAGAGATCGTCCACCGGCATCCTGCCAGTTTTGACAGCCTTGCAAGCACCTACAAAGACGCTTTCGAGCGCTACCCACGGCTCAAGCTGATGCCCCTGACCTATGTCACCCATCGCAGCGGGCTGGTGATGCCGGTCCGGGCAATTGCCGCCGCCGCTCGGGAACACGGGGTCGACATCATCCTCGACGGCGCCCACGCTCTGGGCCAGATCGACTTCGACCTTCGCGACCTGGGCATCGCCTTCGCCGGTTTCAACCTGCACAAGTGGATCGGCGCACCGCTGAGCCTGGGCTTTGTGTATATCCACCCCGAACGCCTGGAAGACATCGACCCGGACATGGACGAGTTCCATTTTCCCCGTGACGACGTGCGCGCCCGTACGCCCTACAGCACGCCAAACATTCCGGCGCTGATGACCCTGCCCCGGGTGTTAGAGGAACACCGGGCGATGGGTGGTGCAGCGGCCAAGGGCGCGCGCCTGAACTACCTGCGCCATAGCTGGAGCGAAGCGGTGCGCGAAATGGACGGGCTGGAAGTCATGACCCCGCAGGACCCGCGCCTGTGCTGCGCCATCAGCGCTGTGCGCTTCACCCGCCACCAGGACCAGCAAGCCCTGGCGGATCGCCTGCTACGGGACTACAACCTGTTTACCGTGGCCCGCAATGGCGCAGGGTTCGGCACCTGCATCCGCATCACTCCGGGGCTGACCACTCCCCTTGCGCATATGCAGCAGTTGATCGAAGCCCTCACCGACCTGGCCGGCCGGTAAGCCCTGCCCGCCTGCCGCGCGCCGGGCAGCGCTATTCTCCAGGCAAAAAAAAACGGTGCGCCGACCAAGCGCACCGTAAAGCCGTAGAACACACCAACGAATCGGGTAGAACCTTCAGTCCAGCAGGGCCAGGGCCTCGGCCGTGCACTCCTGGATCCGTGCCCAGTCGCCGTTCTTGATCCACTCGGGATCGAGCATCCAGCTACCGCCGACACACATCACATTCTTGAGCGCCATGTAGCTCTTGATATTGGCCGGGCCGACGCCGCCGGTAGGGCAGAACTTGACCTCGCCGAACGGCCCGCCCAGGGCCTTGATCGCCGCCACGCCACCACTGACTTCCGCCGGGAACAGCTTGAAGCGGCGGTAGCCCAGGGCATAACCCTCCATGATCCCGGAGGCATTGCTGATCCCCGGCAGCAGGGGAATCGGGCTGGCCACGCTGGCTTGCAGCAGGTCGCGGGTGATGCCCGGGGTGACGATGAACTGCGAACCTGCCGCCTCCGCCGCCACCAGCATCTGCGGGTCGAGCACAGTGCCGGCGCCGGTCACCAGCTCCGGGCGCTGTTCGCGCAGGATCTGGATCGCCTTGAGGCCGAATTGCGAACGCAGGGTCACTTCCAGGGCGGTCAGGCCGCCGGCCGCCAGGGCATCGGCCAGCGGCAGGACATCCTGCTCGCGGGCAATGGTGATCACCGGCAGGATCCGCGCCTTGGCGCAGAGGCTGTCGATCAGGGCAACTTTGTCCGCCATGGAAACGGTCGGGGCGAGGTTTGTCATAGCGGCTGATCCTTGGCTCATGGGCACCAGTAAATCTCTAACGGGGTTTGCAGGAAGGCGCGAATCGGCATTTCGGCGACAGCGTCACCAGCCAGTGCGGCGCTCAGGGTGGTCAGCTTGGACTGACCGGAAATCGACAACAGGCTGTTGCGGGCCGAAGCCAGCAATGCCCGGCTCATGCTCAGGCGCTGATGGGGCACGCTGGGCGCCAGCATCGGCCAGCAGCGACGAGTGCCATCGACCTTGAGCGCTTCAGCCAGGTTCGGGCTGTTGGGGAACAGCGACGCGGTGTGGCCGTCATCCCCCATGCCCAGCACCAGCACATCGATGCCCGGCAGTTCGGCCAGCAGACTGTCCGCTTGCAGGGCAGCCTCTTCAAGATTGGCCGCCGCACTGTAGAGGCCGAGGAAGCGAGCCTTGGCCACCGGCCCCTGGAGCAGGTAGCGCTTGAGCAGGCCCGCATTGCTGTCGGCATGCTCCACAGGCACCCAGCGCTCGTCCGCCAGGGTGATCAGCACCTTGGACCAATCCAGCTCCTGCTTCACCAGGGCCTGGAAAAACGCCACCGGGCTACGGCCACCGGACACCACCAGGGTGGCGTTGCCGCGCGCGGCAATGGCCTCGCGCAGCAGCTCGGCGACCTTCAGCGCCTGGCCTTCAGCCAGCAGCGTGGGGCTGCGGAATTCGTGGGCGCGCACGCCCGCCGGCAGTTGCAAATCAGATATCGCCATACCAAGACCTCCCATCCCGCGTGATCAGTGCAATGGAGCTCATCGGCCCCCAGGACCCGGCCGCGTACGGCTTGGGCGCATCGCCGGATTTCTTCCACCCGGCAATCAACTGGTCACACCACTTCCACGCGGCTTCGATTTCATCTTTGCGCACAAACAGGTTCTGATTGCCGCGCATCACTTCCAGCAACAACCGCTCGTAGGCATCGGGGATCCGTGCACTGCGATAGGTATCGGAAAAATTCAGCTGCAACGGACCGCTGCGTAGTTGCATGCCCTTGTCCAGGCCCTGCTCCTTGGTCATCACCCGCAACGAGATACCTTCGTCCGGCTGCAGGCGGATGATCAGCTTGTTGCTGATCTGCAGGCGCTGCTCGGGGGCGAAGATATAGTGCGAGGGTTCCTTGAAGTGGATGACGATCTGCGACAGCTTCTGTGGCATGCGCTTGCCGGTGCGCAGGTAGAACGGCACACCGGCCCAGCGCCAGTTGCGGATATCGGCGCGCAGGGCGACAAAGGTCTCGGTGTCGCTCTGGGTGTTGGAGTTTTCTTCCTCCAGGTAGCCCGGCACCGACTGGCCTTCGCTGTGGCCGGCGATGTACTGGCCGCGCACCACCTGGGTGGTCAGGCCTTCCGGGCTGATGGGCGCCAGGGCCTTGAGTACCTTGACCTTCTCGTCGCGGATGCTGTCGGCCGAAAGGTCGGCCGGCGGGTCCATGGCGATCAGGCAGAGCAGTTGCAGCAAGTGGTTCTGGATCATGTCCCGCAGTTGGCCGGCCTTGTCGAAATAGCCCCAGCGACCTTCGATGCCGACCTTCTCGGCCACGGTGATTTCCACGTGGGAGATGTAGTTCTGGTTCCACTGGGTTTCGAACAGGCTGTTGGCGAAACGCAGGGCAATCAGGTTCTGCACCGTTTCCTTGCCCAGGTAGTGGTCGATCCGGTAGATGCGGGTTTCCGGGAAGAACTGCGCCACCGCGTCGTTGACCTTGCGTGATGAATCCAGGTCCGAGCCGATGGGTTTTTCCAGGACCACACGGGTGTGCTGGTTGAGCCCGACCCGGGAGAGGTTTTCGCAGATCGCGCCATATACCGCCGCCGGGGTGGCGAAGTAGGCAATCAGGCGCTGCTCGCTGCCGACACGTTCGGCCAGGGCGACGTAGTCCTCGGCCTTGAGGAAGTCCACATGCAGGTAGCTCAGGCGGGCGAGAAAACGCTGCAGGACCTGGCTATCGATATCCTTGTCGCCGACATACTTGTGCAGCTCGGTTTCGATATTCGCCAGGTGCTCCTGCTCGCTGCCAGGCTCGCGGGCCAGGGCCAGGATGCGCGTGTCGTCATGCAGCAAACCGGCGGCATCGAGTTGGTACAGGGCGGGAAACAGCTTACGCAGCGCCAGATCGCCCAGCGCGCCAAACAAGGCAAAGGTGCAGGGTTCAACCGTTATCGAAGGCATGATGTTTGTTCTTTTATCAAGTTAAGCTACAAATACCTTTTTTCAAGGCATCACTCAAGGAAAAATGTAGTAATAAACACAACATTTTTACAAAATACAGATTCCAGGTGGTGGTCGATCCGGGCCATCAGTAGGATAGGCCACCTCTCAACTTCGCATTGCAGGCGCGCCAGCGACCCGGTGCGCAGCGCAATCGCAGCAAGCTCAAAAGGCCTGCACCGACAATCCGTCGGCGCGCCTTGCTCGATTGACCGCTTCCCGGCCCTGCCCGCAGCGCCTGTCTAGCCGATCTAGGAAACCTTAATGGACCGAGTGCGAAACCTTCTGGAGCAGATCCAGAACCGTCTTGAAGAACTGAACAAGGCGGAACGTAAAGTCGCCGAAGTCATCCTGCTCAACCCGCAGCAGGCGACTCGCTTCAGCATCGCCGCCCTGGCCCAGGCTGCCTCGGTCAGCGAACCGACGGTCAATCGCTTCTGCCGCTCCTTTGGCGTCAGCGGCTACCCTGAACTCAAGCTGCAACTGGCCCAGAGCCTGGCCAGCGGTGCGGCCTATGTCAGCCGTGCCGTGGAGGCCGACGACAACCCAGAAGCCTACACGCAAAAGATTTTCGGCAGCGCCATCGCCTCCCTGGACAGCGCCTGCCAGGCCCTGGACCCGAACCTGATCAGCAAGGCCGTGGACTTGTTGATCCAGGCCCGGCAGATCCACTTCTTCGGTCTCGGCGCCTCGGCCCCGGTGGCCCTGGACGCCCAGCACAAGTTCTTCCGCTTCAACCTCGCCGTCACCGCCCACGCCGATGTGCTGATGCAACGGATGATCGCGTCGGTGGCTCATACCGGCGAATTGTTCGTGATCATTTCCTACACCGGCCGCACCCGCGAACTGGTGGAAGTGGCGCGTATCGCACGGGAAAACGGCGCCTCGGTGCTGGGGCTGACCGCAGAAAACTCGCCACTGGCCAAGGCCAGCACCTTGAGCCTGAACATCCCGCTACCGGAAGACACCGACATCTACATGCCGATGACCTCGCGGATCATCCAGCTCACCGTGCTCGACGTGCTGGCCACCGGCATGACCCTGCGCCGCGGCGTGGATTTCCAGCCACACCTGCGCAAGATCAAGGAAAGCCTCAACGCCAGCCGCTACCCGGTGGGCGACGAGTTCAACTGAAGCCGGGCCGGTTCGCCGGCCAGCCGGCTCCCTACCCCGCAGCGCGCGCCTGCAAGCTCAGGTGCGCTTGCTCCCCGGGCGCCAGGCGCAGGCTGTCGGTGCCCCCCACAGCCGCTTCGACACAGACGAACCGCGACACCTCGTTCCAGCTCACCCCCAGCAGCGGCCGGGTGCCGGGGTGCCAGACCACGGTGTCGGCATGGTCACCGGTATCGATGCACAATTCGCGCTGCCAGGCGTGATCCTTGAGCTGCAACTCACCCTCGTGCTGGAACACCCGCTGGCAACCGCCCTCGACCCGCAACTCGCCCTGCTGCTGGCAGACCTGACGGTTCAACTGGTCATAACCCTGGGCGCCATCGAGCCCAGACAGCGCTATCTCGCCGACATCACCAATACGCCAGTAGGCGTGCAGAGCCTGGCTCAACTGGCAGGGTTCGGTGTCCTGGTGCTCGGTGCTCAGGCGCAGGTCCATGCTCTGGCCCAGGTGCGCATGCAGATCGACCTTCCAGTCGCACAATTGCAATTGCCAGTGCAGGCGCACGCCCTCTTCATCACTGCTGCTGTCCAGCAGCTTCCAGTCCAGCAGCCGCGCCCAGCCATGGGAAGGCCAGGCATTTTCGCTGGGATGGCGCCCATACCAGGGCCAGCACACCGGCACTCCGCCACGGATCGCCCCCACCTGCGGCCACTTCGCCGCACACCACAGCCAGGGCTTTTGTCCGGCCGGCTGGAAGTGCAGCAACTGGGCACCCTGACGACTGAACACCGCCTGGCACAGCGGGTGATCGATCACCAGCACGTCACGCAGTTGATAGCGCTCCCAGGCAAACACCGGGCGCTCGCGCAAGGATCTGAAAAAGCGTTGTAGCGGATGCTCATGCATGGGCCGCAGTCCTGAAAATCAATGCTGTCTCGCTACTCATGAGGGGGGCGCCGGCCCGACAAAAAAAAGCGGACGGCCCAGGCCATCCGCAAAATGCGCACAGAGAGAAGGAGCTTATCGCAACGGCCTTAGAACACCGACTGAATTTTCAGGCCGGCCACCAGCGCGTTGTCGACTTCATCCACACCACCCGGGTGGGTGATGTATTGCAGGTTGGGGCGCACGGTCAGCCAGTTGGTGACGTGGAAGCCGTAGTTGATCTCGTAGTTGTATTCGGTGTCGCGCAGCGGCATGTACAGCGGGTTGTCGTAGTTGCTGATGCCGTTGTCCTCGTTGATCAGCTGGGCGTTCTTGCGCACATCGTCGTTGACATGGATCCGAGCAAAACCGATGCCCACGTCATCTTTGGGACGCGCATCGAACGGCCCCTTGTACACGAACATCAGCGACTGGTAGTTGTCGACGACGTTGGTGTCCTTGTCGTGGAAGGTAGCGTTGGCGGCGATGTTCAGGCCCCGGGAAGCATCACCGTTGTGCGTGGTGAGTTGCTGCTGCCCGACGAACCAGTAGCCGTGCTTGCTGTTGTGCACGCGATAGGCATCGCCGGTGTCCGCGGCATCCTGACCATTGACGTCCTTGCGCACATCATTGGCATCGGCCGTGCTCTTGTAGTAACCGACGCGGTACTCGCCCGGCAGGCTGTTGAGCTTCGGCGACCAGACCAGTTCCACCGGCAATACGGTGCCCTTGGTGCCGCTGCCGCTGAGCTTGAAGCCGTTGCCGTGCTCCAGTTGCGACGGGTTCTGGTTGTAGGCGCCGATTTGCGCATACAGCTCGGGGGTGATGTTGTACTTGATGCGCAGCGCCGCCTGGCTGACCGGCCAGTTGTACCAGATGCCGGTGGCCCAGTTACCCACCTGGGAGCCGCAGAACGCCAGGTTCTGGAAGTCGCAGGGGAAGGTGTTGAAGTCTTCGCCTTCGCCGAAGTAGCCGGCCTTGACGTCCAGCTTGCCGTCGAGGAACTGGTGCTGAACCCACAACTGGGTCAGGCGGACCATGTGCCCCCGGCCATAGACCTCCTGGGAGGAGCTCAAGGTGCCGGCACGCGGGTCGCCGATGCGGTCGTTGGAGATGTTCTGGCCGTTACGGTTGGTCAGCTGGATCTTGGCCTGGGTGTTGTCCCAGCCCAAAAGCTTCTGCAGGTCGAACGCCACGCCCAGGCCGAACTGGTCGCTGTAGCGCCCGGTCTTGTCGTCGTTGTAACCACCATGCAGGTTGGCGCCCATTTCACCGACGTAGTCGGCCTTGATGTCGATCCCCTGCTCGATCAGCTTGGTGCGCTCGCCGCCCCAGTCGCCGGTCATCCATTTCGAATCGGCGCTGAACGCCTCATCGGCCATGGCATTGCCGGACAGGACCAGGGCCGCCACCGCCGACAACTGGCAGAGCAATCGGGTGTTGCTGTGTTGCTTTTTCATCCCTACATCCTCGTCTTTATTGTTATTAACGATTTATCCAACGCGGTTTACAGCAGTGGCGACGGATGACAGGCCATCCGTCACGGATTCAGCGACCCTTGAACTGCGCCACATTGCCGCCCCGAGCCTCTGTCACCGGTGCCCCGGCGGCGCCCAGGCGTTCACCGCTCTGGGCGTCGAACAACAGCACCCGGGCCGGATCGAACTGCAGTGTCAGGGTTTCCCCGGCCTCGGGGGCCTGGTCCGGTGCCAGGCGGCAGCAGACCTTGGTGCCATTGAGCGTGACGAACACCAGGGTGTCGGGGCCGGTGGGCTCGATCACCTGGACCTCGGCACGAATGGTCGGCAGGCCGTTGGCCTCGCCCGCGGCCAGGGCGATCTGTTCCGGGCGAATGCCGAGGATCACCTCACGGTCTTCCAGCCCGGCATCCTGGGGCCCCAGGGGCAGCTCGCAGCGAGCCTGGCCACTGTCCAGCAGGGCCAGCAGGCGGCCGTCCTTGCGCTGCAGGCGCAGGGGGATGAAGTTCATCGGTGGCGAACCGATGAAGCTGGCCACGAACAGGTTGGCCGGGTCGTTGTAGATCTGCTTCGGGGTGCCGAACTGCTGGATGATCCCGTCCTTCATCACCGCCACCTTGTCACCCAGGGTCATGGCTTCGATCTGGTCGTGGGTGACATAGACCGTGGTGGTTTTCAGACGCTGGTGCATCAGCTTCATTTCTGTGCGCATCTCCACCCGCAGCTTGGCGTCGAGGTTGGACAGCGGCTCGTCGAACAGGTAGATCTTCGGCCGCCGCGCCAGCGCCCGGCCCATGGCCACCCGTTGCTGCTGGCCACCGGAGAGCTGGCCCGGCTTGCGGGTGAGCAGGTGCTCGATCTGCAGCAGCTTGGCCACCCGTGCCACTTCCGCGTCGATCTCGGCGGCGGGCATCTTGCGGATCTTCAGGCCGAAGGCGATGTTGTCGCGCACGCTCATGGTCGGGTACAGCGCGTAGGACTGGAACACCATGGCGATGTCCCGATCCTTGGGGCTCATGCCGCTGATGTCGGCGTCGTCCACCAGGATCGCCCCGCCACTGATGTTCTCAAGGCCCGCGATGCAGTTCATCAGGGTGGATTTGCCGCAGCCGGATGGGCCGACGAGGATCAGGAATTCACCGTCATCGATCTTCAGCTCGATGTTCTTCAGGGTGTCCGGCAGGCCGGCACCGTAGGTCTTGTTGACGTTGCGTAATTCGAGAGTTGCCATGCCTTACCCCTTGACCGCGCCGGACGTCAGCCCGCGCAGGAAATACTTGCCGGCGAAGATGTAGACCAGCAGTGTCGGCAGCCCGGCGATCATCGCCGCTGCCATATCAACGTTGTATTCCTTGGCCCCGGTGCTGGTGTTGACCAGGTTGTTCAGGGCCACGGTGATCGGTTGCGCGTCGCCACTGGCGAACACCACGCCGAAGAGGAAATCGTTCCAGATCTGGGTGAACTGCCAGATCAGGCAGACCATGATGATCGGCACCGACATCGGCAAAAGGATCTTGCCGAAGATGGTGAAGAACCCGGCACCGTCCAGGCGCGCAGCCTTGACCAGCGCATCCGGCACGCTCACGTAGTAGTTGCGAAAGAACAAAGTGGTGAAGGCCAGTCCGTAGACCACGTGCACCAGCACCAGGCCGGTGGTGGTGTTGGCCAGGCCGAACTTGCCCAGGGTGAACGAAGCCGGCAGCAGCACCGTCTGGAACGGCAGGAAGCAGCCGAACAGCAGCAGGCCGAAGAACAGTTGGGAGCCGCGAAAGCGCCACATCGACAGCACGTAGCCGTTCATTGCACCGATGAAGGTGGAGATCAGCACCGCCGGAACGGTGATCTTCACCGAGTTCCAGAAGTAGCCACCGACAGTGTCCCAGGCCTTGATCCAGCCGATGCCGTCCACCACCTGTGGCCAGCTCAAAAGGTTGCCGGTGCGAATATCCTCCGGGGTCTTGAAGCTGGTGAGCAGCATCACCACCAGCGGTATCAGGTACACCGCCGCCGCCAGCAGCAGGGTGGCGTAGATGGCGATCCGGCTGAAGTTCAGGGTCGGTTTGCCAAGGGAGTCAGTCATGGCGCTTGCCCCGCAGTTCGGAATACAGGTACGGCACAAGGATGGTCAGCACGGCGCCCAGCATCAGCATGGCGCTGGCCGAACCTATGCCCATCTGGCCGCGGCTGAAGGTGAAGGAATACATGAACATCGCCGGCAGGTCGGAGGAATAGCCCGGCCCGCCCGCGGTCATCGCCGCCACCAGGTCGAAGCTCTTGATGGCGATGTGGGCGAGGATCATGAAGGCACTGAAGAACACCGGCCGCAGGCTCGGCAGGACAATCTTCAGGTAGATGGTCGGCAGGCTCGCGCCGTCCACCTGGGCGGCGCGGATGATCGACTGGTCGACACCCCGCAGGCCGGCGAGGAACATCGCCATGACAAAGCCCGAGGCCTGCCACACCGCGGCGATCACCAGGCAGTACACCACCCGGTCCTGATCCACCAGCCAGTCCAGGCGAAAGCCTTCCCAGCCCCAGTCGCGAAGCATCTTGTCCAGGCCCAGGCCGGGGTTGAGCAACCACTTCCAGGCGGTACCGGTGACGATCATCGACAGCGCCATGGGGTACAGGTACACGGTGCGGATAAAGCCTTCCTTGCGGATGCGCTGGTCCAGCAGCACCGCGAGGAACACTCCCAGCACCAGGCTGATGGCGATGAACATGCCGCCGAAGACCGCGAGGTTCTTGCTCGCCACCCACCAGCGGTCGTTGTCCATCAAGCGCAGGTATTGCTGCAGGCCGACCCACTTGTAGCTCGGCATGAAGCTGGAATTGGTAAAGGACAGAATGAACGTCCAGATGATGTAGCCGTAGAAACCCACCAGCACGATCACCATGCTCGGTGCCAGCACCAGCTTGGGTAGCCAGCGCTGCAATGCATCTAACGGTGAGGCTTTGCTGAAAACCGCCACAGAGCTCATCGGAATAACCCAGTCAGGAGTGAATCCGGGCTGCACACCGTCGCTGCATGGGCCGGGGCACAGGCAGGGCGGCGACAGTCACGGGTGAGCCGCCGGCGTACCGGCGGCGGGGTTCAAGGATTACTGCGCGGCCTTGACCGCCGAAGCCAGCTGCGCACTGGCCTTGGCCGGGTCCGCATCCTTGTCGTTCATGAAGTTGGTCACCACGTCGAAGATCGCGCCCTGCACTGCCAGGGAAGTGGCCATGTTGTGCGCCATGCTCGGCTGCAGGCCGCCGGTCTTCTCGTCTGCCAGGAAGTCCTTGGCCGACGCCTGGGCGCAGGAGTCGAAGCCCTCGGCGCTCATGTCGTTGAGCATGTCGGTACGCACCGGGATCGAACCCTTGTTGATGCTGAAGACTTTCTGGAAGTCCTTGCCCAAGGCGACCTTGGCCAGGTCCTGCTGGGCAGCGATATCGCCCTTGCGGTCGGCCTTGAGCTTGAACACCGCCAAAGAGTCGATGTTGTAGGTGAAGGCCTTGTCGGTACCCGGGAACGGTACGCACTGGTAGTCCTTGCCGGCGACCTTCTTGGCCGCGGTCCACTCGCTCTTGGCCCAGTCGCCCATCATCTGCATGCCGGCCTTGCCGCCGATCACGTCGGCTGCGGCAATGTTCCAGTCACGCCCGGCACGGTTGGGGTCCATGTAGCCGGTGATTTTCTTCAGCTCGGTGAAGGCCTTGGCCATTTCCGGGCCGGAGAGGGTTTTCTGGTCCAGGTCCACCAGGGCTTTCTTGTAGCCCTCCGGGCCCATGACCGAGAGCACCACGTCTTCGAACACGGTGCTGTCCTGCCACGGCTGGCCACCGTGGGCCAGGGCGATGAAGCCGGCGGCCTTGAGCTTGTCGCCGGCGGCATAGAATTCTTCGAGGGTGGTCGGGGCCTTGTCGATCCCGGCTTTCTTGAACACGGCAGGGTTGATCCACAGCCAGTTGACCCGGTGGATGTTCACCGGCACCGCCACGTAGTCACCTTCGTACTTGACGGTATTGGCCACCTTGGGCGATAGCAGGCCGTCCCAGTTCTCGGCCTTGGCCACGTCCTTGAGGGTATCGGTGCTGAGCAGGCCGGTGCTGCCCCATTCCTGGATGTCCGGGCCCTTGATCTGCGCCACACCCGGCGGGTTGCCGGCCACGGCGCGGCTTTTCAGCACGGTCATGGCAGTGGAGCCGCCACCGCCGGCCACGGCGCCGTCCTTCCAGGTGAAACCGTCTTTTTCCACTTGAGCCTTGAGCACATCGACGGCGGCTTTTTCACCACCCGAAGTCCACCAGTGGACGACTTCCACGGAACCTTTGGAGTCGGCGGCGAGGGCACTCAGGGGAAACAGAGAGGCAAGGGAAATGACAGTGGCGAGGCGAGAAATCGCATTCATTTGAAGTACCTTTCTTGTTGTTATGCATGCAAGTCTGGTGCTTGCGCTGCAAACGAGTCTAAACAGCCTAGTCGATCATTCGAGTAACGAAGCGATGGGGAAATGTCACCACATGGTTACACAAGGCCCGGAACAGACACCTGGGCCAATGCCGAAGCCATGCTCGGGGCCAACGGCAGGCGCGGGATCAGCACCGCCTGCCAGGCGTGATAGAGGTCCGGCTTGCCGCCCCAGATCCGGGCTGACGGCTGGTTGTCCGGGCCCAGTTCGTGGTGCCAGCTACCGTGCCTGCGGTCGATGAAATGGGCCTCGCAGAACTCCCAGAAACAGCGGTACCAGGCCTCGTACTGAGCCTGGCCGGTGCGTTTGAGCAAGGCGCTAGCGGCGGCGCTGGCCTCGGCGTGGGTCCAGTGCAGGCGCTCGCGCACCACTGGCCGTTGGTCCCAGTCCAGGGTGTAGACCATGCCCGGGGCGCCATCGACGCTCCAGCCATGGCGGCAGTTGCTTTCAAACAGCTTCTGCGCGTCCTGCACCAGCCAGCCAGGGGTCAGCATGCCAGCCTTCACCCGCGAAGCCTCCAGGTGCAGCAACAGCCGCGCCCATTCGAAGCCATGTCCCGGGGTGGTGCCAAAGGGCCGGAAACCGTCGGCGGGAAAGGCCCGGTTGTAGTCACGAAGTGGTTGCCAGGCGAGGTCGAAATGCTCGATCACCATGAAGTCGTTGGCCGCCGCCTGAGTGTGGATCACCCGCTCGACGATCCGCAGGGCACGGGTCAGCCAGCGCGAGTCCTGGGTGACATCGGCCAGGGCCAGGAACGCCTCGGTGGCGTGCATGTTGCTGTTGGCACCGCGATAGGCTTCCGGCTGACTCCAGTCGCAGTTGAAAGACTCGCGCAGCGCGCCCTCCTCCTCGCTCCAGAAATGCCGGTCAATGATGGCGATGGCCTCCTCCAGCAAACGCTCGGCGCCGGGACGTTGGGCCACCACCGCGGAGCTGGCCGCCAGAGCGACAAAGGCATGCAGGTAGGCGGCCTTGGTGCTGTTGCCGTCGGCCTGCCCGGCCACGGCGAACCAGCCGCCGTGCTCGGCATCACGCAAGGGCCCGCCGAGGGCGGCGATGCCGTGGTCCACCAGAGCGGCATAACCCGGCAGGCCCTGGATATGGGCCATGGCGAAGCTGTGGGTCATGCGCGCGGTGTTCATGGTTTCGGCCTGGGCGCCGCTGGGCAGGCGGCCCTGTTCATCGAGGTTGCCAAAGCCCGCAGGGAGCCGTGAGGCCTTGGCAAAATCCAGCAGGCGCAGGCCTTCGGCGGCGAGCCAGGCCTGATGTGCAGCGGCATTCAGCCAACTGCTGAATGGCAGGGAGAGAGCGTCCATGGATGACCTGTTGTTGTTTTTATCGAAGGCTTGAGTCTAATCAAGCCGCCTGCGACCGCAGGTAACGAAGGACCAGCGCAATGTCACCAAACCGTGACATTGCACTCCCCCCATAGGAGCTGGCTTGCCGGCGAAGAGGCCCTTGAGCGCTGCGGTGCCCTTGAGGACGCCTTCGCTGGCAAGCCAGCTCCGACACAAGCCAGCGCTTACAACGGCCGGCAGGTCAGTCGAAGGTCCGGGGCAGGTAAAGGGTTACGCGCAGGCCGCCTTCGCGCAGGTTCTGCAGGCTGACTTCGCCGCCATGGCTGTGGGCGATGTTGCGCGCAATCCCCAGGCCCAGGCCGTAGCCCTGCTGCTGGCCAGCAAGACGGAAGTGCGGCTCGAAGACTTGCTCCAGGCGCTGCTCCGGTACGCCGGGGCCTTCGTCGTCGACATGCAGGACAAAGCCGCTGTCGTCGTCTTCGATGTGCAGGTGAGCGTTCTGTCCGTACTTCAGGGCATTGTCGATCAGGTTGCCCATGCAGCGCTTGAGCGCCAGGGGCTTGCCCGGGTAGCTGGCCAGGGCCCGGCCCTGTTGGGTCACGCGGCCATTGCCGTTGGGTGCCAGATAAGGCTCTACCAGGCAGTCGAGTACCTGATTGAGGTCCACCGGCTCGATGTTCTCGTGGATGTCGGTGTCCTTGACGCACTGCAGCGCGCCTTTGACCAGCAATTCCAGTTCATCCAGGTCGCGCCCGAACTTGGCCTGCAGTTGCTCGTCCTCCAGCAATTCCACCCGCAGGCGCAAGCGGGTGATGGGGGTGCGCAGGTCATGGGAGATGGCGCTGAACAGCTGGCTGCGCTCGGTCAGGTAGCGGCTGATGCGCTCGCGCATGCTGTTGAAGGCCCGCCCCACTTCCACCACCTCGCTGCCACCGCCCTCCGCTACCGGCTCGACGTCGGCCCCCAGGGACATGTCCCGCGCCGCCCGGGCCAGGCGCTTGAGGGGCCGGCTCTGCCAATGCACCAAGAGGCCGATGAACAACAGCAGAAAACCGCTGGTGAGCAGGATGAACCACACCTGCTGCGCCGGCAGGCCCTGTTCTTCCAGGCTGGTGTAGGGCTCGGGCAACAGCGAGGCGATGTACAGCCACTCTCCCGGCGCCATCTGGATCTGGGTCACCAGCACCGGCGGGTTCACCGGTTCCAGGGTCAGGGCGTAATGGGCCCAGGAGCGCGGCAATTCGTCGAGCTTGAGGCCGCCATTGAAGATCCGCAGGTCATCGGGGCTGACGAAGGTCACGGAGATATCCGCGTCATTGCCCAGGGACTGGCGCAACACCTGCTCCACGGCTTGCAACACCGCTTCTTTGCGCGGGGTGGCGGGCAGCACCTGCATGCCCAGGGGCTTGTCGTTCAGGGTCACGACAAACCGCGTACCGCCCATGCTGCGCAACTGGTCCAGCACCAGGGGCCGGTACGCCACCGGCAACGAACGCAGGTAACTGACGCTGGCGGTCATCGAGTGGGCCAGGCTGCGGGCGCTGGTCACCAGCCCTTCGAGTTGGGTGGCGCGCAGTTGGGAAACCCAGATCACGCTGGACAGCGCCTGGGCGAACAGCACCGCCAGCAGGGTCAAAAGCAGCATCCGCCCCAGCAGGGAACGGGGCACCGGCAGGCGCCGCAGCACTTTGCGCAATGCCTCAGTGGCCATTGCCGGCAACCACATTGGCTGCCAATTGATAGCCGCTGCCGCGCACGGTGCGAATCAGCCGCGGCGGCTTTTCGGTGTCACGCAGACGCTGGCGCAGGCGGCTCACCGCCATGTCGACGATGCGGTCCAGGGGCATCAGGTCACGCCCGCGGGTGGCATTGCCGATGGTGTCGCGATCGAGGATTTCCTGGGGATGGTCGAGAAACAGCTTGAGCAGAGCGAAGTCGGCGCCGGAGAGAATCACCTCCTCGCCATCGTTGTGGAACAGCCGGTGGCTGATCACATCCAGGCGCCATTCGTCGAAGCACAGCACCTCGCCGACAACCCGCTCCTGGGTGAACTGCACGCGCCGCAGCAGGGCCTTGATCCGCGCCTGCAGCTCCCGGGGGCTGAAAGGCTTGCCCAGGTAGTCGTCGGCGCCCAGCTCCAGGCCGATGACCCGGTCGGCCTCGTCGGAGCTGGCGGTCAGCATGATGATCGGCACCTGGCTGCGCTTGGGATGCTGGCGGATCCAGCGGCACAGGCTGAAGCCGTCTTCGTCCGGCAGCATCACATCGAGGATCACCAGGTCGCTGGGCGCCTCGTTGAGGGCCAGGCGAAAGCCGGCCCCGTCGGCGGTGCTGCGCACCTGGAAGCCGCAGCGGCTGAGATAGGTTTCCAGCAGCTCGCGAATTTCCTGATCGTCGTCAACCAACAAAATCGACTTACTGACTGAACTCACCGGGGCCGTCCTTATTGTTAGGCAGGGTGCGCGATTATGCCTGATGCCGGGTCGCCTGCCAGGGCGGCGTCAGCCCTGGGCCTGCTCCAGGGCCACGCCGGCACCGGTGAGCCCGGAATAGGGCGCGGTCACCAGCCACACCGGGATGCCCTTGAAGTAATCGCTCATGCAACCCTTGTCGGCAAAGCTCTTGGCAAAGCCGCTGTGGATGAAGAAATCGGCAAAGCGCGGAATCACCCCACCGACGATGTACACCCCGCCACGCCCCCCAGTGGTCAGCACGTTGTTGCCCGCCACCCGGCCCAGCCAGCAGCTGAACTGCTCCAGCACTTCCCGGGCGATCGGGTCGCCGGCCAGGCCGGCCGCGGTGATGGCCTCCGGAGTCTCGAGCCGCGGCTCATGGCCGTCCACCGCGCAGATCGCCCGATACACCCGGGGCAGGCCGCCACCGCTGAGGGCGGTCTCGGCGCTGACATGGCCGATCTCGTCGTGAATGTGCTGCCAGAGCTGGGTTTCCCGCGCACTGCTCAAGGGCAGGTCGACATGCCCACCCTCCCCCGGCAAGGCCATGTAACGACCGTCGCCGAAGTTCAGCAGGGTGCCCACCCCGAGGCCCGTGCCCGGGCCGATCACCACAGCCGGGCGCAAGGGCTCGGCAACGCCTTCGCAGACCACGCGAAATTCATCCGGCTGCAGGCGGGTCATGCCCAGGGCCATGGCCGAGAAGTCGTTGACCAACAGCAGTTGGTCCACCTGCAAAGCCTGGCAGAAAGCCTGGCGGCTCAGGCGCCAGTGGTTGTTGGTGAAACGAAACTCATCGCCGCTGACCGGGCCGGCCACCGACAGGCACACCGAACCTATGGCCCCCAGGGCCAGCCCCTGGTCCTGCAGGTAGGCCTTGATGGCGTCTTCCGGGCAGCTGTAGTCCGCGGTGGCGTGGACTTCGATCGCCTCCAGTTGTTGGTCTTTCCACAACGCGAAGCGCGCGTTGGTGCCACCGATATCACCGACCAGGGCCAGTTTCACTTAAGCGTCTCCAGGGCAGAGGTAAAGGCGCTGGCGCCCTGCTCTGCCGAGCTGAAGGCCATGCGCATGAAGGCGAAGAGTTCGCGGCCGGTGCCAACGTTGTTGCCCAGCAGGCCCTTGGCCGGCTCCCGGGCGGCGAATTCTGCGGCGTCTACCTTAAGCTCCAGGGTGCCCTTGACGCCATCCACGCGGATGATATCGCCGTCCAGCACCCGGGCCAGCGCGCCACCCACCTGGGCTTCGGGGCTGACATGGATCGCTGCCGGAATCTTGCCCGAAGCGCCGGACATGCGCCCGTCGGTGACCAGCGCCACCTTGAAGCCACGGTCCTGCAACACACCGAGGAACGGGGTCATCTTGTGCAGCTCGGGCATGCCGTTGGAGCGCGGGCCCTGGAAACGCATCACCGCGACGAAGTCCTTCTCCAGCAGGCCGGCCTTGAACGCATCGGCCAGGTCCTGCTGGTCCTGGAACACCACGGCCGGGGCCTCGACGATCTGGTGCTCCGGGGCCACGGCGGAAACCTTCATCACGCCGCGACCGAGATTGCCTTCCATGACCCGCAAGCCACCCTCCGCAGAGAACGCCCGGGCCACCGGGCGCAGGATGTTTTCGTCCAGGCTTTCGATCGGGCCGTCGCGCCACACCAGCTTGCCGTTGTCCAGGAAGGGTTCCTGGGTATAGCGGCTCAGGCCGCGGCCGGCCACGGTATTGACGTCTTCGTGGAGCAGGCCGGCTTCCAGCAGCTCGCGGATCAGGAACGACATGCCGCCCGCCGCCTGGAAGTGGTTGATATCGGCCTTGCCGTTTGGATAGACGTGGGAAAGGGTCGGCACCACCTCGGAGAGGTCGGCCATGTCCTGCCAGGTCAGCTGGATGCCCGCCGCCTGGGCGATGGCCGGCATGTGCAGGGTGTGGTTGGTGGAGCCGCCCGTGGCGTGCAGGGCAACGATGGAGTTGACCAGCACGCGCTCGTCGACGATCTCGCCAATCGGCATGAAGGCCCCGCTCTGCCTGGTCAGGCGGGTGACCTGCTGCGCCGCCTCATGGGTCAGGGCATCGCGCAGCGGTGTATTGGGGTTGACGAAAGAGGCGCCCGGCAGGTGCAGGCCCATGACTTCCATCAGCAACTGGTTGGTGTTGGCGGTGCCGTAGAAAGTGCAGGTGCCGGGGCTGTGGTAGGACTTCATTTCCGACTCCAGCAGTTCCTCGCGGCTGGCCTTGCCTTCGGCGTAACGCTGGCGCACGTCGGCTTTCTGCTTGTTGGAAATGCCCGAGACCATGGGCCCGCCCGGAACGAAGATGGTCGGCAGGTGACCGAAGCGCAGGGCGCCCATCATCAACCCCGGGACAATCTTGTCGCAGATCCCCAGCATCAGCGCGGCATCGAACATGTTGTGAGAGAGGGCCACCGCCGTAGACAGGGCGATCACTTCACGGCTCGGCAGGCTCAGTTCCATACCGGCCTCGCCCTGGGTCACGCCATCGCACATGGCCGGGGTGCCGCCGGCGAACTGGCCCACCGAGCCGATCTCGCGCAGGGCGCGCTTGATCTGCTCGGGGAACACCTCGTAAGGCTGGTGCGCCGACAACATGTCGTTATATGACGAAACAATTGCCACGTTGGCCGCATTCATCATCCGCAGGTTGTGCTTGTCGTCGGTGCCGCAACCGGCCACGCCGTGGGCGAAGTTCGCACATTGCAGCTTGCCCCGCTGCGGGCCGTCGCTGGCGGCATCGCGGATCAGCGCGAGATAGGCCTGGCGAGTGGCGCGACTACGGGCGATAAGCCGTTCGGTGACCTCAAGAACGCGGGGATGCATGTGTAGAACTCCAGGCTAACGGATGTGGCGACCTGTTTGTCTATGCTGATCAGACGCGCCACCGCTCAGGGACAGCGGAGGATGTTTCTGACCATTTGGACCAGTTGATTCAGGTCACTCGTTGTAGATAAGACAAAATATTGCCACTAAAAAGGCTTGTTTTCTATTTCTATGCGAATAATCTTGTAATTCCAACAACAAATTCAACGACAGGCGTTTGCACATGACTCTTCGAATCGCAATCAATGGTTTTGGCCGTATCGGCCGTAACGTCCTGCGCGCACTTTATACCCAAGGCTATCGCCAGGATCTGCAGATCGTCGCTATCAACGATCTCGGAGACAGCGCTATCAATGCCCACCTGCTGAAATACGATACCGTGCACGGCACTTTCGACGCCCAAGTCGAACACGATCAGGAAAGCCTCACCGTGAATGGCGACCGGATTGCCGTCAGCGCCATCCGCAACCCGGCCGAACTGCCCTGGGCCGCGGAGAAGATCGACGTGGTGTTCGAATGCACCGGCCTGTTCACCGACCGCGCCAAGGCTGCCGCCCATCTGACCGCCGGTGCCCGCAAGGTCATCATCTCGGCCCCGGCCAAGGGCGCCGACGCCACCGTGGTCTACGGGGTCAACCACGACATCCTGCGCCAGTCGCACCAGATCATCTCCAACGCCTCGTGCACCACCAACTGCCTGGCGCCAGTGGCCCAGGTACTGCACCGCGAGCTGGGCATCGACAACGGCCTGATGACCACCATCCACGCCTACACCAACGACCAGAACCTCACCGACGTCTACCACAGCGACCCCTATCGCGCCCGTTCGGCCACCCAGAACATGATCCCGAGCAAGACCGGCGCTGCCGAAGCGGTGGGCCTGGTGCTGCCGGAGCTGGCTGGCAAGCTGACCGGCATGGCCGTGCGAGTACCGGTGATCAACGTGTCTCTGGTGGACCTGACGGTGACCCTCAAGCGTGACACCACCGCCGAAGAGGTCAATGCGTTGCTCAAGAGCGCCAGCCAGCACTCGACGATCCTCGGCTACAACACCCTGCCGCTGGTCTCCAGCGACTTCAACCACAATCCGCTGTCGTCGATCTTCGACGCCAACCACACCAAGGTCAGCGGTGGCCGGTTGCTCAAGGTGCTGGCCTGGTACGACAACGAGTGGGGTTTCTCCAACCGCATGCTGGATAACTGCCTGGCCCTGTGCAACGCGGAATAAAACGGATATTCGTCGATGATCGGTATCAGTTTCACCCACAAGACCATGGCCGCGCGCAAGCGCATCGCCCTGGTCGCCCATGACCACTGCAAGGCGTTTCTGCTGGAGTGGGCCGGGCGGCAAAAGGCGCGCCTGGCCGAGCACGAGCTGGTTGCCACCGGCACCACCGGCCTGTTGCTGAACAAGCACCTGGGGCTGCCGGTGGAAAGCATGATCAGCGGCCCCCTGGGCGGCGATCAGCAACTGGGGGCGCAGATTGCCGAGCAACGGGTCGACCTGCTGGTGTTCTTCTGGGACCCCTTCGAACCCCAGCCCCATGATCCGGACATCAAGGCCCTGTTGCGGGTAGCGGCGGTATGGAACATTCCGGTGGCCTGCAACGAGTGCAGCGCCGACTACCTGCTCAGCAGCCCGCTGATGAACCAGGCCCATGAGCACCGGATTCCCGACTATCAGGCCTACCTGGCCGGCCGAGGATAATTCACGCAAGGCTTGACCATTGACGTAGATGACAATCATTATCATCTGCTGAAAAAATGGATCAGGCCTTGCTGTGAGTCAATCGCACTTCAACCACGTCTTCCTCACCCAACGCATTTCTCTGCTGCGAACGCTGGAGCGGATGGTCAACAACCACAGCACCGCCGAAGACCTGCTGCAGGAAACCTACCTGCGCGTGACCCGGGCCCTGAGCGAGCGGCCGATCACGCACCTTGAACCCTTTGTCTTCCAGACCGCGCGCAACCTCGCCCTGGATCACCTGCGGGCCCGGCGCATCCAGGGCCGCACCCTGCTCGAAGACGTACCGCCGGAGGTGGTGGAGAATGTCGCCGCGCCCGTCAGCAGTGCCGAAGACGCGGCCCACGCCGAGCAGATGCTGGAACGCCTGAACCTCAGCCTCGGCCAGCTCAGCCCGCGCCAGCAGCAGATCTTCATCCTCAGCCGCCTGCACGGCCACAGTTACCAGGAGATCGCCGACGAGCTCGGGGTTTCACTGAGCACGGTGCAAAAGGAATTGAAACTGATCATGGCCATCTGCATCGGCGTCGCCGAACGTCTCGACGGCCAGTGAGTCTCAACCGCTGAGCAGAATGACTGCGGCAGCCCCGAGCCTTTGTTAACCTTGGCCGGCTTTCGCTCTCTCTTGAAAAAACAGCCGCGCACAGACGCAGCCGAGGAACACCCGTGACGGATTTTCACAGCGCCGAGCCGCCCACCCCTGCCGGCCCGCACTCAAGCACCCTGGCCATGGATCAGGCACTGGATTGGCTGATCGAGCTGGAACATCCGAACGAGGAACAAGTGCGCCAGTTTCATCAGTGGCTGGCGGCTTCACCGCTCAACGCCCAGGCCTTCGAAAAGGCCCAGGCGATCTGGAATGGCCCGCAAGTGGCGCAATGCGCCCTGACCCTGGCAGCGCCACCGAAAGTCTCGCGCTTGGCGCGCCTGCGCCCCCACTGGAAACCCCTGGCCACCGCCGCGGTGCTGCTGCTCGGATTATTCAGCTTCAGCAACCTGCCGCTGCGCCTGCAGGCCGACCACCTGACCCAGGTCGGCGAGCGCCAGCGCCTGCAGCTCGAAGACGGTTCCAAGGTGCTGCTCAACACCAACTCGGCCTTTTCCAGCGACATTAACGATCACCAGCGCGTGGCCCGGCTGTACCAGGGCGAAGCCTTCTTCGAGATCCCCGGCAATCGCGGCCTGCCCCTGGAACTGGACGCCGGCCCGGTCAAGGCCAGCGTGCGCGACACCACCTTTGCCGTGCGCTACCTGGACGGCGTGGCACAAGTCCAGGTGCAGCGCGGTGACATCGACCTGCGCGCCACCCACGCCGACCAGCGCCTGCGCCTGCGCGCCGGGGAAAGCGTGCGGGTCGGGCCCCAGGGCTTCGACCAGCCGGCCAGGCTCGACGCCGACAAGGATCTGGCCTGGGTCCAGGGCCGCCTGGTGTTCGAGAACTGCCCCCTGAGCCAGGTCCTGGCCGAACTGCGGCGCTATTACCCGGGCTGGATCGTCAACAACAACGAACACCTGGCAAAGGTCGCGGTAACCGGCAACTACCGCCTGGATCAGCCTCTGGACGTGGTGCGTTCCCTGGCCCACATCACTTCGGCACGGCTTTCCGAGTTCCCGGCACTAGTAATTCTCAACTGAGAACAATTATTTTTACGCGATCTCTAAGGGTCGTACGTCTCGTTATAGCCAATGCAACTGATTCGCATTTTGAATGTGTATCTGCACCTATAAAAGTTTCGTGCGACCCGGAGCGCTCTCGATGTCCCCTCGCCTCAACAGCCGATCCCCTGTTCCCTGTGCCCGCCTGCAAAACTGCACCTTGTCGCTGCTGACCGCAGCCATCCTGCTGGCCGGCGCCCACGCTGCCCCCGTGATGGCCGCCGATGCCCCGGCATCCTCCAGCCAGCGCATGGGCAACTACAACTTCGCTATCGCCCAGCAGCCGCTGGTATCGGCGCTCAACGCCTTTACTGCGGTCACCGGTTGGCAAGTGGGTCTGCCGGCGGAGCTGGGCAGCGGGGTGTCCTCCCCGGGCGTGCGCGGTTCGCTGCCACCGGAAAAGGCCCTGGATCGGCTGCTCAGCGGCACCAACCTGAGCTACCGCAAGCTGGGCAACAACAACATCGTTCTGGAAAAACGCAGCGCAGCCAATGTGGTGAACCTGCAGCAGGTGACCATCAGCGCCACCCGTCAGGAGCAGGACATCAACTCGGTGCCCAGCACCGTGAGCGTGCACACCCGGGAAGAACTCGACCGCCAGAACGTCAACAACATCCGCGAACTGACCCGTTATGAACCAGGCGTCTCGGTGGGTGGCGCGGGCCTGCGTGGCGGCGGTATCAGTGGCTACAACATCCGCGGCATCGATGGCGACCGGATCCTGACCCAGGTCGATGGCGTAGAAGTGCCCAGCAGCTTCTTCAACGGGCCCTACGCTGAAACCCAGCGCAACTACGTCGACCCGGAAATCATCAAGCGCGTGGAAATCCTCCGCGGCCCGGCTTCGGCGCTGTATGGCAGCAATGCCATCGGCGGCGCTGTGAGTTATTTCACCCTGGACCCGGATGACATCATCAAGCCAGGCCAGGATCTGGGCGCCCGCCTGAAAAGCGGCTACAGCTCCTCCGACAACAGCTGGCTGACCTCCGGCACTTTCGCCGGGCGCAGCGGCGAATTCGACGGCTTGCTGCACCTGAGCCAACGCAATGGCCGCGAAACCGAATCCTACGGCAGCACCGGCGGCACCGGCCTGAACCGTACCGAAGCCAACCCGGAAACCGTGCGCACCACCAGCGTGCTGGCCAAGCTGGGCTGGGACTACAACGACGATTCGCGCCTGGGCCTCACCTACGAGAAGTACAAGGACGACCGCGACAGCAACCAGCGCAGTGTGGTCGGCGGCCTGTTCTTCAACGGCACCGGCAGCAACCTGTACCGCGCCCGCACCGCCAACGACACCATCACCCGCGAGCGTTTCGGCCTGGAACACAGCTTTGCCCTCGACAGCGTCCTGGCGGACAAGATCAAGTGGAGCCTGAACTACCAGATCGCCAAGACCGACCAGCATGCCGACGAGATCTATCAGTCCGGGCGCCGTGTGGCGCGTACCCGCGACACCCTGTACCAGGAAAAGCAATGGGTCTTCGATGCACAACTGGACAAGGCATTCACCCTGGCCGATACCGAGCACTTGCTGACCTACGGCACCAACATCAAGCAACAGAAAGTGACCGGCTACCGTTATGGCACCGCCACCTGCCTGAACGTGGCCACCAACTGCTCGGCCATTGGAGCCCCCAGCGCATCCCGGGGAGACAGCATCCCCAAATCCAGCGACTTCCCGGACCCGACCATCAACACCTATGGCCTGTTCGTCCAGGACCAGATCCAGTGGAACGACTGGACCTTCCTGCCCAGCCTGCGCTACGACTACACCCAGCTCAAACCTCACGTGACCGACGAGTTCGTCAACACCATCGCCGCCGCCGGAGGCAAGGCCTCGGAAATCAATGCCAGCGAAAAGACCTGGCATCGCCTGTCGCCCAAGTTCGGCCTGACCTACGCGCTGACCGAGCAATACACCTGGTACGGCCAGTACGCCGAAGGCTTCCGCACACCGACTGCCAAGGCGCTGTTCGGACGCTTCGAGAACCCGGGTGCCGGCTATTCGGTCACCCCCAACCCGGACCTGAAGCCGGAGAAGAGCAAGAGCTGGGAAACCGGCCTGCGCGGCAACTTCGAGCACGGCAACTTCGATGTGGCGGTGTTCTATAACAAGTACAGCGATTTCATCAACGAAGATGCCATCGCTCCCGGCTACAACCAGATCAAGTTCCAGACCGCCAACATCAAGCACGCCACCATCAAGGGTGCCGAAGCCAAGGGCCGCCTGAACCTGGACGCCCTGGGTGCTCCACAGGGCCTCTACACCCTGGGCTCGGTGGCGTACGCCTACGGTCGCAATGCCGACAACGGTGAACCGATCAATAGCGTGAACCCGCTCAAGGCGGTGTTTGGCCTGGGCTACGACCAGGATAACTACGGCACCTTGCTCAGCTGGACCCTGGTCAAGCGCAAGGATCGGGTCGATGACACTGCGTTCAAAGCCCCGGACGGCCTGACCACCAGCAGCCAGTTCAAGACCCCCGGCTTCGGCATTCTCGACCTCACCGGGTTCTACAAGGTTACCGACGACGTCACTGTCAACGCCGGCCTGTACAACCTGACCGACAAGAAATACTGGAACTGGGACGACGTGCGCGGCTATGACGGCGTCGGCGAGGCCGGCATGCTCAACCCCGCCAACCTCGACCGCCTGACCCAGCCCGGCCGCAACTTCTCGGTCAACCTGGTGTGGGATATCTGACGCCTGGACACCTCACTGCCCTTTTTCATCCAGGGCAGTGAGGATTTTTTACTGTGTCGCGTCTTCTTGTTCGTCTAGTCACTAAGTGCCTCTCATTCTCAAGGACATCTGCATGACCTCCCAGGATTCCTCCCAGCGTCACCACCTGCGCTCCCAACGCCTGAACCAGATCACCCACGAGCCGCATTCCAAGCTCGACGCCCTGGTCAAGGCCCATGCGCCCTTCGAAACCCAGGGTGCATTCGCCCGTTTCGTGGTGGCCCAGTACCTGTTCCAGTCGGAACTGGTGGACCTGTACAACGATGCCGGACTGAACAAGATCGTCCCGGACCTGGCCGAGCGCTGCCGCGCCGAAGCTGCCAAGGCTGACCTGGCCGACCTGGAAACCGAGGTTCCTGCGCCAGTGGCCGGTGCCGTCAGCAACCCGAGCCAGGCCGAAGCCCTGGGCTGGATCTTCGTCTCCGAAGGCTCCAAGCTGGGTGCCGCGTTCCTGATCAAGCGCGCCGTGGGTCTGGGCCTGAGCGAAACCTTTGGTGCCCGTCACCTGGGCGAACCGGCCGGCGGCCGCGCCGAAGGCTGGAAAACCTTCACCCGCATCCTCGACGGCCTGGAGTTCACCGCCGAAGAAGAAGCCGCGGCGGAAAAAGGCGCCCTGGATGCCTTCAACCGCTTCACCGTGTTGCTGGAACAGGCTTACTCCGGCGCCGCACAACCGGCCTGACCCGCGTAGTTGCGGGCAGGTGGCGCGCCAAGGCGTGCCCCTGCCCGCAGCGGTATTTTGTCGGCCGGCGGCATTCGCGGATTGAGCCGTACGACGCGTTACCTCATCATCGAAACCATGACCCCCACTCGCCCCTCCTCGTCGAAGATTTCCCGCCTGCTGTTTGGCGCGCTGGCCTATGTCAGCCTGGTCATCGGCCTGATCGCCATCGTCGTGCCCGGCCTGCCAACCACCGAGTTCATCCTGCTGGCTGCCTGGGCCGCCACCAAGAGCTCGCCACGGCTAAGCGCCTGGATGGAGAACCATCGCCTGTTCGGGCCTATCCTCTGCAACTGGCGCAACGGCCGGATCGTCAGCCGCAAGGCCAAGGTCAGCGCCACGGTCAGCATGCTGCTGTGTGCCGGATTGATGCTGACCCTGCTCAACCATCACTGGACGATGTATGCCGCCATTGCCGGCATGACCCTGGGCAACCTGTGGATCTGGTCACGCCCAGAAGCCCTGCAGCAGGCCTCCTGACCTGCGCCCGCTGGCAGCTATGCCCTTGCCCCTGAGGCCATATATGTCAAGGACATGACCGTTCGTCGGCAGCCCCTCACGCAAAGGCCGTCCGAGCCGATGTTCCGGGCATAGCGCTGAATGGACTTGGCGACCGGAGTCATCCGATTCCGTGCTTTCCATCCGTCCTTTCGCGAGATCGCCCCCCATGTTCGACTCTCTCTCCATTCGCCTGAAAATAGTGCTGTTGTCCGGACTGTGCCTGTTGGGCGTAGTGGCGCTGATCGTCGGCATGAACCTGTACCAGAGCCAGCAGAACAACCAACTGGTCAACACCTCCAGCACGCGGATGCTCACCGCCGGGGTCGAAGAGTTGTTGCAGGCCAAGGCCGCCGACCAGGCAGTACGGGTGCAGAAGACCTTCGGTGAAAGCAACCTGGTGATCACCGCCCTGGCGGACCAGGTACGCGACCTGCGTGACATGGCGAGCAAGCGCGGCCTGGAAGCTGCGGCACTGCGCGAAGAGCTCAACCACAGCCTGAAGACCGCCTTCGAGCGCAATCCCAAAGTGCTCGGCATCTGGCTGGCCTACGAACCCAACGCCCTGGATGGCAAGGACAGCGAATTTCTCAATGACGCAGCCCGTGCTTCCAACGAACGCGGGCGCTTCGCCACCTACTGGAGCCGATCCGGGGGCCAGCAGTTGAACACCGTGATGGTGGAAGACGACCTGACCAAGACCACCCTCAACCTCAGCGGCACCCCCTACAACGTCTGGTACACCTGCCCCCGCGACAGCCGCCGTACCTGCCTGCTGGACCCCTACGCCGACACCATCGGCGAGGACAAGAAACAGGTGCTGATGACCACCATCTCCCAGCCCTTGCTGGTGGACGGCAAGGTCATTGGGGTGATTGGCGTCGACATCGCCCTGGACTCCCTGCAGGCCGCGGCCGGCGAGTCCCAGCGCTTTCTGTTCAACGGTGCCGGGCACATGATGATCGTCGCCGGCAGCGGCTTGCTGGCGGCCGTGGGCGCCGATGCCAGCCAGGTCGGCAAGAACATCAACGAAACCCTCGGCGCCCAGGGCAAGGATATCCTCGCGCTGCTCGCCGGCAACCAGAACAAGGTCCTGCAACAGGGTGAACTGATCCGCGCGGTCTACCCCTTCAGCCCGATTGCCGATGCCAAGCCCTGGGGCGTCACCATCGACCTGCCGCAACAAGTACTGCTGGCAGACTCGGTAAAACTGCAAGGCCTGCTGGATGAGGCCCAGACCAGCGGCACGGTGAAAACCGTACTGGTGGCCGTCGGCGCCGGCCTGCTGGGCCTGCTGCTGATCTGGCTCAGCGCCTCGGGCGTGACCCGCCCGATCAACAGCGTGGCGCAGATGCTCAAGGCCATCGCCAGCGGCGACGGCGACCTGACCCAGCGCCTGGACTACAGCAAGAAAGACGAACTCGGCGAACTGGTGGGCTGGTTCAACCGCTTCCTCGACAAGCTGCAACCGACCATCGCCCAGATCAAGCAGAGCATCACCGAAGCCCGGGGCACCGCCGACCAGTCTTCGGAAATCGCCCGCCAGACCAGTGAAGGCATGCAGGTGCAGTTCCGCGAAATCGATCAAGTGGCCACCGCCTCCAACGAAATGAGCGCCACTGCCCACGATGTTGCCAACAGTGCCTCCAATGCCGCCCAGGCCGCCCGTGGCGCAGACCAGTCGGCCAAGGAAGGCATGACCATCATCGAGCGCAGCACCCGGGACATCAGCCTGCTGGCCGACGAGGTGAGCAAGGCGGTGGGGGAAGTCGAAGCCCTGGCGGTGAGCAGCGAACAGATAGGGTCGGTGCTGGAAGTGATCCGCAGTATTGCCGAGCAGACCAACCTGCTGGCCCTCAACGCCGCCATCGAAGCGGCTCGCGCCGGGGAAAGCGGTCGCGGTTTCGCCGTGGTGGCCGATGAAGTGCGCAACCTGGCCAAGCGCACCCAGGACTCGGTGGAGGAAATCCGCGTGGTGATCGAACGCATCCAGAGTGGCACCCGGGATGTGGTGACCACCATGCACGCCAGCCAGAGCCAGGCGCAGAACAATGCCGGGCAGATCCAGCAGGCAGTCCAGGCCCTGGGCAAGATCAGCGACGCGGTCACTGTGATCAGCGACATGAACCTGCAGATCGCCAGCGCTGCCGAGCAGCAGAGCGCGGTGGCCGAAGAGGTCAACCGCAACGTCTCGGCGATTCGCACCGTGACCGAAACCCTCACCGAACAGGCCAGTGAGTCGGCCCAGGTCAGCAGCCAGCTCAATGCCCTGGCCACCCAACAAATGAAACTCATGGATCAGTTCCGCGTGTAAGCGCTGCTCCGGCGCCAGCCGCGGCCGATGACCAGGGGTGATCGACAGCCGCGGCAGTTTCAGGGTGCAATGCCCTCCCCTGATCCGCGGAGTGGGCCATGACCGAGTTACTCGCATCCATCCAGGCCGCGCTGGGCCTGGCGTCATCAAGCAGCCGGCAAACCGGCCAGGGCGCCCTGCCCTCGGCCTTCGCCGTGACCGACCTGGCTAGCGCCAGCATTGCCGCTACCGGGCAGGCAGTCGCTGAACTCCTGTACAGCCAGACCGGACGCCTGCCAGAGGTCAGCGTCGACCGGCGCCTGGCCTCGTTCTGGTTCGCCAGCTCGATCCGCCCGCAGGGCTGGAGCCTGCCATCCCCCTGGGACCCGATTGCCGGCGACTACGCCAGCCGCGACGGCTGGATTCGCCTGCACACCAACGCACCTCACCACCGGGCCGCCGCCGAACGGGTGCTGGGAGCGGTAACCGAACGTTCGGCCATGGCCGCCCAGGTGGCCACCTGGAACGCCCTGGAACTGGAGCAGGCGATAGTCGACCAGGGCGGTTGTGCCGCGCAGATGCGCAGCTGGGCGCAGTGGCAGGCCCACCCCCAGGGCCAGGCGGTAAACAGCGAACCCCTGGTGCACTGGCTGCCCCAGGCCGATCAGCGGCACAAGGCCTGGAGCGGTCGCGTCGACCGGCCCCTGGCCGGGCTCAAGGTACTGGACCTGACCCGGGTCCTGGCTGGACCGGTGGCCAGCCGCCTGCTGGCGGGGCTCGGGGCCGAGGTGTTGCGCATCGATCCGCCACACTGGAACGAGCCGGCCCTGGAGCCGGAGGTGACCCTGGGCAAACACTGCGCGCGCCTCGATCTGCACGACCTTGAGCAGCGTGCCCTGTTCGAAGGCCTGCTGGCGCAGGCCGACCTGCTTCTGCATGGCTACCGCGCCGATGCCCTGGAACACCTGGGTTATGACGCCCAGGCACGCCAGAAAATCGCTCCGGGGCTGATCGAAGTCAGCCTCAATGCCTACGGCTGGAGCGGCCCCTGGCGCAACCGCCGGGGCTTCGACAGCCTGGTGCAGATGAGCTGCGGCATCGCCGAAGCCGGCATGGCCTGGAAAGCCGCGGACAGGCCTGTACCACTGCCGGTCCAAGCCCTGGATCACGCCACCGGTTACCTGATGGCAGCCAGCGCCCTGCGGGCACTGACCCGGTCCCTGAGCGGCGACCAGGGCGCATCGGCGCGCCTGTCCCTGGCCCGCACCGCCCAGTTGCTGGTTGATCATTCCCCGTCAGCGACCGCCGAAATTCCACCGCGCGCCGAAGACCACGAGGATCAGGGGCTGGTGCTGGAACAGACCCCTTGGGGGCCGGCGCGGCGCCTGCGGGTGCCGTTGCACATCAATGGAACGCCGGTGCAGTGGAGTTGCCCGGCCACCGCCCTGGGCGCCCATCGCCCCAGATGGTGGTGAAGGCCTTGGCTGGCAGTTGATCCCGTAGGAACCGGCGGACCGTTTCAGCCGATGGCCGCCCACAAATGCTGCGCCGCATAACCGCGCCACGGCCGCCAGGCCTCGGCCCGGGCCAGCAGTTGGCGGGCATTGGGCCGCAGCCCCTGCAGACGTGCCACAGCGTTGAACAGGCCTACGTCCGCCGCCGGAAAGGCATCGCTCTCGCGCAACTGGCGCAGGGCGATGTATTGCGCGGTCCAATCGCCGATTCCCGGCAATTGCAACAGGCGCTCCACCCCCTGTTGCAGGCTGGCCCTGGGTTCGAACAGGAGTGGATCGTCGAGCAAGGCCTGGGCCACGGCAGACAGCGTGCGTGCCCGGCTGCGGGGCATTCCCAGGTCGGCCAGGTTGGCAGTGGACAGCACCTGGGGAGTGGGAAACAGGTGGGTCAAACCAGGCCACTGCGGGTCGGGACTGGCCAGCAACCGGCCATGCACCGCCACCAGCTTGCCCGCCAGGCGGATCGCGCCCTGCACGGTGATCTGCTGGCCCAGCACGGCGCGAATGGCCAGCTCGAAACCGTCCCAGGCCCCAGGTACTCGCAGGCCCGGGCGTGCCGCCAGCAACGGTGCGAGCAGCGGATCACGGGCCAGATGGCGGTTGATCAGGAGCAGGTCCGCGTCCAGATCGAATTGCCGGCGCAAGCGCGCCAGCACCTGGGGCAGCAGGGCCTGCTCGGCCCTCTGCAACTGCACCTGCACCTGCAAATGGCCTGCAGGCCCCGGGCAGACACTCAAGATGCCTTGCCCACCCGCCAGCGCGAAGGTGCGGGCATAAGTATCGCCCTGCACCACCTCCAGGCCTTCGATGGCGCGAGCCCTGAGAAAGCCCAGCATCGCCGGCCAGTCGTAGGCGCCCTGGTAGAGCAGGTGATGAATCACAGCGCCAGCAGACCGCTGTACAAGCCATAGGCCGCCAATGAGGCGCCGATGACCACGGCCGCGAAGATCAGTTTTTCCAGCGGGGTGAACAACGGCTCGCCCTGCTCATGCTTGGCCTTGGCGAACAGGATCACCCCCGGCGCATACAACAAGGCCGACAGCAGCAGGTACTTCAAGCCGCCGGCGTACAGTAGCCAGATGGCGTAGCTCAGGGCCACGGTGGCGATGAACAGGTCCTTCTTGCGTTCCCGGGAGGCCTGCTCGTAGGTTTCCCCGCGACCGCTGAGCAGCACCGCATAGGCCGCCGACCACAGGTAGGGCACCAGGATCATCGACGACGCCAGGTAGATCAGGCTGGTGTAGGTGCCGGCGGAGAACAGGGTGATCAGCAGAAAGATCTGGATCATCACGTTGGTCAGCCACAAGGCATTGACCGGCACATGGTTGGCGTTTTCCTTCTTCAGGAAAGCCGGCATGGTCCGGTCCCGGGCGGTGGCGTAGAGGATCTCGGCGCACAGCAAGGCCCAGGACAGCAAGGCCCCCAGCAGGGAAACCGCCAGGCCGATGCTGATCAGCAAGGCGCCCCAGGGGCCGACGATATGCTCCAGCACTGCCGCCAGGGAAGGGTTCTGCAATTGCGCCAGCTCCGGCTGGCTCATGATCCCCAACGACAGCACGTTGACCAGTACCAGCAGCGCCAGCACCCCGAGAAAACCGATCACCGTGGCCCGCCCGACATCGGCGCGCTTCTGCGCCCGGGCCGAATACACGCTGGCGCCCTCGATACCGATGAACACGAACACCGTGACCAGCATCATGTTGCGCACCTGGTCCATCACCCCGCCGAAGTTCGGGTTGCTGCGGCCCCAGATATCCCGGGTGAAGATATCCGCCTTGAATGCCACGGCAGCGATGACGATGAACATCACCAGCGGCACGATCTTCGCCACCGTGGTCAGTTGGTTGATGAACGCCGCCTCCTTGATCCCCCGCAGCACCAGGAAATGCACAGCCCACAGCAGGACCGAGGCACAGCCGATGGCCACCGGGGTATTGCCCTGGCCGAACACCGGAAAGAAATAGCCCAGGGTGCTGAACAGCAGGACGAAGTAGCCGACGTTGCCCAGCCAGGCGCTGATCCAGTAACCCCAGGCGGAAGAGAAGCCCATGTAGTCGCCGAACCCGGCCTTGGCATAGGCGTAGACCCCGGAATCGAGCTCCGGCTTGCGGTTGGCCAGAGTCTGGAAGACGAAGGCCAGGGTCAGCATCCCCACCGCGGTGATGGCCCAGCCGATCAGCACCGCTCCGGCATCGGCCCGGGCCGCCATATTCTGCGGCAGCGAGAAGATCCCGCCGCCAATCATGGAACCCACCACCAGGGCGATCAATGCACCGAGTTGCAGCTTCTGCGCCGGTTGTGACATCCCTACCTCTGCTTCAGTGAGTCGATCTGGCGATTAAAGCTACACGCTATTAAATAACTTCTACAAATTTGCGTCTAACAGTAACAGTCAATTATTTATCCTTTAAGCAACGGGCCTCTGTACACCCCGTAGAAGGCCCTGAATAACCGACTGTTTTGTTATGTATATGCACTAAGTGCCATCACTACCAAGTGATTAATCAATGCCGCTGAAAGATTTGCACATTCCCCAAAAGGGTCTAGTTTCAAACGTCGTTGGCAATGAGAACCGCTACTGATAAGGAGATCGAAACCTGTCTGGAATGGCCCTCTCCGGGCAGCATTCTACCCCCCGCAACAAATCTTAAGTCATTCATTCACAACGGAATGCAGTAATGAACTGATCTGAGTCAGCTGTTCGGATTGCAAGCAGATTTACTCTGACGTCTCTCTTCTCCTGCATTGGAGTCATGCAATGTCTGAATCCCCCGGTAAACTAAGACTGGGCGCCTTAGTCGCCCTGGTAGTGGGTTCCATGATTGGTGGCGGGATCTTCTCCTTACCGCAAAACATGGCCGCCAGCGCCGATGTTGGTGCTGTTCTTATTGGTTGGGCAATTACCGCTGTCGGCATGTTGACCCTGGCCTTCGTCTTCCAAACTCTAGCCAATCGCAAACCTGACCTGGATGGCGGCGTCTACGCCTACGCCAAGGCCGGGTTCGGTGACTACATGGGCTTTTCATCGGCCTGGGGTTACTGGATCAGCGCCTGGCTGGGCAACGTCGGCTACTTCGTCCTGCTGTTCAGCACCCTGGGCTATTTCTTCCCGATCTTCGGCGAGGGCAACACCCCCGCGGCCGTGATCGGCGCCTCTGTTTTGCTCTGGGCCGTGCACTTCCTGGTGCTGCGCGGCATCAAGGAAGCGGCCTTCATCAACCTGGTGACCACGGTTGCCAAGGTGGTGCCGCTGCTGCTGTTCGTGCTGATCGCCCTGTTCGCCTTCAAGCTGGATATCTTCACCGCCGACATCTGGGGCGTGAAGAATCCGGACCTGGGCAGCGTGATGAACCAGGTGCGCAACATGATGCTGGTCACCGTGTGGGTGTTCATCGGCATCGAGGGCGCGAGCATCTTCTCGTCCCGGGCGGAGAAACGCTCGGATGTGGGCAAGGCCACCGTCATCGGCTTCATCACCGTGCTGCTGTTCCTGGTGCTGGTGAACGTGCTGTCCCTGGGGATCATGACCCAGCCGGAACTGGCCAAGCTGCAGAACCCGTCCATGGCGGCAGTGCTGGAGCATGTGGTGGGCCACTGGGGCGCGGTACTGATCAGCGTCGGCCTGATCATCTCGCTGCTGGGGGCGCTGCTGTCCTGGGTGCTGCTGTGCGCGGAGATCATGTTCGCCGCCGCCAAGGACCACACCATGCCGGAGTTCCTGCGCCGCGAGAACGCCAACCACGTACCGGCCAACGCCCTATGGCTGACCAATGCCATGGTGCAGATCTTCCTGGTCATCACCCTGTTCTCGGCCAGTACCTACCTGTCGCTGATCTACCTCGCCACCTCGATGATCCTGGTGCCCTACCTGTGGTCGGCGGCCTACGCAGTACTGCTGGCGGTGCGCGGCGAAAGCTATGAACAGGCCCTGGCCGAACGCAAGAAGGACCTGATTATCGGCAGCATCGCCCTGCTCTACGCGATCTGGCTGCTGTATGCCGGCGGGGTCAAGTACCTGCTGCTCTCGGCCCTGCTCTACGCCCCCGGCGTGGTGCTGTTCGCCAAGGCCAAGATGGAACTGCACAAACCGATTTTCACCAACGTCGAGAAGCTGATTTTTGCCGCAGTGGTCATAGGCGCCCTGGTGGCGGCCTACGGACTCTACGACGGCTTCCTGACCCTATAGCTCTAGCAACACCCCCGATTGTTTTGTCTCTGGAGGATCACAGTAATGACCACGGAAAAAGTTAAGTACGGCGTACATTCCGAAGCCGGCAAACTGCGCAAAGTCATGGTTTGTTCCCCAGGCCTGGCCCATCAGCGGCTGACCCCGAACAACTGCGATGAACTGCTGTTCGATGATGTGCTGTGGGTGGCCCAGGCCAAACGCGACCACTTCGACTTCGTCACCAAGATGCGTGAGCGGGATATCGATGTGCTGGAAATGCACAACCTGCTGACCGACATTGTCGCCATCCCCGAAGCCCTGGACTGGATTCTGGAGCGCAAGATCACCGCCAACCAGGTCGGCCTGGGCCTGGTCAACGAAGTCGGTTCGTGGCTGCGCAGCCTGGAGCCGCGCAAGGTCGCCGAGTACCTGATCGGCGGTGTATCGGCCGATGACCTGCCCACCAGCTTCGGTGGCAAGACCATCGAGATGTTCCGCGACTTCCTCGGCCACTCCAGCTTCATCCTGCCGCCGCTGCCCAACACCCAGTTCACCCGCGACACCACCTGCTGGATCTACGGCGGCGTGACCCTGAACCCGATGTACTGGCCGGCGCGACGTCAGGAAACTCTGCTGACCACCGCCATCTACAAGTTCCACCCCGAGTTCACCAACGCCGACTTCCAGATCTGGTACGGCGACCCGGACCAGGAACACGGCAACGCCACCCTGGAAGGCGGCGACGTGATGCCGATCGGCAACGGCGTGGTCCTGATCGGCATGGGCGAGCGCTCCTCGCGTCAGGCCATCGGCCAACTGGCGCTGAACCTGTTCAAGCACAAGGCCGTGGAGCGCGTGATCGTCGCCGGCCTGCCGAAATCCCGCGCGGCGATGCACCTGGACACCGTGTTCAGCTTCTGCGACCGCGACCTGGTCACGGTCTTCCCGGAAGTGGTGAGCCAGATCGTCGCCTTCAGCCTGCGCCCTGACGAAAGCAAGCCCGGCGGCATCGATGTGCGCCGCGAGGAGACCAGCTTCCTCGACACCGTGGCCAAGGCCCTCAACCTCAAGGCCCTGCGCGTGGTGGAAACCGGTGGCAACGCCTTCGCCGCCGAGCGCGAGCAATGGGACGACGGCAACAACGTGGTGGCCGTGGAGCCCGGCGTGGTCATCGGCTACGACCGCAACACCTACACCAACACCCTGCTGCGCAAGGCCGGGGTCGAAGTCATCACCATCAGCGCCGGCGAACTGGGCCGGGGCCGTGGCGGCGGCCACTGCATGACCTGCCCGATCATCCGCGACCCGATCGACTACTAAGCGCCCTATCCGACATAGCAGCTTGCCGTTGCCCCTACAAAGGGCCTCGGCAAGTGGACGACCGAAATCAAAGGAGATCCATCATGGCTTTCAACATCCACAACCGTAACCTGCTGAGCCTGGAACACCACACCCCACGTGAGCTGCGCTACCTGCTGGACCTGTCCCGCGACCTCAAGCGCGCCAAGTACACCGGCACCGAGCAGCAGCACCTCAAGGGCAACAACATCGCCCTGATCTTCGAAAAGACCTCGACCCGTACCCGTTGCGCCTTCGAAGTGGCGGCCTATGACCAGGGCGCCAATGTCACCTACATCGACCCCAACTCCTCGCAGATCGGCCACAAGGAAAGCATGAAGGACACTGCCCGAGTGCTGGGGCGCATGTACGACGCCATCGAGTACCGCGGCTTCAAGCAGGAAATCGTCGAAGAACTGGCGAAATTCGCCGGGGTTCCGGTGTTCAACGGCCTGACCGATGAATACCACCCGACCCAGATGATCGCCGACGTGCTGACCATGCGTGAGCACGCCGACAAGCCGATCCACGAGATCAGCTACGCCTACCTGGGCGATGCGCGCAACAACATGGGCAACTCTCTGCTGCTGGTGGGCGCCAAGCTCGGCATGGACGTGCGCATCTGCGCGCCCAAGGCCCTGTGGCCCCATGACGACCTGGTGCAGCGCTGCAAGCAATACGCAGAGGAAAGCGGTGCCCGCATCACCCTCACCGAGGATCCGAAAGCCGCGGTCAAGGGCGTGGACTTCATTCACACCGACGTCTGGGTCTCCATGGGCGAACCGGTGGAAGCCTGGGCCGAGCGTATCGAGCAACTGCTGCCCTACCAGGTCAACGCCCAGCTGATGAAAGCCACCGGCAACCCACGGACCAAGTTCATGCACTGCCTGCCGGCTTTCCACAACAGCGATACCAAGGTCGGCAAGCAGATCGCCGAGCAGTATCCGCACCTGGCCAACGGCATTGAAGTGACCGACGACGTGTTCGAGTCGCCCGCCTGCATCGCCTTCGAGCAAGCGGAAAACCGCATGCACACCATCAAGGCGATCCTGGTTTCGACCCTGGCCGACCTGTAATCCCCCTCCAGCACCGGCGCCGCCCAGGCGGCGCCGGCACCGGACTCTAGAAGGACTGCATTATGCGTATCGTCGTTGCACTGGGCGGTAACGCCCTGCTCCGCCGTGGTGAACCCATGACCGCGGACAACCAACGCGCCAACATCCGCATCGCCACCGAACAGATCGCCAAGATCCACCCCGGCAACCAACTGGTGATTGCCCACGGCAATGGCCCGCAGGTCGGCCTACTGTCGTTGCAAGCGGCGGCCTACACCCAGGTTTCGCCCTACCCGCTGGACGTGCTCGGCGCCGAGACCGAAGGCATGATCGGCTACATCATCGAACAGGAACTGGGCAACCTGCTGGACTTCGAGGTGCCGTTCGCCACCTTGCTGACCCAGGTGGAAGTGGACGCCAAGGACCCGGCATTCAAGAACCCGACCAAGCCCATCGGCCCGGTCTACAGCAAGGAAGAAGCCGAGAAGCTGGCCAAGGAAAAAGGCTGGGCCATCGCCCCGGATGGCGACAAGTACCGCCGGGTAGTGGCCAGCCCGAAACCCAAGCGCATCTTCGAGATCCGTCCGATCAAGTGGCTGCTGGAAAAAAGCAGCATCGTGATCTGCGCCGGCGGTGGCGGCATCCCCACCATGTACGGCGAGGATGGCAAGCTCAAGGGCATCGAGGCCGTGATCGACAAGGACCTGTGCTCGGCGCTGCTGGCCGAGCAACTGGAAGCCGACCTGCTGGTGATCGCCACCGACGTCAACGCGGCGTTCATCGACTTCGGCAAACCGACCCAGAAGGCCATCGGCCGGGCCCACCCGGACGAAATCGAGAAGCTGGGCTTTGCCGCCGGCTCCATGGGGCCGAAGGTCCAGGCCGCCTGCGAATTTGCCCGGCACACTGGCAAAACCGCAGTGATCGGTTCACTCTCGGACATCGAAGCGATCGTCCAGGGCAAGGCCGGCACCCGCATCAGCACCGCGCAACCTGGCATCAGTTACCTGTAAGACGCTTGCAGTGAAAACTCGGGGCAGGCCCGGCGCCTGCCCTCATTTCAAAGCCCTGGAGGAGAGAAGCCTATGGCCATGTTTGAGCCCGGTCACCTGCATATCGAGCGCCATGCGCTGAACAAGGACGACTTCAGCTACAACCTGTGCATTGACTACGAAGTGGCCCACGACCCCAAGGAGGGCAAGGGCATGCTGTTCACCCTGCACGGCACCATCGAAGACAAGTCCCTGAAGGAGCAGTTCTTCCTGGCCAAGGACCTGGCTTTCGACTTCGCCCGCCACGCCACCCGCCTCGCCCAGCAGCACGGCCTGCCCAAGAGCGCCAGCATTGCCTCGATGCACAAGTACTACGACGAAATGTTCGAGGACGTACGCAAGCAACTGGACGTCAAGCCCGGCGACCCGGTGAAACCCGAGCACCTTGCATAACCCCCGCCCCCCTGCTGGGGTCGACGTGCCGGCGAACTGACCAAGGCCCTGCATCGCTGCCCGGCCCGCCTTCGCCGGCTAGCCGGCTCTTGTGGCATGCGTGACGATTTCGACTAAGCCCCTGCCCCAAGGCATACTGGCCACCCTCCGCTTTGCAGAACCGTCAGTCACCCCATGCGTATCCACGTCAGCTTCATCGACCGCGTCGGCATCACCCAGGAAGTCCTGGCCCTGTTGGGCGGGCGCAACCTCAACCTGGATGCGGTGGAAATGGTGCCGCCCAACGTCTATATCGATGCCCCGACCTTGAGCCCCCAGGTGCTGGAAGAACTGCGCGATGCGCTGTTCAACGTACGTGGCGTGCAGGCGGTGACGGTGGTGGACATCCTTCCCGGGCAACGCCGGCACCTGCAACTGGACGCCCTGCTGGCGGCCATGACCGATCCGGTGCTGGCCCTGGACAGTGCCGGCAAAGTGCTGCTGGCCAACCCGGCGCTGATCGCCCTGTATGGTCGCGAACCGGCCGGGGAAAGCGTCGCCGAGCTGTTTGCCGACCCCGCACTGCTGGAGGCCCTGCTGGAAAACGGCTTTCGCCTGCCGCTGCGGGAAATCACCGTCAATGGCCAGACCCTGCTGCTGGACGCCACTCCCATTACCGACGCCGGTGCCCTGCTGACCCTGTACCCGCCCAACCGCATCGGTGAACGGCTCTCGGCCCTGCATCACGACCACGCCGAAGGCTTCGATGCCCTGCTCGGCGAATCACCGGCGATCCGCACCCTCAAGGCCCGGGCGCAGCGGGTCGCAGCGCTGGACGCACCACTATTGATCCAGGGTGAAACCGGCACCGGCAAGGAACTGGTGGCCCGCGCCTGCCACGCCATCAGCGCCCGCCACGGCGCGCCGTTCCTGGCCCTGAACTGCGCGGCACTGCCGGAAAACCTGGCCGAGAGCGAGCTGTTCGGCTATGCCCCCGGCGCCTTCACCGGCGCCCAGCGCGGCGGCAAGCCGGGGCTGATGGAGCTGGCCAACCAGGGCACGGTGTTCCTCGATGAAATCGGCGAGATGTCGCCCTACCTGCAGGCCAAGCTCCTGCGCTTTCTCAATGACGGCAGCTTTCGCCGGGTCGGTGGCGATCGCGAGATCAAGGTCAACGTGCGCATCCTCAGCGCCACCCATCGTGACCTGGAAAAAATGGTCAACGAAGGCACCTTCCGCGAAGACCTGTTCTATCGCCTCAACGTGCTGAACGTGGAAGTGCCACCGCTGCGCGAACGCGGCCAGGACATCCTGCTGCTGGCCCGCTACTTCATGCAGCAGGCCTGCGCGCAGATCCAGCGGCCGGTGTGCCGGCTGACACCGGGGACCTACCCGGCGCTGCTGGGCAACCGCTGGCCGGGCAACGTGCGGCAATTGCAGAACGTGATCTTCCGCGCCGCGGCGATCTGCGAGAGCAACCTGGTGGACATCGGTGACCTGGACATTGCCGGCACCTCGGTAGCCCGCCAGAACGATGCCGAAGTGGCCAGCCTGGAACAGGCCGTGGAAGCCTTCGAGAAGGAGCTGCTGGAAAACCTCTACGTCAGTTACCCCTCGACCCGGCAACTGGCCAACCGCTTGCAGACCTCCCATACCGCGATTGCCCATCGCCTGCGCAAATACGGCATTCCCAGCAAGGCCTGAGCTTGCGCCTGCCGCTCTGAAAGCGACCCCCATCTGTACTGAAAGCGCTACAGTGGAACGATTTCGCTACAAAGCCTTGCAATCGCAGCCGTGCAAGGCTTTGATCCTCAAAGCCTTTTTTCCGCACCCCGTGCTGTAGCGTTTTCGCTACGGCCGTGAAATTCCATTCTCTACAAAAAACACTCAACCCCTTGATTTACAACGGCTAAATAAATATTGGCCGTGTTCTTGCTATGGACATTGCCATTCGGCTCGGCGCTGTCCGAGCATTCAATCGCGTCCACCAGACGAGTCTGGCCCTGAGGAGTTTCCATGAGCGAGTTGCGTTTTACTGAAGATCACGAATGGCTGCGTACCGAAGCGGATGGCAGTGTCACCGTCGGCATTACGGCTTTCGCCCAGAACGCCCTGGGTGATGTGGTGTTTGTGCAATTGCCGGAGCTGCAGGGCTACGACAAGGGCGCCGAAGCCGCCACCGTGGAATCGGTGAAAGCCGCCAGCGGTGTGTACATGCCCCTGGACGGTGAAGTGGTCGCCACCAACCCGGCCCTGGAAGACAGCCCGGAACTGGTCAACGAAGACCCGCTGGGCGAAGGCTGGTTCTTCCGCTTCATCCCTGCCGATGCCGCTGCCGTTGGCCAATTGCTGGACCAGGACGCCTACGACCGCCTGATCAAAGCCAGCGCCGAAGCCTGAGGAGCCGCCATGACCGTCAACCTGAGCACCGCCAACGAATTCATCGCGCGCCACATCGGCCCGCGCCAGGGCGATGAGCAAGCCATGCTCAATAGCCTCGGCTTCGACTCCCTGGAAGCCCTGAGCGCCAGCGTGATTCCCGAGAGCATCAAGGGCACCAGCGTGCTGGAGCTGGGCCAGGGCCTGAGCGAAGCCCAGGCCCTGGCCTCGATCAAGGCCATCGCCGCCAGGAACCAGCTGTTCAAGACCTATATCGGCCAGGGCTACTACAACTGCCATACACCGTCGCCGATCCTGCGCAACCTCCTGGAAAACCCGGCCTGGTACACCGCCTACACCCCGTACCAGCCGGAAATCTCCCAGGGTCGCCTGGAAGCCCTGTTGAATTTCCAGACCCTGATCAGCGACCTGAGCGGCCTGCCGATCGCCAACGCCTCGCTGCTGGACGAAGGCACCGCCGCCGCCGAAGCCATGACCTTCTGCAAGCGCCTGAGCAAGAACAAGGGCAGCCACGCCTTCTTCGCCTCGCAGCATTGCCACCCACAGACCCTCGATGTGCTGCGCACCCGTGCCGAGCCCCTGGGGATCAACGTGGTGGTGGGCGATGAGCGCAAGCTGACCGACGTCAGCCCGTTCTTCGGCGCCCTGCTGCAATACCCGGCAAGCAACGGTGACCTGTTCGACTACCGCGAGCTGACCGAGCGTTTCCACGCTGCCAACGCCCTGGTAGCCGTGGCCGCCGACCTGCTGGCCCTGACCCTGCTGACCCCGCCCGGGGAATTCGGCGCCGACGTGGCCATCGGCAGTGCCCAGCGCTTCGGCGTGCCCCTGGGCTTTGGTGGCCCGCATGCGGCCTACTTCGCCACCCGCGATGCCTTCAAGCGCGACATGCCCGGCCGCCTGGTGGGCGTCTCGGTGGACCGTTTCGGCAAGCCGGCCCTGCGCCTGGCCATGCAGACCCGCGAGCAGCATATCCGCCGCGAGAAGGCCACCAGCAACATCTGCACCGCTCAGGTCCTGCTGGCCAACATCGCCAGCATGTATGCCGTGTACCACGGTCCCAAGGGCCTGACCCAGATCGCCCAGCGCATTCACCAGATGACCGTGATCCTGGCCAAGGGTCTGGTCCAGCTGGGCTTGACCGTGGAGCAGGAAAGCTTCTTCGATACCCTGAGCCTACGCACTGGTGCCAACACCGCCGCGCTGCACGACAAGGCACGCGCCCAGGGCATCAACCTGCGGGTGATAGACCCCGAGCGCCTCGGTCTGTCCCTGGACGAAACCACCACCCAGGCCGACGTTGAAGGCCTGTGGAGCCTGTTGGGCCATGGCAAGGCCGCGCCGGACTTCGCCGCGCTGGCGGCTTCGGTTGCCAGCAACATCCCCGCGGCCCTGGTCCGCCAATCGGCGATCCTCAGCCACCCGGTATTCAACCGCTATCACTCGGAAACCGAGCTGATGCGCTACCTGCGCAAGCTGG
This sequence comes from Pseudomonas sp. GW822-FHT06D10, assembly GCF_058799535.1. NCBI lineage: Bacteria > Pseudomonadati > Pseudomonadota > Gammaproteobacteria > Pseudomonadales > Pseudomonadaceae > Pseudomonas > Pseudomonas sp. GW822-FHT06D10. The sequence goes on along the minus strand of NZ_JBXALN010000006.1, from coordinate 198,804 downwards.
CGGACAAGGACCTGGCCCTGGATCGCACCATGATCCCGCTGGGCTCCTGCACCATGAAGCTCAACGCCGCCAGCGAGATGATCCCAATCACCTGGGCCGAGTTCGGCGCGCTGCACCCTTTCGCTCCCGCCGAGCAAAGCGCCGGCTACCAGCAACTGACCACCGAACTTGAAGCCATGCTGTGCGCTGCCACCGGCTACGACGCGGTGTCGCTGCAGCCCAACGCCGGCTCCCAGGGCGAATACGCCGGCCTGCTGGCCATTCGTGCCTATCACCAGAGCCGTGGCGACGAGCGCCGCGATATCTGCCTGATTCCCTCCTCGGCCCACGGCACCAACCCGGCCACCGCCAACATGGCCGGCATGCGCGTGGTGGTCACCGCCTGCGACGCCCGCGGCAACGTCGACATCGAGGACCTGCGGGCCAAGGCCATCGAGCACCGCGAGCACCTCGCCGCGCTGATGATCACCTACCCGTCCACCCACGGCGTGTTCGAAGAAGGCATCCGCGAAATCTGCGGCATCATTCACGACAACGGCGGCCAGGTGTACATCGACGGCGCCAACATGAACGCCATGGTCGGCCTCTGCGCGCCAGGCAAGTTCGGTGGCGACGTGTCGCACCTGAACCTGCACAAGACCTTCTGCATTCCCCACGGCGGTGGCGGCCCGGGCGTCGGCCCGATCGGCGTCAAGTCGCACCTGGCGCCCTTCCTCCCCGGCCATGCCGCGCTGGAAAACAAGAAAGGCGCGGTCTGTGCCGCTCCGTTCGGCAGCGCCAGCATCCTGCCGATCACCTGGATGTATATCAGCATGATGGGCGGCGCCGGCCTCAAGCGCGCCTCGCAGTTGGCGATCCTCAATGCCAACTACATCTCGCGCCGCCTGGAAGAGCACTACCCGGTGCTCTACACCGGCAGCAACGGCCTGGTGGCCCACGAATGCATCCTCGACCTGCGTCCGCTGAAAGACAGCAGCGGCATCAGCGTCGATGACGTGGCCAAGCGCCTGATCGATTTTGGCTTCCACGCGCCGACCATGTCGTTCCCGGTGGCCGGGACCCTGATGATCGAGCCCACCGAAAGCGAATCCAAGGAAGAACTGGACCGCTTCTGCGACGCCATGATCCGCATCCGCGAAGAAATCCGCGCAGTGGAAAACGGCGCCCTGGACAAGGACGACAACCCGCTGAAGAACGCTCCGCACACCGCGGCCGAACTGGTGGGCGAGTGGTCCCATCCATACAGCCGTGAACAGGCGGTGTACCCAGTGGCATCCCTGGTGGAAGGCAAGTACTGGCCGCCGGTTGGCCGGGTCGACAACGTGTTCGGCGACCGCAATCTGGTGTGCGCCTGCCCGTCGATCGAGAGCTACCAGGACGCGTAAGCCGTCCATCACTGGAGAGCCGTGCCCCTGCAGATACCGCGTATACCTGTAGGAGCCGGCTCGCCGGCGATGAGCGAGCCCCATCAATCGGGTCGAACAGCGCGCCTGGATCGCGGGCAAGCCCGCGCCTACAAGTGCCTGCGTGCCGAGCATCACAATAAGAAACCGGAGAACCAACATGTCCCTGAGCGTGTTCGACCTGTTCAAGATTGGCATCGGCCCCTCCAGCTCCCACACCGTCGGCCCGATGCGCGCCGCCGCGCGCTTTGTCGAAGGCCTGCGCCGTGAAGATCTGCTGAAGGCCACCACCTGCGTCAAGGTCGAGCTGTACGGCTCGCTGGGCGCTACCGGTAAAGGCCACGGCAGCGACAAGGCGGTGCTGCTGGGCCTGGAAGGCGAGCACCCGGACACCGTGAATACCGAAAACATCGCCGTGCGCCTGCAGGAAATACGCAGCAGCGCGCGCCTCAACTTGCTCGGCGAACACAGCATTGCGTTCAACGAGAAAGAACACCTGGCCATGATCCGCAAGCCCCTGGCCTATCACCCCAATGGCATGATCTTTCGTGCCTTCGACAGCGCCGGTTTGCAGATCCGCAGCCGCGAGTACTACTCCGTTGGCGGTGGTTTCGTCGTGGATGAAGATGCCGCCGGGGCCGATCGCATCGTTGAAGACACCACCCGCCTGACCTTCCCTTTCCGCAATGCCAAAGAACTGCTGCAACATTGCGCTACCTATGGCCTGTCCATCAGCCAGGTGATGCTGACCAATGAAAGTGCCTGGCGCCCGGAAGCTGAAACCCGCGCCGGCCTGCTGAAGATCTGGCAGGTGATGCAGGACTGCGTGGATGCCGGCTGCCGCAACGAAGGCATCCTGCCCGGCGGGCTCAAGGTCAAGCGCCGTGCCGCGGCCCTGCACCGCCAGTTGTGCAAGCACCCGGAAGCGGCACTGCGCGATGCCCTGTCGGTGCTGGACTGGGTCAACCTCTATGCCCTGGCGGTGAATGAAGAAAACGCCAACGGCGGACGGGTGGTCACCGCCCCCACCAATGGTGCGGCCGGAATCATTCCGGCGGTACTGCACTACTACATGCGCTTCATTCCCGGGGCCAACGAAGACGGGGTGGTGCGTTTTCTCCTCACCGCCGCAGCCATCGGCATCCTCTACAAGGAAAACGCCTCGATCTCCGGCGCCGAAGTCGGCTGCCAGGGTGAAGTGGGCGTGGCCTGCTCGATGGCGGCCGGGGCCTTGTGCGAGGTCCTCGGCGGCAGCGTGCAGCAAGTGGAGAACGCCGCGGAAATCGGCATGGAACACAACCTCGGGCTGACCTGTGACCCCATTGGCGGGTTGGTGCAGGTGCCCTGCATCGAGCGCAACGCCATGGGCTCGGTCAAGGCCATCAATGCGGTGCGCATGGCCCTGCGTGGCGACGGGCAGCACTTCGTCTCCCTCGACAAGGTCATCCGCACCATGCGCCAGACCGGCGCCGACATGAAAAGCAAATACAAGGAAACCGCCCGTGGCGGTCTGGCCGTGAACATTATCGAGTGCTGATACGCAGCCTGTATCCGCACGTTTTTTTCAGGAGTTGCCCATGTCCACCGAAACACTGTTGAAAACCCCGCTGCACAGCCTGCACCTGGAACTCGGCGCCCGCATGGTGCCGTTCGCCGGCTACGACATGCCGGTGCAGTACCCGCTGGGAGTGATGAAGGAGCACCAGCACACCCGTGAACAGGCCGGGCTGTTCGATGTGTCCCACATGGGGCAGATCCTGCTGCGCGGCGCCAATGCCGCCCAGGCCCTGGAGACCCTGGTGCCGGTGGATATCATCGACTTGCCGGTGGGCATGCAGCGCTACGCCATGTTCATCAACGAACAGGGCTGCATCCTCGATGACCTGATGGTGGCCAACCTGGGGGACGAACAGCTGTTCCTGGTGGTCAACGCCGCCTGCAAGGACCAGGACCTGGCCCACCTGCGCCGCCACCTGGGCGAGCAATGCGACATTCAACCGCTGTTCGAGGAACGGGCCCTGCTGGCCCTGCAAGGCCCGGCTGCGGTCACGGTGCTGGCGCGCCTGGCGCCGGAGGTGGCGCAGATGACCTTCATGCAGTTCAAGCCGGTGACCCTGCTGGGCGTGGACTGCTTTGTCAGCCGTTCGGGCTACACCGGTGAAGACGGTTTCGAAATCTCGGTGCCCGCGGCCCAGGCGGAAAAACTCGCCCGCGCCCTGCTGGCCGAGCCGGAAGTAGCGGCCATCGGCCTCGGCGCCCGCGATTCCCTGCGCCTGGAAGCCGGCCTGTGCCTCTATGGCCATGACATGAACAGCGACACCACGCCGATCCAGGCCAGCCTGCTGTGGGCCATCTCCAAGGCACGTCGTGCCGATGGCACCCGCGCCGGCGGCTTCCCCGGTGCCGAGGTGATCTTTGCCCAACAGCAAGGCGGTGTCAGCCGCAAACGCGTCGGCCTGCTGCCCCAGGAACGCACACCGGTACGTGAAGGTGCAGAGATCGTCGACGCCCAAGGCAAGGTTATCGGCAGCGTGTGCAGCGGCGGTTTTGGCCCGACCCTGGGCGGCCCCTTGGCCATGGGCTACCTCGACATAGAGCACTGCGCACTCGATACACCAGTTGCAGCAATAGTTCGTGGGAAAAAGGTGCCAATGCTTGTAAGCAAAATGCCATTCGTGCCACAACGCTACTACCGCGGCTGAGGGACTGTTTCTATAAGTAACGCGGTTGCGTTAAAAGTGCACTAATCTGTAACGCAACCGCCATAAAACAGTGCATATTTTCGATACTGAACTTCACTTATAACGCCCGAAAACAATTGAACAACTCTATCGAATAAGCCCCGCACGCTAGTTCCGCCAAACCTCGGCAAGCTGAGTAAAACCGGGGCTTCGCGGGGCTTGTTTTTTCTCCCATAGTTGGCGTAGAGTTTCCCCACTGTGTTTGCATGGGTCGCTTGGAATCGTGACCTGGGCAGTAGCTAACAAGTTTGCTACAACCCGTTCGACGTCTCTTACTTTCCTGCAACCCAGCCCAGTACTCTTTCATGAGAAAGAGACTGTCATTAATTTTTTAGCGTCAAAGGAAATAAGAAATGTCCCAACGTCAGAGCGGTACCGTCAAGTGGTTTAACGACGAGAAAGGTTTTGGTTTTATCACTCCAGAAAGCGGTCCGGATCTGTTCGTACACTTCCGCGCCATTCAGGGCAACGGCTTCAAGAGCCTGAAAGAAGGCCAAAAAGTGACCTTCATCGCTGTGCAAGGCCAGAAAGGCATGCAGGCTGACGAAGTACAAGCAGAAGCTTAATCGTCTGTAACGAAAAAGCCCCTGATGCTGACATCAGGGGCTTTTTTGTGCGCGCAATTCCGTAAAATGGCTTCTTTTTTCAGTCGAGAGCCTGTCATGTCGAAACATCTGCTAAGCCCCCAAGGCGAGTTCCCCGCCGCCGGCCTGGGTCGTCGCCTGGCAGCGATGTTCTATGATTTCCTGCTGTGCGTTGCCCTGCTGATTGTCACGGGCGGCGTCTACAAGCTGATCCAGATGCAGATCATCGGCGAGGCGCGGATGCGTACCCTGACCGAATCCGGCGCCCTGGACGGTGACCCGTTGTACTCCACGGTTCTGCTGTTCGTACTGTTCGGTTTCTTCGCCAAGTTCTGGACCCACTCCGGCCAGACCCTGGGCATGCAGGTCTGGGGTATCCGGGTGCAGAACGCCGACGGCAGCCGTATCAGCCTGTGGCAGGCGCTGTTGCGCTTCATGGTGTCGATCGCGTCCTGGCTGTGTGCCGGCCTGGGCTTCTTCTGGGTGCTGGTGGACAAGCAGAAACGCAGTTGGCACGACATCTACTCCAACAGCCAGCTGGTGCGCATTCCCAAGCAGAAGAAGTAAGCCCGCCGCCTACAAAAACGCCCCGACAGATCGGGGCGTTTTTTTAAGCGAGCAGAAGAACCGATCAGGCGTTGCCCGCCAGTTTCATCCGCGCGGCCTGGGTGAAATCCAGCATGCGCTTCAGAGGGCGGAGCGCATTGGGGATCAGCGCCGGGTCGACGCTGATCTCGTTGCTGCCATCCTTCAGGCACTGCAGGGTACGCTCCAGGGTATTCATGGCCATCCACGGGCAATGGGCACAACTGCGGCACGCCGCACCATTGCCGGCCGTCGGCGCCTCGATGAACACCTTGTCCGGGCACAGCTGCTGCATCTTGTAGAAGATGCCGCGGTCGGTGGCGACGATGAAGGTCTTGTTCGGCAGGCGCTGCGCGGCAGCAATCAGCTGACTGGTGGAGCCCACCGCGTCGGCCAGTTCGATCACCGAGCTGGGGGACTCCGGGTGCACCAGAATGGCCGCATCCGGATACAGCGCCTTCATGTCTTCCAGTTGCTTGGACTTGAACTCCTCGTGAACGATGCAGGCACCGTCCCAGAGCAGCATATCGGCACCGGTCTGGCGCTGGATGTAGGTGCCCAGGTGCTTGTCGGGGCCCCAGATGATCTTCTCGCCGTTATCCATCAGGCTTTCGACGATTTCCAGGGCGCAACTGGACGTCACCACCCAGTCGGCACGGGCTTTGACCGCCGCCGACGTGTTGGCATAGACCACCACGGTGCGCTCGGGATGCTGGTCGCAGAAGGCCGAGAACTCCTCCACCGGGCAGCCAAGGTCAAGGGAGCAGGTGGCTTCCAGGGTCGGCATCAACACCCGTTTTTCAGGGTTGAGAATCTTCGCCGTCTCACCCATGAAGCGGACCCCGGCAACCAGCACGGTCTTGGCCGGATGGGCATTGCCGAAGCGGGCCATTTCCAGGGAGTCGGACACGCAGCCACCGGTTTCTTCGGCCAGGGCCTGAATCACCGGATCACAGTAGAAGTGTGCAACCAGCACCGCATCCTGAGCCTTGAGCTCGGCAGCGATGGCGGCACGCAGATGGGCCTCTTGCGCAGCGCTCAAGGGTTTGGGCTGCTTGGCGTCGAGGTGGGCTTGAACCAGAAGGCGTTCAGAAATTTGCGTCATGTTCGCAAGACCTGCAGGCGCTTGAGGCGCGAAAGTCGAGTATACCACCGGCTCCGGACCGCTTAAGGCCCCGCCGGGAGAGTGAGTTCATCAGGTACGGACAACATTGGAGCCGCGCAAGGCTACAGAATATCCAGGGTATTCAAAAGCCTATTCTGCCCAACAGCCACGCCCTACCCTGCCAGCGGCGCCTGCGCTCGGGCAAAAGCCACCGTCACGCACAACCCGCGTTTGGCCCGTTGGTCGGAGTAATCCAGCCAGACCCGGCCGGCATGCCGATCGGCAATGGCCTTGACGATGGCGAGCCCCAGCCCGGAGCCCACTTCATCGCTAGCCCGCGATGGAAAGGGTCGAACACGCGCTCGCGCTCAGCCACAGCAATACCCGGCCTCGAGTCGCTGACCTGCAGCATGTCCTGCTTGTCCACCAAGCCGGCCACATCACGGGCAATGGCCTGGAACTCGGCCAGGTCGCCCAGCCTGGAGGCCGTGGCCCCGGTAGCCTGGGCTGAAGCGGCAGTGCCGGGCTTGGGCGCATCGGCAGGCTTGGAACACCCCGCGGCCAGCCCCAGCAGGGCACTCATGGAAAGGGTCGTGGTGTAGCGAATGGCCAGAGCGAATAAAGGCCATGATGAGTCCTTGAGTGAGGGTCGGATAATCAGTGGGAAAGGCGCTGACGGTTGTTGACGTTGAGCTGCGCGACGGTCACCTCACGCAGAGGAAGATCGCGCTGGTCCAGGTGGCGCCCAGGCCACCGCAGGTCTTGGCTTGTGTCAGCACGTCGCCGAGGGCGGCGCCAAACGGTCGGGTGAGGATGTAGGCGATCCAGAAGGTCAGCACCGCATTGCCCCCCAGGCGCCAGGCCACCAAGGTCACGGTAATCAGTGCGGCAAAGATCAGCGCTCCCAGGGTAAAGCCGAGCCCCAGCGCCTCGGTGGCCAGGTCCCCGGCGGCGGTTCCCAGGGCGAAGGTGCAGAGCACGGTGGCCCAGTAGAACAGCTCGCGTCGCGGGGTAACGATCTGGCGGATCGACAGGGCCATGCCGATGCTGGTCACGCCCTGCCCCAGGCCGGCGTCGACGGCCAGGTAGTCGGCGCAGGTTTCGCCCACGGTGGTGGACATGATCTTGATGATCCAGAAGGACAGCGTCACCTCCGGAACCTTGTTCAGCCAATCGGTCTTGCTCAGCGGCCTCATCGGGTGCCTCTCCATGACGACGCGTGTATTGGCGCGAGGCAGAGGCTACGAGGGAAAACTTAGCTGGAACTGAAGGCCCCCGAACGGGCCGGCTTCGATCACCAAGCAATGCGCTGCAAGGCCCCAGGGTCCAGCAGCCAGGTGAGCACATCGGGGCTATTGATCACCGAGCCATGGTGGCGCTGCTCGTCCCGCCAGTAGCGATTGTCCTGGGCCGGATCGAGCCCCAGGCCCGGGGCCAGCCCCTCGGCACTGCGCCCGGCGGACAACAGCACATCCACCGCGCGCCCCTTCAGCGGTACCGCCTGCCATTGGGACAGCAGCAGGATATTGCCGTGCACGCACTCGCGATTGACCAACTGCGCGTCCACCAGGTCATCGACGTAGGCATACTGCGGATCGGCCGCCAAACGCCGGGCAATGGCGTCAGGGGCCAACCCTCGAAGCTCGGCCAGCAGCGGCGGGTCCACCAACAGCAGCGGCCTGACGGGCGCCGTGCTGCGGGCCACGCAACAGGCCGCCACATAAGCGCCGAAGGAGTAACCGAGCACCGCGTCCAGGGTCGTCAGATCATGCTCTTGGGCAATCTGCCGGGCCAGGTCTTTGACACTGGAATAGGGCCAGTAGTCGCTGTAGTTGACCTGCAGCAGCGACACCCGCCCCTTGAGTGCCCGGCCCAGGGCGGAAAAACAGATCGGATGGCCGACGAAGTCGGGAAAGCAGATCAGTTTCATTGACGTTGCCCCGCCGCGACAAAGGATTCGAGAAATGCCCTGGCCTGCGGCTCGGGCAGATAGCTGTTGAGCAGCACTTCGCAGCCCAGCGCCGACTTGACCACCGTCAGGTCGAGCAGGGTCTTGGGCCACTCGCTAACCGGGTTGGCAATCCGCGTTTGCAACCACCGGGCGTCACTGGCCGGCAGCTCGACGAAATTGCACAGGAACGCCGGAGCAAAGCCGTACAGGCCCAGCGCCGCGAGTATTTCCTCGTAGCCCAAGGCCGCCCGGGCCAGCTTGGCATTCAGGTAATCCATGCAGGCCTGTGGCTCGCAGCCTTCGGCGAAGCGCCCGGGAGCCAGGGGCACGGGCACCGTGTAACTGGAGAATCCGCTGATCACCGAACGCTCAGCCCAGGCGAACAATAGATTGACGATCGGCGCCTCTATCCCCAAGCCCTCGGCACAGCCCTGGCGAAACGCCTGCAACAGGTGGAACAGACGCTGCGGCGAGGTCAGCTTCATCGGGTCCATGGCCAGTGCCGCCCGCAACTGCAGCGCCTGGGCTGTGGCCGCCGGCGCCGGGACATCGGCCAGCGGCGCGTACTCCTCGGCCTCTTGCTCCCAGGCCTCGGTGCCGGCATCTGCCAGACGCTCATATTCCTCGGCCTGCATCAGGTTATTGCCGACAAAGGAAAAATCCGCCACCGGCGGCGACTGCACGCCCAGCGCCAACTGTTCCACGCTGCGCAGCAGGCTCAACTGGCCGACATGGTTGCCAAGGATGTGGTGCAACCACAGCCCCAGGTGCAAGGTGCCGTCGATGCGCACCTTGAACAGGCTGCACAGGTCCTGCTCGAACAGTGACAGCGGCCGCTCAAGGAAATGCTCCACGCAGGCCTGCTGGCTGGGAAACTCCGCCACAGGCTCCAGCCACAGGCGCGCCGGCGGCTCGGGGGCCAGATCAAGACAGTACTCGCCCTCGACCCGCGCCACCCGACAGCCCGCCAGTGGATAGCGCTGCTTCAAGCCCTGGGCCAACGCCTGCAGGTCCAGCCCGGCGGCCGGCAACTGCTCGGGCCGGAACAGGTAGAGCACGTTGTTGGCCCGTAGATCCTTGTTGAACAGTTCGGCATACACCATCGACAACTGGCTCTTGTTCAAGCCGATCCAGCGGCTGTCGCCGGCAGCCGGCAACCGCCCGGAACCGCTGCGCAGCGCCTCCCGGGCGTGGCTGGCCGAGGTGGCGCGGACCACGGCAAAACGCCCCAGGTGAGTATTGATCGAAAACCCTGCATGGGCGGCGGGCAAGGACTCCTGCTCCGACTCGATCACGTAGTACTCCTGCGCACCGTTTTCCAGCAGGGACGCCAGGCCGGGTTGGGCCTGTAGCCAGTCCAGCAACTGGCCCAGGGTGGCCATGCGGTAGAACTGCTCCAGGCCCAGGCCTTCCCAGCCCAGGTGACGGTTCACCGTGCCCACCAGCTTGATCGCCGCCAGCGAGTTGCCGCCGCTGTCGAAGAAGCTGCGCTGCAGGTCATGAGCCGACACGCCGAAACGCGCGAGAAAACGCCCTTCCGGCGAGTCGTCCGTTTCAGTGGCCGGCTGCCCGAGCCACAGGCGCTGCTTGAGCTCAGCAATATCCAGCTTGCCGGAAGAGCGCAGGGCAAAGCGCTCAATCTCGACAAATCGCGACGGCACCATGAACGGCGGCAGGCTTTGCCGGCCATATTCGGCCAGCACCCGGGGCTCGACCCCAGGCGCCTTGAGGTACACCAGCAGCAACTGCGCTTCGGTTCCCAGGTCATCCAGCAACACCACACAATCGAGCATTCCCGGGTAACGCTTGAAGGCGGCGGCGACCTCGGTCAGCGACAGGCGCTGGCCACGCAGCTTGATCTGGTCATCGCTGCGGCCATGGAAGTGATAGAGCCCCTGGCCATCCCGGGAAACCAGGTCGCCACTGCGGTAGCAACGCAGCGTCCGGCCCTGCCATGGCAGGTCGATGAAGCGCTCCCGGGTCAGCCCGGCATCCCCCAGATACCCCGGGGACAAGCCGCCCCCGGCGATCAGCAGCTCGCCGGGTTCATCCTCCTCGCACGGCTGCCCGTCAGGGCGCAGCAGCAACAGGGTGGCATCGTCCACGGCCTGGCCGATGGGAATGTCCCGGGTGCTGTCGAAGCTGCGGGGAATGGCATAGACACAGGTACCCATGGTGTTTTCCGTGGGGCCATAACCGTTGTAGAGAACCAGACCATCGGCGGCAGCATAGGCCTGGCGGACATGCCCTGCGGACAGGACCTCGCCGCCGACCATCAGCCGCTTGACGCCCCGCAGCCAGCCGCGGTCGATATCGACGAAGGTGTTGAACAGGGTCGAGGTCAGCCACAGGCTGTCGACCCCGGCCTCGTGGATGTAACGATGCAGGTGTTCCAGGGTCAGGGCGCCGGGAACATGGATATGCAATTCGCCGCCATTGAGCAGCGCGGTCCAGATCTCGAACTGCGAGGCGTCGAAGGTCAGGTTCGAGGCGTACAGCATGCGAAAGCCCGGCTGCAGCGGAAAATGTCGCGGCCGGTAGCAGAACCCCAACACCCCGCGATGGGTACAGGGAATGATCTTCGGCGCGCCGGTGGTGCCGCTGGAAAAGTTCACGTACACCGGCTCGGCGCCGCATAGCGGCGGCCAGCACGCAGCCTCGTCGGTGGGCGCGAGCAACTCATCCAGCGCCAGATACCCCGGGCCACCGGCAACCTCCGGCGTGACCCGCCAGCGCACGCCACTGCGTTCACACACCGACTGGTTCCACTGGGGCGGGTTGTTGCGGTCCAGATAGCAGTACGACAGGCCGGCCCGCACCATGCCCACCAGCAGCACCAGTTGTTCAATCGAGCGCTCCACCTCCAGGCCCAGGGTGCTGCCAGGCGTCAGGCCCAAGCCCAGCAAGCGGGCCGCCACCTGTGCCGAACGCTGTTCCAGCTCCCGGTAGCTGAGCCGTGCGCCGTTGCAGCTCAGCGCGGTATCCGTGGCATGCCGGGCGAAGACGTCGTCCAGGCACGAAGCAATAGATAGATGAGCCATGCCGTCACGCTTCCCTGTGTTTGATCAGGTTGATTCCAGGGGCGAAGAACGCCGCGCCGTTGTAGTGCGCCAACGCCTGCCCCAGGTCCATCTCGACCCGCTGCAAGTGCTCCAGCCAATCCCTGCCGGCCACCAGGTAGTCGAGGCAACGAGCGATGTTGCGCTCCACCGTGGCCTCCCCTGCCGGGCACTGCACGCTCTTGCGCCCGTGATGGTAGGCATCGTCGCGGTAACCGTTACCGCAGCGGGACACGTTGATGATGTCGATGTTGCCCATTTGCGGCGAGAGCTCCAGGGTCAGGCTGACCCGCCCGACATTCACCAGCCGCGAGCGGCCAGCCCCGTTGCCCTGCGGATTGAGCAGGGCCAGCAACCGCGGGAACAAGGCGCTGATATCAGCATCGATGCACAGGAAGATCCGGGTGAACTGCCCGGCCATCGTCCCCGGCTCGGCCAGCAGGTCGAGCACCTGCACCGGCAGGCCCGGGTCGATGGCGGCGGGGTTGAGGTCCGCGACCCAGATCCGCGCACCATGACAGGCCGCTACCAGGCTCAGCATCTTGCCCACCAGGCCCATGCCCACCACCAGGATCTGCTCCCCCGCCTGCAATTGCGCACGGTCCACCGCATGCACCGCAGTGGCACCCAGGGTGGCAAGAATCGCCTGGTCCTGGGTCAGTGGCGGCGGTACCTTGCACACCAGCCGCTGGGGCACCTGGATCCAGTTGGAATGGGTGGCAATCTTCCAGCCCATGGCCACCACCCGGTCCCCCGGCTGCACGCCTTCCACCTCGGGCCCCACAGCGCTAACCACCCCGGCCGCGCAATAGCCCAGCGGCAGTTGCTCGCCCGTCTCGCGTACCTGCTGCAGGTAATGACGCTCGGTGCCCGGGCTGACCATGGAGTAGTCCACCGCCACCTGCACTTCAGTGGCCGCCAGAGCGGCCAGAGGTTCATGCACGGCGATCACGCCATCGGCGCCACAGGCGGTGAGTGTGTATCGGCTGCTGCTCATCAGGCCTCCCGTCCGGTCAGGCGATCCAGGCACTGGGCAAACCCTGGAAATGAAGTCTGGTAGCAATGCCCTTCGAGGATGGTGGCCTGCAGCCCGTGAGCCAGCAGCAGGACGTGGGCGGTCATCGACAGGCGATGGTCGCCGAAAGTCGGGATCGCTCCCTGCACACTGGGCACCTGCCCGCCTTCCACCCGCACGTCGTAGCCGTCGACCTGGTAGTCCAGGCCCAGGGCATTGAGCATGCTGCGGGTGGCGGCGATCCGGTCCGATTCCTTGAAGGTCAGCTCATAGAGGTCACTGAAGGTCGCGCTGCCGGGCAGCACACAGCTGATGGCCAGGGCCAGCGGCACTTCGTCGATCATTGCGTGGAACTGGTGCTTGTCGCGCAAGTCGTGAGCCCTGGGCTGGCCACCCCCGCGCAGCAGCAGGCGGCCCACCGGCTCGCCATGACGAATGCTGTCCACCTCCAGGGTCAGGTTGAAACCACAGGCCAGCAGCCAGTTGAAAAAGCCCAGGCGCGTAGGGTTCAGGCACACATTGTCGAAGCTCAGGCGCTGCTGCTCCTGGTGGCGGTTGCACAGCAGGAACAACGCCGCCGGATAGGCAATGGCCGAGGGGTCGCGAGGGATGCTGATCTCCTCGGGAATCGCGCAGTCCCGTGGCTGGTAGTGGATCTGCAACTGCTCGTCCTGCAGCCGGTCGCCAAAACTGTTGATGATGCGCTGGGTGTGATCCCGGGCCACCACCGGGTACCGGATCGACATCGGCTTGCGTGCCGCCACCCCGGCAAACAGCAAGGTGCTGATAGCCTGGGCGCTGCCGATATGGATCTGCGCCGCGCCGCCGCGAAATGCAGCCTGGTGGATACGGATCGGCAGCGCGCCCGGACGCCCCAGGTACTCCAGGTGGGCGCCCATCTGGTTCAGGGGCTCGACGATCCAGTCGAAGGGACGGTTGCGCAGGGTTTCGTCGCCATCGACGATGCACGGCACATTGAGCCCCACCAGCATCCCGATCAGTAACCGCGCGGCCGCGCTGGAGGGCCCCAGGTCGACCCGCCGCTCGTGGGTCGCCTGGGCGAACTCACCGCTGATCTCCAGGGTCTGGGGCGTCTGCCCTGGCGTCACCTCAAGGCCCAGTTGCTGCAGGGCATCGAGCAACAGGGTCACCGCCTTGCCGCGGTTCAGGTCCCGCAGGCGCACCGGATGCCGGGCCAGGGCGGCAAACAGGATCATCCGATGGCTGATGGACTTGTCCGATGGCAGGTAGCCGTCGATGTTGGCCCAGACCTGCTGTTGGCGGCCGAGGGTGAAATCGATGGGCCGGTCCGGGTAATCGATCATGGGCGACTCCTGTATTTGGCGGGGTTGATCAGTTCGGCGTCGTCCACCAGCGCTTCGTCCTCGAAGTGGTCGCCCGCCCCGGGGCCCGCGGGCAACACCAGCGGCTGGGTTTCATAGAAGCGCCGACGGTTCTTCTTGCGTTCAAGGCCGAGGTTGAAGCCCCCAAGGTCCACTCCCCAGCTTTCCAGCCGGCCATGGGTGATGGCGCTGTCCACCAGGGCCTGGCCCATCTCGGTGCGGATCAGCGCGCGGCCGTGTTTCTGTTCTTCGGAACCGTTGAGGCTGGCTTCGAAGATGTTGGGGTCGCCGTCACACACGCTGACGTCGGCCAGCCCGCTCATCCAGTCACCGCAACTGAGGCAGCGAAAGGTCTTGTTGTCCTTGAGCTTGCCGAGGATCTCCCAGAAATCGATGCCAAAGGTCTGGCTGTCCAGCAAGGTGACTTGCAGCCGGCCGGGGTAATCGCCTTCGCGGTACTTGATATCGCGCACTTGCTGCGGGTCTTGCCCCAGCACCTCGCTGATGATGCTGTGGGTGCCGGCCGGCAGGGTGTTGGAGGAGCAGGCGGTCTCGATCACGCAGATTATCCGGCTGCGGGCCCAGTGGCCGATGGCCGTGTCCCGGCGCTGCAGCTTGCGGATCGCCTGAACGTGGCAGGCCAGCCCCACCACGGCGATGCGCGCGTCCGGCTGCTGTTCGTAGCATTCGCGCAGGGCATTGAGGTAAGGCGCCAGCTGGTAGGTGGACTGGGCATTGTTGATGATCGCCTGTGTGGCGCTGCCCAGTTGCGGCGCGCTGCGCCAACCCTGCCCCGGATGACGGCCCATGGTCAGGGTCAGGTCCACGTCAAAGTGCTCCCGGGCGGTCAGCAGCAAAGTGGTGGCGGTGCCGCCACTGGCCGAGCGCCGGACTATCTGCGGGTCGGTGGAACGCGCACCGATGGCCTGGCGGCTGATCCCCAGCCAGCGCTCTTCGGCGCGGCGGGTACGGCCGAACAGTTCCAGTTCGGAGCGATCGGTATCCGGCTGCAGCCCCGGGCACACCGCCAGGCACTCGGTGCAGCTTTCACAACTGTCGCCGATGCCCTCCAGCAGCGGCACCACCCGGTCCGGGTCGAAAACGATCACCTGCTGTGGGCACACCAGGGCGCAGGCGCCGCACCCGGCGCACAGATTCTGATCGAGCACCGTCAATTTCAATAACATCCCTGTCATCTTGGATAAGCCTCGTGTGCCGTTTTCCGGGTGCAGCCGGCCGCGCCCCCGCGAACCGGGGACGGGCAAGACCTGCTGTGCTGAAGTGGCCGCTGACGGTCAGCTCAAAGCGGGCGTTCCATCTTGATGATCTCGATGGACACCGGGCTGTTGCCGCGGCTGAAGGTGCCCTCGCCGATCTTCTGGAAGCCGTGGTAGGCATAGAAGCCTTCGGCCGTCAGGGTCGCCTCCAGGTAGGCCGAGCTGGCACCGCTGGCCCGCAGCCGAGCCAGCGCCACCTCCAGCAGACGGCTGCCCAGGCCACGCCTGGCCACATCGCCACGGATGAACAGCTTGCTGACCTCATTGCCGTCGAGTTCGACGAACCCTTCGATCTGCTCGCCCTCGGCCAGCCACAGCGATCCCTTTTCCACGGCTTCGCGGTAGGTTTCCGGGGAGCGCCCATCGAGCCACATGCGGATCTGCTGATCGCTGTATTCAGAGGTGCACAGGCGCTCTACCGAGTTGCGGTGGGCCTCGAAAATACCGATCAGATCGTCCGTGGTGGCCTGGCGTATCCGTACATTGCTCATTCAGCTGAACTCCACTTTCTTGGGGGCGGGGTGGTAGCGAAACTTGAAATTGATCAGGCTGCCCAGCATCACCAGGGCACTGCCGAGCATCAGGTGCAGGCTCAGGGGCGTTTCCCCCAGCCACACCGACAGGTAGCTGGCGCCGATGGGGTACAGCACGCCGACATAGCCGGCGTTCTCGGCGCCCATGCGCTTGATCAGGTCGATGAACAGCACGAACACCAGCGCCGAGCACACCACCCCCAGGTACAGCAGGATGCCGAGGTCGGCCAGGGTGCCCGGCAGTTGCAAGCCATGGCCGCCCAGCAACAGGCTGACGGCGTATAGAGCGCAGGCCCAGCCGGCCGCCACCTTGTTGATGTGCAAGGTGCCGAGCTGGCAGGTCTTCTGGATGTGCTCCGAAAGCACCGATCCGATGGCCACCGCCAGGAAGGAAGTCAGCCCCAGGGCCACCCCCGCCAGCGACAGCGGCCGCCCCGGATCGCCGAGCATGAACAGCCCCAGCCCGGCGATGCTCACCAGTGCGCCGAGCAGGTTGTGCAGGGCGACCGGCACATGCAGGAACAGGCGCTTGATGCCGATGATGTAGAAAATCACAAAGGCGCTGAGGCAGGCCATCTGCGCACTGCCCAGGTAAGCGGTGGCCAGGTAGGCCAAGCCGATGCCGGCATAGAAGTACACCGCCCCCACCCCGGCCATCAGCAAGTAGGCCTTGCGGGTTACCGGCTGCTGCGGGCCGGCGAACAGCCGTTGCCACAGCCACAGCACCCCGTAGGCAATGAGGAAGCGCAGCATCAGCGAAGAGCCGACGTCGCTGTGTTCCACCTGCAGCGAAATGGCGATCCAGTTGGTGGACCAGATCAGCAGGCAGCCGAGGAAAATCAGCACGGCGACCAGTGAACGGGGTTTCTTGTTGTTATCGGATAAGGCGTTCATGGAGGTTTCTCTAGCTCAAGGCAGCGGTGATCCCGGTCAGCAGCGACTCCAGGCGTTCTTCGCCGAAGACCTGCGGGTCATAGTCGATTTTCAGCAGCAACTGGCCCGCGGCCAGGTAGCCGGTGAACTCCAGGTGATGGCTGGGGCTGCCCTGCATCAGTTGCAGGCTCAAGGGATGCACGCCGACCCGGGCCCCGGGCGGGTTCTCCACGGCGCCCAGGAAGTTGTAGCTGTAGCCGCAATCGAACAGGCCCTTGAGGCGCTCGGCCTCGGGCGTGGCGAAATAACGGTTGCCGAAGCTGTGGGCAATGCCCTGGCTGGCTTGCTGGCCGACCTTGATTTCCCTGGCGATCTGCTCCAGCTCCAGGCTGGCAACTTGCAGCACCAGCGGGTAGATCACCGTCAGCCAGCCGAACACGCTGTTGAGCTCGGCGCCGCTCTTGTCCAGGGCCCGCCCATGGTCGAGCAAATGGACTTTCTGGAACGGGTTGTCATCGCTCTGGCTCATGGCGCGCAGGATGGCCGCCAGCAGCAACTGGCTGGTCTCGGCCACACCCTGGGCCCACTGCGGCAGGTCGCGGACCAGCCCCAGGCACAGTTCGGCTCGCCGAAAGGCCTCGCGCCGGGGAAACTCGGGGCGCTGCCCGGTCAACTGCGCGCAGCGGCCCCAGGGCTGGGCTTCCCAGAACGCTTCATGGGTCGCCGCGGCATGCTCGCGCTGGTAGCTCTGCTGCCACTCCTCGAAGGCCGTCGGCCGCGGCCAGCCTTGCATGCACTCCAGGCCCTGCCCCAGGCATTCGTCCAGCTCGGAAACCAGCAGCATCCAGGAGTAGCGATCGACCTGGAACTGGTGCCCGGCAATGATCAGGTGATGGCCAGCGGCGTCCTGTTGCTGGCTGAAGCAGAAGAGTTGCCCCTGGCTCAGGGAGATGGCTGCGCAGGTCCGCTGCACCGCTTGCTGCAGATCCGTCCCGGCAGGCTGCAGCCCCTGATCCTGAACGCCCGCCTCGATAAAGTGATGGCGGAAAATTGCCCGCAGCGCCTGGCTGACTCGCTGTGGCTCCTGGCCGGCGGCTATGTCCAGCACCAGGGCCTGGTTCCAGTGATCCAGGTCGCTGATGCCGCGGCTCAGCAGGAAGCGGCGATTGGGCAGGCCCTCGACCTGCGGCCGGGAAACCCCGGGCCGGGCCTTGGCCGCCGCCGCATGCACCGGCAATTGCCCCAGGGCCTGATCCGACAGCAACTCTTCCAGGTCCAGCACCAGGCCCTTTCTCTTCAGCGTGGCAACCACCTGCAAGGCCCGCAGCGAATCGCCGCCATTGTCGATAAAGCTCTTGGCCCGGTCCGGGCTCTGCCCGCCAAGTACCTGGCCGATGGCTTGCCAGAAAGGCTCCGGTGCGGCCTGTGCCGGCTCCGGCGCCGCCATGGCGCGGGCAGCCAGTTGCGCCAACGCCTGCCGGTCGATCTTGTTGTTGCGGTTCAAGGCAAAACGCTCCACCAGCAGGAAGCGCGCCGGCACCCGGTGCGCCGGCAGTGCGGCCCTGGCGGCCTGACGCAGGAGGTCTTCGCCAAGGCTGGCGTCACGGGCAATGACAAAGGCCACCAGGGCCAGGTTGTCCCCGGCCTGATGGGCGATCACACAGGCTTCCCGTACCTGGGCCAGAGCCTTGAGCTCCGACTCCACCTGGACCAGGCTGACCTTCTGCCCGTTGATCTTGACGATGGAATCCTTGCGCCCCAGCAGGCGTATGGCGCCATCGGGCTGGCGGCACGCCAGATCACCGGTGGCGTAGCACTGGCGCTGCGAGTCCAGGGGGCTGGGCTGGGTCAGCTCGACGATCAGCCCGCTGGCCGGGTCCAGGCGCCGGGCCACCAGGGAAGAATAGAGCAGCAGTTCACCCACCCCTTCGCCGTAGGGCTGCCCCGGTTCCTTGGCAATGTCCAGGGTGACGCCGTCCACCGGCTGGTCCAGGGCCCAGGTCGGGTCCTGCAGCGTCTGCCCCTGGTCGATGCGGGCGTAGAGCGCGGTGGTGCATTCGGTCGGCCCGTAGGCGTTGAACAGCTGCGAGCCTGGGGCAAAGGCGTGGTTGAAGCGCTGGATGTCCGAGGGGTGGATGATCTCGCCGCCGATCACCAGTTGCTTGGGCCGGGCATAGATGGCGCTCGCATCGGTGTAGAAGGCACGCAGATAGGGCACCGTCATATGCAACACATCGATGTCATGTTCGGCGATCAGCGCCTCGACTGCGGCGAAGTCATGCTCCCGGGGGTTGAGGCTGCACAGGGTGGCGCCAGTCTTCAGGCTGGCGAAGATGTCCATCAGGCCGGCGTCCCACCCCATGGAAGCCAGTTGCAGCACACGCTGCCCGGGGCCGATTCCGACATAGCCGATGTAGTTGTCGATGTGCCGGCCCAGGGCCTCGATGCGCTGCACTATGGCCTTGGGCTCGCCAGTGGAGCCGCTGGTGAAGATCACGTAGTCCTGGCAACGCAACGGGTATTCCCGGCCAGGGGGCACGGGCCGGGGTTGCAGGTGCTGCAGGTCGAGCACCGGCAAGGAACGGGTCAGTTGTGAACCAGGCCGTGTCGTGCCATTGAGGACCAGGTTCACGCCTAGGTGCTGGAGCACCGGCATCAACTCGTCGAGGTTGCTCGCCGGGTCGATGAACACCACTCGCCGGGCGGCGGACAAGGCCGCGATCAACGCCGCATACATGGCCCGGCCATGGCTGGCATACAGCGCCAGCACCGGCTCCGGCAGCCCTTGCAGCTCGGCGCTGACCCCCTCGCGCAACTGGTCGAGCGCGGCAACGCCAAGGCTGCCCTGGACATCGATGACACCCGCAACATCGGTACCCGCCATGCGGGTAAAAGCCTGCAACATGATATCCCTGCCTTGTTGTTATTAGAGGGAGCGACAAACGCCCTGCAGCGTCTGCATGAATGCCTGGATTTCCTGCTGGGAGATGCTCAGTGGCGGGGTCAGCTTGACCGTCGCCGGATTGCGCCCGCCGGTGCGCACGATCACCCCGTGCTCCAGCAGCCGGTTGCGCAGCGCCAGTACATCAGCGCCCTGGCCCTGGCCCTCGAAATCGAAGGCGAGCATCATGCCGCGGCCGCGCACATTGACCACTCGCGCGTCCTGGGCCCCCAGGCCTTCCAGGGCCTGGCGCAGGTACGCGCCGTTACTCGCCGCCCACTGCCAGGGCTGTTCCTGGTGGTAGATATCCAGCACCTTGGAAGCCACGGCACAGGCCAGCGGCATCAGGGTGAAGGTGGAGGAATGCTCGGCATAGCCCAGGCAGTCCACCAGTTCCGGGCGTCCCACCACCGCGGAAATCGGCAAGCCATTGCCCAGGGCCTTGCCCAGCACCAACAGGTCCGGCAGCAGTTGCGGGTTGCTGAAAAATGGCGTCCCGGTGCGGCCAAAACCGGTGTAGATCTCATCGAATATGGTGATCACGCCGAAGGTCCTGCCCAGTTCGACAATCGCTTCGAGCAACGCCAGAGGCACCGGATACATGCCCTCCGCTGCCTGGATCGGCTCGATGATCAGCGCCGCGGGCAAGCAATTGGCCTGCTGCGCCTGGCGCAGATCCTCGGCCAGTTGCTCACGCCACAAGGCGGCCAGGGCCGGGTCCTGGTCGGCGTCATAGTCCAGGGCCAGGGCGGTCAGTTGCAGGCTGTCGCCACCGGCCAGGTGCTTGCGAAAACCGCGGTTGGAGGTCACCGACAAGGCGCCCTGGGTCTTGCCATGGAAGGAATTGTGGAAATACACCACGCCCTGGCGTCCGGTAGCGGCGCGGGCGATTTTCAGCGCCACCTCGATTGCCTCGGCACCGGTGACCGCGCCAAACACCGAAGCCTGCGCATAGGGCACCAGCCCCTCCAGCTTGGCGACCACTTCATGGCGCTGCGGGTTGTCGATGTTCCAACCGGTATGGATCAGCAGTTCGGATTGACGCTTGAGGACTTCGACCAGGTCATCGCGCTGATAACCCAGGTTGGCGGCACCGCTGCCACCGGACATGTCGAGAAAGGATTTGCCCTGCTCATCGTAGAGAAAGCACCCCTTGCCACGAATGACGGAAGGGCTGGAGGGGGCACTGCGCCTAACGGATATTGCAACTGCTTCTGTGAACATCCTGTCACCTTGAGTAAGCCGGGCTTGTGACTCACGCACAGACTCAGGGACAGATTCGTACAGGCAGGGCAAAGCCCTGCTGACTGCGACGTTACCGACCCTGGTATGTGTTCTCCTTGCCAGGGACGCAACCCCTGTCGGCAATGGCGGCAAGATTTACGCGGGAGGCATTTGCGCTGTCAACGAGCCCCGCACTTATTCTGAATTTAAAGCGATAACCCCTGAAAAAAAGGGGGAATTCAGATAAAGCCCCTGAATTTATCAAGGTTTTTAGAGATGAGCCCGGCTACCGGCAAAAGGCCAGCCTCTGCAGAAGAGTTGATACTCAAGCAGTGAGAAGAAGGCAAGCTGAGCAGTTGAGTGGCGGAATCAAGGTTTTTTCAAGGCAAAAAAAAACCCGGAAATCCTCACTTTCGTGGGCCTTCCGGATTTTCTAAACCGCCAAATATGGTGGGTCGTGTGGGATTCGAACCTACGACCAATTGGTTAAAAGCCAACTGCTCTACCAACTGAGCTAACGACCCGCTGTGTGGTGGCGCGTATAATACTGATTTCTAACGGGAATTCAACACCCTATATGAAAAAAATCAAAAATAAGGTGTTGGATCACTGATTCCGGCCGCCCTGAAGCCTTCAGCACGCAAACGGCAGCTGTCACATTTGCCGCACGCTTGGCCGCTATCGTCTGCCTGATAGCAGGAAACCGTCAGCCCGTAATCAACCCCCAGGCGCACCCCGGCCTGGATGATCTCGGCCTTGCTGAGGTTCTGCAGCGGCGCCTGGATACGAAAGCCCTGCCCTTCGACACCGGCCTTGGTCGCCAGGTTGGCCATGCGCTCGAAGGCTTCGACGAACTCGGGACGGCAATCCGGGTAACCGGAATAATCCACCGCATTGACACCGATGAAGATATCCCGCGCGTGCAGGACTTCCGCCCAGCCCAGGGCCAGGGACAGGAAGACGGTGTTGCGTGCCGGCACGTAGGTGACAGGAATGCCCTCCCCCGGCGCCTCTGGCACCTCGATGGTGCTATCAGTCAGTGCCGAGCCGCCAATACCGTTGAGGTTCAGGCCGATCACCTTGTGCTCCACCACACCGAGGTCCCGGGCCACGCGCTCGGCGGCGTGCAACTCGGCCCGATGGCGCTGGCCGTAATCGAAGCTCATGGTGTAGCAGCGGTAGCCTTCGGCGCGAGCCATGGCCACCACGGTGGCAGAGTCCAGGCCACCGGACAGCAGGATCACGGCACGCTTTTCACTCGAAGATGGGTTCTGTACTTGTTCAGTCATGTCAGCGCCCCGGCTCGTCATTCCACAGGTATTTATGCAGCTGCAGTTGCAGACGTACTGGCAGGTTGTCGGCGACGATCCAGTCCGCCAGGTCTCGTGCATTCAAGTCATGGTGGCTGGGCGAAAACAGCACTTCGCCGGCGCGTCGCTCAAGACCGTACTGGATCAGCTTGGACACCGCCCAGTCATAGTCCTCGCGGGAGCAGATGACAAACTTGACCTGGTCGTTGGCGGTCAGCAGCTCGATATTCTCGTAGCGGTTGCGGTGCGCTTCCTTGGAGCCGGGAGTCTTGAGATCAAGGATCCGGCTGACGCGCGGGTCCACCGCAGAGATATCCAGGGCACCGCTGGTTTCCAGCGAGACCTCGTAGCCGGCATCGCACAAGTGCTGGAGCAAGGGAATGGCATTGGGCTGGGCCAGAGGCTCGCCACCAGTGACGCAGACGTAGCGAGGGCGGAAACCGGCAACCTGCTCTAGCAGGCTGTCGAGGGTCCGCTGGCTACCGCCGCTGAACGCGTAGGCACTGTCGCAGTATTGGCAACGCAACGGGCAACCGGTCAGGCGCACAAAAACCGTGGGCAGCCCGGCAGTCCGAGTTTCCCCCTGCAACGAGTAGAAAACTTCGGTGATTCTCAATGTGTCTTGCATAGTCGCCACGGGCGTAACAGCTAAACAGGCTGTCCGCCTCCGTCAGGCACTTCAAGGAACCCCGCCATCGCGCAGATCCCAGGAAGCGTGTTTCAGAAAAAGGGCATGGATTCTAACGAAAAAACCCGCGACAAGCGCGGGTTTCTTGTAACGGAGGCCAACGCACTTACATGCGCTGCAGGTCCCGTTGGGCCAACTGAGCGGCGGAGGTGCCCGGATACTGGGCCACCACCTGCTGCAGGATGCCCTTGACCCGGTCGGTGTGACCGAGACGTCGCTCTACGTCAGCCAGCTTGTACAGCGAATCCGGCACCTTGGCGTGCTTGGGATACAGCTGGGAAACCTTGGCAAATGCCTGGCCCGCGCCTTGCAGGTCGCCTTTGGCCAGGTTCACTTCACCCAACCAGTACTGGGCATTGCCGGCGTACTGGCTGTTGGGGTACTTGCGCAGGAATGCCGAGAAGGCCTGGCTGGCCTTGTCGAAATCCTTGGCCTTGATCAGGTCGAAGGCAGCATCGTAGTAGAGCTTTTCCTTGGCCGGATCACCGGGTTCGCTACTGGCGGCTGGCGCCTGAGCAGCGGCACCGGCAGCGCTGTTATCGCCACCGGCAGAAGAATTCTCAGGAGTTGCGGCAGGTGCGACACCGCTTCCTATGCGTCGATCAAGATCCTGGTAACGCTCCAGGCTTTCTTGCTTCATCCGCGCTACATCATTTTGCAGAACTTCGATCACACCCTGTTGGCGTGCAATCTGTTCCTGCATTTGCTGCAGTTGCTGGAACAGCTCGCCCTGTGCCGAGACAGGGGTCGAAACCCCTCCCCCGGCATAGGCGCCGTTCGTGCCATAACCTGCTGGCGGATAACTGCTCCCGCTATTGTTATAGCCGGAGTTGTTATCGACCACAGGAACCGCAGACCACGCCGCAAGCGGCGTGAGACTGAGAGCCAAAATAGTTACAGCACGACGGCACGTTCGCATGACGAATTACTTACGCAGTTCGACGCGACGGTTTTGAGCCCAGGACTGCTCGTCGTGGCCAGTAGCAACTGGACGCTCTTTACCGTAGGAAACCAGCTCCAGCTGTGCAGGGGAAACGCCCTGCAGAACCAGGTAGCGCTGAACGGCTTTAGCACGACGCTCGCCCAGAGCCATGTTGTACTCACGAGTACCACGTTCGTCGGTGTTGCCTTCCAGAACAACGCGAGCGCCGTTTGCTTTCAGGTCTTTGGCGTGAACGTCCAGAGCGCGCATGGCTTCTGGCTTCAGGTCCGAGCTGTCGTATTCGAAGTAGAAGGTGGTGATTGCGCGCAGAGCAGCTTCTTCGCTCAGGGAGCCATCAACAGCACCGGTGTTAGCGCCGTAACCAGCGTTTGGATCAACAGCGCCTTCACCGGCATTGTCGCCGCCTTTGGAGGAGCAACCTACAGCCACAGCCATGGCCAGAGCCAGCGCAGCAAACTTACCAAACTTCAACATTTCCATCGTGAAACTCCTAATGAACCCCAGTGTGTTAAGTGAAACATTGTAGCGCCGCGTCAGTTCAGGTAAGGGGACCAGGACGGTTCTCTGACTTCGCCTTGAGCGGTAGGAAGCGGGAGCCTCACACGTCCATTAATGGACACGAGCATCAAGACTCCCCGGCCCTGCTGGCGGGTGGCGTAGATTACCATGGTGCCGTTGGGCGCAACAGTAGCTGACTCATCAAGGTTAGTGTCTGTAAGGATTTTTACGCTACCGCGCTGCAAATCCTGAGCCGCTACCCGGAAGTTGGTGAAACCATCCTGGCGGTGAATCATTACCAGGGTCTTTTCGTCAGCAGAAAGTTTCGGGTTGGCGTTGTAGTTACCAATAAAGGTCACACGCTCAGCGCCACCGCCATTGATATTGCTTTTATAGACTTGCGGCTTGCCGCCACGGTCGGAGGTGAAATAGATGGTGGAACCATCCTTGCCCCAGAACGGTTCGGTGTTGATGCCCGGGCCACTGGTGACGCGACTGATCTGCCGGGACGCCATGTTCATCACATAGATATCCGGGTTTCCGTCCTTGGACAGCACGAACGCCAGGCGGGTGCCATCTGGCGACCAGGCTGGAGCGCCGTTCAGGCCTTCGAAGTTGGTGATCTGCTCACGACGCCCGGTATCGATGTGCTGGACGAAGATGCGTGGGCGCTTCTGTTCGAACGACACGTACGCAATGCGCTTGCCATCCGGAGCAAAGCGCGGCGACAGGATCGGCTCGCGAGACTGCAACAGGGTTACCGCCCGAGCACCGTCGTAGTCCGAACGCTGCAGGGTGTAACGGGTGTTGTTCACCGAGAAACGCTCAGCCGTCACATACAGCAGGCGCGTAGAGAACGCCCCCTTGATGCCGGTGAGTTTTTCAAAGGACTGGTCGGAAATGTAGTGCGACATGTCCCGCAGTTGATCAACGCTACCCGACACGCTGCCGGTCAGCACTTGCTGCTCGGTCGCGACGTTGAACAGCGCGTACTGCACCTGCAGGCGACCGCCGGCTGGAACAATGCTGCCGACCATCACGTACTGGGCGCCCAGGGCTTTCCAGTCGCGGAAAATGACTTCGCTGGCCTGAGTCGGCAAGCTGATCATGTTCTGCTTTGGAATCGGTGCGTAGTAACCCGAGTTGCGCAGGTCATCACCGATGATCTGTGCCATGTCGTCCGGCAGCACGCTGCCGCCCTGCCAGCCAAACGGCACTACCGCAATCGGCGTCGCCCGATCACTGCCACTGGTGACCAGAATGTTTTTTTCATCCGCTGCCGCTATCCCTGCCATACAGCAAATAACGACAAGCATTCCTCGAAGAAGGTTTCTCACAAGGCTAGATCCTCAGGTGTGAATGTCATCTTGAATGAACGATAGGGCGCGAAATCCTTCGGACTCAAACCCTGCATTTCTGTCAAACGCCCAATGTTC
Source organism: Pseudomonas sp. GW822-FHT06D10 (assembly GCF_058799535.1). NCBI lineage: Bacteria > Pseudomonadati > Pseudomonadota > Gammaproteobacteria > Pseudomonadales > Pseudomonadaceae > Pseudomonas > Pseudomonas sp. GW822-FHT06D10. The sequence continues at coordinate 173,295 of NZ_JBXALN010000006.1, read as the reverse complement.
TTGACTGCCGCCACCGCCGAAGCGTCGAACGGACCATCACCACTGGACTTGATCACGCTGACCGTGGTCACCGTGCCATCAGGCAACATGCCGATCCGCAGTTCCACCGTCATGCCCTTGCGCGCCGAAGGAGGACGAGCCCAGCCTTCCGCCGCACGAATGCGAATCAGGTCATCGAAACTGCCTGCGACACTGTCACCCACCTCATCCGACTTGGTGGCTTCACGCTCCGGCTTATCGGACAGCAAGTCCGCCAGGGCCTGGGCCTTTTTCTCTTCGGCAGATTTGCGCGCTGCTTCCTGGGCCTTCTTCTTCGCAGCGTCGGCAGCAGCTTTCTTCTTGGCATCCTCGGCGATCTTTTTCTTCGCCTCGTCTGCTTCAGCTTTTTTCTTCGCGTCTTCCGCGGCTTTCTTCTTCGCGTCTTCGACGATTTTCTTCTTCGCTTCTTCAGCGGCCTTTTTCTTGGCCTCTTCTTCAGCAGCTTTCTTGGCTTCTTCTTCGGATTTCTTCTTGGCTATATCAGCCAATTGTTTCTCTTCAGCCTTTTTCGCTTCTGCGGCCTTCTTGGCGTCATCCGCCTTCTTCGCCTCATCGGCTTTCTTGGCCTCATCGGCCTTTTTCGCTTCCTCGGCTTTTTGAGCAGCCTCTTCTTTCTTTTGTTCCGCGGCCTTGATCTCTTCCTGCTCGACCTTCTTCTGCTCCAACTGTTCGGCTTCGGTCTGGCGCGCGGCGGATTTCTTCGCCTCACCCGCAATCTTGTGATTGGTCTGGGTGGTTGCCGGACTCTTGGATTTGAGCTGGTACAGGGTCGCTTGAACGATCGGCTTGGCCGGGGGCAGTTCCGGGGTCATGGCAAAGCTGACGAACAGCATGCCAAACACCAGCACGTGCAGGGCAATTGCCCAGACACTAGGCCAGAAGTAGCTTTCCGAGGCGGACGGCTCTCGCTGTTGGTGCATCAGGGCGCCTCGGTAATCAGGCCAACGTTACCGACTCCGGCTTTCTGCAGGCCGCCCATGGCACCCATCACGGCGCCGTAGTCGACGGATTTATCACCGCGAATGAACACCTGGGTGTGCTTGCCGCCTTCATTGCCGGCACGGATGATCTTGGTCACCGCGTCGGTCATCTGCGGCAAGGTCATCGCCTTGTCCTGTTGCTTTTCGGTGTCGACTTCGCTGCCAAGGTTCCAGTAGTAGGTCTTGTCAGCCTTGATCGAGATGGTCAGCACCTGGGTGTTGTTGTCCTGGGGCAAGGCTTCGCTGGAAACCTTGGGCAGGTCAACTTTCACGCCCTGGTTGAGCATCGGCGCGGTCACCATGAAGATAACCAGCAGTACCAACATCACGTCGATGTAAGGCACCACGTTCATCTCGGCAACCGGCTTGCGTTTGTGGCGAACTCGGGCCATGGGTTTTACCTGCTCACTCTTCGCTGGTGTGCACTTTACGGTGCAGGATCGCCTGGAACTCGTCGGCGAAGGTGTAGTAACGGCTGATCAGCGTCTCGCCACGAGCGGCGAAGCGGTTGTAGGCGATCACCGCCGGAATGGCCGCGAACAGGCCGATGGCCGTGGCGATCAGTGCTTCGGCGATACCCGGGGCTACGGTAGCCAGGGTCGCTTGCTGGGCCTGAGCCAGGCCGCGGAAGGAGTTCATGATCCCCCAGACGGTACCGAACAGGCCGATGTACGGGCTGACGGAACCGACAGTGGCGAGGAACGGCAGGCTCTGCTCGAGCTTTTCTTCTTCGCGGGAAATCGCTACGCGCATGGCACGGGCCACGCCTTCCATGACCGCTTCAGGATCGACACCCGGTTGCTGGCGCAGGCGGGAGAACTCTTTGAAACCGGCACGGAAGATCTGCTCCACGCCGGAATCCGGATCAGGGTTGCTGCCCGCCTGGCGGTACAGCTTGGACAGGTCGATACCGGACCAGAAGCGCTCTTCGAAGCTCTCCAGGGCACGTCGACCGGCACGCAGCAGGTTGCTGCGCTGAAAGATCATGATCCATGAAGTCACCGATGCGGCAACCAGGGTCAGCATTACCAACTGCACTACAACGCTGGCATTGCTGACCAGGCTCCACATGGAGGAATGGTCGACGACGTTAGCTTCCACGCTTTATCTCCTGCTCTGAGTGTGTACCCGCGCTGCTCTCGTCGGCAAAGGCCGTACGCAGAGCGTCTGGAATGGCGCGGGGTTTGAAATTGTCGGCGCGCACACAGGCCACCAGGAACTGCCCTTCACAGAGCAGTGCATTGTCTTTGGCTCGCCTGACCTGCTGAGTGAAGCGCAGGCTGACCCGGTTCAATTCGGTAACTTGGGCACTGACCAGAAGTTCGTCGTCCAGTCGCGCCGGCGCGTGGTAACGCGCTTCGCTGGAGTGCACGACAAATAACAGGTTCTCCCCCACCAGCTGCGACTGGGCAAAGCCCAGGTGTCGTAGCCGCTCGGTTCGAGCCCGCTCCATAAACTTAAGGTAATTAACGTAATACACGATGCCGCCGGCATCGGTGTCCTCGTAATAAACGCGACAACGATGTGCGAACGGCTCAAGCCCGTTTTGCGCGCGCATACTCTAGTGCTTACTCCTCAGGTTGCCAATCCGGCCAGGCAACTGTTTTTTCATTCTTCTACGACTTTTCGTGATGTTTTAACCATGCCAGTCCCTAGGACAGCACAAACCCCGAATAAATCGACAAAGAGCGGGTTATTAATCGTCCACGGCATCGAGGAATTCGTCTACCACGGGCATGTCCCCCATTCGTGACGGAATGTTAAGACCGAAGTGCAGGTAGGCATGCCGGGTCACCACACGGCCACGGGGGGTGCGCATGATATAGCCCTGCTGGATCAGGTACGGCTCCAGTACATCCTCGATGGTATGGCGCTCTTCACTGATGGCCGCGGCCAGGCTATCGACCCCCACCGGCCCGCCGTCGAACTTCTCGATCATGGTCAGCAATAGACGTCGGTCCTGGTGGTCGAAGCCACGCTCATCGACGTCCAGCAGGTTCAACGCCAGGTCGGCGATCGGTTTGGTGATATGCCCCTTGGCCCGCACCTCGGCGAAATCCCGTACCCGACGCAGCAGACGGTTGGCGATCCGCGGAGTGCCCCGGGCACGGCGCGCGACCTCGAAGGCGCCTTCCGGATCCAGGGGCAAACCAAGAATGCCGGCGGAACGGCTGACAATGGTTGCCAGGTCCGCAGTGCTGTAGAACTCCAGGCGCTGGACGATGCCGAAGCGGTCCCGCAGCGGGTTGGTCAGCATCCCCGCACGCGTGGTTGCCCCCACCAGGGTGAACGGCGGCAGATCGAGCTTGATCGAGCGCGCCGCAGGGCCTTCGCCGATCATGATGTCGAGCTGGAAATCTTCCATGGCCGGGTACAGCACTTCTTCGACAATCGGCGAAAGCCGGTGAATCTCGTCGATGAACAGTACGTCGTGAGGCTCAAGATTGGTCAGCAAGGCCGCCAGATCACCAGGGCGCTCCAGCACCGGGCCGGACGTACTCTTGATCGACACCCCCATTTCCTCGGCGATGATGTTGGCCAGGGTGGTCTTGCCCAGGCCCGGGGGACCGAAGATCAGGGTGTGGTCCAGGGACTCGTTGCGCCCACGGGCGGCCTGGATGAACAGCTCCATCTGCTCGCGCACGCTAGGCTGGCCGATGTAGTCGGCCAGGCTGACCGGACGAATCGCCCGGTCCTGGATTTCCTCGCGCTCACGGGGGCCCGTGGCGGCGATCAGACGGTCGGCTTCAATCACTTAAATCATTCCCTTCAGGGCTCGGCGGATCATGTCTTCACTGCTCAAGCCTTTGTCTTTGATCGCGGATACGGCCTTGCTGGCTTCCTGCGGCTTGTAGCCCAGGGAGATCAGAGCGCTGACTGCGTCCGACTCGGCACTGGCCACTGGCGCCGGCGCATCCGGCTGGTTCGGCACCAGGGCGAACATGCTCGGCACGGCTTCCCAGGCCTTGAAACGGTCCTTGAGTTCCACCAGCAGGCGCTCGGCGGTCTTCTTGCCGACTCCGGGCACCTTGGTCAGGGCCGAGGTATCCTGGGCCTGCACACAACGCACCAGCTCATCCACCTCAAGGCTGGACATCAACGCCAGGGCCAGTTTCGGGCCCACACCATTGAGACGGATCAACTCGCGGAAAAAGTCTCGCTCGCGCTTGCTGGCAAAACCGTAGAGTAACTGCGCATCCTCGCGGACGACCAAATGGGTGTGCAGGGTCAGGGGCTCGCCGACCGACGGCAGGCGATACAGGGTGGTCATCGGCACTTCGACTTCATATCCCAGCCCGTTTACATCAAGAATCAGGTGCGGCGGCTGTTTCTCAGCCAGGGTGCCGCGCAAGCGTCCAATCACGTTTCAGATCCTTAGGCGATGGCCAGCCCGCAGCTGGCGACTCGTTGGGCGAGCGTCTGCGCCGGCTACCCAGGCGCAAAACGCTCAACCCCTAAAATGACTGCGCTGATGCTATCAGAGACGCAGGCGGCCGCCACGACTGCGTGCTGTCCCCAGACCATGGGGCAACAGGCTGGAACGGGTATGAGCGTGACAGATGGCAATGGCCAGGGCGTCCGAGGCATCGATCTGCGGCTTGGTGGTCAGCTTGAGCAGGTGCATGACCATCATCTGCACCTGTTCCTTGTTGGCCCCGCCAGTGCCGGCCACGGCCTGCTTGACCTGGGTGGCGGTGTACTCGGCAATCTCCAGCCCCTCTTCGGCACCGGCAACGATCGCTGCCCCCCGCGCCTGGCCGAGTTTGAGCGCCGAGTCGGCGTTGCGCGCCATGAACACCTTCTCGATCCCCATGGTCACCGGACCGTAGGTCTGGATCACTTCACGCACCCCCCGATAGACGATCTGCAGCCGGTCGGGCAGCTCGCCAGCCCCGGTACGGATACAGCCAGAGGCCACGTACACACAGCCGCGCCCCGTGTCTCGAACCACGCCATAACCGGTAATGCGCGAACCGGGGTCGATGCCAAGAATAAGAGTCATAACGCCTGCTGCTTGAATAAAGAGGCTTGCCGGCCAGGACCGGAACAGCGAAAAGGCAGAAGCCGGAAGCGCCCTGCCGCGCAATGATCACGGCTTCGCACCTCCGGCCTCAAGGTTAGTGCAGTTGAATCAGCCGAGTTGCTCGGCGACCGACTCGGGAATATCCGCGTTGGAATAGACGTTCTGCACATCATCCAGGTCTTCCAGCATGTCGATCAGCTTGAGGACCTTCTCGGCGCCTTCCAGGTCCAGTTCGGCACTGGTGGTCGGCAGCATGACGATTTCCGCGTCCGCAGCAGTAAAACCCGCCGCTTCCAAGGCATTGCGCACGCCATAGAAACCGGCGAACGAGGTGAACACGTCGATCGAACCGTCTTCGTTGCTGACCACATCGTCGGCATCGGCTTCCATCGCCGCTTCCATCAAGGCGTCTTCATCGACACCTTCGGCGAAGGTGATCTGCCCCTTGCGCTCGAACAGGTAGGCCACCGAACCGTCGGTACCCAGGTTGCCGCCACACTTGCTGAAGGCATGACGAACAGCTGCCGCGGTGCGGTTGCGGTTGTCGGTCATGCACTCGACCATCACCGCCACGCCGTTGGGGCCGTAGCCTTCATAGGTCAGCTCGACCACATCGTCGCTGCCGGCAGCGCCGGTGCCACGGGCGATGGCCCGGTCGATGATGTCACGGCTCATGTTGGCCCCCAGGGCCTTGTCCAGGGCCAGGCGCAGGCGTGGGTTGGAGTTGGGATCGCCGCCACCCTGACGGGCCGCGACAGTCAGCTCACGAATCCACTTGGTGAAGATCTTGCCTCTCTTGGCATCCTGACGCTCTTTGCGGTGCTTGATGTTCGCCCACTTGGAATGACCTGCCATAACTTGCTCCAAATTCTCTTTGAAACATTGCCCACGCCGCATGGCGGGTGCGGGCAACAAAAACTCGACCCATAGAAAAAGCGCACCCGAAGGTGCGCCTTAACGGGCCGGCTTATTCAGCCTTGGGCTGTTCGCGCAGGCGGATGTGCAGCTCGCGCAGAGCCTTGGCATCCACCAGACCCGGTGCCTGAGTCATGACGCAGGCCGCGCTCTGGGTTTTCGGGAAGGCGATCACTTCGCGGATCGACTGGGCGCCGGTCATCAGCATCACCAGGCGGTCCAGGCCGAAGGCCAGGCCACCGTGCGGCGGCGCGCCGTACTTGAGGGCGTCCAGCAGGAAGCCGAACTTCTCTTCCTGTTCCGCTTCGCTGATGCCCAGCAGGCGGAATACCGCTTGCTGCATTTCCTTGCGGTGGATACGGATCGAACCGCCACCCAATTCGGTGCCGTTCAAAACCATGTCGTAGGCGCGCGACAGAGCGGTAGCCGGGTTGGCTTCCAGTTCTTCCGGCGAGCACTTCGGCGCGGTGAACGGGTGATGCAGGGCGGTGAAGCTGCCGTCGTCGTTCTCTTCGAACATCGGGAAGTCGACAACCCACATCGGCGCCCATTCGCACGTCAGCAGGTTCAGGTCGTGACCGAGCTTGATACGCAGCGCGCCCAAGGCTTCGCTGACGATCTTGGCCTTGTCGGCCCCGAAGAACACGATGTCGCCGTCGACCGCGCCCACGCGATCGAGGATCACGTTCAGGTTGGCTTCCGGAATGTTCTTGACGATCGGCGATTGCAGGCCTTCAACGCCTTTGGCGCGCTCGTTGACCTTGATGTAGGCCAGGCCCTTGGCGCCGTAGATGCCGACAAACTTGGTGTAGTCGTCGATCTGCTTGCGCGGCATGCTCGCCCCGCCTGGAACGCGCAAGGCGGCGATGCGGCATTTCGGATCGTTGGCCGGGCCGCTGAACACCTTGAACTCCACTTCCTTGAGCTGGTCGGCAACGTCCACCAGTTCCAGCGGGTTGCGCAGGTCCGGCTTGTCGGAACCGTAGCGACGCATGGCCTCTTCAAAGGTCATGTGCGGGAATTCGCCGAATTCCAGACCCAGCACTTCCTTGAACAGGTTGCGGATCATGCCTTCGGTCAGGCCCATGATGTCTTTTTCGTCGAGGAAGCTGGTCTCGATGTCGATCTGAGTGAACTCAGGCTGACGGTCGGCACGCAGGTCTTCGTCGCGGAAGCACTTGGCGATCTGGTAGTAGCGGTCGAAGCCGGCCACCATCAGCAGTTGCTTGAACAGCTGTGGCGATTGCGGCAGGGCGAAGAAGCTGCCGGCGTGGGTGCGGCTCGGCACCAGGTAGTCGCGGGCGCCCTCTGGGGTGGCGCGGGTCAGGATCGGGGTTTCCACGTCGAGGAAACCGTTCTCGTCCAGGTAGCGACGGATGCTGGTGGTCATGCGCGAACGCAGGCGCAGCTTCTCGGCCATTTCCGGACGGCGCAGGTCGATGAAGCGATAGCGCAGACGAGTTTCTTCACCCACGTCCGAGTATTCGTTGAGCGGGAACGGCGGGGTTTCCGCTTCGTTCAGCACTTCCAGCTCGTAGCCCAGGACTTCGATCATGCCCGAAGCCATGTTGGCGTTGCCGGCACCGGCCGGACGCAAGCGTACCTTGCCGGTGATCTTGACCACGTATTCGCTGCGCACGCGGTCGGCGGCGGCGAAGGTTTCAGCGCGGTCCGGGTCGAACACCACCTGGGCCAGACCTTCACGATCACGGATATCGAGGAAGATCACCCCGCCGTGGTCACGACGACGGTGGACCCATCCGCAAAGGGTTACTTCCTGACCTTCCAGGCTTTCGTTCAGTTGGCCGCAATAATGGCTGCGCATCATGGTAGTGGTTTCACTTCTCGTAATTCGAAATTCGATGGAGGCCTTGCGCACCTCAAGGTGCCGGATAGTGCAAGAACTCGCGCGTGTCGTTCAACTTAGTCAGCTTTGTCGCCACCGGCCAGGTTCTTCTTGGAGCCGGTCTTGAAGTCGGTTTCGTACCAGCCGGTGCCGCTCAGGCGGAAACCAGGCATGGACAGCATCTTTTTCAGCTCGGGCGCCTGGCAGGCAGGGCAGTCGACCAACGGCGCGGCGCTGATCTTTTGAATGGCTTCCAGCTGATGACCACAGGAAGCGCATTGATAGTCGTACATGGGCATGGGGGGCGTCTCGGCAATCCAGATTACTGCTTGAACTACAGCCAGAGCCCACGCCAAAGCCCGGGCTACGTAGCAAAGAGCGGGATTATATCCATTAAATCGGCCCTGTGCAGCCGTATGAACCCCATCGCGGGCGTCACCGACCGTCAGGCATCTATCCGGGCTGCAACCCCGGAAGGCCTGGAGAACGCAGGTGCTGCCTGCTGGTCGAGGGTGCGAACGGCGTACGGGACGCCATTCGCAAGAGCGGGCTTAACGGTTTTCCAGCAGAGAACGCAGCATCCACGCGGTTTTTTCATGCACCTGCATGCGCTGGGTCAGCAGATCCGCCGTGGGCTCGTCGCTGACCTTGTCCAGCAACGGAAAGATGCCCCGGGCGGTACGGGTCACTGCTTCCTGGCCGGCGACCAGTTGCTTGATCATTTCCTCGGCGGCGGGCACCCCTTCCTCTTCCTTGATCGAAGACAGCCGGGCATAGATGGAATAGGCCCCCGGAGCCGGGAAGCCCAGGGCGCGAATGCGTTCGGCGATCAGGTCCACTGCAAGGGCCAGTTCGTTGTACTGCTCTTCGAACATCAAGTGCAGGGTACGGAATTGCGGGCCGGTGACGTTCCAATGGAAATTATGGGTTTTCAGGTACAACACGTAGGTATCCGAAAGCAGACGGGAAAGACCGTCGACGATGGATTTACGATCTTCTTCGCTGATACCGATATCAATTGCCATGTTTCTCTCCGTTATCGGGATGGATTCACCCATTCATCTGCCGGACCACTCTAGCAAGAGTACCGCCCCTGCGCCGCCCAGGATCGTCAATCGGCCTGCGGTGGATTGTCCCGTGGCCCGGCCCGGGATAAACCTCACTGAGTTCGAGTCAGGTCAGACAGCAGCAGAAATCCGACGTTCCTTGGAAAAATCACCGCCATCTGTCTAGAACAGGCTTTTGCCCGATTCTCCGAGCTCGGCCTGCAGAAGCGCTCATTTGTACGCCCGGGCCAAGCCCCGCTGCTGATTTGAGAAGGCCTGGGCTTTGCTGTTAAATAGAGCCCGTGTCGCTGTTGCCTATTTCTTCGGCCAGCGCGCATAGGCTGACACCGCGTACGTAACCACCGCCTCACCTATTTGTTCAGAAGCGAACCGTGCGTGATCAGCTCCTCCTTGTGCTTCCTTCTTAACGTGAGTTAATCAAAATGTTGAAAATCGTCCACCTGCTGACAGGCATTGCAGCTTTGCTGCTGTCCTTGATTCCGAGTCTGAGATCTGACGCGGTTCCCTACCTGCAACAACCCGATGCCCTTTACCTGGCCCTTTTCGGCCTGCTCAACCTGATCCTGGCTCCAGTTATTCCCTACTGGAACAAAGGCTCTCGTCATCACCTGCAAAATCTGGTCAGCGCCCTGCTGGTGCTGGTCGTTGTACTGCAAACCCTCACCCTGCTGGCCCCCATGCCAGTCATTGGTGGCCAACCGGCGGTTCTGGTCAGCTTGCTGACTGCACTGATCGCCGTAGTCCTGCACCTGGCCATCAGTTTCTACAAGCCATCACCTTCCGCTTCCGCCACGCCAAGCTACGATATGAGCAATCGTGATACCGGTACCGTGAAGTGGTTCAACACCTCCAAGGGCTTCGGTTTTATCTCCCGGGATTCCGGCGATGATATTTTCGTGCACTTTCGCGCCATTCGCGGAGAAGGCCATCGCGTCCTGGTGGAAGGCCAGCGCGTGGAGTTCTCGGTAATGAACCGTGACAAGGGCCTGCAAGCCGAAGACGTGATTGCCGCGCTGCCACGCCGCTGATCGGCCGCCCATAAAAAAACCGCGCCCAGGCGCGGTTTTTTTATGGCCAACGACCCCCCTCAATAATGAGGCGGTGGCGCTTCCTCTTCGAACGACTCGAACTGCCCGACCATTTCTTCCTGGCGCTTGAGCAATGCCGCCATCTGCAACTGCAGGCGCTCCACTGCCCTCTGCTGCGCCACCAGCACATCGTTCAAGGCCTGAATGGTGTCATCCTGAAACGCCAGGCGGCTCTCCAGGTCGGTTACACGCTCTTGCAGACTCATGCCTCACCCCTCCAGAAACTGAAAATCATCGGTCAGCACCAACCGCAGGCGTTCACGGATCGCCGCCACTTGCTCGGTGCTGTAAGGCTTGGCCGGATGCTTGCCCCATACCGGTGCAGGCCATGCCGCATCATCACGCCTGCGCACGATCACGTGCATATGCAGTTGGCTCACCACATTGCCCAACGTCGCCACATTCAACTTGTCGGCATCGAACGAGTCCTTGAGCAACTCGGCCAGCGCGGTGGTTTCCTGCCATAGCTGTTGCTGGTCAGTGACATCCAGTTGAAACAACTCGCTGATATCCTCGCGACGCGGCACCAGGATGAACCAGGGATAGTTGGCGTCATTGGACAGCAGCAACCGGCAGAGGGGGAAATCCCCGAGGGTCAATGTGTCTTGTTGCAGCCGTGAATCTAAAGTGAACACCGCGTTTACTCCCGCTCAGCTTGTTTCAGCCCGGCGTCCAGTAGACGGACTCCTGCCAGGCGACAGACGCGCAGCATACCTGCGAATGCCCTGCGCTTCATGACCAATGAGCCAGAGACCGGACAGCACACACTCAGGCACGGCAAGGAGCCGATCGCGATGCAAAGGCCATGCCCCACAGCAGGACATTTTCTCGTGCCTCGCACCATTTGCGCCCACAACCCGCAGACCATTCGGAAAATGACCCGATCCAACCCTTGCGCCCTTATTTTGCCTGGGCCTGACTGTATGAATCGTGCACAGCGTTGCAAAAGTTTTGCACCAGAATCGCACAGGCGGTCTACGCTAAATTCCTCAAGCATCCGCCGTTTACTCACTTTGCAGTGTGCAGCGGTAACGTTTCGCCGCACTGTGCAACTTAATGCACAGCCCTGCACCAGGAAAACCACAGAGTCAAGCCAAACAAACCGCCCCTTGAAACAGCGGTTTTATGCGGTTTTTACAGGCCCGAACGGCTCTTTGAAGAAAAATGGGTGGCTAGATTCAGTTTGTGCACGCTTGTTGCATTCAACCCCGCATCGTCTGCAACGGTCTAACGGAAGTCAGGCCTTACAGACTCATAATAATAGTGGCAGGGCTGCCCCGCGGTGCTTTTTAGAGTGTGTGCATGGGGACTTTTTTCCTTCATTCTCGGCTTCGAAAAACACTGCTGAAAGTTGTCGGCCTGAATACAGACTGACTGCAGAATTACGACGCCTATCGAGCAAATTGCGACAGGGCCGTAAAGAAGCTGAAAGGATAGATAGGCAAGTATCGCCAACATTGTCAGCGTGATATAAGTTTGCGCCGACACAAAAAGAAAGAGCCGCCCAGATAAAAAAACAGGTGGGACGGCAGTACTCTTCTAAAAACCAAAGGAGCAAATCACGATGCGCGTGATGAAGTGGAGCATGATCGCCCTGGCTGTATCAGCAGGCACCTCGCAGTTTGCAATTGCATCCTCCCAGGACGATGCAAAAGGCTTTATCGAAGACAGCACCCTGACCGCGAAAACTCGCGCAATGTACATGAACCGTGACTATAAGGACGGCGTTGGTAACGTGCGTCGTGGTAACGGTACTTACACCACAGGCACTGACGACAAAACCAGCGGCTACCGTCAAGACACCGGTATCAGCGAACTGCTCACCTATCAGTCCGGCTTCACTCAAGGCACCGTCGGCTTCGGCGTCGATGCCATGGCCATGGGCAGCGTGAAACTCGACGGCGGCTCGGGTCGTGCGGGTAACGGCCTGTTCGCCACCAATGGTTCCGGCGAGCCTGAAAACACCCAGTCGAAACTGGGCGGCGCTGCGAAGTTCCGCATCTCCGATACTGTACTGAAATACGGCAACCAGTTCGTATCCAGCCCAGTATTTACTACAGACGACGGCCGTCTGTTGCCTGAAGTTGCCACCGGCACCCTGATCACCAGCAACGAAATCAAGGGCCTGGAACTGATCGGTGGTCGCTTCACCGCATTGAGCGCCCAGACCGGCATGGGCCGTGACAGCATCAACGGTCGCAGCCGCGTTACTGGCAAACAGAACCCGGGCCTGAGCTCTGCAAATATCGTAGGTGCTACCTACTCGGGTCTTGAGAACTTCATTTTCGCCGTGCACGCTTCCGATGTTGAAGACTACTGGAAGAAGCAGTACTTCAACGTCAACTACACCCTGCCGCTGAGCGAAAAACAATCTCTGAACTTCGACTTCAACGGCTATCGCAGCAAGGATGATGGTAAGAAGCTGGCTGGCGACCTGGACAACCGCGTCTGGAGCCTGGCAGCTGCCTATAGCATCGAAGCCCACAAGTTCACCGTGGCTTACCAGCAGTCCAGCGGCAAGACCGGCTACAACTACGGCGTTGATGGTGGTGGCACCGTTTACGTAGCCAACTCTGTGCAGATCTCCGACTTCGTGGGCGAAGACGAAAGATCCTGGCAGGCTCGCTACGACCTGAACATGGCCTCCTTCGGCGTGCCAGGCCTGAGCTTCATGACTCGCTACATTCGCGGCAGCAACGTTACCGTTGCTGACTCCAGTGACGGCAAAGAGCATGAATGGGACGTAGAAGCCAAGTACGTGCTTCAGGAAGGCCCGGCCAAAGACCTGTCCTTCCGTCTGCGTAACGCGATCTATCGTGGTACCAATAGCGATTACCGCGCGACCAACTACGACAACCTGAACGACCTGCGTCTGATCGTAGAGTACCCACTGAGCATCTTGTAATTCACGGCTCAGCGGATTGCTTTAACACGCAGTACTAATAAGAACCGCCAACCTGAGCCAGGTTGGCGGTTTTTTTTTGCCTTGCAAAAGTACCCTATTGAACCCGCCGATCAAGATAGCAAGCTAACTAATAAAGTAGGCTTCAATAGCTACTTCAGACCTTGCCGATTCGAACTTACATAGTTGCCAAGTCCGAACTTGAAAACAAACAAGGGGCTGATAGCCCCTTGTCTTGAACAACATTAGCTGACCGAACGGCCAGGTCATGAAACTGACTTATTGCGCTGCTGCTTCCTGAACCACTCGAATCACCCGTTGTGGAAAAGGAATATCAATGCCCGCTGCCTTCAAGCGATCACGGGACAACTCATTGAACTGGAACAGCACGTCCCAATAGTCCGAAGTCTTGACCCATACCCGCAGCGACAGGGTAATGGCGCTATCGCCCAGGGTAGAAACCACAGCTACCGGGGCCGGATCGGCCAGTACCCGCTCATCCTTGGCCAGTTCCAGCAACACCTCGCGGGCCTTCTGCAGGTCCGCGTCATAGTCCACACCCACGTCGAACACCACCTTGCGGGTCGGCTGACGGTTGTAGTTGGTGATGATGCCGTTGGACAGGTTGCCGTTGGGCACGATTACTGTCTTGTTGTCACCGGTACGCAGCACGGTGTGGAAGATCTGGATGCTGTCGACGGTACCGCTGATGCCCTGGGCTTCGATCCAGTCACCGATACGAAACGGGCGGAACAGCAGGATCAATACCCCACCGGCGAAGTTCGCCAGGCTACCTTGCAGCGCCAGGCCGATGGCCAGGCCGGCAGCACCGATCGCGGCCACGAAGGAGGTGGTTTCGACACCGATCATCGAAGCCACACTGACGATCAGCAGGACCTTGAGAATGATGTTGGCCAGGCTGCTGATAAAACCTTGCAGCGCCAGATCGGCATTGCGCAGGGCCAGCAACTTGCCCACTTTGTGAGTCAATTTGTTGATCAACCACCAGCCGATGGCCAGGGTGATGACAGCCAGCAGCACCCGGCTGCCGTATTCCATGATCATTGGAATCCAGGCCTGGGAGGCCCGGACCAGATTGTCTACTTCAGCGTTCAAATCCATCTATTTCTCCAGATTCCCGGGGTTGCGGCGCACATGACTGACAGGCAGAACGACCAGCCCCGCGGGAGCTCAATCGTTTCTGCCATTCCTCCGGCCTCGGACGCCAATAAGCTCTAGAGGTTCCCGGAGAAGCCGATCAATCGCGGAAGTTGTTGAATTGCAGCGGCATGCCGAACTCTTTGGCACGTAGGGCGGCGATGGCCTCTTGCAGGTCGTCACGCTTTTTGCCGGTCACCCGTACCTGCTCGCCCTGAATGGCGGCTTGCACTTTCAACTTGGCGTCCTTGATATGGGCGACGATTTTCTTCGCCAGTTCTTTATCGATACCTTCCTTGAGGACCGCTTCCTGCTTCATCACCTTGCCAGAGGCATAAGCGTCCTTGACCTCCAGGCACTGCACGTCGATCTTGCGCTTGACCAGGGCCAGCTTGAGAATCTCGATCATCGCTTCAAGCTGGAACTCGGCCTCGGCGGTCAGGTTGACGGTCAGTTCCTTGTCCTTGAACTCGAAGCTGCCCTTGCCCTTGAGGTCGTAGCGGCGATCCAGTTCCTTGACGGCGTTTTCCACCGCGTTGGTGACTTCGTGCTTGTCCAGTTCGGATACCACGTCAAACGACGGCATGTAATCTCTCCAAATAAAAAGGGGCGCTGTTCAAAACATCGAACACGCCCGGCTTGCGGTTAAAATCCGCGCTCATTATAACGGGTCTTTCCCCTCCTTCACCCCGCGCCCTCCCCCGGGCGGCCAAACAGAGCGAAAACCTGATGTCCACCACCTGGCATGTTCTCGGCGCCGGCAGCCTCGGCACCCTGTGGGCCACCCGCCTGGCCCGCGCCGGCTTGCCGGTACGCCTGATTCTGCGTGACCCCGCCCGCTTGCGGGCCTATCAGGCGGCCGGCGGCCTGACCCTGGTAGAACAGGGCCAGAGCAGCCTGCTGGCAATTCCCGGAGAAACCAGTACCAGCAGCGCCCCCATCCAGCGCCTGTTGCTGGCCTGCAAGGCCTACGACGCCGAGGCGGCAGTGGCCAGCATCGCCCCGCGCCTGGAGCCGGGAGCCGAACTGATCCTGCTGCAGAACGGCCTGGGCAGCCAGGATGCCGTGGCCGCCCGAGTGCCCCAGGCACGCTGCATTGCCGCCTCCAGCACCGAGGGCGCCTTCCGCGATGGCGACTGGCGCGTGGTCTTTGCCGGCCACGGCTACACCTGGCTGGGGGACTCGGGGCACCCCACGCCGCCGATCTGGCTCGACGAATTGGCGGCCAGCGGCATTCCCCATGAATGGAGCACCCAGATCCTCACCCGGCTCTGGCGCAAGCTGGCACTCAACTGCGCGATCAACCCACTGACGGTACTGCACGACTGCCGTAACGGTGGCTTGCAGCAGCATCAGTGCGAAGTGGCCACCCTGTGCGCCGAGCTGAGCGAGCTGCTGCAATGCTGCGGGCAACCCGCTGCCGCGCAAAACCTGCAACAGGAAGTGGAACGGGTGATCCTGGCCACCGCCGCCAACTATTCCTCCATGCACCAGGATGTCAGTAACGGGCGACGCACCGAAATCAGCTACCTGCTGGGTTACGCCTGTGAAGCTGCTGCCCGGCATCGCCTGCAACTGCCCCATCTGCAGCAGTTGCAACAGCGCCTGGTGAACCAGCTGCAGCAACGCGGATTGCCCAGCGCCTGAGCAGCGGCTACGCTCCCCACTTGCTCATTTCCAGCGATATAGCCGATGCCATTGCGCCAGCGCCTCGAAAACCTGCCAGTGGGCCAAAAACTCCTGGCCGCCCTGCTTGTCCTGCTGACCACCGTTCTGCTGGTCGCCAACCTGACCTTTATCAGCGCGGCCTACTGGATCTCCCAGGAAAGCATGGCGCCCCAGGCGCTGCAGACCATTGGCCGCCTGGTGTCCAATCCGACCCTGGCGATCCAGGCGCTGAACTCCCCCGAAGATGCCGAGAAGCTGCTCAACGAACTCGACAGCTATACCCCGCTGCGGGCTGCCGCACTCTATGACGGCAAGGGCCAGCGCCTGGCCCAGTTGCAGCACGGCGAACGCCTCAAGCTGCCCGAACGCTACCGGCACATCGAAGCCTGGCAAATGACCGAGTTTCGCAGCAACCAGGTCATCACCCTGCCCCGCCCGGGCCAAGCCCCCGGCCACCTGCTGCTGGTGGCCACCAGCGAACTGCCGATGGCCTTCTACACCGGCACCCTGACCGCCAGCCTGGGAATCCTGATCTTCAGTGTGCTGCTGTGGCTGGTCATCGCCCGGCAGATCAAGCGCCTGATCACCCAGCCGATCCATCAGCTCGAGGAACTGTCGCGCCAGGTCACCCGCGAGGAGAACTACGCCCTGCGCGCAGCCCGGGGCAACCACGATGAAATCGGCAGCCTGGCAGAAGCCTTCAACACCATGCTGTCGCGCATCGAAGCTCGCGAGCAGCAGCTCAAGCGCGCCCGGGACGACTCCCAGGCCGCCTACGACCAGGCCCAGGGGCTGGCGGAGGAAACCCGCCATACCAACCGCAAGCTGGAACTGGAAGTCCAGGTGCGCAGCAAGATCGAGAAGAAGCTCACCGGCTTTCAGAACTACCTCAACAGCATCATCGACTCCATGCCCTCGGCGCTGATCGCTCTGGATGAACAGCTCTACGTCACCCAGTGGAACCAGGAAGCCAGCGCCCTGTCCGGCACCCGGCTCGACGAAGCCCTGAACCAGCCGATCTTCCTCGCCTTCGAACCGCTCAAGCCGTTCCTGCCGCAACTCAAGGAAACCGTCGAACAGCACACGGTGACCAAGGTCGAGCGGGTCACCTGGTTCAAGGACGAAGAACCCAAGCACTACGCCCTGACCTTCTACCCCCTGATGGGGGGCGCCGGACGCGGGGTGGTGATCCGTATCGACGACATCACCCAGCGCCTGTCCCTGGAAGAGATGATGGTGCAATCGGAGAAAATGCTTTCGGTGGGCGGCCTCGCGGCCGGCATGGCCCATGAGATCAACAACCCGCTGGGAGCGATCCTGCACAACGTACAGAACATTCGCCGACGGCTGTCTGCCGATCTGCCAAAGAACCTTGAGCACGCGCAGCAGATCGGTGTTGAACTGCAGACTGTCAATCGCTACCTGGAAAGCCGCGAAGTGCCGCAACTGCTCGATGGCATTCAGCAGGCCGGAGCCCGGGCGGCGAAGATCGTCACCCACATGCTCAGCTTCAGCCGGCGCAGCAACCGGCAGATGGCCCCCTGCGACCTGCCGGCGCTGATCGACCAGGCGGTGGAGATCGCCAGCAACGACTTCGACCTGGCCATTGGCTTCGACTTCAAGGGCCAGGCGATCATTCGCCAGTTCGACCCGAACCTGGGCCCGGTTGCCGGCACTGCCAACGAACTGGAACAGGTGCTGCTCAACCTGCTGAAAAACGCCGCCCAGGCCATCCATCAGCGCGAAGATGACAGCGAACCCGGACGTATCATCCTGCGTACCCGTTTGAATCCGCCCTGGGCAGAGATCCAGGTGGAGGACAACGGAATCGGCATGAGCGAAAACGTGCGCAAGCGTACCTTCGAGCCCTTCTTCACCACCAAGGAAATCGGCCAGGGCACCGGGCTCGGCCTGTCGGTGTCGTACTTCATCATCACCAATAACCACAAGGGGCAGATGGAGGTGCAGTCCACTCGCGGCCAGGGCACTTGCTTCACCTTGCGCCTGCCCCTGGCCAGCAGCCAGCCGCTGGTCCAAGAACCGTTACCACTGGAGAACTGAACATGGGCTTTCGCTTGTCGAAGATCTACACCCGCACTGGCGACAAAGGCGAAACCGGACTGGGGGATGGCCGTCGGGTGCCCAAGGATCACCCTCGGGTCGAAGCCATTGGCGAGGTTGATACCCTGAACAGCCAATTGGGCCTGCTACTGGCAGGCCTCGGTGAGCAGAGCGGTGACTGCCCCGGGCTCGAGGAAGTGCTCACAGTGCTGGCTCCCTGTCAGCATCGGTTGTTCGACCTGGGTGGCGAGCTGGCGATGCCGGTCTATCAGGCCCTCAACGAGGCTGAAGTACAGCGCCTGGAGGCGGTCATCGATCTATGGAACGAGGAGTTGGGCCCGCTGGAGAACTTCATCCTGCCCGGCGGCTCGGCGCTGATCGCCCAGGCCCATGTCTGCCGCAGCCTGGCCCGCAGCGCCGAACGTCGCTGTCAGCACCTGAATGCCGTTGAGCCTTTGCAAGGGGTTGGGCTGGCCTACATCAATCGCCTGTCGGACCTGCTGTTTGTCGCCGCGCGACTGATCGCCAAGCGCCAGGGCATTGCCGAAATCCTCTGGCAGGCCGCCGCCAAGCCCTGACCACGCGGCTTGCGGGCGAAAGGGCCTGCAAGCGCCCGACGATGCCTCTCAGGCAAGCCTGCTCCCGCAGACCTGGGCCCAGGCTGCCATTGAGGATGTCTTCAATCCTGCGGCCAGAAGGCGCGGATACCCGCTACACCTTGAGCACCCGCTGCCCAGGCCTGCTGGCATTCGGCGGGCCCCACGCCACCCAGCAGATACACCGGCTTGTTGAAACCGCCGATCAGTTGCTCGGCCTGTTGCCAGCCCAATGGCTGTGCATCCGGATGGGTCTGGGTGGGCTGTACCGGAGACAAGGTCACGAAGTCCACGTCCATCTGCTGGGCCAGGGACAGCTCCTCGGCGTTATGGCAAGAAGCCGCCAACCAGCGATCCTTGCCGAACGGCCGCCCGGCGCTGGCGTACTTGCGCAGTTGCGCCGCAGTTATGTGCCAGCCCGCCGAGGGGAAATCCCCCAGCCATTCGAAGGGCCCCTTGAGCATCAGTTGCGCCTTGCCGGCGCACAGGCCCACCGCATCCACCGCCAGGTCGCGGTATTGCGGGTCGTAGCCGCCGGGAGCCCGCAGTTGAATCAGCTTGCAGCCCTGGGCCACGGCTTTTTGCATGCCTCGCAGCAGGGTCGGGGTTTCCAGGCCTTCCGGGGTGATCAGGTATTGGGCTGGCAGACGCGCGGCAGCGACAATCGGCTGATTGGCCGCGGGGAACTCATAGTCGGCCAGCTCACGCGCAGCGGCCCAGGCCAGAGGTTGCCCTTCGGCGCCGTGAGGCTCACCGCTGAACGCCGAGACTTCCCAGACATCCAGCAGTACCTGCTTGTCCGGATAATCGTGCTGCACCTTGATCAGCGGGCGCGCTGCGGTGACGGCGATGCCCAGTTCTTCCTGTAGCTCGCGGGCCAGTGCGGCTTCGACCGCCTCCCCGGGCTCGACCTTGCCGCCGGGGAACTCCCACAGGCCACCTTGATGTTGAGTATCGGCACGCCGGGCAATCAGGATCTTGCCGCTGGCATCCCGGATAACGGCCGCAGCCACATGTACTCGTTTCACCGCACTACTTCCTCTGCTCAGGCATGTTGGCCAGGCCCTTGCGGGCCGGGCGTTGGATCTGCGCTTCGCCGGCAAGCCGGCTCCTACAGCAGGAGCGGCAACGCCGGCGAGGTTCTTAGGTGCGGTATTCCGCGTTGATCTTCACGTATTCGTGAGACAGGTCGGTGGTCCAGATGGTTTCGCTGCACGCGCCACGGCCCAGTTCGATGCGGATGGTGATTTCTTCCTGCTGCATCACCGCCGCGCCCTGGGCTTCGGTGTAGCTGGCAGCACGGGCGCCACGGCTGGCAATGCAGACTTCACCGAGGAACACGTCGATCTTGCTGACATCCAGGTCCGGCACCCCGGCACGACCTACTGCCGCCAGGATGCGGCCCCAGTTCGGGTCCGAAGCGAACAGCGCGGTCTTGATCAGTGGCGAGTGAGCCACGGTGTAGCCCACGTCCAGGCACTCCTGGCAAGTAGCCCCGCCGTTGACTTCCACAGTGACGAACTTGGTCGCGCCCTCACCGTCACGGACGATGGCCTGGGCCACTTCCATGCACACCTCGAACACCGCCTGCTTCAGGGCAGCGAACAGCGGGCCCTCGGCCTTGGTGATTTCCGGCAACTTGGCCTGCCCCGTGGCGATCAGCATGCAGCAGTCGTTGGTCGACGTGTCGCCGTCGATGGTGATGCGGTTGAAGGACTTGTTGGCACCGTCCAGCAACAGGTTCTGCAGCACTTCGCGGGAGACTTTGGCGTCAGTGGCGATGTAGCCGAGCATGGTTGCCATGTTCGGGCGGATCATCCCCGCGCCTTTGCTGATGCCGGTCACGGTGATGGTCACGCCATCATGCTGGAACTGGCGGCTGGCGCCCTTGGGCAGGGTGTCGGTGGTCATGATGCCAGTGGCGGCGGCAGCCCAGTTGTCCACGGACAGGTCGTCCAGCGCAGCTTGCAGAGCGCCTTCGATTTTCTCTACCGGCAATGGCTCGCCGATCACCCCGGTGGAGTAAGGCAGCACGGCGCTGGCATCGACGCCGGTCAGCTCCGCCAGCTTGGCGCAGGTGCGGGACGCCGCGGCCAGGCCCGGCTCACCAGTGCCGGCGTTGGCGTTACCGGTGTTGGTCAACAGATACCGCACCGGGCCTTGTACCCGCTGCTTGGCCAGAATCACCGGTGCGGCGCAGAACGCGTTGAGGGTGAACACCCCCGCCACCGTGGAGCCTTCGGCACAACGCATGACCACCACATCCTTGCGCCCCGGGCGCTTGATGCCGGCCGAAGCGATACCGAGCTCGAAGCCGGCAACCGGGTGCAACGTAGGCAAAGGACCAAGACCAACAGCCATGAATGCGCTCCTCTTATCAGGTGTCTGCACCGTCGTCTCAAAAGACGGTGCCGCAAATGGAAAAACGCCGCGACGGCTGATGCCGTCACGGCGCGGGTGTTTCAGTGTCTGGCGGGGATCTTAGTTGATCTGGCCGTGACAGTGTTTGTACTTCTTGCCCGAACCGCAGTAGCACAGTTCATTGCGGCCAAGCTTCTGCTCGTTGCGCACTGGCGCGGTGGCCAGGGCCACATCGACCTCGACGCCCTCTTCCAGGGCTTCCGGCTGATCCAGCCCCGGTGCCTCGGCGTGTTCGAACTGCATGCGCTGGGCCAGAGCCTCGGCTTCCTGACGCAGGCGAGCCTCTTCCTCGGCCGGGTCTTCGCGACGCACCTGGACGTGGGACAGCACGCGGATCGAGTCGCGCTTGATGGAGTCGAGCAACTCGGAGAACAGGGTGAAGGATTCGCGCTTGTACTCCTGCTTCGGGTTCTTCTGCGCGTAGCCACGCAGGTGAATACCGTGACGCAGGTGGTCCATGGTCGACAGGTGGTCTTTCCACAGGTCGTCCAGTACCCGCAGAACAATCTGCTTCTCGAAAGTGCGCAGGGCTTCGGCACCGGCCTGGTCTTCTTTCTCGTTGTACGCGGCGATCAGCTCGTTGAGCAGCTTCTCGCGCAGGGTTTCCTCATACAGGTGATCGTCTTCGTCGAGCCATTGCTGGATCGGCAGGCTGACACCGAAGCCACTCTGGATGGCTTCTTCCAGGCCTGCCACGTCCCACTGCTCAGGCAGCGATTGCGGCGGAATGTGGGCGCTGACGGTAGCGTTGAGCACGTCCTGGCGGAAGTCGGCGATGGTTTCGCCAATGTTGTCCGCGGCCAACAAGGTGTTGCGCATGTGATAGATCACTTTACGCTGCTCGTTGTTGACGTCGTCGAACTCCAGCAACTGCTTGCGGATGTCGAAGTTGCGGCCTTCGACCTTGCGCTGGGCCTTCTCGATGGCGTTGGTCACCATGCGGTGCTCGATCGCCTCGCCGGACTGCATGCCCAGGGCCTTCATGAAGTTCTTCACCCGGTCAGAGGCGAAGATACGCATCAGGCTGTCTTCCAGGGACAGGTAGAAGCGGCTGGAACCGGCGTCGCCCTGGCGGCCGGCACGGCCACGCAGCTGGTTGTCGATACGACGGGATTCGTGACGCTCGGAAGCGATCACCTGCAGGCCACCGGACTCCAGCACTTGCTGGTGGCGCTTCTGCCAGTCGGCCTTGATCTGGGCGATCTGCTCCGGAGTCGGGTTCTCCAGGGAAGCCACTTCCACTTCCCAGTTGCCGCCCAACAGGATGTCGGTACCACGACCTGCCATGTTGGTGGCGATGGTCAGGGCGCCCGGGCGACCGGCCTGGGCAATGATTTCCGCTTCCTTTTCGTGAAACTTGGCGTTCAGGACCTTGTGCTCGATGCCTTCCTTGTTGAGCAGGTTGGACATGTGCTCGGACGTTTCGATGGTCGCGGTGCCGACCAGCACCGGACGGCCCTGGGTCATGCACTCCTTGATGTCGTTGATGATCGCGGCGTATTTCTCGTCCGCGGTCAGGAACACCAGGTCGTTGTAGTCCTTACGGGCCAGCGGCTTGTTCGGCGGAATCACCATCACCTGCAGACCGTAGATCTGATGGAACTCGAAGGCTTCGGTGTCGGCGGTGCCGGTCATGCCGGACAGCTTGGTGTACAGACGGAAGTAGTTCTGGAAGGTGGTCGAGGCCAGGGTCTGGCTCTCGGCCTGGATATTGAGGTTTTCCTTGGCTTCGATGGCCTGGTGCAGGCCTTCGGACAAGCGGCGACCGGGCATGGTACGACCGGTGTGTTCGTCCACCAGGACCACCTGCCCATCCTGGACGATGTATTCAACGTTGCGGTTGAACAGCTTGTGCGCACGCAGGCCGGCGTAAACGTGGGTCAACAGGCCCAGGTTGTGCGCCGAGTAGAGGCTTTCGCCTTCAGCCAGCAGGCCGACCTGGGTCAGCATTTCTTCGATGAACTGGTGACCGGCTTCGTTGAGCTCGACCTGGCGGGTCTTCTCGTCGACGGTGAAGTGACCGGCCTTGGTGACCTGGCCTTCCACTTCCTCGATGTGCTGCTCCAGGCGCGGGATCAGCTTGTTGATCTCGGTGTACAGGCGGGAGCTGTCCTCAGCCTGGCCGGAAATGATCAACGGAGTACGGGCTTCGTCGATGAGGATCGAGTCGACTTCGTCGATCACGGCAAAATTGAGCTCGCGCTGGAACTTGTCTTCCATGCTGAAAGCCATGTTGTCGCGCAGGTAGTCGAAACCGAATTCGTTGTTGGTGCCGTAGGTGATGTCGGCGGCGTAGGCAGCACGTTTCTCTTCAGGCGGCTGGAACGGCGTGACCACGCCGACGCTCAGGCCGAGGAATTCGTACAGCGGGCGCATCCAGTTGGCGTCGCGGCGAGCCAGGTAGTCGTTCACGGTCACCACGTGCACGCCCTTGCCGGACAGCGCATTGAGGTACACACCCAGGGTCGCTACCAGGGTCTTGCCCTCACCGGTGCGCATCTCGGCGATCTTGCCTTCATGCAAGGTCATGCCGCCGATCAGCTGCACATCGAAGTGGCGCATTCCCATGATCCGCTTACCGGCTTCACGGGCGACCGCGAAGGCTTCGGGAAGCAGTTTGTCGAGGGTTTCACCCTTGGCGATACGGGCCTTGAACTCGGCAGTCTTGGCACGCAATTGATCGTCCGAAAGGGCCACCATTTGCTCTTCGAAGGCATTGACGATCTGTACCGTCTTGAGCATGCGTTTGACTTCACGCTCGTTCTTGCTTCCAAAAAGTTTCTTTAACAAAGGCGCAAACATATCGGCAGGATCTTCCACACATAGGGTTGGAGGGCGGCCCCGTGAGTCGCCCGAGCAGCCCTCATGGCCGCATGCGAACGAGCATTCTACCCGGAAACGATGGTGAGGAAAGTGGCGTTATTCCACGATGCTGGCACAGCGCTGTGACGGGGCTCACCTAAAATAAGGGCTTTTCGCTGAACTTCAAGCCCATTGACCACAGAAGTTAATGATTACGATCAGCAAAGAACCAGAAATTGATCAAAGTACGAACAAGCGATGGCGCCGGCGTGGCGGACGCTTTCTGCTACCATGGCGCCTCTGTAACTTCAGGTTTCTGATCATGGCATTTCGCCCCCTTACGGCACGCGCTCCCGCCGTTCTTCTTCGCGAAGCCAAGCCTCTGAAAGCCATACTCGGCCACGCCCAGCGCCTGGCGCATCTGCAGCGCCTGCTGGAAAGCCAGCTGCAGCCGGCCGCTCGCGAACACTGCCACGTTGCTTCCTGGCGTGAAGGCAGCCTGCTGCTGATCGTCACCGACGGGCACTGGGCAACGCGCCTGCGCTATCAGCAAAAGCGCCTGCAACGTCAATTGCTGGAGTTCAACGAGTTCAGCAACCTGACGCGCATCCTGTTCAAGGTCCAGCCGCCGACGGTCCAGCAAGGGGCCGCGGGACACACCATGGACCTGTCGAACAACGCCGCTGAAACCATCCAGGCCACCGCAGAGGGCATCACCGATCCCAACCTGCGCGCGGCCCTGGAGCGCCTGGCCAGCCACGCCAAACCGCGGGGCTGACTCAAGCCTGTACTTCAGCGCCGCTTGCTGCCGCCGAGCAGGGACCCCATCAAGCCCCGCACCAGTTGCCGTCCCAATTGATTAGCCGCCTGGCGCATGGCCGACTTCAATGCCTGCCCGGCAGCCGTGCCCAGGAACTCACCCGCCCGGTCGGCCAGGCTGGGCTCTTCAGCCGCTGCTTTGCCAGAAGGCTGCTGATCCTGCGGTGCCAACTCCTTGCGCCCCAGCAACACTTCATAGGCTGATTCGCGGTCGATCGGTTTGTCATAGCGTCCCAGCAGCGGCGAACTGGCGATCAGGGCCTGGCGCTCGGCCTCGGTCAGCGGCCCGATCCGTGACTGCGGCGGCGCCACCAGTACCCGCTGGACCATTTCTGGCGTGCCCTTGTCCTGCAAGGTGCCCACCAGCGCTTCGCCGATGCCCAGCTCGGTCAGTACCGCCAGCGCATCGAAGGCGGGGTTGGGACGGAAACCATCCGCCACGGCGCGCAGGGACTTCTGTTCCTTGGCAGTAAAGGCCCGCAAGCCATGCTGGATACGCAATCCCAATTGAGCCAGGACATTGTCCGGCAGGTCCCCGGGCGACTGGGTAACGAAATACACCCCCACACCTTTGGAGCGAATCAGCCGCACCACCTGCTCCAGCCGGTCCTGCAAGGCCTTGGGAGTACCGGCGAACAACAGGTGCGCTTCGTCGAAGAACAGCGCCAGCAGCGGCTTGTCCGCATCGCCCCGCTCCGGCAGTTGCTCGAACAGCTCGGCCAGCAGCCATAAAAGGAAGGTCGCATAGACTTTCGGCGCCTCATGCACCAGGCGGCTGGCATCAAGCAGATGAATCCGCCCACGACCATCGGCGGCCGGCTGCAGAATGTCCTCCAACTGCAACGCCGGCTCACCGAACAGTGCTTCGGCGCCCTGCTGCTCCAGGGTCGCCAGGCGCCGCAACAGCGCCTGGCTGGAGCCGGTAGTCATCAACGCAGCATCGTCCCCGAGCAGCTGCGGGTTGTCCTTGAGGTGGTTGAGCAGCGCCTTGAGGTCCTTCAGGTCGAGCAGCAACAGGCCTTCGCGATCAGCCACCTTGAACGCCGCATAGAGCGCCGACTGCTGGCTGTCGGTGAGTTCCAGCAAACTGCCCAGCAGCAGCGGGCCCATTTCGCTCAGGGTGGTGCGCAGAGGATGACCGCTTTGCCCATGGATATCCCACAGGGTCACCGGATAGGCCTGTGGCTGATGCTTGAGCCAGGGCATGCCGGCGATCCGCTCGGCAACCTTGCCCTGGGGGTTGCCCGCAGCACCCAGCCCACAGAGGTCGCCTTTGATGTCTGCGGCAAATACCGCCACTCCGGCATCACTGAAGGCTTCTGCCAGGCGCTGCAGGGTGACGGTCTTGCCGGTGCCCGTGGCGCCCGCCACCAGACCATGGCGGTTGGCCAGGCGCATGGCCTGGGCGATCGGCAGGCCATCGAGGCCGGCACCGATTACGAGTTGCGATGAGTCAGGCATTTTGTCACCCCTGGTTAATCTTTGGCCTTACACGGTCGATATGAATAAATGATGGATCAGAAGTATCTGAAATAAAGGTCAGGTAATTCCCGTGGGATAGATGGAGATATCAGCTTACTTATAACACCGCCCTTCTGTGCGTTTTTCCAACCCGATGCCCTGGACTCAAAGACCTTAGCGGACACCCCAAGCCATGAACAAAAATCTGCGCTTCAGCCACAAGATCCTGCTTGCCGCCTCGCTGATCGTCATAGCTGCATTTGCACTATTCACGCTCTACAACGATTACCTGCAACGCAACGCCATTCGTGATGATCTGGACAACTATCTTCAGGAAATGGGCGACGTCACGGCAAAAAATATTCAGACCTGGCTCGCCGGTCGCGCCCTGCTGATCGAGAACATCTCCCAGTCGGTGGCCCTCAACACGGACCCTGCGAATGTCAGCAACCTGCTGGAACAGAAATCCGTCAGCTCGACCTTCATGGGGGCCTACCTGGGCAACAATGACGGCACCTTCATCATCCGTCCCAACAGCAAGATGCCGGATGGCTACGATCCTCGCGCCCGCCCCTGGTACAAGAGTGCCGAGAGCAGCAGCGGCTCGGCCCTGACCGAACCCTATATCGACCTGGCGTCCGGCCAGTTGGTGATCTCCATCGTCGACAGCGTGATCAAGGCCGGCCAGAGGATCGGTGTGGTCGGCGGCGACCTGAGCCTGCAAGTAATCACCGACAGCATCAATGCCCTGGACTTCGACGGCATGGGCTACGCCTTCCTGATCAGCGCCGACGGCAAGATCCTGGTGCACCCGGACAAGAACCTGGTGATGAAGACCCTCAAGGACGTCTACCCTCAGGACACCCCCAAGATCAGCAGTGAACTCAGCGAGATCACTGTCGATGGCAAGCCGCGCATTGTCACCTTCACCCAGATCAAGGGCCTGTCCTCGGTGAACTGGTACATCGGCCTGTCCGTGGACAAGGACAAGGCTTTCGCCATGCTCAGCGAATTCCGCACCTCGGCGATCATCGCCACCCTGACGGCCGTGGCCCTGACCATTGCCCTGCTGGGCCTGCTGATCCGCCTGCTGATGCAGCCGCTGCACGTGATGACCCGGGCCATGCAGGACATCGCCGATGGCGAAGGCGACCTGACTCGACGCCTGAACATCCATAACCAGGACGAGTTCGGCATCCTCGGCACCGCCTTCAACCGTTTCGTCGAACGCATCCACGGCTCGATCCGCGAAGTGTCCTCGGCCACCGAGCACGTCAACGAAGTCGCCCTGCGCGTGGTCAGCGCCTCCAACTCGTCGATGCTCAACTCCGATGAGCAGGCCAGCCGCACCAACAGCGTGGCCGCCGCCATCAATCAGCTCGGAGCCGCCGCCCAGGAAATCGCCCGCAATGCCGCCCAGGCTTCGCAACAGGCCAGCGATGCGCGCAACCTCGCCGAAGACGGCCAGCAAGTGGTGGATCGCAGCATCCAGGCGATGAACCAACTGTCGGACATGATCAGCGCCTCCAGCAGCAACATCGAAACCCTCAACAGCAAGACCGTGAACATCGGGCAGATCCTCGAGGTGATCACCAGCATTTCCCAGCAGACCAACCTGCTGGCCCTCAACGCGGCCATCGAAGCGGCCCGGGCCGGCGAGGCAGGACGCGGCTTTGCCGTGGTTGCCGATGAAGTGCGCAACCTGGCGCACCGCACCCAGGAGTCGGCGCAGCAAGTGCAGGGCATGATCGAGGAGCTGCAAGTGGGCGCCCGCGAATCGGTGAGCACCATGAGCAACAGCCAGCGCCACAGCCAGGACAGCGTGGAAATCGCCAACCAGGCCGGGGAACGACTCAACAGCGTGACCCAGCGCATAGGCGAGATTGACGGCATGAACCAGTCGGTGGCTACGGCGACCGAGGAGCAGACCTCGGTGGTGGAGTCCATCAATATGGACATTACCGAGATCAATACGCTGAATCAGGAAGGCGTGGAAAACCTCCAGGCCACCTTGCGGGCCTGCTCCGATCTGGAGCAGCAGGCAGCACGCTTGAAGCAACTGGTGGGCAGTTTCAGGATCTGAAAGCGCCCAACGCCCTGTCGCCGGCTAGCCGGCGGCAGGCTCAAGCAGGCTTGGGCCGGGATGGTGCCTGGGGCTCCTGCTGCAATTGCTCCCACAACTGCGCGGCATCGGGAAAATCGGTGCCGTCGTCAGGGCTCAACTCATCGGGGTCATAACGGCTCAGGCAACCTTCGCCGAGGGTGGCGGGTGCCTTGGACGTGGCTTTATCCAGTGGATTGGTCATCGGGCTGACCTCGTGAGGTGCAAAACCAGGAGCGGGGTATTGAACCCCCGGGCCTGGTTTTTTTTCAATCAGAACACCACAGTCTTGTTGCCGTGCACCAGCACGCGGTCTTCCAGGTGATAGCGCAGGCCGCGGGCCAGGACCATTTTCTCCACGTCACGCCCGAAACGCACCATGTCCTCGATGCTGTCGCTGTGGCTGACCCGCACCACGTCCTGCTCGATGATAGGACCGGCGTCCAGTTCCTCGGTGACGTAGTGGCAGGTTGCGCCGATCAGCTTCACACCGCGCAGCGAGGCCTGATGGTAAGGCTTGGCACCGACAAAAGATGGCAGGAAGCTGTGGTGGATGTTGATCACCTTGTGCGCGTACTCGCTGCACAGCTCCGGCGGCAGGATCTGCATGTAGCGCGCCAGCACCACCACTTCGGCGTCGTGCTGCTTGACCAGGCGCGACACCTCGGCGAAGGCCGGCTCCTTGTCCTGCGGGTTGACCGGCACGTGGTAATAAGGAATGCCGTGCCACTCGACCATGCTGCGCAGATCATCGTGGTTGGAAATCACGCAGGCGATCTGGCAATCCAGCTCATCGCTGTGCCAGCGGTGCAGCAAGTCGGCCAGGCAGTGGGATTCGCGGCTGGCCATCAGTACCACGCGCTTTTTCTCGGCGGTATCGGTAATGCGCCAGTCCATCGAGAACTCTTCGGCGATCGGCGCAAAGGCCTCGCGAAAAGCCTCCAGGCCAAAGGGCAGTGAATCGGCACGAATCTCGTGGCGCATGAAAAACCAGCCACTGAGATTGTCCGAGTGGTGGCTCGCTTCGGTGATCCAACCGTTGTGGGAGGCTAGAAAGTTACTGACTTTGGCAACGATGCCAACGCGGTCAGGGCAAGAAATCACCAACCGAAAGGTGCGCATGGGGGGGAAACTCCAGAACTTCGCAAAGGTCGCCATTCTAGCGATTGCGCGACAAAACTGCAGTATTCATTGCATCCAGCTCCCTGGGTAGATCACCAAGGGCCGCTCCGGCCCGGCTTAGCGGCCGCTACTCCAGGCGCCGTAATGGCACTTGTAAATAGTGCTTAACTAGTTTGTGAATAACCGGCCCGAATGCATCAACCTATTAAATAGCGAAATGTCTTTTACGCCTAAACACACTAAGAGAGACGAATAAAACAGCGGTATTATGTTTACTTGCTCAAACTCCCTGACTATTATTGCGACACTGTCACCCAGCCACTCAGCGCTCAATAAGGTAGTCCTCATGTCCCTGATCAACGAATACCGTGCCACTGAAGAAGCCATCAAAGAACTGCAAGCGCGTTTGAAGAACCTGTCCCAAGACGACAAACTGAAAGCCGAACTGGAGTTCGAAGGCAAACTGCGCAGCCTGATGGGCGAGTACTCCAAATCCCTGCGCGACATCATCGCCCTGCTGGATCCGGACTCGAAAGTTAAAGCACCTCGCGCCGCGGTTAAAACCACCGGCACCAAGCGCGCCCGTAAAGTTAAACAGTACAAGAACCCGCACAACGGCGAAGTCATCGAAACCAAAGGTGGCAACCACAAGACTCTGAAAGAGTGGAAAGCCAAGTGGGGCGGCGACGTGGTAGAAGGCTGGGCCACCCTGCTGGGCTAAGCCTCGCCGTTGAGCGCCCGGGCATTGCAGCCCTGCAGAGAAAACGCCAGCATGCTGGCGTTTTTTTATGCCCTGGCAACCCGCTCAAGGAGCGGGGCCGCTGCTCAAAGAGCCAGGCGCCGAGTCAGGGCCTGCACATAGTCCTGCCATTGATCCAGAACCTGACGCTGCACCGGGTCCGCACTTAACAGCGATTGCTCAAGCCCTTGCCGGAAACTTTCCAGGGTATTGGGTGCACCGAGTTGCGGATCTAGCAAACGCTGCTGACAAAAAACCAGCCAACGTTCTTGCTCGGCTTTGTTCAATGTTTCTGGAAAGTTGCGGGCACGGTAGCGAAAGAGTAATTCCGGCAAGCGCTCATCATCGAATGGCCATTGTTGCTGGGCCAAGTGCAACGGGTCAGCCTCACGTACTTGCTCACACAAACGCCGGTCACGGTCACCAATAAAACCGTCGTACAACTGTTGCTCCGGGTCATCGCTTGCGGCAAATTCATCCGGCCCATAAATCACCGAAAGTTTATCCCGCCAAACTTCTTGAGCTTCGCTCAAGGCCACAGCCCGACGCTGATATAGCTCCATGTCCAAGTGCAGCCGCTGTTGATCTTCACTGCGCAGAACACTCAATGGCGCCACGACCGGGCAGCGATTGATATGGATGAGTTTCAACGGCACCGGCAACTCGCCTTCGAGCAGATCTTCCCGGCGCGTGTACAAACGCTGGCGCAGGGTTTCGGCGTCCAACTCCAACAGCCCCTGAGGGTCCAGGTGCAGGTCGCAGACAATCAAGGCATTGCGATTGCGTGGATGCCAGGCCAGGGGCAGGACCACGCCGATGTAGTGGCGCGCCGCAGAAAAGCGCCCGGAGATGTGCACCATGGGTTGCAACAGGCGGACCTGATCCATCACCCGCTGCTTGCTGCGCAACTGGAACAGCCAGTCATAGAGTCTGGGCTGTTTGTCGCGAACCAATCGCGCCAGGGCGATGGTCGCCCGAACATCGGACAGCGCGTCATGGGCCTGGCCGTGATCGATGCCGTTGGCTGCGGTCAGGCGCTCCAGCTTGAGGCTTACCTGCCCCTGCTCCTCGGGCCAGACGATCCCCTGGGGGCGCAGCGCATAAGCCGTGCGCACCACGTCGATCAGGTCCCAACGGCTGTTGCCGCCCTGCCACTCCCGGGCGTAGGGGTCGAAGAAATTGCGATACAGGCTGTAGCGGGTCATCTCATCGTCGAAACGCAGGGTGTTGTAGCCCACGCCGCAGGTCCCGGGGCGCGCCAGTTGCTCGTGCACCCGGGTCATGAAATCCGCCTCCCCCAGGCCTTGTTCGGCCAGACGGCCAGGGGTGATGCCAGTGATCATGCAAGCCATCGGATGGGGCAGGATATCGTCGCTGGGCTGGCAGTAGAGGTTGACCGGCTCGTCGATCTCGTTGAGTGCCAGGTCGGTGCGGATACCGGCCACTTGCAACGGGCGATCACAACGCGGATTGATGCCGGTGGTTTCGTAGTCGTACCAAAAGAGGGAAGTCACGGCCTGTTCCTGAACTGAAAGACCGCCGCAGTCTAGGCGTTCAGGCGCCGTCAGGGCCAGCCGCACGAACCGGGGCGAAGGCATTGGACTTGGCGAATTCGTAGTTAATGATGTCGTTTGCCCCTCAGACACTGCTAGCATCGGCGCTGGATTTTTTACCAGAGCAAGCCGATAAGTTACCCATGCTTGAGACGACAGCAACGCCAAGGAACGCATCGCTGCACCCGCCACTGGATACGCGCTACCAGGTCGAAACCCCCGAGGGCATCGACCTGCCGCTGCGGCCTGCGGGGTTGCTGGTGCGCACCCTGGCCTTCAGTCTCGACCTGGGTATCCGCGGGCTGGTACTGGGCCTGCTGTTCATCATCCTAGGCTTTTTCGACGAAGTCGGCGTCGGCCTCGGCTCGATCCTGCTGTTCCTCATCAGTTGGTGGTACATGGTGCTGTTCGAGGTGCTGAACCAGGGACGCTCCCCCGGCAAGCAACTGATGGGGCTGCGAGTGGTGCAGGACGACGGCACCCCGATTGGCTGGAGTGCCTCCCTGACCCGCAACCTGCTGCGCTTTGCCGACATGCTGCCTTTCGGCTATTTCCTCGGCGCCATCAGTTGCCTGCAGCACCCGACCTTCAAACGCCTCGGCGATCTGGCAGCCGGTACCCTGGTGATCTACCGCGAGCAGCCGGTCAAACGCCCCGAACTGCCGCCAGCAGTCCCCCGCACTGCGCCCTTCGCCCTGAGCCTGAATGAGCAACGGGCGATCCTCGGCTTTGCCGAGCGCCAGGGCCAGCTGTCGGCCGAACGTACCCGGGAACTGGCCGGCATCCTCGCGCAACCGCTGCATGTACCCAGTGCCCAGGCCACGGCCGAACTCAATGGCATTGCCCGCGGCTTCCTGGGAACCCCATGAAACAAAGCCTTTTCGAACACCGCCACCAGGCGCAATGGCAACAGTTCGAGCAATTGCTCGAGCGTCTGGAACATGGCCGGGCCAAAGCCGAGGAATGCCAGAGCTTCGTCCAGGACTACCGGCGCCTGTGCCAGCATCTGGCCCTGGCCGAAGAACGCGGCTACAGCAGCTACCTGATCGATCCGCTGCAACAACTGGCCCTGCGCGGCCACCAGCAGCTGTACCGACAGCGCAGCGCCTTCGGGGCCAATCTGTTGAGTTTCGTGCTGGCCGGTTTCCCCCGTCTGGTGCGTCAGGAATGGCGCCTGGTGCTGCTGGCCAGCCTGCTGTTCTTCGGCAGCCTGCTGGCCATCGGGGTGCTGGTGTACCTGTTTCCCGATCTGATCTACAGCCTGGTGAGCCCGCAGCAAGTCAGCGAGATGCAGGGCATGTACGACCCTACCGCCGGGCGCCTGGGGCGGGCCGCCGAACGGGCCTCGAGCGAAGACTGGGTGATGTTCGGCTACTACATCATGCACAACATCGGGATCGCCTTTCAGACCTTTGCCAGCGGCCTGCTGTTCGGCGTGGGCAGTGTGTTCTTCCTGTTTTTCAACGGCCTGATGATCGGCGCCATTGCCGGCCACCTGACCCAGATCGGCTTCGGCCAGACCTTCTGGCCGTTCGTGATCGGCCACGGCGCCTTTGAACTCAGCGCCATTGCCCTGTCTGGCGCCGCCGGGCTGAAGCTTGGCTGGGCGTTGATCGCGCCGGGCCGCCTGACCCGCGGCGAAGCCCTGCTGCAAGCCGCGCGCGTCAGCGTACAACTGATCTACGGCGTCATCGGCTTCTTGCTGATCGCCGCCTTTGTCGAAGCCTACTGGTCCTCCATGACCTGGCCGGCCGCCTGGGTCAAATACAGCGTCGGCAGTGCCCTTTGGGGCCTGGTGGCGGCCTACCTGACCCTGGCCGGACGTGAATCCCATGCGCCTGAGTGATGCCAGCGTGGTGATCCGCCCCCGCAGCGCCTGGGAGGCCATGGACCTGGGCGTGCTACTGAGCCAGCGTCATCGGCGCTTGCTGATGACCAGTTGGGCCATCGTCAGCCTGCCAGTGTTCGCCCTGCTGAGCCTGCTGCTCTGGGAATCGCCGTCGCTGGCGATCCTGCTGTTCTGGTGGCTGAAGCCGGCCTTCGAACGCCTGCCGCTGTTTATTCTGTCTAAAGCCCTGTTCGGCGAAACACCCAGCCTGGGGCAAGCGCTGAAACAATGGCCCCGCCTGCTCAAGCCGCAACTGCTGGCCAGCCTGACCTGGCGCCGCTTCAGCATGAGCCGCAGCTTCACCCTGCCGGTGGTACAACTTGAAGGCCTGAGCGCCGACGCCCGGCAACAACGCCTGGCGGTGCTGCTACAGAAAAATGCCGGTGCCGCGCGCTGGCTGACCCTGATTGGCATGCACCTGGAAGGCGCCCTGTGGATTGGCCTGATGGTGCTGTTCTACCTGCTGCTGCCACAACAGGTCGAAGTGGACTGGAGCTGGCAGAGCCTGATGATCGCCGCCCAACAGGACTGGCTATGGCTGGAACACCTGACCAACGTCTTCTACGCCCTGGTCCTGGTGATCTGGGAGCCGATCTACGTGGCCTGCGGTTTCAGCCTGTACCTGAACCGACGCACCGAGCTGGAGGCCTGGGACATCGAGCTGGTGTTCCGTCGCCTGCGCCAGCGCCTGACCGGTGCCAGCACGTTGCTCTTGCTCGCCGGCCTGCTGTTCCTGGCACCGACCCAAGCGCTCTGGGCCGCCGCCCCCAGCAGTTCCGCGGCCGGTCCCGAGACCCCGCGGCTGCTGCAGCAACCGCTGACCAGCAAGGCCTCCAGGGACAGCATCCAGGCCATCCTGGACAAGCCCCCCTTCAAGAACCAGGAGTCGGTCACTCGCTACCGTTTCGGTGACCAGCAAGCCCAGAAGAAGGACGCCAAGGGCAAGCCTCCAGGCTGGCTCAAGAACCTGCTGGAAAGCCTGGGCAAGGACAGTTTCGGCGGGGTCGCCAAGGGCCTGGAGATTCTGCTCTGGGGGTTGCTGCTGGCGGCTCTGGGCTGGCTGATCTGGCGCTACCGCGATTGGCTGCAGGCCTTCGTCAGCCGTCGTCCGCTGCCGCGCAAGAAACGCCCCGCGGCCATGCCCCAGCAGTTGTTCGGGCTGGAAGTCAGCAGCGAAACCCTGCCCGCCGATGTCGCCGCCCGCGCCGCTGAACTCTGGGCCAGCCAGCCCCGGGAGGCCCTGGGCCTGCTGTACCGGGCGCTGCTCAGTCGCTTGCTGGAAGACTTCCACCTGCCCCTCAGCGTGGCCGATACCGAAGGCCAGGTGCTGGAGCGCATCAAGGCGCTGCAGCAGCCACAATTGGAGGCCTTCAGCATCAGCCTGACCCGCCACTGGCAGAACATGGCGTACGGTCATCAGGTACCCGGCGCCGACCTGCAACCACAACTGTGCAGCGCCTGGCGCAGCCTGTTCGGCCCCGGAGCACAGCCATGAAGCGCTACCTGTGGGGCGGCCTGGTCCTGCTCCTGGCTCTGGTCCTCGGGGGCGGCGGCTATTACCTGTATCGCCATGCCACGCCCTATCAGGAAATGGTCGATCACGGCCCCTCCCCCGAGGCCCGGGCCAACCCCTACCTGGCGGCCGAGATGTTCCTGCGCGAACGTGGCCTCAAGGTGCAACACGCCAATAGCCTGGACGTCCTGGCCAGCTTGCCCGCGGCCGGCAACAGCCTGTTGCTGCTGGGGGAGCGCTCGAACATGAGCCCGCCCCAGGTCGACCAGCTCCTGGAGTGGGCCCGCGCCGGCGGCCGCCTGCTCTTCGTCGCCGAGGCCCTGTGGGACGAGGACAGCCAGAAGAGCGGCGACCTGCTGCTGGACCGGGTGCAGATCCACCAGCAGCTCAGCCAGGACCTTGACGAGCCACCGGAGCCGGAAGCCGACGATGCCTATCCGAAGCTGACCAAGGTCTACCTGGAAGACGAACAGGCTCCGGCCTACATCAGTTTCGACACCGACTTCCACCTGGACGACCCGCAAAACCTGGCGCAATCCTGGGCCAACAGCGGCGTGGCGACCCACATGATCCAGCTTGAATACGGCAAGGGCGCGGTCATCGTGCTCACCGATGCCGATATCTGGAAAGCCCCGGCCATCGGCCTGTACGACAACGCCTGGCTGCTGTGGTACCTCAATACCGATAGCGCCGTGACGCTGCTGTTCAATACCGATCACCCGGACCTCTGGCAGTTGCTCTGGCGCTATTTCCCCCAGGCGCTGGTAGCCCTGGCCCTGCTGCTCGGCCTGTGGCTCTGGCAGGCCGGCGTGCGCCACGGGCCGTTGCTGGCTCCAGCCCCCAAGGCGCGGCGCCAACTGCGTGAACACCTGCGGGCCAGTGCCGACTTCCTGCTGCGCCATGCCGGCCAGGGTGCGTTGCTGCAGGCCCTGCAACTGGATATCCGGCGCCGTGCGCGGCGCCGCCACCCGGGCTTCGAGCAATTGCCGACCGAGGCCCAGTGGGACGTGCTGGCCCTGCTCAGCCAACAACCTGTCGAGGCCATTCGACAGGCCCTGCAACCCTTGTCCGGACAGCGCCTTTCCAGCGTTGATTTCAGCCACCAGGTCGCCCGCCTGCAAACTCTCAGGAATGCCCTATGAGCGAACAACCGATCGAATCCCTCGAGCCTTCCGAGGCCCCACAGCCTCAGGTCCATGCTGCCCAGCAGCGCCAGCGGGCCAGCCAGCTGGCTCAGGCGGTGCGCCTGGAACTGCAGAAGGCGGTGATCGGCCAGGAAGCGGTCATCGACGATGTGCTGACCGCCCTGATCGCTGGCGGCCATGTGCTGCTCGAAGGCGTACCCGGGCTCGGCAAGACCCTGCTGGTACGAGCCCTGGCCCGCTGCTTTGGCGGCGAGTTCGCGCGCATCCAGTTCACCCCCGACCTGATGCCCAGCGACGTCACCGGGCATGCGGTATACGACCTGCAGACCGAGCAGTTCAAGCTGCGCAAGGGCCCGCTGTTCACCAACCTGCTGCTGGCGGACGAGATCAACCGCGCGCCGGCCAAGACCCAGGCCGCCCTGCTGGAAGCCATGCAGGAACGTCAGGTCACCCTCGAAGGCCGAGCGCTGCCCATCGCCCAGCCGTTCATGGTCCTGGCTACCCAGAACCCCATCGAACAGGAAGGCACCTACCCGCTGCCGGAGGCCGAGCTGGATCGCTTCATGCTCAAGCTGCGCATGGACTACCCGGATGCCGAACAAGAACTGGCCATGGTCCGCCAGGTGACGCGCTCGACCCGCGCCGACATGCTCGACGTACAGCCTCTGCGCACCGTACTCCAGGCCAAGGACGTACTGGCCCTGCAGCGCATCGCCAGCGAACTGCCCCTGGACGAGCAGGTGCTCGATTATGCCGTGCGCCTGGCCCGGGCCACCCGCAGTTGGCCAGGCCTGACCCTGGGCGCCGGCCCCCGCGCCTCCATTGCCCTGGTGCGCGGCGCTCGTGCCCGAGCCCTGCTGCGTGGCGGCGAATTCGTGATTCCCGATGACATCAAGGGCTGCGCCATGGCCGTGCTGCGGCATCGAGTGCGGGTCGCCCCGGAGCTGGACATCGAAGGCCTGTCGGTGGAACAGGTGCTCAAGCAGATGCTCGAACAGATTCCGGCACCGCGCCTGTGAGCCGCCCACGCCAATGAAGCCGACCCGTCTGCTGTTGATCTGGCTGGGTACTTTGACCGGCCTGTACACCCTGCTCGGCGCCGCCCGCGCCCTGGGCAGCGAGGCCCTGCCGCGCCTGGATTCGATTGCCTGGGGCCTGCTGCTGGCGTTGTTGCTGCTGGCATTGCTGGACGCCCTGCGCCTGCTGCGCGTGGCCTCGCCGCAGATCCAGCGCCAGCTACCCGGCAGCCTGCCCCTGGGCCGCTGGAGCGAGGTGCAACTGGAGATCCTGCACGACTACCGGCAACCACTGGATGTGCAGCTGTTCGACCACCCGCCCCAGGGCCTGGGCTTCGAGCACCTGCCGCAGTCCACGCGCTTGGAGCCGGGGCAGGTCAGCCGGATCGGCTATAACGTGCGCCCACTGCAGCGCGGCCACTTCAATTTCGACCAGTGCGAAGTCAGCCTGCCCAGCCCTCTCGGACTATGGAGCGCCAAGCGCCTGCTCAAGGTGCACGACAGCATCCGGGTCTACCCGGACTTCGCCCGGCTCTACGGCGCGCAATTGCTGGCGGTGGACAACTGGCTCAGCCAACTCGGTGTGCGCCAGCGACAACGCCGCGGCCTGGGCCTGGAGTTCAACCAACTGCGGGAGTTTCGCGAAGGCGACAGCCTGCGGCAGATCGACTGGAAGGCCACGGCCCGCCAACGCGCGCCCATCGTCCGGGAGTACCAGGACGAACGCGACCAGCAGATCATCTTCATGCTCGACTGCGGGCGCCGCATGCGCAGCCAGGATGGCGAGCTGGCGCACTTCGACCACGCCCTCAATGCCTGCCTGCTGCTGAGCTATGTCGCCCTGCGCCAGGGCGATGCGGTGGGCCTGTACAGCTTTGCCGGGGAACGCTCGCGCTACCTTGCACCGGTCAAGGGCTCGGCCCAGTTGAGCGTGCTGCTCAATGGCGTCTACGACCTGGACACCAGCCAGCGCCCCGCCGATTACCAGGCCGCCGCCAGCGAGCTGCTGGCGCGGCAGAAACGCCGGGCACTGGTGGTGCTGATTACCAACCTGCGGGACGAGGATGACCAGGAACTGCTGACGGCGGTCAAGCGCATCGGCCGCCAGCATCGGGTGCTGGTGGCCAGCCTGCGCGAAGAGGTGCTCGACCAGTTGCGCCAGAGCCCGGTGCAAACCCTGCCCGAAGCCCTGGCCTACAGCGCGACGGTGAACTACCTGAACAGCCGCGCCGAGCTGCACGAACGCCTGAGCGCTCACGGCGTCGCCCTGCTCGACGCCCGCCCGGGAGAACTGGGGGCCGAACTGGTCAGCCGCTATCTGAGCTGGAAGAAAGCCGGCAGCCTGTAGCTGCTGCCGAGCGCCTCAGGCCGAGGTCTGCAACGGGTGAAAGCTGAAGTAATGACGCAACGCCTGCTCCAGCTCGACAAACTCCGCACCGGCCCGCAACAGGCTGAAACCGCTGTCGTAGTGGTGCGGCGTCAGGTCCTCATGGCACCAGAGGCAGCAGGCGCTGAAGTCGATGAACTGCACCTGGCCGTCACCGCCGGGGACTTTCACCCGCAAGTCGAATTCGGCACCGATCAGCATCGGCAACTGGCTGATCAGCATCAGCCCGTCGGCCGACAGGTTGCCAAGGAAACCCACCGGCTTGTCGGTGAAACGATTGAATACTTTTAAAAAGGACGGCAGTTGGTGCCGCTCGATCCGAGGTTCCATGAACATGCTGGGTATCGCTATGAAAGGTCATTAAGCATGACCGCACTAGTGCTTCGGAACAGGCCCTGATATCGGCCCGCCCTCCCGGATTCGATGCGCGAGGAAGACTGCCAGAAGGATTCCAACGCCACTGCCACCAGCCGGGCCGGGGCAGTTTTCGAACAGCCTGTGCAGATGTTAGCTCAAGCACGAGGGGCAATTACACCGCCCCTTAGTGAATCTCTTTTACAACGCAGTGCGACGAACTTGAGCGGCGCCATTTGCCGGGTAGTGCCCCAACTGTTGCAGGGTATCCAGGCGAGCCCGGGCGCGAAACGCGTACTCGCTGGTGGGGTACTGGGTAATGATGAACTGGTAGGTCTGCGCGGCATCGACGAACAACTTCTGGCGCTCCAGGCATTGCCCGCGCAGCATCGACACTTCCGGCTGGATGTAGCGACGGGCACGGCTGTCACGGTCGACCTGGCTCAACTCGAGCATCACGCTCTCGCAGTTGCCGCGGTCATAAGCGCGGTAGGCGTTATTCAAATGATGGTCCATGGACCAGCGGGTACAGCCGACAACACTGACGGCCAGGGCAGCAATGAGTACGAATCGCATGGGGTATCTCCTGTCTTGTGCAGTGTATCGACTCATCGGCAAAAATCTTCAAGGTTGTTGCGGTAAACAAACAAAGCAATAAGTAGTGCAAACGAACAATGACTACAACTTCGGAGCATAGTAGCCTCTCGTTGCGCTTGAACTCAGGAGTCCGTGCATGTCCGTTCGTCGTACCAAAATCGTTGCCACCCTTGGCCCGGCCAGTAACTCGCCGGAAGTTCTCGAACAGCTGATTCTCGCGGGCCTGGATGTTGCCCGTCTGAACTTCTCCCACGGCACTCCGGACGAGCACAAGGCTCGCGCCAAACTGGTCCGCGACCTGGCAGCCAAGCACGGCCGCTTCGTGGCCATCCTCGGCGACCTGCAGGGCCCGAAGATCCGCATCGCCAAATTCGCCAACAAGCGCATCGAGCTGAAGATCGGTGACAAGTTCACCTTCTCCACCAGCCATCCGCTGACCGAAGGCACCCAGGATATCGTCGGCATCGACTACCCGGATCTGGTCAAGGACTGCGGCGTGGGCGACGAGCTGCTGCTGGACGACGGCCGCGTGGTGATGCGTGTGGAAACCGCCACCGCCACCGAGCTGCATTGTGTGGTGACCATCGGCGGCCCGCTGTCCGACCACAAGGGCATCAACCGTCGTGGTGGTGGCCTGACCGCTCCGGCCCTGACCGAGAAAGACAAGGCCGACATCAAGCTCGCGGCCGAGATGGAAGTCGATTACCTGGCCGTGTCCTTCCCACGGGACGCCGCCGACATGGAATACGCGCGCAAGCTGCGTGACGAAGCCGGTGGTACTGCCTGGCTGGTAGCGAAGATCGAACGCGCCGAAGCGGTGGCCGACGACGAAACCCTCGACGGCCTGATCAAGGCCAGCGACGCGGTCATGGTTGCCCGTGGCGACCTGGGCGTGGAAATCGGCGACGCCGAGCTGGTGGGCATCCAGAAGAAAATCATTCTGCACGCCCGTCGCCACAACAAGGCGGTGATCGTTGCGACCCAGATGATGGAGTCGATGATCCAGAACCCGATGCCGACCCGCGCCGAAGTGTCCGACGTGGCCAACGCCGTGCTCGACTACACCGATGCGGTGATGCTCTCGGCGGAAAGCGCCGCCGGTGCCTACCCGCTGGAAGCGGTGCAGGCCATGGCGCGGATCTGCGTCGGTGCGGAAAAGCACCCCACCAGCAAGACCTCCAGCCACCGCATGGGCAAGGTGTTCGAAAGCTGCGACCAGAGCATCGCCCTGGCCGCCATGTACACCGCCAACCACTTTCCGGGCGTGAAGGCGATCATCGCCCTGACCGAAAGTGGCTACACCCCGCTGATCATGTCGCGCATTCGCTCCTCGGTGCCGATCTACGCCTACTCCCCGCACCGCGAAACCCAGGCTCGCGCAGCCATGTTCCGTGGCGTCTACACCATCCCGTTCGACCCGGCTTCCCTGCCGCCCGAGCAGGTCAGCCAGGCAGCGATCGATGAGCTGCTCAAGCGCGGTGTCGTAGAGAAAGGCGACTGGGTGATTCTCACCAAGGGCGACAGCTACCACACCACCGGCGGCACCAACGGCATGAAGATCCTGCACGTGGGCGACCCGATGGTCTGAGTCTTAGCCTTGCTGAACAAAAAGCCCCGGTGCCGAAAACACCGGGACTTTTTCATGCCCGCGTGAAACCGCTGTCCACGGCCTCAGCCCTTGCTGAGAAACCCGGACAACGCGGCGATGGCTTCCGGGGACTGCAGGCGCCGAGTGAATTCCACGCCCTCTTGCTCAATGACCTGGCGCAGTTGCTCGCGGTCCGGCGCCTTCATCAGGCGCTTGCTCACCTGCACCGCTTCGGGCGCCAACTGGCTGAAACGCAAGGCCGCCTCCCGGGCCTTGGCCAAGGTGGCCACACCATCCCCCAGGGCGGCGCTGGCAATCCCCCAGGCGGCGGCCTGTTCGCCACTGAAGCCTTCGCCCAGCAACAGCAACTCCGCCGCCTTGGCCTGCCCCAGCAAGCGCGGCAGGATCAGGCTCGAACCAAATTCCGGGCACAGCCCCAGGTTGACGAACGGCATGCGCAGCCGTGCATCGCGACTGACATAGACCAGGTCGCAATGCAGCAGCATCGTGGTGCCGATGCCTACTGCCGCGCCGGCCACTGCGGCCACCACCGGCTTGCGACATTGCACAAGGC
Source organism: Pseudomonas sp. GW822-FHT06D10 (assembly GCF_058799535.1). Lineage (NCBI taxonomy): Bacteria > Pseudomonadati > Pseudomonadota > Gammaproteobacteria > Pseudomonadales > Pseudomonadaceae > Pseudomonas > Pseudomonas sp. GW822-FHT06D10. Next base: position 131,871 of record NZ_JBXALN010000006.1, on the reverse strand, counting down.
TGCGCATGAAGCGAAACACCGGGCTGTCGAGGTCCCGGGGCGGTTGCTGGAGGAAGTCGGCGATGTCATTGCCGGCGGTAAAGCATTCGCTGCTGCCGCAGATCAGCACGGCGTTGATCTCGGGATCGCCATCGGCCTCGCTCAGGGCGTCGGCCAGGCGAGCGTACATGGCGCGGGTCAGGGCGTTTTTCTTGTCGGGACGGTTCAGGCGCAGGGTCAGCAGCCCGCCCTCACGTTGCAACTCGATGGCATCGGTCATGGGGATCTCGCTCTGGAAGAATCAGCGCTCAACCACGGGGCAGGAACACATCGGCCAGCAGTTGATTGCGCGGCAGCCCCGCCAGGTACAGGCGCCGGGCGAAGGCTTCGACACTGTCAGGGTGACCGCAGAGTAAGGCCTGGGTTTGCCGGGAAACAAGCCGCAGTTGCGCCAAAGCGGCTGTCAGCTCGGCCCCGGTCCACAGCTCGACGGACAGCTGGGCTCGGTTCGCCGCCAGGGCCGCCAGGGGTTTGGCCAGGTAATGCTCACTGCTGTCATGGGCCAGGTGAATGATGCGGATGGGGCCCTGGTGATCCTGGCGCAGGGCCTCGCGCAGTATGCCGAACAGCGGCGCCAGGCCGGTTCCCGCGGCCAGTAGCCAGAGTGGGCGCTGCTGCCAGTCCGGATCGTAGTGCAAGGCGCCGCCCCGCAACTCCCCCAGGCGCATCGGATCGCCCAACTGCAACTGGCGCGCCGCATCGCTGAACTGGCCCGGATGCCGGCAATCCAGGTGGAACTCCAGAAAGCGGTCGTCTTCCGGCAGGCTGGCCAGGGAATAAGGCCGGGCGATCTGGCCGGCGGCCCACAGCACCAAATGCTGGCCGGCGCGGTAACGCAAGGGCCGCTGCGGCTGCAGGCGCAGGCGCAGGACCGAGCTCGACAACCAGTCCAGGCCGCTCACCGTCGCAGGCAGGCCATCACGCACAGGGTCGAAGGTCTCGACGTGCAGGTCCTCCACCACCTGGCACTGGCAAGCCAGGCGCCAGCCGAGCCGGCGCTGTTCGTCGCTCAAGGCATCCGGCCGGCTATCGCTGGGCAAGCCCTGGACACAATGCACCAGGCAGGCATGGCAACTACCGGCGCGGCAACTGTAGGGCACCGTCACGCCAGCCTGATTCAGGGCATCCAGCAGGTTGCTTCCAGGCGCCACCGGCCAGCACCGGCTGCCAACGGTCAATTCAGGCATCGAGGTTTTCCCAGGCCGCAGAGCAACGATTGCGACCGTCGCGCTTGGCCCGATACAGCGCCTGATCGGCGCGTTGCAGGGCATGGTCCAGATCGTCGCCGGCCCGCAGCAGGGTCATCCCCGCCGACAGGCTCAGGTCTCGTACGTTAAGGCCCACCAGTTGCACTTCGGTGAACGCCAGGCGCAAACGCTCGCAGCAGGAGGTCAGGCGCTCGGCGTCACACTCGGGCAGCAGTACCACGAATTCCTCGCCACCGTAACGGGCCAATACGTCGCCATCGCGCAGGCAAGCCGTGGCCACCGCGGCGAAGGCCTGCAGTACCTGGTCGCCGGCAGCATGGCCGTGGAGATCGTTGATGCGCTTGAAATGGTCCAGGTCGATCAGCGCCAGCCCATGCACTTGCTCCTGATCCATGGCTTGCAGCTCGCGGCTGGCAATGCGCAGGAAATGCCGGCGGTTGAACAGGCCCGTCAGTTCATCGGTGGCTACCAGGTCCTCCAGCTGTCGCATCATGCCTCGCAGCGTGTCCTGATGGGCCTGCAAGGCAAAGCGCCGCTGGCGCATGCGTGAGCGCGAAGCCTGGACATAGGCGGCATACAGGCACATCCACACCAGCATCACCAGCAGCACGCAGACCTGCAGCGCGGCCAGTTGCGGATCACCGAGGAGCAGGCGATAGCCGTCCCACAGGTTGACCCCGGCAAAGCAAAAGAAGATCAGCGCCGCGCTGCGCAGATAGGCCCGGCGGGAGAGGTGAAACAGGCCGAACAGCAACGGCAGCAGGTAGAACACCAGGAACACCCCGCGGGCCTGATCCAGATGGGCCATCAGCCAGGTCTGCCAGGCGATGCCCAGCACCACCTGGACTTCGGTCAGGCTGGGGTCGGCGAACTGCAGGTTGCGTCCGCTGACGAACACCCAGCACAGCAGCCCCTGGCTGGCCAGCACCAGGCCAGTGCCCAGCAGCGCGCTGCCGCTCGAAGCACGGGAATGCCCCGTGACGACGGCCAGCCAGAACAGCAGCAGGATCAGTGCGTAAGTGCCCGCGGCAATGGCGAAGCGCTTGAATAACAGGCTCTGGATGGCTTTATGGGTCAATCGTTGACTCACCGTGAGAAAGGAGGCTTAAAGAGTTTCCTACCCTGCAGGCCACTTGCCACTTTAGTGCTGAGCCCGGCAAATGACTATTCAAATTTAAAACCCCGTCGCCAGGTTTCAGCGCCGACTCAGGCAAGAACAGTGCCCATCCGATAGGCGACTTTGGTTGGCCCGGCCGGCGGGTGTACCCAACCCCCAGGCGAGGTATACTGCCGCGCCTTTTTAGCGTCGCGCCAGTTGTCTGTCCGGCGTGCCTTAGAAGGTGCCTGCATCCGACCGATGCACCCAAGTGCAGGCACCTTATTAAATGTTCCCGTCTTTTAGAGGAGCGCGACTCATGACCGTGATCAAGCAAGACGACCTGATTCAGAGCGTTGCCGACGCCCTGCAGTTCATTTCCTACTACCACCCCGTGGACTTCATCCAGGCGATGCACGAGGCCTACCTGCGGGAAGAATCGCCGGCTGCCCGTGATTCCATAGCGCAGATCCTGATCAACTCGCGCATGTGCGCCACCGGCCACCGGCCGATCTGCCAGGACACCGGCATCGTCACGGTATTCGTGCGCGTGGGCATGGACGTGCGCTGGGACGGCGCCACCATGAGCCTGGACGACATGATCAACGAGGGCGTGCGTCGCGCCTACAACCTGCCGGAAAACGTCCTGCGCGCCTCCATCCTGGCCGACCCGGCAGGTAGCAGGAAAAACACCAAGGACAACACCCCGGCGGTGATCCACTACTCCATCGTCCCGGGCAACACCGTGGAAGTGGACGTGGCGGCCAAGGGCGGCGGCTCCGAGAACAAATCGAAGATGGCCATGCTCAACCCGTCCGACTCGATCGTCGACTGGGTACTCAAGACCGTTCCGACCATGGGCGCCGGCTGGTGCCCACCGGGCATGCTGGGCATCGGTATCGGCGGCACCGCCGAGAAAGCGGCAGTGATGGCCAAGGAAGTGTTGATGGAATCCATCGACATCCACGAGCTCAAGGCCCGTGGCCCGCAGAACCGCATCGAAGAGATCCGCCTGGAGCTGTTCGAGAAGGTCAACCAGCTGGGCATCGGCGCCCAGGGCCTCGGTGGCCTGACCACCGTGCTCGACGTGAAGATCATGGACTACCCGACCCACGCCGCTTCCCTGCCGGTGTGCATGATCCCCAACTGCGCCGCCACCCGTCACGCGCACTTCGTACTGGATGGCTCCGGCCCGGCGAGCCTGGAAGCGCCACCGCTGGACGCCTACCCGGAAATCGTCTGGGAAGCCGGCCCGTCGGCCCGTCGGGTCAACCTCGACACCCTGACCCCGGAAGAAGTGCAAAGCTGGAAGCCGGGCGAAACCGTACTGCTCAACGGCAAGATGCTCACCGGCCGCGACGCTGCGCACAAACGCATGGTCGAGATGCTGAACAAGGGCGAAACCCTGCCGGTGGACCTCAAGGGTCGCTTCATCTACTACGTCGGCCCGGTCGATCCGGTCGGTGACGAAGTGGTCGGCCCGGCTGGCCCGACCACCGCCACGCGGATGGACAAGTTCACCCGCCAGATCCTCGAGCAGACCGGCCTGCTGGGCATGATCGGCAAGTCCGAGCGCGGCCCGACCGCGATCGAAGCGATCAAGGACAACAAGGCCGTGTACCTGATGGCCGTCGGCGGCGCTGCCTATCTGGTAGCCCAGGCGATCAAGAAGTCCAAGGTCCTGGCCTTTGCCGAACTGGGCATGGAAGCGATCTACGAGTTCGAGGTCAAGGACATGCCGGTGACCGTCGCAGTCGACAGCAAGGGCGAGTCGGTACACATCACAGGTCCCGCCATCTGGCAGAAGAAGATCAGTGACAGCCTGGCGGTAGAAGTGCAGTAAGCCCTTCCTCCGTTCGGCCCAGGCGGCGGTGCTGTTCATTGAATGGCCCGCCGCTTTTTTTATGCACCACCCTTTCCCGACACTGTCCGCGGTCAACGTTAGCCCCGGCGCTCATGCTATCGTTCCCGCCCCCATTGCAGCCTGCCCCGACTCATGGCCCAGATCTCTCGCCCCCTCCGCTTGACGTTCTATATCCTGGTGATTCTTGCTGGCACCGTGCTCAGCGCCGGCCTGGCCATGCGCCATGCAGAACGGCAGACGCTGGTGGAGGAAGCCGCCCGTGCCAATGAGCAGTTGGGGCTGTATGCCAACTCGCTGCATACCCTGATCGAACGCTATCGCGCCCTGCCGGCGGTCCTGGCCCTGGACCCGGAACTGCGCGCGGCGCTGCAGGGGCCTGTGGCCACCGAAACCCAGGACGCATTGAACCGCAAGCTGGAAAAGATCAATGGCGCGGCCCGCTCCTCGACCCTGGAGCTGCTGAACCATGAGGGCCTGGCCGTGGCCGCCAGCAACTGGCGCCTGCCCAGCAGCTACGTGGGCCACAACTACGGCTTTCGCCCCTACTTCAAGCAGACCCGCAGCCAGGGCAGCGGGCGCTTCTACGCGGTGGGCGTGACCAGCGGCATCCCGGGGTATTTCCTGGCCAGCGCAGTCAAGGCCGACAACCAGGACTTCCTCGGGGCCATGGTGGTCAAGCTGGAATTCCCCGAGCTGGAACATGAATGGAGCCAGGGCAACGACACCCTGCTGGTCAGCGATGCCCGGGGCATCGTGTTCATCGCCAACCAGCCCGGCTGGCGCTACCGGCACTTGCAGCCGCTGTCGAGCAACGACCTGGAAGAAATCAAGCTCACCCGCCAGTACGACAAACAGCCCCTGACCCCGCTGCAGCACCAGACGCTGCAACGCTTTGACGACAACAGCAGCCTGGCACGGGTCGAAGGCCCCGAGGGCCGCGCCAGCTACCTCTGGGAGTCCCTGCCGTTGGCCGCCGAAGGCTGGACCCTGCACCTGCTGCGCAAACCGCCGAATGCCTTCGAGGAAACCCGCAATGCCGGGCTTGCCGCCGCCGGTGCCTGGCTGACCCTGGTGTTCCTGCTGCTGTTCCTCAACCAGCGCTGGCGCCTGGGGAAAGTCCGCCAGCGCAATCGCCAGGAGCTGGAGCAACTGGTGGAGGAACGTACCCGCGATCTGCGCACCGCCCAGGAAGGCCTGGTGCAATCGGCCAAGCTCGCGGCCCTGGGGCAGATGTCCGCCGCCCTGGCCCACGAAATCAACCAGCCCCTGACCACCCAGCGCATGCAGCTGGCAACCCTCAGGCTGTTGCTGGATCACGGCCGGGTGGACGAAGCCTACAAAGCCCTGCGCCCACTGGACGACATGCTGACCCGCATGGCCGCCCTCACCAGCCACCTCAAGACCTTCGCCCGCAAGAGCCCCAGTGGCCTGCGAGAACGCCTGGACCTGACCGCTGTGGTGGACCAGTCGCTGCACTTGCTGGAAGCCCGGCTGCGTGCCGAAGACGTCGAAGTGGTGCTGCAACTGACCCACCCTGCCTGGGTCCGGGGCGACGCCATCCGCCTGGAACAGGTGCTGATCAACCTGCTGCGCAATGCCCTGGACGCCATGCAGGACAAACCGCATAAGCGCCTGGAGATCAGTCTCGAAGCCGAAGACCAGCTCTGGCAACTGCGGGTGGCCGACAACGGCGGCGGCATTGCCGAGGAACACTTGCTGAGCGTCTTCGATCCATTCTTCACCACCAAACCGGTGGGTGATGGCCTGGGGCTGGGGCTGGCGGTGTCCTATGCCATAGTCCACGAGCTGGGTGGCCGCCTGAGCGTGGCCAACCAGGAGCAAGGGGCGGTGTTCACCCTGAGCCTGCCCATCGACCTGGAGGCCCATATCCAATGCTGAACTCAGTGATCGTGGTGGACGACGAAGCCAGCATCCGTACCGCCGTCGAGCAGTGGCTGAGCCTGTCGGGCTTCGAGGTCCAGCTGTTCAGCCGGGCCGAGGACTGTCTGGCGCAACTGCCGAAGAACTTTCCCGGGGTGATCCTCAGCGATGTGCGCATGCCCGGCATCAGTGGCCTGGAACTGCTGGCCCAGGTCCAGCGCCTGGACCCGGACCTGCCGATCATCCTGCTCACAGGCCACGGCGATGTGCCCATGGCGGTGGAAGCCATGCGCGACGGGGCCTACGACTTCCTGGAAAAACCCTTCAGCCCCGACACCCTGCTCAGCAGCCTGCGCCGGGCCCTGGACAAGCGCCGCCTGGTCCTGGAAAACCGCCGCCTGCACCAACAGGCCGACAGCCGGGCCAAGCTCGACGCCACCTTGCTGGGGGTCTCCAGGGCCTTGCAGACCCTGCGCCGCCAGGTACTGGAACTGGCAGCCCTGCCGGTCAACGTGCTGATCCGCGGCGAGACCGGCAGCGGCAAAGAACTGATTGCCCGCTGCCTGCACGACTTCGGCCCGCGGGCCGGCAAGCCCTTCGTCGCCCTGAACTGCGCGGCGATCCCCGAGCAGTTGTTCGAGGCCGAGCTGTTCGGCCATGAAAGCGGTGCCTTCACCGGCGCCCAGGGCAAACGCGTCGGCAAACTGGAATACGCCGACGGCGGCACGCTGTTTCTCGACGAGATCGAAAGCATGCCCCTGGCCCAGCAGGTCAAGCTGCTGCGGGTGTTGCAGGAGCAGAAGCTGGAACGCCTGGGTTCCAACCAGAGCATCAAGGTCGACCTGCGGATCATCGCCGCCACCAAGCCCGACCTGCTGGACGAGGCCCGTGCCGGGCGTTTCCGTGAAGACCTGGCCTACCGCCTGACCGTGGCTGAACTGCGCCTGCCACCCTTGCGCGAGCGCCGCGAGGACATCCCACTGCTCTACGAGCACTTTGCCCAGAATGCCGGGGAACGCCTGGGGCGCAGCGTCGCGCCCTTGAGCGGCGCGCAACTGAGCCGCCTGCTCAGCCACGACTGGCCGGGCAACGTGCGCGAGCTGGCCAACGCCGCCGAGCGCCAGGTGCTGGGCCTGGGCCTGGGCGAGCCGGAACCCGACGCCATCGAACCCGGCCAGTCCCTGGCGGCGCAGCAGGAAGCCTTCGAGGCCCAATGCCTGCGCGCGGCCCTGAGCCGGCACAAGGGTGATATCAAGGCGGTACTCAACGAGCTGCAACTGCCCCGCCGGACTCTTAACGAAAAGATGCAGCGCCATGGACTGACCAGGGAACAGTTCCTCAAGGAGGAGTAACCCCTATAGGCTCCGGCTTGCCGGAGAATCAGCCCTCAAGCCCGGCCCCCCCATCGACGCCTTCGCCCACATGCCCAGGGGCACGGCCGCTTTCGGCAATTTCCCGCTTACCCGCAAGGTGCCGATAGGCGGATTTCCGCTCATTACTCCCGCCTCCCCCCCTCTAGCCCGGGCTTCTCGCCCTTGGCACAGGTCCTGCTATAGCCCCAGCAGGCTGCGCTCGCGCGCACTCCACAAAAACAATGAATAGAAGGGTCCTTCATGGATATCTCTAATACCCTGCCTGCCGGGTCGGCGGCTGCGCCCGCCACAGAAAAGACCACCGCCAGCCGCCTGAAGTCGATCTTCAGCGGTTCCGTGGGCAACATGGTCGAGTGGTACGACTGGTACGTCTACGCCGCCTTCTCGCTGTACTTCGCCAAAGTCTTCTTCCCCAAGGGCGACACCACCGCCCAACTGCTGAACACCGCCGCGATCTTCGCCGTGGGCTTCCTGATGCGCCCGATCGGTGGCTGGCTGATGGGGCTGTATGCCGACCGCAAAGGGCGTAAGGCCGCCTTGATGGCCTCGGTGCTGCTGATGTGCTTCGGCTCGCTGATCATCGCCCTGACCCCCGGTTACGAAACCATCGGCGTCGGCGCCCCCATCCTGCTGGTGCTGGCGCGCCTGATGCAGGGCCTGTCGGTAGGCGGTGAATACGGTACCTCGGCCACCTACCTCAGCGAGATGGCGACCAAGGAACGTCGTGGCTTCTTCTCCAGCTTCCAGTACGTGACCCTGATCTCCGGCCAGCTCATCGCCCTGGCGGTGCTGATCGTGCTGCAGAACATTCTGACCACCGAGGAGCTGCAGTCCTGGGGCTGGCGGATTCCGTTCGGCATCGGTGCCCTCTGCGCCGTGGTAGCCCTGTACCTGCGTCGCGGCATGGAAGAAACCGAGTCCTTCACCAAGAAGAAGGAAAAGCCCAAGGAAAGCCTGATGCGCACCCTGATGCGTCATCCCAAGGAGTTGATGACCGTGGTCGGCCTGACCATGGGCGGCACCCTCGCCTTCTATACCTACACCACCTACATGCAGAAATACCTGGTGAACACTGTCGGCATGAGCATCTCCGACTCCACCACCATTTCCGCCGCCACGCTGTTCCTGTTCATGTGCCTGCAACCGGTGATCGGTGCTCTCTCGGACAAGGTTGGCCGGCGCCCGATCCTGATTGCCTTCGGTATCCTCGGCACCCTGTTCACCGTGCCAATCCTCACCACCCTGCACACCATCCAGACCTGGTGGGGCGCGTTCTTCCTGATCATGGCGGCGCTGATCATCGTCAGCGGCTACACCTCGATCAACGCGGTGGTCAAGGCCGAGCTGTTCCCTACGGAAATCCGCGCCCTGGGCGTGGGCCTGCCGTACGCACTGACCGTGTCGATCTTCGGCGGTACCGCCGAATACATCGCCCTGTGGTTCAAGAGCATCGGCATGGAAACCGGCTATTACTGGTACGTCACCGCCTGCATCGCCTGTTCGCTGCTGGTCTACGCGACCATGAAAGACACCCGCAAGCATTCGCGGATCGAGACTGACTGAAAACAACAACGCCCGGGTGCAAGGCCCGGGCGCTTTTCGCGATCTGTGGGGAAGCTTTCGCCGGCAAGCCGGCTCCTACAGAGGCTGTACAGGTCAGGAAAGTTCGGCAGCGCCCTGGCGCCCATCGCGGCTCTGGGCCCAGGCCGCCCCCACGATCATCACCAGCAGGATTCCCGCCAATACCGCCGACGAGCCGATGGTGCCGAAATCCATGCCGCCTTTTTCGTGGGGTTTGGTGAGGAAGTCACCCAAGGTTGCGCCGAACGGCCGGGTCAATACGAAAGCGACCCAGAACAACAGCACCGACGAGAGCCTGGTGAAGTACTTGAGCAGCACCACCACGGCGATGGTCGAGCCGATCAACAGCGCCCCGCCGGCAAAGCCCAGCCCCGAATCGTCCGCCAGGTAGTCGCCGAGGGCGGTGCCCAGGGTGTTGGAAAACAGGATCGCCATCCAATAGAACATCTCGCCGCGAAAGGTCTGGATCTTGTTGACGTTCAGCGAGTCGCCACTCAGACGCCAGAGCGCGAAGATCGCCAGCAGAATACCGATCAGGATCAACGAGCCACTGGCATAGCCCAGGCCCAGGGTGCGGTCCATGAAATCCGACATGGTGGTGCCGGCGGTACTGGTGGAGAGGATCACGATCCAGTACAGCACCGGGTTGTAGGTCTTGGACCACAGCTGGGTGACCAGGGTCAGCAGGAACACACTGATCAGAATCATCGAGCTGATGGCATAACCCACATTCAGGGTCATCGACAGCAGGTCCCCCGCTGTTTCGCCGAGGGTGGTCGCGCAGATTTTCATGACCCAGAAGGCCAGGGTGATCTGGGGTAGCTTGTTCATTCGCAAAGGTGCTCCAAAGGTCGCATTCAAGGCGGCCTGTCTATGGACTGCAGGCCTGCGCGGAGGCTGAACGTCAAGGGGTGAAAAACAGGTAAGGCGCGGATGAAAAAATCGTTGAAATATTTTCTTACAGGCAATCTGCTCAATTAATGATCAGTTAATGCTGGATGCATAGCCTGCTAATGAATCCAAGTGGGTACTTGGCTCTTCTATGCAGTGAGGCTTGAACGCGGTATTTGGCGGCGAGGGCTGACCTCATAATCATCGATAAAGCAGATATTTATAAGCATTAATTTGCACTTTTATATCAACTTTACCGGAGTAGGATTCATCCCAAGCCCAACGTATTCACCTCAACGAACCCGGAGTCACCATCATGAAAAGCAAACTGATCCTCGCCCTGACCCTCTCGGTACTGGCTGCCAACACCTTCGCCGCTGATGGCTACGATCGCACCGGTTCCGCCACCTTCGCTGCCGATGGCTATGACCGCACCGGTTCCGCTACCTTCGCCGCCGATGGCTACGACCGCACCGGTTCCGCTACCTTCGCCGCTGATGGCTACGACCGCACCGGTTCCGCTACCTTCGCCGCCGATGGCTACGATCGCACCGGTTCCGCTACCTTCGCTGCCGATGGCTACGACCGCACCGGTTCCGCTACCTTCGCTGCCGATGGCTACGACCGTACCGGCTCCGCCACCTTCGCCGCTGATGGCTACGACCGCACCGGTTCCGCTACCTTCGCTGCCGATGGCTACGACCGCACCGGGTCCGCCACCTTCGCCGCTGATGGCTACGACCGCACCGGTTCCGCCACCTTCGCCGCTGATGGCTACGACCGTACCGGTTCCGCTACCTTCGCTGCCGATGGCTACGACCGCACCGGTTCCGCCAGCATCAGCTGATTGATGCACCTGACACCACAGCCCGGCCTTGGCCGGGCTTAGTCGTTTCTGGCCAGGGGAAAACACCCACAGCGTGGAACGCTCAAGGGCCAGGACGCTGGAATTGGGCGATTGCGCACTGCACTATGACGCCCTTACCCCGCCCCAAGCAGGAACCTTGAGCCATGCCCGACGATATCCACTTTTACCAACCTGCCCTGGGCCACGGCCTGCCCCACGACCCGTTCAATGCCATCGTCGGCCCGCGCCCCATCGGCTGGATCTCTTCCCAGGATCGCGAGGGTCGCCTGAACCTGGCGCCCTACAGCTTCTTCAACGCCTTCAACTACATTCCACCGATCATCGGTTTCTCCAGCGTCGGGCGCAAAGACAGCCTGAACAATATCGAGCAGACCGGCGAGTTCGCCTGGAACCTGGCCACCCGACCTCTGGCCGAGCAGATGAACCAGAGCTGCGCCGCAGTCCCGGCCGAGGTAAACGAGTTCGAACTGGCCGGCCTGACCCCCGTGGCGTCGAAAGTCATCAGCGTGCCCCGGGTAGCCGAGAGCCCGGTGTCCTTCGAGTGCAAGGTCACCCAGATCATTCAATTGCAGCGGGCGGACAAGGAACTGGTGCCGAGCTGGCTGATCCTCGGCGAAGTGGTCGCCGTGCATATCGCCAAGTGGCTGCTCAAGGACGGGATCTACGACACCGCCGCGGCAGAGCCGATTCTGCGCGGCGGCGGGCCGGCGGATTACTTCCAACTGGGGCCAGAGGCTCTGTTCAGGATGCACCGCCCGGGGGCAGTCAAATAGCGCTTGGACTCAGTAGCTCTTCCAGCTCAATTCGCCGTCCTGATCGACGTCGGCCAACTGTTCGAGTTGTTGTGCGGCAGCCTGGTCGGCGTCATGCGCCGTCTTGAATTTCTGCTCATCCAGGACTTTATGAAAGCGTGGTGCGCTTGATGCGCCGAGAGCCTTGACGGCGATGGCGGCGCTGTATCCCCCCTCCCCTGGAACCACAGCGGAAACTGCTTCGTAGTGTGCAAACTCTTTGCGTGCCATGTTGCGAGTCCTGGCCAATGAAAAGTCGGCCATTCTAAACCTTCAACTGGCCAGCTTGTGCACCGGCGCCTGCTGTAGTTGCGGATATTCGCCATGGGCTTGCAGCGCCGACACGGTACTGAAGGTATGAAAATCCAGGCTGTTGACCACCAGGTCCTGCACCAGCTCGGCAAAGATCGCCATGGCCGGGGAATTGAAATAGGCCGTCATCGCCTGCTGGCTGCTCCAGAAACCGGACACCAGCCACAGGTCGGCATCGCACTGCGAATGCTGCAGGGCAAAATGCAGGCAACCACAAGCCTGGCGGGACGGTTCGATCAGGCTGCTCAAGCGCGCACCCAGCTCCTTGGAACGCCCGGCCCGGGCTCGGACAAAGGCCATGTGACTGACGGGAATATGCGTGGACATGTGCGACCCTCCCAGGGTGTTGTCGAGGCAGCCATGGGACGGGCTGCGACAGGATCAACGATACGGGGCAGGCCCTCGCGCGCGTTAGTCGATTTCTGCCGTTGATTTGCCCAATCCTGCGACAAGCCCTTTGCTCCCTCCCCGACTCCGCGCCATTGGGCAAAAGCATGACAACGGTGTTTCAAGCAAGTGAAGCTCAGGAGCATCGGCTGATCTTGCCTATCGCGCGCGCAAGCAGCAGGATCAGGCAAGTTTTACGCAGGATTCGCCTACCCGCGCTTCTTGCACAAACTTAAGCTGTGCCGACTGCAAACACTCGGAGGCTGCCCCATGCCATCACTGGAAACCCCGCCACCGCCCCTGGCCCCGGAGATGGAACGGCAGCGCGTGGAACTGGCCGCGATCATTGCACGCAACACCGCCGAGGACGGCAGCTACGCCACGGCCATCGACTCGTTGTTCGTCTCGCGCCACAGCAGCTCTCATCAATTCGGTTCGGTGCTGGCACAGCCGGCGCTGTGCATCATGGCCCAGGGCCGCAAGGAAGTACGCCTGGCCGATGAAAGCTACAACTACGACCCCTTGAATTACCTGGTGGTCTCGGTTTCCGTCCCCCTGAGCGGCAAGGTGGCGATCGTTTCACCAGAGGAGCCGATCCTGGCCCTGCGCCTGGACATCGACCCCGGGGAAATCAATGCATTGATTGCCGATGCCGGCCCCATCGGCGTACCCGCCCGGCCTACCGGGCGCGGCCTGTACGTGGAGCGCCTGGACCCGGCGATGCTCGATGCGGTGTTGCGCCTGACCCGCCTGCTGGACACCCCGAAAGACATCGCCATGCTCGCGCCGCTGGTACGCCGGGAAATTCTCTATCGCCTGCTGCGCAGCCCCCAAGGCCACCGCCTGTATGAGATCGCCACCGCCAACAGCCAGGGCCACCGGGTCAACCAGGCCATCAAGTGGCTCAACGGCAATTTCGTGCACCCGTTGCGCATCGATGATCTGGCCCGGGAGGTGAACCTGAGCGTCTCGACCCTGCACCACCGCTTCAAGGCCATGACCGCCATGAGCCCGCTGCAGTACCAGAAACAGTTGCGCCTGCAAGAAGCCCGGCGGCTGATGCTGGCCGAGGGGCTGGAGGCTTCGGTAGCGGGCTATCGGGTGGGTTATGAAAGCCCGTCGCAGTTCAGCCGCGAGTACAGCCGCTTGTTCGGCGCGCCGCCGTTGCGGGATATGGCGCGCCTGCGGGTGAGCAACTGAGGCCTGCCTAACGAGCGCGGATCACATGCTTGATTTCCTGAAAGGCCTGTAGCCCCCAGGGCCCCAGTTCACGACCGATGCTGCTCTGCTTATAGCCGCCCCACGCCGTCTGGGGAAAGATCACCTGGGGCGCATTGACCCATACCAGACCGGCCTGCAGGGCATTGGCCACTTGCTCGGCATGCGCTGCATCCGCTCCCACTACGCTCGCCACCAGGCCGAACTCGCTGTCATTGGCCATTTCGATGGCCTGCTGCTCGTTGCTGAAACTGCGCACGCAGAGCACCGGGCCAAAGATCTCCTCACGCCATAGCGCACTGTCCAGCGGCACCTCGGTGAACACCGTGGGCTGGATGAAATACCCCTGCTGCAAGCCGGCCGGGCGGCCACCGCCGCAGACCAGCTTGGCCCCCACATTCAAGCCTTCCTCGATATGGGCCTGCACCCGCCGGTATTGCGCCTGATTGACCAGCGCGCCCATTTCCACCTCCGGGTCGAACGGGTCGGCCACACGAATGGCTTCGGCGCGGGCCTTGAGGCGCAACAGGAACTCATCGGCCAACTCATCGGCCACCAGCACCCGGCTGGTGGCCGAGCACATCTGCCCGGCGTTGAAGAAGCCGCCGCCACAGGCCAGCTCCACCGCCAGATCCAGATCGGCATCCGCCAGCACCAGCAACGACGACTTGCCCCCCAGCTCCAGGCTCACGCCCTTGACGGTTTCCGCCGCGCGTTGCATCACCTGGACCCCCACGGCGTTGCTGCCGGTGAAGGAGATTTTCGCCACTCGCGGGTCGGCTGCCAGGGGCGCGCCCACCGCCAGGCCGGTGCCGCAGACCAGGTTGAACACGCCCCGGGGCAAGCCGCTACCGGCGATGATTGCCGCCAGTTCCAGCTCCGGCAAAGGGGTGACTTCGGAGGGCTTGAGCACCACGCTGCAACCGGCGGCCAGGGCCGGAGCGAGCTTCCAGGCGGTGGTGACCATGGGGAAGTTCCACGGCACGATCAGCCCGACGATGCCACAGGGCTCGCGGCGCAGGCGGGCACTGAAGGCCTCGCTGGGCAGTGCCACGTTGGCGTCCTGAGCGGCATCCAGGCCTTCGGCCAGCCCGGCGTAGTACTCGAAGGTGGCAATCACATCGTCCACATCCATGGCGGCCTCGAACTGCGGCTTGCCGTTGTTGCTCGACTGCAGGTGCATCAGTCGCTCCCGGCGTTCGGCCACCCCGGCAGCAATCCGTCGCAGGACCGCGGCACGTTCAGCCCCGCTGCTGTGCGACCAACGCGCAAGGCCGGCGCTGGCAGCGCACAGCGCCTGCTCCACGGCCTCGGGACCGCCACCGGCAACCTGGGCCAGTACGCCCTCGGTGCTGGGGTTGATCACCTGCAGATGCTCGCTGCCCGCCAACCATTGGCCGTCGATGTACAGCCCGTTCAACAGGGGTTGCGCGCTCATGCCTGTACTCCTTGGGTCCAGCGGTTCTGATCGACCTCTATCAGGGTCGGGCCCTGGCGATCCGCCGCCGAGCGCAGCGCAGCGCGCAGTTGCTCGACGCTGTCGATGCGCTCGGCGGCGCAACCCAGGCCCTTGGCCACGGCAATGAAATCCGGGGTGTAGATGTCGACGCCCACCGGCTCGATGGCGCGATTGACCATGTATTTCTTGATCTCTTCGTAGCCCTGGTTATTCCACAGCAGGACGATGATCGGGGTGCGAGCCTCCACCGCGCAGGCCAGTTCCGAAAGGGTGAACTGCAAGCCACCATCGCCGATCAGGCAGGCCACCGGCCGTCGCTGGCTGGCGTGCGAACCGCCGCCGAGCCAGGCGCCAATGGCCGCCGGCAAGGCATAACCCAGGGTGCCGTAGCCGGTGGAGGAGTTGAACCAGCGTCGTGGCTGCTCGGGGTTGAAGGTCAGGTTGCCGCTGTACACCGGCTGGGTGGAATCGCCCACCAGGACAATCTCCGGCAGTTCCTGGACCACGGTCTGCAGAAACAGGGTCTGGGCCTGGGTCGGGCCGTCCCAGAGCTGGCTCAGCTCACTGCGCAAGGCGGCGGCGCGGACCTGGCCCCAGTCGCTGCGACGCGCTGCCAATTCCAGCCCGGCAAGTTGCGCCAGCAGCGCTTCGGCAGCGATCCGGGCGTCGGCCACCAGTGCCACTTTCGGCGGATAGTTGCGCACGGTCTGGTCGGCATCGATATCGATACGCAGCAGGGTAGCGGGAATCTCGAAACCACCGGCGAAGGTCACGTCGTAATCGGTTTCCGCCAGCTCGGTGCCAATGGCCAAGACCACATCGGCCTCGGCCACCAGGGCCCGGGTCGCCACCATGGACTGGGTGGAACCGATCAGCAGCGGATGCGCCGAAGGCAGCATGCCCTTGGCATTGATGGTCAGGGCCACCGGCGCTTGCAACAGCTCGGCCAGGCGGGTCAGGGCCGGGGCGGCATCGATGGCGCCCCCGCCCGCGAGAATCAGCGGCCGCTTGGCACTGGCCAGCAGTTGGCTCATCTGCGCGACAGCGGCCGGGGCGGCGCCGGCGCGGGCGATCTGCACCGGCTCGCTGGTCAACAGGTGGTCGGCGTCCTGGACCAGCACATCGAGGGGAATCTCGATATGCACGGGGCGTGGGCGCCCGGCCTGGAACAGGGCAAAGGCCCGGGCCAGCACCGCTGGCAACTCGTCGGCACACATCAGGGTGTGGGAAAACGCCGCCACGCCACTGACCAGCGCACTCTGGTTGGGCAGCTCGTGGAGCTTGCCGCGCCCGCCCCCCAACTGGCTGCGGGCCTGCACGCTGGAGATCACCAGCATGGGAATCGAATCGGCGTAGGCCTGGCCCATGGCGGTGGTGATGTTGGTCATGCCGGGGCCGGTGATGATGAAGCACACACCGGGCTTGCCGCTGGTTCGGGCGTAGCCGTCGGCCATGAAGCCGGCGCCTTGCTCATGGCGCGGAGTCACATGATGGATGGGCGAACGGGCCAGGCCGCGATACAGCTCCACAGTGTGTACCCCGGGAATGCCGAACACCTGCTCGACGCCATAACCTTCCAGTAGCTTGACCAGTACTTCACCGCACGTCGCCATCTCATCGCCCTTCTT
The DNA here is from genome assembly GCF_058799535.1 of Pseudomonas sp. GW822-FHT06D10. Lineage (NCBI taxonomy): Bacteria > Pseudomonadati > Pseudomonadota > Gammaproteobacteria > Pseudomonadales > Pseudomonadaceae > Pseudomonas > Pseudomonas sp. GW822-FHT06D10. Next base: position 115,275 of record NZ_JBXALN010000006.1, on the reverse strand, counting down.
ATTGGAGGAAAACCGCACGTCGGCCACAGGCTGGAAAACGCCTGCGGGCGCCGATAGAGGGGCTATTGGAACGGTGGGCCTGTAGCCGCAACAATGGATAAAAAGTCATACTAGCCATGTCCCCACGTCATGCCTCGGCCAGCCATGAAACGCCTTCCTCCCTTGCCCGCGCTGCACACTTTTCTGATCACCGCCCAGTGCTGCAACTTCACTCGCGCCGCCGAGCAGTTGCACATCACCCAGGGAGCGGTGAGCCGGCAGATCGCCGGGCTGGAAAGTCACCTGGGCTATCCGTTGTTCCTGCGCCAGGCCCGGGGCCTGAGCCTCACCGCCGAGGGGCTGGAATGGCTGCCACGGGTGCAGCAGGTGTTCGAAATGATCAATGGCGCGGTGGACGAGATCGGCGGCCAGAAGCGCAACCTGCGGCTCAAGGCCCCGACCTGCGTGATGCGCTGGCTGCTGCCGCGGTTGCTGCAGTGGCAGAAGGAGCGCCCCGATGTGCCGGTGCAACTGACCACCACCATTGCCCATGGCGTGGATTTCGGCCGCGAGCCGTTCGACGCCGCGGTCATGTACGGCGCGCCACCGGCACCGACCCTGGGCTCGCGACACCTGTTCAATGAACAGCTGACTCCGGTCTGTTCCCGGCCCCTGCTGGAAGGCCCGGTGCCGCTGACGAGCCCCAGAGACCTGCAACAGCACCTGCTGCTGCACCCCTCCCATGATCAGCGGGACTGGCAGACCTGGCTCAAGGCCGCTGGCACGCCCCTGGACACCCTGGGCAAGGGCCAGCACTTCGAGACCCTGGACCTGGCGATGTCCGTGGCCTCCCAGGGCACAGGCGTGGCGATTGGCGACTGGGCATTGATTGGCGATGACCTGAGTGCCGGGCGGCTGGTCATGCCCTTTGAATTGAAGGTGCCGACAGGGCAGGCGTATTACCTGGTGTACCCGGAGCGCCCGGGGCCTTCGCCGGCCCTGCAGGAACTGCTGGACTGGCTGGTGGAACAGGCCCGACAGCGCTGAAATACCGGCAGGCAGCGAAAAGCCCCACGAGGGGCCTTCAACGCTTGCCGGAACAACCCGGTAGCCGCCTGCAGCAGGCGGCTAACGGGTCAATCGGCCAGTGATCAGTAGCCGACGGTGAAACGCTGACGGCTATGGGCGGGCTTTTCCACCTCGTCGAGCATGGCGATGGCGTAGTCGGCAAAAGTGATCCAGCTACGGCCCTCTGCGCTGACCAGCAGGTCGTCCTGGCCCAGGCGGAAGTGCCCGGTACGCTCACCCTCGACGAACTCCGCCGATGGCGAAAGAAAGGTCCAGTCCAGGTCCTGCTCCTTGCGCAGGGTCTCCAGGTACACCCCGCCGGCGCTGGCTTCGGCCTTGTATTCCTCCGGGAAGCCCGGGCTATCGATGACCTTGCTGCCACCCGGCAGCAACAGCGAACCGGCACCGCCTACCACCAGCAGGCGCTTGACCCCGGCCTTTTTCACCGGGTCGATGATGGCATTGGCAGCGATGCTGGAAAAATGCGCCGCGCTGATCACCACATCGTGACCGGCCACCGCCGCTTGCAGCGCGGCACTGTCGGCCACATCCACATCGCGGCTGACCACGCCGGCACGCGAACCGATCTTCGCCGTGTTGCGGGCGATGGCTGTCACGCTGTGGCCGCGACGCAGGGCTTCTTCCAGCAGTTGGCTACCGGCACGGCCGGTGGCACCAATGATTGCGATCTTGCTCATGACATGTCTCCAGTTGGCTAAGAGAGTACAGAGGCATCCGCCCCCACAAGGGAGTGGGTCAAACCGTTTTCACCACTTCATTTCGCCCTTGGCGACCTTGGCGCTCAGCTCCAGGGAGCTGTCCTCGCCCAGGTCCGGGTAACGCTTTTTCATGGTCGCGATCAGCTCGGCGGAATCCTTGGCCTTGGCGGTTTCCTCGTCGAAGGCCTTGATGTAGTCCGCGGTGAAGTGCACCGGGGCCAGGGAACGCGCGCTGTCACCGAGGAAGTGCCCGGGAATCACGGTCTTGGGTTGCAGGCTGTCGATGGTCTTGAGGGTAGCCAGCCAGTCCGCATGGGACTGCGGGGTCTGGGTATCGGCCATCCACACGTGGATGTTTTCCGCGACCACCACGCCACCGACCACCGCCTTGATCGACGGGATCCACACAAAGCTGCGGTCCGGCTGCTTGCCGTCCAGGCCAATGACGTCGAGCTTCTGCCCTTCCAGGGTCAGGCTGTGGCCCTTGAGCACGCCCGGCACGATGGTCTTGGCCGGTACGTCGGCGCCCATTTTCGGGCCCCAGAACGCCAGCTTGCCATCCACCGTGGCCTTGATGTGATCCACGGTCGGCTGCGAAGCCACCACCTTGGCGTCGGGGAAGGCGGCGGTCAGGGTGTCGAGGCCGAAGTAGTAGTCCGGGTCACCATGACTGATGTAGATGGTGGTCAAGTGCTTGCCGCTGGCGCGGATCTTGTCCACCAGTTGCTGGGCCTGGGACTTGCCGAACTGGGCGTCCACCAGGATCGCGTCCTTCTTGCCGCTGACCAGCACCGAGGTCACCGGGAAGATTGCGTTGGCGCCCGGGTTGTAGACATCCAGGCTCAGGGTCGGCTCGGCGGCCGCGGCATGGGCGGCAAAGCCCAGGGTGGCAGTGGCCAGCAGCAAGCGTTTGAGTGAAGTGAATCCGATCATGAGGGCAGCTCCGGCATCTGTTGGCTGGGTTGGGATGGACAGAGCTTAGTTGCCAGACTCGTTACAAAAAATGCGATGCTTGAACATAGTTTGTTTCTGAAAGCGGGCAAATCATGGATCGTCTCCAAGCAATGCGGGTCTTCGTCACCGTCGTCGACCTGGGCAGCCAGTCGGCCGCCGCCGATCACCTGGACCTGTCGCGTCCGGTGGTGTCACGTTATCTGGCGGAATTGGAGGACTGGGTCGGCGCCCGGCTGATGCACCGAACCACGCGCAAGCTCAGCCTGACCGCCGCCGGCGGTGAGATCCTGCCCCGCTGCCGGCAGATGCTGGAGCTGTCCAGCGACATGCAGGCCGCGGTCGGCGAGCCGGACGATGCACCCCGCGGCCTGCTGCGCATCAGCGTCAGTACCTCGTTCGGCCAGTCGCAACTGGCGGATGCCGTGGCCGACTACGTCAAGCGCTACCCGGGGGTCAGCATCGACCTGCAGATGCTCGATCGCACGGTAAACCTAGTGGATGAACGCATTGACCTGGCGATCCGTACCAGCAATGACCTGGACCCGAACCTGATCGCCCGGCGCCTGACGGTCTGCCGCTCAGTGATCTGCGCCTCGCCGGCCTATCTGCGAGAGCACCCCGCGCCCCAGCGGGTGGAGGAACTGAACCGGCACAACTGCCTGACCCACTCCTACTTCGGCAAGAGCCTGTGGCATTTCGAACAGGATGGCGAACAGGTATCGGTGCCGGTGCAGGGCAACATCAGCGCCAACGAGGCCAGCACGCTGCTGCGCACCACCATGGCCGGCGCCGGGATCGCCATGCTGCCCAGCTACCAGGCTGGTGAGTACATCAAGCGTGGAGAGCTGGTACGCCTGCTGCCCCACGCCGAACCGCGCACGATGAACATGTACGCGGTCTATGCCTCGCGCAAGCACATGCCGGCGACTTTGCGCAGCATGCTCGACTTCCTGGTCCTCAGGTTTCCCCTGCAACCGCTCTGGGATGACGGTTTGTAGGCAGAGACTCGGCGCTGGCCGGGCTGCTCGATCCAGCTGCTGAATACCCTGCCAAACAGGTCGGGCAAGCCCCCGCAACTGACCTATGCTGATAACAGTACCCCTTTAAACCAAAGGGGTATGGGTTCAGAGGTCGTTGCCATGAACGTCAAGATAAGAAGGTACCTGGCCATCTTCATGACCTGCACCGTGACCCTGGCGCTATACGGTACTGCCGCTTATCGCGTGGAGCAGGCGCGCATGCAACCGCGCAACTACGCCAGTTGCAACCTGGAGCGCTGCATGCCCCACAACGCCACCTTGAACGCCCTCAGGTGAGCGTCAGCGAATCGGCGTCGCCGGCCTGATCGGCCTTCAGGCGGTCGCGAAATACCTTGGGCGAGATCCCCTCCCGGCGCCGGAACAGCCGGGTGAAGTTGGTGGGGTCGGAAAACCCCAGGTCCGCGGAAATCTCGTAGATGGTCATCCCGGTGTAGGTCAGCAGCCGCTTGGCTTCCAGTAGCTGGCGTTCGTGCATGATCTGCAGCGCCGGCTGCCCTGCCAGTTCACGGCAGGTGCCGTTGAGGTGCGACACTGAAATGCCCAGCTTGTGGGCCAAGTCCTCGACCTTCACATGCTCGCGGTAATGGGCTTCCACCAACTGGATGAAGCCATTGAAATACTCACGGGCCCGCTGGGGACGCCGGCTGGCACTGCTGCGCTGCAACGCCTGGCGCCCGACCCAGACCACAATCATGCTGACCAGCGCATGCATGAGCATTTCCCGAGCCGGCTGCTGCCCCTGGTACTCCTGCTGCAAGGCGGCGAACAAACCGTTCAGGTACGCCTCGTCTGCCCCCGTCGGATATCCCTCGGGCCTGGCCAGGGTATTTTGCCCCTGCCCCAGTTGGGTTTGCAGATGGCTTACCAGCGGCGCTGCCAGCGTTACCACATAACCTTCTATGTCTTCGGAAAACCGGAAGCCATGGACCGACAGCGGCGGCAGGACCTGGACCATCGATTTGTCCAGCAGGGTACGCTGGCCTTCGATCTCCAGTTCCGCCTGCCCACGGTATACAAACAGCAACTGGCAGAGGTCGGCATGCCGATGGGGCTTGATTTCCCAATGGTGCTCGCGGCTGCGCTGGCTGATGGGCTCGCAATGAAGCAGGTCCGGGGTGGGCCAGTCCAGGCTCTCGCCATAGAGCTTGAACACCGGAATCGACGCAAGGGCAGGCTTGTTCATCACTACAGTCCAGGCCTCAGTGTGACGGGCGACGGGGGCGCCAGCGGGCGAACCATCAGACAACCGCCAGGGCTCTTCGATAAACGAATACGCCCAGGCGAAATACAAGCAACAGCAACATCAATGGACATTGACCGGGCCGGTGTTCAGAGCACCAGCCCAGTGCCGGGCACTATACAGAATGCGTCCCATTACCAGCTAATTCCCGCCGAATAATCTGCGTTTTCGTCTGGCCGCCCAGGTCTTCACAGAGCATCGTTCCCATCAGTTAAGCCCAGATGAAAAATCCCCGGAGACTTCCTTGTATGGCTATCTAGTAGGCTCCTATCTAGTACACTGAAGCGCACTTCCACCGGCCTTGCTCCGCCGGGTCAATCTCTGCCCGCAGGTTCTTTCGTGACCCACTTCCAACAGCCCGTCTCGCCCAAACCGGCCATTCGCAGCGTGCTGATCGCCCTGATGCTGGCGATCTTTCTCGGTGCCCTGGACCAGACCATCGTCGCCGTCTCCATGCCGGCCATTTCCGCCCAGTTCAAGGACGTCGGCCTGCTGGCCTGGGTGATCTCCGGCTACATGGTGGCGATGACCGTGGCAGTGCCCATCTACGGCAAGCTCGGCGACCTCTACGGCCGCCGCCGCTTGATGCTGTTCGGCATGGGGCTGTTCACCCTGGCCTCGCTGTTCTGCGGCCTGGCACAGAACATGGAGCAACTGGTGCTGGCGCGGATTATTCAGGGTATCGGCGCCGGCGGCATGATCTCAGTGAGCCAGGCCATCATTGGCGACATAGTTCCGCCTCGGGAGCGCGGTCGCTACCAGGGCTACTTCAGCAGCATGTACGCAGTGGCCAGCGTCGCCGGCCCGGTGCTGGGCGGCTACATGACCGAATTCCTTTCCTGGCGCTGGGTGTTCCTGATCAACCTGCCTCTGGGCCTGGGCGCCTGGTGGGTGGCGCATCGCACTCTGATCGGGCTGCCGGTGCCCCAGCGCAAGCCGATCATCGACTACCTCGGTACCGTGCTGATGATCATCGGCCTGACCGCCCTGCTGCTGGGTATCACCCAGGTAGGCCAGGGCTATTCCTGGCGCAGCGCCGAAGTGCTCGATCTGCTGGCCATCGCGGTTATCGTCCTGGCGCTGTTCGTCTGGCATGAGCGCCGGGCCCGGGAACCCCTGCTGCCGATGCACCTGTTCACCAACCGCAACGCGCTGCTGTGCTGGTGCACGATCTTCTTCACCAGCTTCCAGGCCATTTCCCTGATCGTGCTGATGCCGCTGCGCTTCCAGAGCATCACCGGCGCCGGGGCCGACAGTGCCGCCCTGCACCTGCTGCCGCTGGCCATGGGTCTGCCAATGGGCGCCTATTGTGCCGGGCGCCTGACCTCGGTCACCGGGCGCTACAAGCCGATGATCCTCAGTGGCGCGCTGCTGATGCCGCTGTCGATCCTCGGCATGGCCCTGGTGCCGCCGCAGTCGGAGCTGCTCAGCGGCCTGTTCATGCTGCTCTGCGGGATCGCCGGCGGCATGCAGTTCCCCACCTCCCTGGTGGGCACGCAGAACTCGGTGGAGCAACGGGATATCGGCGTGGCCACCAGCACCACCAACCTGTTCCGCGCCCTCGGCGGGGCGGTGGGCGTGGCGCTGATGTCGGCGTTGCTGCTGGCCTTGCTCCAGGATTCCAGCCTGGCCCATCTCGGTGGCGCCGGGCTGATGGTTGAAGGGCACTCCGGCAATGCCCTGCTGGAAGGCCTGAACGCCGCCCCCGGCCCGGCGCGGGACGCCTTGCGAGCCGAGTTGCTGACGACCTTCAAGCATCTGTTGCTGGTCAGTGCCGGGGTATCCCTGCTGGGGCTGGCAGCGGCGATCGCCATGCCCAATCGCCTGCTGCGCGGTCGTGAAGACAAGGCGCGTTAACCCGCCCCGGGTCCTGTAGCCGCTTTGGTCGAAGCGCTCCAGCCTTTGCTGAAGCAGCCTGCGGCAGCGGCTGCAGGGCAGCATGATCAAGGGCTGTAGTAGCCCACCGCAACCAGCAGATTCCCTACCTTGCGCAGGTAGGCGTGCTTGTCCTCCACCTTGCCGGTTACCGGGTTCTTCCAGCGGTATTGGTATTCGCCCTGATCCTCGCGAGCCATGAGCGCCAGCATCGGCTCGCCCACCGGCTTGCCTTCGGGATCCCTGATCTTGGCGAAGTCGGTGTTGAGCAAACGCAGGTTGGTGCCATGGGCCAGGTAGCGCCGGCTGTCCATGTCCACCACGAACACGTACAGATCGTCTTCAAGAAAACCGCCCTGCAACTGGTTGATCGCCTTGAGCGTGCCGTTGCGGTCCGTGCTCAGGGCCGTGGCAGCCCTCTCCAACAATGCCCTGGCCTGCTCGGCCGACGCCCGGGGCTGGTAGTAACCCACCGCCAGGATGCGTTCGCCGACCCGCTGGAAATACACATGCTTGCGCTCGATCTTGCCGTCGGCCCAGTTCTGCCAGCGGTACTCGGCCTGCTGGATGCCATTGCCCTCGGGCGTCTTCAACGCTTGCTTGAACGCCTTGCGCAGGTCCGGCCCCAGGACTTGCGACACATCACGGCCAATCAACGCCGACGAGGGACCGCCACTGGCCAGCATCACGCCTTGGGTATCCACCACGAACACATAGCGGTCGTGGTCGACGAACTCGCCCTGGCGGCTGAAGGCAGCGAATGCCTTGTCGCCCTGATCGTGGTAGTAGCCCAGGGCCTTTTCCAGCAGCGCCCGGGCCGCCGCGCCATCATCCACCGACGGCGCCGCCTGCAGCGGGCCCAAGCACAACAGCAGCAGCCAGCCCACCCAGGTATTTCCAAGCCACAGTCTCATCGCCCGCTCCTCGTTCGTGTTGGCGTTCGAAGAGCGTAGACGGCTGCAGGATATGCGGAAACATTCAGCACACGGGGGGTGAACCGACGCCTTCCCACGCCAGGCGTGGGAAGGCGGCCCCCATCAAGGGCGGGTGTTGATCTGCTGCTGCAGGTTCTGGATCTGGCTTTGCAGCGTGTTGATGTTGCGGGTCACCTGGCCGCGAAAGGCGTCGAACTCGGCAGTGCTGGCACCGTTTTGCGCAGCGGCGGGACGGTTGTCCTGCTGGCTCTTGAGCACGATCAGGTCCTGTTCCAGACGCTCGATGGCGGCGCTCGGATTGCCCTGTTTCTTCAGCGTGGCCAGGTCGGCGCCCAGGCTCTTGAGCTGGGCATCGACCTTGCCGTTGTCGGTCTGGGCGCTTTTCAGGCTCGCCAGTTCACCGCTCAAGGCTTTCACCTGGGCCTGCAACTGGCTGTTGGCTGCTTGCTGCTCGGCGGTCTGCGCGCTCATCTGCGCCAGGCGCTTGTCCAGATCGGTGGCCTGCCCCGCCACGCCCTGCTGCTGTCGGCTCTGGTCCTGCAGGCGGCTCTCCAGTTGCTTGATCTGCAGCTTCAGCGCTTCGCTGTCGGTGGTGACATTGGTCTGGCTGGCCACCACCTTGCCGGAGATGTCCTGCAGGCGTCCGGCCGCTTCCTCACTGATCCTGGCGAAGCTTTCCTGGGTCGCCACCAATTGCTGTTCCATCAGCGAAATCTGCTGGAAGCTCCACCAGGCAAGGCCGATGAAGGCAAAGAACAAGGCGCCCACCAATGCCCAGAGCGGGCCGGTGCTGGGGCTCTTGACCTTGACTACCGGCGTGCCGCGCGAATGCACGGAGGTACGCTCGCGGGCAGCGCTGGTGGTGGGGAAGACATCGTCGTCGAGAGGATCGGCGCGCAGACTGGGAACGTCGTCGAAGTCATCGTTTGCATCGTTACGCATGGGGCAACCTTTGTGAAACGCGGTGGTGGCTGAGTGCGGCGAGTATAAACCGCTAATCCGCCCGGCCAATGGACCGGGCCGGGCAAACTCGGTTCAGTCTTTGGTTTCAGCTTATGTCCTGGGCTTTCCACCAGGCGCAGAACTCATCCAGGGCCGCCCACAGGCTGACCTTGGGCTCATAGCCGAGATAATGCCGAGCACGGCTGATATCCAGGGTGAAATTCTTGTTCATGACCTGCATTCCCAGGCGCGACAGAGTCGGCTCCGGCCGCCCCGGCCAGAGCTTGCAGACACCTTCGTTGAGCGCCGCCACGCCATAAGCCAGGCCGAAGGAGCGATAACGGGTGACTTGCGGCACCTGCATCTGGCGCATCACATAATTGACCACATCCCACAAAGGCACCGGTGTGCCGTTGCTGATGTTGTAGGCCTTGCCCAAGGCCGAGCCGCTGGCGTGCAGGCTGCTGAACAACGCCTCGTTGAGGTTGTGCACACTGGTGAAATCGACCTTGTTCAGGCCGTTGCCGACAATGGCCAGGCGGCCCTTGCGCTGCATCTTCAACAGCCGCGGGAAGATGCTCATGTCGCCGGCGCCGGTGACGAAGCGCGGGCGCAGGGCAAGCACTTCAAGGCCGAACTCCTGGGCGCCGAAGACCTTTTGCTCGGCCAGGTACTTGGTGGCCGCATAAGGATGCCGGAAGCGCTTGGGCACTTGTTCCTCGGTCAACCCCAGGTGATCCCGGCCGTCGAAGTAGATCGAGGGCGAAGACAGGTGCACCAGCCGCTGCACCCGCTGCTTGAGGCAGGCTTCGACCACGTTTTCGGTGACCAGCACATTGCCCTGGTGGAAGTCCTGGTAGCGCCCCCACAAGCCCACGGCACCGGCGCAATGCACCACGCTGTCGACGTCGCGGCACAGCTCGCGCACCAGATCGGCATCGCTCAGGTCACCCTGGACGAACTCAGCGCCACGGCGCACCAGATGCTCCACGGCTTCGGCGCGACGGCCATTGACCCGCACCTCCAGGCCCTGCTCAAGGGCAAAGCGGGCGAAGCGCCCGCCGATGAAGCCGCTTGCGCCGGTAACCAGAATCTTCATGAAATATTCCTAAGAAAGCAGTGACGAGCTACGAGCTACAAGCTGCAAGTTAAAAATCAGTGCGCAAGCTGTCTACTTGCAGCTTGTCGCTTGACGCTTACGGCTGCTCCCAGGGCACCAGCCATTGTGCCGACAAACGTGCCAGGTGCTCGGTGAGCAGCCCCAGCAATTGGCCGCCGTTGCGCCAATGATGCCAGTACAGCGGCACATCGATGGGTTTATCCGGCAACAGCTCCAACAGCAGGCCTCGCTCGAGCTGCTCGCGGACCTGCAACTCGGGCACCAGCCCCCAGCCCAGGCCGGCCTCGGTCAGGCGAATGAAGCCCTCGGAAGACGGGCACAGATGATGCTCGAAAGCACCGTCCACGCCCAGGGAAGCCAGGTAGCGATGCTGCAGGAAATCGTCGGGGCCAAACACCAGCGCCGGTGTGCGCGGCAACTGCTCGGCACGCACGCCCTGGGGAAAATGCCGGGTGATGAATTCCGGGCTGGCCATGGCCCGGTAGCGCATGGCCCCCAGCAGCAGGCTGCGGGCCCCGGCCACCGGGCGCTCGCTGGCACAGACGCAGGCCGCCACTTCCCCGGCGCGCATGCGCTTGAGGCCGACGGTCTGGTCTTCCACCACCAGGTCCAGGAGCAGATGGTGCTCGGCGCAAAAATCGCCCACTGCGCCAGCCCACCAGGTGGCCAGGCTGTCGGCGTTGAGGGCGATGCGCAAGCGCTCCGGCAGGCCCTCCTCGTCCAGGGCCGGCACCAGGCTTTGCAGGTCGCGCTCCAGCAGGCGCACCTGCTGCACATGGTTGAGCAGGCGCCGGCCGATTTCCGTCGGCGCTGGCGGCGTCACCCGCACCAACACTGGCTGGCCGACCCGGGCCTCCAGCAGTTTGATCCGCTGGGAAATCGCCGACTGTGACAAACCCAGCACCTGGGCCGCCCGCTCGAACCCTGCCTGCTCGATCACTGCGGCCAAGGCCGAGAGCAACTTGTAGTCGAACATCAGTTTTCCTAATGAGAGATCAGTAATATTGGTTTTTCTTATACAACCTGGGCCGGGAAAATAGCCAGCGTAAAGCCTCAGCAATGCCTCTTCGTTCAAGGATTCCGTTCATGGCCGGTGAAACCTCCCTCGCAACCCTGCTGCGCAGCATGAGCCCGCAGCTCAATGACGGCGAGTACGTGTTCTGCTCCCTCTCCGACCGCAGCCTGCTGCAGGACTGCGAAGTGCTGGGCAGTTTTCGCGAGCGCGAAGGCCTGACCGTGATTCTCCGGCGCCAGCAGGCCGAGCGCCTGGGCTTGGGCTTCGACTATGTAGCCGCCTGGATCACCCTCAACGTGCATTCGGCGCTCGAAGCCGTGGGCCTGACCGCTGCCTTCGCCGGGGCCCTGGGCAAGGCCGGGATCAGTTGCAACGTGATCGCCGGCTACTACCACGACCACCTGTTTGTCGGCCAGGCGGATGCCGGGCGGGCCATGCAGGTATTGCAACAACTGGCCGCCGGCGAGGAGCAATAACCATGTGGCAAAGCTATGTGAATGGCCTGTTGGTGGCCTTCGGCCTGATCATGGCCATCGGTACTCAGAACGCTTTCGTCCTGGCCCAGAGCCTGCGCCGCGAGCACCACCTGCCGGTGGCGGCACTGTGCGTCACCTGTGATGCGCTGCTTGTGGCGGCCGGCGTGTTCGGCCTGGCCACCGTGCTCACCCAGAGCCCGATGCTGCTGGCGGTGGCACGCTGGGGCGGCGCGGCATTCCTGATCTGGTATGGCGCCCAGGCATTGCGCCGGGCCTGCTCGAAACAGAGCCTGCAGCAGGGCGAAGGACAGACCGTGCGTTCGCTGCGGGCGGTGATGCTCAGCGCCCTGGCGGTGACCCTGCTCAACCCCCATGTGTACCTGGACACGGTGCTCCTGATCGGCTCGCTGGGGGCCCAGCAGACCGAACCGGGCGCCTATGTGGTGGGGGCCGCGAGCGCTTCGCTGCTGTGGTTCTTCACCCTGGCGCTGGGCGCCGCCTGGCTGGCTCCGTGGCTGGCGCGCCCGAGCACCTGGAGGATACTCGACCTGCTGGTGGCGGTGATGATGTTCAGCGTCGCCCTGCAGTTGATCAGCGCCGCGTGACTTATTCCAAAAGGCTCTGGAACCTCTATCCCACACAGTTGTTGCGTGGTTAAGCCGCACCCCCGGTGCTATGATCCGAACCCTGCGCCGCAAAGAGTACAAACTCCCCGGCGCTTGTCTGGCCGCCCGTGATCGGCCTTGCGCTCACCGCAACTGACCTGATTAGGAGAATCATCATGGCTTTCGAATTGCCGCCGCTGCCCTATGCACACGACGCTCTGCAGCCGCACATTTCCAAGGAAACCCTGGAATACCACCACGACAAGCACCACAACACCTACGTCGTGAACCTGAACAACCTGGTGCCAGGCACCGAGTTCGAAGGCAAGACTCTGGAAGAGATCGTCAAAACCTCTTCGGGCGGCATCTTCAACAACGCGGCCCAGGTCTGGAACCACACTTTCTACTGGAACTGCCTGGCGCCAAACGCCGGCGGCCAACCTACCGGCGCCCTGGCTGAAGCCATCAACGCTGCGTTCGGTTCGTTCGACAAGTTCAAAGAAGAATTCACCAAGACTTCGGTTGGCACCTTCGGTTCCGGCTGGGGCTGGCTGGTGAAAAAGGCTGACGGTTCCCTGGCCCTGGCCAGCACCATCGGCGCCGGCAACCCGCTGACCAGCGGCGACACCCCGCTGCTGACCTGCGACGTCTGGGAACACGCCTACTACATCGACTACCGCAACGTTCGTCCAAAATACGTCGAAGCGTTCTGGAACCTGGTCAACTGGAAATTCGTGGCTGAGCAGTTCGAAGGCAAGAACTTCGTCGCTTAAGTCCGTTTGCAGTGTAAAAAACCCGGCCTGGCCGGGTTTTTTTTGCCTGTGGCAAAGCCGGGATCTTGTCCCGCCCACCTGAAGCGCTAAGATTCATGGCAGGTAAAAAACAACGCCGCCCCTCAAGTTGCAAGGCGTCGCTACCGACACACTATCCACAGCACGAGCAATCCTGATTCTGATCACCCGGGCCTGGCCCGCAGACATCCTGTTCTCGGCACTAATGTCACTTTGACGGCCATCACGGGATTGCCAATACTCATGGCAACTTGACGCTACACGCACGGAACAAGGAATAGCCCTTTGAAGCTGGAACTCAAAAACAGCTTGTCGGTGAAGTTGCTCCGGGTTGTGCTGCTGTCGGCACTCATAGTGGGCGTGGTCCTGAGCTGCGCCCAGATCGTCTTCGATGCCTACAAGACTCGGCAGGCGGTAGCTAGCGATGCCCAGCGCATTCTCGACATGTTTCGCGACCCATCGACACAGGCGGTCTACAGCCTGGACCGGGAAATGGGCATGCAAGTCATTGAAGGCCTGTTCCAGGATGACGCGGTGCGCATGGCCTCCATTGGCCACCCGAACGAAACCATGCTCGCGGAGAAATCCCGCGACCTGCAGAAATCCTCCAGCCGCTGGCTGACCGACCTGATCCTCGGTCAGGAACGCACCTTCACTACGCAATTGGTGGGCCGTGGCCCCTACAGCGAATATTACGGCGACCTGAGCATCACCCTCGACACCGCCACTTATGGCCAGGGTTTCATCGTCAGTTCGGTGATCATCTTCATTTCCGGAGTCCTGCGGGCCCTGGCCATGGGCCTGGTGCTGTACCTGGTCTATCACTGGCTGCTGACCAAGCCGCTGTCGCGAATCATCGAGCACCTGACCACCATCAACCCCGACCGCCCCAGCGAACACCAGTTGCCCCTGCTCAAGGGCCACGAGAAGAACGAGCTGGGGATCTGGATCAATACCGCCAACCAGTTGCTGGCCTCCATCGAGCGCAACACCCACTTGCGTCACGAGGCGGAAAACAGCCTGTTGCGCATGGCCCAGTACGACTTCCTCACCGGCTTGCCAAACCGCCAGCAGCTGCAACAGCAACTGGACAAGATCCTGGTGGACGCCGGGCGCCTGCAACGCCGGGTGGCGGTGCTCTGTGTCGGCCTGGATGATTTCAAGGGCATCAACGAACAGTTCAGCTACCAGACCGGCGACCAACTATTGCTGGCCCTGGCCGACCGCCTGCGCGGCCACAGCGGCCGGCTTGGCGCCCTGGCGCGCCTGGGGGGCGATCAGTTCGCCCTGGTCCAGGCCGATATCGAACAGCCTTACGAAGCTGCGGAACTGGCCCAGAGCATCCTCGATGACCTGGAGGCCACCTTCGCCCTGGATCACCAGGAAATCCGCCTGCGTGCCACCATCGGTATCACCCTGTTCCCGGAGGACGGCGACAGCACGGAAAAGCTCCTGCAAAAAGCCGAACAGACCATGACCCTGGCCAAGACCCGGTCACGCAATCGGTATCAGTTCTATATCGCCAGCGTCGACAGCGAGATGCGTCGCCGCCGCGAGCTGGAAAAAGACCTGCGCGAGGCCCTGGCCCGGGATCAGTTCTTCCTCGTCTACCAACCGCAGATCAGCTATCGCGACCACCGTGTGGTGGGCGTCGAAGCGCTGATCCGCTGGCAGCACCCCGAGCATGGCCTGGTGCCGCCAGACCTGTTCATTCCCCTGGCGGAACAGAACGGCACCATCATCGCCATCGGCGAATGGGTGCTGGACCAGGCCTGCCGCCAGCTGCGGGAATGGCACGACATGGGCTTCAGCGACCTGCGCATGGCGGTCAACCTGTCCACCGTGCAACTGCACCACGCCGAGTTGCCACGGGTGGTCAACAATCTGTTGCAGATCTACCGCCTGCCCCCCCGCAGCCTGGAGCTGGAAGTCACCGAAACCGGCCTGATGGAAGACATCAGCACCGCCGCCCAGCACCTGCTGAGCCTGCGCCGCTCCGGCGCCCTGATTGCCATCGACGACTTCGGTACTGGCTACTCGTCCCTGAGCTACCTCAAGAGCCTGCCCCTGGACAAGATCAAGATCGACAAGAGCTTCGTCCAGGACCTGCTGGATGACGATGACGATGCCACCATCGTGCGCGCGATCATCCAGCTGGGTAAGAGCCTGGGCATGCAGGTGATCGCCGAGGGCGTGGAAACTGCCGAGCAGGAGGCCTACATCATCTCCGAAGGCTGCCACGAAGGTCAGGGCTACCACTACAGCAAACCCCTGCCCGCCCGGGAGCTGGGGGCCTACCTGAAACAGGCCCAGCGCAGCAATGCGGCAATCCTCTGAGCCAGGCACGGCGCTGGCGAACCTGACCCAGCGCAATCCCCTGTTGAATAAGAAATATTTCCAGGCACAACCCTTTACACATAATGCAAATCTTTCGCATTATGTCGCAGCTTTTGCGCGCCCCCGCGCCGTCCACTCCCCTCTCGAAGCAGGATGTTCGCCATGATTCGTATGCCTCTGGCTACCGCCAGTCTGTTGGCCATCGCAATTTCCCTCGCCGGCTGCGGCGAAGGCAAAGACGACAAGGCTGCCGCCCAAGCGCCGACCCCGGCCACCAGCACTGCAACCCCAGCGGCCGATGCAGCCGGCAAGGTCGACGAAGCGGCTGCCAAGGCCGTGGTCGCGCATTACGCCGACATGGTCTTCGCCGTGTACAGCGACTCCGAATCCACCGCGAAAACCCTGCAGACCGCCATCGATGCCTTCCTCGCCAAGCCCAACGACGACACTCTGAAAGCCGCCAAGGCTGCCTGGGTCGCCGCTCGCGTGCCTTACCTGCAGAGCGAAGTGTTCCGCTTCGGCAACACCATCATCGATGACTGGGAAGGTCAGGTAAACGCCTGGCCCCTGGACGAAGGCCTGATCGACTACGTCGACAAGAGCTACGAGCACGCACTGGGCAACCCGGGTGCCACCGCCAACATCATCGCCAACACCGAGATCCAGGTCGGCGAAGACAAGGTCGACGTGAAAGACATCACCCCGGAAAAACTCGCCAGCCTGAACGAGCTGGGCGGTGCCGAGGCCAACGTCGCCACCGGCTACCACGCCATCGAATTCCTGCTCTGGGGCCAGGACCTCAACGGCACCGGCCCTGGCGCCGGCGCCCGCCCTGCTTCGGACTACCTGGAAGGTGCCGGTGCCACCGGCGGCCATAACGACCGTCGTCGTGCCTACCTGAAGGCCGTGACCCAACTGCTGGTCAACGACCTGGAGGAAATGGTCGGCAACTGGAAGCCGGACGTGGCCGACAACTACCGCGCCACCCTGGAAGCCGAGCCGGCCGAGACCGGCCTGCGCAAGATGCTGTTCGGCATGGGCAGCCTGTCCCTGGGTGAACTGGCTGGCGAGCGGATGAAGGTTTCCCTGGAAGCCAACTCCCCTGAAGACGAGCAGGACTGCTTCAGCGACAACACCCACAACTCGCACTTCTACGACGCCAAGGGCATCCGCAACGTCTACCTGGGCGAGTACACCCGTACCGACGGCACCAAGATGAGCGGCGCCAGCCTGTCGTCCCTGGTGGCCAAGGCCGACCCGGCCGCCGACGCGGCCCTGAAAGCCGACCTGGCGGCCACCGAAGCCAAGATCCAGGTCATGGTCGACCACGCCAACAAGGGCGAGCACTACGACCAGCTGATTGCGGCGGGCAACGAGTCCGGCAACCAGATCGTGCGTGACGCCATCGCCGCCCTGGTCAAGCAGACCGGCTCGATCGAGCAGGCCGCCGGCAAGCTGGGCATCAGCGACCTGAACCCGGACAACGCCGATCACGAATTCTGATCCGCATTGCGCCAGGCAGAAAGGCGACCCTCGGGTCGCCTTTTTTGTGCCCGCCGCAGCCGTTTGCACAACCTGCAACATCGTTGCCTGCGCCCCGGCCAGCTTGTCCTGGGTCAAACCAAACGATAATTCCTCTTATTCAATCCAGGCCGCCCTGTTAGACTTTGCGCCCTTGTTTTGCTCGTCTTGCAGGATGTCCGATGCCCTCGTTGCCGCTTCGCTGGTCCGCTCTGTTCATGGCCCTGAGCCTGAGTGCCTGCGATGACGCGCCGCGCTTTACCCAGGCCGAACCTGGAGAAGCCCGGGCGGGCGGCGCGACCACGGTCAACAAGAGCGATCGCAATGCCTTCTCCCTGCCGTCGGCCAACCTGCCACCCACCCGGCGCCTGGACTTCAGCGTCGGCAACAGTTTCTTCCGCAGCCCCTGGGTCATCGCCCCCTCCACCACCACCGCCCGCGACGGCCTCGGCCCGTTGTTCAACACCAACGCCTGCCAGAACTGCCACGTCAAGGACGGGCGCGGCCATCCCCCGGCGCCGAATGCGCTGAACGCGGTGTCGATGCTGGTGCGCTTGTCGATCCCCGACGATCCGGCCTTTGCCAGGCTCATCGAACAGGCAGGCATCGTTCCGGAACCGGTGTACGGCGGCCAGTTGCAGGACATGGCCATTCCCGGGGTCGCTCCCGAAGGCCGGGTACGGGTGGACTACGATCCCCTGCCGGTACGTTTCCAGGACGGCACTCAAGTGGAGCTGCGCAAACCCAAGCTGCAGATCACCGACCTGGGCTACGGACCTATGCACCCGGACACGCGTTTTTCCGCCCGGGTGGCGCCACCGATGATCGGCCTGGGGCTGCTGGAAGCCATTCCCGAAGAGGCGATCCTGGCCAATGCCAGGCCGGCGAATAAAAATGCCATCGCCGGCCGGCCCAACTGGGTCTGGGATGACGCCCTGCAAAAGACCGTACTCGGGCGTTTTGGCTGGAAAGCCGGGCAACCCAACCTCAATCAACAAAATGTTCACGCGTTTTCTGGTGATATGGGCCTGACCACCCGCCTGAGACCCTTCGATGACTGCACCGACGCGCAAACCGCCTGCAAGCAGGCCCCCAATGGCAACGGCCCGGATGGCGAGCCGGAGGTCAGCGACAACATCCTGCGCCTGGTGCTGTTCTATACCCGCAACCTGGCGGTGCCGGCACGTCGCGATGTCGACTCGCCCCAAGTCCTGGCCGGCAAGAACCTGTTCTTCCAGGCCGGCTGCCAGTCCTGCCATACCCCAAGTTTCACCACCGCGACCAACGCCGCCGAACCCGAGCTGGCCAACCAGGTGATACGCCCCTACAGCGACCTGCTGCTGCATGACATGGGCGAAGGCCTGGCGGACCACCGCACGGAGTTCAAGGCCAGTGGCCGCGACTGGCGCACCGCGCCGCTGTGGGGCATCGGCCTTACCGAAACCGTCAGCGGCCACACCCAGTTTCTGCATGACGGCCGCGCCCGCAACCTGATGGAGGCGGTGCTCTGGCACGGCGGCGAAGCCGAAGGCGCGAAACAACAGGTCTTGACCTTCAATGCCCAGCAGCGCGCCGCGTTGCTGGCATTCCTGAATTCTCTGTAACGCTCGACTCACACGTTTTCTCCACAATAAAGGGAGCCCGAACATGTTCCGCCCCAAACTGCTGTTCACCAGCCTTGCCGCACTCGCCCTGGGCGCCTGCTCGCCCCAGGACCCACAAGCCGTGACCTCGGCGGCCATCGCCAAGCAGGTCATCCTGCCGACCTACAGTCGCTGGGTCGACGCCGACCGCCAGCTGGCCATTAGTGCCCTGGCCTTCTGTGAAGGCAAGGAAAGCCTGGACACCGCCCGGGCCGACTTCCTCCATGCGCAAAAAGCCTGGGCCGAGCTCCAGCCGTTGCTGATCGGCCCACTGGCCGAGGGCAACCGCTCCTGGCAGGTCCAGTTCTGGCCGGACAAGAAGAACCTGGTGGGCCGTCAGGTGGAGCAACTGGTCACCGCCAACCCGCAGATCGATGCCGCCGCCCTGGCCAAGTCCAGCGTCGTGGTGCAGGGGCTGTCGGCCTACGAATACATCCTCTTCGACAGCAAGATCGACATGGCCGACAGCGCGCAGAAAGCCCGCTACTGCCCGCTGCTGACTGCCATCGGTGAGCGCCAGAAACAACTGGCCGAAGAAATCCTGTCGAGCTGGAACACCAACGACGGCATGCTCGCGCAGATGAGCAAGTTCCCCAACCAGCGGTACGCCGATTCCCACGAGGCCATCGCCGACCTGCTGCGGGTCCAGGTCACGGCTCTGGATACTCTGAAGAAGAAGCTCGGCACGCCGATGGGCCGTCAGACCAAGGGCATCCCGCAGCCGTTCCAGGCCGATGCCTGGCGCAGCCAGTCGTCCCTGCAGGGCCTGGAAGCCAGCCTCAGCGCTGCCCAGACGGTCTGGGCCGGGGTCGACAACAAGGGCTTGCGCGGCCTGTTGCCTGCCGATCAGAAGCCTCTGGCCGACAAGATCGACGCCGCCTACGCCGCCTCGCTGAAACTCTTCGCCAGCACCCAGCGCTCGCTGACCGAAATGCTCAGTGACGACGCTGGCCGCCAGCAACTCAACGACCTGTATGACAGCCTCAACGTGGTCCACCGCCTGCATGAAGGCGAATTGGCCAAGGCGCTGGGGATCCAACTGGGCTTCAACGCCAACGACGGTGACTGATGATGCTGCGACGTCAGGCTTTGGCGCTGGGCAGCCTGCTGCTCAGTGCGGTGACCTTGGGCGGCTGGACGCTGTTCAAGCAAAAGGGCAAGCAGCCCCTGCTGCTTTCGGCCAGGGACGATGGTGACGGCAAGCATTACGCCGTCGGTTATCAACTGGACGGTAAACAGGTGTTTGCCACCCAGGTCGGCCAACGTTGCCATGACATCATCAACCACCCACAACTGCCCATCGCCCTGTTCGTGGCGCGGCGCCCGGGCACCGAAAGCTACCTGATCGACCTGCGCAACGGCGCGCTCCTGCAGACCCTGACCGCGCAACCGGACCGGCATTTCTACGGACATGCGGTGATCCACAAGAGCGGCGAATGGCTGTACGCCACCGAGAACGATACCCGGGACCCGGGCCGGGGCCTGCTGGGTGTCTACCGCTTCGAGGGTGAGCGCCTGGTGCACAGCGGCGAGCTGTCCACCCATGGCATCGGCCCTCACCAGGTGTCATGGATGCCCGACGGGGAAACCCTGGTGGTGGCCAACGGCGGTATCCGTACCGAAGCCGAAAGCCGGGTGGAAATGAACCTCGACGCCATGGAACCGAGCCTGGTCCTGATGCAGCGCGATGGCACCCTGCTGAGCAAGGAAACCCTGGCCCAGCAGATGAACAGCGTGCGCCACATGGGCATTGCCGGCGACGGCACCATAGTCACCGGCCAGCAGTTCATGGGCGCCGCCCACGAATCCTCGGAACTGTTGGCGATCAAGCGTCCCGGCCAGCCTTTCGCCCCCTTCCCGGTAGCCCAGGAACAATTGCAGGCCATGGGGCACTACACCGCCAGCGTGGCAGTGCACAGCGACCTGCGGCTGGTGGCCCTGACCGCTCCCCGCGGCAACCGCTTCTTTATCTGGGACCTGGACAGCGGTGCCGTGCGGGTCGACGCCCCACTGCCCGATTGCGCCGGTGTCGGAGCGGTAGCCGATGGCTTCGTGGTGACCTCGGGACAAGGTCGCTGCCGCTTCTACGACTGCCGCCAGACGCAGATCGTGGCCAAGCCCCTGGACCTTCCAGCGGGCCTGTGGGACAACCACCTGCATCTGATCTGATCATTTCCGGGCAAACAAAAGGCCTCGCATTGCGAGGCCTTTTTCTAGGGGCTGAACAAGCTTCAACTCTGGGGTTTCAATCCTTGAGCCATGCCGAACATGAACAACAACAGGTCATGATCGGGCTTGACCGCCACAGAGGCTTTGGCCACCCGCGGCAACGGGCAATGGGCGTCTCCCTGGGCGCTCAGGACCTGCGTGCGCGGCTGCTCCCAGGCAGCTACGGCCAAAGAAGCGACTGCCAAGGCTCCTGCCAGGAACAAACCTCGTGCAATTTCTAGCTTCATCGCTATAAACCTTTGATGGGGCTGCCAAACACCGTCTTGTAAAAGTAGTAGAGCTTTTGCCAGTCCGTGTCATTCCACGACGAATGGCGACGTAGTTGCTTGAGGTCATGGGCCGCAGCCCGGCGGCTGCTCAAGCGCTGGCGACATTTCTCGAAGTCCAGCAGTGCGACTCGCACCTGAGCCTGCTCGCCCTCGCCGTCCACCCGTACGAAAACGTGCTTGGCGTACAGGCAACCATGTTGCCAACGCCCCTTGTGCATGCGCGCCAGGGTCGCAGCCACCGCCTGCAACAAACGATCATGAAAGGCTTCACCATGGCGCTCACGCCCACCGGCGGCATACCAGTTGTCGACCTCCATGAAGCCCTCTAGCGCTGCGGTGACCAGCAACGCCTGCCATTGTCGCTCCGGGCCACGCCGGGCCCCGCAGAACACCAGTTCCGGGACCTCTACGTCCAGCAGGCGCAGGCCTTGCAGAGCCTCGCGCTCACGCAGGACCGTCGGTCGCCCGAAAGGGTGCAACCAACTGCGATGAATGTGCCCGATCTGCCGCTTGGCATAGAGCAGGCCGCCATTACTGCTTTGAATGCGTTGGACGCCGCTCTCGCCGCCTCGACGCTGATTGGGTTCCTCGACCCATTCACCCTGTTTGTTCCAGAAGTATTCGAAGCAATCTGTGGGCGCGGCATCCAGTTCCGAAGCACATTCAACAGCCATCCTCTTACCTCTTGCGTAATACGTAGACCCGCCACATGGCGTAGAGCGGAAAGAAGTCCAGGTGTTCCTGGACACGAAAGCCGGCTTGCCTGAATTCTTCTTCGACCGTGGCCACCGGTAACACAAAACGATTCTGGTAACCCTCCTGCCCAACTTCAGCCTGACGCTTGCGCTCCATGCGCTTGCGTTTCCAGGCCTTGAAGTTGCCATCGACCCACAACGAGATGATCACGCTGTCACGGCTGACCCGCTGAAACTCCCGTAGCAGCGCCATGCGGTGCTCCGCCTGGCCTATGTGGTGCAATAAACGCATGGAGAAAATGCAGTCCACAGCGTTGTCCGGCAAATCAATGGCAAACGCAGAGGTCTGCAAGGGCCGTACCCGTTTTACCACGTCGGCCGGCTGGGCCACCGTGGCGGTACTCAGCATAGCCGCTGAATTGTCAGCGCCAATGATCACTCGATTGGTTTTTTCTGCCAGCAGCGGCCAGAAACGACCGGCACCGCAGGGCAGGTCCAGTACCAGCCCGGGTTCTCCCGCCAGGGCCAGCGCAGTACGGGCCAATTGTTCGTCACGCCTGTGGGACAACTGCCGCGCCAGACCATCCTGGTGCTTGAGCAGGTATTCCTGGGCGTGTTGGGCATCGTATTTTTCGGAAAATTCCAGCTTGATCGGCGTAGCCATCATCAAAGTCTCCTGCAACTGATGGCGCCACCTTAAGCAGCGACGTGTCAGCGACAGGTCATCCCTTTGTGAAAACTTCGTACCGTCCAACGAGGAAATATTTCAGGGTTTTACAGGCTGAGGACAGTGGCCTGGGGCCACTTAAGAGGAGAAAACGACAAGTGACCGGCCCCGTAAAACAGGGCCGGGAAAGAACAATCAGGTCTTGGCCGAGTTCAGTTGAACGAAAAAACGACAGCCACTGGGCGTCATGGTAGTGAGGCTGACGGTCCAGCCCTGGTTCTCGCAGATCCGCTGTACCAGGGACAGTCCCAGCCCCAGCCCTTCCCCACGCTTTTCATCGCCCCGCACAAACGGCTGGAACATCGCCTCGCGCTTCTCCTCGGGAATGCCCACGCCGCTGTCCTCCACCACGAATCCATCGGGCACCAGGCTCAGGCGGATGAAACCCTGTTCGGTGTAGTGCAAGGCATTGCGCAGCAGATTGCCCATCACCGCATGCAGGAAGGTGGCGTTGTAGCGATTGTCACCTGGGGTTCCGGGCTCGAAGATCAGCTCGAGCCCCTTGGCCTCGATGGCTTCTCGCCAGATACCGGTCAAGTCACTGGCCGCCTGGCTCAGGCTCAGCTGCGGCGACATGCTGGCATCTTCACGCTGGGCTCGGGCCAGCATTAGGAAGGTCTGCACCAGCTCGCGCATCTCGTCGCAAGCGCGAGCGATGCGTTCGACCTGGGCTCGCCCACGAGGGTCCAGCCGTGGATTCTCCAGCAGCAGCTCGCAGGAGGTGGCCAGAACCATCAATGGCGTGCGCAGTTCGTGACTGACGTCGCTGGTGAACAGCCGCTCGCGGCTCAAGGCCTGGCGCAAGCGGCCCAGGGTTGCATCGAAGGCAATGGCCAGCTCTCCCACCTCGTCCGCCGCGTAGTCCGGCGCCAGAGGCGGAGCCAGGCCCAGCAGTTGATCCCGGTGGCGCACCTGCCGGGCAAGACGCACCACCGGCGCCATCACCCGGCGAGCCAGGACCCAGCCGAGAAACACCGCCAGCGCCAGGCTCAGGACAAAACCTACCAGCACCACGGCGAACAGCACCCGCTCACGCTCTTCGAAATCGCTCTGGTCCTGCAGCAGCACATAGCGCCGACCGTCCACCACCTCGACCATGGCGTGATAGGACAACTCCTCGCGGAACACCTCGTGGAACCCCGGATCCAGATGGCGCAAATCCTTGGGCAGCTCGAAGTCACCGCGCCCGCCACTGTAGTAGAACAACTGGTCGGGCTCGGGACGGTGGCTCCAGTCGCCGACGTTATCCATCAGCAACAGGCGTTGCAGGTCACCGCCCAGGCCTGCGGAGATGAGCTTCTCCTCCACCAGGTGCACCGTCGCCACGATGCCCATGGCGAACGCCCCCGCCACCAGTGCGCTCATCAACGCAAAGGCGATGATGATGCGCTGGGCAAGGCTCTGCTTAAACTCCATCTCGGCCCTCGGCCAGGCGATACCCGACACCGTGCACGGTGTGCAGCAGCGGCTTGGCGAACGGCTTGTCGATCACCTGGCGCAATTGGTGAACGTGGCTGCGCAGGCTGTCGCTGTCCGGGCAATCGTCGCCCCACAGGGCTTCTTCGAGGATCTCCCGACGCAGCACATGGGGGCTTTTCTGCATCAGCACCGCCAGCAGCTTGAGGCCCACGGGGTTGAGCTTGAGCAAGCGGCCTTCGCGGGTGACCTCCAGGGTATCGAGGTCGTAGCTCAGGTCGCCAACCTGCAGCGACCGACGGCCACCACCCTGGGAACGGCGCATCACCGCCTCGATACGCGCCGCCAGTTCCGAGAGAGCGAAGGGTTTGAGCAGGTAGTCATCCGCCCCGGACTTGAAGCCCTGAAGGCGGTCGTCGAGCTGATCGCGGGCGGTGAGCATGATCACCGGAGTATCACGCCGGGCGTCTTCGCGCAGGCGCTTGCACAGGGTATAGCCATCGATTCCCGGCAGCATGATATCGAGCACGATCAGGTCGTAATGCTCGGTGGCCGCCAGGTGCAACCCGGACAGGCCATCCTGGGCGCAATCCACGGTATAGCCCTTGAGCCCCAGGTAGTCAGCCAGGTTGGCGAGAATATCGCGGTTATCTTCAACCAGTAGAATTCGCATCGGCACTCTCTCCGTGCAGGGTTACGGCCATCTTGGCTCGCGCAGCTTAAGGCCAAGTCCGGCTCGCCGCCAGCCTTGTCGGCCGGTGCCTGGCAGAGTTTTCCCGGGCCTGGGGGCTTAACAATATTTTCACCAGCGGTTCACAAGCTGACTACAGGGACAACCTCAGACTGCGGGCCATTTGCCCCCAAGGAACACCCTCTGATGGATCTTCTCAAGACAGCTCCGGCGCGTTTCGTGCTGCTGCTGACCAGCACCTGGCTGGCGATTTTCCTGCTGACCCGCGGCATTTTGCTGCTCACCCACCTCGACGAAGCCGGTAGCGGCTGGCTGCCGCTGTTTGGCGTCGGCCTGCTCTACGACCTGGGTTTCCTGGCCTATGCCGCCCTGCCCCTGGGCCTGTACCTGGTGCTCTGCCCACCCGCCCTGTGGCGTCGGCGCGGCCACCGCTGGCTGTTGCAAGGCCTATTCAGTCTGAGCCTGTTCGCCATGCTGTTCACGGCCGTGGCGGAGTGGCTGTTCTGGGATGAATTCGGCGTGCGCTTCAACTTCATCGCCGTCGATTACCTGGTGTACTCCGACGAGGTTCTCAACAACATTCTCGAGTCCTACCCGATCGGCCTGTACATGAGCCTGCTGGCCCTGGCGGCAATCGCCCTGAGCCTGGCCCTACGCAAGCCCCTGACAGCTGCGCTGGATGCGCCCTTGCCGCCTCTGCGTGGCCGCCTGCTCAGTGCCCTCGGCCTGCTGCTGGTGGCCGGCGCCAGCCTGCAACTGCTCAGCCAGGACAGCCCGCGCAGCCAGGGCGGCAACGCCTATCAGAACGAACTGGCGAGCAACGGCCCCTATCAGTTCTTTGCCGCCTTTCGTAACAACGAGCTGGACTACCAGCAGTTCTATCGCAGCCTGCCCGCCGATGTGGTGGCCCGCCAGATGCGCGCCGAACTGAATGAACCCAATGCTCGCTTCATCGGCAAGGACCCGCTGGATATCCGGCGCGCCATCGACAACCCGGGGGCTCCACGCACCCCCAACATCGTCCTGGTGACCATAGAAAGCTTCAGCGCGAAATACATGGGCAGCAACGGCGACGACCGCAACCTGACCCCGAACCTGGATGCGTTGCGCGCACAGAGCCTGTACTTCAACAACTTCTACGCCACCGGCACCCGCACCGACCGCGGCCTGGAAGCCATCACCCTGGCGATTCCCCCCACCCCGGGGCGCTCCATCGTCAAGCGCATCGGTCGTGAAAGTGGTTTCGCCAGCCTTGGCCAGCAACTGCGGTCGGTGGGTTACGACAGTGTGTTTGTCTATGGCGGCCGGGGTTACTTCGACAACATGAACGCCTTCTTCAGCGGCAACGGCTACCGCGTGGTGGACCAGAGCAGCGTCGAGGAGTCCGAGATCCACTTCAAGAACGCCTGGGGCATGGCCGACGAAGACCTTTACACCCAGACCCTGAAGCTGGCGGACGCCGACTACGCACAGCAGCGGCCCTTCCTGTTGCAACTGATGACCACCTCCAACCATCGCCCTTACACCTATCCCGATGGCCGGATCGACATCAAGTCCGGCAAGGGCCGGGACGGCGCGGTGAAATACACCGACTACGCCATTGGCGAGTTCCTCAAGGCCGCCCGCCAGAAGCCCTGGTTCGACAACACCATTTTCGTGTTTGTCGCCGACCACACCGCAGGCAGCGCGGGCAAGGAAGACCTGCCCATCAGCAACTATCAGATTCCGTTGTTCATCTATGCGCCCAAGCTGATTCCGGCGCAGGAAAATGCACAGCTGGCCAGCCAGATCGACCTGGCGCCAACCCTGCTGGGCCTGTTGAACCTGGACTACGAGTCGACCTTCTTCGGACGCAACCTGCTGCAGGACAACCCCCTGCCTCCCCGGGTGCTGGTGGGCAACTATCAGCACCTGGGCCTGTTCGACGGCCAGGACCTGGCGATTCTCAGCCCGCGCCAGGGGTTGCGCCGGCATGACCAGGCCCTGGGCGCCAGCCAGGAATCCCGGGTAGCGGACAGCGATCCGTTGATCCAGCGCGGCATCAGCTACTACCAGAGCGCCAGTTATGGCTTCAAGCAGCAATTGCTGGGCTGGAAGGCGCCCAAGGCAGCGGCGGATGAACTGAGCCAGCGCTGAAGTCGTTCGCGGGCAAGCCCGCTCCTACAGAAGTGGGGCAGGCTTGCCCGCGAAGATCCAGGCGCCCCCCATATCCGGGGCATAAAAAAGCCCCGCCGGCTTTCACCGGCGGGGCTTTTTCAGTACAGGGGTAAGGCTGGCTTACATCATGCCGCCCATGCCACCCATGCCGCCCATGTCTGGCATGCCGCCAGCTGCAGGCTTGTCTTCCACGATTTCAGCAACAGCGGCTTCGGTGGTCAGGATCAGACCGCCGATGGACGAAGCTGCTTGCAGCGCGGAACGGGTTACCTTGGTTGGATCCAGGATGCCCATTTCGATCATGTCGCCGTATTCGCTGGTAGCAGCGTTGTAGCCGAAGTTGCCGGCACCCTGCTTGACCTTGTCCACGACAACGCTTGGCTCGTCACCGGAGTTGGCAACGATCTGGCGCAGTGGAGCTTCGATAGCGCGACGCAGTACAGCGATACCCACGTCCTGGTCGGCGTTGTCGCCTTTCAGGTCGTTGATGCCTTGCAGAGCACGGATCAGGGCTACGCCGCCGCCAGGTACCACGCCTTCTTCAACGGCTGCACGGGTAGCGTGCAGGGCGTCTTCAACGCGGGCCTTCTTCTCTTTCATTTCAACTTCGGAACCAGCGCCAACCTTGATCACTGCAACGCCGCCGGACAGCTTGGCCAGACGCTCTTGCAGTTTTTCACGGTCGTAGTCGGACGAAGTGTCGGCGACTTGTTGACGGATCTGAGTCACACGAGCCTGGATGTCCGCTTCAACGCCAGCACCGTCGATGATGGTGGTGTTTTCTTTGGACAGGATCACGCGCTTGGCGTTACCCAGGTGCTCCAGGGTGGTGCTTTCCAGGCTCAGGCCGATCTCTTCGGAGATGACGGTACCGCCGGTCAGAACGGCGATGTCCTGCAGCATGGCCTTGCGACGGTCGCCGAAGCCAGGTGCCTTGACGGCAGCGACTTTGACGATGCCGCGCATGTTGTTCACAACCAGAGTCGCCAGGGCTTCGCCTTCAACGTCTTCAGCCACGATCAGCAGTGGGCGGCCGGCTTTGGCAACGGCTTCCAGCACTGGCAGCATTTCGCGGATGTTGGAGATCTTCTTGTCCACCAGCAGGATCAGCGGGCCGTCGAGTTCGGCGACCATGGTGTCCGGCTTGTTGATGAAGTAAGGGGACAGGTAGCCGCGGTCGAATTGCATGCCTTCTACGACAGACAGTTCGTTTTCCAGGCCCGAGCCTTCTTCAACGGTGATCACGCCTTCTTTACCGACTTTTTCCATGGCTTCGGCAATGATGTCGCCGATGGAGTTGTCGGAGTTGGCGGAGATGGTGCCGACCTGAGCGATGGCTTTGGAGTCAGCGCATGGCTTGGACAGACCCTTCAGTTCTTTGACGATGGCGATGGTCGCCTTGTCGATACCGCGTTTCAGGTCCATCGGGTTCATGCCGGCAGCGACGGCTTTCAGGCCTTCGTTGACGATCGACTGAGCCAGAACGGTAGCGGTGGTGGTGCCGTCGCCAGCGTCATCGTTGGCACGGGAGGCAACGTCTTTGACCAGCTGCGCGCCCATGTTTTCGAAGCGATCTTTCAGCTCGATTTCTTTGGCAACGGAAACGCCGTCCTTGGTGATGGTCGGAGCGCCGAAGCTCTTCTCGATGATCACGTTACGGCCTTTCGGGCCCAGGGTCGCTTTTACTGCGTCAGCCAGAACGTTGACACCAGTGAGCATTTTCTTGCGGGCGGAATCGCCGAATTTAACTTCTTTAGCAGCCATGATCGATATTCCTTAAATACTGTGTAGTAGCGGGAAAATACGCGGGAAATCAGCCTTCGATAACAGCGAGAATCTCGTTCTCGGCCATTACCAGCAGATCTTCGCCATCGACTTTCACGGTGTTGCTGCCGGAGTACGGGCCAAACACCACTTTGTCACCCACTTTCACGGCCAGCGCACGTACTTCACCGTTGTCCAGCACACGGCCGGTACCTACAGCGACGATTTCGCCACGGTTAGGTTTTTCAGCAGCCGAACCAGGCAGAACGATACCGCCGGCAGTTTTCGATTCTTCTTCGCTGCGACGGATGACGACGCGGTCATGCAGAGGACGAAGCTTCATTGTCGATCTCTCCTAATTGTGGTTTTCAACGGCCGGTGTCGATACCGGCGGGTTAGCAAATCCGGCTTTGCCGGGTGCGGCTCGACAAGCGAGCCGCGGAAGTCTGTCTGGTGTCAGCACCAGAAACCTTGCGGTGACCGTTACATAAGGGCGCATAAGGTTATTACAAGGGCTGGCCGATGAAATTTTTTACATCGCTGGCGCCAAAACGAACACGGCACCCGAAGGTGCCGTGAGACGTGAGCTTCTGACTCAGGAGTCGCGGTGCTCGAATTCGCCTTCGATCACGTTGGGCTCGCGGCCCAGCGGCTGCTGGGGCGCAGGGCCGCCACGGGCGGCACGCATGTCGTCGGCAAAGGCGCGCTGGCGCAGGGCCTGCTCCTCGGCACGCTGGCGCATTTTATTGGCCAGCAGGCGACGGCTGATCGGCAACAGCATCAGCAGGCCGAACACATCGCTGATGAAACCCGGCAGGATCAGCAAACCACCACCCAGGGCCAGCATCAGGCCCTCGAGCATTTGCTGGGCCGGCAGCTCACCACGATTAAGGCTTTCACGGGCACGCAGTGCCGTGGCCAGACCGGCCACGCGCAACACCAGCACACCGAGCATCGAACCGAGAATGATCAGCAGCAGCGCCGGGAAAAACCCGATGGCCGCGCTGACCTTGACGAAGACGAACAGCTCGAGCACCGGGAAAAGTAAAAAGAGCAACAGAAAAGGGCGCATCAAATGGTTTCCTCTGCGGAAGAATGCCTTCCAGTAGACCGTAAATGACGTCGCCAATTCGTGAATTCAAGCACCTAGGGGCGGATTTTTCGGCCATTGATCAGCTCGGGCCAGGAAAACCAGGGCCTCGCGTACTTGTGTCGGCGTATTGCAAGGCGCCTGGAAGGGCAGCCAATACAACGCCTGGCCGATGCGCAGGTGCATGCCTTCGGTATCGATCCCGGCCATCTGCGCAGGCGCGTTGTCCGGCAACCCGGTCAACTGGACATAGTGGGCAATGGCCTTGGCATGGTCGCTGTTCATGTGTTCCACCATGCTCAGTTCGGCCTTTCCGGCGAAGGGGTTGGCCAGGGTCAGTTGGTCGACCCAGTGGATCGCCCCGAAGCCGCCGATGTAGCGGTGGCGTACCGGCTTGAGCACCCAGAAATCGAAGTCATGGGCCTTGTGGTAGTTCTGTGACTCGGGAAAGTAACGGTAGTAACGCTCGGCTGCGGCTTCGATGGCGGCCTCATCCTCGAGCTTCTCAGCCTCGGCCAGGTAGGTCAGGCGACCGACTGCCTGCACGTCATCGGCATCGCGCTCACCCACCAGCAGCGAGCACTTGGGATCCTTCTGCAGGTTGTGGGTGTGCTGGGCGATACGGCTGATCAGGATCAGCGGCCGGCCCTCGGCGTCCAGGCAATAGGGCACCACGGACCCGAAGGGAAATCCCGGCATGGCCTTGGAGTGAGTGGACAGCACCCCGCGATATTCCTTGAGCAGCAGTTCTCGTGCATTCTTGGCAGCTTCAACGCTCACTTTATGACTCCTTATGTAGAATCCGTCGAAAACGGACGGGCGCCTGGAGCATTGTTCCAGCTACGCCAACAGGGCAATTCTCATCTGCAGCCAGGCCAGGTCCGGCCGCCGAACGAGGGTTCCCGAAAAGGACTCCCCTCAAGACCAGCTAGCGGGACATGCGAATGCAACTCACTGACAAAGTAATCATTATCACCGGCGGTTGCCAAGGTCTGGGCCGCTCCATGGCCGAGTATTTCGCAGCCAGGGGCGCGCGGCTGGCATTGGTCGATCTGAACCAGGAAAAGCTCGACCAGGCTGTCGCGGCGTGCAAGACCCACGGCGTCGAAGCCCGTGCCTATCTGTGCAACGTCGCCGATGAAGAGCAGGTGAACCACATGGTGGCCCAGGTCGCCGAGGACTTTGGCGCCATCCACGGCCTGATCAACAACGCCGGGATCCTGCGCGACGGCCTGCTGGTCAAGGTCAAGGACGGCCAGATGACCAAGATGAGCCTGGCCCAGTGGCAGGCGGTGATCGACGTCAACCTGACCGGGGTCTTCCTCTGTACCCGGGAAGTGGCGGCGAAGATGATCGAGCTCGGAAACAACGGCGCGATCATCAACATTTCTTCGATCTCCCGCGCCGGCAATATCGGCCAGACCAACTATTCCGCGGCCAAGGCCGGGGTCGCGGCAGCCACGGTCACCTGGGCCAAGGAGCTCGCGCGTTACGGTATCCGCGTGGCGGGCATTGCCCCGGGCTTTATCGAAACCGAGATGACCCTGGGCATGAAACCCGAGGCCCTGGAAAAAATGACCGCCGGTATTCCCCTCAAGCGCATGGGCAAGCCGGAAGAGATCGCCCACTCGGCGGCCTATATCTTCGAGAACGACTACTACACCGGGCGCATCCTGGAAATGGACGGCGGCCTGCGGGTCTGACCCTGCCGTCGCAACGGTAGGAGCCGGCTTGCTGGCGAAAGCGATCTTGAGGACGCCTTCGCCGGCAAGCCGGCTCCTACATGACTCACCCGCCTGGGGCTTCAGTCGTCGCTGATGGTGATGTTGGGCATCGCCGGGGCGGCCGCTTCTTGCAAGACAATGCGCGCGCCCACATGCCGCGCCAACTCCTGGTAGACCATGGCGATCTGGCTTTCCGGCTCGGCGATCACCGTCGGCTTGCCGCCGTCGGCCTGCTCGCGGATCAGCATCGACAGCGGTAGCGAGGCCAGCAGCTCGACGTCGTACTGGCTGGCCAGCTTCTCGCCGCCGCCTTCGCCAAACAGGTGCTCGGCATGGCCACAGTTGGAGCAGATGTGCACCGCCATGTTCTCCACCACGCCCAGCACCGGGATATTGACCTTGCGGAACATCTCCACGCCCTTGCGAGCATCCAGCAGAGCCAGGTCCTGGGGCGTGGTGACGATCACCGCACCGGCCACCGGGACTTTCTGCGCCAGGGTCAGCTGGATGTCGCCGGTGCCTGGCGGCATGTCGATCACCAGGTAGTCCAGGTTGCCCCAGTCGGTCTGGGTCACCAGTTGCAGCAAGGCCCCGGAGACCATAGGGCCGCGCCAGACCATCGGCGTGTTGTCATCGGTGAGGAAGGCCATGGACATGACCTCCACGCCGTGGGACTCGATCGGCACGAACCACTTCTGGTCCTTGATCTTCGGCCGGGTGCCTTCGGCGATGCCGAACATGATGCCCTGGCTCGGGCCATAGATGTCGGCGTCGAGAATCCCCACCTTGGCGCCTTCGCGGGCCAGGGCCAGGGCCAGGTTGGCCGCGGTGGTGGACTTGCCCACACCGCCCTTGCCGGAAGCCACCGCCACCACGTTCTTGACGTTGGCCAGGCCCGGGATCTGCGCCTGGGCCTTGTGCGCGGCAATGACGCTGCTGATCTCGACCTTGGCCGAGCTCACGCCGTCCAGGCCCTCGATGGCCAGTTGCAGCATCTGCGCCCAGCCACTCTTGAACAGGCCGGCGGCATAACCCAGTTCCATGCGGACCGTGACCCGGTCGCCCTGGACCTCGATGTCCCGTACGCAGCCGGCGCTGACCGGGTCCTGGTTCAGGTAAGGGTCGGTGTATTGACGAAGGACGGCTTCCACCGCTGCGCGATTGACGGCGCTCATGGGCAACTCCGATAACAAGACAGGAAAATCAGCCGGCTATCCTACGCCGCCGACTCCTTCGTGGCGAGAAAGCTTGCTGCGCACAATGTGCCTGGAAGGGTGAAAATTCCGCTCCGGCGCTTTATAGTGGCCGACCTCCGTTTCATCAAGTAGCCGAGCCCCATGTCCGAGCCACGCAAGATCCTCGTCACCAGCGCCCTGCCCTATGCCAATGGTTCCATCCACCTTGGCCACATGCTTGAGTACATCCAGACCGACATGTGGGTGCGCTTCCAGAAGCTACGCGGCAACCAATGCATCTATGTCTGCGCGGACGACGCACACGGCTCGGCCATCATGTTGCGCGCGGAGAAGGAAGGCATCACCCCGGAGCAGTTGATCGCCAACGTGCAGGCTGAACACTGCGCCGACTTTGCCGAGTTCCTGGTGGATTTCGACAACTTCCACTCCACTCACGCTGAAGAAAACCGTGAGCTGTCGAGCCAGATCTACCTCAAGCTGCGGGACGCCGGGCACATCGCCACGCGCTCCATCACCCAGTATTTCGACCCGGAAAAGAAAATGTTCCTGGCCGACCGCTTCATCAAGGGCACCTGCCCGAAATGCGGCACCGAGGACCAGTACGGCGACAACTGCGAAAAATGCGGTGCCACCTATGCCCCGACCGACCTGAAGGATCCTAAGTCGGCGATCTCCGGCGCCACTCCGGTGCTCAAGGACTCCCAGCACTTCTTCTTCAAGCTGCCGGACTTCCAGCAGATGCTGCAGAGCTGGACCCGCAGCGGCACCCTGCAGGACGCCGTGGCCAACAAGATCGCCGAGTGGCTGGACGCCGGCCTGCAGCAGTGGGACATCTCCCGCGATGCACCGTACTTCGGCTTCGAGATCCCGGATGAGCCGGGCAAGTACTTCTATGTGTGGCTGGACGCGCCGATCGGCTACATGGCCAGCTTCAAGAACCTCTGCAGCCGTCGTCCGGAACTGGATTTCGACGCCTTCTGGGGCAAGGACTCCACCGCCGAGCTGTATCACTTCATCGGCAAGGACATCGTCAACTTCCACGCCCTGTTCTGGCCCGCCATGCTCGAAGGCGCCGGCTATCGCAAGCCGACCGGCATCAACGTCCACGGCTACCTGACGGTCAATGGCCAGAAGATGTCCAAGTCCCGTGGCACCTTCATCAAGGCCCGTACCTACCTGGAGCACCTGTCGCCGGAATACCTGCGCTACTACTACGCGTCCAAGCTGGGCCGTGGTGTCGACGACCTGGACCTGAACCTCGAAGACTTCGTGCAGAAGGTCAACTCCGACCTGGTGGGCAAGGTGGTGAACATCGCCAGCCGTTGCGCCGGCTTCATCCACAAGGGCAATGCCGGGATGATGGTGGACAGCAATGCCGCCCCCGAGCTGACCGAGGCTTTCCTGGCCGCGGCGCCAAGCATCGCCGACGCCTATGAAGCCCGTGACTTCGCCCGTGCCATGCGCGAGATCATGGGCCTGGCCGACCGCGCCAACGCCTGGATCGCCGACAAGGCTCCATGGTCGCTGAACAAGCAGGAAGGCAAGCAGGATGAAGTCCAGGCCATCTGCGCCACTGGCATCAACCTGTTCCGCCAGTTGGTGATCTTCCTCAAACCGGTGCTGCCACTGCTGGCTGCCGATGCCGAGGCCTTCCTCAACGTGGCCCCGCTGACCTGGAACGACCACCAGCAACTGCTGGCCAACCATCAGCTCAACGAATTCAAGCCGCTGATGACGCGGATCGACCCGGTAAAAGTGCAAGCCATGACCGATGCCTCCAAGGAAGACCTGGCCGCCAGCCAGACCGACACCGGTGGCCCTAAAGGCAACGGTGAACTGGTGAAGGACCCGCTGTCCGCGGAAATCGACTTCGATGCCTTTGCTGCCATCGACCTGCGTGTCGCCCTGATCGTCAAGGCCGAAGCCGTGGAAGGTGCCGACAAGCTGCTGCGCCTGACCCTGGATATCGGCGACGAACAGCGCAACGTGTTCTCCGGCATCAAGAGCGCCTACCCTGATCCGTCCAAGCTCGATGGCCGCCTGACCATGATGATCGCCAACCTCAAGCCACGGAAAATGAAGTTCGGCATCTCCGAAGGCATGGTGATGGCTGCCGGCCCTGGCGGTGAAGAAATCTACCTGCTGAGCCCGGACAGCGGCGCCAAGCCCGGCCAGCGGATCAAGTAAGGCTGCAGGCTGGACCCCATCCCCCCGTTGCGCCCGGCGCAACGGGGGGATTTGCATATCTGGCGGGCCCTGCGCCGACGCTGGAGTTTGCCTACTCTTGAAGGACAGCCTGCCCGTACCGGCCCCGACCATGACCGACTTCCTCCTCGCCCTTGTCAGCACTGCCCTGATCAACAACTTCGTGTTGCAGTGGCCGCTGGGCGTCGACCCGCTGCTGCAGGCCCCAGCCGATGGAGCTCGGCTTCGGATCCATGCGCTGGGCCTGGCAACGACGGTCTTGATGCTGGTCAGTTGCGTACTCGGCCATGTCCTCTATCGTGGCGTGCTGGTGCCCTGGGGGCTGCAGTCCTTGCAGCTGTTTACCTGGCTGTCCCTGAGTGTGCTGCTGATCAGGCCGACGCTACACTGGCTGCCCCGGGCCCTGCCCGGCTTGCCATTCGATGGCCTCTGGCCCTTGTTGCTGGCCAATGCCGGGATGCTCGGCCTGCTGTTGATCGCCAGCGGGGAAAACCTCGGGCTGGCGACCCTCGGCGCCATGAGCCTGGGTGCCGGGCTGGGCTTCTGGTTGGTACTGTGCCTGTTCAATGACCTGCGCCAGCGTATTTCCACCAACGATATTCCCCTGCCCTGGCAAGGCCTGCCGATCGACCTGATCAGCGCCGGCCTACTGGCAGTGGCGTTTTTCGGCTTCAACGGACTGCTCAAGACATGAGTCTGATTCAACGCATCGACGCCCTTTTGCCCCAGACCCAATGCGGCAAGTGCGGCCACGCCGGATGCAAACCCTACGCCCAGGGCATCGCCAGTGGCGAGGCCATCAACAAGTGTCCGCCAGGGGGCCAGGAAACCATCGCCGGCCTGGCACAACTGCTCCAGCTGCCGGTGGTAGAACTGGACCACAGCCGTGGCGAAGCCCCGGCGCAGATCGCCCATATCCGCGAGGCCGAATGCATCGGCTGCACCAAGTGCATCCAGGCCTGCCCGGTGGACGCCATCGTCGGCGCGGCGAAGCTCATGCACAGCGTATTGATCGACGAATGCACCGGCTGCGACCTCTGTGTGGCGCCCTGCCCGGTGGATTGCATCGACATGCTGCCGTTGCCCATGGCCCGAGTGCTGCCCATTGTCGGCGGCCTGGCCAGCAGCCCCGAGCAGTTGCAGGCTCGCACCGCCAAACGCGATCACGCCCGGCGCCGCTTCGAGCAGCGCAATGATCGCTTGCAGCGCGAAGAGGCCCGGCGCCTGGCCGAACGTCAGGCCAGGGCCCAGCGCGCCACCCAGGCCAGCGACGCCAGCCAGGATCCGGTTCAGTCGGCTATCGAGCGGGTCCGCGCACAGAAAGCCGCGGCGGCCGATGCCGCCTTGAAAAAGGCCAAGATCGAGCTGGCCATGAGTCGCGCCCAATTGCACAAATCCCTCAAGGCCTTCGGTCATCCGCCGACCTTCGAGCAGCAATCGCAGTTGATCGTCCTGCAGCGCCAGTTCGAAGTGGCCGAGCAGGCACTGGCCCAACTGGAAGCCCAGGCGCCTACACCGACCGCGCCGGTGGCCCGGGATGCCGACCTAAAGCGAGCCAAGATCCAGTTGGCGATGCGCCGCGCCGAACTGAAAAAGGCCCAGGCCGCAGCAGCCCCCGAAGCCGAACTGCAAACCCTGGCCGCGGCCCTGGCGGCGGCCGAACAGGCGCTGCACGCCGCGGAAGACGCCAGTGGCAAACCGGCTCCAGTACTGGAGCGGATCGAGAAACGCCCGATCGCCCCACAACTGCGACAACTGAAGACCGAACTGGCCTACGCCCGAGCCGAACTGAGCAAACTGCAACGCCAGACCGATACCAGCAGCGAACAACTGGCCCAGGCCCAATCCCGCCTGAGCGAAGCCGAGCGCCAGGTAAACGCCCATGACGTGCCCTGAAACAGTCGACCCGCGCCTGCGCCAGGCCATGCAGCGCGTGCTGCTGGCCACGCTGCCAGGGCTGCTGGTACTGCTGTGGTTGTATGCCTGGGGGCCGCTGCTGAATCTACTGCTGGCAGCCAGTGGGGCCCTGGCCATGGAAGCCTTGGTGCTGTTCCTGCGGCGGCGTCCGCTGCAACCTGCCCTCAGCGATGGCAGTGCGCTGGTCAGTGCCACCTTGCTGGCCCTGGCCCTGCCACCCTATTGCCCCTGGTGGCTGCCGCTGAGCGCTGCCGCCAGCGCCGTGCTCTTGGGCAAGCAGGTGTACGGCGGTGTCGGCCAGAACCCCTTCAACCCGGCCATGCTGGGCTATGCGCTGGCCCTACTGTGCTTCCCGCCATCCATGACTCACTGGCCCGCGCCCCATGCCCTGGACCTGCTCGGCGGGCTGCAACAGGTATTCGGCCTGGGAGGCAACTCGCCCCCGGACGCCTGGGCCCAGGCCACGGCGCTGGACAGCCTGCGGATCAACAAGAGCCTGACCGTCGATGAACTCTTTGCCGGCAACCCCGCCTTCGGTCACTTCGGCGGCCGTGGTACCGAATGGGTCAACCTCGGATTTCTTGCTGGCGGCCTGTTTCTGCTGCAACAGCGGGTCATCGGCTGGCAGGCGCCCGTGGGCATGCTTGGCAGCCTGCTGCTGATCAGCCTGCTGTGCTGGAACGGCAGCGGCTCCGACTCCCACGGTTCGCCGCTGTTCCATTTGTTCAGCGGCGCCAGCATGCTCGGTGCGTTCTTTATCGTCACCGAGCCGGTGTCCGGCCCCAAGGCCGCCAAGGCGCGCCTGCTGTTTGGCGTTGGCGTTGGCCTGCTCACCTACCTGATCCGCACCTGGGGTGGCTACCCCGACGGGCTCGCATTCGCCGTGCTGCTGATGAACCTGGCGGTACCGGCCCTGGAGCGCCTGAGCTCCGAAAAACCGCTGGAGCGCCCATCATGAAAGGGGCTCGCAGCCTGTTGCTGCTGATGCTGCTCGGCTCCCTGGGCATCGGTGCCACCCTGTGGCTGCAATATGCCGCCACTCCACGCATAGAAGCCGAACAACGGGCCTTCCAGGCACGCAAGCTGTTGGATGTGCTGCCCGCCGGCAGCTATGACAACCAGCCTCTGGACCAGCCATTGCCCTTGGCCGATGGGCAACTGAGCAACAGTCGCCTGCTCGATGGCTACCTGGCCACCCGCAATGGCCGGCCCAGCGCCGTACTGCTGCGCAGCCAGGTCACAGGCTACGCCGGCCCCATCGAGTTGCTGATCGCTATCGACAGCCAGGGGCGCCTGCTGGGCAGCAAGACCCTCCGGCAGGATGAGACTCCGGGGCTGGGAGCACGTATCGCCAGCTGGCCCAATGCCTGGCTCCAGGGGTTTTCAGGAAAATCCCGCAATGATCCGGGCGACAGCGCCTGGGCCTTGAAAAAGGACAACGGGCAGTTCGATCAGATTGCCGGCGCCACCATCACTTCCCGTGCGGTGATCAGTGCCTTGCATGATGCCTTGCGCTACTTCGACGAACACCGCGGACAACTGCTCCCTGGAACGCCTCATGAATAAGCCGTTGTCATTGCCGGGGCTGCTGATGCTGCCACCCCTGATCGGGGCTACGGACTCCTGGGTCAAGGCAATCGGCCTGGCCCTGGCCTGGGTATTGCTGATCGGCCTCTACGGCGCCGGCATGCGCTTGCTGCGTCCGCCCATCGAGGCCCGCCACCACTGGCTGGCCAGCCTGCTGCTCAGCGCCAGCCTCGGCAGTTGCCTGTGGCTGGCGCTGCAGGCCTGGAGTTATGAGCTGCACCAGCAATTGAGCCTGTACCTGGGCCTGCTGCCCCTGCAATGCGTGGTACTGGAACAGGCGGGCTTCTTCCAGCACCGCAACCGACTGCGCCTGGCCGGCGCTTTCTGTGTGGCCCTGATCGGCCTGGGTGCCCTGCGCGAGCTGCTGGGCGCTGGTACGCTGGGCAGCCATCTGGGCTGGCTTGTCGGCCAGTCGGATGCAGGCAACGGCTGGGTCGTGCTGCCACATGGGGGGCTACGCCTGCTGACCCTCGCCCCCGGCGGTTTTATCCTGCTGGGTGCGCTGCTGGCCGCAAAACGAGCCTGGGCCGGCTCCTGGACCTTAAACCGACCGCCTTCGAGGAAATGAATCACCCATGAATGCCGCCAAACGCCTGGAAATCTTTCGCCGGCTACACGAAGACAACCCCGAACCGAAAACCGAGCTGGCCTATTCCTCGCCGTTCGAGCTGCTGATCGCGGTGATTCTCTCGGCGCAATCGACCGACGTCGGGGTCAACAAGGCGACTGCCAGGCTCTTCCCCGTAGCCAATACCCCAGCGGCAATCTACGCCCTGGGTGTCGAAGGCCTGTCCGAATACATCAAGACCATCGGCCTGTACAACAGCAAGGCCAAGAACGTCATCGAGACCTGCCGCCTGCTGGTGGAACGCCATAACAGCGAAGTGCCACAGACCCGGGAAGAGCTGGAGGCTCTGCCCGGGGTGGGCCGCAAGACCGCCAACGTGGTCCTCAACACCGCTTTCCGGCAACTGACCATGGCGGTGGACACCCATATCTTCCGGGTCAGCAACCGAACCGGGCTGGCCCCGGGAAAGAACGTGGTCGAGGTCGAAAAGAAACTCATGAAGTTCGTGCCCAAGGAGTTTCTGCTGGACTCCCATCACTGGCTGATCCTCCACGGCCGCTACGTTTGCCTGGCACGCAAGCCACGCTGTGGCAGCTGTCGAATCGAAGACCTGTGCGAATACAAGCAAAAGACTTCCGACGATTGAGCAAGCATTGATTTTGCCGATAGATCGATTGAAAAAATCTTTTTTACCCGCCAGGAGAATATCGATATAAGGAGCGCCAATGGCAGTCCTAGCCTGGAGTCGACCTTATGAGTACTGGCAAAGAACAACTGGACGTAGAAGACGATTTCGTCGCAGCTGAAACAGATGACGCAGAACCGGTGGTCGAAGTGGCGAAAACCAATCTGAGCAAGCGCCGGACCATCGACAACCTCCTTGAAGAACGACGCCTGCAAAAACAGTTGGCCGATTACGACTTTGACCTCTAGTCACAAAAGAACCTCCCCATGGAGGTTTTTTTGTACCTGTGCCCAGCCGCTAATCTGGCCGGTCAGCCTCCCCGACTGACCGGCTGCGTCGGCACTCAAGCGAACCCATCCAGCAACACCGTCTCAATGCGCATGTGCTCTAAAGGCTCATATCAACCGATGCCGTTGAGCGAACTCGATCAGATCAACCAGTGAACGAGCATTGAGCTTGGCCAGTAGCCGGCGCTTGTAGGTACTGATGGTCTTGTTGCTCAAGCACAACCCCTCGGCAATTTCCTTGTTACTCATGCCGTTGGTGAGTTGTTTCAATACGATCAATTCGCGCCCTGAAAGCAGCTCGATCATCTGCTGCTCACTGCTGATGCCCTGGCTTGAGCGAAAAGTATGCAAGGCCTCGTTGGGGAAGTAGCTGTATCCCGCCAGCACCGCACGCACGGCACTCAACAACTCGGTGATGTCCTGCTGCTTGCACACATAACCGGCAGCACCGGCCTGCATGCAGCGCATGGAGAAAGGCCCCGGAACTTGCAGGGTCAATACCAGAATCTTGATCGACATACCTCTGGACATCAGCCGGTTTATAACTTCGAGCCCATCAAGTTGCGGAATTCCAATATCCAGAATCAAGATGTCTGGAACATATTCAAGAGCCAACTTCAATGCATCCGTGCCGTTATCTGCTTCCGCTACTACTTCAAGGCCATGGCGCTCCATCAACATGCGCACAGCCAAACGGACAACAGGGTGATCATCCACGATCAATACTCTTTTCATAGGTCCATCTCAGTCCTGAGAGTTTTTTTAGAGCCCGCACAATACCCCAGAGAATTGACTCTGACACCGTGCTACAGAGGGCTACGACCTTACGAGGACGATCCTTACAAACAATACCGAATTGCCTTACAAAACGACCTAGATAAAAGTGGTTCAATATCCAAACCGCCTAGGATCAATCGTCAAATCAGCTACTTTTCGTACTAATAAAACTCCAACCTACAAGCACTCTCAGTAGCGGTACTTGGTACTTCGCCCATCAAGAAGTGGCTCACCTTGCCCAACAGACATTTGCTGATCTGAATTAGGCCCCGACGCTCACTGCAATTAGCCCGGGCAAAAAAAAGCCCCGCTTATAGCGGGGCTTTCTTCAACCACTCAAAGCATCAGACCAGGGTCCGACCCTTGTTCGCGGCAATGCGCATGCGCAGGGCGTTGAGCTTGATGAAGCCAGCTGCGTCCGCCTGGTTGTAGGCACCGCCGTCCTCTTCGAAGGTAGCGATGTTGGCGTCGAACAGCGACTCGTCAGACTTGCGACCGGTCACGATCACATTGCCCTTGTACAGCTTCAGGCGTACCACGCCATTCACGTGGGCCTGGGAGGCGTCGATCATCTGTTGCAGCATCAGACGCTCAGGGCTCCACCAGTAGCCGGTGTAGATCAGGCTGGCGTACTTGGGCATCAGCTCGTCTTTGAGGTGAGCCACTTCGCGGTCCAGGGTGATGGACTCGATGGCGCGGTGAGCACGCAGCATGATGGTGCCGCCAGGTGTCTCGTAGCAGCCGCGGGACTTCATGCCCACGTAACGGTTCTCGACGATGTCCAGACGACCGATACCGTGTTCGCCACCGATGCGGTTCAGGGTCGCCAGCACGGTGGCCGGGGTCATCTCGACGCCGTCCAGTGCCACGATATCGCCGTTGCGGTAGGTCAGTTCCAGGTATTGCGGGGTATCTGGGGCCTTCTCCGGGGAGACAGTCCAGCGCCACATGTCTTCTTCGTGCTCGGTCCAGGTGTCTTCCAGCACGCCACCTTCATAGGAGATGTGCAGCAGGTTGGCATCCATCGAGTACGGGGATTTCTTCTTGCCGTGACGCTCGATCGGGATCCCGTGCTTCTCGGCGTAGTCCATCAGCTTCTCGCGGGACAGCAGGTCCCACTCGCGCCAAGGGGCAATCACCTTCACACCCGGCTTGAGGGCGTAGGCGCCCAGTTCGAAACGCACCTGATCGTTGCCCTTGCCGGTGGCGCCATGGGAAATGGCGTCGGCGCCGGTTTCGTTGGCGATTTCGATCAGGCGCTTGGCGATCAACGGACGAGCGATGGAAGTACCCAGCAGGTACTCGCCTTCGTAGACGGTATTGGCGCGGAACATCGGGAAGACGAAATCACGCACGAACTCTTCGCGCAGATCGTCGATGTAGATCTCTTTGACGCCCATGGCTTGCGCCTTGGCGCGGGCCGGCTCGACCTCTTCGCCTTGGCCCAGGTCAGCAGTGAAAGTCACTACTTCACAGTTGTAAGTATCCTGCAGCCACTTGAGGATCACCGAAGTGTCCAGGCCGCCCGAATACGCCAGAACGACCTTGTTAACGTCCGCCATGCCATCACTCCACGGGGTTGTACGGAAAGCCGCCAAGTCTACCGATCCACGCGGATAATTTACAGAGGCGCGACAGCTTATGACGACCAAGCGACAGATTATGTCGAGCGAGCGACGACGACAGCCGTATCAGGAAGTCGCCGCTGCGCTGGATCCGGAAGCCGCCTGAGGCGCTGGGGCCGGCTTTTCGACAGGAGCGACCCGCTCCAGATGCACATTGACCCGCCGGTTCTTCGCCCGGTTGGCCGCATTGGTGTTGGGGGCCAGGGGATAGCGCTCGCCATGGAAGCGCACCACGATCTGGTTTTCCGCCAGGCCATTGGCCTTGAAGAACTCCATGACCGCCAGCGCACGACGGCGCGACAGGTCACGGTTGGTCAGGCGGTTGCCACTGTTATCAGAGTGCCCGTCCAATTCGACATGATTGACCGTGGGGTCGGCCTTGATGAAGTCCACCATCACTTGCAGCTTGGCCTTGGCCCGGGCGTCCAGGTCGATGCCCCCCCCGGGGAAACCGATCTCGGCCTGCTTGACCTGTTCATAGTTCATCGGCAACAGCTTGGCCATGCAGCTTTGATAGTCGCCATAGGCCTTGCTGAACTTCACCGGCAACAGGCGTACCTCGGACACTCCGCCTTCGCGGGAGAAGTGCCGGACCACCGGGCTGCGCCCCTCCAGCAAACCGACGATCAGACGTCCGGCCTGCATCTGGTTGCTGTTGAACAGCACCCCATCGGTACCGGCCTTGACCGCCCCGAGGTTGATGTCGCCACGCCCCGGCTGCCAGGGGGCGGCGGCCGCAAGCAGGGTCGCGGAACCACCGGCCTGCATGGGGTTGAAACTCTTGAGGCGGAAAATCGCCTGCTCGCCGGCGCGACGAACGAATTCGCCGGAACCGAAATCGGTAACCGGTTGGATCAGGCGGCACTCGAACTTGTCACCTTCGACCGTCCACTCAATGCTCTCCAGGCGAGTCTGGAAAGTGAGAGCCATCGCAGGCAGGCTGGCAAACACACTGAGCAAGGCTAGATAACGCTGGCGCACGGGAGGCTCCACTGACGTGTACAACAGAAAAATCGACAGGCGTTAATACGCCATACCTTCGGGATATCGGTTGCTCGTCGCAAAACTTGATAGCGAGTGCCTGGAAGAGTCTTTTCCGGTAGCATTCCCCCGAGTTTTACCCGCCTGGAACCTCCAATGTCCGACCGCCTGACCCTGCTGCGTCCCGACGACTGGCATATTCATCTTCGCGATGGGGCCGTGTTGCCCAATACAGTCGCAGATGTCGCGCGCACCTTTGGCCGCGCCATCATCATGCCCAACCTGGTACCTCCGGTGCGCAACGCCGCGGAAGCCGACGCCTATCGCCAGCGCATTCTAGCTGCGCGCCCGGCCGGCAGCCGCTTCGAGCCACTGATGGTGCTCTACCTGACCGACCGTACCCAGCCGGAGGAAATCCGCGCGGCCAAGGCCTGCGGTTTCGTCCACGCCGCCAAGCTGTACCCGGCCGGCGCGACCACCAACTCGGATTCGGGCGTGACCAGCATCGACAAGATTTTCCCGGTGCTTGAAGCCATGGCCGAAGTCGGCCTGCCGCTGTTGATCCACGGCGAGGTAACCCGCGGCGACGTCGACGTCTTCGACCGCGAGAAAATCTTCATCGACGAGCACATGCGGCGTGTGGTTGAACGCTTCCCCAGCCTGAAAGTGGTGTTCGAACACATCACCACCGCTGAAGCCGTGCAGTTCGTCAAGGAGGCTTCGGCCAACGTTGGCGCAACCATCACCGCGCACCACCTGCTGTACAACCGCAACCACATGCTGGTGGGCGGTATACGTCCGCACTTCTATTGCCTGCCGATCCTCAAGCGCAACACCCACCAGGAAGCCCTGCTGGATGCGGCCACCAGCGGCAACGCGAAGTTCTTCCTCGGCACCGACTCGGCACCTCACGCCCAGCACGCCAAGGAAGCCGCTTGCGGTTGCGCCGGCTGCTACAGCGCCTACGCCGCCATCGAGCTGTACGCCGAAGCGTTCGAACAACGCAATGCCCTGGATCAGCTGGAAGCTTTCGCCAGCCTCAACGGCCCGCGCTTCTACGGCCTGCCGGCCAACACCGACAGCATCACCCTGGTCCGTGAAGAATGGACCGCTCCTGCCAGCCTGCCGTTTGGCGAGCTGACTGTCATTCCGCTGCGCGCCGGTGAAAAACTGCGCTGGCGCCTGCTGGAGGATCACTCGTGAGTGACGACCATTTCGACGACGAACAAGAAGGTAGCAGCGGCGGTCCTCGCCATCCGATGGCGGCACGCTTTCGCGGTTACCTGCCGGTAGTCGTCGATGTTGAAACCGGTGGCTTCAACTCGGCCACCGACGCCCTGCTGGAAATTGCCGCAACCACCATCGGCATGGACGAAAAAGGCTTCGTGTTCCCCGAACACACCTACTTCTTCCGGGTCGAGCCTTTCGAAGGCGCGAACATCGAAGCTGCAGCCCTGGAATTCACCGGGATCAAGCTTGACCATCCCCTGCGCATGGCTGTGAGCGAAGAAACCGCCCTCACCGATATTTTCCGCGGGGTGCGTAAGGCGCTGAAGGCCAATGGCTGCAAGCGCGCCATCCTGGTAGGCCACAACAGCAGCTTCGACCTGGGCTTCCTGAATGCCGCCGTGGCGCGCCTGGACATGAAGCGCAATCCGTTCCACCCGTTCTCCAGCTTCGATACCGCCACTCTGGCTGGCCTGGCATACGGCCAGACCGTGCTGGCCAAGGCCTGTCAGAGCGCAGACATCGACTTCGACGGTCGCGAGGCCCACTCGGCTCGCTACGACACCGAGAAGACCGCCGAGCTGTTCTGCGGCATCGTC
Organism: Pseudomonas sp. GW822-FHT06D10; assembly: GCF_058799535.1. NCBI lineage: Bacteria > Pseudomonadati > Pseudomonadota > Gammaproteobacteria > Pseudomonadales > Pseudomonadaceae > Pseudomonas > Pseudomonas sp. GW822-FHT06D10. The sequence goes on along the minus strand of NZ_JBXALN010000006.1, from coordinate 70,599 downwards.
AACCGCTGGAAACAGATGGGCGGCTGGCAGGATTTCGACGACTGAATAGTCGCTTTTCTTTGCCCCATAAAAAAACCGGCCCTAAGGCCGGTTTTTTTATGCGTGACGCCAAGCCTTACAGCTTGCCGGCGTTCTCGCTCAGGTAAGCAGCAACGCCTTCTGGCGAAGCGGTCATGCCCTTGTCGCCTTTCTTCCAGTTGGCAGGGCAGACTTCGCCGTGCTCTTCGTGGAACTGCAGAGCGTCGACCAGACGGATCAGCTCTTCCATGTTGCGGCCCAGTGGCAGGTCGTTGACGATCTGCGAGCGGACAACGCCTTTGTCGTCGATCAGGAACGCGCCACGGAAAGCCACGCCGCCTTCGGACTCAACGTCGTAGGCCTTGGCGATTTCGTGCTTCATGTCAGCAGCCATGATGTATTGAACCTGACCGATGCCGCCGGCATTGATCGGGGTGTTACGCCAGGCGTTGTGAGTGAAGTGCGAGTCGATGGACACAGCGATCACTTCAACGTTGCGTGCCTTGAAGTCGGCCATGCGGTGGTCCAGAGCGATCAGCTCGGACGGGCACACGAAGGTGAAGTCCAGTGGGTAGAAGAACACCAGGCCGTATTTGCCTTTGATGGCCGAGGACAGGGTGAAGCTGTCGACGATTTCGCCATTGCCGAGAACGGCCGGAACGGTGAAGTCAGGGGCTTGTTTGCCTACGAGTACGCTCATTGGATATCTCCTGGTGTGGACGTAGTAATGAAGAAGAAGGGTTGGCCCCGAGCCTGCCATGCTGATACGACAGCCCCGTGACGTGCGCCCTCTTCGCAAGGACCGACCATCATACACGGCGTTTTTAAGCTGTCCTTAGTGGTTTTTCCTCTGGCCGGCCTCCAACGCGAAAAATGCGAATGATCTGTCATTAATGCCAAGAAAAGCCGTTCGTCACTCAAGCAAGAATCAGCAACAAAGGGCGCCGAAACCACTTTGACAATCATTCTCGTTAACATTAAGATCCATCGCAATTGAGCCCTAACCAGCGACGGTTCTCATCTTATGTATGTCTGCCTCTGCACCGGTGTCACCGACGGACAAATTCGCGAAGCGATCTACGAAGGTTGCTGCAGCTACCGCGAAGTACGCCAGGCCACCGGCGTCGCCAGCCAGTGCGGCAAATGTGCCTGCCTGGCCAAGCAAGTGGTTCGCGAAACCCTGACCGAATTGCAGAGCAGCCAAGCGGCAATCCCCTACCCTGTGGAATTTAATGTCGCCTGATTTAATCAATAATTAGCGGCGTTACAAACAACCGGACCTGGCGTCCGGTTTTTTTATGCCTGTAATTCAATCGCTTAGAGACAAAACGCGGAACACAAACATTCTTATTCCGATTAATTTTCATATATTATTCAATAACTTAGGTTTGACAGTAATGTTCATGCAGCTCAGACTCTGCCCATGTTCCACTAAATACAGGGCAGGACCCCATCATGAAAGGCGACATTACAGTCATCCAGCATCTCAATAAAATCCTTGCCAATGAACTGGTCGCGATCAATCAGTACTTCCTGCATGCGCGCATGTATGAAGATTGGGGCCTGAACAAGCTGGGCAAGCACGAGTACCACGAGTCCATCGACGAGATGAAGCATGCGGACAAGCTGATCAAGCGCATCCTCTTCCTCGAAGGCCTGCCCAACGTCCAGGACCTGGGCAAGCTGCATATCGGTGAGCACACCAAGGAAATGCTCGAATGCGACCTGCGTATCGAGCGCACCGGCCATGCTGACCTCAAGGCCGCGATCGCCCATTGCGAATCGGTTGGTGACTTCGGCAGCCGTGAACTGCTGGAAGATATTCTGGAATCCGAAGAAGAGCATATCGACTGGCTGGAAACCCAATTGGGCCTGATCGATAAAGTGGGTATCGAGAACTATCTGCAATCGCAAATGGGTGACGAGTAACTCAACTCGTAATACCCGAAGAATAAAAAAGCCCCGCTTCTCTTATGAGAGCGGGGCTTTTTTTATTACGCGGATATGTTCGCGTAACAAACCGAAGCAGAGTGCTTGCCGCAAGTTTCCGAGAATCACACGAGTAGCATGTCGATTCCCGGAAACCCTCGCGAGCAGGCGCGCTTTACGCTTCGGTCTTGGCAGCGGCTTTTTCGGCAGCGGCCTTGATCAGGCTCTGCAATTCACCGTTGGCGAACATTTCAGCCATGATGTCGCTGCCGCCGACCAGCTCACCGGCCACCCACAGTTGTGGGAAGGTTGGCCAATTGGCGTACTTGGGCAGGTTGGCGCGAATTTCCGGGTTCTGCAGGATGTCCACGTAAGCGAACTTCTCACCACAGCCCATTACGGCCTGAGCGGCTTTGGCAGAGAAGCCGCACTGCGGGGCATTCGGCGAGCCTTTCATGTAAAGCAGAATGGTGTTGTTGGCAATCTGCTCTTTAATAGTTTCGATGATATCCATGGAACACCTCGGCTGAACTTTCCGACTCTGTTGTCGGCACGGTGGCGCATTGTAACGGAATCCTGAGCACCCTGCTCGGCCTCTCCGACAGACATCTCAGGCCGCCTGCACCCTGACCGGCACCCCGTTCAACGCCGCATTTCCCGACAGCACATCGAGCTGGCGCTCGTCGGTCAGGTCATTGGCGCTGCAACCCGGCTGCTCCGTGGCTATGTTCATCTGCACGCCCGGACGCCCATGCCCCCAGCCATGGGGCAGGCTCACCACCCCCGGCATCATCTCGGCGCTGGCCAGCACTTCTACTTCCACCGCGCCGACCCGTGAACTGATGCGTACCCGTTGACCGTCCTGCAAACCCCGGTGAGCCAGATCCTGCGGATGCATCAGCAGTTGGTGACGAGGCTTGCCCTTCACCAGGCGGTGATAGTTGTGCATCCAGGAGTTGTTACTGCGCACATGCCTGCGGCCGATCAACAACAGTTCCCCCTCCTGCGGCGCCTTCAGGGCAGCAAAGCGCTCCAGGTCGGCCATGATCGCCGGCGGCGCAGCCTGGATCCGCCGGTTTTCGGTTTTCAGGCGCCCGGCCAGATTCGGCTGCAGCGGCCCCAGATCGATGCCATGGGGATACTCGGCCAGCGTCGCCAATGACAGCTTGAACGGCGAGGCGTCGCCATAAGGCCCGGCACGCAGCCCCATATCAATCATTTGCGCCGGCGCGATGGTCGGCTTGAGCGAGCTTTCGGTGCGCTCGGCAAAGACCTTGGCCAGGCCGACGAAGATCTCCCAGTCGTGCAGTGCACCTTCGGGCTTAGGCAGGATCGCCCGGTTGAAACGGCTGACGTTGCGCACCGCGAACAGATTGAACGTGGTGTCGTAGTGATCATTTTCCAGGGCGGAGGTGGACGGCAGGATCAAGTCGGCATAGCGGGTGGTTTCGTTGATGTACAGGTCGATGCTGAGCATGAACTCCAAGCCATCCAGCGCCTGCTCCAGCTGCCGGCCATTGGGCGTGGACAGCACCGGGTTGCCCGCCACCGTGATCAGCGCCCGTACCTGCCCCTCCCCTTCGGTGAGTATCTCTTCTGCCAGGGCCGACACCGGCAACTCGCCGCCGTATTCCGGAAGCCCGGAAACCCGGCTCTGCCAGGCATTGAAGTGGCCGCCCGAAGTCGCCGCTACCAGATCCACCGCGGGGCTGGTACACAAGGCGCCACCCACGCGGTCGAGGTTACCGGTGACCAGGTTGAGCAATTGCAGCAACCAATGGCACAGCGTGCCGAAGGCCTGGGTCGAGACGCCCATGCGCCCGTAGCAGACCGCTCTGTCGGCCGAGGCGAAATCCCTGGCCAGTTGGCGGATCTGTGGCGCCGCAATGGCGCACAGGGGGCTCATGGCCTCCGCCGTGAACCGGGATATGGCCTGGCGCACCTCGGCCAGCCCATCCACCTGCAAGTGGCTGTCGCGGGTCGGCCCCTCTTCGAAGATGCTGTTGAGCAGGCCAAACAGCAGCGCGACATCGCCCCCCGGGCGAACAAACAGATGCTGGTCGGCCATGGCCGCGGTTTCGCTGCGCCGCGGATCGACCACCACTACCTTGCCGCCACGGGCCTGGATCGCTTTCAAGCGCTTTTCCACATCCGGAACGGTCATGATGCTGCCGTTGGACGCCAGGGGATTGCCGCCAAGAATCAACATGAAATCGGTGTGATCGATATCCGGAATCGGCAACAGCAAGCCGTGGCCATACATCAGGTAGCTGGTCAGGTGCTGAGGCAATTGGTCGACCGAGGTAGCCGAGAAGCGATTGCGCGTCTTGAGCTGGCCGAGAAAGTAGTTGCTGTGGGTCATCAGCCCATAGTTGTGCACGCTGGGATTGCCCTGGTAGGTCGCCACCGCGTTGTTGCCATGACGCTGCTGAATACTCGCCAGCCGCTCGGCCACCAGGGCAAAGGCCTCGTCCCATTCGATCGGTTGCCACTCATTGCCAACCCGGCGCACCGGCTGGCGCAGGCGGTCCGGGTCATTCTGGATATCCTGCAAGGCCACGGCCTTGGGGCAGATATGACCGCGGCTGAAACTGTCCTGAGGATCGCCCTTGATCGAGCTGATGCGCGGAGCACTGCCGTCTTCTTCGGTGATTTCCAGGGTCAGGCCACAGATGGCCTCACACAGGTGGCAGGCACGGTGATGGAGAGTCTTGGTCATGGCCAGTCTCTATTGTTTGAGAGCGCAGCGTATTCGCTTGCCGGAAGCAAAAACTATGGGCGCTCCCCTGACAGGACACCAGTGACGTTCGTCCCATGAATTCACGACCATCAGCCCCGGCCATGATCGGCGCCTTCAGTTGGAGGGCAACCGTGGCGGCCCATCCGCTGAGACGTGGGTGGTTGCATCCACGGCCTCCCGCTCTCCATAGCCACCCGAGAGTTGTGCGAGCAATCGCCAATGCTCGTCCAGGCCTGCACTGAGGCTCATCATCCGGTCGATCATCTTGCGCGCGGCCGCTCGGGTCACCGGATCTTCACTGCGCAGCAGCTCGAAGGAAAACGCCGTCACCGAAGCTGTCATGTCGGTGAGTGCCCGGGCCGTGAGCCCCAAGAGCGTCATCAGTTGTTGCTCCCTGGATTCCATCGTTCACCCGTCCCTGCCACTGATTCGCCTTTATAACCTCAGCACTTTGCATTAGGAAATGTTTCAGGCTGCCAGCCCGCGGATTATCCGGGACGCAGCCCCCGCCCTCCAGGTCAGAAAACGACTGCATGGGCATCACCCGCGCCGCGCTCGATTGCCAAGGCGCGCCAGGGCAGTGTACAAATGCCCGGCTGCTGTCTGGAAACTGGTCTCAAAAGTGCCAGCGCATTCGCGTCCTGGCCTCTCATGCCCATAATCGCCGTAGCACTACTATTGGTAAGACGCGACATTTAATTATAAGATCGCGCCTTCCCCTATTTCGTCGCCCCGTGCGGCTTTCGCCGCAGGTCCAGCCCGTTGTTCGACTAAACAAGGCTTTGAGAATCTGCGGTCCGTTGCAAAAAGGTAGTTAATGATGAGCGCAAGGCACTTTCTCTCCCTGATGGATTGCACGCCCGAAGAGCTGGTCAGTGTGATTCGTCGAGGCATCGAGCTGAAGGACCTGCGTAACCGCGGCGTACTCTTCGAGCCCTTGAAAAATCGTGTGCTTGGCATGATTTTCGAGAAGTCGTCGACCCGAACCCGACTGTCCTTCGAAGCCGGCATGATCCAACTGGGCGGCCAGGCCATCTTCCTTTCGCCACGGGACACTCAACTGGGGCGCGGCGAGCCCATCGGCGACTGCGCCATCGTCATGTCGCGCATGCTCGATGCGGTGATGATCCGCACCTTTGCCCACAGCACCCTGACCGAGTTTGCGGCCAACTCCCGCGTACCGGTGATCAACGGCCTGTCCGATGACCTGCACCCCTGCCAACTGCTGGCTGACATGCAGACGTTCCTCGAGCATCGCGGCTCGATCCAGGGCAAGACCGTGGCCTGGATCGGCGACGGCAACAACATGTGCAATAGCTATATAGAAGCGGCCATCCAGTTCGACTTCCAACTGCGCATCGCCTGCCCCGAAGGGTACGAGCCCAACGCGGATTTCGTAGCCCAGGCCGGCGACCGCGTGACCATCGTCCGTGATCCTCGCGAAGCCGTGCGTGGTGCCCACCTGGTGAGCACCGATGTCTGGACCTCCATGGGCCAGGAAGAGGAGACTGCCAAGCGCCTGCAACTGTTCGCCCCCTTCCAGGTCAACCGTGCACTGCTGGACCTGGCCGCCGAGGACGTTCTGTTCATGCATTGCCTGCCCGCCCACCGCGGTGAAGAAATCAGCCTCGACCTGCTGGACGACCCGCGTTCGGTGGCCTGGGACCAGGCGGAAAACCGCCTCCACGCACAAAAGGCCCTGCTCGAATTCCTCGTCGAGCCGGCGTACCACCACGCATGAGCCAGCCCTTGCTACTGAACCTGCGCAACCTCGCTTGCGGCTACCAGGACCAACGCGTGGTGCAGAACCTCAACCTGCACCTCAATGCCGGGGATATCGGCTGCCTGCTGGGCTCATCCGGCTGCGGCAAGACCACCACCCTGCGCGCCATCGCCGGGTTCGAGCCGGTGCATGAGGGGGAAATCCAGCTGGCGGGCGAGACCATCTCCAGCGCCGGTTTCACCCTGGCGCCGGAGAAACGCCGGATCGGCATGGTGTTCCAGGACTACGCCCTGTTCCCGCACCTGAGCGTGGCCGACAACATTGCCTTCGGCATTCGCAAACACCCGCAGAAAGAGCGGGTGGTGGCCGAACTGCTGGAGCTGGTGAACCTGAAGAACCTCGGCCAGCGCTTCCCCCACGAACTGTCCGGCGGCCAGCAACAACGTGTGGCCCTGGCTCGTGCCCTGGCTCCCGAACCACAACTGCTGCTGCTCGACGAGCCCTTCTCCAACCTCGACGGCGAACTGCGGCGCAAGCTCAGCCACGAGGTGCGTGACATCCTCAAGGCCCGTGGCACCAGTGCGATCCTGGTCACCCACGACCAGGAGGAAGCCTTTGCCGTGAGCGATCAGGTAGGGGTATTCAAGGAAGGCCGCCTGGAACAGTGGGACACACCGTACAACCTCTACCACGAACCCCAGACGCCCTTCGTCGCCAGCTTCATCGGTCAGGGCTACTTCATTCGCGGCCAGTTGAGCAGCCCGGAATCGGTACAGACCGAACTCGGCTTGCTGCAGGGCAACCGTGCCTACACCTGGCCAACCGGCGGTGCGGTGGATGTGCTGTTGCGTCCGGACGACATCGTCCACGCCCCCGACAGCGCCTTGAAAGCCCGCGTCGTGGGCAAGACGTTCCTCGGCGCCTCGACCCTGTATCGCCTGCAACTGCCCACCGGCAGCCAGCTGGAATCGATCTTTCCGAGCCACGCCGATCATCAGGTCGGCGCCGACGTGGGTATCCGGGTCGCGGCGGAACACCTGGTGCTGTTCCAGGCTTCGGGCAGTACCGCAGCGCAGATCCCGCAAAGCGACTCAGGGGTGCGCCGCTACAGCAGCGCGCATTGAGCCGTTTTCGCTGGCAAGCCAGCTCCTACGACAGCGCACTGTAGGAGCCGGCTTGCCGGCGAAACACCCAGCACAGTCATTGCAGATGCAACTGCCCACTGGCAATCAGCCGGGCATGCCCACCGATCTTCACCCGCTCACCTTCCAGACGACAAAACAACGCGCCACCTCGGGCAGAGCACTGGTAGGCGCTCAACTGCGGCTTATCCAACCGCTGCGCCCAGTAAGGCGCCAGGCAGCAATGGGTGGATCCGGTCACCGGGTCCTCATCGATACCGATGGCGGGGGCAAAATAGCGCGAGACAAAGTCGTGCTGCTCCCCACGCGCAGTCACGATCACCCCGGGCCAGGGCAGTTTCGCCAGCGCCGTCATATCCGGCCGGCACTCACGCACCGCCTGCTCCGACTCCAGCACGGCCAATAGCTCGTTGGCCCCCAGCAATTCGACGACCTCAACCCCCAGCGCTTGCGCCACCGCCTCCTGCCCTGCCTGGCTGCTCGGGCTGCGCAGCGGGAAATCCAGCCACAACAGGCCCTCTTCACGGGTGACACTCAGGGGCCCGGACTGGCTGAGAAAGTCGATACGCTGCGCGGCCTGGCCATAAACCTCGAACAACACATAGGCAGTGGCCAAGGTTGCATGCCCGCACAACGGCACTTCAGTCACCGGGGTGAACCAGCGAATCCGCCAGCCCTGGGCCTCACGCACCACGAAAGCGGTTTCTGCCAGATTGTGCTCGGCAGCAATCTGCTGCATCAGCCTGTCATCGAGCCAGGACTCAAGCCGGTAAACCATGGCCGGATTACCCGCGAACGGGCGCTCGCTGAACGCATCGACCTGATGAAACTCAAGCTGCATATCCCTTCTCCGTGAATAACTGGCCCCCAGCATGGGCCCTGGCCCCCAACGGGCGACAGACACAGAAGACGGGATTTTCCTGCATACAGCAGCGACCCTGGCCGCAGCCGCTGCGACTCAAGGACGACCGATATCAGCGAACCTGGCCTGGGTATGCTCGGCCAGCACCGTCGGCGCCAGCTCGACTTCCAGGCCACGGCGCCCGGCGCTGACAAAGATGCTGGCGAACGGCTGCGCACTGTTATCAATGAAGGTCCGCAGGCGCTTCTTCTGCCCCAGCGGGCTGATGCCTCCCAGCAGGTACCCCGTGGCGCGCTGGGCGGCAGCCGGGTCGGCCATTTCAGCCTTCTTCACGCCCGCTGCGTGAGCCAGGGCCTTCAGGTCAAGACTTCCGACGACCGGCACCACCGCCACCAGCAGCTCACCCTTTTCACTGCTGGCAAGCAAGGTCTTGAACACCTGCGCAGGATCAAGATCAAGCTTCTCCGCGGCCTCCAGGCCATAGGAGGCGGCCTTAGGGTCATGTTCGTAACTGTGGATGCGATGTTCGGCGCGAACTTTTTTCAGCAGGTCCAGTGCAGGGGTCATGGCAGCTCCAGGCGAGGAATGAAAAGGCAAAACCAAGCGCGGGAATTTTAGGTCATTCACCAGTAAAAGGCTCTATTCCAAGCCTTGATAACCGGCCCGTGTGCCTACGAAAGCAACCATGCCTGTCGTTCCCGCGACTATGCCCCGGAATCATTCATTTGATTGATATCTATAAAATGACCATCCGTTCACTTTCGACCTTTGACAGCGGTGTTTCTTGTCTATATTTTTTCGTTTCTGAATATCATGCGGTAGATCCAAGGTTGTACCCAGTAGCAAGGCGAGGTCGGAATGGGGATTCCGCCTTCGTTTAAAGTCGCGCTCCATGCCTTTTGCAGCAGCGCCAGACAACAACAAAAATCGAGGTTCACATGACAACTGCTCTGCAACAACCGTCGCTATCGGGCCAATGCATCGCCGAGTTTCTGGGTACTGCGCTGTTGATCTTCTTCGGCACCGGTTGTGTCGCCGCGCTCAAGGTCGCGGGGGCCAGCTTCGGCCTATGGGAAATCAGCATCATCTGGGGGATCGGCGTGAGCATGGCGATCTACCTGACCGCCGGAGTTTCCGGCGCGCACCTGAACCCGGCCGTGAGCATCGCCCTGTGCCTGTTCGCCGATTTTGAAAAGCGCAAACTGCCGTTCTACATCCTCGCCCAGATCGCTGGCGCCTTCTGCGCGGCGTTGTTGGTTTACACGCTGTACAGCAACCTGTTCTTCGATTTCGAACAAACCCACCAGATGGTCCGTGGTTCCCAGGCCAGCCTGGAACTGGCCTCGGTGTTCTCCACCTTCCCCAACCCGGCGCTGTCCACTGCCCAGGCGTTCCTTGTGGAGCTGGTGATCACCGCCATCCTGATGGGAGTGATCATGTCCCTGACCGATGACAACAATGGCCTGCCGCGCGGCCCGATGGCTCCGCTGCTGATCGGCCTGCTGATTGCCGTGATCGGCAGTGCCATGGGCCCGCTGACCGGGTTTGCGATGAACCCAGCGCGGGACTTCGGGCCTAAACTGATGACGTTCGTGACCGGCTGGGGTGAAATTTCCTTCACCGGCGGCCGTGATATTCCGTATTTCCTGGTGCCAATCTTCGCTCCGATCCTCGGCGCCTGCCTGGGTGCTGCGGCCTATCGCGGCTTGATTGCCCGCCATTTGCCCAGCGCTGCTGTCGCCCTGGAGGCCGAACAGGTCACCGAAGGCAAAGTCAAAGCTTCCTGAATCCAGTGGCGCGTGATCCTGCCCAAATCGATCGCGCGCCTGTTCTCACTCCCTTATTTCGTCCAAGGCAATCGACATGACCGACATTCAGAATAAGAACTACATCATTGCCCTCGATCAGGGTACGACCAGTTCCCGGGCGATCATTTTCGATCGCGACGCCAACGTGGTCTGCACCGCCCAGCGCGAATTCGCCCAGCATTACCCTCAGGCCGGCTGGGTCGAACATGACCCGATGGAAATCTTCGCCACCCAGAGCGCGGTGATGGTCGAGGCCCTGGCACAAGCCGGCCTGCATCACGACCAGGTGGCCGCCATCGGTATCACCAACCAGCGTGAAACCACTGTGGTCTGGGACAAGAACACCGGCCGGCCGATCTACAACGCCATCGTCTGGCAGTGCCGCCGTAGCACCGAGATCTGCCAGCAGCTCAAGCGCGACGGCCTGGAAGACTACATCCGCGAAACCACCGGCCTGGTGACCGACCCCTACTTCTCCGGCACCAAGCTCAAGTGGATCCTCGACAACGTCGAAGGCAGCCGCGAGCGTGCGCGCAACGGCGAGCTGCTGTTCGGCACCATCGACAGCTGGCTGATCTGGAAATTCACCGGCGGCAAGACCCACGTCACCGACTACACCAACGCCTCGCGCACCATGCTCTTCAACATCCACACCCTGGAGTGGGACGCGAAGATGCTGGAGGTGCTGGACATCCCGCGGGAAATGCTTCCGCAGGTGAAGTCCTCGTCGGAAATCTACGGCCGCACCAAGAGCGGCATCGCCATCGGCGGTATCGCCGGCGACCAGCAGGCCGCGCTGTTCGGCCAGATGTGCGTCGAGCCGGGCCAGGCCAAGAACACCTACGGCACCGGCTGCTTCCTGCTGATGAACACCGGCGACAAGGCGGTTAAATCCCAGCACGGCATGCTCACCACTATCGCCTGCGGCCCCCGTGGCGAAGTGGCCTACGCCCTGGAAGGTGCAGTATTCAACGGCGGTTCCACCGTGCAGTGGCTGCGTGATGAACTGAAGATCATCAACGACGCCCACGACACCGAATACTTCGCCGGCAAGGTCAAGGACAGCAACGGCGTGTATCTGGTGCCGGCCTTCACCGGCCTGGGTGCTCCCTACTGGGACCCCTATGCCCGTGGCGCGCTGTTCGGCCTGACCCGCGGCGTGCGCGTGGACCACATCATCCGTGCCGCCCTGGAGTCCATCGCCTACCAGACCCGCGACGTGCTCGACGCCATGCAGCAGGACTCCGGCGAACGCCTCAAAGCCCTGCGGGTGGACGGCGGCGCCGTGGCCAACAACTTCCTCATGCAGTTCCAGGCCGACATCCTCGGCACCCAGGTGGAACGCCCGCAAATGCGTGAAACCACCGCCCTGGGCGCTGCCTACCTGGCGGGCCTGGCCTGCGGTTTCTGGGGCAGCCTGGAAGAACTGCGAGGCAAGGCGGTGATCGAGCGCGAGTTCGAACCACAACTGGCGGAAGCGGAAAAAGAAGGCCTGTACGCAGGCTGGAAGAAGGCCGTCAGCCGCACCCGCGACTGGGAACCCCACGACGAGGCCAAATAAGCCAAGCCGTGGATTGGTAACCGCTTGTAACTGGTAGGGAGGGGATTCCTGCGGCATCATGGGCAAATTTTGCACGGCAGCCCAAAGGAAGCCCCATGAATCTGCCTCCCCGTCAGCAGCAAATCCTCGATCTGGTTCGCGAACGCGGCTACGTCAGCATCGAGGAATTGGCCCAGCTGTTCGTCGTAACCCCGCAAACCATCCGCCGCGATATCAACCAGCTGGCGGAAGCCAATCTGCTGCGCCGCTACCACGGTGGCGCAGCCTATGACTCCAGCGTAGAAAACACCGCCTACGCCATGCGCGCCGACCAGATGCGCGACGAAAAGCAGCGTATCGGCGAAGCCGTTGCCGCGCAGATCCCCGATCACGCCTCGCTGTTCATCAATATCGGCACCACCACCGAATCCATCGCCCGGGCCCTGCTCAATCACAGCCACCTGAAGATCATCACCAACAACCTGCACGTGGCCTCGATGCTCAGTGCCAAGGATGATTTCGACGTGCTGCTCACCGGCGGCAATGTGCGCCGTGACGGCGGCGTGGTGGGCCAGGCCAGTGTCGACTTCATCAACCAGTTCAAGGTCGACTTCGCCCTGGTGGGCATCAGTGGCATCGACGAGGACGGCAGCCTGCTGGACTTCGACTACCAGGAAGTGCGGGTATCCCAGGCGATCATCGCCAATGCCCGGCAGGTGATCCTGGCTGCCGACTCCAGCAAGTTCGGGCGCAACGCCATGATCCGCCTGGGGCCCATCAGCCTGATCGATTGCCTGGTCACCGACCAGCAACCGGTACCGGCCCTGACCCAACTGCTCAACCAGCACAAGATCCGCCTCGAAGTGGTCTGACTGCTCTCCCTTCTGCGGATCCGGCCGCGCTCGAACGACGAGCCTCGACGCTTCATCGCTTTCGAAATCGCCGCGGCCGATCCCGCCATCCAGCCCAAGGCAACAGCAGCGGCTACAGTTACCCGTCGACAATGTTCGAAAACTTTCCTTTAGCGCTGCTTCGATCAGTTTTTTCAATCGAAGCACGCTGGATGCGTGCATCTTTATGCGCTAGTATTTTCGAAAATGAACATTAATGTTCGAATTCAAATATCAAAGTAACACGAGGCCTGTCGATGCCCACTTCTACCTTGCCCGCGCGCCCTCTTTCCGAGGTTTACGATATCGCCGTCATTGGCGGTGGGATCAATGGTGTTGGAATTGCCGCCGATGCGGCAGGTCGCGGCCTGTCCGTGTTCCTTTGCGAAAAGGACGACCTGGCCAGCCATACCTCCTCGGCCAGCAGCAAGCTGATCCACGGCGGCCTGCGCTACCTCGAACATTACGAGTTCCGCCTGGTGCGCGAAGCCCTGGCCGAACGTGAAGTGCTGCTGGCCAAGGCCCCGCATATCGTCAAGCCCATGCGTTTCGTCCTGCCGCACCGGCCACACCTGCGCCCGGCCTGGATGATTCGCGCCGGCCTGTTCCTGTATGACCACCTGGGCAAGCGGGAAAAACTCGCCGGCTCGCGCAGCCTGAAGTTCGGTGCCGACAGCGCCCTGAAAGCCGAGATCACCAAGGGCTTCGAATACTCCGATTGCTGGGTCGACGATGCGCGCCTGGTGGTGCTCAATGCCATGGCCGCCCGCGAACACGGCGCCCACGTTCATACCCAGACCCGCTGCATCAGCGCCCGCCGCAGCAAGGGCCTGTGGCAACTGGAGCTGGAGCGCGCCGATGGCAGCCTGTTCTCCATCAGCGCCAAGGCCCTGGTGAACGCCGCGGGCCCCTGGGTCGCCAAGTTCATCAAGGACGACCTCAAGCTGGAGTCGCCGTACGGTATCCGCCTGATCCAGGGCAGCCACCTGATCGTACCCAAGCTGTACGAGGGCGAGCACGCGCACATCCTGCAGAACGAGGACCAGCGCATCGTCTTCACCATTCCCTACCTCAACCAGTTCACCCTGATCGGTACCACCGACCGCGAATACACCGGTGACCCGGCCAAGGTGGCGATCACTGAAGGTGAAACCGATTACCTGCTGCAAGTGGTCAATGCGCACTTCAAGAAACAGCTGAGCCGCAGCGATATCCTGCACAGCTATTCCGGCGTTCGCCCGCTGTGCAATGACGAATCCGACAACCCTTCGGCCGTCACCCGCGACTACACCCTGGCCCTTTCCGGCCATGGCGAGGAGCCCCCCCTGCTGTCGGTGTTCGGCGGCAAGCTGACCACCTACCGCAAACTGGCGGAATCGGCGATGGCGCAGCTGGCGCCGTACTTCAAGCAGGCCAAGCCGAGCTGGACAGCCCAGGCCACCCTGCCCGGTGGCGAGAACATGAGCACGCCACAGGCGCTGGCAGAAGCCATCCGCAAGAAGTTCGACTGGGTACCCAGCCAGATCGCCCAGCGCTGGGCCACCAGCTACGGCAGCCGTACCTGGCGCCTGCTGGAAGGCGTGCACAGCCTCAGCGACCTGGGCGAACACCTGGGCGGCGGCCTCTATACCCGCGAAGTGGATTACCTGTGCAGCGAGGAATGGGCAGTGAAAGCCCAGGACATTCTCTGGCGCCGGAGCAAGCTCGGGCTGTTCACCACCGAGGCGCAGCAGCAGCAACTGCAGGATTATCTGCAGAAAGTCGAGCACAATCGCGGCAAGATCAAGGCTGCCTGAGCCACATAGGCAAGCAAAGCCCCTGCGCCGGAAGGTCCAGGGGCTTTTTTGTGGGCCCGCAGGATTGAACGTTTCGCCGGCAAGCCGGCTCCTACAATGGCAGGGGCACGTTCGGTTTTCCGAATGGCAAAGCCACAGGGGTTCGGATAACCGGATACAGCCGCTGAAATCCCCAGGTCATAAATATTCTATAGGCTTGAAAATCAAGGGTTTGACGATGATCAATGGGTCTGGCACGACTCATGCTCTACACTGTGCGACGAATGCCTGTCGTGCCAACACAACAGGAGCCGTCAAGGCATTCGCTGTATAAAAGAGCCGTCGAACTGGCTTCATAAAAAAAACAAATGTCGAGGAAATATTGATGCGCATCGTTCCCCATCTGTTGGGCGCAGCTATCGCTGCCGCTCTGATTAGCACTCCAGTTTTCGCTGCCGAGCTCACCGGCACACTGAAGAAAATCAAAGAGTCCGGCACCATCACCCTCGGACATCGCGACGCTTCCATTCCGTTTTCCTACATCGCTGACGCTTCCGGCGTGCCAGTGGGTTACTCCCACGACATCCAGCTGAAAATCGTCGAAGCGATCAAGAAAGACCTCGACATGCCTGACCTGAAGGTCAAGTACAACCTGGTCACCTCCCAGACCCGTATCCCGCTGGTGCAGAACGGCACCGTGGACGTCGAGTGCGGCTCCACCACCAACAACGTCGAGCGTCAGCAACAAGTCGACTTCTCCGTTGGCATCTTCGAGATCGGCACCCGTCTGCTGTCCAAGAAGGACTCTTCCTACAAGGACTTCGCGGACCTGAAAGGCAAGAACGTGGTAACCACCGCCGGTACCACTTCCGAGCGCATCCTCAAGGCCATGAACGCCGACAAGCAGATGGGCATGAACGTGATCTCCGCCAAGGACCACGGTGAGTCGTTCCAGATGCTGGAATCGGGCCGCGCCGTAGCCTTCATGATGGACGACGCACTGCTGGCCGGTGAAATGGCCAAGGCCAAGAAACCGACCGACTGGGCCGTGACCGGTACCCCTCAGTCCTACGAAATCTACGGCTGCATGGTGCGCAAGGGCGATGCTCCGTTCAAGAAAGCCGTGGATGACGCCATCGTCGCCACCTACAAATCGGGCGAAATCAACAAGATCTACGACAAGTGGTTCCAGTCGCCGATCCCGCCAAAAGGCCTGAACCTGATGTTCCCGATGAGCGACGAGCTCAAGGCCCTGATCGCCAACCCGACCGACAAAGCGGCTGACGACAAAAAGTCCTGATTCCTGACTAACCTTATCTCCTGAAGGGGCCCTGCCCTTTCAGGAGTCTGTCACTACCTGCTGGCATTTTTTGGAAACACTCGAACCGGTGGTTGTCGAGCCGATCGTGTGTGCCTGATCGTCATGATCAGGCGGGAACGGACGTCCCCAGGCGGGTGCTTGTACATCGAACGATCTGAGGGGTAACCCTAATGAATTACAACTGGGACTGGGGCGTGTTCTTCAAGTCCACCGGCGTGGGCAGCGAGACCTATCTCGACTGGTTCATCTCCGGCCTGGGCTGGACCATCGCCATCGCCGTGGTGGCCTGGATCATCGCGCTGCTGCTGGGCTCGATCCTGGGCGTCATGCGCACCGTGCCGAACCGCCTGGTGTCGGGCATCGCCACCGTGTACGTGGAGATCTTCCGCAACGTGCCGCTGCTGGTGCAGCTGTTCATCTGGTACTTCCTGGTGCCGGACCTGCTGCCGGAGAACCTCCAGGAGTGGTACAAGCAGGACCTCAACCCGACCACCTCGGCCTACCTGAGCGTTGTCGTGTGCCTGGGCCTGTTCACCGCCGCACGGGTTTGCGAACAGGTACGTACCGGTATCCAGGCCCTGCCCCGTGGCCAGGAATCCGCCGCACGCGCCATGGGCTTCTCGCTGCCGCAGATCTACTGGAACGTGTTGCTGCCCCAGGCCTACCGGATCATCATTCCGCCGCTCACCTCGGAATTCCTCAACGTATTCAAGAACTCCTCCGTGGCGTCGCTGATCGGCTTGATGGAATTGCTGGCCCAGACCAAGCAGACCGCCGAGTTCTCGGCCAACCTGTTCGAAGCCTTCACCCTGGCTACCCTGATCTACTTCACCCTGAACATGAGCCTGATGCTGCTGATGCGCCTGGTGGAGAAGAAAGTTTCGGTCCCCGGCCTGATCTCCGTGGGAGGTAAATAATGGAATTCGACTTCTCGGGCATCATCCCGGCCATTCCCGGCCTGTGGAACGGCATGCTGATGACCCTCAAGCTGATGGTCATGGGTGTGGTCGGCGGGATCATCCTCGGCACCTTGCTGGCCTTGATGCGCTTGTCTCACAACAAGCTGCTGTCGAACCTGGCGGGTGCCTACGTCAACTACTTCCGCTCGATCCCGCTGCTGCTGGTGATCACCTGGTTCTACCTGGCGGTGCCTTTCGTGCTGCGCTGGATCACCGGCGAAGACACCCCGATCGGCGCATTCACCTCGTGCATCGTGGCCTTCATGATGTTCGAAGCGGCGTACTTCTGCGAAATCGTCCGTGCCGGCGTGCAGTCGATCCCCAAGGGCCAGATGGGCGCCGCCCAGGCACTGGGCATGAGCTATGGCCAGACCATGCGCCTGATCATCCTGCCCCAGGCGTTCCGCAAGATGACCCCGCTGCTGCTGCAGCAGAGCATCATCCTGTTCCAGGACACCTCCCTGGTGTACACCGTGGGCCTGGTGGATTTCCTCAACGCCTCGCGGTCCAGCGGCGACATCATCGGCCGCTCCAATGAATTCCTGATCATCGCTGGTCTGGTCTATTTCACAATCAGCTTTGCCGCCTCGCTGCTGGTCAAGCGTCTGCAAAAAAGGTTCGCCGTATGATCTCTATCAAGAACATCAACAAGTGGTATGGGGACTTCCAGGTGCTGACCGATTGCAGCACCGAGGTCAAGAAAGGTGAAGTGGTGGTGGTCTGCGGGCCGTCCGGCTCCGGCAAGTCGACCCTGATCAAGTGCGTCAACGCCCTGGAACCCTTCCAGAAAGGCGACATCGTGGTGGACGGCACTTCCATCGCCGACCCCAAGACCAACCTGCCGAAACTGCGTTCCCGCGTGGGCATGGTGTTCCAGCATTTCGAGCTGTTCCCGCACCTGACCATCACCGAGAACCTGACCATCGCGCAGATCAAGGTGCTGGGCCGCAGCAAGGAAGAGGCCACCAAGAAAGGCCTGCAACTGCTGGACCGCGTCGGCCTCGCCGCCCACGCCCACAAGCACCCGGGGCAACTCTCCGGTGGCCAGCAACAACGTGTGGCCATCGCCCGCGCCCTGGCCATGGACCCGATCGTCATGCTGTTCGACGAACCGACCTCGGCCCTGGACCCGGAAATGGTCAACGAAGTGCTGGACGTCATGGTGCAACTGGCCCATGAAGGCATGACCATGATGTGCGTGACCCACGAAATGGGCTTTGCCCGCAAAGTGGCGAACCGGGTGATCTTCATGGACAAGGGCCAGATCATCGAGGACTGCCAGAAAGAAGAGTTCTTCGGCGATATCAGCGCCCGCTCCGAACGTGCGCAGCACTTCCTCGAGAAGATCCTGCAGCACTAAAACCCGCGTTCCTGTAGGCGCCGGCTTGCCTGCGACGGGACGGTATCTGACTCCCCTATCGTCAGTGCCGCCCTGGTCGCCGGCAAGCCGGCTCCTACAGACACTGCGCAGTGGTTGACCCAAGGCATCTGTGATGAAATGCGACCCCACTCTCTATCGCGCCGCGCCGCCATCACTCGCCGTGAAACCCCGCCTGATCCGACATCTGTTCCTGCCGCCCCTGGTCATCCTGCTGATGATCGGCCTGGGCTACGTCGGATTCTGGATCAGCGAGCACAACGGCATCCGCACCCTTGGCGAAAATGGCCAGCGCCAGCTGGAGCTGCATGCCCGCGCCGTAGAAAGTGAGATCAGCAAGTACACCTATCTGCCGAGCCTGCTGGAACTGGAATCCAGTGTTTCCCAGCTGCTGGGCGATCCTTCGCCGGAACACCGGCAAACCGTCAATCAATACCTCGAAGGCCTGAACCGCCGCAGCCGCAGCCGGGCCATCTATGTCATGGACACCACGGGCCGGGTGGTGGCCACCAGCAACTGGCGTGACGTCGACAGCTACCTGGGCGAAGACCTGTCGTTCCGGGCCTATTACCAGAACGCCGTGCGCGGCCAGCCCGGGCGCTTCTACGGCATCGGCAGCACCAACGGCGAACCTGGCTACTACCTGGCCCATGGCCTGGAAGAACAAGGCAAGATCATCGGCGTGGCGGTGGTCAAGGTACGCCTGGAGGCCCTGGAGGAACGCTGGCAGCGTGCCCGCCTGGAAGCCTTCGTCAGCGACGAGAACGGCATCATCATCCTGTCCAGCGACCCGGCGCGCCGCCTCAAGTCGGTCCGCCCACTCAGCGACGACACCAAGGAACGCCTGGCACGCAGCCTGCAATACTACTGGTTCCCCCTCAACGAACTGGAACCCCTGGCCCGGGAACGCCTGGCCGAAGGCGTGGAAAAGCTGACCTTTCCGGCCAACACCGAGCTGGTGTCCGACGAGAAAGCCATCAGCTACCTGTCCCAGACCCGGCCCCTGAGCGATACCCCCTGGAACTTCACCCTGCTCACCCCGTTGCAGGACCTGCGCCGCGAAGCCATCAACCAGGGCATCCTGGTGGCGGTGGCCTTTGCCCTGGTGGCCTTTCTGCTGATCGCCTGGAACGAACGGCGCAAGGTCATCGCCACTCGCCTGGCCGCCCGTGAAGCACTGCAGGAAGCCAACAGCCAGCTGGAACGGCGGATCACCGAACGCACCGCCGACCTGCGGGCCAGCAACGAACGGCTCAAGGGCCAGATCCGCGAACGCCGCCAGGCCGAGGAAACCCTGCGCCGCGCCCAGGACGAACTGGTCCAGGCCGGCAAGCTGGCGGCCATCGGCCAGATGTCCACCAGCATCGCCCACGAGCTGAACCAGCCCCTGGCGGCCTTGCGTACCTTGTCCGGCAACACCGTGCGCTTCCTCGAACGCGGCGCCCTGGACACCGCCAGCGCCAACCTCAAGACCATCAATGAACTGATCGACCGCATGGGCCGCATCACCGCCAGCCTGCGCTCCTTCGCCCGCCGTGGCGACGACCAAGGCCAGGCCAGCCTGGACAAGGCCGTTGACGCAGCCCTGCAAGTGCTCAATGCGCGCCTCGAACCCCTGCCCCTGCAACTGCACCGCGACTTCACCGAGCAGACCCTGCAGATCGACCAGACCCGCCTGGAGCAGATCCTGGTCAACCTGATCGGCAATGCCCTGGATGCCATGCAGGCCCAACCGGCGCCGCAACTGTGGCTGGAGGGCGAATTCAGCGAGGGCAAGTACCGCCTGCGGGTGCGCGACAACGGCCACGGCATCGATCTTGAAGCGCGCAAGCACCTGTTCGAACCCTTCTTCACCACCAAACCCGGCGAGCAGGGCCTGGGCCTCGGCCTGACCCTGTCCGCCAGCCTCGCCGCCGCCACCGGCGGCAGCCTGGGGGTGGAACACCCGGCAAGCGGCGGCACCGCCTTTGTCCTCAGCTTGCCCCTGGCAAGCCCCACTCGAGCCGAGCCGATATGAACAACGAGCTGACCGTGCTGATCGTCGAAGACGACCCCCATGTCCTGCTGGGTTGCCAACAGGCCCTGGCCCTGGAAGACATTCCCTGCATCGGTGTAGGCAGCGCCGAAGAAGCCCTGGCCCAGGTCGGTGAAAACTTTCCCGGCATCGTGGTCAGCGATATTCGCCTGCCGGGCATCGATGGCCTGGAACTGCTGAACCGCCTCAAGGCCCGGGACCGCAGCCTGCCGGTGGTGCTGATCACTGGCCACGGCGATATTTCCATGGCCGTGGGCGCCATGCAGAAAGGCGCCTACGACTTCATGGAAAAACCCTTCTCCCCCGAGCGCCTGGTGGATGTGGCCCGCCGCGCCCTGGAGCAACGGGGCCTGGCCCGGGAAGTGACCTCGCTGCGCCGCCAGCTGGCCGAACGCAGTTCCCTGGAAGGGCGGATCATCGGCCGCTCGCCGGCCATGCAGAACCTGCGGGAGCTGATCGCCAACGTTGCCGATACCTCGGCCAACGTGCTGATCGAAGGCGAGACCGGCACCGGCAAGGAACTGGTCGCCCGTTGCCTGCACGACTTCAGCCGGCGCCACCAGCAGCAGTTCGTCGCCCTGAACTGCGGCGGCCTGCCCGAGAACCTCTTCGAAAGCGAGATCTTCGGCCACGAGGCCAACGCCTTCACCGGCGCCGGCAAACGGCGCATCGGCAAGATCGAGCACGCCCACCAGGGCACGCTGTTCCTCGACGAAGTGGAAAGCATGCCGATCAACCTGCAGATCAAGCTCTTGCGCGTGTTGCAGGAGCGTACCCTGGAGCGCCTCGGTTCCAACCAGAGCGTGGCCGTGGATTGCCGGGTGATCGCCGCCACCAAGTCGGACCTGGACGAAATGAGCCGGGCCAAGGAGTTTCGCAGCGACCTGTACTACCGCCTCAACGTGGTGACCCTGGAACTGCCGCCCCTGCGCGAACGCCGCGAAGACATCCTGCAGTTGTTCGAGCATTTCCTGCAGCAGTCGTCCCTGCGCTTTGACCGCGCGGTGCCGGAGCTGGACAACCAGACCCTGTCGACCCTCATGAGCCACGACTGGCCGGGCAACGTGCGCGAGTTGCGCAACGTCGCCGAACGCTTTGCCCTCGGCCTGCCGGCCTTCAAGAAGCCCGGCAGCAGTGTCGCCCAGGGCCTGGGCTTTGCCGAGGCGGTGGAAGCCTTCGAGCGCAACCTGCTCAACGATGCCTTGCAGCGCAGCGGCGGCAACCTGACCCAGGCCAGCCAGGAGCTGGGCATGGCCAAGACCACCCTGTTCGACAAGGTCAAGAAGTACGGCCTGAGCCACTAACCCAAGGCGCGAGTAACCATGGATCTATTGTTGAAGGCCGCCCTGGGCGCGGCGGTGGTGGTGATTCTGGCGGCCCTGGCCAAGACCCGGAACTACTACATCGCCGGCCTGGTGCCGCTGTTCCCGACCTTTGCCCTGATCGCCCACTACATCGTCGGCAAGGGCCGCTCCCTCGATGACCTGAAGACCACCATCCTGTTCGGCATGTGGTCGATCATTCCCTACTTCGTCTACCTGGCGACGCTGTATGTGATGGTCGATCGCCTGCGCCTGGAAGCTTCCCTGGCGGTAGCCGCCGTGGCCTGGCTGATCGCCGCGACGATCCTGGTCAGCGTCTGGGTGCGCCTGCACGCCTGAGCCCTGCCATTCCCGTAGGAGCGAGCTTGTTCGCCAAGCCTGCGCCGCGGTCTTTCGCCGGCAACCCGGCAACGACCCTGGCCCGACCCTTGCATTTACCCGGCAAAGCCCGCCCAGCCTGCGTTTCAGCCTGATCACGCAGTTTTCTGGAGGGCGCTGCCATGGGTAAAGAACACTTTGAATATCTTAGATCTCGACCACAGCCTGACCGCCCAGGAGCCGATCATCCGACGCCTGAACAGCGGCCAGGCGCGGCGTCTCGACCTGTTGGACCTGGGCCCCAAGCTGCGCCTGTGGTCCACCGAGCGCACCTACCGTCACTTCACCGAACGCCTGCGCCAGCGGCCTCGCCACAGCGGCCCGCAGCCGGAAATCTTCTTTGTCGGCTCCGGTGACTATCACCACCTGACCCCGGCCTTTCTCGGCGACCTGCAAGAGCCGGTGAGCCTGATCCACTTCGACAACCACCCGGACTGGGTACGCCTGGCTCCGCGCCGGCATTGCGGCTCCTGGGTCAACCGGGCGCTGAAACTGCCGCACATCCAGCGCATCGTCACCCTCGGCCCCTGCAGCGAAGACCTGCACAACCCACAACTGCGCGGCGGCAATGTCGCCGCGCTCAAGCACGGCAAGCTGCAGCTGTTCCCCTGGCAGCACGCGCCGTCCAAGGTCTGGGGGCGGGTCGGCGACGGCGCCGGGCACCAGCAGCAGGAAAACCACCTGCATTGGCGCAACCTGGCGGAACTGGACTGGCAGGCCTTTCTCGAACAGATGATCGACAGCCTGCCCACCGAGGCGATCTGGATCACCATCGACAAGGATGTGCTGGCCAGCGAAGACGCCGCCACCAACTGGGACCAGGGCGGCATGCGCCTGACCCACCTGCTGCAGGCCCTGCGCACCCTGGCCGCGCGCAAGCGGATCCTGGGCATCGACGTCTGCGGCGAGTTCGCCCAGCCGGCCTTCAGCAACGCCTTCAAACGCTGGGAAGCCAAGTCCGACCAGCCTCCGGCCGAGCGCTGGAGCCAGGACGACCTGCTGCGCAACTCGGTGACCAATGAAGCCCTGATCTCGCTGTTCGAGGAGCTGTTCCCGTGACCCTGACCGTTGTTCTGCTGGTGGCCTTTTCCATTGTCCTGGACGTGGTCGGCCAACTCTGTTTCAAGCTCGGCCTGGACCGCCTGCCAGAGCTGGAAGGCGGTTTTCGCCTGAACGCTTTTTGGGGCCAGGTGTTCAACGCACCCTTGCTGTGGTGCGGCATCGGCGCCTACGCCATCGAGTTCTTCGTCTGGCTCGAAGCCCTGTCCCGGGCGCCCCTGAGCCTGCTGTTCCCCGCGGCGGCCCTGGCCTATTGCGGCGTGGTACTGGCGGGCAAGGTGGTGCTGGGCGAGACCGTCAGCCGCCGTCGCTGGCTCGGCACCCTGGTGATCACCGCCGGGGTGATGCTGGTGTGCGTGGCCAGCACCTGAGCCTTGTTCAACGAATAGAAGGAAGCGTTTGATGAGTTCCAATACCTCCCACGGCTGGCTGCACGAACGCCTGGGCACCATCGTGCTCTGGGCCCTGCTGATCGGTTTCGAAAGCGCCGGGCAGATCGCCACCAAGGTTGGCGGCGACCAGCTGGGCCAGATGGATTTCAACCTGCAATGGCTGGCGGCGGTCGCGGTCAACCCCGGGGTGCTGATGGCGATTGCCTGCTATATCGGCGCGTTTTTCGTGTGGATGCTGATCCTGCGGCGCAGCAGCCTGTCCCTGGCCTTCCCCTTGAGCTCCCTGGTATTCGTGGTGGTGCTGCTGGGCTCGTGGCTGGGCCTGGGCGAGCAGATCAGCCTGCTGCATTGGGTCGGCGTCTTTGTGATCATCGGCGGGATTGCCCTCTTGGCGGAGGGTGAAGAGGCCTGAGGGCCTCTTTGCTACAGCGAAGGGATGTTGTGCAGGAGCCGGCTTGCCGGCCCCTTCGCTGGCAAGCCAGCTCCTACAGCAACGGGGTCTAGGCCTTGCGGTGGGCAACCAGGAATCCCAGGCCGTGGGACACCGGAATCACTTTCACCCCGGCAGCCCGTTGCTGCTCGCGGATCTCGCGGTGGAAAGCCTTGACCTTGGTCCAGTGCATCTTCGGCCGGTAGTGATGCTCGGCGTGGTAGCCGTTGTTCATCCAGATCAGGTTGTACAGCGGGCTGTAGGAGCTCACGCCCCAGGCGATCGGCAGGTCCGGGTTGCCTCCCAGGTGCTCGTAGTAGCCATTGAGCGACGACAGTGACTGCCCCAGGTACCAGAACGGCAGCAGCACTAGCACCGCGTGCCAGTCATACAGCGCCAGAGCCAGGTAGAAGGCCACTGTGACGCCGATTTCCACCTTTACCCAACGGGCATCGTCAGGCCGCTTGCGCTGCATTTCCTGGTAGATCTCCTTGGGGTCGTCGCGGAAAAAGCTCAGGAAGGTGTAGGCCCAGGGGTTGTCCGGCTGGCCATCCTTGCCATACAGGTAGATGGAGAGCGGGTCGACGGTCTTGCCATTGGCGTCCGGCAGGTCGGAGTTGCCCCGGTGGTGGCGGTTGTGGATGTCGCGGTACAGGGTCTGGGAAAAACCTATGGTCACCGACAGCAGCAGGTCGAAGGCACGGTTCATCCACCCGGGGGTGAAATAGGCGTTGTGGATCTGGTTATGGGAAATGCTGTTGATGCTCCACGACAGGCTGACTGCGTAGAGCAGCGCCGCCGGCAGGATGACCCACCAGGACAGGGCGTGGAAATCCAGCACCAACCACAGCACAAAGGCGAAATGCGCCAGGGCCATGGCAATCGGGATCAGGTCCCAGAGGGAATAGGCGAGTAGACGATAGGCAGGTCGAGCCATGAAGAACTTCCTGAGAAATTGAATTCATGGCGACCATTGCAAAGGCCAGACCAGTTTTTGCTGTAGCCGCCCCAGGCCGTGCTCAGGCCTGGGCGGCGCTCCTCAGAACTTGTAGCTGATGGCGGTCTGCACCTGCCCCTGGTTGACCTCGCCCTTGTCGCGGACGATGGTGCTGTCGGCGGCGGAATTGACCAGGCGCGTCCAGCTGGCACTGGCCACCAGCGCCCAGTTGTCCCCCAGGGGGAAGTGGAAATTCTGGCTCAGGGTGAAGTTCTGCACGCCACCGCTGGCGTTGTACTGGCCAATGCCGGAGGCGAGGGACTCCTTGGCGTCGACGCCGAAGAAGGTCTGGCTCTGGCGGCCATCGGCGAAGTGCAGGGTCAGGTTGTTGCTGCCAATGATGCCCAGGCCCAGCGGGTAGCCGATTTCACCCCCGACCTTGCCCAGCACCCCACCCTGGCCCCCGGCCCCGCCCACCGCCTGGCCCACGGCGGCGAACAGCCGCCAGAAGTCTTCGGGGGCGTACTCGATGAAGGCGCCGATATCGGCCATGTCGCGAACGTCCCGCAGGCCGCGCAGCGCGCCGTCGGAATTACGCCCCTGCAGGTAATTGATGTAGGGGCCGATGCTCAAGCCGTTGCTCTTGAAGGCATCCCAGGTCAGGCCATCATCACCGTTCAGGCTGACATCCCCCCAATCCAGGTCCATGTACGGCAGCGGTACGGTGTCGTAGCTGCTGCCTGTGGGGTCATGGGGTTGATAGCCCAGGCCCAGGCCCAGTTCACCGGTGATGCCGGAGTCGGCCATGGCGCCACTGGCGAGGGTCAGGGAGAGCAGGCCGGCCAGTAAGGCGGGGGAAGAAAGCCTGGGCATGAATGAGTTTCCTTGTCTGAACATGCGCGCATCAATCATCAGAGCGGCCCTTGGGCGCAAGCACTGATGTTCTTTGTAGGGACCTACAAAAATTGTAGCCAGAACTCTACAAATCCCTCTCCTTCCTCGCCAAGGCCCCAGCCCCGCTGGGTTTTCGCCACTTGGCACAGTCCCTGCTCTACCCCTGCCACAAGCGCAAAGAGCGCTCTTATTCAACAGGTAACAGCAGATGATGCACTGGCATATCGTATGTGACTTCGACGGGACCATCTCCCGCGCCGACGTGATCGATAACGTTCTCCAACGCTTCGCCGACCCCAGCTGGGAAGGCATAGAGCAGGAATGGCTGGACGGTCACATCGGCTCCCGAGAATGCCTCAGCCGCCAACTGGCCCTGGTCAAGGCTTCGCCCACCGAACTGCTGGGCTACTTCGACAGTGTCGAAATCGACCCCGACTTCCCCGACTTCGTCGATCACGTGATCGGCCTGGGCGCTTCCATCGAAGTGGTCAGCGACGGCATCGAGCAGGGCATCGCCCGCATCCTGGCACGCAACTACGTGACCCTGCTGCCGATCCTCGCCAACCGCCTGCGCCAGGTCGACCACAACAGCTGGCGCATCGACTTCCCCTACGCCAGCGACGCCTGCCGCGCCGCTTCCGGCAACTGCAAGTGCAAATCCACCCCGCGGGGCAAGCGCGTGCTGGTGATCGGCGACGGCCAGTCGGACATGTGCGTGGCTTCCACCGCCGACTTCGTGTTCGCCAAGGATCGCCTGGCCGACTACTGCGAACGCAACAAGATTCCCCATGCGCGGTTCGACTCCTTCGCCGAACTGCCAGCGCTGCTGGCCAAGCTGCCGAACAACGCCGCCAACGCAACCAATTTCTCTCTTGAAACCCAGGAACTCTTCCACCATGTCTGATATCCGCATCGCTACCGCAGAAGACCAGATCCTTCTGGAAAAAGAAGCCAAGTACTGCTCCTACGGCGATACCGTTCACTACATCGAACCACCGCGCATCTTCAGCCGCTGCGAAGGCTCCTACGTCTGGGACACCAGCGACCAGGCCTACCTCGACCTGCAGATGTGGTACTCGGCGGTGAACTTCGGCTACGCCAACCCACGCCTGAACAACGCCCTCAAGCAACAGATCGACACCCTGCCGCAGATCGCCAGCCAATACCTGCACAAAGGCAAGATCGAGCTGTCGGAAATGATCGCGGTCGACGCCAAGAAGAAGTTCGGCCTCGACGGCCGCGTGCACTTCAACGTCGGCGGTTCGCAGTCGGTGGAGGACTCGCTGAAAGTGGTGCGTAACGCCACCAACGGCAAGAGCCTGATGTTCGCTTTCGAAGGCGGCTACCACGGCCGTACCCTGGGCGCTTCGTCGATCACCTCCAGCTACCGCTACCGCCGCCGCTACGGCCACTTCGGCGAGCGTGCGCAGTTCATTCCATTCCCGTACCACTTCCGCGGCCCCAAAGGCATGACCAAGGAAGAGTACGGCAGCCACTGCGTGCAGCAGTTCGCCCGCCTGTTCGAAACCGAATACAACGGCGTCTGGGACCCGAAGGTCGGCCAGAGCGAATATGCCGCCTTCTATGTCGAGCCGATCCAGGGCACCGGCGGCTACGTGATCCCGCCGATGAACTTCTACAGCGAGCTCAAGCACGTGCTCGACCAGCACGGCATCCTGATGGTGGTCGACGAGATCCAGATGGGCTTCTACCGCACCGGCAAGCTGTGGTCGATCGAGCACTTCGACGTCAAGCCGGACGTGATCGTGTTCGGCAAGGCGCTGACCAACGGCCTCAACCCGCTGGGCGGCATCTGGGCCCGTGAAGAGCTGATCAATCCGGGCGTGTTCCCGCCAGGTTCGACCCACTCCACCTTCGCCTCCAACCCGCTGGGCACCGCCGTGGGCCTGGAAATGTTCAAGATGACCAGCGAGATCGACTACGGCGCGATGGTCATGGAGAAGGGCAAGTACTTCCTGGCCGGCCTGCAGGACCTGCAGAAGCGCTACCCGATCATCGGCGACGTCGACGGCCTGGGCCTAGCCCTGCGCTGCGAGATCTGCACCACCGACGGCTTCACCCCGGACAAGGCGACCCTGGACTACATGGTCGAGGAAGGCATGAAGGGCGACATCGAAATCAACGGCCAGCGCCTGGGCCTGATCCTCGATGTGGGCGGCTACTACAAGAACGTCATCACCCTGGCCCCGTCGCTGGAAATCAGCTATGCGGAAATCGACCTGGGCATCGCACTGCTGGATCGCCTGCTGGATCGGGCCATGAAGCGATGAGCAAGGCTGAGATCGATCTGGGCGAAGGCAGCGCCGGCTTCGTTCTCGGCACGGGTCCGGTCGGGGTCTTGTTGATCCACGGCCTGACCGGCACCCCGACGGAACTCCGTCGGGTGGCCCAGGGCCTGGCCAAGGACGGTACGTGCACGGTGTACGTACCGACCCTGCCCGGGCACTGCGGGGACAACAGCGACCTTCAGGCCACCGGCTGGCAGGACTGGTACGAGGGCGTGCGCAAGACCTTCGCCGATGTACAGCAGCGCCACGAGCAGGTGTTCGTCGGCGGCCTGTCCATGGGTGCGGTGATGTCCATGTACCTGGCCTCCGAGCATCCGGGACGGATCAGCGGCCTGCTGATGTACTCCACCACCCTGAAGTACGACGGCTGGAGCATCAACAAGCTGGCCTTCCTCACCCCATTGCTGATGAAGATCCCCTTTGGCGTGCACATCTGCCGCTTCGAGGAAAAGCCACCCTACGGCATCAAGAACGAACGCCTGCGGGCCATCGTCGAGAAGCAGATGAAAGCCGGTGAAAGCAGCAATGCCGGGCTCCTGACCATGGAGGGCGTGACGGTGCGCGAATTGCACCGGATGAATGCCGTGGTCAAGAAACGCATGCCGTCGATCCTGACCCCGGCCCTGGTGCTGCACTCCAGCGAAGACGACATCACCAGTACCTGGAACGCCGACTACGTGGAGCGCAAGCTCGGCGGCCCGGTGACCAAGATCCTCCTCGACAACTGCTATCACATGATCACCGTGGACCTGCAGTACCAGCGGGTGATCGAACTGAGCGCAGATTTCATCCAGCAGCGAGTGGTGGCACCTGCGGTGCGCGAAGACTACCGACAGCTGGCTTGACTTAAGGAAGAGACGTGATAACCGCCCAAGCCTTTTCAACCATCCAGGCCATCGATCGCAGCGCCTGGAATGACTGTTTCCCAGGGGCCCTGGAGGATTGGGACTATTACCTGGCCGTGGAGAAAGCCGCGATCGCCGATTTTCGCTGGCGCTACCTGGCGCTCTACGAGGGTTCGACCCTGGTGGCAGTGGCGCCGGCCTTCACCACCCAGTACCGGCTCGATACCACGGTCTCCGGGCTGGCCAAGCGCTTCACCGAACGCCTGGCACGCCAGTGGCCCGGGGCCCTGGAGCTGCGCCTGTACGCCATAGGCTCGCCTGTGGCCGAACAGTGCAATGCCGGCACCGCCAGCCATGTGCCTGCGCAACGCCGCCAGGAGCTGCTGGAGCAGTTGCTGCAACTGGCGCGACGCGATGCCGACAGCTTCGGCATCGGCCTGATGGCGGTCAAGGATGCGCCGAGCAACGACCGGCAATGGGCTGCCAGTTGCCTGGCCGCGGGCCTGCAAGCCATGCCGAGCCTGCCCACGGCGCTGCTGCCGGTGCCCTTTGCCTCGATCGACGCCTACCTGGGCACCCTGGGCAAATCCACCCGCAAGGACCTGCGCCGCAAACTCCGGACACCGGCGCCACGCATAGAATGGCGACGCCAGATCGACGACGTGCTGCCGGACATCATGCGCCTCTACGAGGCCACCCTGAATCGTAGCGACCTGCAGTTCGAACGCCTGCCGGCAGGCTACTTCACCGGCATCCTCGAGCAGTTGGGGGAACGCGCGGCCTGCGTCCTGTACTGGGTCGACGAGCAACTGGTGGCCTTCAACCTGGTGCTCATCGACCAGCATCGGCTGATCGACAAGTTCTTTGCCCACGACCTCAGTGTCACCCGTGAGCACAATCTGTATTTCCGCAGTTGGCTGGCCAACGTCGACTACTGTATTCAGCAACGCATTCCCCTGTACGAGTGCGGCCAGGCCGGTTATGCCAGCAAGTTGCGCCTGGGTTGCCAGTTCACCGGTAACATGCTGTTTTTCCGGCATCGCAATCCCTTGCTCAATGCCCTGCTCAAACTGATAAAACGCTTTGTCCGCCCGGATCGCTCCGACCCCGCCATGGCTGCTGCAATAAGCGAAAGTACATGACCAGAAAAGATCGTCGCCCTCCTCGCCCCTTCGCCATTTCCCGCTGGAGCCTGCAACGCAAGCTGGTGCTGGCGTTCTGGCTGGTCAGTGTGATTCCCACCATGATCGCCGCGGAACTGGCGGCCACTACCCTGTCGGAAATCTTCGACAGCAACGTGCGGATCTGGCTGCAGGAGTCCACCAAGATCGTCGAGGACGAGATCACCGAAATCCTCCATGACAACGCGCGGATCGCCCAGCTGTTCCTGCGCTATACGCGCCCGCCCACGGACCGCAATGCGGCCAAGCATGACAAGCTCACCGCCGACATCGCCGATTCCATGGGCATCGACGTGGTGGCGCTGATCCGCAAGAACGATCACAAGGTGGTGTTCACCACTGCCGCCGATGACGTGGTGGGGCAGATCAGTACCGCCTCCAATGCCGTGCTGCAGACCATCCAGGTCGGCGGCGTGGCCACCGGGGCGGTGGTCTCGACGTTCCAGACCCAGCTCGACGGGGTCGACTACCAGTTGCTGATCGCCACCTACCTGGACGCCAGCTTCCTCACCAGCGTGGCCGACGTGCATTCCCTGGATCTGCGCCTGTACCTGGCCAAGGCCGATGACTTCTCGGAAATCTTCGCCACCCAGCGCTTCGAGGACCACCCGCCCCAGGTGCCGCACAAGATCGAAGACATCCTGCGCGCCACCCGCCAGCCCACCGAGCAGTTCACCAGCCGCTACAGCGGCCTGTACCGGCCGATCTTCAACGACAGCGGCGACCTGGTGGGGGTGATCTTCAGCGGCCTGCTGCGCCATAGCAGCCTGGTGGGCCTGGTCAACCAGAGCAACCTGTTCATCCTGATCTTCCTGCTCAGCTCGGCAGCCTCGCTGTGCGTCGGCTGGCTGGTTTCCCAGCGCCTGACCCGACCGCTGCGGGGCCTGTCCAAGGGCGTGCAGGCGGTGATCGCCGGCGACTACCGCCAACGGGTGCCGGTGATCGGCGGCGACGAACTGGCGGAGCTGAGCAGCACCTTCAACCACATGACCGAGCGCCTGGGGGAACTGCAGCACCTGGAAGCCCAGTTGCGCCGCCGCGACCGCCTGCATGCCCTGGGCGAAGTGGCCATGGGCCTGGCCCACGAGATCCGCAACCCGCTGGGCATCATCAAGACCGCCACGCAGTTGCTGCACCGCCGGGCCAACCTGCCGGAAAACGACAAGCGCCACCTGGAATACGTGATCAGCGAGGTCAGCCGGATCAACGACCTGATCACCGAATTTCTCGATTTCGCCAAGCCCAGCGCGCCGATACGCGCCACCCAGCTGGCCCGCCCGCTGGTGGAGGAACTGCTGGGCTTCTGCACCCCGGAACTGGCCACCCACAACATCGACGCACGGATCGACGACCAGGCCCCCGGCGCGACCCTCCACGCCGATGCCCGGCAACTCAAGCAGGCCTGCCTCAACCTGATTCTCAACGCCATCGACGCCATGCCCGACGGCGGCCGCCTGACCCTGGGGATTTCCCAGCGCGAAGACGAAACCATCATCAGCGTCAGCGACACCGGCCAGGGCATCGAGCCGGACATGCTGGAACGCATCTTCACCCCATTCGTCACCACCAAGGCCTCGGGCACCGGCCTGGGTTTGGCTAAAGTCTTCTCGATCATGGAAAGCCATGACGGCCATATCGAGTGCACTAGCGAAAAAGATGCTGGCGCCACCTTCAGCCTGTACATTCCGGCCAACGGTGAAGAAGACGACGAGGACAGTGATGACGCATAACCTGCTGGTGGTCGATGACGAGCCGAAACTCTGCGACCTGCTGTCCTCGGCCCTGAGCCAGAACGGCATCCAGGTATTCACCGCAGGCAACGGCCTGCACGCGCTCAAGGTGCTGGAGCAAGAAGACATCGACCTGGTGATCAGCGACTGGCGCATGCCCGGCATGGACGGGCCGCAGTTACTGGGGGAAATCAAGCAGCGCTACCCGCAGTTGCCGGTGATCGTGATGACCGCCTACAGCACGGTGAAGAATGCCGTGCAGTCCATGCGCAACGGCGCCTACGACTACATCGCCAAGCCCTTCGACATCGACGAACTGGACATCACCGTCAGCAAGGCCCTGCAGTTTCGCGACATCCTCAAAGACAACCAGCGCATGCGCGCCGAGCTCGCAGAGCATCAGCAGATCGACAGCCTGGTGGGCGACAGCCCGGCCTTCCGTCGGGTGCTGCAAGCCGTGGATTCGGTGCGCGAAAGCAACGCCACCATCCTCCTGACCGGGGAAAGCGGCACCGGCAAGGAAATGGTCGCCCGGGCCATCCACAAGCACGGCAACCGGGCCGACAAACCCTTTGTCGCGGTCAATTGCGCGGCCATTCCCGAGGGCCTGCTGGAAAGCGAGATGTTCGGCCACCGCAAGGGCGCCTTCACCGGCGCCGTGGCGGACCGGGTCGGGCGTTTCCAGCAAGCCGACAAGGGCACCCTGTTCCTCGACGAAGTCGGCGACATGCCCCTGGCCCTGCAGGCCAAGATCCTGCGTGCCCTGCAGGAGCGGGTGATCGAGCCGGTGGGCGATCCGCGGGAGCGCAAGGTGGATGTGCGGGTGATCGCCGCCACCAACAAGAACCTGCTGGAAGCGGTGGCCAACAAGGAATTTCGCGAAGACCTGTACTACCGCCTGAATGTATTCCCGATCCCCTTGCCGGCACTGCGCGAACGGGTCGAGGACATCGCCCCGCTGGCCCGGCACTTTGCCCACAGCCTGGGTGCCACCGCCGGCAAGCGCATCAGCGGCTTCAGCCCCGAAGCCCTGCAGGCCATGGCCAGCTACGCCTGGCCGGGGAATATCCGCGAACTGCAGAACTGCGTGGAGCGGGCCACCATCGTCGCCAGCGGCCAGGTCATCGAAGAAAAGGACCTGCCGGGGTATCTGTTCGGCCCCCAGGCGCAGGGCACAGAGAGCAGTGCAGCCATCAGTGTCGGCCCGCAAGTGCCCAGCGACCTGGAAGCGGCCCTGGCGGAAGTGGAAAAGGCCTACATTCTCGCCGCCCTGCAGCAGAGCAACGGTGTCCAGGCGGCAGCGGCGCAGTTGATCGGCATTTCCGAGCGCAGCTTCTGGTACCGGCTGAAGAAACTCGGCATCCAGGTGGACAAGATCGTTCGCTGAAACCGCGGCGTTTCATTCGCCGGCAAGCCGGCTCCTGCACCCAACCGCAAGAGCCGGCTTGCCGCGCTGCCCTAGAGGATGTTGCTGCTATCGAGCGGCTCGATCTGCGCCCAGTGGGAAGTGTCTTCCCGGTGGGTTTGCAGGTACGGCAGCACCGCCGCCAGCAGCGGCGCCTTGAAGGCTTCCTGGAACCGGTGGGCCAGCCCCGGAATCAACTTCAACTGGCTGCCCTGGATCTGCGCCGCCAGGTGCACGCCGTGCATCACCGGCAATAACGGGTCGGCGGTGCCATGCACCACCAGGGTCGGCACCCGCAGTTGCTTGAGCAATGCCACCCGGCTCGGCTCGGCAAGAATCGCCATGATCTGGCGCTTGACCCCTTCCGGGTTGAACGCCCGGTCATAGGCCACCGCCGCCTGTTGCAACAGGACCTGGCGGTCATCGCTGACCTTCGGGCTGCCCAGGGCCGCCAGCAGGTCGGCCTGCTGCTCCAGCGCCGCTTCCCGGCTTGGTGCGTTGCGCCGCGAGAGCAGTTGCACCAGCGCCGCGTTCGGCGCCGGCAAACCTTCGGCCCCGGAACTGGTCATGATCAGCGTCAGGCTCTCGACCCGCCGCGGTTCCATGGCTGCCAGGTGCTGGGCGATCATCCCGCCCATGCTCGCCCCCAGCACGTGGAATTGCTCGATATGCAGGGCGTCCATCAGGCCCAGGGCGTCATCGGCCATGTCGGTCAGGGTGTAGGGCGCCGCCACCGGCAGGCCCAGCTTGTAGCGCAGCACTTCGAAGGTCAGATTGGCGCTGGCCGGGGCCTGGCGCCAAGTGGACAGGCCAACATCGCGATTGTCGTAGCGGATCACCCGAAACCCTTGCTGACACAGGGCCACCACCACCTCATCCGGCCAGTGGATCAGTTGCCCGCCCAGGCCCATGACCAGCAGCAACGCCGGGTCGGAGGTGCGCCCAATGCTCTGGTAGGCCAGGCTCACCTGCGGCAGGTCGACCCGTTGGGTCGGGACATTGACATCGCAGCGCGCGGCCGCAAAACACAGCGGGCCGAGCAACAGCCCGGCCAAGAGTAGAACAGTCGAAAGAAATCGTACCCGCATGAAAAACACCGAAACGCAGAACCCCAGTGGAGCGCGAGTCTGATGAACCTGGATGATTCGCGCTGCCACAGTTGCGTGACAATTTGATGAAGATTGCCCCAGCGGTACTTTTTCCGCGGCTAGGGTCGGCGCTTGCCCCTGGCACTCGGTGCACAACACACAGGCGTTGTCGCCCGTATCGGCAAAGATGCTCGCGAATCGATGAACGCGGGATGGTCGACAGGCCCGTCAACATGAGACAAACTCAACCTTTTCGCTTTAACCACAAAATTCACTCATGGAGATCCTGGTGCTCGAAATCCGTCACCTGAAGACCCTGCACGCCTTGCGCGAAGCCGACAGCCTGGTGGAAGCCGCTGAACGCCTGCACCTGACCCAGTCCGCCTTGTCCCATCAGTTCAAGGAGCTGGAAGAGCGCCTGGGCATGCCGCTGTTCGTGCGCAAGACCAAGCCGGTGCGTTTCACCAGCGCCGGCCTGCGCCTGCTGCAACTGGCGGATGCGACCCTGCCCCTGCTGCGCGGCGCCGAACGCGACATTTCGCGACTGGCCGGCGGCACTGCCGGGCGCCTGCACATGGCCATCGAATGCCACAGCTGCTTCCAGTGGCTGATGCCGACCATCGATCAGTTCCGCGACGCCTGGCCGGAAGTGGAGCTGGACCTGGCCTCCGGCTTCTCGTTCGCTCCGTTGCCAGCCCTGGCCCGGGGCGACCTGGACCTGGTGGTGACCTCCGACCCGCTGGAGCTGGCGGGTATCACCTACGTGCCGCTGTTCACCTACGAAGCCATGCTCGCGGTCGCCAACCAGCATCCGCTGGCAAGCAAGCCATACGTAGTCCCGGAAGACCTGCTGAGCGAAACCCTGATCACCTACCCGGTGGAACGCGACCGCCTGGACATCTTCACCCGCTTCCTGGAACCGGCGGACATCGAACCGGCCCAGGTACGGACTTCGGAACTGACGGTGATGATGATGCAACTGGTGGCCAGCGGCCGGGGCGTGTGTGGGATGCCCCACTGGGCCCTGCACGAGTACAGCTCACGGGGTTATGTGAAGGCCAAGCGGCTCGGGGAAAAGGGCCTGTTCGCCACCCTGTACGCGGCGATTCGCGCCGACATGCTGGATGCGCCCTACATGCGCGACTTTTTGCTCACGGCCAAGGACACCTCGTTCTCGACCCTGGACGGCGTCAGCGCCGTACGCTGACCCCAAGCAGGCTTGCCCAGGAGCCGGCTTGCCAGCGAACCGGGATCAACCTTCGGCCGGCAATTGGCGCCACATGTGGATCTTGTCGAAATAGTCCTCGCCCACCCGCACTGCCTGGGGTTCCAGGCCGAACTGGACGAAGCCGCAGCGCTGGTACAGGGCCAGCGCCGCTTCATTGCCGGCCGTCACGGTCAACTGGATCAGGCGCAGCCCTTCGTATTCAGCCGCTTCGGCCAGCAGCCCCTGGACCAGGCGGTAGCCCAGCCCGCTGTTGCGCTGCGTGCCGGTGACATAGAGGCCGAACAGGGTCGCCTTGTGCCGGGCCTTCTCCCGCAGCTCGAAGGCCAGGCCGACGATCCCCAGCAACCGCCCTTCGGAAAACGCCCCCAGCAACAGGTCGAGCTCGCCGTCCAGGCGTGCGGCCCACCAGGCCAGAGGCAGTTTTTCCCGCTCTTTGACGCTGGAGGTGAAGGCCTGGGGATGGCGCTCATAGGCCTCGAGCATCAAGGCCCGGTATTGCTCCACATCGTCAGGGGTCAGGCGCTGGATCTGCATGCTCAGTCGAGGGTCTTGTGTCCGGTAATGAATGAAGCGCATTTTATCTTGCCGCCCTGCACTTCATAAATGGCCACGGTTTCCAGGGTGCCGCTGCCGTCGGCGAAGGTGCGGCTGATCAGTTCGTGATCGACCACCACGTTGCCCATGACCGTACGCTGGATCAGCCGGGCATGCAGGTTGGGTTCCTGGAAACGCACCACGGCCCGAGCTCGTATTTCCTCGTGCCCCCTGGCCAGCAAGGTGGCCGGATGTTCGTATTGCCGGGCATCTAAGGCATAAGTCGCCAGCCAGGCCTCCAGATCCTTGCGGTTGTAGGCCTGCAGTTGTGCTTCTACCACCGCTTGCGGGCTTGGAAAATCACTCATGCTGGCGCTCCTCGATCAGTTGACGCGACGCTGTTCGAACATCAGGCGCACGGCCAGCCCCGCCAGCACAAAGCCCATGAAATAACGCTGCACCGAGAGCCAGGTGGGGTTGCTGGCAAACCAGGAGGCGATACCGGCGGCAAACAGGGCGATCAGCAGGTTCACCGAGAAACTCACGCTGATCTGGGTCAGGCCCAGGATGATGCTCTGGGAGAACACCGAACCGTGCTCGGGGTGGATGAACTGCGGAAAGATCGACAGGTAGAACACCGCGATCTTGGGGTTCAGGGCGCTGGTCAGAAAACCCATGGTCACCAGCTTGCGCGGCGAATCCGCCGGCAGCTGCTGGGCTTCGAAGGGCGAGCGCGCGCCAGGCTTGAGGGCCTGCCAGGCCAGCCACAGCAGGTACAGGGCGCCGGCCCACTTGAGCACCTCATAGGCCATGGGCACCGCCATGAACACCGCGGTCAGGCCCAGCGCGGCGGCGAACAGGTGGACGAAGAACCCCGCCACCACCCCCAATAACGACGTCACCCCAGCCTTGCGCCCCTGGCAGATCGAACGGGAAATCAGGTAGATCATGTTCGGCCCCGGGGTCAGCACCATCAGCAGGGAAGCAGCGGCGAAGATCAGGTAGTCGTGGAGTGGAATCATGGCAATCCTTGGCAATGGGAGGGGGTCAGGCGTGGCCCGCTCGGGCCTTGCGATAAAACGGCAAGATCAGATCGCGTGTCAACGGCGCAAGGAACAAATCTCCATCGCCGGCCGGGTCGATCCAGCGTACTTCCTCGATCTCTGCCGCCGGGGTCACCGGGCCATGGATATGGACCAGGAACACCTCGGCTTCCACCACATGCCCCGGCTCGTTGGCCGCCGGTGCCGAGAACTGTTGCAGGTAACGGGCCTGGGCCGGGTCGATGCGCAATCCCAGTTCTTCTTCCAGCTCACGGGCCAGGGCGTGCACCGGCTGTTCACCGGCTTCGATCTTGCCACCGGGCTGCATGAAGGCCTGGGTGCCGCGCTTGCGCACCAGCAGGGTCTGGCCGTCGGCACCGATCAGCAGGGCAGCGGCGATACGAATGATGGAGGGTGCAGCAACGGACGACAGCGACATGGGAATCCGGGAGCCTTGAGAATGAGGGCGCAAGGATCACATGCGCGGCGGCGGCTCGTCATCCGCCGCCGGTATTTTTCGATGTGACCGCCACCCGATTTCAGGCCCTTGCCTGCTGTTCCTGGGGCAACTTGACGAACACGCTGTAGCGGGCGCCCTCCATGGTTTCAAAAGCGATCAGCTTGTCCACCAGCGGCAGGTTGAGCACCTTGCCGGCGTTGAGCAGCAGCATGCCGTTATCGGCATTCAGGTTGCGCGCCAGGATCATCCCCGCCGCCAGCTCCCGGGTACTCAGAACCTTCACCGAAGGGTCGCCCAGGGTCACGTCGCTGAGGTAGACCGCACACACCTGGATGAAACCTTCCACCAGGTCCGGGTCGTACAAGCGGCCGGCGTACTTGCGGATGAACACCAGGGCCTCGTCGCTGTTCATGTGCCGTTCCAGGATCAGCCCGCACTGCAACTCGATGAAGTCCACCGCCAGCTTGAGCAGCCGCGAGCCCAGGGGAATCGCGTCGCCCTTGAGGTGGTCGGGAAAACCGCTGCCGTCCCAGTGTTCCTGATGATGGCGGATCAGCCGCGCGGCGTCCTGCACCGGTTCCAGGGTCATCAGCAACGATTCGCTCTGCGCCGGATAGGCCCGATAACGCTCGCGCTGATGGTGATGCAGCAAATCCGCCGGGCTGGTC
The DNA here is from genome assembly GCF_058799535.1 of Pseudomonas sp. GW822-FHT06D10. Lineage (NCBI taxonomy): Bacteria > Pseudomonadati > Pseudomonadota > Gammaproteobacteria > Pseudomonadales > Pseudomonadaceae > Pseudomonas > Pseudomonas sp. GW822-FHT06D10. The sequence goes on along the minus strand of NZ_JBXALN010000006.1, from coordinate 32,576 downwards.
ATCATGCTGTCGCTCCAGCTCAGCTTGCCGATGTTGTGCAACGCCGCGGCCATGGCCAGGTCACGCTGGGCGCCAGGGTCGATGCCCTGGACTTTGCAGTAGGCCCGCACCAGCTCGATGATCCGCCGGTTGGTCTGCTTGTCCGCGGGCAAGCGCTGGTTGACCAGCAGGGAAAACAGCTCGGCGCCAGTGGCGTAGCTGTGCTTGAGCTCCTCATAGGCCAGGTCGAGCATGTCGGCGGTCTGCTGCAGCTCCGAGGTGCGTGCCGCCACGCGTTTTTCCAGCAGCGTGTTGAGCGCCTTGAGCTCGGCATTCTGCTGCTGGGCCAGATCCTGCAGGCGCAGGCGCTCGCGCTCGGAGTGCTGATGCTCAAGGGCCTGGCGCAGGGCCAGCAGCAATTCCTGGTCATCCCAGGGCTTGCTCAGGTAACGGTAGATCTCCCCTTCGTTGATGGCCTTGGCAATCAATTTCAGGTCCGGGTCGCCGGTCAGCAGGATGCGGGTGGTGCTCGGGTACTGCTGATGGATGCGCGCCAGCAGGGTCGGGCCATCCATCTGCGGCAGATGGGCGGCGCTGATCACCAGGTCCACCTCCCGGCTGGCCAGGAGCTGCAGGGCCTGGGTGGCATCGCGGGCGAAATGCAGCGTGTAGGGAAGCGGGCTGAGCAACTGCTGCAGGCGTTGCAGGATCACTTCCTGGCTATCGACCAGCAGAATCTCGGGTCGGCGTGTGACAGTGGCAACGTTTAGCTCACCCATGAGACACCTCGGGTCAACGTCGATGCACGTGTCCTTCATTGTTAGAGCTGGCAACGGTAATCCCTGTTGCCTGATTGAAGACTAGAAGAATTTCCAATCGAGATAGTGGCTTTTTAATACCATCGGTCCGCTGCGGCTGCGCCGCCAACCGCCTTCAGCGAGTGTTGCGCAGTGGCAACACTCGCCCTGCATGCCATCACTGGGCGGCTTTGGCGCCGGAACCGAAGGAAGCGAAACGCTTGTTGAAGCCGGCGATGCGGCCTTCGGACTGGGTCTTGCGCTGCTGGCCGGTGTACACCGGGTGCGAGGCGCTGGAAACATCCAGCGCCACATAGGGGTAAGTCTTGCCGTCGCTGTAGGTGTGGCTGCGATCGGTATCGACGGTGGAGCCGATGAGGAAGTACACGTCGGCAGCGGTATCGTGGAAAAGCACGGTGCGGTAGTCAGGATGGATACCGGGTTTCATGAGGCCTCCTGGGCATCTGGGTGAGCTGAATGCGTTATACAATAACATATCCAAATCACCCAAACGAGAACCGATTGCAATAAGGAAACTGTCGACAGTTCTATGCCGCTTCCTGAAAATCCATTTCCGGAGGCTGGCGGGAGAAACCGCGAGTGAGGAAACCCAGGTACACCAGGCCAATAACCAGCCAGCTCGCCCCCAGGTAGATCGCCAGGTGATCGAGGCTGGACATCAGCCACAGATCGGCCGCCAGACCGATGAGGGGGAAGATCAGGAACAGGATCAACTCCCGCAGGCCACGCTGCCGGCCCCCCACCCAGTAATGAAAGATCACCGACAGGTTGACCAGGCTGAAGGCCAGGAAGGCGCCGAAATTGATGAAGGACGTCGAGGTGGTGACATCCAGCTTCAATGCCAGCAACGCCACCACGGCGCACAGCAGGATGCTGTTGACCGGGGTACCGAAACGCCCGTGCAGGCTGCCGAAAAAGCGCTTGGGCAAGACGCCGTCGCGGCCCATGGCGAACAGCAGTCGCGAGCCGCTGGCCTGGGCCGAAAGCCCCGAGGCGAACTGACCGACAATCAGCCCGATCAGGAAGATCGAGACGAACAGGTCGCCGCCGATATTGCGCGCAATCTCGTAGGCCGCCGAATCCACATCGGCGAACTCGAAGGACGGATGGGCAACCTGGACGAAGTAGGACACCGCGACAAAGATCAGCCCGCCCACCAGGGTGATCAGCATGATCGCCCGGGGAATGGTCCGCCGTGGGTCGCGGGTTTCCTCGGTCAGGGTGCTGACCGCGTCAAAGCCCAGGAACGAATAACAGGCGATTGCCGCCCCGCTCATGATCAGCGGCAGGTGCATCTGCCCGTTGAAGAACGGTGCCAGGGTGAACAGCGGCCGCCCGGCCTCGCCACCAAGGTAGTGGATGCACAGGCCGACAAAGGCGATCAGCACCAGGAACTGCACCAGCATCAGCAGGCCGTTGATGCCGTTGGCCAGTTTCAGGCCAACGATATTGATCGCGCTGGTCACCCCGATGAAAGCCAGCACCCAGACCCACTGCGGTACACCGGGAAACGCCGAATGCAGGTAAGCGGCGCCGATCAGCCAGATGGCCATGGGCAGGAACAGGTAATCCAGCAGCACCGCCCAGCCGGCGATGAAACCCAGCTTGGGGCTGATGGCCTTGCGCACATAGCTGTAGGCCGAGCCGGCCACGGGAAACGCCGCGGCCATGCGCCCGTAGCTCATGGCGGTGAAGAACATCGCCACCAGCGCCGCCAGATAGGCTGCCGGCACCATGCCAGCGGTGGATTGGGCGAGGATGCCAAAGGTGCCGAGGACAATGATCGGCGTCATGTAAGCGATACCGAACAGCACTACCGCGCCCAATGAAAGGGTGCGTTGCAAGCGAGCCATGAGCGAGTACTCCGCAATTATTAGATTTATGGCAGGACTGAAATGAGTGCAGCAGGGGGTCTTTCTTATGGGATTGGCCGTCCGCGGACGGCCCTTTCAGCGGATCGGAATCAGCAGTTCACGCACGCCATCGCCGTGTTCGAGCACTTCGCCCGCAAGCTTCAGGCGCTGGTCTTCGAGGTAGCGGTAGTCCTGGCGCGCCACCTGCAGTTGCTTGAGATCCAACTCGACCTTGAACTGACCTTCCTCGCGCCCGGCTTCGAACAGCAGGCTGCCCAGGGGGTCCACCAGGGCGCTGCCGCCGGCGAACAGCAGGCCGCCATCGCCTTCTTCCACTCGGTTGACCATTAGCGCGAACGCCTGGTTTTCCTGGGCCCGCGCCATGATCGCGGTACGGTGGGTGGGCCCGTAGGGGTCCATGTTGCCGTTGGTCACGATCAGCAGTTCGGCGCCCAGTTGCGCCAGGGCCCGGGCGCTTTCGGGGAACTCGATGTCGTAGCAGATCAGCAGGCCGACCCGCACACCGTTCCACAGGCAGGTGGCGTAGCGGTCACCGGGGGTGAACACACCGCGGTCGGACGCCCACAGGTGGGTCTTGCGATAACGCAGGGCGATGCCCTCGGGGGTAATCAGCAAAGTGGTGTTATAGAATCGGCCGTCGTCGTTTTCGGCCATGCCGATCACCACCGCGATATTGCGCGCCCGGGCGGCCTGGATCACGGCCTGCACGGTGGGGCCATCCAGCGGCTCGGCCACGGCGGCCACGGTCTCGGCGCTGGGGAAACCCATCAGGTGGGTTTCTGGAAACACGATCAACCGGGTATCGGCGGCGCAGGCGGCAATGGCCGCCAGGGCCCGTTCCAGGTTGTAAGCTGTGGCGTTATCACGGCCCGCCAACTGGGCCAGTTCAACCTTCATGGGTATTCCTTGTTCTTTGGCTGTGCCGCAGTATGCGCAGCAGCAACCGGCCCGCAAATCACGCAGCCGGGGTAACCCGATAGGGGTAGATGCATGACATTGTCGCTGGATGACATCGCCTGGCACCGCTCGGTGGGGCAGATGATCGAAGCCCTGGACCAGGCCAGTTTCTGGCCCCAGCTGGTGCGCCTGCTGGAGCAGTACGTGAGTTTCGACAGCTGGGTGGCGCTGCTGTTTTGCAGTGAGCGCAAACCCCTGGTGTTCGCCGAATGCCCGGGGGAGGACGGCAGCCCCGACCAGTTGTTCCAGGACTACCTCAACGGCCTGTACCTGCTCGACCCCTTCTACGTTGCCAGCCGCGAACAATCGCGCAGCGGCCTGTTGCGCCTGGCGGAGGTGGCCCCGGAACACTTCCAGCTGACCGAGTACTACCAACGCTACTTTCGTCTGAATGTGGTGGCCGATGAGATCCAGTTCAATTGCCAGCTGGCGGACGGCCGCACCCTGTGCCTGTCCCTGGGTTCGCGACAACGCTTCGCCCCACCCCAGATCGCCCTGCTGTCACTGATCGAGCCTTGGGTGGTGGCCTTGCTGCGCCAGCGCCTGCCCCACGAAAGCATTGAGCAAGACAACCCAGCGCAATTGCATCCAATGCCCGATTGGCGCAGCCAGCTGGACCACTCCATGCAACAACTGCGGGGCGCACAACTCACCGCCCGGGAGCTGGATGTGGGGCGCCTGATGCTCAGCGGTTGCTCCAACAAGGAGATCGCTCGTAAGCTGGAAATCTCCGCCGAAACCGTGAAAGTTCATAAAAAGCACATCTACAGCAAGCTGGGCATCAAATCCCAGTCCGAGCTGTTTTCGATTTTTCTCCAGGCGCAAAGCGCCTGATACCCCTTCAGGGCCGCCCCGGCAGCCCCACACAACAATAAGATCTTGTGCACCCATAAGAATGAGTACTGATAAACGACCTTAATGAGTCCGAACCAAGGAAACCGTATGAGCCTGTCCCTTCTGAGCCGCTACGCCTTCTTTGCCGCCTGTGTGATTTTCACCCTCGCCAGCCTGCCCTTTCTCGAACACGACTGGCTCTGGCCATTCGCCCTGGTCACCGGCCTGCTGAGCCTGCTGGGGATCTTCGACCTGCTGCAAAGCCCGCACGCGGTGCGGCGCAATTACCCGATCCTGGGCAATATCCGCTACCTGGTGGAAGGCATCCGCCCGGAGATCCGCCAGTACCTGCTGGAATCCGACAGCGACGCCCTGCCCTTTTCCCGCGCCCAACGCTCCCTGGTGTACTCCCGGGCCAAGAACGAAAGCGCCGACAAACCCTTCGGCACCCTGATCGATGTCTACCAGTCGGGCTTCGAATTCATCGGCCACTCCATGCGCCCGGCGCCCCTGAGTGATCCCAACAGCTTTCGCGTGACCGTCGGCGGCCCGCAATGCACCCAGCCCTACTCGGCCTCGGTGTTCAACATCTCGGCCATGAGCTTCGGCTCCCTCAGCGCCAACGCCATCCGCGCCCTGAACCAGGGTGCCAAGCTCGGCAACTTCGCCCACGACACCGGTGAAGGCAGCATCAGCCCCTACCACCGCGAACACGGCGGCGACCTGACCTGGGAACTGGGCAGCGGCTACTTCGGCTGCCGCACCAGCGACGGCCGTTTCGACCCGGAGCGCTTCGCCGTGCAGGCGCAGAACCCCCAGGTGCGGATGATCGAGATCAAGATGAGCCAGGGCGCCAAGCCTGGCCACGGCGGCATCCTGCCCAAGCACAAGGTGACCCAGGAAATCGCCGACACCCGGGGCATCCGCATGGGCGAGGACTGCATTTCACCGTCGAGCCACAGCGCCTTTTCCACCCCGATCGAGATGATGCATTTCATCCAGCAACTGCGTGAGCTGTCCGGCGGCAAGCCGGTGGGCTTCAAGTTCTGCCTGGGCCACCCCTGGGAGTTCATGGGCATCGCCAAGGCCATGCTGGAAACCGGCATCCTGCCGGACTTCATCGTGGTGGACGGCAAGGAAGGCGGCACCGGCGCGGCCCCCGTGGAGTTCACCGACCACATCGGCGCACCGATGCGCGAGGGCCTGCTGTTCGTCCACAACACCCTGGTGGGCCTGAACCTGCGGGACAAGATCAAGCTCGGCGCCAGTGGCAAGATCGTCAGCGCCTTCGACATCGCCAGCGTGCTGGCCATTGGTGCCGACTGGGCCAACTCGGCCCGGGGCTTCATGTTCGCCATCGGCTGCATCCAGTCCCAGAGCTGCCATACCAACAAGTGCCCCACCGGTGTCGCCACCCAGGACAACCTGCGCCAGCGCGCCCTGGTGGTGCCGGACAAGGCCCAGCGGGTATTCAGCTTCCACCGCAACACCCTCAAGGCCCTGGCGGAAATGCTCGCTGCCGCCGGCCTGCAACACCCTTCGCAACTGGAAGCCAAGCACCTGGTGCGACGCATGTCGGCCACCGAGATCAAGCTGTTCTCCCAGTTGCACGTGTTCCTCAAGCCCGGCGAGCTGCTCACCGGCGAGGTCAACGGCGAGTTCTACTCGCGCATGTGGCAACTGGCCCGGGCCGACAGCTTCGAACCCAACACCGAAGCCGCCGCTTAAGCCCCATTGCCCAGTGCTCCCCGGTTGCCGGGGAGCGCGGGGCATCACCCAAGGAAGATTGCAATGCTCAAGGTCATCGCTGAAGATTTCATCCAGGCCGAACACCTGGACACCGTGCGCCCGTGGTACGCCGAACTGGTGGAAAAAACCCGCCAGGAACCGCTGTGCATCGCCTACGATCTGTTCGTCGATCAGAAAGACCCCGGGCACTTCATCTTCGTCGAACAGTGGCCGGACCAAGCGGCCCTCGACACCCACTGCCAGACCGAGCACTTCACCCGCCTGGTGCCGCAGATCAATGCTTTTCAGCGCCGCGAATGCCGCGTGCTGTTGATGAACGAGTTCTAGAAAACCCGACCCAGACCTTGCTTGACCGGACCACCGAAAGCAGACCCGAACCCCACTGACCTTTCGGAGACCCGCCATGCCCTTGCTGTCATTCGAACAACTGTCCCGCCAACTGCCAGCGCCCTGGCAATCCACGCTGGTGGGCCAGGTCGGCCCGGCCCGCATCAAGGTGCTGCGCATGGACGGCCAGCCCTACCCGGAAGAAACCCACGACTTCAACGAAGGCCTGTTGGTGACCCAGGGCTGCCTGCATCTGGGCATTGGCCAGGCCGTGGTGGAAGTGGCGACGGGCCAGATGTACCTGGTGGAGGCCGGCCAGGCCCATAGCGTGCTGCCCGGCAGCCACGGCACCCTGGTGATCATCGACGTCTAGCCTGTCTCGCATCGACTCAATCGCGGTAACCACCTGCCCAAGGTCGGTCCGACCAGAGGGCCCATGCACGGAGAAGCCCATGCCTCGTCGTCTGTTTGCAGTGATCGCTTTACTGATGTCCTTCAACAGCGCCTTTGCCGGCGAACGCTGGCAGAGCCTGCCGCCCACACCGGCCCCGGTGGCCGGGGCGCAAGCCGGTTATGCCGAAGTCAACGGCATCCGCCTGTATTACAGCAAGCTCGGCCACGGCTCACCGGTGGTGCTGCTGCATGGCGGCCTGGGTAATGCCGACTATTGGGGGCTGCAGGCCAAGGCCCTGGCCGCCCGGCACACGGTGATCAGCGTCGACAGCCGCGGCCACGGGCGCAGCACCCGGGACGCCCGGCCCTACGGCTACGACCTGATGGCCGACGACGTGATCGCCCTGCTGGACCAGCTGAAGATCCCCCGCGCCGATTTCGTCGGCTGGAGCGACGGCGCGATCCTCGGCCTGGACCTGGCCATGCGTTACCCGCAGCGGGTCGGCAAGGTCTTCGCCTACGCCGCCAACACCCAGACCTCAGGGGTCAAGGAAGGCGTGGAGAACAACCCGACCTTCGCCGCCTACATCGAGCGCGCCGGCCAGGAGTACACCCGCCTGTCACCCACGCCCAAGGAGTACCCGGCCTTTGTCGAGCAGATCGGCCACATGTGGGCCAGCCAGCCGAACTGGAGCGACGCCGACCTGGCGAAGATCAAGACGCCGGTACTGATCGTCGATGGCGACCACGATGAAGCCATCAAGCGCGAGCACACCGAATACATGGCCCAGGCGATTCCCGGCGCCGGGCTGCTGATCCTGCCCAACGTCAGCCACTTCGCCTTCCTCCAGGACCCGGGCCTGTTCAATGCAGCCCTGGAACATTTCCTCGACGAAAAATAGCCCCGGCCATCGCCATGGATGCCCCTCTTTCCAGGGACGTCCACGGCAGGCAATATGCATAAACGCATATTATTATTGCATTGACGCATCAATCCTCTAAGGTTGTTTGCAGACCCGGTCAACGCAGGCCATCGAGGCTGGCCCAGCGCAGCGTCATGTCCCGGGTCCGGCTACGCGCAGTAGTCCGACACGCAACGACCACACCAGCCGGAGGCTGGATTTCATTCATGGAGGATGAACATGTTAAGTAGCAACCTGACCCCAGGCGACGCTCCCCAGGCTCTGCCCCAGTGCCTGGCCGGCAGCCTGCTCGACCCGCAACTGAGCGAAGTCGATCCACACACCGAAGCTGCGCCCCAGGCCGCTGCCCGGCTCAACTTCAGCGTGCAGCAGCAAACCCAGAGCAACTGGTGCTGGGCAGCATTGTCCGCATCGGTAGGCAACTACTACGGCACCGGTTCCTGGACCCAGTGCGGAGTGGCCAACGCCGAACTGGGCCGCAACTCCTGCTGCAGCCAGCCCGGGCCGTGCAACGTCTACGGCTACCTGGATTCGGCCCTGCGCACCACCCGCTGCTACGGCGGCATGCGTGAGGACCGGATGCAGATGCCGGCCATCGACAACCAGCTCGGCATGGGCCGCCCCGTGGGCCTGCGCTGTGCCTGGTACGGCGGCGGTGCGCATTTCCTGACGATCTACGGCAGCGATGGCGGCTACATCCTGGTGGCGGATTCGATCTACGGTTACTCGACCCGCGCCCTGAACAGTTTCCCCGGTTCCTACAACGGCGGCGGCAACTGGACCCACACCTACTTCACCCGAAAAAACTAGGAGGCGACATGCAACTGACTTACCCCAAGGCGCCTGTCGATGGCGTCCAGCACCTGCGCTCGGCCCTTCAGGCGGCCCTGCAGACCCAGGGTTTTGGTATCAACCGCGGGTTTGCCAAGGCCAGTGCCCGTAACCTGAATCTGTCCCAGGCCTTTCGCGGCTACGCCCTGAGCCTGGAGGACCTGGCCCAGGGCAAGGGGCTGGCCGAGGCCAAGGCCGGTGACTGGCATTACCTGGTGTTCGATGCCGGAATGTCGATTGCCGATGCGCAGTTGACCGAGGTGGCCGGCAAGGTCGGCTTCTCTGCGCTGAACCATGGCAGCCTGGCGGCGTCCGCCGTCAACGCCCTGGACCTGGCGGAACAGGCGCCGCAACTGCAGGGAAAAAGCTATGAACTGCGCCTGCTGTTCATCTCGGCGCTGCAGGTCACGGCGATCTGGCTGCATGGGCCCGGCGAAGAGGTGCTGATTCCCATCGAGCCGACACCCAAGACCCTGGCCGCCCATCAGCTCCACAGCGAAACGGCGTTGCTCGCCCTGCTGGCGCCGGCGGCGCTGCAGGCCAAGGCCATCTTCGACGCCGATACCAGCGGCACCCTGGGCGGTTGATCCGGGCAAAAAAAATCCGGCGGCCTTTGCAGGTCGCCGGATTTCTGCTCTCAGCGTTTCAGTCCGGGATGCTCAAGCCAGCCGCATCACCCAAGCGCAGGTCAGGACGCCGACCGCGCCGAACCTTGCTGGACATTGGTCGGTTGCAGCTTGAACAGATAGAACAGCACCGTCAGCAGCACCAGGAACGCCGGGCCGACATAGAGCGCCACACGGGTATCCGGGAAGTAGGCCATCAGCCCCACCACCAGTACCAGGAAGGCCAGGGCCAGGTAGGAACTGATCGGGTACAGCCACATGCGGTACTTCAGGCCGGCACGTTCTGCCGGGCTCAGGCCCTTGCGGAACTTGAGCTGGGCCAGAAGGATCATCACCCAGGTCCAGATCGCACCGAAGGTGGCGATGGAGGTCACCCAGACGAACACTTTTTCCGGCACCAGATAGTTCAGCAGCACGCCCAGCAGCAGGGCGAAGATCGACAGCAGCAACGCGCGACGCGGCACGCCGTTGTTCGAGGTCTTGGCGAAGCCGGCCGGGGCCTGGCCGTTCTGCGCCAGGCTGTAGAGCATGCGCCCGGTGCTGAAGATGCCGCCGTTGCAGGAGGACAGCGCGGCGGTGATCACCACGAAGTTGATGATGCCGGCGGCGGTCTTGATACCCAGGCGCTCGAAGGTCATCACGAAGGGGCTGCCCTGGGTGCCAATCTCGTTCCACGGGTAGATCGACAGGATCACGAACAGCGCGCCCACGTAGAACAGCAGGATGCGCCAGAACACCGAGCCGATGGCGTTGGGAATGGTCTTTTGCGGGTTGCGCGCTTCACCGGCGGTGAGGCCGATCATCTCTACGCCCAGGTAGGCGAACATCACCATCTGCAGGGACATCAGCACGCCGGTCACGCCATTGGGCATGAAGCCGCCGTGGGTCCACAGGTTGGAGATGCCCAGGGCCACGCCGTCATTGCCGAAACCGAAGGCGATGATGCCGATGCCGCCGACCACCATGGCGATGATGGTGACGATCTTGATCAGGGCGAACCAGAACTCGAACTCACCGAAGGCCTTGACCGCGATCAGGTTGATCGAGCCCATGCTCACCAGGGCCGCCAGGGCCCAGATCCAGCGCGGCACATCGGGGAACCAAATCCCCATGTACACCGCCACTGCGGTGATTTCCGCAACACAGGTCACCAGCCACAGGAACCAGTAGTTCCAGCCGGTGAGAAAGCCCGCCAGGGGGCCCAGGTAGTCTTGTGCGTAACGGCTGAAGGAACCTGCGACCGGGTTATGCACCGCCATCTCGCCGAGGGCGCGCATGATCACCAGGATCGCCAGGCCGCCAATGATGTAGGACAGCATGATGGCCGGGCCGGCCATTTCGATGGCCTTGGCCGAGCCGAGGAACAGGCCGACACCGATACAGGCGCCGAGGGCCATCAAGCGAATATGCCGTTCGCCGAGTTCGCGTTTCAGCGGGCCGCCCTGCGCGGTCTCGCCGTGGGGCAGTTGGTTGCCAACTGGCATAGAGATACAACCTCATTTTGTTATTGGATATGAACCACCGAGCCTTCGAAGCACCAGCGGATAGCCGAAGCTTGCTCGACCGCACCGGCCTTGTGGGACGGAGCGTCTGGTAGGACAAGACCTGCCAGATCAGCGGGGTGCGCAGTATAAAAAGCTCCCGACAGGGCTTTTCACTCTATAAGTTGCAATATTCAGAGAGAAATCTCGGCAAATACCGCTTTCACGGAGAAGCATTACCTGCTTTTTGCCCTGAAACCTCACTCGGAAAGGGCCGGGAGTATTGCACAGGCCTGGTGCATCGTCATGCCCCTACCTAGGGCGTATTTACCTGGGAAAAGGCTCTACCCTGTGGCGAGGGAGCTTGCTCCCTCGCCACAGAAGCGGGGCCGGGTCGTTTTCACATTTTCTTCACCGACGCCCACCACCGACTAAGCTTCAGGCAAGTCCGATCAATCTGCGTGAATGGATCAATCGACTATGGGCGCTCTGTGGCAGACCGATTCGCATAAGAACGCAGTGCCAAGCCACAGCGAGGACGAAACGCCTTTACCGAAACGCCGCAAATCCCGCCGTTATGCCTGGCGCCTGTTCTGGCTGTTGCTGCTGATCGCCCTGATTGCCCTTGGCTTTGCCGCTGCCCGGGAGATGCGCACCTCGAAACTCCAGGCCCGGGAATTCAGCCGGCTGGCCGCTGACCTGAGCTACTCCCTGGAGCCCGGCCCCAGTGATGCCGTGCTCTACCCCGGTGCCGGGCCGTTCGACCGGCGCCTGGGCTACAGCGCCCTGGGGGAGTTCCTGCCACGCTTGCTCAAGCGCGGTTACCTGATCGACGCCCAGACGCGTTTCTCCCCGGCACTGATGGACTACAGCAAAAGCGGATTTTTCGTGCCCTACACCGAAAAGATCCAGGCTGGCCTGTCCATTACCGACTGCCGCGCCGCGCCCCTGTACCGGTTCAATTACCCGCAACAGCTGTATGAGAGCTTTGCCAGCATTCCGCCGCTGGTGGTGCACAGCCTGCTGTTCATCGAGAACCGCTATCTGCTGGCCCCCAAGCCGGCAGAGGCCAATCCGGCGGTGGACTGGCCGCGCTTTGCCAAGGCCGCCTGGTCGCAGATCGCCCGGCTCTTGCACCTGCCGGGGCAGAGCGCCGGGGGTAGCACCCTGGCCACCCAGTTGGAAAAATACCGCCATTCGCCGGATGGCCTGACGGTATCCGGGGGCGAGAAGATCCGGCAGATGGTTTCCGCCAGCGTGCGGGCCTATCAGGACGGCCCACAGACCCTGGAGGCCCGCAAACGCATCGTGCGTGACTACCTCAACAGCGTGCCGCTGTCCGCGGTGCCCGGCCACGGCGAAGTGCACGGTATGGCCGAGGGGCTGCGGGTCTGGTATGGCGCTGACTTCGACAAGGTCAACCAGGTGCTCGGCAGCACCGCCATGGACTCGAAAAGCCTCGCCGCACGAGGGCTGGCCCTGCGCCAAGTGCTGTCGCTGATGATTGCCCAGCGCCGTCCCTCCCATTACCTGGCCAAGGGTCGCGCAGAACTGGCGGAACTGACGGACAGCCATATCCGCCTGCTGGCGCAGAACAACGTCATCGACCCGGCGCTGAGTAGCGCCGCCCTGGCCAGCCAGGTGACCTACCGCGACTGGCAGCAGCAGCCGACCATTCAGCCGATCGAGACCAACAAGGGCATCAGCGTCGCCCGCAGCCGACTCGCCGCCCTGCTCAACCGGCCGCTGTATGACCTGGACCGCCTCGACCTCTCGGCCACCAGCACCTTGCAGAGCGACCTGCAGCGCCAGGCCACCGAGTACCTCAAGCACCTTGCGGACCCGGCCTTTGCCGCGCAGATTGGTGTGCTCGGCGAGCGCCTGCTGACCCCCACCAGCACCACCCAGGTGCGCTACAGCTTCACCCTGCTCGAACTGACCCCCGACGGCTCGCGGGTGCGGGTGCAGACCGACAGTACCGACCAGCCTTTCGACATCAACGAAGGCAGCAAGCTGGAACTGGGCTCCACCGCCAAGCTGCGGGTGCTGACCACCTACCTGCAGATCATTTCCGAGCTGCACGACAAGTACGCCACGCAAACACCCGCGCAGTTGAAAAAGATCCCGGTGAACGAGCAGGACCGCCTGAGCCGCTGGGCCCTCGACTACCTGATGCAGAACAGCGACCGCAGCCTGCCGAAGATGCTCGACGCCGCGCTGGACCGCACCTACTCCGCCAGCCCCGGCGAGGCCTTCTTCACCGGTGGCGGGGTGCATCACTTCCACAACTTTCGCAACGAAGACAACGGTCGTAGCCCGACCCTGCGCGATGCCCTGCGCGAATCCATCAACCTGCCGTTCATCCGCCTGATGCGCGACCTGGTGCGCTACAGCACTTATGGCGGCGACAGCAGCAGCGCCGAATTGCTCAAGGACGACCAGAACCCGCGGCGCCAGGAATACCTGGCACGCTTTGCCGACCGTGAGGGCACCTCGTTCCTGCTGCGTTTCTGGAAGAAGTACCGCAACAAGGACACCCAGTCGCGCCTGGAAACCTTCCTCGACAGCATGCACCCCACGGCAATCCGCCTCGCCGCCGTGCACCGCTACCTGCTGCCGGACGCCAGCCAGGAAAGCTTCAACCGCTTCGTCCGGGCCCACATGAAGAGCGCCAAGGTCAGCGAGAAGCTCACCGACGAGCGCCTGGACAAGCTCTACGCCAGCTACGGCCCCGGCGCCTATGACCTGCCGGACCAGGGCTACATCGCCAAGGTCCACCCCCTGGACCTCTGGCTGCTGGGCTACCTGATGAACAACCCGGAGGCGAACTTCACCCAGATCGTCAAGGCCAGCGAATTCGAGCGCCAGGAGGTCTACAGCTGGCTGTTCAAGAGCCGCCATCGCAGTGCCCGCGACAGCCGTATCCGCACCATGCTGGAGATCGAGGCCTTCCTCGATATCCACCAGCGCTGGCAGAGCGTCGGCTATCCGTTCGACCACCTGGTACCGTCCCTGGCCACTGCTATCGGCAGCTCCGGCGACCGCCCCGCGGCGTTGGCGGAACTGGTGGGCACCATCCTCAACGACGGCGTGCGCCTGCCAACCTTGCGCATCGACAGCCTGCACTTCGCCGCCGGCACGCCCTATGAAACCCGCCTGCTCAACGACCCGGACAAGGGCAAGCGGGTGATGCCCTCGGAGGTGGCCACGGCGCTGCGCGGGGCCTTGTCGCAGGTGGTGGATGCCGGCACCGCGAAACGGGTGTCCGGCAGCTTCAAGCTGGCTGATGGCACGCCATTGGCCATGGGCGGCAAGACCGGTACCGGCGACAACCGCATCGAAGCCATTGGCGCCGGCGGGCGGGTGTTGAGCTCCAAATCCATCAACCGCACCGCAACCTTCGTGTTCTACATCGGTGACCACCATTTCGGCACCCTTACCGCCTACGTGCCGGGGGCCTCGGCCCAGGCTTTCAAGTTCACCTCGGCCTTGCCGGTGCAGGTGCTCAAGGGCATGGCGCCGATCCTCATGCCCTACCTGCAACCGGGCAGTGGCACCCAATGCCTGGGCAACGTGGCGCAACGCTGAATCGCGACAGGCAGCCCCCACTCTCTCCGACAAACGGCAGCTTTGCCGCAGGCAGAAGTGCTTGCGTCATTCTTAAGATATATCTTAAGTTATGTCTAAATCGAAACGGAGAAAGAGAAAATGAGAGAGCACCACCACCCTCCCCATCGCGAGCACGGGGACAGCCATGAGATCTTCGAACGCCGCCCGGGCCGTGAACGCGGCGGCCGCGGGCCCCGGGTATTCGCCCCCGGCGACCTGAAACTGCTGCTGTTGGCGCTGATCGCCGAGCAGCCCTGCCACGGCTACGACCTGATCCGCCAGATCGAAAGCATGTTCGACGGCGCCTACAGCCCCAGCCCCGGGGTGATCTACCCGACCCTGACCTTTCTCGAAGAAAGCGAAATGATCCAGGGCGATGCCGAAGGCGGCAAAAAGCGCTACAGCGTGACCGACGCCGGACGTCTTTCCCTGCAGGAGCAGGCCATCGCCCTGGACGGCGTGCGCATGCGCATCGAGGTCAGCAAGCGTTCCCTGCGCGGACATGATCGCCCCGCTGAAATCCACGAGGCGGTGCACAACCTGCGCCACGCCCTGCAAATGCACCATGGCCGCTGGAGCCCCGAAGAAATCCTTCGGGTGCGCGACCTGCTGAACAACACCGCCAAGGCCATTGTCGATGGTCCTGTGAGCCACCCCGCCCCGGAGAAAAGCCAATGACTGCCAGCCCAGAACTGTCCATCCACCGGGTCATGCACGAGATCAAGCGCCGCCGCCTGGAGGTGCTGCGCGTGGTCGACCTGACCCCGCGCATGCGCCGCATCACCCTGGGCGGCCCTGAGCTGGCCGGGTTCATCAGCCTGGGCAGCGACGACCATGTGAAGCTGCTGTTCCCGCAGAACGCCGAACAGCAAGCCGCCCTGGAAACCCTGGTACTGGGCCCGGGCAAGGACAGCGGCCCGATGCCCGCCATGCGCGACTACACCCCGCGCCGCTACGACCTGGAGTTGGGCGAGCTGGACATCGACTTCGTGCTCCACGGCGACGGCCCCGCCTCCACCTGGGCCGAACAGGCCGCACCGGGCCAGTTCCTGCACATCGGCGGGCCACGGGGCTCGATGGTGGTGCCGGATATCTTCGACAGCTACCTGCTGATCGGCGATGAAACCGCGCTGCCGGCCATTGCCCGGCGCCTGGAAGAACTGCCGGCCGGGCGCCAGGTGCTGGCGGTGATCGAGGTGCAGAACGCCGCCGAACGCCAGGCTCTGGACAGCGCCGCCCAGGTGCAGGTGATCTGGGTTGAACGGGACGCAGGCGAGCAGGACCTGATCAGCACAGTGCGCCAGTTGCAGGTGCCGCAAGGCAAGCTGTATGCCTGGGTAGCCACCGAGAGCAAGGTGTCGCGCCAGGTGCGTCGAGTGCTGCTGGATGAGCACCAGCTCAACGACGAATTCGTCAAGGCCGCCGGTTACTGGCGCCTGGACAGCAGCGAAGAAGAATAATCGCGCATCAGGGTAGGAACTGGCTTACCAGCGAAGACGGTCCCAAGGGCCCCTTCGCTGGCAAGCCGGCTCCTACGGGACCCGGGACCGGAGTTTACCCAGCCAGCGGTCCAGCCCCAGCAGCAGCAGGGATACCAGGACGAACCCCGCCAATATCCCGAGGGCATTGAGCAGCACCCGGGGGTAGCCCAGCCTGTCCACGGAGATGAAGGGATAGGGGTACAGCCCAAGCAAGTGCCCACGCAGCAACAGGTAGGCGAAATACACAATCGGGTAGAGCGTCCACCACCCGATGTGCCTCATCCGCAGCCCGCCCTTGGGCACGCAACACCACCAATAGACCAGGAACAGCAGCGGCATCACGTCATGCAGCAACTCGTCCGCCAGCCATTGCCAACCCTGGGGATGCCAGAGGTGGCGCAACAGCAGGCTGTAGGCCAGCCCCACCAGCAGAATGCTCGCCGCCACGGCGCCGCTGACCCAGGGCTGGAGCATGAACGCCTGCCCCTTGGAAACCCGCAGGTTGAGGGCGCAGGTCAGCACGCTGGCCACCAGGGTATTGCTGAGCACGGTGAAGAAACTGAAGAAGTTCACCAGCCCGCCCAGCAGGCTGGCGCCACTGTCCCAGCGCAACAGCAGGATCAGGTACAGCTGGACGGTCAGCCCGAACCAGCCAAGGATCGCCGCCACGGCAATCAGGCCACGCCGAGTGCACAGCCCCGGCAGCGAGAAGCCAGCCATAGGGCTCCTTAAAGCGGGCGCTTGGTGCGTTGCAACTTCACATAGAGTTTCTCGACCTTCTCCCTCGCCCAGGGTGTCTTGCGCAGGAAGGTCAGGCTCGACTTGATGCTCGGGTCGCTCTTGAAGCAGCGGATATCAATGCGTTCGGCCAGCCCCGACCACTCGTAGTGTTCCACCAGCGCCTTGAGGATCTGTTCCAGGGTCACGCCATGCAGCGGGTCGGTGTGGGTGTCGGTCATGCCAGGCCTTTGCGGGAAGAAAATGAGGAAAGCCGCGCACCTTAGCCGAGGGATTGGCCCCGCGCCAGCACGCTTGAGTAACTGTAGTCGCAGCCCGCCACCGAGGCGATCGGGCATGAACGGCGAAAAGTTCCTGGCTTTTCGAAATAAAAGAGATGTTATATTGTATCAATCAATAACAACTCACCCGTATTTTGGGCACCCCCGTGTCCCGCCTGCTCACTGACTCAAAGCGCCTAGCGCTCTGTTCGCCAAGGAATGACCGATGTCCCGCTCAACTCCCCGCCCTTCTCGCTCCCTGCTCTGGCGCCTGTCGCCACTGTCCGCCGCGCTGCTGATCGCCTCCCAGGCCCATGCCGTGGAATTGCCCCAGCAGGTCATCACCGCCAACCCCCTGGGCAGCACCGAACTGGCCGCCCCAAGCACTGTGCTGGAAGGCGACCAACTGACCCTGGAACAAAAAGGCAGCCTCGGTGAAACCCTGAACAAACAGCCGGGCGTGTCTTCATCCTACTTCGGGCCGGGGGCCAGCCGGCCGATCATTCGCGGCCTGGATGGCG
Organism: Pseudomonas sp. GW822-FHT06D10; assembly: GCF_058799535.1. NCBI lineage: Bacteria > Pseudomonadati > Pseudomonadota > Gammaproteobacteria > Pseudomonadales > Pseudomonadaceae > Pseudomonas > Pseudomonas sp. GW822-FHT06D10. The sequence continues at coordinate 15,175 of NZ_JBXALN010000006.1, read as the reverse complement.
ACCGGATTCGCATTCTGCAGAACGGCGTCGGGGCCCTCGACGCCTCGTCGCTGTCCTACGACCATGCGGTGCCCCTGGACCCGGTTAACGTCGAGCGCATCGAGATCGTCCGCGGCCCGGCGGCCCTGCTGTACGGCGGTAACGCCATTGGCGGGGTGGTCAACAGCTTCGACAATCGGATTCCCACCGAGGCCATCGAGGGCATCCACGGGGCAGGCGAGTTGCGCTACGGCGGCGCCGACACCACCCGCAGCAGCGCCGGCAAGCTGGAAGCCGGCGATGGCACCTTTGCCCTGCACCTGGATGCCAACTCGCGGCAGTTCAATGACCTGAAGATTCCCGGCTACGCCCGCAGTCGTCACGCTGCGGCCAGTGAAGACGGGGATGGCAAGAAAGGCCGCCTGGGCAACAGCGACGGTCGCCAGGACGGCGGTGCCATCGGCGGTTCCTACACCTGGGACGACGGCTATGCCGGCCTGTCCTACAGCAACTACGACTCCAACTACGGCTCCCCCGCCGAAGAAGACGTGCGCATCCGCATGAAGCAGGACCACTACGCCTTCGCTTCGGAACTGCGCAACCTCCAGGGCCCGTTCAGCTCGCTCAAGTTCAACGCCGGCTACACCGACTACGAACACCGCGAGATCGAGGGCGGCGAAACCGGCACCACCTTCAAGAACAAGGGCTACGAGGCCCGTGTCGAGGCCCGGCACCAGCCGCTGGGCCCGCTCGAAGGGGTGATCGGTGCACAGGTCAACCGCAACGAATTCTCCGCCCTGGGCGAAGAAGCCTTCGTGCCACAGACCGATACCAACAGCGGCGCGCTGTTCATCCTCGAAGAACTGCAAGCCACCGAACGCCTGCGGCTCAGCCTCGGCGGGCGCCTGGAACACACCACCGTGGACCCGGACAGCAAGGGCAACGCACGCTTCGCCCAGGCCGACAAGTCCAGCAGCTTCACCGCCGGCAGCCTGTCCTCGGGGGCGGTCTACACCCTGACCCCGGTCTGGTCCCTGGCCGCGACCCTGGGCTACACCGAGCGCGCCCCGACCTTCTACGAGCTGTATGCCAACGGCGCCCACGTCGCCACCGGCACCTATGAAGTGGGCAGCGCCAAGCTATCGAAGGAAAAAGCCGTGTCCAGCGACCTGGCCCTGCGCTTCGACAACGGCATCCACAAAGGCAGCGTCGGCGTGTTCTACAGCCACTTCTCCAACTACATCGGCCTGCTGGGCACAGGGCGCACCCTCAACGATGAAGGCGAAGAAGATGCGACAGGCATCCCGGAATACGCCTACAGCGGAGTGCGGGCACGCTTCAGTGGAATCGAGGCCCAGGATCGCTGGACCCTGGGGGAAAACGCCTACGGCAAGTTCGCCCTGGAACTGTCCGGCGACTACACCCGGGCCAAGAACCTGGATAACGGCCAGGACCTGCCCCGCATCGCTCCATTGCGCCTGAACAGTGGCCTGCTGTGGGAACTGGACCGCTGGCAGGCACGCCTGGATGTACAACATGCCGCCAGCCAGGGCCGGGTGCCGGACAACGAAAGCGGCACCGATGGCTACACCACCTTTGGCGCCAGTGCCGGTTATCGCTTCGATATCGGACATAGCCAGTGGCTGGCCTTCGTCAAGGGCGAGAACCTGACCAACCAGACCGTGCGCTATGCCAGCTCGATCCTGCGGGATATCGCGCCGGCCGCGGGGCGCAGTGTGGAAGTGGGGTTGCGTACTACCTTTTAAGGCTTGCCGGCCAAGGGTTTAGCGGTAACGCCGCGGGTCAGCCTCGATCAGGCTGGCCAGCTGTGTCAGGGCAAAGCGCAACTCGTCCTGGGTGGTGGGCGACATCAATACCACCCGCACACAACGGGAGCTGGCACCGCGTTCCACCTGGAACTGGCTGCCGCTCATCACCAGCACGCCATTGGCTCGGGCCAGGGTGGCGAACTCATCGCCCGTCCAGGGCTCCGGCAAGGTCAGCCACAGGTGATAGCTGTGGGGCTGGGTCCGGATCTCCAGGCCGGCAAACACGTCCCGGGCAATCGCCTGGCGCGCCGCCGCTTCATTGCGCTGGGTCTGCACCAGCTTGCGGTCCAATCCCTCGACAATCACATTGCTGGCCAATTGCGCGGTCAGCGGCGACGGCATCCACACGCTGCTACGGACCATGGAACTCAGCCGCGACAGCAGCTTCGGCGGGCTGTAGAGGTAACCCACGCGCAACGCCGGCATGATCGCCTTGGACAGGCTGGTGAGGTACACCGAACGCTGCGGCGCATAGCTCGCCAGCGGCTTGATCGACGGATCGGTGGCGAGAAAGCCGTAGATATCGTCGTCGATGATCAGGAAGTCGAACTCGTCGGCGATTGCCGCAATCTGCGCCCGACGCCTTGGCGACATGATCGCTGTGGTGGGGTTCTGACAACTGGCGACACACACCAGCAGCGCCGGTTTTTCCCGCAGGCACTGCTCGCGCAGGGCCTCGGGGAGTATCCCCTCTTCATCCATGGCCACGCCCCGCAGGCGCCGCTCCAGGCCGTGGGCCACGGAGATGATGCCCGGGTAGCAGAGCGACTCGCAAAGCACCAGGTCGCCGGCGTTGCTCAGGGCGCTGATGGCCACCATCAGCCCGTGCTGGGCACCGGAGGTAATGACCACCTGCTGCCAGTTGGCCTCGGGCAAGGAATGCCGCAACCACTGCGCCCCGGCCTCGCGATGAGCCGGGTGGCCTCCATCGGGGGCGTAGTCCAGCGCCCGGCCGAAGTCACTGCTGCGGGCCATGCCCACCAGGGCGCCACGCAACCAGTACTCCAGGGTTTCGCTGTAGGGCTTGATGATCGACAGGTCCAGGGCTTCGGCCTGCCCCAGGGACAGGGACGGAGCGCTGGAACCTTCGGGCAACACCAGCGGCGGCTGCGCCAGCACGTAAGTGCCGCGGCCGACTTCGCCCTGCACCAACCCGCGCCGCTGAGCTTCGCTGTAGGCGCGGCTGATGGTGCCAGGAGTGACATTCAGGGTTACCGCCAGCTCGCGCAGGGTCGGCAAGCGGTCACCATCATTCAACAAACCGCTGCCGATATCCCGCGCCAGGGCGTCGGCGATGGACAGGTAGACCGGTTGATTGAACTCGCTTAACTGGGGAACCCACATGGAGGCTGATGACCATCGGCTGCGTTGAGGTGGACCGGAGCATATCACAGCCATGGATCGCCCCTTAACATCGACTCATTTGGAAAATTGATTCGATCTTCAAGCCAAACTGGCGACTCAAAACCGCTAAAAATTTTTATATGATCTATAAATCCCTATAAATCAGTAAGTTATCAACAAACCACAGCCAACTTCGGTAGAGCCATCCCGAGAAACAATTGAATCGATTCAATTCATTGAAATACACTCAGACAGCACCAACCCAATCGACTCAATCCCTCCCACCCATGCCCAGTCGAGATGCCATGCACAGTCTCAGCAAGGACCTGTCCCTCTCCGCCGTGATCGCCGGCCTGATCGCCGTGATCATTTCCTACGCTGGCCCCTTGATCATCGTGTTCCAGGCCGCCCGCGAAGCCCATCTGCCCAGCGACCAGGTGTCATCGTGGATCTGGGCCATCTCCATCGGCAGCGGCCTCACCGGCCTGCTGCTGAGCTGGCGCCTGAAAGTGCCGGTGATCACCGCCTGGTCCACCCCCGGCGCGGCGCTGCTGGTGTCGATGCTGCCCACGGTGTCGCTGCCCCAGGCCATCGGCGCCTACATCGTGGCCTCATTGCTCATCGCGCTGGTCGGGCTTTCCGGGGCCTTCGACAAGCTCATGAGCCGCCTGCCCAAGGCGATTGCCGCCGCCATGCTGGCGGGCATCCTGTTCCGCTTCGGCGCCGGCCTGTTCACTTCGGTCAGCCTGCAACCGGCCCTGGTGCTGGCGATGATCGCCGCCTATTTGCTGGGCAAGCGCCTGTCACCCCGCTACGCGATCCTCGCGGTGCTGCTGGTGGGCTGCGCGATGGCCGCAGGCCTGGGCGAACTCAATGGCGGTGCCATCACCCTGGCGGTGGCCCAGCCGATCTTCATCGCTCCCGAGTGGAGCTGGCACGCCATCATCAACATCGGCCTGCCCCTGGCCCTGGTCACCCTGACCGGGCAATACGTGCCGGGCATGGCGGTGATGCGCAGCGCCGGCTACAACACCCCGGCCCGCTCGATCATTTCCTGGACAGCCATCACCTCGGCACTGCTGGCGCCGTTCGGCTCCCACGGGATCAACCTGGCGGCCATCACCGCTGCCATCTGCACCGGCCGCGAAGCCCATGAAGACAAGGACAAGCGCTACATCGCCGGGATCGCCTGCGGCCTGTTCTACATCCTCATGGGGATTTTCGGCGCGACCCTGGCCTCGGTGTTCGCCGCCCTGCCCAAGGAACTGATTGCGGCACTGGCCGGCCTGGCCCTGTTCGGCGCCATCAGCGCCGGGTTGAGCGGCGCCATGGCCGACGAAAAACAGCGTGAAGCGGCGCTGATCACCTTCCTGGTCACGGCATCGGGCATGAGCTTCCTGGGCCTGGCCGCCGCGTTCTGGGGGTTGATCTTCGGCCTGGTGGCGCACTTTGCCCTGAGCCACACCCGACACAAACCCAGCCTCGCCCAGGCCAGCGCCCCACGCTGAGCAGAGCCCGGGCCGGGAACTGTTACCGATTGCGAAACTGTTCATGTCAATAAAAGCGCTTTCTCTCCCGGAGACGGCGCTTTATCCTTAGCCCCCTAATAAAGCTGAACCGTTTCATCTTTCCCTTTGAAATCAGTGGCCTGCCGTTCTCGATCAACCTGCATCGATGCTACGCGCCATGCCCTTGCTTCTGCCTATTCCTAGAAAAAGACCTTATCCGAATGCCTATGCCCACTTTTCAGCGTTTAAAAGACAGCGCTGTCCTGACTTCCGTAGCCCTGCCCAAGAGCCTGAGCCTGCTCGGCGCCCTTGGATTTGCCGCCTGCGCCCAGGCCGCACCGGCCTTCGACAGTGACTCACCGTGGATGCTCGGCGACTGGAATGGCACCCGCACGGAACTGGCCAACAAAGGCTACGACTTCAAGGTCGACTACGTCGGCGAGATGGGCGCCAACCTGCACGGTGGCTACGACCACGACCGCACCGCGCGCTACAGCGACCAGTTCGCCTTCGGCAGCCACCTGGACCTGCAGAAGATCCTCGGCTGGGACGACGCCGAATTCCAACTGACGGTGACCAAGCGCGACGGCGACAACATCAGCAACGACCGGATCAACGACCCGCGGGTCGGCGGCTTCACCTCGGCCCAGGAAGTCTGGGGCCGCGGCCAGACCTGGCGCCTGACGCAAATGTGGTACCAGCAGAAATTCTTCGACCAGAAGCTCGACATCAAGGCCGGCCGCTTCGGCCAGGGCGAGGACTTCAACAGCTTTCCCTGCGACTTCCAGAACCTGGCGTTCTGCGGCTCCCAGGTGGGCAACTGGGCCGGCAGCGTCTGGTACAACTGGCCGGTCAGCCAGTGGGCGCTGCGGGTCAAGTACCACCTGAGCGCCGAGCTCTACGCGCAGATCGGTGCCTATGAGCAGAACCCCTCGAACCTCGATCGCGACAACGGCTTCAAGCTCAGCGGCAGCGGCACCCAGGGCACACTGTTGCCAGTGGAACTGGTGTGGACACCCAAACTCAACGGCCTGGCCGGTGAGTACCGCGCCGGCTACTACTACAGCAGCGCCAAGGCCAGCGACGTCTACAAGGATGGCAATGGCCAGCCTGCTGCCCTGACCGGCGAGGCCTACCGCAGCAGCTCCAGCAAGCACGGCCTGTGGCTGGGCGCGCAACAGCAGGTCACCAGCCAGGCCAGCGACCACTCCCGCGGCCTGAGCCTGTTCGCCAACGTCACCGCCCACGACAAGAAGACCAACGCCATCGACAACTATGTCCAGGCGGGCCTGGTCTACAAGGGGCTGTTCGATGCCCGGGCCAAGGATGACATCGGCTTTGCCCTGGCCCGGGTCCATGTCAACCCGGCGTACCGCAAGAACGCCCAGGCCAGCAACCAGGCCCGGGCGCTCTACGACTACGACAACCCGAGCTACCTGCCACCCCAGGACACCGAATACAGCGCCGAGCTGTACTACGGCGTGCACCTGGCCAACTGGCTGACCGTGCGCCCCAACCTGCAATACATCCGCCACCCCGGGGGCGTGAGCCGGGTGGACGACGCCCTGATCGGCGGGATCAAGATCCAGAGTTCGTTCTAAGGCCGACAGGCACACAACGACGCCATTCACAGTTTTCAGCTGAACCAAGCCCGCGCCTGATCGTCATCTACAGTGAACATGCGCGGGAACACTCTAAACGTCACGGAGAACCACACTATGAGCACTGAGGGTGCTTCAAGTCCGAGCCGCTTGCTGCCAAGCCTGCTCGGGATCTTGCTGCTGCTAATGGGCCTGGCCTTGCTGGCCGGGGGGATCAAGCTGAGCATGCTCGGCGGCTCGCTGTACTACGTTTTGGCCGGTATCGGCCTGACGTTGACCGGCCTCTTGCTGCTGGCCGGTAAACGCGCAGCACTGGGCCTGTACGCCCTGGTACTGTTCGCCAGTACCGTCTGGTCGCTATGGGAAATCGGCCTGGACTGGTGGCAACTGGTGCCACGCCTGTCGCTGTGGTTCGCCCTCGGCGTGGTCCTGCTGCTGCCCTGGTTCCGTCGCCCGCTGCTGCGCGATGGCCCGGCCCCGCTGGGCACCGCTGCCCTGAGCGTGGCCGTGGTCCTGGCCGGTGGCGCCGCCATTGGCAGCCAGTTCACCAACCCCGGGGAAATCTCCGGTGACCTGGGCCGCGACACCGCGGACATGACCAGCACCGCGCCGGCCATCCCCGACGGTGAATGGCAGGCCTACGGCCGCACCGAGTTCGGCGATCGCTACTCGCCGCTGAAGCAGATCACCCCGGCCAACATCGGCAAGCTGCAGGAAGCCTGGCGCATCCGCACCGGCGACATGCCGACCGACAAGGACCCGGTGGAAATCACCAACCAAAACACCCCGCTGAAGGTCAACGGCAAGCTCTATGCCTGCACCGCCCACAGCAAGGTGCTGGCCCTGGACCCGGATACCGGCAAGGAAATCTGGCGCTTCGACCCGCAGATCCAGGGCCCCAACGGCGACGACTTCCGTGGCTGGGCACACATGACCTGCCGTGGCGTGTCGTACTACGACGAAGCCAACTTCAAGAACGCCGACGCCATCAGCCAGCCGGCCACCCTGTCCCCCGCGGGCCAGGCCATCGCTACCAGCTGCCCGCGTCGCCTGTTCCTGCCTACCGCCGATGCGCGCCTGATCGCCATCAACGCCGACACCGGCAAGGTCTGCGAAGACTTCGGCACCAAGGGCGCCGTGGACCTGAAGGCCGGTATCGGCCCATTCACCCCGGGCGGCTACTACTCCACCTCCCCGGCGGCCATCACCCGTAACCTGGTGATCATTGGCGGCCACGTGACCGACAACGAGTCGACCAACGAGCCGTCCGGCGTGATCCGCGCCTTCGACGTGCACGACGGCCACCTGGTGTGGAACTGGGATTCGGGCAACCCGGACGAGACCACTCCGCTGCCGGAAGGCAAGACCTATACCCGCAACTCGCCGAACATGTGGTCCCTGGCCAGCGTCGACGAGAAACTGGGCATGGTCTACCTGCCACTGGGCAACCAGATGCCTGACCAATGGGGCGGCAACCGCACCGCGGGCGCCGAGAAATTCAGCGCCGGCACCGTGGCCCTGGACATCGACACCGGCAAGCTGCGCTGGAACTACCAGTTCACCCACCACGACCTGTGGGACATGGACGTGGGCAGCCAGCCGACCCTGCTCGACATGAAGACTGCGGACGGCGTCAAGCCGGCGCTGATCCAGCCGACCAAGCAAGGCAGCCTGTACGTGCTGGACCGTCGCGACGGCACCCCGATCGTGCCGATCCGTGAAGTACCGGCCCCCACCGGCGCTGTCGAAGGCGACCACACCGCGCCAACCCAGGCCCGTTCGGACCTGAACCTGCTGCCGCCGCCACTGGACGAGAAAGCCATGTGGGGCGCGACGCCGTTCGACCAGATGCTGTGCCGCATCCAGTTCAAGGAGCTGCGCTATGAAGGCCAGTACACCCCGCCGTCGGTGCAGGGCAGCCTGATCTACCCGGGTAACGTGGGCGTGTTCAACTGGGGCAGCGTGTCCCTGGACCCGGTTCGCCAACTGCTGTTCACCAGCCCGAACTACATGGCCTTCGTTTCCAAGCTGGTGCCGCGTGCCGAAGTGGCTGCCGGGAGCAAGCGCGAAAGCGAGACCTCGGGCGTGCAACCCAACACCGGCGCGCCTTACGCGGTGATCATGCACCCGTTCATGTCGCCGCTCGGCGTACCTTGCCAGGCTCCGGCCTGGGGCTACGTGGCCGGTATCGACCTGACCACCAACAAAGTGGTGTGGAAGCACAAGAACGGCACCAGCCGTGACAGCTCGCCGATCCCGATCGGGCTGCCGATGGGCGTGCCGAGCATGGGCGGCTCCATGGTTACCGGTGGTGGCGTGGGCTTCCTCAGCGGCACCCTGGACCAGTACATCCGCGCCTATGACGTGAAGAACGGCAAGGAGCTGTGGAAGTCCCGCCTGCCAGCGGGTGGCCAGGCCACGCCGATGAGCTACACCGGCAAGGATGGCAAGCAGTATGTGCTGGTGGTCGTGGGCGGCCACGGCTCCCTGGGCACCAAGATGGGCGACTACATCATTGCCTACAAACTGGCGGAATAAGCTTTACCGGCAGGCATGAAAGGGGCGGCTACCTTGGGGTAGCCGCCTTTTTTTGTGCGTACCAGGCATAACGCGTGGCGCGCAAGCGCAACCAGCTTGGCTGTAACAGCCTCTAGGGGGACGTGGAGGTGAAGGTTCCACAACTCATCTCGCCAGTTCTTCGCCAACTCCGCATCCGGCGCAGCCAGCCCCAGTTCCGAGTCGGTGTGCATACTGCGCGTATTGATATTCGCCGAACTGAGCAGGCTGAACACATCGTCCACCACCAGCAGTTTCGAGTGCACGTAGATATCCCGGGAGTACGCCTGTTCGCCTTCGGCCAGGGGGCTGCCGGGTTCGGGGTTGCAGGCGGTGAGTGTAGCGATCACCATTTTGAGTCCGGGCAGGTCCTTGAGGGCGTAGGGTTTGGCGTCTTCGTCTTCGCCTTCGTCGTCTTTCGGCTTGCCGAGTTCGGCGATGTCCTCCGGCTTGAGGCCGCCCAGGCGCTCTTCCACATCGAGGGTGAAGCCCTGGCGCTCCAGCTCGGTGATTTCGCGCTGGAGCACTTCAGCTCGGTTGAGCTGTGCGCGTTGCAGATAGGCGTCTTGCTACGGGCGAAGTGTTCCTTGTGATACGGGTAAGTGCTGATTAGCGGTTGGCCGCTTTCGCCGGAAGCGTAGTAACGCACTGCTTTGGGATGTTGTCTTCATAATAGGTACTGTTTAGGCTTTTGTTCTTTTTATCAATGATGAGATTGATGAACTCATCACCGCAGCTAGGGAAGTTCTCTGTGAACTCTCCTTTTTTAGCGTCGTAAACGAAGACTCTAAAGATCGTGTAAGTGCCCATTCCGTCGTCAGTGTGCCAAACAGCAAAATCCTCCAATCCATCAAAATTGAAGTCATCAAGTTTTATATGTAGCTTCTTGTCTGTTTCAAAAATAAAGTCATTTACTTTGTGGTGGCCATTATTTTTCACGTTTACATTCAGGCTTGATCCGCTCCACGAAAGTTTTACTTCGCTTTCTTTATTGGGGTTGAATTTTAGCGATTGCGCTTGAATAGATGCGCACACAAAAACTGCTAAAGCTGCCAAAATTGCTTTCTTAGTATTCATTTAATTACTCCGCAGGCTGCATATTTGCATGGATAGTAGCCTTTCCTGTAGGAGATATAATTAATGTTTGAGTTACATCAATGCTGTCTGTGAGTCTCCGAAGCATGTAGGCAGTGTAGGCTTGTCTTTCGTAGTATCCGTTGCCGCCGCCGTTAACCAGGCGATTGATCAGGCCTATATTATTTGCTGAGTACAACCTATCTGAAACTCTGTTTATATTAATTCCACCAGAGAAGACTTTAGACACCCAGTAAAAACCGCCCGAGTCACACGCATTATATTTGTTCTCTGCAACTATATCTGGACCAAATCTTGGAGCCCAGACAAAAGCAATCCCCCCATCATCCGGATGTGCTGAGTAGTGCATTGAAACGTTAGGTTCTGTACGAAAAGTCGGTGTAGGTAGAATTACCGCCATGATTGGTTAGAGGTCCATATGGCAAGGCGCTACGAACTCTCCGGCGCATCGTAGGAATTGATCAAATATCTGGTTGCTACAGAGCAGAAACTGGGTCGTCCACGCAGCGATGATCAGCAGACCGGAGCCCCCCCCCCCGGCTGACCGAACAGCGCCACCGCGGCGCTGGAAAAAAGCATGGCCAGGGCGATGAACACCTGCGCAATGATCAAAGTGCTGCGACGGGTTTGCCGCCGGTAAGTCTCAGGGTCCTGCGGGGTGATGACGAACATGGGCGCGACGCGCTCCGTTGGCGTTGGGTCAATTTTCAGGCGGGCATTATCAGCGCTGGGAGCGATGCCGATGGGTAAAATTGCCGTTGGAGAAGCAATAGCATGATCCGGGTCTTGGCTACGAGGAAGGACAAAATCTGCTCAAGGTGCACACGAGCATGTGTTGCCATAAAAATTTCGCTTCCGTGCATTTACTCTTGTTTACCCCCAAGAGAAAAAACACAAGAACACTAAAAACTCAAGAAACGGATTTTAATCAACTCCCAGAATCAGGCATCCTCTCCCGAATAGGTCACCGGAGGAAAAATAAAACAGTCATGCGATCCCGGCTCAACTGTAACTCCCGCCAGGAAAAATTCGCCCTACACAAATCATCATATACAGTGCGCCTTTGACTTGATTGGTTCGGAAATTTGATATTCACGACCAAGTGCAAGCATTTTTTCTACATACTCCTTATACAGAGCACAAGCTTCTTTCTGCATACCCATACCCGAATAAGCATCTGCCAGATTGATAGTGACCTCTACTTTTTCCGGGTACTTCTTATGAATATCCCTAAGAAGAAATGCAGACATCACAAAATTTTCGTTTTGATACAAAAACCGAGCATAGTCATTAACAAATGAAGCATTACCCTCTCCAAGAATCAAAGTTATCTCATACAGAAAGTCCTTAGGAGCAACCTTCGGTATTTTTTTCCCTTTATCATCTACCCTATAAAGCAGCGAACCATTCTCACCCAAGCGATAATTTTCAAGCACAAACTGAAAATCTTTACTTACTTCACGCACAGCATCCTCGGAAGATAACTCCTGCAAAACAGGACCACCACCTGAAAACTCCGAAAACAATACACAGCACTTTATGCGCTGCACATGAAACTGCTGTGGAAACCTAGCCTCATCTGGAAGCACTTCGTTACCAAGAGAATACTTTTCATCTCTGCTTGGTTCTACCCAGGTTGAGGTTTTGTAAAGCACCCAATCCTTCAACGCTGGCACCCATCTGAAATCGTACTTCGTCAAATCAGTATTTCGGGTGTAGAAATCCAACAACAATGAAAAATCCCCCGGAATATACCCAGGTAACAGACCACCATTACCCAGACTAAATATCCCTTTCCTCTCCTGCCCGGAACCACCAACCTTAATAGTCACCTCTGAAAGTTCGCTATCAGGCTCCGAGCTAACAACAGAATACGAATCACATTGCCCATCTCCATTGAGGTCCACATCACACTCAAGACTTGCGCAAGAAATGCTGTTCCACAGCAAGACACAAACGAATAACAAAGTCCTCACAGCGCACCTCCAAGTGCAAGCAGTCGTGCTTCAGCATACTGTTTAGCGACTGTAGCCGTACGCCCCGGGGCATAATACGTTAATACAGCGTTCTCACCGATCGCTGGATCTGCATCATACAACTCAAGAAAACGCCTATATCCTATTATCGCTTGCGCTTGATCTTTCGTTTTTCCGTTTTTACCACCACCTGGATCACTCCAGAGCCCCCATGCGAATGAAAGCTTAGCTTTATCGTACGCTTTACTATCCACAAGCCCATAAACACCTTGATTATTGAGCTTGGTACAGCCCTGCATATCCAAAACTCTTAGAGCTCGATTGAGAAACTGCAATCGATCATCATAACCATTGAAGCCACCATTAACGAGCGCTGTACAGTAGATGAAATCATCAGCATCTGAATGCAAGGTTAGTTTCTTGTATTCCGACCAGTACCAACCTACAGAAAGCACACTATGAGGAAGCTGAGCCATTTTATGATAATTCGGCAAACCTTCGAAACTTTCACCGACATAATGACCATAGGCGCGATAATTCACCTGAAACGTGATCTGAATAAGACCACGACCTATATAGGGCGAATAACCAGGAGGGTCGTTAGGGTCTACTATTTCCACCGTAAACTGCAGACTACCACTCTCATGCAGCATCTGAGCAAGAACATGCACTTTACTGATACAGGTGGCAATCCCTGAGCGCTGATACATCTCTGCTAACAGATCAGTGTATTTATCAATATTGGCCTGTGTCGCATAAGGGGCAATGGCCTTCATTTGCTCAGGTGTAATCGTTCCTGAACAGCTACATACAGCACCGGTAAAAAACATTGAAATCATACCAACCGGATGAACACTCCAGACTTTAGAGCCTTCATTTGTTCCGCTCTGATCAACTCCATGCCCCCACCAACTTAACTTTTCAATTCTCGTCTTTTCTTCGATCCAATCCTTATTGGGCTGGCTTTCGCTGTCCTTCATCAATTCATCCAGGGAGTCCCATTGATCAGCCTTGTAATCCCACTCACTCTCATACTGAACAAGCATCTGCGAAATCGGTTGAGAGAACCAAGGTTTACCCAGCGCCTCCCTTATTTCATCAGGCAGTAGCTTTTTATCACCATCTTTATCAAGAATTTTGTACAGGGACTGTGTGACGGGGCCTGCTCCAGCCTTTACAACTTCAGGCTGATAAGTCGCAAGCTCTTCTTCCGTAAGTTCTTTCTGTGCCTCCAGAAAGGCAGCGTAGTGCTCAACATGGCTGACGGTTTCTTCAAGGAAAGTGAAACCTTCCCACTCAAAAGACGAATGTCGCGATAGCGCGATATCCGGTTCAGCAAACCAGCCACTGATGGCGTTGCCCGAGACATCAGCCAGCATGCCTTCCAGATGCCACCAGTATGTGTAAGTGGTCAGGCCGCCCATGACCACCGGCGCCTTGATCTTTTTCTCTGGAGGTAATGATTCCAATACCTGCAACGGGATGATCAAGTCATAACCAATCTGGTGACCTGGGTCGGATGCCTTGGGTGGGGTTGTTGCACTCATACCCGCCACATGGCTGATCAGCTTTGCACCCTTTGCGACCTTGACCAGGGTTCTGTCCTTTGCAGGCAAGTTGGCCGCTGTGGCTCGACTCTGTTGGATAAACGTCTTGACGTCTTCACAGCTAAACACTTCCAGATGCAGCAGATTCTTCGGCGCGGAGTCCGATTGATTCTGATACTTGCCCACATGTCCAAGAAGTTCGCCCGCCTTGACTTTATAAGCCGTTTTCAAAGGGACAACCTTGTCCATATCCCCCGGTCTGCTCATTGCGTCCAGAAGATCAAGGGAGACATACCCTGGCAACACTCCCTCAACCTCTGGAACAAGAACTGGCATGGACTCACCACTGACAATTTCGAGCAACTTGCGGTATTTGCCAGAGTTTTTTTCGTCGCTAATTCTGATTTGCGTGCCTACCGGCAGAAAGCCTATTGGCCTTCCCTGAGCAAAAGCATCACGCACGATTGCGCCATTTTTCTGCTGCGATGGAAGATCTCGGGCCTTGTCCCCCACAAAGTATTGATCCGCAGAAATACGCTGCATTTCTTCCTTGAATACCCAGCCAGTCTGCTCGGCCAATTCGGCTACCGCCGGTATGACGTCGACCACTTCCAGCCATCTCTGAGTATCGGGTGCGGGTTTGGTGAACACCGTGGTTCCGCGAGGCAATACCGTCAATATCGGCGTATTACCACCAGAGTCGCTGCTACGAACCCTAAGCCCCAGTAGTTTGTCGGATGCTGCCGCTTTGACCTTGTAGGTGGCGTCCCAGAAGCCGGGGCGCTTGAGTGCCGGACTGGTTTGATAGCCCTGCCAATCCAGCAAATGCATGTACAGACTGAAGAAAATCAGGCTAGGACCCGCCGTGGCAGGTGACGCGGGAGGTGCAGGGAGTTCAAGGCGGTGCCTGACCAACACAAAGCCCGTGGAAAATGGCGCGCTCTTCGAGCCGTACTCGGATACCGGATAAGTCTTGTCAATTCGATACGCCACCACCTCGCCGTCAGCGATGCAGCGAACTTCAGTCTTGTCTGAAACCAGTCCGCTGGCGTCATCGAAATGCACACCACCATGCCAAAGGCCATTGACACCTATGGGATAGAAACCATCTTCGGCCTTGGCCAAGGCCTTGTAATACTGCTGTGGATCTATCGACCGGGTCGCTCCCACTTTCAGTGGAAATACCCAGTTCTCGACTTTATCGATTGTCTTTTGGTTGCCCGATGCCTCTGTCATGACTTCGTCCTTGCCCCCCCCTGTATCAGGGAGTCTTCATCAGCCGGAGAAATTGATCAGCCGTTTTAGCTGAGGCTCAATCGGCTCTTGTAATGGATTCACCAAGGCCTTCTCCATCAAGCTCCCGGCCTTATCCTTATCCGCCACACCGGGTAGCACCGGCGACTGGATTCCAATGCCAGAGCCAGCCCCTGCTGCACCTCCCGCATTCACCTTGAGCAACGCTCCATTCACGCTGACGCCGCTGGCATCGAGCTTGATAAAGCTGCCCCCGGCTTGCACCGTCAGTTCACTGGCCGCCTCGATCACCATCTTCTGGCCCGCTTGCAGGTGGATCTCGCGGCCGGCCTGGAGCAGTTGTGCGGTGCCCAGTTTGATGTGCTGGTCTTGCGCCACGTTCAGGTGGTCGTCGGCGCGGATTTCGGTTTTGCGCTCGCCGTGGATGGTGCGGTGTTCCTCGGCCTTGAGTTCGCTGTAGCTGTTGGCTTCAACCGTGTCGTGGCG